>NZ_JACAFQ010000015.1 GCF_015354575.1 Pseudomonas sp. UFMG81
TTCCAATCGGTACTGGCCAGGAAAGACTTCACGCAAAGCATGAGCCGAAAGGGAAACTGCTGGGACAACGCAGTGGCTGAGAGCTTCTTCGCTACGCTGAAAAGGGAAGAAGCATTCAGTGCATATCCCAGTAAACGACATGCTCAACTAGCCATCGCCAGCTATGTTCATGGTTTTTACAACAGCTGTCGGCTGCACTCCGCCCTTGGCTACCGTTCTCCGAACGAATATGCCAAGAGCTTAAGGCAGAAGGCTAAATAACCAGCTTTTTGGCGTCCGTTGTCACGGGACAGGCCCATGCTTACTTTTGACGCGGCCGGCGAGGCAAGAAAAAAGTAAGCCGCCGTAAGGGCGGAAAGGTGCCGAAAGGTCGCTATCGTGAATGGATATGCACCGAAATCTAAAAACCAGCACACTAACCCCCGAGCCCGAGCCCGAGCCCGAGCCCGAGCCCGAGCCCGACCCCTAAACCCGATAAGCCCGAACAAACACCTCAACCGCCTCCCGCACATGCACCTCCGCCTCATCCCCCGTAAGCGCCGGTGCACACCCGATCAACAACCGATAATCCGGCGCCCCCTTGACCAGGCAGAAGAACTGCTCCGCCGCCCGCAACGGGTTATCGATCCGCAGCAACCCCCGTTGACCGACCCCACGCAGCAACGCCTCCATCCCCGCCACCACCCGCTTGGGCCCGGCCTCGTAGAAGTACTGCCCGAAACTCGGGTCTTGGCTGCCCAGGGCAATGATCAACCGGCTGAGCTTGACCGACTCGTCCGAGCTGATCAGCGCCTGGAACCCCCGGGCGATATTCAGCAACACATCCTCCAGCGGCACCCCCTCGGGGTACTCGAAGATCAAGTCGGGCAATTGCGTCTGGCACGTCGCCATGACCGCCGCGCCGAACAGCGTCTGCTTGTCGGTGAAATGGCTGTAGACCGTGAGTTTTGAAACACCTGCCGCCGCAGCGACCGCATCCATGCTGGTGTTGGCATAGCCAAGGCTGAGGAACAGCGACTTGGCGGCTTCGAGGATGGCCTCGCGCTTGGCCAGGTCCTTCGGCCGGCCAGGGCCGATGGGTGCGTCGTTGGACATTGGGAACCGTATCGTTGGTGAAAGGTGAGCATCTTACCGGGTCGCGGACTGTCAGGCTGTAGCGTACGTCGCCACGCTATTACGTTTTTTCTCGCGCCTGCCCGCTTCCCCGGCCCGTTTTGCTGATTTAATATACTCGCCAGTATAAATATTCGATGCGCCCTCTGCCAAAGGTCTTCCATCATGTTGCGTCGTGCGTTGTCCCTCACCCTGCCCGCGGCCCTCGTGCTGCTCACCGCCTGCGGCCAGCAGGCCGCGCCACCCACGGCGCCGCGCCCGGCGCTGGTGGTTCAGCCCCAGCCGGCGGGGGCCTCGGCAGACAGCTACCCCGGCGAAGTACGCGCGCGTTTCGAGCCGGAGCTGGCCTTCCGCATCGGCGGCAAGGTAACCAGGCGCCTGGTGGAGGAGGGGCAGCGGGTCAAGGCCGAACAGCCGCTGGCCGAACTCGACCCGCAGGATGTGCGCCTGCAACTGGAAGCCAACCGCGCCCAGGTGGCTGCCGCCGAAGCCAACCTGGCGCTGGTGCGCACCGAGCGTGATCGCTATCAGAAGTTGCTTGATAGGCAGATGGTCAGCCACTCCCAGTTCGATAACGCCGAGAACCTCTACCGTGCCGGCCTTGCCCGCCTGAAGCAGGCCAAGGCTGAGTTCGAGGTGGCCGGTAACCAAGCCGAATACGCCGTGCTGCGCGCGCCCCAGGCCGGGGTGATCGCCAAGCGCCAGGTTGAGGTAGGGCAGGTGGTGGGCGCCGGGCAGACGGTGTTCACCCTGGCCGCCGACGGCGAGCGTGAAGTGGCGATCGGCCTGCCAGAACAGCAGTTCGCCCGCTTCGCCGTCGGCCAGGCGGTCAGTGTCGAGCTCTGGACGCACCCGAACCAACGGTTCGAAGGGCGTATTCGCGAGCTGTCGCCAGCGGCTGACCCCCGCTCCCGGACCTTCGCCGCGCGCATCGCCTTCACCTCCAGCAACGCGCCAGCCGAACTGGGCCAAAGCGCCCGGGTGTTCATCGCCCACGCCGAGCGCGCACCCCTGGCGGTGCCGCTCTCGGCCGTCACCGCGGAGGCCGGGCAGGCCTATGTCTGGCGCGTCGGCAAGGACAACCGCCTCGAACGCGCCCCGGTGCGCCTGGGCCCCTACGGTGCCGACAGCGTACCCGTGCTCGAGGGCCTTCAGGCCAGCGACTGGGTGGTTGCCGCCGGCGGCCATGTGCTGCGCGAGGGGCAGCAGGTGCGGCCAGTGGACCGCAGCAACCGTGAAGTGAACCTGGCGGCCAAGGAGTAAGTCCCGATGGGTTTCAACCTTTCCGCCTGGGCGCTGCGCAATCGCCAGATCGTACTGTTCCTGATGATCCTGTTGGCAGCCATTGGCGCCATGTCCTACACCAAGCTCGGGCAGAGCGAAGATCCGCCGTTCACGTTCAAGGCCATGGTCATTCGCACGCTGTGGCCAGGGGCAACCGCTGAAGAAGTGTCGCGCCAGGTCACCGAGCGCATCGAGAAGAAGCTGATGGAGACCGGCGAGTACGAGAAAATCGTCTCGTTCTCCCGGCCGGGCGAGTCCCAGGTCACCTTCATGGCCCGCGACTCGATGCATTCCAAGGATATCCCCGAGCTGTGGTACCAGATCCGCAAGAAGGTCGCGGACATCAAGCACACCCTGCCACCCGAGGCCCAGGGGCCGTTCTTCAACGATGAGTTCGGTACCACCTTCGGCAACATCTACGCACTGACCGGCCAAGGCTTCGACTACGCGGTACTAAAGGATTACGCCGACCGCATCCAGATCCAGCTGCAACGGGTCAAGGACGTGGGCAAGGTCGAGCTGATCGGCTTGCAGGACGAGAAAATCTGGATCGAGCTGTCCAACGTCAAGCTGGCGACACTCGGTGTTCCGCTGGCCGCGGTACAGCAGGCGTTGCGCGAGCAGAACGCGGTGAGCACCGCAGGCTTTTTCGAAACCCCCAGCGAGCGCCTGCAACTTAGGGTCAGTGGGCGCTTCGACAGTGTCGAGCAGATCCGTCAGTTCCCCATTCGGGTGGGCGACCGCACCTTCCGTATCGGCGATGTCGCCGACGTGCAGCGCGGGTTCAATGACCCACCCGCACCGCGCATGCGCTTTATGGGTGAGGACGCCATTGGGCTTGCGGTGTCGATGAAGGACGGCGGAGACATTCTGGTGCTGGGCAAGGCCCTGGAAGGCGAGTTTGCCCGCTTGGCAGAAGGGCTGCCGGCAGGCATGCAGCTGCGCAAGGTGTCCGACCAGCCGGCCGCGGTGAAGGCGGGCGTCGGCGAGTTCGTCCAGGTGCTGGTCGAGGCCCTGGCCATCGTATTGCTGGTGAGTTTCTTCTCACTGGGCATGCGCACCGGGCTGGTGGTGGCGCTGGCGATTCCGCTGGTGCTGGCCATGACCTTCGCCCTGATGCACTACTTCGGCATCGGCCTGCACAAGATCTCGCTGGGGGCGCTGGTGCTGGCGCTGGGGCTGCTGGTGGACGATGCGATCATCGCCGTGGAGATGATGGCGATCAAGATGGAGCAGGGCTACGACCGGCTCAAGGCGGCCAGCTATGCCTGGAGCAGCACGGCCTTCCCGATGCTCACCGGCACCCTGATCACCGCGGCGGGCTTCCTGCCGATCGCCACGGCGGCGTCGAGCACCGGTGAGTACACCCGTTCGATCTTCCAGGTGGTGACCATCGCCCTGCTGACCTCGTGGGTGGCGGCGGTGGTGTTCGTGCCTTACCTGGGCGAGCGCCTGCTGCCGGACCTGGCCAAGCTGCATGCGGCGCGCCATGGCAGCGACGGGCATGCGCCCGATCCGTACGCCACGCCGTTCTATCAGCGTGTGCGGCGGGTGGTGGAGTGGTGCGTGCGGCGACGCAAGACGGTCATCGTGCTGACCATCGCCGCGTTCGTCGGCAGCATCCTGCTGTTCCGCTTCGTGCCTCAACAGTTCTTCCCGGCCTCCGGGCGCCCGGAGCTGATGGTCGACCTCAAGCTGGCCGAAGGCGCCTCGCTGAACAACACCGCCGAACGGGTCAAGCAGTTGGAGGCACTGCTCAAGCAACAGGACGGCATCGACAACTACGTTGCCTATGTCGGCACCGGTTCGCCGCGTTTCTACCTGCCGCTGGACCAGCAACTGCCGGCGGCGAGCTTCGCCCAGTTCGTGGTGCTGGCCAAGTCGCTGGAAGAGCGTGAGCGCCTGCGCAGTTGGTTGATCGCCACCCTCGATGAGCAGTTCCCCGACCTGCGTTCGCGGGTCACCCGCCTGGAAAACGGCCCGCCCGTGGGCTACCCGGTGCAGTTCCGCGTCACTGGTGAGCACATCGAGAAGGTCCGTGCGCTGGCCCGTGAAGTGGCAGCCAAGGTGCGTGAGAACCCCCATGTGGTCAACGTGCACTTGGATTGGGAAGAACCGAGCAAGGCGGTCTACCTGGATATCGATCAGGACCGCGCACGCGCCCTGGGCGTGAGCACGGCGCACTTGTCGAGTTTCCTGCAAAGCTCGCTGACCGGCAGCAACGTCAGCCAGTACCGTGAAGACAACGAGCTGATCGAGATCCTGTTGCGCGGCACCCCCGAGGAACGCCGTGAGCTGGGTAACCTGGGCAGCCTGGCGGTGCCCACCGACAACGGTCAGAGTGTGGTGCTGTCGCAGGTGGCGACCCTGGAGTACGGCTTCGAGGAAGGCATCATCTGGCACCGCAACCGCCTGCCGACGGTGACCGTGCGTGCTGACATCTACGACAAGGAACAACCTGCGACGCTGGTGAAGCAGATTCAGCCGACCTTGCAGCAGATCAAGAGCGAACTGCCAGACGGCTACTTGCTGGACGTGGGTGGCACGGTGGAAGACTCCGAGCGCGGGCAACGCTCGGTGAACGCCGGCATGCCATTGTTCATCGTGGTGGTGCTGAGCTTGCTGATGATCCAGCTGCGCAGCTTCTCGCGGATGTTCATGGTGTTCCTCACCGCCCCCCTGGGGTTGATCGGCGTGACGTTGTTCCTGCTGGTGTTCCGCCAGCCGTTCGGCTTCGTCGCCATGCTCGGGACCATCGCCCTGGCGGGGATGATCATGCGTAACTCGGTAATCCTGGTGGACCAGATCGAGCAGGATATCGCCGCCGGGTTGGACCGCTGGCAGGCGATCATCGAGGCTACGGTGCGGCGCTTCAGGCCGATCGTGCTGACCGCGCTGGCGGCGGTGCTGGCGATGATTCCGCTGTCTAGGAGTGTGTTCTACGGGCCGATGGCGGTGGCGATCATGGGCGGGCTGATCGTGGCCACGGTACTGACGCTGCTGTTCCTGCCGGCGTTGTATGCGGCGTGGTTCAGGGTCAGGAAGGACTGAAGAACCAGTGGGAGGGCTTTGCCCTCCATTCGCGGCACAAGGCCGCTCCTACAGGCGAGCGCGAACCCCTGTAGGAGCGGCCTCGTGCCGCGAAAGGGCTGCGCAGCAGCCCACTGGTTCTCAGCTCAGCATCACAGCGCGCCAAATACCTTCTTGGCCAGGCTGGTCGCCGCCCCCGCCGGGTTCTGGCGAATGCTCTCTTCCTGCTTGCCGATCATTTCGAACAGCCCGTCCAACGCCTTCTCGGTCACGTAGTTCTCGATATTGGCGTCATCCTTGATCAGCCCCAGACCCTTGGCCTGCCCAGCAAAGCTGTTGTACTGCTGGGCCAGGCCGACCTGGTCGGTGGCCTGCTTGACGATCGGCAGGAACTTGGCGCGGATCTGCTCGCGGCTGCTCTTGTTCAGGTACTGCGTGGCCGAATCCTGGCCGCCGCTGAGGATGCCCTTGGCATCGGTCACGGTCATCTTCTTCACCGCATCCACCAGGATCGCCTGGGCCTGGGGCACGGCCGCCTCGGCCGCCTTGTTCATGCTGGTTTCCAGGGCTTCGACCTGGTCGCCCTTGCCGAACATCTTCATGGCCTTGGCGGCCTTGCCGAGGTTGCCCGGCAGTTCGATGCGCACGTCCGGGTTGTTGCTGAAACCGCCCGGGGTGCTCAGTTGCTTGACGGCAATCTGCGTGCCTTGGGTGAGGGCGTCCTTCAGGCCGCCGCTGGCATCGCTTTGCGACAGGTCGCCCAGCGACAGGGCCAGGGCGCTGGCCGACAGCAGCAGGCCGGCGCAAAGGGTGGTGAAGCGCAGGGAGGTGCGGAGCATGGGTATTTCCTTATGGGCAAAGAGGGGCGAGGCTCAGCGGACTGGGTCGACCTTGATCCGCACCGGCTGCTGGTCGCTGCCGTCGAGCATCACGCCATGGTGCTCGGTGTTGATGAACAGCAGCTTGCCGTCCAGCTCGATGCGCGCGCTCACCGCGTAGCGGTGGCCGGGTTTGATCTGGGCCGGGTCGTACTTGAGGTGGAAGGGCAGCGGCACGTTGCCTTTGACCGGGCCATTCTGGCTGGCCAGGGTGACGGCCGGGGCGTCCATCAGCGACACGTCCTGCAGGGCCACGTTGAGGGTGGCGGCCGGTGGCAGGGCGATGCGCTGCAGGTAGAAGACTTCGCCATCCAGGCTGGCCTGGTTCGACGGGGTGTTGCTGGAGCAGGCTGCAAGCAGGGTAGCGCAGCACAGGGTGAAGAGTTTTTTCATGGGATCTCCGGTGTACAGGGGGTCGGCTTGTGGCCAACTGCGGGGACTTTAGCGGATTTTCGCGTGGTGTGCGGCCATCCGTACCAGGGCCGCAGCGCGGCCCTTTCGCGGGCAAGCCCGCTCCCACAGGTACAGCGCACTCCCGAAGTTGGCGCTGTACCTGTGGGAGCGGGCTTGCCCGCGAAAGGGCTGCGCAGCAGTCCCATTAGTTGTTACTCGACCGAAGCAGGCTCCAGCGCCTCATCGCGGTGCAACGCCACCTGACGAATCGACAGCCGCAGCTCGGCCGACAGCACGCGCTTGGCCACACCTTCAGCCAGTTCCGCCAGCTTGTCGTGATAACCCAGCTTGCCGTTGCCGTCGGGGCGCAGCACCCCTTCGCGCACCAGCGTCTGGATAAAGTGGCGGAACAGGGTCTTGTCGAAGAACTCCGGGGCGTTGAGCCCATGCAGGATCGACAGGCGCTGGGCCATCATCACGCACAGCTCCTCCAGCTCTTCGGCCGTCAGCGTGTGCTGGCCACTGTTGAGCAACAACGAAGTGGCCATGTAGAACCGCTGCAGGGTCTGGGTAATGGTGCGCGCCAGCAGCGTCAGCAGCACGAATTGCCGCGAGCTCGGTGCCGGGCGCAGGTACACACCGTTCTCGAAGCGCAGCAGGCCTTGCTCGACCAGCGCCGCCAGCCATTGGTCGATGACCTCGTCCAGTTGCGCCGGCGTCCAGCGCAGGAACAGTTCGGCCTGCAAGTACGGGTACAGCGCCTTGACGTACTGGCCGACCAGGTCGCGGCTCATGCGCGAGCTGCTGAGGAAGAAGCTCGCCAGCAGCGCCGGCAGGGCGAAGATATGCAGCACGTTGTTGCGGTAGTAGGTCATCAGTACCGCGTTGGCTTCGTCCAGGTACAGGATGCGGCCCAGCGCATCCTTCTGTTCAGCCAGCAGGTCCATGCCCAGCACGTGCTTGATCAGCGCGCTGCCGTCGCCCTCGGGCAAGGTGGTGTGCGCCGAGTAGGGCACCTGGCGCAGCAACGCCAGGTACAGGTCGAGCACACGGGTCAGGGCGCGTTCGTCGAGGGCCAGGCGGCTGGTCGACAGCAGCGCCAGGGCCACCAGGTTGACCGGGTTGATCGCCGCCGCCTCGTTGAGGTGGCGGGCGACGGTCTCGCCCAGGCGCGTGGTGGCGTCGTTGAGCCAATCCGGGCGGAACTGTGGGGCGAGCGCCTGCTCACGCCAGCCGGGCTGTTGCTCATCAAGGAAACCGGCCAGGCGGATGGGTTCGCCAAAGTTGACGTAGACCTGCCCGAAACGCTGCTTCAGCGCACCGATGACCTTGAAGATGTCGAAGATCGACTCTTTCTTCTTGCTCGCACCACGCAGTTCGCCCAGGTAGGTGCGGCCTTCCAGCACCCGTTCATAGCCGATGTACACCGGCACGAAGACGATCGGTGTGCGCGAGGAGCGCAGGAAGCTGCGCAGGGTGATCGCCAGCATGCCGGTGCGCGGCTGCAGCATGCGCCCGGTGCGCGAACGCCCGCCCTCGACGAAGTACTCCACCGGGAAGCCCTTGGTGAACAGGGTATGCAGGTACTCATTGAATACCGCGGTGTACAGCGGGTTGCCCTTGAACGTGCGGCGCATGAAGAACGCCCCGCCGCGGCGCAGCAGGCCGCCGATCACCGGCATGTTGAGGTTGATGCCGGCGGCGATGTGCGGCGGCGTCAGGCCGTTGCGGAACAGCAGGTAGGACAACAGCAGGTAGTCGATGTGGCTGCGGTGGCAGGGGACGTAGATTACTTCGTGGCCAGGCGCGATGCCCTGCACCTGCTCGATGTGATTGACCTTGATGCCGTCGTAGATCTTGTTCCAGAACCAGCTGAGCACCACTTCGAGGAAGCGGATCGCGGTGTAGGTGTAGTCCGAGGCGATCTCGTTGCCGTAGTGCAGGGCCTTGGCCTCGGCCTTGGCGTAGGGGATTTTCTCGCGTTCGGCCTCATCGCTGATGGCCTGGCGCACCAGTGGGTCGTGCACCAGGCCCTTGACCAGGTTGCGCCGGTGCGAGATGTCCGGGCCGATGACCGCGGTCTTGAGGTTGCGAAAATGCACCCGCATCACCCGCTGGGCCATGCGCACGGTGCGTTCATGGCCTTTGTTGTGGGCGACCAGTTCGCGCAGGTGGATGGGCGCGGAGAACTGCACCCGGGTCTTGCGCCCGAGGATCAGCACACTGAGCAATCGACGCAGGCGCCCGGTGACCGCCCAGCTGTCGGCGAACAGCAGCTTCCAGGGGCTCGATTCGCTGGCCGGGGTCTGCCCCCAGAACACACTGACCGGGATGATCTGCGCATCTTCCTCCGCGTGCTGGCTGATCGCCGCGACCAGCCGCTCCAGGGTGGGCGGTGCACCGCGTTTATCCTGACGGCCGAGCCAGTCCGGGTCGGGGGTCAGGTAGAAGAACGCCGCCGGCTCGTGCAGTGGACCGACTGCCACCGGCAGTACCGGGCGCGGCAGCCCTGCTTTGGTGCACTCGTGGTCGATCACGGCCAGGTCGGTGAGCGACGGCGAGGGCAGGGCGTAGAACACCGGGCGGCTGCGGTCGAGCTTGAGGGTGAGCGAAGACTGGTTGATGGTCTCGGAACGCACCCACAGGTACAGCACGCGGCGCAGGGCGCCGAAAATCAGACGGCGCAGGGGGGAACGGGTCATGGGGTGGGGCTCTGGTGAAGTTTCGCTGTTTTTACAGGGGGTTAGTCTGCCGTATCTGCGTAAGTTCAGCAAAATTCGGCACCGTCATGAAAATTTTTTGTTCCCTGTCATATACTCGGCCTGCCGCTTGCTTAATATTTCGTCAAGCGGCGTCGGCACGGGCAGTGAGCCCGCGTCAGCAAGGCGATCTTCAAAATAAAAATCCGGAGTAGTTCAGATGTCGTCTCGTGAGACTGGGAATGTGAAGTGGTTCAACGATGCCAAGGGTTATGGCTTCATTCAGCGCGAAGGTGGTGCGGATGTGTTCGTCCACTATCGGGCTATCCGCGGTGAGGGGCATCGTACCCTGGTCGAAGGGCAGCAGGTGGAATACGCGCTCGTGCAGGGCCAGAAAGGCCTGCAGGCCGAGGATGTAGTCGGGCTCTGAGCCTTGCGCTACACGCTCAAGCTGCAAGTTGACCGTGGAACTTGCAGCCTGATGCGAATAGCGTTCAGCTGGTGCGCCAGGTGATTTCTTCTTCACCGTCGGCGCTGATGCGGATCCAGCGATCGGCATCTTCTTCACCATCTTCTTCAGCCCAGCTACCGGGCGCGCAACGCACTTCGACATTCAGTGCGGCGAATGCCGCGCGGGCGCAGGCAATGTCATCGGCCCAGGGGGTCTGGTCGCTTTCCAGGTACAGGCTGTTCCATTTCCCCACAGCTTTCGGTAACCAGGTGACCGGAATGTTACCGGCCGTGCACTTGAAGGTCTGGCCTTTCTGCTTCCATTCGCTGCACGGGCCCAGGGCCTGGGCAAGCCAGTCGGCGATCTGCTTGTGATCGACGTCGGCGTCCTTCAGATAAATCTCGATATCGGGTTGGCGCATTGGGGGGCTCCTGAGTGTGCTCAGTCTTGGCGCACGAAATAGTCATAACGCATGGAAACCGTGACCTCGAACGGCTCGGGCTGGTCGATCACCTGGGCGCGCTTTTCGGCGCTGGCGCGCCAGCCGTGCGGGGTCATGGCCAGCAGGTTGGCACGGGCCTTGGGCTGCGCCAGGCTCAAGCGAAACTCGAGCACTTCGCCATGGGCGTGGGCCATGCCCTCGGGCACCAGGGCCAGGTGCTTGTCGTCGGCATAGGGGCGCACTTCATCGTAGAGCACCTCGCGCAGTTCCATCAGGTGGCCGCTGGTCGGGCCGACCCGCATCAGGCCGCCGCCGGGCGCCAGCAAGCGCTTGGCCTCGGCCCAGTCGAGCGGGCTGAACACGCTGGCGATAAAGCCGCAGCTGGCGTCGGCCATGGGCACGCGGGCCATGCTGGCGACCATCCAGGTCACTTGCGGGGCGCGGCGGCAGGCGCGTTTGACCGCTTCGCGGGAGATGTCCAGGGCGTAGCCGTCGGCCGCCGGCAGCGCCTGGGCGATCTGTGCGGTGTAATAACCCTCGCCGCAGCCGATGTCCAGCCAGGTGCCGGGGGCACGTTCGGCGGCCAGTTCAGCCAGGCGACGCGCCACAGGGGCGTAGTGGCCGGCGTCGAGGAAGTCACGGCGGGCTTCGACCATGGCTTGGTTGTCACCTGGGTCACGGCTGTTCTTGTGCTGCACCGGCAGCAGGTTCAGGTAGCCCTGGCGGGCACGGTCGAAACGGTGGCCGGCGGGGCAGGCCACACCGTTGTCGAGCCGCGCCAGCGGCGCCTGGCAGAGTGGGCAGGCGAGCATCAGGCGAGCAACCGCACCAGGGTCTGGTAGTAGATCTCGGTCAGGAGCTCGAGGTCGCTGGCCAGGATGCGCTCGTCCACCTGGTGGATGGTGGCGTTGACCGGGCCGAGCTCGACCACCTGCGTGCCCATGGTGGCGATGAAGCGGCCGTCGGAGGTGCCGCCGCTGGTCGACGGTTGGGTTTCGCGGCCGGTGACGGCCTTGATGCTCGACGACACCGCGTCGAGCAACTCGCCCGGCTCGGTGAGGAACGGCAGGCCCGACAGCGCCCAGTCGATCGACCACTCCAACTGGTGCTTGTCGAGGATCGCCGCGACGCGCTGCTGCAAGCCTTCGACGGTCGACTCGGTGGAGAAACGGAAGTTGAACAGGGCCGTCAGGTCACCGGGGACCACGTTGGTGGCGCCGGTACCGGAATTGAGGTTGGAGATCTGGAAGCTGGTCGGCGGGAAGAACGCGTTGCCTTCGTCCCAATGCTCGGCAGCCAATTCAGCCAGGGCCGGGGCGGCCAGGTGGATCGGGTTGCGCGCCAGGTGCGGGTAGGCCACGTGGCCCTGCTTGCCGCGCACGGTCAGCTTGGCGCCGAGCGAACCACGGCGGCCATTCTTGACCACGTCACCGAGCAGGGTGGTGCTCGACGGTTCGCCGACGATGCACCAGTCCAGGCGCTCGTTGCGGGCCTTGAGCAGCTCGACCACGGCCTTGGTGCCATGGTGGGCCGGGCCTTCCTCGTCGCTGGTGATCAGGAAGGCGACCTTGCCGCGGTGGTTGGGGTAGTCCTGCACGAAACGCTCGCAGGCCACCACCATCGACGCCAGGCTGCCTTTCATGTCGGCGGCGCCACGGCCGCAGAGCATGCCGTCCTGGTCGATCAGCGCTTCGAACGGCTCGTGCTGCCATTGCTGCACCGGGCCGGTGGGGACCACGTCGGTGTGGCCGGCGAAGCACAGCACCGGGCCATCCTGGGTGCCGTGGGTGGCCCAGAAGTTGTCGACGTCTTCGAAACGCAGCGGTTCGAGCTGGAAGCCGACGGCGCCCAGGCGGTTCATCATTTGTGCCTGGCAGTCGGCATCGACCGGGGTGACCGACGGGCGGCGGATCAGGTCGCAGGCCAGTTGCAGGGTAGGCGAAAGCTCGGCTGGGGCCGTCATTGAAGGACTCCGGGGGCAAGGCAAGGCGGGAAAATCTTAGGGGCGTTATCTTATATCAAATGTTTTCGGCGGGCACGGGCCATTGGGGCCGCGTCGCGCCCCTTTCGCGACACAAGGCCGCTCCTACAGGAGACCGCATGTTCTTGTAGGAGCGGCCTTGCGTCGCGATGGGCTGCGTAGCAGCCCCCGGCGATCTCAAGCCTGCTGCACCTCGGCAGCCTTCTGCGCAGGCTTTGGCAACGACGACAGCAACGCCATCACCAACGCCGCCACATAGGGCAACGATTGCACCAGCAGCATCGCCACCCAGAACTTCATGTCCGAACTCGGCAGCCCCTGCACCAGGTAGATGCCCAGCGCCGCTCCCCACAGCAGCAGCATGATGAACAACTCCTCGCGCGCTTCGGCGAGCGCCACCAGCAGGCCATGGCTATCGGCATTCTTCGGGGTGCGGAAAAACGGCATGCTGCTGGTGAAGAAGCCGTACAGCACCGCCTTGGCGATGGTATGTGACAGCGCCAAGCCTGCCAGCGCGGCGGCGAAGGCGTCTTTCAGGTTTACGCCCACCGCGCGGCGATAGAGGAACAGGATCTTGCCGACCTTGAAGAAGAACAGCGCCAGGGGCGGGATGGCGAACATCATCAGCGGCGGGTCGACCCGGTGCGGCACGATGATCATCGCCGCCGACCACAGCAGCGCGCCGACGGTGAAGAAGATGTTCATGCCGTCGGCGATCCACGGCAGCCATCCGGCCAGGAAGTGGTAGCGCTGGCCACGCGTCAGTTCGCTGCCCTTGCCGCGCAGCAGGGCGCCGGCGTGGTGCTTGATGATCTGGATGGCGCCATAGGCCCAGCGGAAACGTTGCTTCTTGAAGTCGATGAAGGTGTCAGGCATCAGGCCCTTGCCGTAGCTGTTGTGGGCATAGGCGGCCGACAGGCCCTTCTCGAACACCCGCAGGCCCAGCTCGGCGTCCTCGCAGATGCACCATTCGGCCCAGCCCAGCTCTTCGAGCACGCTGCGCCTTGTCATGGTCATGGTGCCGTGCTGGATGATCGCGTCGCGGTCGTTGCGGGTGACCATGCCGATGTGGAAGAAGCCCTTGTACTCGCTGTAGCACAGCTTCTTGAAAGTGCTTTCATGCTGGTCGCGGTAGTCCTGTGGCGACTGCACCACGGCGATCTTCGGGTCAGCGAAGTGCGGCACCATGTGCTTGAGCCAGTTGCGGTCGACGCAGTAGTCCGAGTCGATCACCGCGATCACTTCGGCGTCCTTGGCGGTGTGCGGGATCAGGTAGTTCAGCGCACCGCCCTTGAAGCCCGCCAGAGGGGCGACATGGAAGAAGCGGAAGCGCTCACCGAGCTTCTCGCAGTGGGCCTTGAGCGGCTCCCACACCGCCGGGTCCTTGGTGTTGTTGTCGATCACCAGCACTTCATAGTCGGGGTAGTCCAGCGCGGCGAGGGCGTCGAGGGTCTGCTTCACCATCTCCGGCGGCTCGTTGTAGCACGGCACGTGCACCGAGACTTTCGGCCGGTAGGCGCTGTCGCCCTGCACCGGCAGGAATTCGCGGCGGCGCTTGTTGATCCACACCGCTTCGGCCAGTTCGTGGGCCTCGGTCATCAACACGATGAACACGCCCACGGCACCCAACGCCAGCAGTACACCCACCGTCAGGCTGAACCAGGTGCTGTACTGCTGGCTGTAGTCATAGGCAATCCACACCAGCACCGAGCCGCCGAGGAAGGTGATGAAGGTGAGGAAGGTGCGCCCACGTTGGCGCAGGGCCGAGCCGTCGATCAACAGCACCGTCAGGGCGATCATCGCCAGTACCACCGAGGCCACGGCCAGGGCGCGCCATTGCGGGATCGCCACGATCGGGCCTTCGAAGTTGAACTTCTGCTGGCGCTCGGCGTTGTACACACCCCAGTAGGCGCCCACCGAGCCTTCGTCGCTGGCCTTCCACGGCTGGTCGTAGGCTTCGATGACGAAGTAGTTGTAGCCGCGACGGTTGAGGGTGTTGACCAGGGTGCGCAGGTAGATCGCCTGGTCGGCCTGGGTGGCGTCGGCGCCGCCGCGCATGCGGCCGTTGCTCGGCCAGCCGACTTCGGAGAGCAGCAGCGGCTTGCGTGGGAACTGCTTGCGCAGCTCGCGGGCGCGGTCCAGGACGAACTGAACCGAGTCCTGCATCGGCACGAACTCCCAGTACGGCAGGATGTGCGCGGCGATCAGGTCGACGTGCTTGGCCAGCTCGGGATGTTCCTTCCAGATATGCCACTGTTCGCTGGTGGTCACCGGCACCTTCACCGCGGCGCGTACCCGGTCGAGGTAGCCGATCAATTGTTCGCTGGTGACCTCTTCGCGGAACAGCGCTTCGTTGCCGAGCACCACCCGCACCACGCTGCGCGAGGTGTTGGCCAGGCCGATGGCCTTTTCGATCTCGCGCTCGTTGCGCGCAAGGTCGTTGCTGATCCAGATCCCCAGGGTGACGCGCAGGCCCAGTTCTTCGGCCAGGCGCGGGACCTCGGCCTGGGTGCCTTCGACGGTGTAGATGCGGATGTTGTCGGTCAGCTGGTTGAGCTGTTCGAGGTCCTGGCGGATTTCGTCTTCGCTGGGGTATTGACCCTTCTGCGGGCTCTGCCCGAGGCGGAACGGCGAGTAGGAAAAACCGGAGATCTGTTCCGGCCAGGCCGGTGCGGACACCGGGCGGTTGATCAGGGCCCAGAACCCGGTGAACAGGGCGGCGATGGCCAGGACCACCACCAGGTTGAGACCAAATTTGCGTGATGACATGGGCGTTGGCGGTTCCGAAGAGAGGCGCGGGTGGCGAACTGTGGGTCCTACACTGCCTGAGATGGCGGTGCGTTGGATTTTCGCCAGGGAGTGAAGTTCTGTTCCCGTTCGGTTGTCGGTCAGATCATTCTGCGTGACAGGACATTAAAGCAGGCTTGGCAGGGCAGTTTCCAACGCCGGCCCAGATACTTGCCGCTTGGCATATAATGCGCGCCGAATTTTTCGAGGTAGCAACATGAGCACAGAAGACCCACGCTTCGCCGGCGTTGCCCGGCTTTACGGCGACGACGGCCTGCAACGCCTGCGCGATGCCCATGTGGCCATCGTCGGCATTGGCGGGGTGGGCTCGTGGGCGGCCGAGGCGCTGGCCCGCAGTGGCGTGGGCGAGATCACCCTGTTCGACCTGGACGATGTCTGCGTCAGCAACACCAACCGCCAGGCCCATGCGCTGGAAGGCCAGGTGGGGCGCCCCAAGGTCGAGGTGATGGCCGAGCGCCTGCGCGCGATCAATCCAGCCTGCACGGTGCATGCGGTGGCCGACTTCGTCACCCGCGACACCATGGCCGAGTACATCACCGAGCAGCTGGACTGCGTGATCGACTGCATCGACAGCGTGATGGCCAAGGCCGCGCTGATCGCCTGGTGCAAGCGGCGCAAGATCGCCATCATCACCACCGGTGGCGCGGGTGGGCAGATCGACCCGACGCAGATCCAGATCGCCGACCTCAACAAGACCTTCAACGACCCGCTGGCCTCGCGGGTGCGCTCGACCCTGCGCCGGGACTACAACTTCTCGCGTAATACCAGCCGTAATTACCAGGTGCCGTGCGTGTTCTCCAGCGAACAGCTGCGTTACCCCAAGGGCGATGGCAGCGTGTGCCTGCAGAAGAGCTTCGTGGGGGAGGGCGTGCGCCTGGACTGCTCGGGCGGGTTCGGGGCGGTGATGATGGTTACCGCCACATTCGGCATGGTGGCGGCGAGCAAGGCGGTGGAGAAACTGGTGGCCGGCGCGCGGCGGCCGTCGGAGCGGGTCAAGGCCGAGTAAGCCATCGCGGGGCAAACCCGCTCCCACACCCCCTCGCAAAGGGGGCATGAACATCGTGGGAGCGGGCTTGCCCCGCGATGGGATCAGCGGCCATTGGCTAGATCAGCCATTCGCCGCAATACGGCATGCAGCCCATTGCTGCGCGACGGTGACAACTGCCGCTCCAACCCGAGCTGGGTGAACCAGCCATTGAGGTCCATGGTTGCCAGCTCAGTGCTGGAAAGCCCTTGCACCCTGACCAGCAAAAGCGCCAGCAACCCGCGCAACAGCCGCGCATCGCTGCTGGCCTTGAACCGCCACTGCCCGTTCTCTTGAGTGGCCACCAGCCACACCATGCTCTCGCAGCCATGCACCCGGTTGACCTCGGTCTTTTCGCTGTCGTCCAGCGGTGCAAGACGGTCGCCCCATTGCATCAGCAGGCGCGCCCGCTGTTCCCAGCCCCGGGCCTGCTCGAAGCTTTCCAATGCCTGGCTTGCTTGCGTGCAAAGGCTCATCGCAGCAACTCCAGGCCCTGGTCCATTGCCTCGAAGAAGCGCTGCAGGTCATCGCTGTCGGTGTACAGCCCGAGTGACACGCGGATCGCCCCCTCCAGCCCAAGCCCCTTGAGCAGTGGCATGGCGCAATGGTGGCCGGCGCGCACGGCGATGCCCTGCTCGGTCAGCAGGTGGGCGATATCGGCGTTGTGCACACCGTCGATGACGAAGCTGGCCAGCGCCGCCTGGGGCGAGCCCAGCACGCGGATACCCTCGCGGTCGGCCAGGCCACGCAGCAATTGCTGGTGCAGGCTGGTTTCATGACTGGCGACGGCACCGGCATCGAGACTGGCCAGGTAATCCAGGGTCGCGCCCAGGCCGATCACGCCGGCGATGGGCGGGGTGCCGGCTTCGAAGCCCAGGGGGGCCGGGCGGAAGCTGGCGCTGTGGTAGTCGGCCAACTGCACCATCTCGCCGCCAAACTGCCAGTGGCGCAACAGCTCCAGCGCCTGGGTGCGGCCGTACAGCACACCGACGCCTTCCGGGCCATAGAGCTTGTGGCTGGAAAACACGTAGAAATCACAGCCCAGTTGCTGCACGTCATGACGGCCGTGGACCACGCCCTGGGCACCGTCGACCACGGTCAGCGCGCCTTGGGCGTGGGCATGGGCGAGCAGGGGCGCCAATGGCTGCCAGGTGCCGAGCACGTTGGACAGCTGGCTGATGGCGAGCAGGCGGGTGCGTGGGCCGATCAGTTGCAGGGCCTGTTCCAGGTCGACCACGCCATGCTCGTTCACCGGCAGTACCACCAGGCGCAGCTTGCGACGATGGACCAGCTGCTGCCAGGGCAGCAGGTTGGCATGGTGCTCCAGGGCGCTGACGGCGATCTCGTCACCGGCTTCGAAACGGTGTTCCAGGCCGTAGGCCAGCAGGTTCAGCGCCGAGGTGGCGCCGTGGGTGAAGATGATCTGCCGTGAATCGGCGGCGTTGAGCCAGGCGGCGGCCTTGTCGCGCGAGGCTTCGAAAGCCTGGGTCGCGAGGGCGCCTGGCAGGTGCTGGGCACGGTGCACGTTGGCCGCGCCGTGGCCGTAGTAGTGGCTCAGGGCGTCGAGCAGGGCCTGGGGTTTCTGCGTGGTGGCGGCGCTGTCCAGGTAGGTCTGGTGCTGCCGTTGCAGGGCGGCGATGGCGGGGAAGTCGGCACGCCAGGGAGAGGGCTGGAACATGTTCGCGGGGGCCTGGAATGAAAAATCGGGGCTGACCTTGCGGCCAGCCCCGATCTTATCACTTCAACCCTGCCAAGGTCCGCAGGCCGCGGTGGTTGGCACCGGCTACGCCGGTGTTCGCCGGCAAGCCGGTCCTACGGACGGGGGGCTCAGTTGTGGGCGTGCAGCGCTTCGTTCAGCTCGATGGCCGACTTGTGGGTCTTGCACTCCACTGCGCCGTTGAGCGAATTGCGGCGGAACAGCAGGTCGGTCTGGCCGGCCAGGTCGCGCGCCTTGACCACTTTGACCAGCTGGTTGTTCTCATCCAGCAGGTTCACCTTGGTGCCGGCGGTGATGTACAGGCCGGCTTCGACGGTGTTACGGTCGCCCAGCGGGATGCCAATACCGGCGTTGGCGCCAATCAGGCAGCCTTCGCCGACCTTGATCACGATGTTGCCGCCACCGGACAGGGTGCCCATGGTCGAGCAGCCGCCGCCCAGGTCCGAGCCCTTGCCGACGAACACGCCAGCGGAGACGCGGCCTTCGATCATGCCCGGGCCTTCGGTGCCAGCGTTAAAGTTGACGAAGCCCTCGTGCATGATGGTGGTGCCTTCGCCGATGTAGGCGCCCAGGCGCACACGGGCGGTGTCGGCGATACGCACGCCGGCCGGCACGACGTAATCGGTCATCTTCGGGAACTTGTCCACCGAGAACACTTCCAGCAGTTCGCCCTTCAGGCGTGCTTCCAATTGCAGTTCGGCCAGTTCAGAGAGGTCGACGGCGCCCTGGTTGGTCCAGGCGACGTTTGGCAGCAGCGGGAAGATGCCGGCCAGCGAAACGCCATGCGGCTTGACCAGGCGGTGCGACAGCAGGTGCAGCTTGAGGTAGGCCTCGGGGGTGGAAGCCAGTGCGCCGTCTTCGGCCAGCAGTGTGGCGACCAGCGGCTTGTGGCTCTCGGCCAGGCGGGTCAGCAGGGCGGCTTGGGTGGCATCGACACCTTTCACGGCTTCGGCCAGTTGCGCGGCCTGGGCGGTGCTGAAGGCGATGGCCTGGTTGCCACCTTCGTAGCCGAGCACCGGGGCGATCGCGGCGACCAGCTCAGCCGACGGCTTGAGCACTGGCTGCGCGTAGAAGACTTCCAGCCAGGCGCCCTGGCGGTTCTGGGTGCCGACACCGAAGGCCAGGCTGAACAGCGATTGAGACATGCGATTACCTCATGCGAAAAGGGGGATGGAGCGTAATGCGGGATCAGGCCAGCGCTGCGGCGTACAGGTCGGGCTTGAAGCCGACCAGGGTGCGACCACCAAGGTCGAGCACCGGGCGCTTGATCATCGACGGTTGGGCGAGCATCAGTTCGACGGCCTTCGCCTGGTCGAGGTCGGCCTTGCTGGCGTCGTCGAGCTTGCGGAAGGTGGTCCCTGCGCGGTTCAGCACGACTTCCCAGCCGTGCTCGTCGCACCAGCGTTCGAGGCTGTCACGGTCGATGCCTTGGGTCTTGTAGTCGTGGAACTCGAAGCCGATGGCCTTTTCTTCAAGCCAGGTACGGGCCTTTTTCATGGTGTCGCAGGCTTTGATGCCGTAGAGAGTGTAAGCCATTGATTAGTTCGGGGGTTACTGGTTGGCCCCCGGAGTCTCCCGAAAATGAGTTGCAGGATTATGCGTTATCGACCCTTGTTGCGCCACGCCTGTGGCTCGGCGTCAGGCCACCAGGCGCTGGACCGAACCGATGATCTCATCGCCATGTTGCTGCTGCGCCATGCGCAGGTCGAACGACGATTGCAGGTTGAGCCAGAACTCCGGCGTGGTGTCCAGGCAGACCGACAGGCGCAAGGCCATGTCGGCGGAAACGCCACCGCGCTCACGCAAGATGTTGTTCACGGTCGGGGTGGCAACGCCGAGGGCGCGGGCCAGGGCAGCGGCGCTGAAGCCCATTTCCTTCTGGAAGTCTTCACGCAGGACTTCGCCTGGATGGATGGGACGCATACCGTTTTGGATCATAGTTCACCTCAGTGGTAGTCGACGATTTCAACGTTTGCCGGGCCGTCTTCGGTCCAGGTGAAGCACACGCGCCATTGATCGTTCACGCGGATGCTGTGTTGCCCTGAACGGTTACCCGACAGCTGTTCGAGACGATTACCTGGGGGCGATCGCAGGTCCCGGAGCGCCTTGCTGGCGTCCAGCATGGCCAGCTTGCGTTCGGCGACGGATTTGATCTCTGACCAACGGCGGGTTTTTCCGGTCATGAACAAGGCTTGCGTCTCATCGCAGCGAAAACTTCTAATCATGGGGTTGGAATGCTTAACGTTATTCGTTATGGGTGAAGTATACGTGGCATATGACTTGATTCAACCTTGGTATGGACGGGATCGCTGCCATCCGTCGCCATGTATCATCGCGTTACATATTCGCTGCTCGCCTGCGACCATTGTGTAGCGTTCGTGTTTGCTGCGGGGTCGCTAACATATTGTTTCCATGACGCTGTTTCGCCCTCGCTGGCGTCTTTCCGCCTACACAGGAAGTTTTGCCCATGCAGTCAGCCTATACCGTTCTCATCCTGCTGATGCTGGTAAGCCTGTCAAAGCTGGTGGGGCGGGTGGTGCCGCTGCCACTGCCGTTGGTGCAGATCGGCGCAGGTGCGTTGCTGGCCTGGCCCACGCTGGGTTTGCATGTGGCGCTGGACCCTGAGCTGTTCCTGTTCCTGTTCTTGCCTCCTCTGCTGTTCGCCGATGGCTGGCGCATGCCCAAGCGCGAGTTGTGGCGCATCCGCGGCCCGGTGGTGGCACTGGCGGTAGGGCTGGTGCTGTTCACCGTGGTCGGGGCCGGCTACTTCATTCACTGGCTGCTGCCGAGCATTCCCTTGGCGGTGGCCTTCGCCCTGGCGGCGGTGCTGTCGCCCACCGATGCCGTGGCGGTATCGGCCATTGCCCAGGACCGCCTGCCCACGCCGCTGATGCACATGCTCCAGGGCGAGGCGCTGATGAACGACGCCTCGGGCCTGGTGACCTTCAAGTTCGCCCTGGTCGCGGCCATCACCGGGGTATTCTCCCTGGCCGAAGCCAGCCTCACCTTCGTCCTGGTCGCCCTGGGCGGCCTGGCGGTGGGGGTGGTGCTGAGCTGGCTGGTGGGGCGCCTGCGCATGTGGATGATCACCCGCGGTTGGGATGACCCGGCCACCCATGTGGTGTTCATGCTGTTGCTGCCGTTCGCTGCCTACGTGCTGGCCGAACGCCTGGGCGTTTCGGGGATTCTCTCGGCGGTGGCGGCAGGGATGATGCAGAGCTGGCTCGACCTGTTGCCGCGCCAGACCAGCACGCGCCTGTTAAACCGCAGTGTCTGGTCGTTGCTGGAGTTTGCCTTCAACGGCCTGATCTTCCTGCTGCTTGGTTTGCAATTGCCGGACATCATCAAGGCGGTGGTGAGTGACGAGGCGGCGGCCTGGCCGACCCTGGCCTGGCGCTGCCTGGATGTCGTGGCGATCTTCGCGGCACTAGTACTGCTGCGCTTCGTCTGGGTGCAGAGCATCTGGCGCGCCATCGGTGTGGTGCGGCGCTGGCGTGGCAAGCCGGCGCTGGTGCTGATGCCGACCGCGCGGTCCTGCTGGCTGCTGACCCTGGGTGGGGTGCGCGGGGCGGTGACCCTGGCCGGTGTCATGTCGATCCCGCTGCTGATCGGGGCCGGCAAGGCCTTCCCCGAGCGCGACCTGCTGATTTTCATCGCCGCCGGGGTCATTTTGTTGTCGCTGATCAGTGCCGTGATCGCCTTGCCGATCCTGTTGCGCGGGGTCACCCGCAGCCCGGACGAGCGCCTGCGTCAGGAGGTCCAGGAAGCCTGGCGACGAACCGCGGAAGCAGCGATCCACGCACTGGAGGCGCAAGAAGTGACGGATGCCAATGCGCCCCAGGACGCTGCCCAGGCTGCCCTGGCGGTCGAGCTCAAGGCGCGGTTGATGGCCGAGTACCGGGATGAACTCGACAGTTACAACGACAGTGCCGAGGCCCGCGCCCTGGCCGAACAGATGGACCTGCTGGAGCGCCGCCTGCGCCTGCGTGCGCTGCGCGCCCAGCGGCTGGAGCTGTACAACCTGCACCGCCAGCATCGGGTGGGGGATGAGGTGGTGCGCCAGGTACTGGGCGAACTGGACCTGAGCGAGGCGAAGCTGGGGCAGGTCAGGTAGCTGATCAGGCGTCTAAAGGGTAGGCCAGGCGCATGAAGGCCAGGTCCTTTTCGCTCAGCGTGCTGTTCAGGCCGACCTCCCAGTCGCCGTGGGTGAATGCCTGTGGCACCGCGTAGTGCATGACCGAGGTCGGGTCGTAGGCGGTTTTCACCAGACCCACGTCGTCGCGAGTGCCGATCATTTCCTCCATGATTTCCTGGTAGCTCCAGCCCAGCGATTCGGACACCTGCTTGAGGACTTCGATCATGTTCCACGGGATCGCGGCATCCGGGTGCTGGTGTTCGTGTTCCGCCCCCAGCGCGTGGCCGAACTCGTGCAGTACCACATGCTCGAAGCTGGCATCACCCGGCTGGACATTGAGGTTCATGGTCTCGGCGGTCGCCGTCAGGGCGTCGGTGCCTACGTAGGACTCGTTGCGTGCGAGCGAACGCCCTGTTCGAACCCTGATCTGCGCAGTCGGGTCGTTATCGTGGGTCAGATCGAGGTACAAATTGGCATCGGACAGATCAAGCCATTGGCAGGCCAGATCGAAGATGCCGGTCTTGAGGCGCCGATCAGGCGTACCAAGAAAGGATACCCACAGGGTGCGACCAGGCTGCCAGAGCTTGCCAACGGTGCCGTGCGAGCGTTTTTGACGATGTCCATTGGCAATGCCGCCGCCAGCATTGCGCGGGTTCTCGGCAATCGCCAGCTCACGCGCGAGCTGTAGGTTCGAAGGGGTAATGCGGCGAGGAAGTACGAGCGGATGCATCGGGAAAACTCCGTAAGTGGGGGGGCGAAGTTTTCCCGCTGCGGTACCGGTCGATGCGGTACATATTGCTTGGTCTGGCGACCCCGAGTGGCGTCGCCTCAGTCTCAGCGGTCGAGGAACGCGCGAATACGCTCGGCCGCCTCGATGCACTCAGCCAATGGTGCGACCAGCGCCATGCGCACACGCCCGGCACCTGGGTTGACGCCGTCCACTTCACGGGAAAGGTACGAACCCGGCACCACGGTCACATGCTCGGCCTCGAACAGGTCGCGGGTGAAATCGGCGTCGCTGCCCGGCACCTTGGCCCACAGGTAGAAGCTGCCGTCCGGGCGCTGCACGTCCATCACCGGTTGCAGGATGTCGAGCACGGCGTCGTACTTGGCGCGGTACTGGTCACGGTTCTCACGTACGTGGGCCTCGTCCTGCCAGGCGGCGATGCTGGCCAGTTGCGTTTGCACCGGCATGGCGCAGCCGTGGTAGGTGCGGTAGAGCAGGAATGGCTTGATGATGCTGGCGTCGCCAGCGACGAAGCCCGAGCGCAGGCCGGGCAGGTTGGAGCGTTTGGACAGGCTGTGGAACACCACGCAACGCTTGAAATCGTTGCGGCCCAGCTCGGCGCAGGCGCTGAGCAGGCCGGGTGGTGGGGCGTCTTCGTCGAAGTACAGCTCGCTGTAGCACTCGTCGGCGGCGATCACGAAATCGTACTCGTCAGCCAGGGCAATCAGTTTTTTCAGGGTGTCCATGGGCACCAGGGCGCCGGTGGGGTTGCCCGGCGAGCACAGGAACAGGATCTGGCAGCGCTTCCAGACCTCGGCTGGCACGGCGTCGAAGTCGGGGTTGAAGCCGTTGGTCTCGAGGCATGGCAGGTAGTGCGGGGTGGCGCCGGCCAGCAGCGCCGCACCTTCGTAGATCTGGTAGAAGGGGTTGGGGCTGACCACCAGGCCGTCATCGGCGCGGTTGACCACGGCCTGGGTGAAGGCGAACAGCGCCTCGCGGGTGCCGTTGACCGGCAGGATGTGGCGGTCGGCATCGAGCCAGCCGGCCGGCACCTTGAAGCGGCGCTCGCACCACTGGCCGATGGCCTGGCGCAGGGCGGGCAGGCCGATTGTGCTCGGGTACACCGCCAGCTTGTCGAGGTTGTCGGCCATGGCCTTGGCGACGAACGCCGGCGACTCATGCTTCGGTTCGCCGATCGACAGGGCGATGGCGCGCTTGTCGGCTGCCGGTTTCACGGTGCCCAGCAGGGCGCGCAGTTTCTCGAACGGGTAGGGCTGGAGCTGGGTCAAGGCGTGGTTCATCGGCGCAAGGTCTCGTTAATCGTCAAAAGGTCATGCGGGTTGGGCTGGCGTCGCTGGCTTGGCCGGCCTGCAACTGCTGGACGATGGCTTCCTGCAGGCGGCTGCACAGCTGTGGGTCGGACAGCGGCTGGTTGTCGGCGTCGGTAATGAAGAACACGTCTTCCACCCGCTCGCCGAGGGTGGCGATCTTGGCGTTCTGCAGCGAAATGTCGAACTCGAGGAAGATCCGCCCGATCCGCGCCAGCAAGCCGGGGCGGTCGGGGGCGGTGATCTCGAGGACGGTCACCGGGCGCTGGGCGTCGTTGAGGATGGTCACCTGGGGCGGGAAGGTGAAGTGCTTGAGCTGGCGCGGTACCCGGCGCTGGATGATGGTCGGGTAGTCCTCGGGGTTGCGCAGGGCTTCGGTCAGGCCGTCGCGGATCTGCTTCACACGCTGCGGGTTGTCGCCGATCGAGCCGCCGTCATTGTCGAGCACGATGTAGGTGTCGAGGGTGAACTGGCTGCTGGAAGTGATGATCCGTGCGTCATGGATGTTCAGGTTGAGCTGCGCCATCGCCGCCACCGTCACCGCGAAGAAGTCGTGCTGGTCGGGAGCATAGATGAAGATCTGCGTGCCGCCCTCGAACTCGCGCTGGGTGGTTTCCTTGATCAGCACCAGCGGACCGCCATCGGCCGGCTGCTGGAGGATCGCATCGCTGTGCCAGGCCACGTCGGCGGCGGTGTGCTTGAGGAAGTAATCGTCGCCCAGCTGCGACCACAGCTGCTCGACGTCGTCCGGGTCGGTGCCTTCGCGGATCAGGATGTCCAGGGCCGCACTTTGCGTCTGGCGGATCTGCTCCTCGCGGTCCAGCGGGTTTTCCAGGCCCCGGCGCAGCGCTCGCTTGGTCTCGGTGTAGAGCTGGCGCAGCAAGCTGGCGCGCCAGGAGTTCCACAGGCTGGGGTTGGTGGCATTGATGTCGGCCACGGTCAGCACATAGAGGTAGTCCAGGCGGGTCTCGTCACCGACATGCAGAGCGAAGTCGTTGATCACCTGCGGGTCGGACAGGTCCTTGCGCTGGGCGGTGGTGGACATCACCAGGTGGTTGAGCACCAGCCAGGCAATCAGCCGGCTGTCCCAGGCGGGGAGCTGGTGGCGCTGGCAGAACGCCTGGGCGTCCACTGCGCCGAGCTCGGAGTGGTCGCCCTGGCGGCCCTTGCCGATGTCGTGGTACAGGCCGGCCAGGTAGATCAGCTCGGGCTTGGGCAGGCGGCCCATGAGCTTGCTGGCCAGTGGGAATTTTTCCGACACCGGGGTGTATTGCAGCTTGCGCAGGTGCTTGATCAGGTTGAGGGTGTGCGCATCGACCGTATAGATGTGGAACAGGTCGTGCTGCATCTGCCCGACGATCAGGCCGAATTCCGGCAGGTAGCGGCCGAGGATGCCGTAGCGGTTCATCCGCCGCAGGTTGCGGTGGATGCCGATTTCGCACTTGAACAGCTCGATGAACAGGCTGGTGTTGCGGATGTCGTGGCGGAACTTGTCGTCGATCAGGTGCCGATGCTCGCGCAGCAGGCGCACGGTGTCGGCACGCACGCCCTTGATCTCGGGGTGCTGGGCCATCAGCACGAAGATCTCGAGCATGGCGAACGGGGTGCGGCGGAACACGTTCGGGCTGACCGCTTCGATGTAGCCGTCGTGCAGGCGGAAGCGGGCATTGAGTGGCGTGGTGGTGCCGCTGTCGTCATCGGCGAGGATCACTTCCTCGAAGTGCTGGATGATCAGGTCGCACAACTGGCTGATGCTCATCACCACCCGGTAGTACTGCTGCATGAAGCGCTCGATGGCCCGCTTGGGGTTCTCGTCGGCGTAGCCCAGCAGCGCGGCGATGCTGCGCTGGTGGTCGAACAGCAGGCGGTCCTCGGCGCGCCCGGCGAGCATGTGCAGGGCGTAGCGCACGCGCCAGAGGAAGGCTTGCGAGGACGCCAGCAGTTCGCTCTCGCTTTCCAGCAGGAAGTCCTCGCCGGCCAGGGCGTGAAGATTGAGCGTGCCGTACTGGCGGCGGGCCACCCACAGCACGGTCTGGATGTCGCGCAGGCCACCTGGGCCGCCCTTGACGTTGGGCTCGAGGTTGTACTCGGTGTCGTTGTACTTGTGGTGGCGGGCCTTGAGCTCGGCGCGCTTGGCCAGGAAGAACTCCCTGCTCGGCCACATGTGCGCCGTGCTGGTAGCTTCCAGCATGCGCTGGCGCAACGGCTCGGGGCCAGCGATGGTGCGGCTTTCCATCAGGTTGGTGATCACCGTCAGGTCGGCGCGGGCTTGCTCTGCGCATTCGTCGACGGTGCGCACGCTCTGGCCGACTTCCAGGCCAATGTCCCACAGCAACGTCAGGAAGCGCTCGATGGCGTCGCGGTACTGTTCGTGGGCGGCGGCGTCGAGCAGGATCAGCAGGTCGATGTCCGACCAGGGGTGCAGCTCGCCTCGCCCGTAGCCCCCCACCGCGACCAGCGCGATGCCGTCCGGCTGCCCCCAGTCGAACTGGTTCCAGGCTTGCTGCAGGATGTTGTCGACGAACCAGGCGCGGTCGTTGATCAACCGGCGGATTTCACCACCGTCACGGAAACGCTTGTCGAGCACCTCGCCGGCCAGGCGAATGGCCTTCTTGAAAGCGGCGATGGGGCTAGCCTTGAGGGCCAGTTCCGCCTGGAACTGGCCACGGTCGAACAGCTCGGGATCCACCTGGGGCATCGAGTCGCGTTCCTTTATATGAAGATCAGGCCGAAGTACGCGCGATGGTGTCGTCCTTGCGCAGGGTGAAGATCTCGTAGCCGTCGGCGGTGACCACCATCGTGTGTTCCCACTGCGCCGAGAGCTTGCGGTCCTTGGTGATGGCGGTCCAGCCGTCGCCCAGCACCTTGGTGTCGGCCTTGCCCTGGTTGATCATCGGTTCGATGGTGAAGGTCATGCCTTCCTTCAACTCCATGCCGGTGCCGGCACGGCCGTAGTGCAGGATCTGCGGCTCTTCATGGAACACCTTGCCGATGCCGTGGCCGCAGAACTCGCGGACCACCGAAAAACCGTTCTTCTCGGCGTGCTTCTGGATCACTTCGCCGATATCGCCCAGGCGGCAGCCCGGCTTGACCAGTTCGATGGCCTTGTACAGGCACTCTTGCGTCACCTTGGACAGGCGCTCGGCCCAGGGGGCGACCGTGCCGACATGGAACATGCGGCTGGTGTCGCCGTGGTAGCCGTTCTTGATCACGGTGACGTCGATGTTGATGGTGTCGCCGTCTTTGAGTGGCTTGTCGTTGGGAATGCCGTGGCAGACCACGTGGTTGATCGAGGTGCAGATCGACTTGGGGAAGCCTTTGTAGTTGAGCGGCGCCGGGATCGCCTGCTGGACGTTGACGATGTAGTCGTGGCAGAGGCGGTCGAGCTCTTCGGTGGTGACGCCGGGCTTGACGTGTTCTTCGATCATTTCCAGGACTTCGGCGGCCAGGCGGCCGGCGATGCGCATCTGTTCGATGTCTTCTGGGGTCTTGATGGTGACGGTCATACAGGCTCTCTACGGCGCCGCGTAGGGCGCGAACGAACGGGAAAGGCCGGATTCTACCAGAGCGTGGTGGCGATCTGGCGGGATAAACCAGGATATCCGGTGGTCTATTGAAGGCATTCTGGGCCCAAAGCCCGGGTGCTGCAAAAGCCGCTGACGGACGAAGCAATATCCGGGTTCCGTTCGTTCGCGGTCTGTGGTATAAAATGCGCCGCTTTCGGGGACGACCCCGTCAGCTCAAACCCACACACGTGTCGACACGATGGCCTGGGTGCCCCGCTTGGTTTCAAGTGCGGGTTGGTCATTGGGATACGTGGAGGCCCAACCCGACTTATCAAGGAACTATCATGTCCCAAGTCAACATGCGCGATATGCTGAAGGCCGGTGTGCACTTCGGCCACCAGACCCGTTACTGGAACCCGAAAATGGGCAAGTACATTTTCGGCGCGCGTAACAAGATTCACATCATCAACCTGGAAAAAACCCTGCCGATGTTCAACGACGCTCTGTCGTTCGTAGAGCGCCTGGCCCAGGGCAAGAACAAGATCATGTTCGTCGGCACCAAGCGTTCCGCCGGCAAGATCGTCGCCGAGCAAGCTGCTCGTTGCGGTTCGCCATACGTTGACCACCGCTGGTTGGGCGGCATGCTGACCAACTACAAGACCATCCGCGCTTCGATCAAGCGTCTGCGCGACCTGGAAACCCAGGCCGAAGACGGCACCTTTGCCAAGCTGACCAAGAAAGAAGCCCTGATGCGTTCGCGCGATCTGGAAAAGCTGGACCGCAGCCTGGGTGGTATCAAGGACATGGGCGGCCTGCCTGATGCCCTGTTCGTGATCGACGTCGATCACGAGCGCATTGCCATCACCGAAGCCAACAAGCTGGGCATCCCGGTCATCGGCGTTGTCGATACCAACAGCAGCCCAGAAGGTGTTGACTACATCATTCCAGGTAACGATGACGCCATCCGCGCCATCGAGCTGTACATGACTTCGATGGCTGACGCTGTCATCCGCGGCCGCAACAACGTTGCTGGCGGCACCGAAGTCTACGCAGAAGAAGCGGCTGCACCTGCTGCTGAGTAATTGACGCTTAGCGTCTGACTTGGCACGCAAAAAGGGGGCTTGGCCCCCTTTTTGCCACCTTGAAATCCTGCTGTCAGCAATGGCCCCGCATCATGGGCCGGCTGAGATCAAGGCAGCGGATTTGCAGAATTTAACGCCCGTGAAGAGCGGGTGGAATGGTTGAAAAACTTTCCAAGAGGATTTTGAAATGGCAGCAATTACTGCAGCGCTGGTCAAAGAACTGCGCGAGCGTACCGGCGAAGGCATGATGGATTGCAAGAAGGCCCTGGAAAAGGCCGGCGGCGACATCGAGAAAGCCATTGACGACATGCGCGCCTCGGGCGCCATCAAGGCCGCCAAGAAGGCTGGCAACGTTGCCGCCGAAGGCGCCATCGCGGTCAAGACCGACGGCAAAGCCGCCGTTCTGCTGGAAGTGAACTCGCAGACCGACTTCCTGGCCCTGCAAGACGACTTCAAGAGCTTCGTGGCTGAAAGCCTGGAAGAAGCCTTCGCCCAGAAGCTGACCGATGCCGCGCCGCTGATCGCCTCGCGTGAAGCTGCTCGTGAAGCCCTGGTCGCCAAGTGCGGCGAAAACGTCAACATCCGTCGCCTGGTGCGCGTTGAAGGTGACGTTGTCGGTGCCTACCTGCACGGCAACAAGATCGGCGCTACCGTCGTTCTGAAAGGTGGCGACGTCGAGCTGGCCAAGAACATCGCCATGCACGTTGCAGCTTCGAACCCAGAGTTCCTGGATTCGTCGGAAATCTCCGCCGAGGCCATCGAGCGCGAGAAGGGCGTATTCCTGCAGCTGAACGCTGACAAGATCGCCGGCAAGCCGGAAAACATCGTTGAGAACATGGTTGCCGGTCGTATCGCCAAGTTCAAAGCCGAAGCCTCGCTGAAAGAGCAAGCCTTCGTCATGAACCCAGAAGTCAAAGTTGGCGAGCTGGCCAAGAAAGCCGGTGCCGAAATCGTTTCCTTCACCTACTTCAAGGTTGGCGAAGGCATCGAGAAGCCGGTTGACGACTTCGCTGCCGAAGTTGCCGCCCAGGTAGCTGCCGCCAAGCAGTAAGACGGACTCGTCTGTCGCCCCAAAGAGGCTGCCCGCTCACGCGCGCAGCCTCTTTGTCAAAGCGGGCATGGTTCACAAGGCCGTGTTTCGCTGACGCAGAAGCTGCGTCACGCTAGAGTTACGCGCAGGCTGATACAGCCCGCCAGATTTTTTTCAAACGCCGCAGGAGAGATTCGCAATGGCTCAGCAGGGCAGTGGTTATCAGGCTCGCTATAAACGCATTCTACTCAAACTTAGCGGCGAGGCCCTGATGGGCTCGGAAGAGTTCGGGATCGACCCCAAGGTCCTGGATCGCATGGCACTGGAAGTCGGCCAACTGGTCGGTATCGGTGTCCAGGTCGGTCTGGTGATCGGCGGTGGCAACCTGTTCCGTGGCGCGGCGCTCAGTGCAGCCGGCATGGATCGGGTCACCGGTGACCACATGGGCATGCTGGCGACCGTGATGAACGGCCTGGCCATGCGCGATGCGCTGGAGCGCGCGAACATCACCGCCATCGTCATGTCGGCCATCTCCATGGTTGGTGTGACCGATCACTACGATCGCCGCAAGGCCATGCGCCACCTGAATTCGAAAGAAGTCGTGATCTTCGCTGCCGGTACCGGCAACCCGTTCTTCACCACCGACTCCGCCGCTTGCCTGCGTGCCATCGAAATCGATGCCGACGTAGTTTTGAAAGCAACCAAGGTCGATGGTGTATACACTGCAGACCCATTCAAAGACCCGCATGCCGAGAAGTTCGATCATCTGACCTACGATGAAGTGCTGGATCGCAAGCTGGGGGTAATGGACCTGACGGCAATTTGCCTGTGCCGCGACCACAAGATGCCGCTGCGCGTCTTCAACATGAACAAGCCCGGCGCCCTGCTGAATATCGTGCATGGTGGCGCTGAAGGAACCCTGATCGAGGAAGTTCAGAAATGATCAACGACATCAAGAAAGATGCCCAGGACCGCATGGGCAAGTCCATCGAGGCCCTTGGCCGCAACCTGGCCGCCATCCGCACCGGCCGTGCCCACCCGAGCATCCTGGACAGCGTCAAGGTGCCGGCCTGGGGTAGCGACATGCCGCTGAACCAGGTGGCCGCGATCACCGTCGAAGATGCCCGTACACTGAAAATCGTCGCTCACGACAAGAACCTCAGCGCCGCCATCGAGAAGGCCATCCTGACCTCCGACCTGGGCCTGAACCCGTCCAGCGCCGGCACCACCATTCGCGTGCCGATGCCGGCCCTGACCGAGGAAACCCGCAAGGGCTACACCAAGCAGGCCAGCGGCGTGGCCGAAGACGCCAAGGTGGCCGTGCGCAACGTACGTCGTGACGCGCTTGCCGACCTGAAGAAGCTGACCAAGGACAAGGAAATCAGCGAAGACGAAGAACGTCGCGCGGCTGACGAGATCCAGAAGCTGACCGACAAGTTCGTCGCTGAAATCGACGCTGCCTTCAAAGCCAAGGAAAAGGACCTGTTGGCCGTCTAAGGCCGAGGTTTTTTAATGGAAAAGACCAAGCTGGCGGCACCGTCATCGGTGCCGCGTCACGTCGCGATCATCATGGATGGCAACAATCGCTGGGCGAAGAAGCGCCTGCTGCCCGGCGTAGCCGGGCACAAGGCGGGCGTCGATGCCGTGCGTGCGGTCATCGAAGTCTGCGCCGAGTCCGGGGTCGAGGTGCTGACCCTGTTCGCCTTCTCCAGCGAGAACTGGCAGCGCCCGGCCGAAGAGGTCGGTGCGTTGATGGAGTTGTTCTTCTCGGCATTGCGCCGCGAGGCCAAGCGCCTCAACGACAACAACATCAGCCTGCGCATCATCGGTGACCGCTCGCGCTTCCACCCTGAATTGCAGGCGGCGATGCGCGAAGCCGAGGCGGCCACGGCGGGCAGCAATCGGTTCATCCTGCAGATCGCCGCCAACTACGGCGGCCAGTGGGATATCGCCCAGGCTGCCCAACGCCTGGCGCGGGAAGTCCAGGCCGGGCATCTGCGTCCGGACGATATCACCCCGGATCTATTGCAGACCTGCCTTGCCACCGGTGACCTGCCGCTGCCCGACCTGTGCATCCGCACCGGTGGCGAGCACCGCATCAGCAACTTCCTGCTATGGCAGCTGGCCTATGCCGAGCTGTACTTCTCCGACCTGTTCTGGCCGGACTTCAAACACGAGGCCATGCGCAGCGCGCTGGCCGATTTCGCTTCGCGCCAGCGCCGCTTCGGTAAGACCAGCGAGCAGGTCGAAGCCGGAGCCCGTGCTTAATGCTTAAACAACGCATCATTACCGCGCTGATCCTGTTGCCGATCGCGCTGGGTGGTTTCTTCCTGCTCAACGGCGGGGATTTCGCCCTGTTCATCGGCTTCGTGGTCACCCTGGGGGCTTGGGAGTGGGCACGCCTGGCCGGGCTGATGGCCCAGCCACTGCGCATTGCCTATGCCGCGGTGGTCGCCGGCGCGTTGATGCTGCTCCACTTGATGCCGGATCTTGCGCCCTGGGTGCTGGGTGCCTCGGTGATCTGGTGGGCGCTGGCCACCTGGCTGGTGCTCACCTATCCACGCAGCAACGAGCTGTGGGCCAGCGCCGCCTGCCGCCTGCTGATCGGCCTGCTGGTGCTGCTGCCAGCCTGGCAGGGCTTGGTGTTGCTCAAGCACTGGCCGCAAGGTAACTGGCTGATCCTGGCGGTCATGGTGCTGGTCTGGGCCGCCGATATCGGCGCCTATTTCTCGGGGCGTGCCTTCGGCAAGCGCAAGCTGGCGCCGCAGGTCAGCCCGGGCAAGAGCTGGGAGGGTGTGTATGGCGGCATGGCGGTCAGCCTGCTGATCACCCTCGCCGTTGCCCTGTACCGCGACTGGAGCATCGGCCAGCTGCTGCTCGGCTTGCTCGGAGCGGTGGTGGTGGTCATGTCCTCGGTGGTCGGTGACCTGACCGAGAGCATGTTCAAGCGCCGTGAGGGTATCAAGGACAGCAGCAACCTGCTGCCCGGTCATGGTGGCGTGCTCGATCGCATCGACAGCCTGACCGCAGCCATTCCGATGTTCGCCGTGCTGCTGTGGGCTGCCGAGTGGGGTGTGATGTGACGAGGCCGCAACGCATTACGGTCCTGGGCGCCACCGGTTCTATCGGTCTCAGTACGCTGGATGTGATCGCTCGACATCCTGACCGCTACCAGGTGTTCGCCCTGAGCGGCTATTCGCGCATCGACGAGCTGCTGGCCCTGTGCCTGCGGCATCGTCCGAGCTTCGCCGTGGTGCCCTCCACCGAGGCGGCCACACGACTGCGTGATGGCTTGGCGTCCAGCGGCTGCAACACCGAAGTGCTCGAGGGCGAGGCGGGGCTGTGCCAGGTCGCGTCCGCCACCGAAGTGGATGCGGTGATGGCGGCCATCGTCGGCGCTGCGGGCCTGCGCCCGACGCTGGCGGCGGTCGAGGCCGGCAAGAAAGTGCTGCTGGCCAACAAGGAGGCCCTGGTGATGTCCGGGGCGCTGTTCATGGAGGCTGTGCGCCGCAGTGGCTCGGTGCTGTTGCCGATCGACAGTGAACACAACGCCATCTTCCAGTGCATGCCCGGCGACTATGCCCGTGGCCTGAACGCGGTGGGCGTGCGCCGCATCCTGCTCACCGCCTCCGGTGGGCCGTTCCGGGAAACCCCGGCGGCCGCGCTCGCGGATGTCACGCCCGAGCAGGCCTGCGCCCACCCCAATTGGTCGATGGGGCGCAAGATCTCGGTCGACTCGGCGAGCATGATGAACAAGGGGCTGGAACTGATCGAGGCCTGCTGGTTGTTCGATGCGAAACCGTCGTTGGTCGAAGTGGTGGTGCATCCGCAGAGTGTCATTCATTCGCTGGTCGACTATGTCGACGGTTCGGTGCTTGCGCAGCTGGGCAACCCCGACATGCGCACGCCGATCGCCAATGCCTTGGCCTGGCCGGAGCGTATCGATTCCGGTGTGGCGCCGCTGGACCTGTTCGCCATCGCGCGTCTGGATTTCCAGGCCCCCGACGAACAGCGCTTCCCATGCCTGCGCTTGGCGCGTCAGGCTGCCGAGGCGGGCAACAGTGCGCCTGCGGTGCTCAATGCCGCCAATGAGATCGCGGTAGACGCGTTCCTGGCACGGCGTATCCGCTTCCCGGAGATCGCGGGTATGATCGAACAGGTGCTTGACCAGGAGCCCGTGGTGCCACTTGCCTCGCTCGACGCGGTGTTCGCCGCCGACCAGCGGGCCCGGGAACTGTCCCGCGAGTGGCTAAGGCGCCATGGCCGCTGAGCGGTAACGGCGGCTGCACTGAACCTCATCCGGAGTATTGGACATGAGTGCGCTCTACATGATTGTCGGCACCCTGGTGGCATTGGGCGTGCTCGTCACTTTCCACGAATTCGGCCACTTCTGGGTGGCGCGGCGCTGCGGGGTCAAGGTCCTGCGCTTCTCGGTGGGCTTCGGTACGCCGTTGCTGCGCTGGCATGATCGCCAGGGTACCGAGTTCGTGGTTGCCGCCATTCCGTTGGGTGGCTACGTCAAGATGCTCGACGAGCGCGAGGGCGAGGTGCCGCCGGCGCTGATCGAGCAGTCGTTCAATCGCAAGTCGGTGCGCCAGCGCATCGCCATCGTCGCCGCCGGCCCGGTCGCCAACTTCCTGCTCGCCATCCTGTTCTTCTGGGTGGTCGCCATGCTTGGCTCGCAGCAGGTGCGGCCAGTGATCGGCGCGATCGAGCCCGGCAGCCTGGCGGCAGTCGCCGGCCTGAACGTTGGCCAGGAGATTGTCTCCATCGATGGTGAGCCGACCAATGGCTGGTCGGCGGTCAACCTGCAACTGGTACGCCGCCTTGGCGAGAGCGGCACCTTGCGCGTAGGCGTGCTCGATGAAGGCGCGACGGCCCCGCAGCAGCGCGATATCCAACTGAGCCACTGGCTCAAGGGCGTCGATGAGCCCGACCCGATCCAGTCGCTGGGGCTGCGCCCGTGGCGTCCGGCAGTCGTGCCGGTACTGGCCGAGATCGACGCGAAGGGGCCGGCCGCGGCCGCCGGGCTACAGGCGGGCGACAAGCTGCTGGCGCTCGATGGCGTGGCCTTGGCCGACTGGCAACAGGTGGTCGATGCGGTGCGGGCCCGCCCTGAGCGTAAGGTGACGCTGCGCATCGAGCGTGATGGTGCACAGCTCGAGGTGCCGGTCACGCTTGCGCGCAAAGGTGAAGGCCAGGCGTCCGGCGGTTATCTCGGTGCTGGCGTGAAGGCCACCGAGTGGCCGGCGCAAATGCTGCGCCAGGTCAGCTATGGGCCGCTGGAGGCCGTGGGGGAGGGGCTCTCGCGAACCTGGAGCATGAGCGTCCTGACCCTTGAATCGCTGAAGAAAATGCTGTTCGGAGAGCTCTCGGTAAAAAACTTGAGCGGACCGATAACCATTGCTAAAGTGGCGGGCGCTTCAGCCCAGTCGGGCATTGGGGATTTCCTGAATTTCCTGGCCTACCTGAGCATAAGCCTGGGGGTTCTGAATTTGCTGCCCATCCCGGTACTGGATGGGGGGCATTTGCTGTTCTACCTGATCGAATGGGCGCGCGGTCGCCCGCTTTCGGATCGGGTGCAAGGTTGGGGGGTCCAGATCGGTATCAGTTTGGTCGTCGGGGTGATGTTGCTCGCCCTGATCAACGATCTGGGTCGACTATAAAAGCTTCGCTCAATCGCGAAAAACCTGCCGCCTCATCGCGGCGGGTTGTTTATTGCCAGTTGGAATAAAAGGACTTCATGAAACGTCTGCTGCTAACTGCGGTCCTCTCCGCACTGATGATCGCTGAAGTTCACGCCGAGTCCTTCACTATCTCCGATATTCGTGTCAACGGCCTGCAGCGGGTTTCCGCCGGCAGCGTGTTCGGCGCCTTGCCGCTGAACGTCGGCGATCAGGTCGACGACCGCCGCCTGGTCGACTCCACTCGCTCGCTGTTCAAGACCGGTTTCTTCCAGGACATCCAGCTGAACCGCGATGGCAACGTGCTGATCATCAATGTGGTCGAGCGCCCGTCGGTTTCCAGTATCGAGATCGAAGGCAACAAGGCGATCAGCACCGAAGACCTGATGAAAGGCCTGAAGCAGTCGGGCCTCGCCGAAGGCGAGATCTTCCAGCGTGCGACGCTCGAAGGCGTGCGTAACGAGCTGCAGCGCCAGTACGTTGCCCAGGGCCGCTATTCGGCCGAAGTCGACGCCGAAGTCGTGCCGCAGCCGCGCAACCGTGTCGGCCTGAAGATCAAGATCAACGAAGGCACCGTGGCGGCGATCCAGCACATCAACGTGGTGGGCAACACGGTCTTCGACGATGAAGAGCTGGGCCAGCTGTTCGAGCTGAAGACCACCAACTGGCTGTCATTCTTCAAGAACGATGACAAGTACGCCCGTGAAAAACTGTCCGGTGACCTCGAGCGCCTGCGCTCCTACTACCTGGACCGCGGCTACATCAACATGGACATCGCGTCCACCCAGGTGTCGATCACCCCGGACAAGAAGCACGTCTACATCACCGTCAACATCAATGAAGGCGAGAAGTACACCGTCCGCGACGTGAAGCTCTCCGGCGATTTGAAAGTCCCGGAAGACCAGGTCAAGTCGCTGCTGCTGGTGCAGCCAGGCCAGGTGTTTTCGCGCAAGGTGATGACCACCAGCTCCGACCTGATCACTCGCCGCCTGGGTAACGAAGGCTACACCTTCGCCAACGTCAACGGCGTGCCACAACCAAATGACCAGGATCACACCGTCGACATCATGTTCGTCGTCGATCCGGGCAAGCGTGCCTACGTCAACCGCATCAACTACCGCGGCAACACCAAGACCGAAGACGAAGTGCTGCGCCGCGAGATGCGCCAGATGGAAGGCGGCTGGGCGTCGACCTATCTGATCGACCAGTCGAAAACCCGTCTCGAGCGCCTGGGCTTCTTCAAGGAAGTCAACGTCGAGACCCCGCCGGTGCCGGGCACCGACGACCAGGTCGACGTCAACTACAGCGTCGAGGAGCAGGCTTCCGGCTCGATCACCGCCAGCGTCGGTTTCGCCCAGAGCGCCGGCCTCATTCTGGGTGGTTCGATCAGCCAGACCAACTTCCTGGGTACCGGTAACAAGGTGTCCATCGGCCTGACCCGTTCGGAATACCAGACCCGCTACAACTTCGGCTTCGTCGACCCCTACTTCACCGCCGACGGCGTCAGCCTGGGCTACAACGCCTTCTACCGCAGCACCGACTACGACGACCTCGATGTCGATGTGGCCAGCTATGCGGTCGACAGCCTCGGTGCCGGCGTCAGCCTCGGCTACCCGATCAGCGAGACTTCGCGCCTGACCTACGGCCTGACCGTGCAGCAGGACAAGCTCAAGACTGGGCGTTACACCGTCGATGAGATTTTCAAGTTCATTCAGGACGAGGGTGATAGCTTCCTGAACTTCAAGGCCTCGATCGGCTGGTCCGAATCGACCCTGAACAAAGGTGTTCTGGCAACCCGTGGCCACTCGCAAAGCCTGACCCTGGAAACCACCGTGCCGGGCAGCGACCTGTCGTTCTACAAACTCGACTACCGCGGCCAGCTGTTCAAGCCAATCAACAACGACTACACCCTGCGCCTGCACACCGAGCTGGGCTATGGTGATGGCTACGGCAGCACTTCGGGCCTGCCGTTCTACGAGAACTACTACGCCGGTGGTTTCAACTCGGTCCGTGGCTTCAAGGACAGCAGCCTCGGCCCACGTAGTACGCCAAGCCGCGGTGCGGCTGTGACCGGTAACCAAGGCACCATCGCCGACCCGGACCAGGATCCGCTGCCGTTCGGTGGCAACGTGCTGGTCCAGGGTGGTGTGGAACTGCTGTTCCCACTGCCGTTCGTCAAGGATCAGCGCTCGCTGCGCACCTCCGTGTTCTGGGACGTGGGTAACGTGTTCGACACCAACTGCGGTAGCAAGCCTGATTGCGCGAAGGTCGGCTTCTCGGACATGGCCAGCTCGGTCGGTCTGGGCGTGACCTGGATCACCGCCTTGGGCCCGTTGAGCTTCAGTTTGGCGATGCCGATCAAGAAGCCGGACGACGCCGATACGCAAGTGTTCCAATTCTCTCTGGGCCAGACCTTCTGAGGTCGGCCCTTGCATAACGACAACGGATTTTCCAGGAGTGCATCGTGCGTAAGTTGACCCAACTGGCCTTCGTGGCCGCGGCGCTGGTCGCCACCCCGGCTTTCGCCGAAATGAAGGTTGCCGTGCTGAACTATCAGATGGCCCTGCTCGAATCCGACGCCGCGAAGAAGTACGCTGTCGACGCCGAGAAGAAGTTCGGTCCGCAACTGACCAAGCTCAAGGGCCTGGAAAGCAGCGCCAAGGGCATCCAGGACCGCCTGATCAAGGGTGGCGACAAGATGCCTCAACCAGAGCGCGAGCGCCTGGAGCTTGAATTCAAGCAAAAAGCCCGTGACTTCCAGTTCCAGTCTAAGGAACTGAACGAAGCCAAGGCCGTTGCCGACCGTGACATGCTCAAGCAGCTCAAACCAAAACTGGATGGCGCTGTCGAGGAAGTGATCAAGAAGGGCGGCTTCGACCTGGTGCTCGAGCGTGGCGCGGTCATCGATGTCAAACCACAGTACGACATCACCCGCCAGGTCATCGAGCGCATGAACCAAGCCCGTTGATATGACCCTGACCATGACGCTCGGCCAGCTGGCCGAAGCCCTCGGGGCGCAACTCAAAGGCCCCGAGGCGCTGCCGATCACCGGGCTGGCCACCTTGCAGGAGGCCGGGCCGGGGCAGCTGAGCTTCCTCGCCAACAAGCAGTACCGCAAGTTCCTGGACGCCAGTGGCGCCAGCGCGGTGCTGCTCAAGGCCGAGGACGCCGAAGGCTTTGCCGGCAACGCGCTGATCGTGGCCGACCCGTATATCGCCTACGCACGCATTTCACACCTGTTCGACCCCAAACCAAAGGCTGTGGCGGGTATTCATCCCAGCGCCGTGGTACATGAGGACGCCCAGGTGGATGCCAGTGCCAGCATCGGCCCGTTCGCGGTGATCGAGCAGGGTGCGCGCATCGGTGCGAACGTGACGGTCGGCGCCCATTGCTTCATCGGCGCTCGTTGCGTCATTGGCGAAGGTGGCTGGCTGGCGCCGCGCGTCACGCTGTACCACGACGTGACCGTCGGCAAGCGCGTGGTTATCCAGTCCGGCGCGGTCATCGGTGGCGAAGGCTTCGGCTTCGCCAACGAAAAGGGCGTGTGGCAGAAGATCGCCCAGATTGGTGGCGTGACGCTCGGCGACGACGTGGAAATCGGCGTCAACACCGCCGTCGACCGTGGCGCGCTGTCCGACACGCGTATCGGCAATGGCGTCAAACTCGACAACCAGATCCAGATCGCCCACAACGTGCAGGTCGGTGACCACACGGCGATGGCGGCCTGCGTCGGCATTTCCGGCAGCACCAAGATCGGCAAGCACTGCATGATCGCTGGTGGCGTCGGCATGGTCGGGCACATCGATGTGTGCGACAACGTATTCGTTTCCGGCATGACCATGGTCACTCGCTCGATCACCGAGCCGGGCGGCTATTCTTCCGGCACGGCCATGCAACCGCTGGCCGAATGGCGCAAGAGCGCCGCGCGTATCCGCCAGCTGGACGAGATGTCGAAACGTCTCGGGCAACTGGAGAAACGTGTCGATACCGTGACCTCAGGTGGCCAGCCGACATCAGAAGGCTGATACCATTTCCTGAGCCAGAGTGAACAGTCGCCAGCCGGCTCCTCTTTGGATCTGCAAAAGGAGCGTGTGGTCAGCACCTGCGCTCCCTATTCTTATTACAGGCTTCCCCCCGAAATGATGGACATCAACGAGATTCGCGAATACCTGCCTCACCGTTACCCGTTCCTGCTGGTGGACCGCGTTACGGACCTGGATTTCGAGGCCCAGAGCATTCGTGCCTACAAGAATGTCAGCATCAACGAGCCGTTCTTCAACGGCCACTTCCCGGCGCATCCGATCATGCCCGGCGTGCTGATCATCGAGGCAATGGCCCAGGCGGCCGGGATTCTCGGCTTCAAGATGCTCGACGCCAAGCCGGCGGACGGCACCCTCTACTACTTCGTCGGCTCCGACAAGCTGCGCTTCCGTCAGCCGGTGCTGCCAGGCGATCAGCTGGTCCTGGAAGCCAAGTTCCTCAGCCGCAAGAGCATGATCTGGAAGTTCGAATGCCGCGCCCTGGTTGACGGCAAGCCCGTCTGCTCGGCCGAGATCACCTGCGCGGAACGCTCCCTATGAATTCGATTGACCCTCGGGCGATCATCGACCCTTCGGCCAAGCTGGCCGCAGGTGTCGAGGTCGGTCCCTGGTCGATCGTAGGCCCCGATGTGGAAATCGGGGAGGGCACCGTCATTGGTCCACACGTGGTGCTCAAGGGGCCGACCCGCATCGGCAAACACAACCGCATCTACCAGTTCAGCTCCATCGGTGAAGACACCCCTGACCTCAAGTACAAGGGTGAAGCGACGCGCCTGGTGATTGGTGACCATAACGTGATCCGCGAGGGTGTCACCATTCACCGCGGCACCGTGCAGGATCGCTCGGAAACCACGCTGGGCGACCACAACCTGATCATGGCCTATGCCCACATCGGCCACGACAGCGTGATCGGCAACCACTGCATCCTGGTCAACAACACCGCGTTGGCCGGCCATGTGCATGTCGGCGACTACGCCATTCTTTCCGGCTACACCCTGGTGCACCAGTACTGCCACATCGGCGCCCACGCCTTCTCAGGCATGGGCACGGCGATCGGCAAGGACGTACCGGCCTACGTTACGGTGTTCGGCAGCCCCGCCGAAGCCCGCAGCATGAACTTCGAAGGCCTGCGCCGTCGTGGTTTCAGCGACGAGGTGCTGCATGCGCTGCGCCGCGCCTACAAGATCGTCTATCGCCAGGGCCTGACCGTCGAAGAGGCGATCAAGGAGCTGGATGAGCTGGTAAGCCAGTTCCCCGAAGTCGACCTGTTCCGCCAGTCGATCATCGATTCCGCCCGCGGCATCACTCGCTGACATGGCTCAGCTCTGTGTTGCACTGGTCGCGGGCGAGGCCAGCGGCGACATCCTCGGTTCCGGCCTGATGCGCGCCATCAAGGCGCGCCATCCCGATGTGCGCTTCATCGGTGTGGGCGGGCCGTTGATGGAAGCCGAAGGCATGACCTCCTACTTCCCCATGGAGCGCCTGGCGGTCATGGGCCTGGTGGAAGTGCTGGGGCGCCTGCGCGAGCTGCTCAAGCGGCGCAAGCTGTTGATCGAGACACTGATCGGCGAAAAGCCTGACGTGTTCATCGGCATCGACGCGCCCGATTTCACCCTCAACATCGAACTCAAGCTGCGTCAGGCCGGAATCAAGACCGTGCATTACGTCAGCCCGTCGGTCTGGGCCTGGCGGCAGAAGCGGGTGCTCAAGATCCGCGAAGGCTGCGACCTGATGCTGACCCTGCTGCCTTTCGAGGCGCGCTTCTATGAAGAGCAGGGCGTGCCGGTGCGTTTCGTTGGGCACCCGCTGGCGGACACCATTCCCCTCGAGGCCGACCGCGCAGCGGCGCGTGCCGAGCTGGGGCTGGCTGACGGGCCGGTGGTCGCGCTGATGCCTGGCAGCCGTGGCGGCGAAGTGGGGCGCCTGGGGGCGTTGTTTCTCGACGCCGCCCAGCGCCTGCGTGAGCTGGTGCCTGGGGTGCGCTTCGTGCTGCCCTGCGCCAACGCCGCGCGTCGCGCCCAGGTCGAGCAGATGCTCGCCGGGCGCGAGCTGCCGCTGACCCTGCTCGACGGCCAGTCGCACCAGGCCCTGGCGGCCTGCGATGCGGTGCTGATCGCCTCCGGTACCGCCACCCTCGAGGCGATGCTGTACAAGCGCCCGATGGTGGTGGCCTACCGCCTCGCGCCGCTGACGTACTGGATCCTCAAGCGCATGGTCAAGAGCCCCTACGTGTCATTGCCCAACCTGCTGGCCCAGCGCCTGCTGGTGCCCGAGCTGTTGCAGGACGCCGCCACCAGCGAGGCCCTGGCCCAGACCGTGGCGCCGCTGGTACAGGACGGTTCGCAACAGACCGACAGCTTTGACCAGATCCACCGAACCCTGCGCCGCGATGCCTCCAACCAGGCGGCTGACGCGGTGCTGGCCCTGTTGAAGGACCGCTGACATGCAGATGGGACTGGATTTCAACCTGGTCGAGGACCTGGTGGCCGGGGTCGATGAAGTGGGCCGTGGCCCGCTGTGCGGCGCGGTGGTCACCGCCGCGGTGATTCTCGACCCGAACCGCCCGATCCTTGGCCTGAACGACTCGAAGAAACTCACCGAAGCCAAACGCGAAGCGCTGTTCGACGAGATCTGTGAGAAGGCGCTGAGCTTCTGCATCGCCCGTGCCGAGGTGGAAGAGATCGACCGCCTGAACATTCTTCAGGCCACCATGCTGGCCATGCAGCGTGCCGTGGAAGGGTTGCACGTCACGCCGAAACTGGCGCTGATCGACGGCAACCGCTGCCCCAAGCTCGCGGTGCCGGCGGCACCAGTGGTCAAGGGTGATTCCCAGGTGCCGGCCATCGCCGCCGCGTCGATCCTGGCCAAGGTTACTCGCGATCGCGAAATGAGCGCCTTCGAGCTGATCTACCCGGGGTATGGAATTGGCGGGCACAAGGGGTACCCAACCCCAGTGCACCTGGAAGCCTTGGCGCGGCTGGGGCCGACGCCGATCCATCGACGCTCGTTCGCGCCGGTGAGGGCGGCTTGGGAGGCCCGTGAGGGGTTCTCCAGCTCGTTGATCTGATCGTATTGATGCCCATCGCGGGGCAAGCCCGCTCCCACGCTCGCTGGTAAAGCGTGGGAGCGGGCTTGCCCCGCGATGCGCTCAAACACCCTCCGCCATTTACGCTACAATCCCGCCCTTGTCGTTCAGCACTGCTACAGGATCCTCCATGTCGGTCTCCTTCGTTCACCTACGCGTGCACTCCGAATTCTCCCTGGTCGACGGCCTGGTGCGGATCAAGCCGCTGGCCAAGGCCTTGGCCGGGATGAACATGCCGGCGGTGGCGATCACCGACCAGAGCAACATGTGCTCGCTGGTGAAGTTCTACAAGACCGCCATGGGCGCCGGCATCAAGCCGATCTGCGGCGCCGACCTGTGGCTGGCCGGCGATGATCCGGACGCGCCGCTGTCGCGCATCTGCTTCCTGGCCATGAACGCCAAGGGTTATCGCAACCTCACCGAGCTGATCTCGCGCGGCTGGACCGACGGCCAGCGCAACGGCCTGGTGATCATCCAGCGCGACTGGATCGCCCCCGCCAGCGAGGGGCTGATCGCCCTGTCGGCGGGCAAGGAAGGCGATATCGGCATGGCCCTGATGAACGGTCGTCAGGACGACGCTCAGGCCTTGCTCGGCGAGTGGATGGGGATGTTCCCCGAGCGCTTCTACGTCGAAGTGCAGCGCACCAACCGCGCCGGTGACGAAGAATACGTGCACGCCGCCGTGGCCTTGGCTGACAAGCTCGGTGCTCCGCTGGTGGCGACCAACGACGTGCGCTTCGTCAAGCAGTCGGACTTCGACGCCCACGAGACCCGCGTGTGCATCGGTGAGGGCTGGACCCTCGACGATCCGCGTCGCCCGCGTGGCTACAGCGACCAGCAGTACCTCAAGTCCGCCGAAGAGATGGCCGAGCTGTTCAGCGACCTGCCGGACGCCATCGCCAACACCGTGGAAATCGCCAAGCGCTGCAACATCACCGTGCAGCTGGGCAAGTACTTCCTCCCCGACTTCCCCACGCCCAATGGCATGGGCATCGACGACTACCTGCGCCATGTTTCCCACGAAGGCCTGGAAGAGCGCCTGGCGGTGCTGTGGCCGAAAGACACCACGCCCAACTACGAAGAAAAGCGCCAGGTCTATCTCGATCGTCTGAAGTTCGAGCTGGACATCATCATTCAGATGGGCTTCCCCGGTTACTTCCTGATCGTTATGGACTTCATCAAGTGGGCCAAGAACAACGACGTGCCGGTGGGCCCGGGCCGTGGTTCGGGTGCCGGCTCGCTGGTGGCCTATGTGCTGAAGATCACCGACCTCGACCCGCTGGCCTACGACCTGCTGTTCGAACGTTTCCTAAACCCTGAACGTATTTCCATGCCCGACTTCGACGTCGACTTCTGCATGGATGGCCGCGACCGGGTAATCGACTATGTGGCCGAGGCTTACGGGCGTAACGCGGTCAGCCAGATCATCACCTTCGGTACCATGGCCGCCAAGGCGGTGGTGCGCGACGTGGCGCGGGTACAGGGCAAGTCCTACGGCCTGGCCGACCGCCTGTCGAAGATGATCCCCTTCGAAGTGGGCATGACCCTGGAGAAGGCCTACGAGCAGGAAGAAATCCTGCGCGACTTCCTCAAGAGCGACGAGGATGGCCGAGAAATCTGGGACATGGCCCTCAAGCTCGAGGGCGTTACCCGCGGTACCGGCAAGCACGCCGGTGGCGTGGTGATCGCGCCGACCAAGCTCACTGACTTCTCGCCGATCGCCTGTGATGAAGAGGGCGGCGGCCTGGTGACCCAGTTCGACAAGGACGACGTCGAGGCTGCGGGCCTGGTGAAGTTCGACTTCCTCGGCCTGCGTACCCTGACCATCATCAAGTGGGCGATGGAAATCATCAATCGCGAGCAGAAAAAGAAAGACCTGCCCGACGTCAACATTGACTTCATCCCACTGGATGACCGCAAGACCTACGAGCTACTGCAGAAGGCCGAGACCACCGCGGTGTTCCAGCTCGAATCCCGCGGCATGAAGGAGCTGATCAAGAAACTCAAGCCCGACTGCCTGGAAGACCTGATCGCACTGGTGGCGTTGTTCCGTCCGGGCCCGCTGCAGTCGGGCATGGTGGATGACTTCATCAACCGCAAGCACGGCCGCGCCGAGCTGGCCTATCCGCACGCCGACTACCAGTACGAAGGCCTCAAGCCGGTACTGGCACCGACCTACGGCATCATCCTGTATCAAGAGCAGGTGATGCAGATCGCCCAGGTGATGGCCGGCTACACCCTGGGTGGCGCCGACATGCTGCGTCGAGCCATGGGTAAGAAAAAGCCCGAGGAGATGGCCAAGCAGCGCGGTGGTTTCATCGAGGGTTGCGTTGGCAACAACATCGATGCGGACCTGGCCGGTAACATCTTCGACCTGGTAGAAAAATTCGCCGGCTACGGCTTCAACAAATCCCACTCCGCCGCCTATGGCCTGGTGTCCTACCAGACCGCTTGGTTGAAAACCCACTACCCGGCGCCGTTCATGGCCGCGGTACTGTCGGCGGACATGCACAACACCGACAAGGTGGTGGTGCTGGTCGAGGAAGTGCGCAGCATGAAGCTGCGCCTCGACGCACCGGACGTGAACTTTTCCGACTTCAAGTTCACCGTCAACAACGACGGGCGCATCGTCTACGGCCTGGGTGCGATCAAGGGCGTGGGCGAGGGGCCGGTGGAGGCGATCGTCGAGGCCCGCGCGCAAGGCGGCCCGTTCAAGGACCTGTTCGACTTCTGCGCGCGCATCGACCTCAAACGGGTCAACAAACGCACTCTCGATGCGCTGATCCGCAGTGGTGCGCTGGACCGCCTGGGCCCGCACTTCCATGACGAGATCAAGGCCTACCAGGCCAACATCGACCGCAACCGCGCCACCTTGCTGTCAGCGCTGGGCGAGGCCGTCAAGGCCGCCGAGCAGGCCGCGCATACCGCCGACAGTGGTCACGTCGACTTGTTCGGCGGGATGTTCGACGCCGCCGATGCGGATGTCTACGCCAACCACCGCAAGGTGCGCGAACTGACGCTCAAAGAGCGCCTCAAGGGCGAAAAGGATACCCTCGGCCTGTACCTCACCGGCCACCCGATCGACGAGTACGAGACCGAGATCCGCCGCTTCGCCCGTCAGCGCATCGTCGACCTCAAGCCGGCGCGCGACACCCAGACCATCGCCGGCATGATCATTGCCCTGCGGGTGATGAAGAACAAGAAGGGCGACAAGATGGGCTTCGTCACCCTCGACGACCGTTCCGGGCGCATTGAGGCCTCGCTGTTCGCCGACGCCTTCATGGCCGCCCAGGCCCTGCTGCAGACCGACGCCATGGTGGTGGTGGAAGGGGAGGTGAGCAACGATGACTTCTCCGGCGGCCTGCGCCTGCGGGTCAAGACGGTGATGACCATGGAGGATGCGCGGACCAAGCTGGCCGAGAGCCTGCGCTTGAAGATCGCCCACGATGCGCTCAAGGGCGACCGCCTGAACTGGCTGGGTGAGCTGATCACCCGACACCGCGGTGGCTGCCCGATCACCCTCGAGTACACCGGCAGCGACGCAAAAGCGATGCTGCAATTCGGCGACCAGTGGTGCATCGACCCGGCCGATGGCCTGATTCAGGCGCTGCGTGACCAGTTCGGGCGTGAGAACGTCTTCCTGCAATACCGTTGAAACGACGTATTTTAATCTCGACCTTCATGCGCCTGATCCCTTAAGGTAGGGCGCCACACGGATCAACCGGCCGGCCGCCTGGCCGTAGACCCAAGACGGAAGCCTATGAACCCGAATTTCCTCGATTTCGAACAGCCGATTGCCGACCTGCAAGCCAAGATCGAAGAGCTGCGCCTGGTGGGCAACGACAACTCGCTGAACATCAGCGATGAAATTGCCCGTCTGCAGGACAAGAGCAGCACCCTGACCGAGAGCATCTTCGGCAACCTGACCAGCTGGCAGATCGCCCGCATGGCGCGTCACCCACGCCGCCCGTACACCCTCGACTACATCGACCACATCTTCACCGAGTTCGAAGAGCTGCACGGCGACCGTCACTTCGCCGACGACGCCGCGATCGTCGGTGGCACCGCACGTCTGAACGACAAGCCGGTGATGGTCATCGGCCACCAGAAAGGCCGCGAAGTGCGCGAGAAAGTACGCCGCAACTTCGGCATGCCGCGACCTGAAGGCTACCGCAAGGCTTGCCGCCTGATGGAAATGGCCGAGCGCTTCAAGATGCCGATCCTGACCTTCATCGATACCCCAGGTGCCTACCCTGGCATCGACGCCGAGGAGCGCAACCAGAGCGAAGCCATCGCCTGGAACCTGCGCGTCATGGCGCGCCTGAAGACCCCGATCATCGCCACCGTAATTGGTGAGGGTGGTTCCGGCGGCGCACTGGCCATCGGTGTGTGCGACCAGCTGAACATGCTGCAGTACTCCACCTACTCGGTGATCTCGCCCGAAGGCTGCGCCTCGATCCTGTGGAAGACCGCCGACAAGGCCGCCGACGCCGCCGAGGCCATGGGCATCACCGCCGAGCGCCTGAAGAGCCTGAACATCGTCGACAAGGTCATCCAGGAGCCGCTGGGCGGCGCCCACCGTGACCCGGCCAAGATGTCCGCGAGCATCCGCGCCGACCTGATCGAACAGCTGGACATGCTCGGCAAGCTCGACAACGACGCGCTGCTCAAGCGCCGTTACGATCGCCTGATGAGCTACGGTCTCTGATCGGTACGGGGCCGCTCTGCGCCCCTTCGCGGGCAAGCCCGCTCCCACAGGTACAGCGCTGCTATTGAGGGTTGCGCCGTCAATGTGGGAGCGGGCTTGCCCGCGAAGGGGCGCATAGCGCACCCGGCAACCCCGAGCCCTGTGAGGCCCTGATGCTCAACCTCACCCCCTGGCTTTCAGCCCCCGCCTGGTACATCGCCTTCTCCGGCGGCCTCGACTCCACCGTCCTCCTGCACCTGCTGGCCGACTACGCCCGCAACTACCCCGCGCCGCCGCTGCGTGCCGTCCATGTGCATCATGGTCTGCAAGTTGCCGCCGATGCATGGCCAGCCCACTGCAAGACCGTCTGTGATGCCCTGGGCATCGAACTCGACGTTATTCATGTTCAGGCAGCCCCGGGTGCCAGTCTTGAGCAGACTGCCCGCAATGCCCGTTACACCGCGTTCGAAAAGCTGCTTGCCCCAGGCGCGGTAATGTTCACCGGCCAGCACCGCGACGACCAGGCCGAGACCCTGCTGTTTCGTCTGCTGCGCGGCGCCGGCCTGCGTGGGCTGACGGCGATGCCCGTTGCCAGGGCGCTGGGGCAGGGCAGCCTGGTGCGGCCGCTGCTGAAACTGTCGCGCCAGCAATTGCACACCTACGCCATCAGCCATGGGCTGGTGTGGGTCGAGGATCCGTCCAACGCCGACACCGCTTTCGCCCGCAACTTCCTGCGTGGCAAAGTCTTCCCACTGCTGCATGAGCGCTGGCCACAGGCCGAAGGCAACCTGGCGCGCAGCGCCGAACACCTGGGCGAGGCACTGGGGCTGCTGGATGAACTGGCTGCCGATGACCTTGAAGCGGCCTGCGGCAATGCGCCGCTGCCTTGGCTCGGGCTGGACTCCCTCGACCTTGCGGCCCTCGCCATGCTGTCGCCGGCGCGCCAGCGCAACGCCTTGCAGTACTGGCTCAGCCAGCGCTCCCGGTTGCCCGACAGCCGTCATTGGGCGGGCTGGCACGACCTGCGTGACGCGGCGCCCGATGCCTGCCCAGTGTGGCGCCTGACCGATGGCGAACTGCATCGCAGCCACGGACGCCTCTGGTGGTTGAGCGGGGCATGGCTAGGCAAGGTGCCTGCCGGGCTGGCGTGGCCCGACCCTGGCCAGGCGTTTTCCCTGCCTGGCAATGGCCGTGTCTGGCTGACAGGCGGCCAGGGCGGCGCTGACTTGCGCATTACCTATCGCCGTGGCGGTGAAGTTATCCAGGTGCCCGGCCGTGGCCGACGCGATCTCAAACGCCTGCTCAACGAAGCACAGGTCCCGCACTTCGTGCGCCCGCGCCTGCCGCTGCTGTGGCGCGGCGATCAGCTGGTCGCGGTGGCCAATCTGCATGGGCTCGGGCAGGCGGATTGCCAGCTGCACTGGCAGCCACCAACCTGCGTGCAAGGTTTGAGCTGAAGGGTACATTCGGGTAGACTACCCTCCCTTCTTGATACAGCTTCTGTGGGTTCCTCGAAAACACAGCAGTTGCCGATTACCAAGCAGTTTTTTGCTGGGCTGATTCTTAAAATGACGAGCGAGCTCCAAACCGGGGATACCCCTGGTCTGTACAGACGCGGCAGTTGTTCGAGATGCACTGTGATTGACGCAGGTGATCGGGGGCTTCGGCCTTCCTTCGCTTTCTCCGGCGGCGCATGCCGCCTTAACGCAGACTTCTAGGGTTTTTCATGACGCGCTACATATTCGTCACGGGCGGTGTTGTTTCTTCATTGGGGAAAGGCATTGCCTCGGCTTCCCTGGCGGCCATCCTGGAAGCGCGGGGCCTGAAGGTCACCATGCTCAAGCTGGACCCGTACATCAACGTCGACCCGGGCACCATGAGCCCGTTCCAGCACGGTGAAGTGTTCGTCACCCACGACGGCGCCGAGACCGACCTCGACCTGGGCCACTACGAGCGGTTCATCCGCACCACGATGACCCAGAACAACAACTTCACCACCGGCCGCATCTACGAGCACGTGCTGCGTAAAGAGCGCCGTGGCGACTACCTGGGCGCGACCATCCAGGTCATCCCGCACATCACCGACGAAATCAAGCGCCGCATCATCAAGGGTGCCGGCGACGCCGACGTCGCGCTGGTCGAGATCGGCGGCACCGTGGGTGACATCGAGTCGCAGCCGTTCCTCGAGGCGATCCGCCAGCTGCGCGTCGAAGTAGGCTCCAAGCGCGCCATGCTGATGCACCTCACACTGGTGCCGTACATCGCCACCGCCGGCGAAACCAAGACCAAGCCGACCCAGCACTCGGTGAAAGAGCTGCGTTCCATCGGCCTGCAGCCGGATGTGCTGATCTGCCGCTCCGACCACCCGGTCGATGCTTCGTCGCGTCGCAAGATCGCGCTGTTCACCAACGTTGAAGAGCGTGCGGTGATCTCGCTGGAAGACGTCGACACCATCTACAAGATCCCTGGCGTGCTGCACGCTCAAGGCCTGGACGACTTCGTCGTCGAGCGCTTCGGCCTGCAGTGCAACAGCGCCGACCTGTCCGAGTGGGACAAGGTGGTGGACGCCAAGCTCAACCCTGAGCAGGAAGTGACCATCGCCATGGTCGGCAAGTACATGGAGCTGCTGGACGCGTACAAGTCGCTGATCGAAGCGATGAGCCACGCCGGCATCACCAACCGCACCAAGGTCAACCTGCGTTACATCGATTCCGAAGACATCGAGAACCAGGGCACCAGCCTGCTCGAAGGCGCCGACGCGATTCTGGTACCAGGCGGTTTCGGCCTGCGTGGCGTGGAAGGCAAGATCACCGCGGTGCAGTACGCCCGTGAGAACAAAGTCCCGTACCTGGGCATCTGCCTGGGCATGCAAGTGGCCGTGATCGAGTTCGCCCGTAACGTGATGGGCTGGAAAGACGCCAACTCCACCGAATTCGACCGCAACAGCGGCCACCCGGTTGTTGGTTTGATCACCGAGTGGGCCGACGCCACCGGCGCGGTCGAGACCCGTACCGAAGCGTCCGACCTGGGCGGCACCATGCGCCTGGGCGCACAGGACTGCCAGCTGGCAGCGGGCTCCAAGGTGCACGACTGCTACGGCAAGGATGTGATCACCGAGCGTCACCGCCACCGCTACGAAGTGAACAACAACCTGCTGCCACAGCTGGTTGAAGCCGGCCTGCAGGTTTCCGGCCGCTCCGAAGACGGTGCGCTGGTCGAAGTGGTCGAGTCGAAGGACCACCCATGGTTCGTCGCCTGCCAGTTCCACCCGGAGTTCACCTCGACGCCACGTGACGGCCACCCGCTGTTCAGCGGTTTCGTCAAGGCAGCCCTGGCACAGAAGAACAAGGCCTGATCCATGACTCAGAAGATCATTCGCGTCGGTAACATCGAGATCGCCAACGACAAGCCGTTCGTCCTGTTCGGCGGCATGAACGTCCTGGAGTCCCGTGACCTGGCCCTGAAGGTCTGCGAGGAGTACGTGCGGGTGACCGAGAAGCTCGGTATCCCGTACGTGTTCAAGGCCAGCTTCGACAAGGCCAACCGTTCGTCGGTCACCTCGTACCGCGGCCCAGGCATGGAAGAAGGCCTGAAGATCTTCGAAGAGATCAAGCGCACCTTCAACGTGCCGGTGATCACCGATGTGCACGAACCCTACCAGTGCGAACCGGTGGCCAAGGTGTGCGACATCATCCAGTTGCCGGCCTTCCTGTCGCGCCAGACCGACCTGGTGGTGGCGATGGCCAAGACCGGTGCGGTGATCAACATCAAGAAGGCGCAGTTCCTCGCGCCTCACGAGATGAAGCACATCCTCGCCAAGTGCGTCGAGGCCGGTAACGATCAACTCATCCTCTGCGAGCGTGGTTCGAGCTTCGGCTACAACAACCTGGTGGTGGACATGCTCGGCTTCGGCATCATGAAGCAGTTCGAGTACCCGGTGTTCTTCGACGTCACCCACTCGCTGCAGACGCCAGGCGGCCGTGCCGACTCTGCTGGTGGCCGCCGTGCACAGGTTACCGACCTGGCCAAGGCCGGCATGAGCCAGGGTTTGGCGGGGCTGTTCCTCGAAGCCCATCCTGATCCAGACAACGCCAAGTGCGACGGCCCCTGTGCCCTGCGCCTGGACAAGCTGGAGCCGTTCCTCGCCCAGCTCAAGCAACTGGACGACCTGGTGAAAAGTTTTCCGACGGTAGAAACCGCGTAAAGCTCATTTCTCGGGTAAAGTACCGCCCGTTCCAACCCCTGACCTATCGGTCAGGGGCTCCCTTCGCCAGGCCTGCCCGTGCCATGTCGCCTGGTGAACGGCAAGAATTCCCAAAAGTTGCGTTAGTTTCGTCAATTCTGGAGTGCTTACAACAATGGCAAAGATCGTCGACATCAAAGGTCGTGAAGTTCTCGATTCGCGTGGCAACCCTACCGTGGAAGCCGATGTGCTGCTCGACAACGGCATCATCGGCAGCGCCTGCGCGCCGTCCGGTGCTTCCACTGGCTCGCGCGAAGCGCTGGAGCTGCGTGATGGCGACAAGAGCCGTTACCTGGGCAAGGGCGTGCTGAAAGCCGTCGGCAACATCAACGGCCCGATCCGCGACCTGCTGCTGGGCAAGGATCCATCCGACCAGAAAGCCCTGGACCGCGCCATGATCGAACTGGACGGTACCGAGAACAAGGCCAAGCTGGGCGCCAATGCCATCCTGGCCGTCTCGCTCGCTGCCGCCAAGGCCGCCGCCCAGGACCAGGACCTGCCGCTGTACGCGCACATCGCCAACCTCAACGGCACCCCGGGCCAGTACTCCATGCCGGTTCCGATGATGAACATCATCAACGGCGGCGAGCACGCCGACAACAACGTCGACATCCAGGAGTTCATGGTTCAGCCGGTTGGCGCCAAGACCTTCTCCGACGGCCTGCGCATGGGCACCGAGATCTTCCACCACCTCAAGGCCGTGCTGAAGGCCCGTGGCCTGAACACCGCCGTTGGTGACGAAGGTGGCTTCGCCCCGAACCTGGCTTCCAACGAAGACGCTCTGGCCGCCATCGCCGAAGCCGTCGAGAAGGCCGGCTACAAGCTGGGCACCGACGTGACCCTGGCCCTGGACTGCGCTGCCTCGGAATTCTACGAAGACGGCAAGTACAACCTGTCTGGTGAAGGCAAGTCGTTCGACGCCGAAGGTTTCGCCGAGTACCTCAAAGGCCTGACCGAGCGCTTCCCGATCATCTCGATCGAAGACGGCCTGGACGAGTCTGACTGGGCTGGCTGGAAGATCCTCACCGACAAGATCGGCAAGAACGTCCAGCTGGTGGGCGACGACCTGTTCGTCACCAACACCAAGATCCTCAAGGAAGGCATCGAGAAGGGCATCGGTAACTCGATCCTGATCAAGTTCAACCAGATCGGCTCGCTGACCGAAACCCTGGAAGCCATCCAGATGGCCAAGGCTGCCGGCTACACCGCGGTGATCTCGCACCGTTCCGGTGAAACCGAAGACTCGACCATCGCCGACCTGGCCGTGGGTACCGCTGCCGGCCAGATCAAGACCGGCTCGCTGTGCCGTTCCGACCGCGTCAGCAAGTACAACCAGCTGCTGCGCATCGAAGAGCAACTGGGCGCCAAGGCCGTTTACCGCGGCCGTGCCGAGTTTCGCGGCTGAGCAAGAGATGGTAAAAAGGCAGCAGCCGGGGCAGCCTGAACGTTCGTACTGAACTTTCAGGCGTCTCCCACGGGTTTCTGTCGACGAAGCCTGGCCTCGGCCAGGCTTCGTGCTATCGGAAGCTCGCTGCGGCGGCCTTAATACCTGGAAATCTTCATGCGCAGTCCCTATTGGTTGTTCCTCGTCCTGCTCCTGCTGCTCGGCGGCCTGCAATATCGCCTTTGGGTCGGTAATGGCAGCCTGGCGCAAGTGACCGAGCTCAAGCAGCAGATTGACGAACAGCACGCCGAGAACGAACGGCTGCTGGAGCGCAATCGCGTGCTCGATGCTGAGGTACTGGAGTTGAAGAAAGGTATGGAGACCGTGGAAGAACGGGCTCGTCATGAACTGGGGATGGTCAAGGAAGGCGAAACCCTCTACCAGCTGCCGCAAAAATGACTCATGTATTGCCGGCCTTCTGGGCCGTGATTCCTGCTGCGGGCGTTGGTGCCCGCATGGCTGCCGACCGCCCCAAGCAGTACCTGCAACTGGGCGGGCAGACCATCCTCGAGCATAGCCTCGACTGTTTTCTTGGCCACCCCGCGCTCAAGGGCGTGGTGGTCAGCATTGCCGATGATGACCCGTACTGGCCCGGCCTGCGTTGCGCCAGCGATGGGCGCATCCAGCGTGCGGCCGGTGGCCGCGAGCGGGCCGATTCGGTGCTCAATGCGTTGTTGCTGCTGCACGCCCAAGGGGCGAGCGATGACGACTGGGTGTTGGTGCACGATGCGGCGCGGCCGAACCTGGCGCGTAGCGATCTGGACAAGTTGCTGTCAACCCTGGCTGACGACCCGGTCGGTGGCTTGCTGGCCGTCCCTGCTCGGGACACGCTCAAGCGTGCCGACGGCGAGGGGAGGGTAGCGGCGACGGTCGATCGCAGCACCGTCTGGCAGGCCTACACCCCGCAGATGTTCCGCCTTGGGATGCTGCACGGGGCGCTGGCCGAGTGCCTGGTGTCCGATGTGGCGGTTACCGACGAGTCGTCTGCGGTCGAATGGGCCGGGTATGCCCCGCGCCTGGTTGAAGGGCGCAGCGACAATATCAAGGTGACTCGGCCGGAAGATTTGGAGTGGTTGCGCCAGCGTTGGGCCGCTCGACGCTGAAGCTTCAGTGCAGCAATGGCCCTTTCGCGGGCAAGCCCGATCCCACAGGATCTCCACTTGTTTTGAAATCTGTGGGGTCCCTGTGGGAGCGGGCTTGCCCGCGAAGAGGCCGGTAAACCCAGCACACGTCATTCAGCCCTGCCGATATTCCGGCAACTGCGCCAACCCTTCCTTGAGGTAGTCCACCAACCGCCGCACCTTCGGCGACAGATGCCGCTGCTGCGGATACAGCGCCCACACCGCCGTATTGGGCGGCTGGTGCCCTTCGAGCAGCGACACCAGCGCCCCGTTGTGCAGATGCTCCAGCACGTAATAGTCCGGCAGCTGGCACAACCCCATCCCCTGCAACGCCGCATCCAGAACCGCCTGCCCGCTGTTGCAGCGCCAGTTACCTTGCACCCGCTGGCTGAACTCCCGCCCATCCTGCTGCAGCGCCCACAAGTCGGAGCTACCGATCAGGCAGTTATGCCGCGCCAGCTCCGACAGGCTATGGGGCCGTCCATAGCGCTCCAGGTAGGCGGGCGATGCGCACAGGTACATGCGCCGCGGCGCCAGGCGCGTGGCCACCAGCCGCGAATCTTGCAGGCGCCCCAGGCGGATGGCCAGGTCCATGCCCTCATGCAACAGGTCCAGGGTGCGGTTGCTCAACTCAACGTCGACCCGCAGTTGCGGGTACAGGCCCATGAACCGCGTCACCAACGGCACGATGAAACGTTCGCCATAAGCCACGGCACAGGTCATGCGCAGCAAACCCTTCGGTTCACTGGCCAGGTCGCCCATGGCGCGCAGGGCCTCTTCACGGCCGTCTTGCAGGCGCTGGCAATGTTGCAGGAAGGTCTGGCCCGCCTCGCTCAGCGTGACCCGCCGCGTGCTGCGATAGAGCAGGCGGGTCTGCAAGCGCTCTTCGAGGCGGGCGATCTGGCGGCTGATATGCGACGAGGACACCCCCAGGCGCTCTGCAGCCGCCGTGAACTGGCCTGACTCGGCAACGGCGACGAATTCGTCGATGCCTTCCCAGCGACTGCTCATTGATTATCCCTGCATGGCAATAATGTTTTGTGATCTGCTGGATTATTCATAAAAAAGCGGTGAATTACACTGCAAGACTGAAATTCCACACCCTGTCTGGAGACCTTTGATGATCAAGTCCCGTGCTGCCGTAGCCTTCGAGGCCAAGAAACCCCTGGAAATCGTCGAAGTCGACGTGGCCATGCCCAAGGCCGGCGAAGTGCTGCTGCGGGTGGTCGCTTCGGGGGTTTGCCACACCGACGCCTACACCCTGTCCGGCGCCGACCCGGAAGGCATCTTCCCGTCGATCCTGGGTCACGAGGGTGGGGCGATCGTCGAAGCCGTGGGTGAGGGCGTGACTTCGGTGGCGGTCGGCGACCATGTGATCCCGCTGTACACCCCGGAGTGCGGCCAGTGCAAGTTCTGCCGCTCCGGCAAGACCAACCTGTGCCAGGCGATCCGCGCCACCCAGGGCAAGGGCCTGATGCCCGACGGCACCACCCGCTTCAGCTACAAGGGCCAGCAGCTGTTCCACTACATGGGCACCTCGACCTTCTCGGAATACACCGTGCTGCCGGAAATCTCCGTGGCCAAGATCCAGAAGGAGGCGCCGCTGGAAAAGGTCTGCCTGCTGGGTTGCGGCGTGACCACCGGTATCGGTGCGGTGCTCAATACCGCCAAGGTCAAGGCGGGTGACACCGTGGCCATCTTCGGCCTGGGCGGCATTGGTTTGTCGGCGGTGATCGGTGCAGTGAAGGCCAAGGCCTCGCGCATCATCGCCATCGACATCAACCCAGCCAAGTTCGAGATCGCCCGCCAGTTGGGCGCCACTGACTGCATCAACCCGAAAGACTACGACCGCCCGATTCAGGAGGTGATTGTCGACCTCACCGACGGCGGCGTGGACTTCTCCTTCGAGTGCATCGGCAACGTCCAACTGATGCGCGCGGCGCTGGAGTGCTGCCACAAGGGTTGGGGTGAGTCGGTGATCATCGGTGTGGCCGGTGCCGGCCAGGAAATTGCCACCCGCCCATTCCAGCTGGTCACCGGCCGCGTCTGGCGCGGTTCGGCCTTTGGTGGCGTGCGCGGGCGCAGCGAACTGCCAAGCTACGTCGACATGGCCGAGAAAGGCGAGATCCCGCTGGACACCTTCATCACCCATACCATGGGCCTGGAAGACATCAACAAGGCCTTCGACCTGATGCACGAAGGCAAGAGCATCCGCAGCGTTATCCACTTCTGAGGCCTTGCCATGACGCTGGAAAACATCTCCTGCCAGAAAAGCTTCGGCGGCTGGCACAAGCGCTACCGGCACACCTCCAAGGTGCTTGGCTGCGACATGGTGTTCGCCGTGTACTTGCCACCCCAGGCCGAGCAAGGCGAAAAGCTGCCGGTGCTGTACTGGCTCAGCGGCCTGACCTGCACCGACGAGAACTTCATGCAGAAGGCCGGCGCCCAGCGTCTGGCCGCGGAACTCGGGCTGATCATCGTCGCCCCCGACACCAGCCCGCGCGGTGAAGGGGTGCCGGGTGACCCGGATGGCGCGTGGGATTTTGGCCTGGGTGCCGGCTTCTACCTCAACGCCACCCAGCAGCCCTGGGCCCAGCACTACCGCATGCACGACTACGTGGTGGACGAGCTGCCGGCGTTGATCGAGGCGCACTTCCCGGCCTCCGACCAGCGCAGCATCAGCGGTCACTCCATGGGCGGGCATGGCGCGCTGGTGTGCGCGCTGCGCAATCCGGGGCGTTACCGTTCGGTGTCGGCGTTCTCCCCCATCAGCAACCCGATGGATTGCCCGTGGGGTGAGAAGGCGTTCTCTCGATATCTCGGTGAAGACCGGGCGCGCTGGCGCGAGTGGGATGCCAGTGTGTTGCTGGCCGAGGCTAGCGAATGTCCGCCGTTGCTGGTGGACCAGGGCGATCGTGACGACTTCCTGGAAAAGCAGCTCAAGCCGCAGGCGCTGGAGCAGGCCGCGCGCAAGGGCGGCCACCGGCTGACCCTGCGCTTGCAGCCGGGCTATGACCACAGCTACTACTTCATCGCCAGCTTCATCGATGAGCACCTGCGCCATCATGCGGTGGCATTGGGGAGGGTGTAGGCCGTAGTCGCGAGGTCGGCCTGATCGCCGGCAAGCCGGCTCCCACAATGCGGTCCTTGTGGGAGCCGGCTTGCCGGCGATGGGCTGCGAAGCAGCCCCAACACCTCAAAAGCAGGTAGAATCACGCCCTGACTCAATCAGGGCGTTTTTCTATGCGTATTGGCCATGGCTACGATGTCCACCGTTTCTGCGACGGTGATTTCATTACCCTGGGCGGGGTGCGTATCCCCCACAAATACGGCCTGCTGGCCCATTCCGACGGCGATGTGCTGCTGCACGCCCTGAGCGATGCCCTGCTGGGTGCCGCGGCGTTGGGCGATATCGGCAAGCACTTCCCCGACACCGACCCGCAGTTCAAGGGCGCCGACAGCCGCGTGCTGCTGCGTCATGTGGTCGTTGTGGTCCGCGACAAAGGCTGGAAAGTGGGCAACGTCGACGCCACCATCGTCGCCCAGGCACCGAAGATGGCCCCACACATCGAAACCATGCGCCAGTACATCGCCGAAGACCTGCAGGTCGAGCTCGACCAGGTCAACGTCAAGGCCACCACCGAAGAGAAGCTGGGCTTCACCGGCCGTGAGGAGGGCATCGCCGTGCACGCGGTTGCCCTGCTGCTACCCGTATGACCGAACTGGAACTGCTGGGGCCGCGCGCCTCGGGTGATGCACTGGGCACCGCGGTGCTCAAGGCGGTAGCCGAAGACTTCCAGGTCGATGAAGTGCTGGATATCCCGCTGTCCGGCCAGGGCGAGCACCTGTGGCTGTGGGTCGAGAAGCGCGACCTCAACACCGAAGAGGCCGCCCGCCGCCTGGCCCGCGCCGCTGGCGTGCCCGTGCGTTCGATCAGCTATGCCGGCCTCAAGGACCGCCAGGCCTTGACCCGTCAATGGTTCAGCCTGCACTTGCCAGGCAAGGCCGACCCGGACCTGTCCCGCGCAGAGGACGACACCCTGCGCGTGCTCAAGCAGGTGCGCCACTCGCGCAAGCTGCAACGCGGCGCCCATTCGGCCAACGGTTTCACCTTGCGCCTGACGGGTCTGACCGCTGACCACCAAGCCCTTGATGAACGCCTCGAGCAGCTCAAGCAGCACGGTGTGCCCAATTACTTCGGTGGCCAGCGCTTCGGCCATGCCGGCGGCAACGTCCACGATGCCCAGGAGTGGGCCGCGCGCCAGGCCCTGCCGGAACAACGCAACGTCCGTTCGCGGCTGCTCTCCGCCGCGCGCAGTTACCTGTTCAACCAGGTGCTCGCCGCACGGGTGGCCGACGGCAGCTGGCAGCGCGCCCAGGTGGGTGACCTGCTGGCCTTCACCGACAGCCGCAGCTTCTTCCCGGCCGGCGAGGCCGAATGCAGCGACCCACGGCTGGCGATTCTCGACCTGCACCCCACCGGCCCGATGTGGGGCGAAGGCGAAGCGCCCAGCAGCGGTGCCACGCAGGCTGTCGAGTCGACCATCGCCGAACGTCACCCAGCGCTGTGCCAGTGGTTGGCGCGCGCGGGCATGGATCACGAACGGCGCATACTGCGGCTCCCTATTGGGCGGCTGACGTGGCATTATCCCGAGCCTGATATCCTGCAACTGGAATTCGTCCTTCCGGCCGGATGCTTCGCCACCGTGGTGGTGCGCGAACTCGTCGATCTGGTGCCGGCAGGGCAGACGGACAGCCCATGCGTATTCTGATTTCGAATGACGACGGTGTTACCGCACCCGGCCTCGCCGCGCTGCACGCTGCGCTGGCGGACTACGCCGAGTGCGCGGTGATTGCCCCGGATCAAGACAAGAGCGGCGCCAGCAGCTCACTGACCCTCGACCGGCCGCTGCACCCGCAAACCCTGGCCAACGGCTTCATCAGCCTCAACGGCACGCCGACCGACTGCGTGCACCTGGGGCTCAACGGGCTGCTGCCGCATACCCCCGACATGGTGGTGTCCGGCATCAACCTGGGCGCCAACCTGGGTGACGACGTGCTGTATTCCGGCACGGTCGCCGCCGCGCTGGAGGGGCGTTTCCTGGGCGGTACTTCACTGGCCTTCTCGCTGCTTTCGCGCCAGCCCGACAATCTGCCGGCCGCCGCCCATATCGCCCGTCGCCTGGTCGAGGCGCAGGCGCGCCTGGAACTGCCGCCGCGCACGGTGCTGAATATCAATATCCCCAACCTGCCGCTGGAGCACATCCGTGGTATCCAGCTGACGCGCCTGGGGCATCGGGCACGGGCGGCGGCGCCGACCAAAGTGGTCAATCCGCGTGGCAAGGAAGGCTACTGGATCGCCGTGGCCGGCGACGCCGAAGACGGCGGGCCTGGCACCGACTTCCATGCCGTCATGCAAGGCTACGTATCGATCACCCCCTTGCAACTGGACCGCACCTTCAACGATGCCTTCGAGCGCTTCGAGGGCTGGCTAGAGGGTGTGCTCTGATGCGCGAACAGGACGATCTGCAACGGCGTGGTATCGGCATGACCTCGCAGCGTACCCGTGAGCGGCTGATCCAGCGTTTGTGCGAGGAGGGCGTCTCGAACCCCAAGGTGCTCGATACCATTCGTCGCACCCCTCGCCACCTGTTCGTCGATGAAGCCCTGGCGCATCGCGCCTACGAAGATACCGCGCTGCCGATCGGCCATAACCAGACCATCTCGCAGCCGTTCATGGTCGCGCACATGAGCGAGTTGCTGCTGGAGGCGGGGCCGCTGGACAAGGTGCTTGAAATCGGTACCGGGTCTGGCTACCAGACCGCGATCCTGGCGCAACTGGTCGAGCGGGTGTTCTCGGTGGAGCGCATCAAGGTCCTGCAGGACCGCGCCAAGGAGCGCCTGGTCGAGCTCAACCTGCGCAACGTGGTGTTCCGCTGGGGCGATGGTTGCGAAGGCTGGCCGGCGCTGGCGCCGTACAACGGCATCATCGTCACCGCGGTGGCGCCGGAAGTACCGCAGGCCTTGCTTGACCAACTGGCACCGGGTGGGCGCATGGTCATTCCGGTCGGGCCGGCGGGCGAGGTGCAGCAACTGATGCTGATCGTGCGTGAAGAGCATGGTTTTTCTCGGCGCGTGCTGGGCGCGGTGCGCTTCGTACCGCTGCTCAATGGCCCCCTGGCCTGAGCGACGCACCAGGAATATTTGCGTCAGCGACGAATTACTGCCCCCGTGCCCTGTCTATCTGGCGTGGTGCAGGCGTTAGCCGCGCTCACGGGCCACCTCAAGCGAGGCGGCTCGGTTATAATTGCAACAATATTGCATTTGGTATCGTCATCTTTTTGCACCATGAGGGGAGCGCGGGTGGGTCACACAGGCATGCGGCAGCGCAAGGATCGATCGGGTTTGAAGCTTCTGGCGATTGCGCTGGCCATGGGCACCCTGTTGGCCGGCTGCTCGAGCACAGGCTCCAGCGGTGCCCGCGTGGTCGACCGCAATAACGCGGCGCCCAAGCGCCCGGCCGTTACTTCTGGGCAATACATCGTCAAGCCCGGTGACACGCTGTTCTCCATCGCCTTCCGCTACGGTTGGGACTACAAGGAGCTGGCGGCGCGCAACAACATTGCCGCGCCCTATACCATCCGTCCCGGCCAGCCCATCCGTTTCAGCAGTGCCGCCGGGGGCACCACCACCGTGGTCAGTGGTCCGTCTTCGTCGAGCAGGACCACCGTGATTCGCCGTCCAGTCAACCCCACCACGCCAGCTGCCAACAATGGCAAATCGGCCACTCCGGCGCCTACGCCCTCCACGCAAACGGTTGCCACGGTGCCCGCCGCAGAGCGCGCCGTAGGCGGTTGGACGTGGCCGGCGAACGGTGTGCTGATTGGAAAATTTGCTTCAAACGGCAGTTTGAATAAAGGCATTGATATCGCCGGTGATTTGGGACAGCCTGTTTTTGCTGCGTCTGATGGTGCGGTGGTTTACGCCGGCAGTGGCTTGAGGGGTTACGGCGAGCTGGTCATCATCAAGCACAGCGATACCTACGTCAGTGCCTACGGTCACAACCGCAGGCTTTTGGTTCGGGAGGGGCAGCAGGTCAAGGCAGGGCAGACGATCGCAGAGATGGGGTCCACGGGCACTGATCGGGTGAAGCTGCATTTCGAGATTCGCCGCCAGGGCAAACCCGTCGATCCTCTCCAGTTCCTCCCACGCCGTTGACCGTTGTCCCAGCCTGTTCCTTGGATGTAGAGGGGACAGGCTCCAGCGCTGCCACGGAAAGGTGACGCTCGAGTCTGAGTTCGAACTCAGCAAAGGACTATAACAATGGCTCTCAGTAAAGAAGTGCCGGAGTTTGACATCGACGACGACCTGCTCTTGATGGAGACAGGCATCGTTTTGGAAACGGATGTGGTGTCAGACGAACCTGCTGTACCTTCGGTTCGGACCAAGTCGAAACAGGGCGCATCGCTCAAGCAGCACAAGTACATCGACTATAGTCGGGCGCTTGATGCCACGCAGCTGTATCTCAACGAAATTGGCTTCTCGCCGCTGCTCTCGCCGGAAGAGGAAGTGCATTTCGCGCGCCTGTCGCAAAAGGGCGACCCTGCCGGGCGCAAGCGCATGATCGAAAGTAACCTGCGCCTGGTGGTCAAGATTGCCCGCCGTTACGTCAATCGTGGCCTGTCGCTGCTCGACCTGATCGAGGAAGGCAACCTGGGCCTGATTCGTGCGGTGGAGAAGTTCGACCCTGAACGCGGTTTCCGTTTCTCGACCTACGCGACCTGGTGGATTCGCCAGACCATCGAGCGGGCGATCATGAACCAGACCCGCACCATTCGCCTGCCGATCCATGTGGTCAAGGAGCTCAACGTCTACCTGCGCGCCGCGCGGGAGCTGACGCAAAAGCTCGACCATGAACCGTCCCCGGAAGAAATCGCCAGCCTGCTGGAGAAACCCGTGGCCGAGGTCAAGCGCATGCTCGGCCTTAACGAGCGGGTCTCTTCGGTGGATGTCTCGCTGGGCCCGGACTCGGACAAGACGCTGCTCGACACGCTCACCGACGATCGCCCGACCGACCCCTGCGAGTTGCTGCAGGACGATGACCTGTCACAGAGCATCGACCAGTGGCTGGGCGAATTGACCGACAAGCAACGTGAGGTGGTGGTGCGTCGGTTCGGCCTGCGCGGGCACGAAAGCAGCACGCTGGAGGATGTGGGGCTGGAAATTGGCCTGACCCGCGAGCGGGTGCGGCAGATCCAGGTCGAGGGCCTCAAGCGGCTGCGCGAGATCCTCGAGAAGAACGGCCTGTCCAGCGAGTCGCTGTTCCAGTAGTACTGACGTAGCTGTCGAGACGCCCCGACTTGTTCGGGGCGTTTGCGTTTTTGGGATTTGGGAATGGCCTGTTCGCCGGCAAGCCGGCTCCTACGAAAGCGCCACGTTGCTGAACATTTACTTATCTACCCTAGTGCCATTGCATGTAAGCAATCGCTTACGCGTTGTGTAAGCGATTGCTGTAGGGATCGGTAAATCAAAGTCGTTTTCAATGACATACTTTTTCTAAAGTCATGAAAAATAAGGGTTTATTTTTATTTGTAAAAGTTTCATCTGAAACGATCGGAGAGATTCACCGCTTGTATGCGGTCTCGAAATCGCTAGTATTCGAACTGTGTCGACGGACTGACACAGGCTTTCAGGATGAAGGCCAAGGACATCGCAAGACGCGATTCATCAGGACGATGAGTGGGATATACAGGGACTACGGAAAAAAATGTGGGCGGTTCATACCGCCCCTTTTTTTTTGCCTGCGAAAACGAAAAAAGGCCCGTTACGGGCCTTTTTCACACCTGTGCTCAGCGCTCCAGGTCAGCGATCTTGCCGGTCTTGCCATCCCACTCTTCAGCGTCAGGCAGGGCATCCTTGCGCTCGGTGATGTTCGGCCAGATTTCTGCGAGTTCGGCATTGAGCTCGATGAAGTTTTCCATGCCGGCAGGGATCTCGTCTTCCGAGAAGATGGCCTGGGCCGGGCATTCAGGCTCGCACAGTGCGCAATCGATGCACTCGTCCGGGTGAATCACCAGGAAGTTCGGGCCTTCGTAGAAGCAGTCCACCGGACAGACTTCCACGCAGTCGGTGTACTTGCATTTGATGCAGTTGTCGGTGACGACGAAGGTCATTTCTAATTCTCTCCTCAGGCGACGGCAGCTTGCCCTTCCTTCCAGGGCAGCGCGGTTCACGGTGGTGGCAGCAGGCCAGGCTAATAACCTGCAGCGCTCGCGAACCGCGCCGGATTCTACCAGCTTGCGCGGGTGGCCGTTATAACAGGTTCTTTAGTTGATATAGCATTTCGATAGCTTGGCGCGGCGTCATGTCGTCCAGGTCCAGCTTGCCCAGCTTCTCGATGGCTGGGTGCGGCAGGCTGGCGAACAGGTCGCTTTGGTGCGGCACGCCTGGCTCGCCCTTGCTCTTGCTGGCAATCGGCGCTTCATGGGGCAGGCTGCTGGTTTCCAGGCGGCCCAGGTGCTCGCGGGCGCGCTGGATTACCGCTCCTGGCACACCGGCCAGCTGCGCCACGGCCAGGCCGTAGCTCTGGCTGGCCGGGCCCGGCAGCACATGGTGCAGGAACACGATGCGCTCGTTGTGCTCGGTGGCGTTCAGGTGCACGTTGGCCACCAGCGGTTCGCTCTCCGGCAGTACGGTCAGCTCGAAGTAGTGGGTGGCGAACAGCGTGTAGGCGCGCAGCTGGGCCAGGCGCTCGGCGGCGGCCCAGGCCAGCGACAGGCCGTCGAAGGTGCTGGTACCACGGCCCACTTCGTCCATCAGCACCAGGCTGCGGTCGGTGGCGTTGTGCAGGATGTTGGCGGTCTCGCTCATCTCGACCATGAAGGTCGAGCGCCCGCCGGCCAGGTCGTCGCTGGAGCCGATGCGGGTGAAGATGCGGTCGACCGGCGACAGTTCGCAACGGGCGGCCGGGACGAAGCTGCCGATATGGGCCATCAGCACGATCAGTGCGGTCTGGCGCATGTAGGTGGACTTACCGCCCATGTTCGGGCCGGTGATGATCAACATGCGCGTGCTGTTGTCGAGCCCCAGGTCGTTGGCCACGAACGGCGTGGTCAGCACCTGCTCGACCACTGGGTGGCGGCCCTGCTCGATGCGCAGGCAGGGTTCGTCGACGAAGCTTGGGCAGTTCAGGTCAAGGTTGAGCGCGCGCTCGGCGAGGTTGCTCAGCACGTCCAGCTCGGCCAGGGCCGCGGCGCTGTCCTGCAACGGCGCCAAGTGGCCGATGAGGGTTTCGAGCAGGGCGTCGTAGAGCATCTTTTCCCGGGCCAGGGCGCGGCTTTTAGCTGACAGCGCCTTGTCCTCGAAGGCCTTGAGCTCAGGGGTGATGAAGCGTTCGGCGCCCTTGAGGGTCTGGCGGCGGATATAGTCGCCTGGCGCCTGCTCGGCCTGCTTGGTCGGCAGCTCGATGAAATAGCCATGGACACGGTTGTAGCCGACCTTGAGGTTGGCCAGGCCGGTGCGGGCCTTCTCGCGGGCTTCCAGGTCGATGAGGAACTGGCCGGCGTTCTCGCTCATGGCCAGCAGTTCGTCCAGTTCGCTGTCGTAACCGGTCTTGAGCACGCCGCCGTCGCGGATGACCGCGGGCGGTGTGTCGATGATTGCCCGCTCCAGCAGGCCAGACAGTTCCGGGTAGGTGCCGGTGATCGCGGCCAGGCGCGCCAGGTGCGGTGCCTCCAGCTCGGCCATGGCGTTCTGCAGCTCGGGCAGGGCACCCAGGGCGTCGCGCAGGCGTGCCAGGTCGCGGGGGCGGGCATTGCGCAGGCCGATACGGGCGAGAATCCGCTCGATATCGCCGATCTCTTTGAGCTGCGGTTGCAGCTTTTCAAAGCGGTAGCCGTCGAGCAGGCAGCGGATCGAGTCCTGGCGCGCCTTGAGCACTTTCAGGTCGCGCAACGGGCGGTTCAGCCAGCGGCTCAGCAGGCGGCTGGCCATGGCGGTCTGGCAACGGTCGATTACCGATTGCAAGGTGTTGTCGCGCCCACCCGCCAGGTTGATGTCCAGCTCCAGGTTGCGGCGGCTGGCACCGTCGAGGATGACGGTGTCGTCCATGCGCTCATGGCGCAGGCTGCGCAGGTGGGGCAGGGCGGTGCGCTGGGTTTCCTTGGCGTAGGTCAGCAGGCAGCCGGCGGCGCCGATGGCCAGGGTCAGCTTGTCGCAACCGAAGCCCTTGAGGTCTTTGGTGGCGAACTGTTGGCACAGGCTCTTGCGCGCCGACTCACGGTCGAAGTCCCACGGCGCACGGCGGCGGGCGCCTGGGCGCTTCTCGGCCGGCAGGCCCTGTGGCCAGTCGTCGGGGATCAGCAGTTCCACCGGGTTGATCCGCTCGAGCTCCGCCAGCAGGTTTTCCCAGCCCTTGATCTCCTGCACGCTGAAGTTGCCGCTGGTGATGTCCAGCACCGCCAGGCCGAACAGCCGCTCGTCACCCAGCAGGGCGGCGATCAGGTTGTCGCGGCGCTCGTCGAGCAGGGCCTCGTCGCTGATGGTGCCCGGGGTGATGATCCGCACCACCTGGCGCTCCACCGGGCCCTTGCTGGTGGCCGGGTCACCGATCTGCTCGCAGATCACCACCGACTCGCCGAGCTTGACCAGCTTGGCCAGATAGCCTTCCAGCGAATGGAACGGAATCCCGCACATGGGGATCGACTGGCCCGCCGACTGCCCGCGGGCGGTCAGGGTGATATCCAGCAGTTTCGCGGCTTTCTTCGCATCCTCGTAGAAGATTTCGTAGAAGTCGCCCATGCGGTAGAACATCAGCTGGTCTGGGTGCTGGTGCTTGAGCTTCCAGTACTGCTGCATCATCGGGGTGTGTGCGGAGAGATCAGACATTCAGGGCCTTACAGCGGGTGGTCTGGTGGCATGTTTCGAAACGCGTAATGGTACAGGCTTTTTCCACCCGATGCAGGGGCGAAGGGTGGGGCAAATCTGCGCATCACCCGTAATAGTGGTTGAGCAGCAGCAGTTCGAACACCACCACGAAAACGCAGAACATCACGAAGCCCCGGGTGAACACTCGGCGGGGGCGTTCAAAGGAAGGCAATTGCTGAATGTTGAATATCAGCATCAGAAGCAACACAAACCAGGCAAGCAGTTGCCGTGGCCATTGGCGCCGAAGGGAGAGGTCCATGTCGGTGTTCGAATCCCTGCAATAGATGGAGCACGGCGTGACGATACCGGCCACCACCGCGGCAGACAAGGTAGGGCAAGCCGTTGTACGCAGTGATTGCATTCCGTCTGGCGTGGCTGCATTATGCACGCTATGCAAAAACGCAACGTAGCTTCCACACTCAGAGCACTGCTCGACCGCCACGGCCTGTCCCCGACAGAGCTGCATCGGCGCACGGGCGTTCCGCAATCCACCTTGTCGCGCATCCTCAGCGAGAAGATCGTCGACCCGTCCGACAAGCATGTGTCGAAGATCGCCGAGTACTTCGGCGTGAGCACCGACCAGTTGCGCGGCCGCGTCGAGCTGGGCGACTCTCGTGAAGCGGCGCCGCTCACCGAAGGCCATGCGGCGTTGAGCGACATCAGCCTGTGGGACGACGAGACCCCCGTCGAGGACGACGAGGTTTCCGTTCCTTTTCTTCGTGAGGTCGAATTGGCAGCAGGATCAGGAAGATTCGTCATCGAAGAGAGCGAGCATGCGCGCTTGCGCTTCGGCAAGCGCAGCCTGCGCCATAACGGCGTGCAGTTCGACCATGCCAAGTGCGTGACGGTGCGTGGCAACAGCATGCTGCCGGTACTGCGCGACGGTGCCACGGTCGGGGTCAACACCGCCAAGTGCTCGATCGGCGACATCATCGATGGCGATCTCTACGCCATCAACCACCATGGCCAGCTGCGGGTCAAGCAAGTCTACCGGCTGCCCACCGGCATTCGCCTGCGCAGCTTCAACCGCGACGAGCACCCCGACGAGGACTACAGCTTCCAGCAGATGCAGGAGGAGCAGATCAGCCTGCTCGGCCACGTCTTCTGGTGGGGTATGTACGCCCGCTGAGGCACACCCCGCACAACGAAAACCCGCCCCGGCGGGTTTTTTTTCGCCTACAGAAAAGCCCTACACCCCTTACGCGACAAAGCCTCCATGCATTTCAGCAAAATCCAATGCATAAAAGTTTTGCAAAATGCATTGACTGCATATGCATCAATGCATAACCTGTGTCTCAAGCCGGACAGCAACCGGTTGTTACACAGGCAGCGATGAACAGGCCTCGACTGTTCAGAGGGTTGGCAACTGGCCCGGGTGTGCAGCGTAAAGCACCACGATCAGTTATCCGGCGGGCAGGCGGCCGCGGTCGGAGTCACCAATTTGAAGCGGAACCGTGCGGCGTCACCAGTCGTGGCCGGCGGTTCGCCAACGCATTACTGAAAAGCCTGGGAGCCCGGGCTTTTTGGAATGCCGAAGGCAACAACATCCCGCCCGCCGGCATGTCGTCGGCGGGCATTACACAAGGAGTACAGGACAGTGACGAACGAGCAACAGACGTTGCTGGAGATGCCGCTCTGGCTGGTGATCGTCCTGGCATTGCTGGGCGGTCTTTCCGGCGAGATGTGGCGGGCGGACAAGGCCGGCGCCAGGGGCTGGGGGCTGCTCAGGCGGCTGGCGCTGCGCTCCGGGGCCTGCATGGTGTGTGGTGTTTCGACGGTCATGCTGCTGTATGCCACGGGCATGTCGATCTGGAGCGCCAGCGCCTTTGGCTGCCTCACCGCCATGGCCGGGGCCGACGTGGCCATCGGCCTCTACGAGCGTTGGGCGATCAAGCGCCTGGGGTTGCGTGAAGCACCTCGGGCCGATGAACACTAGGAGGATCCCGGATGAGCGAACTGGCCACTTTGCATGCGGCGCTGACCGCCACCATTCGTGAGGCGATACCGGAACTTGCGTCAGTCGATGCCCATGCTGTTGCAGGCAACGCCTCGCCACTGCCCGCCCTGCGTCACGGCATCGTGCGCATGGTCGCCGATGCCGCCCCACGGGATGGGCGCTCGGTGCTGATTGCCACCTTCGAGGCGGACATCACCCCCGACAACGCCAACCCCGAGGCGCGCCTGCAGGGCTGCGTGCTCGCCGGGCAGTTGATGGACCTGCTGCGCCAGCAGCTGTGGGGCCTGGACTTCGTCGAAGCGAGCCGTAACGTCCAGGCACAGTTCGAAGGTGCCGGCTGGACGGTGCGCTGGGACCAGCCGGTGCTGCTGGGCGAGGTGCAGTGGCAATGGCCGGACCAACCGCCGGGCAGCCTGATGCTGGGCTTCGCCCCTGACACCGGCGCCGGCAACGAGGCCCTGTACCATGCGCCGGAGGACCTGGCATGAGCCACGCCAGTGCTATGCACGACCGCATGCTCGCCAGCCTGGTCATCCCCTGCCAGGTGGTGGCGGTGGACCTGGCCGCGGCGCGGGTGCGGGTATCCGATGGCGGCGACTGGACCAGCGCCTGGCTGCGCTGGCATGCCCAGGCCGCCGGCAAGGCTCGCCATTGGCGGGCGCCGAGCCTGGGCGAGCAGGGCGTGCTGGTCAGCCCCAGCGGCGACCCGGCCCAGGGCACCTTCGTACCCGGGCTGTATGGCAATGCCGGCAGCCCGCCGGATAACCGCGACCATGTAGAGGTCTGGCGCTTCGAGGACGGCGGCACGCTGACCTACGACTGGCAGGCCAAGCGCTACGACATCCAGCTGCCCAGCGGCAACGCCAGCGTGAAAGTGGGCGCCAGCACGCTGCTGGTCAGCGACAGCGCCATCACCCTCGATGCCGCGTCCATCACCCTCACCGGCAACGTCGCCATCAACGGCCCGCTGGTCGTCAGCGGCGACATCAACGGCGGCGGGCGCATCATCGACACCGCCGGCAACACCGCCAACCACAAGCACTGACCCCGCCCAGCCGATGCCAGGGAGGCATACACATGCTCAATGACCTGCGTTGCGGCCACTGCGCGCGACTGCTCGCCCGTACGGGCGGTTTCACCGAACTGCAGATCAAGTGCCCGCGTTGCGGCACCTTGAATCATGCCAAGGCCTCGAGCCCTGAACGATCGCCTGCGAGCGACATGAACGCGCCGTTGTGCGCACCCATCATTCAACTTCGCAGGTAACCCAACATGGAAGCCGTAAAAGTAGGCAAGCACTTCATCACTGTTTATCCCACCACCTTCCCCAACAGCGTCGCCCAGGTCGTCGACCCGGCGCAGAACACCGATGGTGTCTACCTGCGCACTGCCACGCTGGTCACGGCGGGCGGCACCTTGAACCTCTACAGCGGCAAGGTCGCGCCAAGCCGCATCGGTGACCCGGTCGCCGCTGGCATCTTCGGTGGCGTTGCCGGTACCACCAACATGCAGTACCAGCTCGCCTACCCGCTGTTCATTCCCGCCGGCCATGGTTTGTGGGCCGCCGCGAACGCCTCGGGTGCAGCCATCGCGCTGACCTGGGACTTCGTGGCCTGAGCCCGCCTGGCGAGTGCTTGCACTCGCCAGCGCACAGATTAGGAGAACGTCATGCCCATTCACGACAAGGGCGTGCGCGCCCAGGGAGGTAGCCGATGATCGGCCTGGACCGCCGCACCGGCCAGCCGCTGAGCGGCATCGCCCACCTGCGCCAATCCATCGAAGACATTCTCACCACCCCGCTGGGCAGCCGACGCATGCGCCCGGAATACGGCAGCCAGCTACGACGCTACGTCGACCTGCCAGTCAACGACGGCTGGAAAAGCGCGGTGCAGGCCGAGGTCGCCCGTGCCCTCGGGCGCTGGGAGCCACGCCTGCAATTGGAGCGGGTGCGGGTGGTGGCGGTGCTCGACGGCCAGGTCAGTCTGGCCCTGAGCGGCCGCTACCTGGGTGACGACGCCCTGGTGGAGGTGACCGTATGAGCCAGGTCGACCTGTCGAAACTGCCGGCGCCGCAGCTGCTCGAAGACCTCGATTTCGAGGTGCTGTACCAGGACGACCTGGAGGCGTTCAAAAGTCGCCTTGGCGATGGCTGGACCGCCAACCTGGAAAGCGACCCGGTGACCAAGCTGCTGGAGGTGGGGGCCTACCGCAAGCTGCTCAACCGGGCACGCATCAACGATGCGGCCAAGGCGCTGCTGCTGGCCTACGCCCAGGGCAGCGACCTGGAGCAGCTGGCCGCCAACGTCAACCTGCAACGCCTGCTGATCCAGGCTGCCGACCCGAGCGCGGTGCCGCCGGTCGAAGCGTTGCTCGAGTCCGACGACGCCCTGCGCGAGCGGGTGCAGTTGGTCTACGAGGGCCTGACCACTGCCGGCCCGCGCAACAGCTACATCCTGCATGCCCGCAACGCCTCCGGCCGCGTGGCCGATGCCACCGCCGAAAGCCCGTCGCCGGCGGTCGTGGACATCACCGTGCTTAGTCTGGACGGTGATGGCAGCGCCAGCCCCGAGCTACTGGCCGAGGTATCGGCCTACCTCAACGACGACGACATCCGCCCGGTCGCCGACCGGGTCGCGGTGCGCAGCGCCGAGATCCTGCCGTACCGCATCGACGCCGTGCTGCACATGGCCGGCAATGGCCCGGAGTACGAGGCGATCCTCGCCGAGTGCCAGCGCCGCGTGCAGGCCGCCATCAACCCCCGGCGACGCCTGGGCGTGGAAGTGGCCCGCTCGGCCATCGATGCCCTGCTGCATATCGATGGCGTCAGCCGCGTCGAGCTGACCGGCTGGAGCGACCTGCGGCCAACCAAGGCGCAGGCGGCCTGGTGCAGCGGCTTCGACCTCAAGCGCGGAGGCTGACATGCAGAGCCTCTTGCCGCTCAACCGCACAGCGCTGGAGCGGGCCCTCGAAGCCGCCAGCGACGAGGACCTCAAGGCCGGCCTACGCAGCCTGTACAACCCCGACACCTGCCCGGCGCACTTGCTCTACCAGCTGGCCTGGGCCTGGTCGGTGGACCGCTGGGACGACAGCTGGAGCGAGGCGATCAAGCGCTCGGTGATCCGCTCGGCGTTCTTCGTGCACGCCCACAAAGGCACCCTCGGCGCCCTGCGCCGGGTGGTCGAGCCGTTCGGCTACCTGATCGAGGTGCAGGAATGGTGGCAGGCCGAGCCTGCCGGCGTGCCAGGCACCTTCGCCTTGAAAGTCGGCGTGGCGGACAGCGGCATCGACGAGCAGACCTACCAGGAACTGACTCGCCTGATCGACGACGCCAAGCCCGTCAGCCGCCACCTGATCGGCCTCGACATCAGCCTGGAAAGCCTGATCCCCGCCTACCAGGCCGTCGGCCTGTACGAAGGCGAGCTGCTGGAAGTGCACCCCTGGCAGGCCTCGGACATCGAGGTGCGCGTGGGCGCCGGCAACCTGGTCAACGACCACACCCTGGACATACTGGACATCTACCTCAATGGCTAACGCAACCACCCAATTCGGTGGGTTCCTGACCAACGTCGGCATCGCCCAGCAGGCCAATACCGCCGCGCTGGGGCTGCCCTGGAACATCACCCACATGCTGATCGGCGATGCCGGCGGCGAACCTTCGCAAACCCCCGACCCGACCCCGAAACCGACCCAGAACGCGTTGGTGCGCCAGGTCTACCGGGCGCAATTGAACGCGCTGTATCAATCCCCGGCCGACCCCGGCGTGCTGGTGGCCGAGCTGGTGCTGCCACCGGAAACCGGCGGCTGGTGGATCCGCGAGCTGGCGCTGGAAGACGCCAATGGCAACTTCATCGCCGTGGCCAAGCCGGCGCCGAGCTACAAGCCGCTGCTGGCGCAAGGCTCGGGGCGTACCCAGACCATCCGCATGCACGTGGTGTTCGGCAACCTGGCCAACGTCACCCTGAAGGTCGACCCGAGCATCGTCCTGGCCACCCGCGACTATGTGGACAAAGCCCGCGAGGCGGCCGAGCTGTATGCACGCAACCAGCTCAAGGCCCATGTCGAGGCGGCCGACCCGCACCCGCAATACCTGCGCCGCGCCGATGTCGGCAAGGATGCCGGCCCCCTGGCCTGGCTGGGTGCCGCAACCGGTACAGCCGATGCGCTGGTGCTCAAGCTCAAGAGCAGCGAAGCGGTACTGACGGCCTATGCCGCCGGCCAGCGCTTCCAGTTCCAGGCCACCGCAACCAACACCGGTGCGCTGACTGCGCGTATCAACGGCCTGGCCGCCGTGGCGGTGAAGAAGTCCGGCGGTGCCGGGCTGGTCGACCTGGTCGCAGGCGACGTGCGCGCCGGTGCGCTGTACGACCTCAACTACGACGGCACCTACTTCCAGCTGGGCGGCGGTGTGGGTGGCAGCAAGGCGTTCGAGCGATTCTCGTTCGAGGCCTCGATTGGCCAGACGATATTCAACGTCCCGCATACCGTGGGCAACACCATCGTCCTGCGCAACGGCCGGGAAGTGACCGACTACCTGGCGGATGGCCAGAAGATCACCTTCCGGGCACCGTGCAGCCTGGGCGAGGCGGTGGAGATCCTGGCGTTCAGTGCGTTCCAGGCGGCGGATACGTATACCAAGGCCGAAATGCAGGCGCTATTGAACACTGCGTCGGCATTACCGGTGGGGGCGATGTTGCCGTTCCCCAAGGGCAGCGTGCCGGCAGGCTTCCTTGAAGTCGATGGCAGTGTGCAAAGCGCGGCGGTCTACCCGGACTTGGCGACCTATCTAGGTGGTGCGTTCGACAAGGGAGATGAAGGGGCAGGAAACTTCCGTTTGCCAGACTCGCGAGGAGAGTTTTTGCGTGGCTGGGACCACGGTCGAGGTGTGGACCTCCAGCGTACTCTAGGCAGTACTCAGCCTCATTCGATGCAGTCGCACAATCACGAGATGTGGGCCGGAGGTCTCTATGCCAGTGTTTCCTCCACGAATGGCGGGGCAGCGGCCCCCTGGGTGAATGGCAGCGCAATTGTCATGAAGACTGGCACAGCGGGAGGAGATGAAACACGGCCGAGAAACCTGGCGGTGATGTGGTGCCTCAAAGCCTGGAACGCCCCGGTGAACCAAGGCCAGCTCGACGTGGCCGCGCTGGTCGCCGAACTGACCTCGCTGCGTTCATCCACCCCGGTCGGCGCCATTATGCCGTTCCCAACGACCCAGGTACCTCCTGGGTATCTTGAGTTAGACGGGAGTGTCCAGAGCGCTTCTACCTACCCGGACCTGGCGACTTACCTGGGCACTACCTACAACAAGGGTGATGAGGGCGCCGGTAACTTCCGGCTGCCGGACTACCGCGGCGAGTTCTTGCGCGGCTGGGACCATGGGCGCGGGGTGGATGTTGGGCGGGCGATTGGTAGCAAGCAGGCAGGTTCAGGTCTGCGCGGAACCGCGAGTAGCGGTAGCCAAGGAACTCAGGGGAATATCTGGTACAACAACGAGTTTGATGATCCAGGTAACGTCAATTTCTACATTACGACCGCGACTGGCGCGCTTACATCTCTACAAACCGGTGTCGTCCGTCCTCGCAACCTTGCCGTGATGTGGTGCATCAAGGCTTGGAATGCGCCGGTGAATCAAGGGCATATCGATGTGGCGGCCCTGGCGGCTCAGGTGGACGTGCTCGGCGTGAATGGGCCTGTGATTGGCACCATGAGCAATGCGGCCATGACTGTGCCGACAGCGTCGGCCAGCGGCACATTCACTGCCGATGAAATTGTCGTGGGGGATAGCACGGGGCGAGCGTATCGACTCAGGAACTTCAACCAGTCGATCAATCTGGCCTCGGTGACCAAGGGGCTCGGGGCAATGGATGCGGGGAGTGCGCCGGCCAGTGGCGTAGTAGCGCTCTACGCGCTGTACAACCCTGAGGCAAGACAGCACGGGCTTATTGCGGTTAACGCCACGGGCACCGTGGCTCCGAATCTTTGCGCGGGGGTACTCCCTGCCGGGTATACGGCGTCGGCGCTGGTGAGCGTCTGGTCGACCACTGCTGCCGGACTGCTCCAGCCCTGGGCACAGCGCGACCGCTTCGTGACATCCGCACTGCAAGTGCTGAACACCACGGCGATAACCGCTGGGCGAACGCCTTTGCAGATGACCGGGATCCCGCTCAATGCCCGCCGTGTTCTCTGTCAGCTAGGGCTCAGCGCCGCAGCGGCCGGGGCCGTAGGGATCTCGGTAGCTTCCAGCCAGAGTGGCTTGGGGGATCAATACATGTCCGGCTCGCCGCTCACGTTCCTGAGCAGCACGGCCAGCATCTCTGTGCTGACGCCGGGCACCATCTACTACACGAATCAATCGAACGGTGGGACAACCGGCTTCACCATTTCGATTTCGCGATACGAGTTCTGAGGGCCCGAAATGGACGTATTTGTACAGTTTGCCGACGACGCGCAGGCGCGAGTGGTCGCGGAGTTCAGCGGGCCACAGGATCCCGAGTTCTATCCCCATCAGGCACAGCTTGATGCGAACGATGCCCGTTACATGGCATTTATCGCGTTGATTGGCGACTTGAAAGAGGGCGGTCCTGCGCTCGCTGAACGTATCTGGCGAGACGGGGAAATCACTCGCTTGAGTTGGCTCAGGGATCGCCATCGCGACCAATTGGAGATTGGCGTCGAGCCCACGTTGCCCGCCGAGCAGTTCAACACGCTGCTGGTGTTCTTGCAGGCCCTGCGCGACTGGCCGCAGTCGGCGGCCTTCCCCGACACCTCGGCGCGCCCCGTGCCGCCGGAATTCCTTGAACAGATGAGGGGTGAGCAATGAGCCGCGCCGATGACTTGGCCGAGCTTGAGCGCGGCCTGGCCGCCATGCGCGGTCTGAACAACATCCCCATCACCGCCGACAAGGTGTTGTCGGCCCACGAAACCGGCATGTTGCTGGTCGATGCCTCGTCTGGGGCGGTGACCGTTACCTTGCCGCCCGCCAATCGCCTGATGGACATACGCATACAGCGCATCGACAACAGCGCCAATCGTCTGGTCGTCCAGGCGGCTGGCAGCGAAGCGGTCAGGTTCCATACCCATCTGCGCCAAGCCGGCTATGGGTTCTTTGTCCTGCTGGGGGCCGGAGATTACTGGCACCTGCGTAGCGATGGCGAGGGGGCCTGGCGACTGCTGGACCGGCAGGACGGCACGCCACTGGGCCGCCTGGTGTTCGAATCGACCACGGCATTTTCGCCAGGTGGTTGGGGCGCGCTGAACGGCGCGCTGCTCAACCGAGCGGATTGGCCCTGGTTATGGGATCACGCCCAGGCCTCCGGCATGTTGGCCACCGAGGCTACAAGGGTCGGCAGGGAAGGGGGCTGGACCTCGGGTGACGGTGCTACAACGTTCCGCAGCCCAGATGGCCGTGGCGAGTTCCTGCGGGTGCTTGATGAGGCTCGAGGTGTCGACAGCGCTCGGACGGCAGGCAGCTCGCAGATCGGCAGCTACCTGCCAGGTGACAATAACTTGAATGACGAAATCATCTATGTCCACGACTCGACTGACAAAGCCGGCCTCGGTTGGGAACCGTTCATGGGGGCGCCAGCAGCTGGAACCGTGCGGTATTCGCCTACTCAATCCGGCTCTACACCCAATCCTGCCCCCCTTTCATCGCATAGCGGCGCCGCCCGACCGCGCAATATCGCTTACCCCGCACGAATCAAGATGATCTGACGTGGCTCTAGTGACGATCACCCAGACACTCCCCGAGTGATTATCCGTCACTGCCACCAACGCCCCGCCCCGTCGGGGCGTTTTTCCATCCGCAATCAACCTCTCAAGGCTCTGCACCCGCAGGGCCTTTTCACACCCGAACCCGGAGCAAACCTCTATGAGTGGATTCTTCCACGGCGTCACCGTGACCAACGTCGACACCGGCGCACGCAGCATCGCGTTGCCGTCGTCCTCGATCATCGGCCTGGTCGACACCTTCACCGAAGGCCCGACCGCCACCGCCAAGGCCAACGACCTGGTGCTGATCACCAGCGAGCGCGAAGCGGTCGCGGCGTTCGGCCAGGACGCAGCCATCACCAAGGCCTGCCGCGCCATCTACAGCCGCGCCAGGGCGGTCATCGTCGCTTGCGGCGTGGCCAAGGTCGAGGACGCCGCCGAGCAGACCTCGGCGATCATCGGCAACGTGCTGGCTGACGGCAAGCGCACCGGACTGCAAGCGCTGCTCGACGGCAAGAGCCGTTTCAACGCCCAGCCGCGCCTGCTGGTAACGCCCAAGCACAGCGCCACCCAGGCCGTCGGCACCGCCCTGGTGGCCCTGGCCGACAAGTTGCGCGCCATCGCCATCATCGACGGCCCCAACACCACCGATGAAGCGGCCATCGCCTACGCCAAGAACTTCGGCGCCAAGCGCGCGTTCCTGGTCGACCCGGGCGTGCGCTACTGGGACAACGCAGCCGAAGCCACCGTCGACGCGCCGGGCTCGGCCTGGGTCGCCGGCCTGTTCGCCTTCACCGACCGCGAGTACGGCTTCTGGGCCTCGCCTTCGAACAAGGAGTTCGTGGGTATCACCGGCACCAGCCGTGCGGTGGAGTTCCTCGATGGCGACGACAGCTGCCGCGCCAACCTGCTGAACAACGCCAACATCGCCACCATCATCCGCGACGACGGCTTCCGCCTGTGGGGCAACCGCACCCTGTCGAGCGACCCGAAATGGGCCTTCGTCACCCGCGTGCGCACCATGGACATCGTCATGGACGCGATCCTCTACGGCCACAAGTGGGCCGTCGACCGCTCCATCACCGCCACCTACGTCAAGGACGTCACCGAGGGCCTGCAGGCCTTCATGCGTGATCTGAAGAACCAGGGCGCGATCATCAACTTCGAGGTCTTCGCCGACCCGGAGCTGAACACCGCCAGCCAGCTTGAGCAGGGCAAGGTGTACTGGAACATCCGCTTCACCGACGTACCGCCCGCCGAAAACCCCAACTTCCGCGTCGAAGTCACCAACCAGTGGCTGACCGAAGTCCTCGATTCCGCCGCTTAAGGAGCGCATGACATGGCAATGATTCCCGAAACCCTGGCCAACCTGAACCTGTTCGTCGACGGCGTCAGCTTCCAGGGCGATGTGCCCAGCCTGACCCTGCCCAAGCTCACCCTGAAGATGGAGGAGTACCGCCCCGGCGGCATGGACATGGCGGTCGAGATGGACCAGGGCATGGAGAAGCAGGAAGCGGCCTTCACCACCACCGGTGTGCGCCGCGAAGCCCTGAAGTTCTTCGGCCTGGCCGACGGCAACGGCTTCAACGGCACCTTCCGCGGCGCCTTCAAGGGCCTGAAGGGCAAGATCAACCCGGTAGTGGTCACCCTGCGCGGCACCCTCAAAGAGGTCGACATGGGTGACTGGAAATCCGGCGACAAGGCCGAGGTGAAGCACAGCGTCGGCGTCACCTACTACAAGCTCGAAGTCGATGGCCGCCTGATCTACGAGATCGATGCCCTGGGCATGAAGCGCGTGATCGATGGTGTCGACCAACTGGCCGCCCAGCGCGCCGCCCTCGGCCTGTAAGGAGAACCCCCCATGGCACAAGCGAAAAAACTGCCGCAATGGCTGACAGTGGACGCCGAGCGCGTGACCGTGCGCCTGTCTCGCCCCAGCGAAGCCAACGGTGTGCAGGTCGACAGCCTGAGCCTGCGCGCGCCGACCGTGCGTGACGTGCGCAACGCCCAGATCGGTGGCGCCACGGATGACGAGCAGCGTGAACTGAATCTGTTCGCCTCCCTCGCCGAAGTGGGCGTCAAGGACCTCGAAGGGCTCGCCCTGAAGGACTACAGCCGCTTGCAGACGGGCTACTTTCGCCTGGTGCAGGACGACGAGGTTTGACCCTGCCCGGCAGAAGGCCGCCGCAAGGCGGCTGGCCAAGGAGCTGAACTTTTCCGCCAGCGAAATCATGACCATGTCGTTCAGTGACATGGTCTGGTGGCTGACGGACTGACAGGGAGACACGGATGGCGAACAGATCAACGGTGGCGCCAAGCGCTGCCGATGCCACCGTCCCGACGCTCGCAGGCCCTCACGAGGGCCTGCCTGGTAGCGCGGTACCCAAGGTGGCGCTGGGCATTACACAGCGCACTTCCGGCCTCGGTGGCGCAACCCGTGAGGGGGCGCCCCCGCAGCAGACGGAGGCAGTAAAGGGGAAGGACGAGCAGCCCGAATCGTTGAGCGTGCAGCAAAAACAGCTCGGGTTGCTTGAGCAACAAAAGGGGCTGCTGGAGCGTGCCCTGGAGGCCTGGAAGGCCCCGCCCGGGCCAGGGTTGCTGCCCCAGGTCGGGCAGACGATGCGCGATGCAGGGGAGTCGATGCTGATCGCCAGTGGTGGTTACCTGGCGGCGAAGGGCGTCGCCCAGGCACAGGCGGCGATCAACAAGGCACGGGCCAGTACCCGGACACCGCCTGGCGCCGAGGGGCTTGTTGACCAAGCCCAGGGCAGCGCGCCCGCCCATACGGGCGCCGTGGTCCTGCCGGCGACGATAGTAAGTGGAGCCGATCCTGCCCTTGGTGCGGATGCGACGCCAGCCCCGGTGCCCAGGCCGGCTGAGCCCAGGCCGGCTGAGCCCGGGCGTTGGGCGCAGGCGTTGCAGGCCGGCAAGTCGGCCTCTGGCCTGGCTGGCCTGGATGCCTTGATGAAACTCACCTTCACGGCGACCACCGCGTCCACGCCCGAGCAGAAGGGCGAAGGTGTGGGCGCTGCCTTGGGTGGTTTCACCGGGGCGGTGGGCGGCGCCATGCTAGGTAGCCGCTTCAAGGTGGGCGCCGCTGCCACCTCGATGATGGCTGGCTTCGCCGGCGACAAGGTCGGTGGCGCGGTGGGCAAAGGGTTGATGGCCACGCCTGCGACGCCAACACAAGGTGCATCGGCAAGCGACGCTGGCAACGGACAGCCGACGTCGCCATCACCGGCGACCACCCTGTGGGGCACCCTGGCCAGTGCCGTAGGGGTAGGCGCGGGTGCCGCAGCCTTCAAGCACCGAGGGCGGCTGCTCGATCTGGCCCGCGGTAAGCGCGGCAGGGTGCCGGATGAGCCCTATCCACTGGGGGCGGACGCTGGGCCGTCGCCCACTGGAATCAATCCCTCGGCAGGCCGCTGGGCCACGTTCAAGGATGCCTTCAAGGCATCCGGCAAGCTGCCTTGGATCGAGGCCGGGGTGAAGGGGGCCTACACCTACGCCACCGCCAAGACGCCCGAGGAGAAGGGGGCCGGTTATGGTGGGGCGATTGGTGGCGCGGTGGGGACGGCGCTGGGAGGGTTACTGCTGGGCGGTTTTGTCAGTCCACCGGTCGGGATGCTGATCGGCAATATGGTTGGCGACAAGCTCGGCAGTGTGATCGGCGGATGGGGCGGCAAGACCTTCTTTACCGATGCGAATGGAAAATCCAAGCCTGCGACCACCCTGAGCAATCCTCGGCACGCTACACCCGCTGCTGTGGGTGACGTCCGTGATGCGCAGAAGGATACCCGCAGCGCCGCGCAGCTTTCGCCGGGCACTCCGGCTGCACTGGTGGCAAGCAGGTCTGCCAGATGGCAGGACATGCAGCCAGGGACGCCAGCTCAAGTACATCTGCCGCCTGACCCAGCGGTGCTGCCGGAAGTCGCGCAGTCGCCGGGCACTCCGGCTGCACTGGTGGCAAGCAGGTCTGCCAGATGGCAGGACATGCAGCCAGGGACGCCGGCTCAAGTACATCTGCCGCCTGGCCCAACGGTGCTGCCGGAAGTCGCGCAGCCCCCGAGCCAGCCGTCGGCGGTGACCCCACCGCCGGCCCCCCAGCAGCTCACCTTCACCGCGAACATGCCCATCACCGTGCAGGGCAGGGTGGATTCCCCCAACCTGCTTGCCGAGCAACTCGAGGAGACGATCAAACGCGTGATGCTGGACCTGCAGAGGCAGGCCTACAACGCGCAGATGACCGACCCCTCCCATGCACTCTGAACAGGAGCAACCATGACCTATCTGGAGCAGCTGCAAGCCACGCTGCACGCCCTGGTCAAGGCGGGGGAAGCGGGGCGTCGGCGTGCCGACGCCATGCTCGACCCGATGAACGAGGCGATCGGGCACATACAGGGCGCGGTCGGCGAGCTGGAAGGCTTGCCGGTGGTCGGGCCGGTCATTGGCGCCAAGCTGCAACGCACCCTGCGGGCGATCAGCAATGCCCAGGCCCGGGTCAACAAGGTGATCGCCACGTACGACCAGGCCCTTGGCGTGGTGCGCCAGGTGCGTGACCGCATCGATGGCTTCGCCGGGCATGTGGCCAAGGCCGGGGCGGCGATCCGGCGGGTGGTGGGCGAGGTGCGCACCACCGTCAACGGCGTGCTGTCGACCCTGGGCTTCGCGCCCGAAGCGACGCCGGCAGCCGAAGCGGTCAAGCCGTTCCCCCACCTGCTGGTGCTGCAACCGCTCAAGCCGGGCGCCGCGCCTTACTACTTCAACCTCGACACCGCCGCCTTCGATCAGTTGCGCCGGCAAACCCGCTTCCGCTGGGCCGGCCAGGAACGCCTGAGCCGCGCCAACGCGCAGCAGGCGGTCAGCCTGGGCGAGGAGAGCATCAGCATCCGCGGTGCGATCTTCCCCGGGTTCAAGGGCGGCCTCGGCCAGTTGCAGACCTTGCGCAGCATTGGCCGCCAACTGTTGCCGTTGTCGCTGACCACCGGTTACGGCGAGGTGCTCGGCACCTGGTGCCTGACCAGCCTCGAAGAGGAACAGAGCCTCCTGCAGGCCGGTGGCATTCCGCGCAAACAGGGCTTTTCACTGGAGTTCGTAAGCTATGGGCAAGACCTGCACAACGTCTGAGGGCGACCTGCTCGACACCCTCTGCCAGCACTACTACGGGCAGCTGGACGGTACGGTGGAGGCGGTGCTGGACGCCAACCAGGGCCTGGCGGACGAGGCCCAGCCGTTTCGCGCCGGGGTGAGGATCGTGCTGCCGGCGTTGCCGGTGGTGACCGGCAATACCCTCCAGCTGTGGGACTGACAGGAGCCGCATGATGAAACCTGTGTTCCGCATCGAAGCCGATGGCAAGGACATCACCGCGCTGATCAACGACCGCCTGCTGCTGATGCGCACCACCGACAAGCCCGGCATGGAGTCGGACGAGTTCGAGCTGCGCATCGATGCGCGCGACGGCGCGGTGGCCTTGCCCGCACGGGGCGCGGCGCTCGAGGTGTACCTGGGGTATGCCGGGCAGCCGCTGCAGCGTCTGGGCCGCTACAGCGTCGATGAGGTCGAGTTGTCCGGCCCGCCGGACACCCTGGTAATCCGCGGTAAGGCCAGCGACCTGCGCGGCAGTGGCAAGAGCATCCGCAGCGGCAGCTGGGAGAACACCACGCTGCAACGCATCGTCGCCGACATTGGCGCACGCAATGGCTGGCAGGCGGTGTGCCCGTCGACCCAGCCCATACCGCGGGTGGACCAGTACAGCGAGTCGGACTTCAACTTCATCACCCGCCTGGCGCGCCTGCACGACTGCACCGCCAAGCTCGCCAACGGCCAGCTGCTGGTGCTGCCGCGCCAGGGCGGGCACAGCGCCAGTGGCAAGGCGCTGGGCGTGGTGACCCTGGCCCGCAGCGACGTCAGCCAGTGGCAGTTCCGCCTGGCCGACAAGAGCACCCACAAGGCCGTGCGTACCCGCCACCAGGACCCTGCCAGCGGCAAGCTGAGCGTGGTCGAACTGGGCAACGACGACGCGCCACCCGGCGTGCAGGCGGTGTACACCGACCGCCACCTGTACCCCAACCGCGCCGCCGCCGAGCAGGCTGCCAAGGCCCGCCTGGCCAGCTTCAACCGCGACACCGCCAGCGTGCGCCTGGACATGCCCGGGCGCACCGACCTGTTCGCCGAACGCAGCCTCGAATTGCAGGGCTTCGTGGCCGGGCTGGATGGCCTGTACCTGGTCGAGTCGGTCGAGCAGGTGTTCACCAGCTCCGGCTGGCGCAGCACGGTGCAGTGCAACGGCGGCAAGCAAGGCAAGGCCNCCGCCTGGCCAGCTTCAACCGCGACACCGCCAGCGTGCGCCTGGACATGCCCGGGCGCACCGACCTGTTCGCCGAACGCAGCCTCGAATTGCAGGGCTTCGTGGCCGGGCTGGATGGCCTGTACCTGGTCGAGTCGGTCGAGCAGGTGTTCACCAGCTCCGGCTGGCGCAGCACGGTGCAGTGCAACGGCGGCAAGCAAGGCAAGGCCAAGGCCAAGGGCGCCGCGCCACGGCGCTCGGGCGCGATGAAGGCCTAGCGGCGGCCAACAACAAGCGCCTGCCTGTAGGAGCGGCCTTGCCGGGGCGCCGGACCGGCCGGAAAGGGCCGCGTAGCGGCCCCAGCCATTTGTGTAGCCCGATCGATCGCTGGGGCCGCTTTGCGGCCCTTTCCGACCGGTCCGGCGCCCCGGCAAGGCCGCTCCTACACGGGCCATCGGGCGCGGCCTTGCTCGCGCACAGGCCACCTGAACTCGGAGACCCCCATGAAACCCAGCTTGCTCAGCGCCCAACTGGCGCTTTGCCCGAGCCTCGGCGGCTCCGCCATGGTCGGCCTCGACCTGGCGGCCATCGACACCCTCACCCCCCAACCGCACCCCATCGCCTGCCTGCTGCTGGCCGCTGTCGAGGCCGAACGCAACGACCTGCAGAACGCCACACGCCAAGCCCTGCGCGAGCGCTTCGAGGTGCTGTTGCTGCTCGACAGCACNTTGCAGGGCTTCGTGGCCGGGCTGGATGGCCTGTACCTGGTCGAGTCGGTCGAGCAGGTGTTCACCAGCTCCGGCTGGCGCAGCACGGTGCAGTGCAACGGCGGCAAGCAAGGCAAGGCCAAGGCCAAGGGCGCCGCGCCACGGCGCTCGGGCGCGATGAAGGCCTAGCGGCGGCCAACAACAAGCGCCTGCCTGTAGGAGCGGCCTTGCTCGCGCACAGGCCACCTGAACTCGGAGACCCCCATGAAACCCAGCTTGCTCAGCGCCCAACTGGCGCTTTGCCCGAGCCTCGGCGGCTCCGCCATGGTCGGCCTCGACCTGGCGGCCATCGACACCCTCACCCCCCAACCGCACCCCATCGCCTGCCTGCTGCTGGCCGCTGTCGAGGCCGAACGCAACGACCTGCAGAACGCCACACGCCAAGCCCTGCGCGAGCGCTTCGAGGTGCTGTTGCTGCTCGACAGCACGACGCACGGCACCGCCCAGGCGCTCGAACGCCTGGACGAGCTGCGCGCCGAACTGTGGCTGGCGCTGGTCGGTTGGAAACCCGCCCCCGGCCGCGAGCCGGTGGAGTACGACGGCGGCGAACTGCTGCGCTGCGACAGCCGCCGCGTGCTGTACCGCCACCGCTTCATCGCCCCGCTGCAGCTGGGCCGCAGCCGGGCCAGCGAGCCCGCCGAAACCTGGCACGAGCGCCAGCTCGACAGCCTGCCGGCATTGACCGGCGTCACGGTGAACCTGGACGCCATCGACCCGGCAGACCCGAACCTGCGCCAGCCAGGCCCCGACGGGCGCATCGAAATGACCTTCCAAGGAACCTTCAACCCATGACAGCACGCATCACCGTGATCCCGGCCACAGGCCGGGCGGTGCCGGATCCGCAATCCGGCGACCTGCTGCCCGCCGAGGGCCGCGACGTGCCGGACTCCGTCTGGTGGCGCCGCCGCCTGGCGGATGGCGATGTGATCCTCAAGGCCGCCAAGGCGGCAAAACCACAGGGAGCGAAATAATGTCGGTCGGATTCAGCAACATCCCCGCGGACATCCGTGTTCCGCTGTTCTACGCCGAGATGGACAACTCGGTGGCCAACAGCGCTTCGTCCAACCTGCGCCGGCTGATCGTCGCCCAGGTCAACGACAACGTCGGCCCTGAACAGGCCGGCAAGCTGGTGCTGGTGTCCAGCCTGGCGGTAGCCAAGCAGATCGGCGGCCAGGGCTCGATGCTCGCGGCCATGTACGACACCTGGCGCAAGGCCGACCCGCTGGGCGAAATCTGGTGCCTGCCACTGCGCAACAGCGAAGGCGCCGTGGCCAAGGCCGAAGTGAAGGTCGAGGGCAGCGCCACCGAGGCCGGCCTGATCAACCTGTACGTGGCCGGTGTGCGGGTGCAGGCCGGTGTGGCCCTGGGCAGCACCGCCGCCCAGGTGGCCAGCGCCCTGGCGCTGAAGGTCAATGCCAACCCCGACCTGCCGGTGACCGCCGTGGCCGCCGCTGGCGTGCTCAGCCTGAGCTGCAAGTGGACCGGCGACAGCGGCAACGACATCGCCCTGCAACTCAACCGCCTGGGCTTGAGCAACGGTGAACAGACCCCGGCCGGCCTGGTGCTGACCGTGACCGCGTTCGCCGCAGGCGCCGGCGTGCCGGACCAGGTCCAGGCCCTGGCGGCGGTGGGGGACGAGCCGTTCGAGTTCATCTGCCTGCCGTGGTCCGACAGCGCCAGCCTGGATGCCTGGAAGCTGGCCATGGACGACAGCGCCGGGCGCTGGTCCTGGAGCCGTCAGCTGTATGGCCATGTGTACGGCGCCAAGCGCGGCACGGTGGGCAGCCTGGTGGCTGCCGGCCAACTGCGCAACGACCAGCACGCCAGCCTGCTGGCGGTCGAGCGTGGCGCGCCGCAACCGGTGTGGCTGCATGCCGCGAGCTTCGCCGCGCGCTCGGCGGCGTTCATTTCCGCCGATGCCAGCCGCCCGACCCAGAGCGGCACCTTGCCGGGCCTGGAACCTGCCCCGGCCAGCGAGCGCTTCAGCCTCAGCGAGCGTCAGTCGCTGCTCAGCTACGGTATCGCCACCGCGTACTACGAAGGCGGCGCGCTGCGCATCCAGCGGGCGATCACCACCTACCAGAAGAACGCCTACGGCCAGCCGGACAACTCCTACCTGGACAGCGAAACCCTGCACCAGTCGGCCTTCATCATCCGCCGCCTGCAAGGGGTGATCACCAGCAAGTACGGCCGCCACAAACTGGCCAGCGACGGCACCCGCTTCGGCGCCGGCCAGCCGATCGTCACCCCCAGCACCCTGCGCGGCGAGCTGATCGCCCAGTACGCGCGGCTCGAACAGGAAGGCCACGTGGAAAACGCCGAGCTGTTCGCCGAGCACCTGGTGGTGGAGCGTTCGAGCACCGACCCGAGCCGGGTCAACGTGCTGTTCCCGCCGGACTACATCAACGGCCTGCGCGTGTTCGCGCTGCTCAACCAGTTCCGCCTGCAGTACGAAGACGCCGCCTGAGCCGCGGCCACCACCACCCAACCCGGCCCGCCCTGAGCGGGCCTGTTTTTATGGAGAGATGCCATGGGGCAGAAAATCGCGGGCACCTGCTACGTCAAGGTCGACGGTGCCCAACTGACCATCAAGGGCGGCTGCGAGGCCCCGCTGATGGAGGTCAACCGCACCACCCTGGTGCCGGGTTACTACAAGGAAGAGGAGCGGCGCCCGTCGCTCAAGGTCACCGCGCTGCACACGCCAGACTTCCCGCTGAAGAAGCTGGTCAACGGCACCGACATGACCATCACCTGCGAGTTCAGCAACGGCCGCGTGTACGTGCTGGCCGGCGCCTACCTGGTGGGCGAGCCGGTGAGCAAGGGCGACGACGCCGAAGTGGCGCTGGAGTTCGACGGCATCAAGGGGAGCTGGCAATGACCCAGGTGCTCAAGCTCAACGTGCCGCTGGAGGCCCACGGCGAACTGCTCCAGGAACTGGCCCTGCGCCGCCCGACCGTACAGGAAGTCCGGACCATCAAGGCGCTGCCGTACCGCATCGACAAGCGCGAGGAGGTCAGCCTGGACATGGACGTGGCGGCCAAGTACATCGCCGTCTGCGCCGGCATCCCGCCGTCCTCGGTCAACCAGATGGACCTGGCCGACCTGAACACCGCCAGCTGGGTCGTCGCCGGTTTTTTCATGAGTGCGGCGTCACCAGCATCAGCGCTCTGATCGCGATTGCCTATGACCTGGCCTGGTTCTGGCGGGTAGACCCCGAACAGGTCCTGGCCAGGCCCCTGGACGTGCTGCGGGAGTCCCTGGAGCACGCGCAACGGATCAATGCGATGCAGCAGGTGCAATGATGGCAGAACAACTACAGCTCAATACGCTGGTGCTCGATGCCCGGCGCCTGGCGGTCAACCTGGTGCAGGTCAACCAGCAGGTGCGCCAGGTGGTGAGCCAGGCACCCAAGGTGGAAGGGTTTTCCGACGCGCTGGAGAAGAGCAAGCTCGGCGAGCTGGACCTCGGCGGGCTGCTCAAGGGCGAAGGGCTCGCGGCACCGTTCGTCAGTGGCATCGAGGCTGCCCTGGCGTTCGAGCAGCATATGCACGACCTGGAACTGGGGCCGGTCAAGGACGACCCGCTGGAGAACACCGGCCTGCAACGGGACGCGCTGGCCGCGCTGTTGCCCGAGGCCGGTGTGCGCCAGGGCCAGGAAAGCCTGGAGCAGCTGCAAGGGGCGATCAAGGGTGTGACCCTGGTCTTTGGCCTGGCCTTGCTGCCGGCCTTCACGGCAGTGGCCCAGGCGCTGACACCGCTGGTTCAGGGGGTTGCCAACCTGATCGTGGCCAACCCGCAGCTGGTGGAGGGGGTTGCTGCGGCTGCGGCGGCCTTCACCGGCCTCAGGGTCGCCGCCACCTTGGCGATGCTGGCGTTCAACGCCACCCCCATTGGTTTGGTGGTCAGTGCCGTGGCCTTGGCGGTGGGTTTGATCGTGGCCTATTGGGAGCCGATCTCGGGTTTCTTCGCGGCGGTCGGCGAGCGTGTCGGCGCCGTGTTCCAGGCCATGGGCGCGGCATTCGACGCGCTGTTGCAGTGGGACCCGATGGCCGCGCTGCAAAGCGGCTGGAGCGCGTTGACGGGCTTTTTCGGCGAGCTCTGGGGATCGCTGCTGGCGGGCTTGCAGAGCGCCTGGGGCATGCTCCAGGCGGTGCTGGCCTGGAGCCCGCTGGCGCTGCTGTATAACAACTGGGGCAGCGTCGTCGACTGGCTCGCCGGCCTGGCTGGCCGGGCACAGGAAGTGCTCGCGCAAGGTTGGCAAGGTTTGCAGGCAGTGCTGGCCTGGAGCCCGCTGGCGCTGTTGTACAACAACTGGGGCAGCATCGTCGGCTGGCTGGGCGACCTGGCGAACCAGGCCCTTGGCGTGCTCGCACAGGGCTGGACGATGCTCGGCGCACTGTTGCAATGGTCACCGATGGAGGTGCTGGGCGTGGCCTGGGGCGCGGTCAGCGGCTTCTTCGGCGAGCTGTGGAACCAACTGCTGGCGGGCATGGCGCCGATCCAAGAGGCATTGGCCAACCTGTTCGGCGGATCGCCCCTGGAGTGGCTGCAACAGCAATGGACGCCAGTGGCGGCCTGGCTCAGTGACTGGTGGGCCAAGCTGGCACCGATCGTCGAACCGATCCGGGCGTTCTTCAGCGGCGCGTTTTCCGCCGTGTTCGACACCTTCGGTGAACGCGGCGAGGCCCCGCAGTCGGCCGCGCCGCCGGTATCCACTGCGCCGTTGAGCAGCCCGCTGGTCGGTGAAGGCAGCAGCGGCCTGGTGCAGCAAACCGCCGAAGCCCGGCGCACCTCGCTGGACGGCAGCTTGCTGCTGCGCTTCGAGAACCCGCCGCCGGGCCTGGCGCTGGTTACCAGCCAGAGCAACCAGCCAGGCCTGAATATCCGCTCCAACGTGGGCGTGCGTTCACTGTCGCAAGGAGGTGCCTATGAACCGTGACTGGACCGAGAGCCTGCTGCCGGCGAGCTTCGCCGGGGTGAAGTTCTGGGTCGAGAAGGCCAGCGTGCCGGTGGGGCGCAAGGGGGCGCTGCATGAATACCCGCAGCGCGACCAGGCGTATTTCGAAAGCCTCGGCCGCCAGGCCCAGGTGCACGAGCTCAACGGCTTCATCGTCGGTGCGGATTGCTTCGCCCAACGCGACCGCCTGCTCGCCGCCCTGGCCAAGGGCAGCGGCGAACTGCTGCACCCTTGGCTTGGGCGGCTACAGGTCAAGGTGGGCGAATGCACCCTGAGCCATGAGCGCAAGGCGGGCGGGGTGGCCAGCCTGACCATGAAGTTCCACCCCGACACGCCACTTACGTACCCGACGGCTCAGGTCAATACTCGACGGCAACTGGAGCAGGCCTCGCAAACCTGGCTCGATACCGCCTTGGCGCGCTTCCAGGCGACCATGGCTCAGGTCGACCGGGCGCGGATCAACCTGCAGGCGCTGCGCAGCCGCTTGTCCGGGTTCTACAACCTGGTCAACCAGCAGTTCAAGCCGCTGCTGGCGACCGTCGACAGCCTGGGGGCGCTGGTGGATTCGCTGGTCAATGCGCCACGGGCGCTGGGGGCGTTGCTGGGCAACTACTTCAGCGACCTGCAAGGCAACCTGGGTACGTTTTCCAGCGTGGCTGCCGATGCCCCGGGCAGCCCGGCCGCGGCCTTGAACCAGGCGCTGGGGCGCGGCTATCGCGGCGTGCTGGCCAGCGCCACGCAACAGGCCGAGGCGGCAGCCACGCTGGATGCACCACCGCCTGGCGGCGGCAAGGACACCCAGCTCGCCGCCCAGGCCTTGGCCGACCTGTTGCAGGCCGCGTTGCTGGTGCAGCTGGCGCTGTTGCTGGCGCGCATGCCGGTCAACCCACGCAGCGAGTCGCTGCGCGAGACGCCGTCGCTGGCGGTGCAGCGCGTGCAGCCGGTGCAGCGTGCGCAAGTGCCGGTAGCCGACGATGTGCTGGCCCTGCGCGAGCGGCTCGACGCGCTGATCTGGCAGGCCGCGCTCAAGGCCGAAGCCACCGACTACCAGGCGCTCTGCGACTTGCGCCGCCAGCTCGACGAGCACCTGGACGCCGTGGCGGCTTCGGGGGTGCGCCTGGTCACGGTGCAGCCCGAGCAGCCCTTGCCGGCGCTGGTCCTGGCGTATCGGCGTTTCGCCGATGCAACCCGGGCCGGCGAAGTGGTGCAGCGCAACCGGGTCCGCCACCCGGGCTTCGTGCCGCCGCAGCCGTTGCAGATGGCGAGGGAGTGAGTCATGGTCGATTTTCGCAATGCCGTGACCCTGAGCGTCAACGGCCTGGACTACGGCGGCTGGACCAGCGTCAGCATCAGCGCCGGCTTCGAGCAGCAGGCGCGCAGCTTCAAGCTGGGCATCACCTGGCAATGGCCGGGGCAGGGCGCGGCGGTACGCATCCAGGCGGGTGACCGCTGCGAGGTGCGCATCGGCGCTGATCGGGTGCTGACAGGCTGGGTATCGGCCACCCCGATCGAGCATTCGCACCAGCAAACGGGGCTGACGGTGCAGGGCGAGTCGCTGACCGTCGACCTGGTCGAATGCTCGGCGATCAACCGCCCGGGCCAGTGGCGCCAGCAGCAACTGGAGCAGATCGCCCTGGCGCTGGCCGCGCCCTACGGGGTGCGGGTGCGCAGCGAACTGGGGCCGCTCAAACCGATTGCCAACCACGCCATCCAACCCGGCGAGACGGTATTCCAGTCCCTGGACCGCCTGCTCACCACGCAGATGGCCTATTCCACCGACGACGCCGAAGGGCGCCTGGTGCTGATTCGCCCCGGCAGTGGCGGGCAGGCCTGCGATGCCCTCGAGGTGGGCCGCAACGTGCTGTCCGGCAGCGCCGCGTTGAGCCAGCAAAAGCGCTTCGCCGAGTACCGGGTGTGCAGCCAGCGCAAGGGCAAGGATGGCGAGGCGGCCCGCCAGGCCTGCGAGGTCGAGGCCACGGCCTTCGACCCGGCCGTGCGCCGGCGGGTGCTGCTGATCAACGAAGGTGGCGCCATGAGCGAAGCCGACGCCCAGCGCCGGGTCGACTGGGAGGCGCGCAGTCGCGAGGCGCAGACCTGGCAGGCGACCTACAAGGTGCAGGGCTGGCGGCAGTCCAACGGTGAGCTGTGGCGGCAGAACACCCTGGTGCGGGTCAAGGACCCGATCATTGGGCTGGACCGCTGGATGCTGATCGCCAAGGTCACCTACAGCCTCGATGGCAACGGCACGCTGACCACCCTGGAGGTGGCCCCGCCGGCCAAGTTCGAACTCAACCCGAGCGATCCGCAGCGGCCCAAGGCCGCTGGCAGCTGATCGCTCACCAGCAAAGGCACATCCCATGAACCTACTCACGCGCATGCTGGCGCGCGGCAGCCTGGTGCTCGCCCATTCCGCCGGCAAGCTGCAACGCCTGCAGATGCGCCTTATGGCTGGGGAGCTGCAGGACGACCTGGAGCACTTCGAGCCCTATGGCCTTACCAGCCATCCGCACCCCGGCGCCGAGGGCATCGTCGCCTTCATCGGCGGTGACCGCTCCCACGGCGTGGTGCTGAACCTGAGCGATCGCCGCTACCGCTTGCAGGCCCTGGCACCGGGCGAGGTGGCGTTGTACACCGACGAGGGCGATCGCCTGCATTTCAAGCGCGGGCGCATCATCGACATCGACACCGCAACCCTGAACATCCGCGCCAGCACCGCGGTGAACATCGAGTCGCCGTTGCTCAGTCATAGCGGCCGCATCGTTTCCCAAGGCGACCAGGTGGCCGCCGGCATCAGCCAGGTGCAGCACGTGCACGGCGGCGTGCAGGGCGGCAACGGCCAGACCGGGAGGCCGGCATGAACCTGGCGCCCGCGCTCAAGGCGCGGTTGGAGCGCGCCGTGCTGATCAGCCTGTTCAGCTGGCGCCGCGCCGCGCCGGACGATCCGCTCGACGACGAACAGCGCCACGGCTGGTGGGGCGACAGCTTCCCGGATGTGGCCGACGACCGTATCGGTTCGCGGTTGTGGCTGCTGCAACGGGTCAAGCTGACCGAGCAGACCCGCCGCGACGCCGAGTTCTATGCCCGCGAGGCCTTGCAGTGGCTGATCGACGACGGCCATTGCCGTGCGCTCGAGGTGCGCGGCGAACGCCGTGGCCTGCAACGGCTGGCCTTGCTCACCACACTGGTGCTCGCCGACGGCGAGCGCCTGGAGATCAACCTGGGAGACGGCTGGCAGGTGAACTATGCCCTTTGAAACCCCCAATCTTGCGCAACTGATCGACCGCACCCAGAACGACCTGGGCCGCGCGCCGCTGCGCCGCGCCGACGGCCAGGTGCTGGCCCGGGCCATCAGCGGCGCCGCCTATGGCCTGTACGGCTACCTGGACTGGATTGCCGAGCAGATCCTGCCGGACAGCGCCGACGAGGACACCCTCGAGCGCATGGCGGCGCTGCGCCTCAAGCAACCGCGCAAAGCCGCCCAGCGTGCCACCGGCAAGGTGGCCTTCACGGCCCTAGCCGGCGCGCGCCTGGAGCCGGACACGCTGTTGCAGAGCGACGATGGCCGCAGCTACCGCATCAGCGAAACGCCGGTGCTGGTGGCCGGTGTCAACGCAGTCGCGGTCGAGGCCCTCGACCCCGGCAGCGAAGGCAATGCCGAGGCTGGGCTGGCCTTGTTCTCGGTACAGCCGGTGGCCGGTGTTGGTGGCCCCTTCAACGTGCTGGCGCCGGGCCTGCGTGGCGGTGTCGCGGTCGAGAGCCTGGAGGCCCTGCGGGCGCGCGTGATCCGCTCGTATCGGGTGATCCCCCATGGTGGCTCGGCCGACGACTACGTGACCTGGGCGCTGGAGTGCCCGGGCGTGACCCGCGCCTGGTGCCGGCGCAACTACCTCGGGCCGGGCACCGTGGGTGTGTTCGTGATGCGTGACGAGGATGCCGAGCCCTTGCCGGACGCTGCGCAGCTGGCGGCGGTGAAGACCTACATCGAGCCCTTGCGGCCGGTCACCGCCGAAGTGTTTGTGCTGGCCCCGTCGCCGGTCGCGGTGACCTACCGCCTGCGCCTTACCCCAGACAGCAGCGCCGTGCGCGCCGCCGTCGAGGCGCAACTGGCCGACCTGCACAAGCGCGAGGCCGAGCTGGGCGAGCCTTTGCTGCTCAGCCACATCCGCGAAGCCATCAGCGGTGCCAGCGGCGAGCGCGACCACCGCCTCGACTGGCCCAACGCCGATGTGCCGGCGCAGCCCAACCAGTTGCTGGTGTACGGAGGTTGCCAATGGCTGGCGTGAGAACCGCTGACGACTACCTCCAGCAACTGCGTGCCTTGCTGCCCAACGGCCCGGCCTGGGACCCGGAGCGGGTGCCGGAACTGGACCAGGTACTGGCCGGCGCCGCCGAGGAACTGGCGCGGGTGGACGGGCGCATCCGCGACCTGCTGTTCGAGATGGACCCGGCGACCTTCAGCGAGCTGGTGCCCGACTGGGAGCGGGTGATGCAACTGCCCGATGCCTGCCTCGGCCCGTCGGCGGCTTTCGAGGACCGCCGCCTGGCCGTGCGCCAGCGCTTGCTGGCGGTGGGCGGCCAGCACATCGCCTATTACCTGGAGCTGGCCCGTGGCCAGGGCTATCCGTCGCCGAGCATCACCGAGCACCAGGCGCCGCGTTTCGGCCGGGTGCGCTTTGGCCGGGACTGCTTCGGCACCTGGCAGGCGCAGTTCATCTGGACCTTGAACACCGGCGGGCGCCAGCGCCTGGGCCGGCGGTTTGGCGCCAGCTATTTCGGCGAGCGCTTCGGCGTCAACCCGGGCAATGCCCTGGAGTGCCTGATACGGCGCAGCGCACCGGCGCACACGCAGGTGCGGATCAATTACGACTAGAGGAGAGCAATGTGGATTATCCGAAAAGTGTGCCCAGCGTCGGGCTGGTGAACGGCAAGTTCGTCGACGAAAACCCCGCCACGGGGATGCCGGGGTCGCTGATTCCGGCGAGCTGGGGCAATGCGCTGACCGAGGAGGTGCTCAACGTCATTCGCTTGTCGGGCGGTACGCCTGACGAGGCGCGCAACGACCAGTTGTGGCAGTCGCTCAAGCAGTCGGGGCTAGGCCTGCGCCTGCCGGTATCGTCGCTGCCGCAGGCGGTGGTGCAGACCAGTGACGGGCGCTTGCCGGTCACGTCGCTGGCGGCGGCCGGCAGCGGCGGCAAGGTGGCCATCGCTGCCGGTGTGCCGATCGCCCTGTCGGAAAGCTACGGTGACGGTGCCTATGGCCGAGCCGGGGCCTTCGTCACCAGCGCCTGGAGCAGCGCCGACCTGCTGGCCAACAGCACTTACTTCCTGCGTGCGCAGGTGGTGTCGGGGGGCTTGCAGGTCTATGTGCAGCAGGGGACGTTGTTCGACACGGCGCCGGCGCTGCTCAAGGGCGACCCGCGTTCGGCAGCGGGGGGCGGCTACCCGAGTACCGCACTGGATGTGTGCCTGGCCTGGATCAGGACCGGGGCGACGGGAAGTGCGCCGACCGTGGTGACGGTGTACAACCGCGGCAGCTTGCTGTGGACGCAGAATCTCAATGGCACCGGTGTGGTGTACCTGCCGATGGATCCGCTGGCCCGTGGGGCGCGGCTGCTGGCGGCCAACGTCATTCCTCACCCTACCCAGGTAACTGGCTTGTCCTTCCCGGCTACAGGCTGGCTAGGATCGAACTATTCGTACCTCAACCCCACTGTGGGCAATACCATCTACAACCACGATGGCTGGAAAACTCCGTCGGGTTATGCCGTCTTCACCAACAATGTCGTCGGAGACGTGACCATTGCCAATGCCAACGTCAGTTTCGATCATGGGATCGGACGGTCATTGTGGAACCTCTACCAGGCCGAACACCTCTTCGGTGCTGCTGATGCGGCCAGCGACGAGCTTTTGTTCAGCATGGCGATGAAGGGCCATGCAGCACCGGAATATCAGACTGGCATCGCGCTCAACTTCGCCAGTGCCGTCAACCTGCAATTGGCATGGGAGCTGATTCGATGAAAGTCATCCAGGACGTACATGATCACGATGGCAAGCTGCTGCCGCCTGCGCCTTCGGAAAACCATATCTGGAGCGGCGAAACCTGGGTGCTCGATGCTCAGTTGCAGGCTCGCAACCTGGCCAACCGCCTACTGGCGCTGTGTGCCGACGTCGACCGTGCCGCCGACGGGGTACGGACCTCGCTTTCCGGCGATCCTTTGCGAGCCCTGGAGCATCAACTGGCCGCCGATGATGCCCACGCCTTCCTTGCCGCTGGTGCGCCTTCCACCGCCGTACCACTGGCCGTGCAGGCCTGGGTGACCGAACAGCGCACGGCCAGGCAGGCTGCCGAAGACATCGTGGCCAAGGCCCAGGCTTTCGATGAGCTGCTGTTGCAGGTTCGCGCATTGCGCCTGCAAGCCAAGGAGAACATCCGCGCCTGCGCTGATGTGGAACAGGCACGTAGCGCACGCGACCAGGCCCTCGAGTCACTGCGCCAACTACGCGCGCCAGGGCTGGAATGAGTGGCGGCGGATCCTGCTTGAGGTGAACGACCGGGAGGCTTTCCCGGTGCAGTTGGGCGTGCGTGCTTTCTATAGTCGGGCGCAGACAGGGCATATGCCTCAACTGCCGGGCCTTCCCGGCGCTCACCGCCCCGAGACCGCACCCATGCTCCACGATTTGCGCTGCGGCCAGTGCCACAAGCTGCTGGCCCGCATCACCTCCGCTTCCGAGCTCCAGATCAAGTGCGGCCGCTGCCGCACCCTGAATCATGTGAAAGCCACGCGCTTCGAGCCATCGCCCCTGAGCGAGCCACCGGCGGCACCTGCCGCCGTTCGACCCGTCCACCCTGGAGAATGCCTCGATGACGCTCACTGAACAGCAACTACGCCAGATCTACCCGCTTGCCGGCCAGCGTGCCGCGGCGTTCCTGCCGGCCCTCAATACGGCCATGGCCAACTGGGCCATCGACCACCCCAAGCGCATCGCTGCGTTCCTCGCCCAGGTCGGCCACGAGTCCGGGCAACTGCGTTACGTCAAGGAGCTGGGCGGCGAGCGCTATCTGGCGCGCTATGACACCGGTAGCCTGGCGTTGCGCCTGGGCAATACCCCCGAGGCCGATGGCGATGGCCAGCTGTACTGCGGCCGTGGCCTGATCCAGGTCACCGGGCGCAACAACTACCAGGCCTGCAGCCGTGCGCTGTTCGGCGACGAGCGCCTGCTGGCCCAGCCGCAGATGCTCGAACAGCCGCGTTGGGCGTGTGAGTCGGCGGCCTGGTTCTGGCACTCGCGGGGGCTCAACGCCCTGGCCGACCAGGGCGAGTTCAACCGCATCACGCGGCATATCAATGGCGGGTTGAATGGCCTGCCCGATCGTCTGGAACTGTGGCAGCGGGCCCGCGAGGTGCTGTGTTGAGCCGCCTGCAACTCGGCCTGTGGCTGGCGTCGATGTCAGCGTGCGCGGCTTTGGCCTGGCAGGTCCAGGCCTGGCGCTACGAGCGCGTGCTGGCGCAACAGCAGATCGAGCAGGTCGCCGCCTTCAACACCCAGCTGTTGGCCGAACGCGAACAGCGCCAGGTGCTCGAGCGGCGCCTGCATGACAACCAGACCCTTCATTACCAGGAGCTGACCGATGCCCAACAGACTCAGGCTCGCCTGCGTGATCGCCTTGCTACTGCCGATCTGCGGTTGTCGGTCCTGGTCGAGCGCGACGCCACCTGCGCCGCAGTGCCTGCCTCCGCCACCACCGGCGGCGTGGATCATGGCCCCGTACGCGCCCGACTTGACCCGGCGCATGCTCGACGAATTGTCGCCATCACCGACGACGGCGACCGCGGACTGATCGCCCTGCGTGCCTGCCAGGACTACGTACGTGCCCTAGCCAAGTGAGCCCTTGCCTGTGTGGGCGAGGGTGGTAGGGTAGGGCGCACTTCAGCCAGGAGTTCGCCATGGACCCGATCACCCCCCTTGCCACCCGACTGGGTGAACACCTGCGACGCCTCAACGCCCAGGTGACCACCGCTGAATCCTGCACCGGCGGCGGCATCGCCGAGGCCATCACCCGTATCCCCGGTAGCTCAGCGTGGTTTGAGGCGGGTTACGTCACCTATTCCAATGCCCAGAAGACACGCCAGCTGGACGTGCCCGAGCCCTTGTTCAGCCAGGTCGGCGCGGTCAGCCAGGAGGTGGTCGAGGCCATGGTCCGTGGCGCCCGGGCCGCCAGCGGTGCGCGTTTCGCCGTGGCGGTCAGCGGTGTGGCCGGGCCGGACGGCGGCTCGCCGGCCAAACCGGTGGGCACGGTGTGGCTGGCCTGGGCCGACGGCGAGCATGTGATCAGCGAACGGCGCCACTTCGACGGCGACCGCGAAGCGGTGCGGCGACAGACGGTAATCGCCGCGCTAGACGGCTTGTTACAGCTTGGCGCGGAGTAAATCGCCCGGCGGGGGTTTGCGCGAGCGATTCCCTGTGGAATAATACTGGCTACTTATACAGGTATTCCGGCCGTCAGGGCCACGTCGAACACGCGAGGATTTCAATGGACGACAACAAAAAGCGCGCCTTGGCTGCGGCCCTGGGTCAGATCGAACGCCAATTCGGCAAGGGCGCGGTCATGCGCATGGGCGACCACGAGCGCCAAGGCATCCCTGCTATCTCCACCGGCTCGCTGGGCCTGGATATCGCGCTCGGCATCGGCGGCCTGCCCAAAGGCCGTATCGTTGAAATCTACGGCCCGGAATCCTCCGGTAAAACCACGCTGACCCTGTCGGTCATCGCCGAGGCCCAGAAGAACGGCGCCACCTGCGCCTTCGTCGACGCCGAACACGCGCTGGACCCTGAATACGCCGGCAAGCTGGGCGTCAACGTCGACGACCTGCTGGTTTCGCAGCCGGACACCGGCGAGCAGGCCCTGGAAATCACCGACATGCTGGTGCGCTCCAACGCCGTCGACGTGATCATCGTCGACTCCGTGGCTGCCCTGGTCCCCAAGGCCGAGATCGAAGGCGAGATGGGCGACATGCACGTCGGCCTGCAGGCCCGCCTGATGTCCCAGGCGCTGCGCAAGATCACCGGTAACATCAAGAACGCCAACTGCCTGGTCATCTTCATCAACCAGATCCGCATGAAGATCGGCGTGATGTTCGGTAGCCCGGAAACCACCACCGGCGGTAACGCCCTGAAGTTCTACGCTTCGGTACGCCTGGACATCCGCCGTACCGGCGCGGTCAAGGAAGGCGACGAGGTGGTCGGCAGCGAAACCCGCGTCAAGATCGTCAAGAACAAGGTTTCGCCACCGTTCCGTCAGGCCGAGTTCCAGATCCTGTACGGCAAGGGCATCTACCGTAACGGCGAGGTCATCGACCTGGGCGTGGCCCACGGGTTCGTGGAAAAGGCCGGTGCCTGGTACAGCTACCAGGGCAACAAGATCGGCCAGGGCAAGGCCAACGCCGCCAAGTACCTGCAAGAGAACCCGGCCATCGGCGCCGAGATCGAGAAGCAGGTCCGCGAGAAGCTGCTCACCTCGGGCGCTGTCGCGGCTGCCGGCAAGGCTGCAGCTGCCGAAGCCGATGCCGACGACATGGCTGACGCCGACGCCGGCTATTGATCTGCCCCATGTCCGCCGTACTCGACACCCCCGTCGCCGTTCGGCGGACAGCCATGGACCTGCTCGCACGCCGCGAGCATGGTCGCGTCGAGCTGACGCGCAAGTTGCGCCAGCGCGGCGCGCCGGATGAGCTGATCGAGCCTGCGCTCGATCGGCTGGCCGAAGAAGGGCTGCTCAGTGAGGCCCGTTATCTCGAGAGTTTCATCCGTTATCGCTCCAGCGCCGGCTACGGCCCTGCGCGTATTTGCGAGGAGCTTGGCCAGCGCGGCCTCGCCCGTGGCGATATCGACCAGGCGCTACGTGAAAGCGAAGTGGACTGGGCGGCGCAGCTACGGGATGTCTGGCAGCGCAAGTTCGCCGGGCAACGTCCTCACGACCCGCGCAGCCGCGCGCAGCAGACGCGTTTTCTCGCCTACCGTGGTTTTTCCATGGATATGATCGGCCGGCTGCTCAGCGGCCGTGATCTCGACGACTACTGATGCCTCGCCTGGTCGCCTCTTGAGAGGCGGTCAGGCGGGGCATTTTTCGTTCAGCTCACCTTCAACGCCTCCCGGGCGCGTTGAGTGGTGTGCATCGGCTGGGGTTTGGCCCAGTTTTCCGGCAGGTTGATGAAGTCCACCAGTTCGCGCAGACGCCCTTGGTCGCGGCCATTGAAGGCGAACGTCAGGCGCGTCAGGTGGCTGTAGTTGCCCTGTTCGTGTTCGACGCCGCTATCAGGTTGCTGATGGTAGCGCCCGCTCAGGCGCAGGTCGGCGAAACCCTCCTCGATGTCGTGCAGCGCCGCTTCGCTCAGCGGGTGGTGCATGCGAATCACGAACTGGCTCTTCAACCAACGGCTGGAGTGGTAGTTGCTGTAGAACTGGTTGATCTCTTCCACCGCCTCGTCGGCACTGTGGACCAAGCGCACTAGCTTGAGGTCAGTGGGCAGGATGTAGCGGTTCTCTTCCAGCTGGCGGCTGATGAAGTCGAGGCAGTCACGCCAGAAACTACCCCCTGGCGAGTCCAGCAAAACGACGGGTACCAACGGGCTCTTGCCGGTCTGGATGAGGGTCAGCACTTCAAGTGCTTCATCGAGGGTGCCGAAGCCGCCTGGGCACAGCACCAGTGCGTCGGCCTCCTTGACGAAGAACAGTTTGCGAATGAAGAAGAAGTGGAACGGCAGCAGTTGGTCCGTGCCGCCGACCGTGGGGTTGGCATGCTGCTCGAAAGGCAGGGTGATGTTGAAACCCAGGCTGTGCCCGGTGCCGGCGCCTTCATGGGCGGCGGCCATGATGCCGCCGCCGGCACCGGTGATGACCATCAGGTCCGAGCGCGCCAGGGTGGCGCCCAACTCCCGGGCCAGGGCATACATCGGGTGCTCCAGGGGCGTGCGCGCCGAGCCGAACACCGTCACTTTGCGCCGGCCTTTGTAGCGCTCAAGGATGCGGAACGAATGGTCGAGCTCGCGCAGGGCCTGGAGGGTGATCTTGGCGTTCCAGCGATTACGGTCGTCGTGGGCCATGCGCAGGATGGTCAGCATCATGTCGCGGTACAGCGGCAGGTTGGGGCTGTTCGGTGCGACCAGTTGCAGTTGCTTGTCGATGTGCTCCAGGTCGATGCCATGTTCCCTGAAGTGGTTGAACAGCAGCTCATTCGGTTGGTAGGGCATTCAACGTCTCCTTCTGCAGCAAAACCTCTGACCGGGTCGATGGGGTAACCCGGCCGCGACACTGCGTGTGTCGCTGGCTGCCGTGGCCCGAGTGTGCGCCTCGAGCATTGCAGTAGGCCTTCAAGGCCGTGTTGCAGTGGTCAGTCCATCTTGTTGTGATTGTTGTGGGTGCTCGCTATCAATCTAGACGCTGGTGCGACCTTGCGCCGCCCCCAGTGAAAAACGGCCGCTGGTCGGCTCGCAGCCAGGCTGCGTGGGGCTTTGGTTTACTGGGAGGGGGTTGTGGGGCGCGATGCAGGAGGTAGCGGTATGCATCGGCTGGTAATCGAGGTGGATGGGCAACTGTTGCGGGTGCTGGCGCGAGAAGCGCAGGACCATCACTTGAGCCTGGAAGGCGAGTGTTTGCGCCGTTTGCAGGGCCACGAGCCGCATTCACGCTATGTACAGATCCTGTTGGCGGAATTGCGCGCCGATGAGGAACAGCGGCGCGCCCGCGCGAGCGATCAGCTCGCCTGAGTCACTTCTTCTTGCCGCCGGCCACGCAGCTGGCGGCGTCGAACGCCTGGTCCATGACTGGCTGGTTGGTCTTGTAGACCGTGAAGCGGTAGACCAGCACGGCGCCCTTGGACATCAGCTGGCGATAGCCATTGTTGCGGCACACGCTGTCACCCAACTGGCTGCGCACTTGCTGCGGGTTGGCCAGCATGCGTTGGGCATGCTCTTCGCGCACGCTCAGGTGGTTGACCAGCGCCTTGCCTTTCTCGACGGTGTAGCCCTGGTCGAGGATGTCTTCGTTGACGGCGCGTGGTGTGCCGACGCTGCTTTCCTTGGCGACCTTCTCCAGCATCTGGGTCAGCTCGTACTCCTGCTTGGAGGCCGCCTGGGCGGCGAGGGGCAGGGCGAGCAACAGGCTCAGGGTCGGGGCAATAAGACGCAGCATGAATCTCTCCTGGTTCGATGACTGGCGCTTGGACCTGCGCCGGCGGGTGGCGTTCCCTGCAACCGCAGGGTGTGCGGCCGCCAAAGGCACGATTATAAGGGAGCTGCCGAGCCGGCTGCACGGCAAATGACGCGGCTTCTGGTAGACTGGCGCTTTGTTGCAAGCTGAGTCCCGTCCAGTGTTTTTCCCACCCATCAATTCAGGCCTGCTGCCATGAGCCACGCGGTAGCGCGCTTGCGCGCCGAACGCCTGGCGCGCAGCGTCAAACCTTTTATCGCTCGTGGCTCGCGGGCCGAACGCTGCACGGACTGCCGGGTCATCGCCACGCACTGCCTGTGCGCCTGGAAGCCTCGAGTACAGGCCGACTCCGGCGTATGCCTGCTGATGCATGACACCGAGCCGTTGAAGCCGACCAATACTGGCTGGCTGATCGCTGACCTGATCGAGGATACCTCGGCCTTTGGCTGGCTGCGTACGTCGGTGGACGAGCAATTGCTGGCGCTGCTCGACAACCCGCAGTGGCAACCCTACATCGTCTTCCCCGGCGAGTTCGTCGCCCAGGAACGGGTGGTGAGCGAAGTGGTGCGCGAGCCCGGCAAACGGCCGCTGTTCATCCTGCTCGACGCCACCTGGACCGAAGCGCGCAAGATGTTCCGCAAGAGCCCGTATCTGGACCGTTTCCCGGTGCTGAGCCTGCAGGCCGAGCAGATGTCACGCTATCGCCTGCGCCGTTCCAAACGCGACGATCACTTCTGCACCGCGGAAGTGGCCGCCATGTGCCTGGACCTGGCCGGTGACAGCCAGGCATCCCAGGCCCTGGACGCCTACCTGGACGTGTTCAGCCTGCACTACCTCAGTGGCAAGCGTCGTTTGCCGTTGGATGAGCAGGACGAGGTCCACCAGCGTTTGCATACCTTCCTATAGTCCAAGGGGCAGGCCCGGCGGATTGGTTCATACTGTCGGGGCTGGCAGCCAGGGAGGCGGGGACGACCGGGCAATTGGCTTGACCACCCGGGACGTGCTCGGCATCCTTGGCGCCGATTCGGCCACGACGAAGCTGCTGTTACCCCGGACTTCGCCGTGCCATCCCGGCCGGCGGCCCTGCCGCTTGCGCCTTGAGTTGCCCGCCAGGCACACCCCCTACCCCCGCGCCTGGCACAGAACAGGATCCATAGATCGATGGCCACGTACGAAATCCTGATTGCCGATGACCACCCATTGTTCCGCAGCGCGCTGCGTCAGGCCGTAACCCTCGGCCTGGGCCCGGACGTGCGCCTGGTCGAAGTGGCGAGTATCGCCGAGCTGGAAACCAGCCTTACGGAAAAATCCGATTGGGACCTGGTCCTGCTGGACCTCAACATGCCGGGTGCCTATGGCTTCTCTGGGCTGGTCCTGCTGCGTGGGCAATACCCGCAAATCCCGGTGGTGATGGTGTCGGCGCAGGAAGAAGCGGCCGTCGTGGTGAAGTCCCGCGAATTCGGTGCCAGCGGTTTCATTCCCAAGTCCAGCGAACTGAGCAAGATCCAGGAAGCGGTGCGCAACGTACTCGACGGCGATGTGTGGTGGCCGCCCCAGGCATTCGAAAAAGTCGATGTATCGGCCGAGGCCAAGGCGGCCAGCGAAGGTTTGGCCAGTCTCACGCCGCAACAGTTCCGGGTGCTGACCATGGTTTGCGAAGGCCTGCTGAACAAGCAGATCGCCTATGAGCTGAATGTGTCGGAAGCGACCATCAAGGCCCACGTGACCGCGATCTTCCGCAAGCTTGGGGTGCGCACGCGGACCCAGGCGGCGTTGCTGCTGCAACAACTTGAATCGGTTTCGGCCAGCTAACTGCCCGCGCCTTCACGCTTTTTTGACCCGGCCTGGTCTAGCCTGCCGGCCTTTTCTCGGTGAAGTGACTGACACATGTCGCCATTCAAGGGCCAGACCGGCCTCAAACGAATTTTCAATGCCGCCGGCTATTCGCTGGATGGCCTGCGTACCGCCTTCAAGGGCGAGGCTGCCTTCCGCCAGTTGGTGCTGCTCAACGTGCTGCTGATCCCCACTGCCTTCTGGTTGCCGGTAAGCCGCGTGGAGCGGGCGATACTCATTGCGGTGTGCCTGCTGGGGCTGATCGTCGAGTTGCTGAATTCGGCGGTGGAGGCGGCCATCGACCGCATTTCGCTGGAGCGCCACCCGTTGTCGAAGAACGCCAAGGACATGGGCAGCGCCGCGCAGTTGGTGGCGATGACCATGGTGGCGGTGGTCTGGGGCGTGATCCTGCTGGGGTAACCTTCAGGCAATCGGCGGCAGGACGATTTCGTCGCTGCGCTGCACTCCGGCGGTGAAGCTGCGGCACAGTTCGAGGAACTCGCGCATGGCCGAGGTCTGGTACTTCTGCTTGTGCCAGATGAAGTAGAACTGCCGCGCCAGGTCCAGGGCCGGGGTTTCCACCGGCACCAGGCTGCCGCGGCGGAAGGCGTCGCGCAGGGCCAGGCGTGAGATGCAACCAATCCCCAATCCCGACTCGACGGCGCGCTTGATTGCTTCGGTGTGCTCTAGCTCCAGGCGGATGTTGAGGTTGGCGCGATGATGGCGCATGGCCTGGTCGAAGGTCAGGCGGGTGCCCGACCCCTGCTCGCGCAGAATCCAGGCTTCGTGGGCGAGCTGCTCGATGCTGGCGTGGCCGGCCTTCGCCAGGGGATGCTGCGGCGCACAGAACACCACCAGTTCATCCTCCACCCACGGCTGCACTTCCAGGTCGGGGTGGTTGCAGTCGCCTTCGATTAGACCCAGGTCAATTTCGTAATGGGCCACCTGTTGCACGATATGCGCAGTGTTCTGCACATGCAGCTTGACCTGGCTCTCCGGGTGCACCTGCATGAAGCTGCCGATCAATAGCGTGGCCAGGTAGTTGCCGATGGTCAGCGTGGCACCCACCGCAAGCGAGCCGAACCCCGACTTGCCGTTGAGCAGGTCTTCGATCTCCTTGGCCTGGTCGAGCAGGGCCACGGCCTGGGGCAGCAGTTGATGGCCCAGGGCATTGAGGCTCAGGCGCTTGCCGGCGCGGTCGAACAGCTGGCAGCTGGACTGGCGCTCGAGTTCGGTGATCGAGGTGCTGGCGGCCGATTGCGACAGGGCCAGCACGCCGGCGGCCCGCGACACGCTCTGGTGCTGGGCGACGGCAACGAAGACCTGGAGTTGACGAAGAGTGAATCGCATATCTATATAACCGATAACACATATCTTGATAATTCAGTTAACAGATATTGTCGCTGCCCCTAAACTATCGCGCAACTGTGCGTCTTGTGCGCGCTGCGTTTTTCTTCAGGAGCCCCCTAGATGAGCAACATGAACCACGAACGTGTCCTCAGTGTTCACCACTGGAACGACACCCTGTTCAGCTTCAAGTGCACCCGCGACCCGGGCCTGCGCTTCGAGAACGGTCAGTTCGTGATGATCGGCCTGCAGCAGGACAGCGGCCGTCCGCTCATGCGCGCCTATTCCATCGCCTCGCCGAACTGGGAAGAGCACCTGGAGTTCTTCAGCATCAAGGTGCCGGACGGCCCGCTGACCTCCCAGCTGCAGCACCTGAAGGAAGGCGACGAGATCATCATCAGCAAGAAGCCCACCGGCACGCTGGTGCTCGACGACCTGAACCCGGGCAAGCACCTGTACCTGCTGAGCACCGGCACTGGCCTGGCGCCATTCATGAGCGTCATCCAGGACCCCGAGACCTACGAGCGTTTCGAGAAGGTCATCCTGGTCCACGGCGTGCGCTACGTGAACGAAGTCGCCTACCGCGAGTTCATCACCGAGCACCTGCCGCAGAACGAGTTCTTCGGCGAGTCGGTGCGCGACAAGCTGATCTACTACCCCACCGTGACCCGCGAGCCGTTCGAGAACCAGGGCCGTCTGACCGACCTGATGCGCAGCGGCAAGCTGTTCAGCGACATCGGCCTGCCACCGATCAACCCGCAGGACGACCGCGCGATGATCTGCGGCAGCCCGAGCATGCTCGACGAGACCAGCGAAGTGCTCGACAGCTTCGGCCTGAAGATCTCGGCGCGCATGCGTGAGCCGGGTGACTACCTGATTGAGCGTGCTTTCGTCGAGAAGTAAGGCGAACGCGGCAAACGAAAAACGCAGGCCTTGGCCTGCGTTTTTTTTGCCTGGAGCTTTTGCGTTCGGTCAGTGGCGGCCTCTTCGCGGGCAAGCCCGCTCCCACAGGGTATCCACAAGCCTGGAAACCGCGTAGATCCTGTGGGAGCGGGTTTACCCGCGAAGAGGCCGGAACAGAAAACCGATGAAGCTCAGGCTTCGCGCACGACTTCCAGCACCCGGATGGTATCGATCGCTGGGTAGTGCCAGCGCACCTGTACATCCCAGAACCTGACCCCATACACGCGCTCTGGCGGTGGCACCTGGTACGCTGGCCGCGGATCCTGCGCCAGGCACTGCTCGATCAACGCCACCAGCGGCTCGCCCAGGCGCAGCGCGTGTTCGCGAGCCTGGGGCAGGGCGGTGTCGCTCCACTGCACGGCTATGGGCTCGGGCGCAGCGCCAGCCATCTGGTTGGTCGCCTGAAGAATGCTGTCGGCATACGGCACATACGGCTTGATATCCAGCACCGGCGTACCGTCGAGCAGGTCGATGCCGGACAACAGCAGGCGCCCGGGTTCGACGCCTTCCAGGCGTACCACCGATTGGCCGATGCCATTGGGGCGGTGGGTGGCGCGGGTGGCGAACACACCCATGCTCTTGTTGCCACCCAGGCGCGGTGGGCGCACCTTCAGCCGTGGCTTTTCTTCCAGCGCCTCGTGGAACAGGAACAGCAACCACACGTGACTGACCTGCTCCAGCCCCTGCACCGCATCGCCCTGGTCGAAAGGTGGCAGCAGTTCCAGCACGCCGCGCGCCGCTGGCGCGAGTTGCGGTTGGCGCGGGATGGCGAACTTCTCCTTGAAGCAGGAGCGGACGATACCAACCGGCGAGACCGTGTGTTGCATCAGCCACGCACGCGTTGGGTGAGGCCTTTGAGGAAGTTGCGCAGCAGCTGGTCGCCGCAAGGGCGGTAGTTGTCGTGGCCGACTTTACGGAACAGCGCGCTGAGCTCGGGCTTGGACACTGGGAAGTTGACCGCCTTGAGCACTGCGTGCAGGTCGTCTTCCTTCAGCTCGAAGGCCACCCGCAGTTTCTTGAGGATGGTGTTGTTGGTCACCGGCAGCTCGATCGGCTGTGGCGGGCGGCTGTCGTCGCGCCCGCGGCGGTGGATCACCAGGCCATCGAGAAAATGGGCCATGACCTTGTCCGGGCACTGCACGAAGCCGGGTTCCTCTTCCTTCTTCACGTAGCTGGCGATGGCCTCTGCGCTGACCTGCAGGCCAGTCAGGCCGATGATCTCGGCCATCTTCTGGTCGTTGGCCTTGATCATGTAGCGCAGGCTACGCATGACGTCGTTATGGTTCATTGCAGCAAATCCTGTTCAAGCGCCGCACCCATCCGCGCGGCGGTAATGCTAGAAACGTTCGGTGGCGGCCACGTAGCGCCATTGCCCCAGGGGCAGCTTGCCCATGGACACGCCCCCCAGGCGGATGCGGCGCATGCCCAGCACCTTGAGGCCGGCGGTTTCGCACAGTTGTTCGATGACACCGGGTTGTGGGTTTTTCACCACCATGCGCAGGTGCTGTTCGTTCTGCCAACTGGCCTTGGCCTTCGGCAGTTCGACACCCTTGCGTTCAACGCCACGGGCCAGGCGTTCCAGGGCGCCGGGTTTGGCCTCGCCACTGACCTGGACGATGTATTCCTGCTCCATGCGGCGCAGGTCGGCATCGAGCTTGCGGGTTACCCGCCAGTCCTGGGTGAACAGCTGCAGGCCGCTGGCGCCGGGCAACAGCGGGGCGATGCACGCCTGGCGCACGAAATGCCCGTGCAGCGGGCGTACGCCTTCGCGATGGGCCTCGCTCAAGCTGGCCATGCCCATCCCGGCCTGGGCACTGGCGACGTCCTGGCCGGCCTGCTGGTTGAGCAACAGCGTCACCGGTTCCAGCGCCTCGGCGCGGGCGCCGGGCAGCAGTTCGACACGCTGGTCGCCCACCTTGAACTGTGGCTGTTCGACCACCACGCCGTCGACCGTGACCCAACCGCCCTCGATATACAGTTCGGCCTCTCGGCGCGAGCAGCCAAGCTGCTCGACAAGGCGTTTGGACAGGCGGATGGAGTCGGACATGGACAATGGCTTCACAGGGCAGGAAAAGGCGCCATTGTACCTGCCCCGGCACGCTTGCGGCGGCAAATCGGTGTCATTTGCGCCATTTCGCTGATGAGTGTGTGTGCCCCGGCGCCAGGCGCATGTGCAGCAGGGGGTAGGGTTGCCCGAGGCCGTCCGTCTCAGAGCGGCCGATCACCTCGAAGCCCTCGTGCAGATAGAAACCCAGGGCCTGCGGGTTCTGCTCGTTGACGTCCAGGCGCTCGGCGTTCAGCTCGGCCACGGCATGGCGCAGCAAGCGCTGGCCGACGCCCTGGCCGCGAAAGCGTGGGTCGACGAACAGCAAGTCGACGCGATGATTGGCCACACCGGCGAAGCCCAGGATATGCCCCTGACCATCCTTGCAACAGACCAGCATCACCGCGTCCAGGTACTTGCCCAGCACATGCTCGCGCAGCAGCTGAATGTAGCCTTCAGGCAGGAAGTTATGGGTGGCGCGCACCGCGTCTTCCCAGATCCGCGCCAGCTCCGGGTAGTCGCTGTAGCGCGGCGTGTGCAAGGTCTGCAATGGCTTCATCCTGGCCGGCTCCGGTGCGTGATGCCCATTGCACAAACATAGATGCAAAAAAATACCCCGCCACTGGGCGGGGTATCTTCATTGCGCAAAGCTCGATCAGACCGGCTCGGCCCACATGTCGTACTCATCGGCATCGACGATGCGGCAGCGCACCTTGTCGCCCGGCTTGAAACCGTGGTCGCCATCGATGAACACGCTGCCGTCGATTTCCGGTGCGTCGAAGAAGCTGCGGCCTACCGAGCCCTGTTCCTCGACTTCGTCGATCAGCACTTCGATTTCCTTGCCGATGCGCAGTTGCAGGCGGGCGGTGCTGATGGCCTGCTGGTGAGCCATGAAGCGGTCCCAGCGGTCTTGTTTGACCTCGTCCGGCACTTCGTCAAGGCCCAGATCGTTGGCCGGTGCGCCTTCGACCGGGGAGTACTGGAAGCAGCCCACGCGGTCGAGCTGGGCTTCGGTCAGCCAGTCGAGCAGGTACTGGAAGTCTTCTTCGGTCTCGCCAGGGAAGCCGACGATGAAGGTCGAACGGATCACCAGCTCCGGGCACTGCTCGCGCCAGCTCTTGATGCGGGCCAGGGTGCGGTCTTCGAAGGCCGGGCGCTTCATCGACTTGAGCACCTTGGGGCTGGCGTGCTGGAACGGGATGTCCAGGTACGGCAGGATCTTGCCGGCAGCCATCAGCGGGATCACGTCGTCGACGTTCGGGTACGGATACACGTAGTGCAGGCGCACCCAGGCGCCCAGGCTGCTCAGCGCTTCGCACAGCTCGAGCATGCGGGTCTTGACCGGGCGGCCGTTCCAGAAGTCGGTCTTGTACTTGACGTCCACGCCGTAGGCGCTGGTGTCCTGGGAGATCACCAGGATCTCCTTGACGCCGGCCTTGACCAGGCGCTCGGCTTCGCTGAGCACTTCACCGACCGGGCGGCTGACCAGCTTGCCGCGCATCGACGGAATGATGCAGAAGCTGCAGCTGTGGTTGCAGCCTTCGGAGATCTTCAGGTAGGCGTAGTGGCGCGGGGTGAGCTTGACGCCTTGCGGGGGCACCAGGTCGATCAGCGGGTTGTGGTCCTGGCGTGGAGGCACCACTTCGTGCACGGCGTTGACCACTTGCTCGTACTGCTGGGGGCCGGTGACCGACAGCACGCTGGGGTGCACGTCACGGATGCTGCCTTCCTCGACACCCATGCAGCCGGTGACGATGACCTTGCCGTTTTCCTTGATGGCTTCGCCAATCACTTCCAGCGACTCGGCCTTGGCGCTGTCGATGAAGCCGCAGGTGTTGACCACCACCACGTCGGCGTCCTCGTAGGTGGGCACGACTTCATAGCCTTCCATGCGCAGCTGGGTGAGGATGCGCTCGGAATCGACCAGGGCCTTGGGGCAGCCCAGGGAGACGAAGCCGACCTTCGGGGTGGCGGGAGTGGTGGACATGGCTAACCTCGGTATTGAATACAGGTCGCCCGGCCGGTAACGGGGGCGATCCTGGCGGACGCTTTTGGCGCCTCTGATCAAAAAGTGCGCAATTCTAGCGAGCAGAGGGGCGCTTTACCAGCAGAAATACGACGAACGCTGCGCTATGCTTCGCGCCGTTGCGCGGGGGCATCGGGGATGCCTTGGCGTGGGTGTCAATTCAAACGGTCTAACAGGCCTTCTGCGGGAGTGGTCGATGGTTCAGGCAAGCAGTCACGCCGAAGGCGGGCAGGGCGCGACACGGTCGTTGGGCCTGCTCGTGGCAGCTGTCGGGGTGGTCTATGGCGATATCGGCACCAGCCCGTTGTATACCCTCAAAGAGGTCTTCACCGGCGGTTACGGCGTGCCGGTCAACCATGATGGCGTGCTGGGGATCCTGTCGCTGATCCTCTGGTCGTTGTTGTGGGTGGTTTCGTTCAAGTACGTGATGTTCATCCTGCGCGCCGACAACCAGGGCGAGGGCGGCACCATGGCGCTCACCGCGCTGGCGCGGCGGGCCACGGCCAACTACCCGAAACTGCGGACGCTGATGGTCATCTGCGGCTTGATCGGCGCTTCGCTGTTCTACGGCGACAGCATGATCACCCCGGCGGTGTCGGTGCTGTCGGCGGTAGAGGGCATGGGCCTGGCGTTCGACGGCATCGACCACTGGGTGGTGCCGATCTCGCTGGTGGTGCTGGTGGCGCTGTTCCTGGTGCAGAAGCACGGCACCGAGAAGATCGGCAAGCTGTTCGGCCCGATCATGGTCACCTGGTTCGTGGTGCTGGGGGCCTTGGGGGTGCATGGCATTTCGCAAAGCCCGGAAGTGCTCAAGGCTTTCAATCCGTGGTGGGCGTTGAACTTCTTCATCGTTCACCCAGGCATGGGTGTAGCGATCCTGGGCGCGGTGGTGCTGGCGCTGACCGGTGCCGAGGCGCTGTACGCCGACATGGGCCACTTTGGCCGTAAACCGATTGCCCGCGCCTGGTTCGCCTTGGTGTTGCCGGCGCTGGTGCTCAATTATTTTGGCCAGGGCGCGATCCTGCTGCAGAACCCCGACGCGGCGCGCAACCCGTTCTACCTGTTGGCACCGAGCTGGGCCTTGCTGCCGCTGGTCGGGCTGGCCACCATGGCCACGGTGATCGCCTCGCAGGCGGTGATTTCCGGAGCGTTCTCGCTGACCCGCCAGGCCATTCAGCTTGGCTACATTCCGCGCATGCAGATCCAGCACACCTCCAGCGACGAGCAGGGGCAGATCTATATCGGTGCGGTGAACTGGACGCTGATGGTCGGCGTGGTGCTGCTGGTGATCGGTTTCGAGTCGTCCGGCGCCCTGGCGGCGGCCTACGGCGTAGCGGTGACCGGCACCATGCTGATGACCACGATATTGGTGTCGGCGGTGATGTTGCTGCTGTGGAAGTGGCCACCGGTGCTGGCGGTGCCGATCCTGCTGGGCTTTCTGTTCGTTGACGGGTTGTTCTTCGCCGCCAACGTGCCGAAGATCGTCCAGGGCGGCGCCTTCCCGGTGCTGGCGGGGGGCGTGCTGTACCTGCTGATGAGCACCTGGAAGCGCGGCAAGCAGATCCTGGTCGAGCGCATCGACGAAGGCGCGCTGCCGCTGCCGCTGTTCATCAGCAGCATCCGCGTGCAGCCGCCGCACCGAGTCGAGGGCACCGCGGTGTTCCTCACCGCGCGTTCGGACGCGGTGCCCCACGCGCTGCTGCACAACATGCTGCACAACCAGGTGCTGCACAGCCAGGTGGTGCTGCTGACGGTGGTCAGTGAAGATCGGCCACGGGTGCCGGAGCATGAGCGATTCGAGGTGGAAGCCTATGGCGACGGGTTCTTCCGGGTGCTGTTGCACTTCGGCTTCATGGACGAGCCGGACGTGCCGGCGGCGTTGAAGCTGTGCCATCTTGATGCGCTGGATTTCAGCCCGATGCGCACCACCTATTTCCTCAGTCGGGAGACGGTGATCGCTTCACGGTTGGAGGGGATGTCGCGCTGGCGGGGGAACCTGTTCGCGTTCCTGCTGAAGAACGCCAACGGCAACCTGAGGTTCTTCAACCTGCCGCTCAATCGGGTGATCGAGTTGGGGACGCAGGTCGAGATCTGAGATCGTATGGGGCTGCTTTGCAGCCCCTTCGCCGGCAAGCCGGCTCCTACAGGGGCATGCACTCGCCCGTAGGAGCCGACTTTGCCGGCGAATGGGCCGCACCGCGGCCCCCTTTGCACACTACTTCTCAGCGACGCTGGACTTGCCCTGGCGCGTTTCGATCTCGTTGATCAGGCGCTTGGCCAATGCCGGGTAGTTCTCGTCGAAGTGGTGGCCGCCGGGCAGCTTCATGCGCTCGCCCACCGCGGTCTTGTCGGTGCAGCCGCTCTCGTCGGTTTCTTCCACGCCATACACGCACACCACCTTGGCTGCCGGCAGCTTGGCCATCTCCTGGCCGGTCGGGGCTTCCTGGCCTTCCTTGCCCAACCAGCCCTCGACTTCGATCTCGAAGCTGCCACTGCGGGCGAACGCTAGCAGGATCACCGCGTCGACCCGCTTCTGGTCCTCTTCGGGCAGGCGGTTGTAGATGGCCGGCAGTACGTCGGCGCCGAACGAATAGCCCGTCAGCACGAAGCGCTTGGTGCCCCATTTCTGACGGTAGTGCTGCATCAGTTCGGACAGGTCGGCGGCGCTCTGTTCCGGGGTCTTGTGCTGCCAGTAGTAGCGCAGGGTGTCGATGCCCACCACCGGGAAGCCGAGCTTGGCCATCTCGCCAGCCACGTCGCGGTCCAGGTCGCGCCAGCCACCGTCACCGGAGAGGAACAGGGTGACGGTGTCGGTGGTCTGGCCGGCCGGGACTTCCACCACCGGGATGGCCAGGGCGTTGCCGTCCTGGCCGACCAGGGCTTGGGTCAACTGGGCCTTGAGCACCTGGGGCAGGTGGATGTCGTAGTCGGCAATGCTCGTTTCGGCGTTGGCCTGGTCACGCACGAAGGCGGCGCTGGCGTCGTCCGGGTTGTCGTTCCAGGCCACGTTCCAGTGGCCGTGGGCGGCGGTCTTGGGCAGCGCGGCCTGGCAGCCAGGCTGCTCGAGGGTGAAGTCCACCGAGATGGCCCGGGCCTTGTCATCGCTTTGCGTGGCCAGCCAGCGCCAGGCCTGGGCGGCGCCCGGGCCGATGCCAGCAACCAGGGTTGGCTTGTCGGCCAGCTGGGTCAGCGCTTCATTCATGCTTGCCTGCTGCTTGACGCAGTCGGCCGGTGGCAGGATCACCTGCACCAGCTGGGCCTCACCGGCCTGGCTCAGGTCCAGCAGCTGCTTGTCGCTCAAGGCCTGGTCCTGTGGCACACCGATGGCCACCCGGGCCTTGGCATGCACGCCGGGGGTGGCACGGGTCAGGCTGCTGCCGTCACCGAGGGTGAGGTGCTCCAGGCGTGCCTCGGGGGCCGGGCGGGTCCACAGCCAGAACGCCGCGCCGCCGGCCAGCACGGCCAGCAGCAGGGGAATCAGTACGTACAGCCAATAGCGTCGGATCATCAACGTTTCACCAATCCAGTCAGGCCGCCAGCGATCAGGGCGGCGGTATCAGCCAGTGCCACCAGCGGGTCGAGCCCGGCTGGCACGGCCATGTAGCGGGGTTCCCAGTCCGGCTGGAACTTGTCCTTGAAGCGCCGCAGGCCCTGGAAGTTGTACAGCTGCTCGCCACGCTGGAACACCATCGAACCCAGGCGCTGGGTCAGGGGCGCGCCACGGCGCGGCTGCAAGCCGGAAAGGGGGACCATCCCCAGGCTGAAACGGCCATAGTCATGGCTTTTGTAGTGAAGGATCAGGCCGACCATCATGAATTCCATGGTCAGTTTTGGTGCTTCTGGGTGGGCGCGCATCAGGTCCAGGCTGGCCAGCTCGTTGCTGTGGGTTTCCAGCAGGTTGGCGAATGCCACCGGACGGCCCTGGAAGCGGATCAGCGCGATGCGGAAATGCTGCAGGTACTCAGGGCTGAACCGGCCAAGGGAGAAGCCTTTCTCGCGCACGTTCTTGCCGTCGAGCCAGGCGTCGGAAATCTCCTTGAGCTCGGCCAGCGGGGCGTGGCCGGGCTCGTGGATCTCCAGCGTGAGGCCGTCGCGGCCACCCCGGTTCCAGGTGTAGCGCAGGTCCTTCATCTCCTTGCCCTTGGCCTCGATGTCGAAGCGGCGCAGGTCGACGCGGGCCTCTTCGCCCAGCTTGATGGCCGTCAGGCCAATGTCCATGTAGAACGGCAGGTTCTCCGCGCGCACCTGGTAGAACACCGGGCGGGCGTGGTGCAGGTCGCACAGGTCGCGGAACTGCCAGATCATCTCGGCGCGTTCCTGGGCCGGGCCGATGGGGTCGTACAGCGCTACCAGGCTGCGCCCGCGACGGGCGTACATGAGGAAGGCGTTGTCGCTGGGGTGGAACAGCAGAGCCTTGTCACCGGTCAGGGCCAGGCCGCCATCGGGCTGGTCGGAGGCCAGCAGGATGCGGTTGGCGCGTTGCAGCTCGTCGTCGCTGGGCAGGTGGATCACCGGGCGCGCGGTGCGCAGCAGCCAGGTCAGGGCGACGATCACCAGCAGCACCGCACTGCCCATGGCCGCGCGCAGGCCGCGCGGGGCGTCGGCGTCGAGGGTGAACTGCCACCACAGTTGATGGCTGTAGGGCACGTCCTGGTAGGCGAACAGCAACAGCCAGACAGAGGCCCCGACCACGCAGGCGCTGGCCACCAGGTACACCGGCGAGAACGGCAGTTCGAGCAGGCGGCTGGGGCGGTAGAACGAGCGGCGGAACATGGCCAGCAGGGCGGCGGTGAAGCACATCAGCGAGGCTTCTTCCCAGTCGAAGCCCTTGAGCAGCGACAGCAGCGCACCCACCAGCAGCAGCACCGTGGTCAGTAACCAGGCCGCTGACAAGCGGCGGCGCAGGCCTTGGGCCAAAAGCAGGCAGAGCACGCCGATCAGGCTGGCGCCGAAGTGCGAGGCATCGATCAGGCGGTGCGGAATCAGGAAGCCCATGTGCTCCAGACGGCTGTCGATCTCGGGGGTAGCGCCGGAGAACAACAGCACCACACCGGACAGGAACACCAGGATCGCCAGCACCGGCGCGGCCAGCCCGGAGGCGGCGCGTATCGCCTGCTGGGCGAACAGCAGGCGGCGCGCTTCGTTGGCCAGTAGCAGCACGCAGGCGACCAGCAACGGCAGTACCACGTAGATCAATCGGTACAGCAGCAGGGCGGCGGCCAGTGGTGCGGCACCCAACTGGTTGGCGAATGCTGCCAGCAGGACCGCCTCGAACACGCCAACGCCGCCCGGCACATGGCTGAGCACGCCCGCGGCAAGGGCGAGCAGATAGACCAGCACAAAGGCGCCGAAGGGCGGTGCTTCCGGCAGCAGCAGATAGAGCACCGTGGCGGCGGCCAACACGTCCAGTGCGGTGATCAGCAGTTGCAAGGCGGCCAGGCGGCCACTGGGCAGGCGCAGGGTGCGGCGACCGAACTGCACCAGCAGGCTGTCGCGCAAAGGTTGCTCGGCCAGGCGCCGACGGTAGAGGCCGACCACCAGCGCCACGCTCACCGCCAGCACGGCCACGGCAATGCCGCCGAGCAGCGTCGCTGGAAGGCGCAAGGCGGTGGCGGCTGCGGGCAGGTTGCTGAGGGTGGCCAGTGCCGCCAGTGGCGGCAGGGCACAGCCGAGCGACAGGCTGGCGAACACGGTCATGCGTGCGACTTCCGCGGCGCCGAGGCCCTGACGAGCATACAGGCGGTAGCGCACCGAGCCGCCCGAGAGCATCGACAGACCGATCGCATTGCCAATGGCAAAGGCGCTGAAGCCGCCCAGTACCAGGCTGCGTGCTGGCAGTTGCACGTCGGCATAGCGGCTGGCCGACCACTCGTAGCCGAGCAGGATGACGAAGCCGACCACGGTCGCCAGCAGGGCACCGGCCAATGCACTTGCCGACACACCCAGCATTGCGTCGTGCAGGGCGTAGATATCCAGTTCACTGAGCAGGTGTCGGCAGGCGATCAGGCCCATGGCGAACAGCAGCAGGGTCAGCGCCAGGCCCAGCGGTTGGCGGTACCTGCTCAGGCGCTCCAGCCAGGGCAGATGCTGCGCGGCGCCAGGCAAGGCCGCGGTGAGCGGTGCCTGGGTTTCGGGAGTGGGGGCGGTCATGGGTTACCCCGAGCGATCAGCGCGAGGTGGGGGCAAGGTACGGCCAAGTGAAAGTCCCTTTGGAAAACGTATCCGAATATTACTCCGGGCCGGGTGCTTAATCTGTTTCAGGATAGTTAAAGATAGTTCATCCAGCCGCGCGGCCAGGCAGGAGCATACGCACGCAGGCGGGGGCGGCGTGGAGGCAATGTGTGGGGGCTGAATGCAACAAACCCCGCGCTATCTTTCGATAGGCGGGGTTTGTTCTGACGAATATGGTTGCGGGAGCCGGATTTGAACCGACGACCTTCGGGTTATGAGCCCGACGAGCTACCAGGCTGCTCCATCCCGCGTCAGTGGGGCGGATTCTACCGATTATTCATCGGCTGTCAAGCATAAGTACCTGATTTTATTTTGAAATTTCTGTGAGGCTGAGCACAGGCAATAAAAAAGGCCACTGTCAAAAACAGTGGCCTTTCTAGAATCTGGTTGCGGGAGCCGGATTTGAACCGACGACCTTCGGGTTATGAGCCCGACGAGCTACCAGGCTGCTCCATCCCGCGTCAGAGGTGCGCATTCTACGGATTGCTGGTGCACTGTCAAGCATTAATGCTGTCCTGTGCGATTGGATGCCTGCAGACGCTTTCTTCAAGGCAATAAAAAAGGCCACTGTCGAAACAGTGGCCTTTTCTTGAATCTGGTTGCGGGAGCCGGATTTGAACCGACGACCTTCGGGTTATGAGCCCGACGAGCTACCAGGCTGCTCCATCCCGCGCCTGTGAGATCGAATTCTACGGATTTGTTTCCAGGTGTCAAGCGAAAACTTGAGAAAATCCTTTTTTGTTCAAACCCTTAGCGCTGTTGATCGGGCTTCGGCTCAGGTATGACGGGGCTTGCAGGCCGATTTCGTGGCCAGGCTGTTTCGTGTGCCTGGCCTGGAGTACCATCTGTATGAATTTACAGTGTCGGCCGTGGTCCATGTCCCAGCGCAAGATCATCCACATCGATTGTGACTGTTTCTACGCTGCCATCGAGATGCGTGATGACCCGCGCCTGGCGGGTCGCCCCATGGCGGTAGGCGGGCAGCCGGGGCAGCGTGGGGTGATCGCCACGTGCAACTACGAGGCGCGCGCCTATGGGGTGCGTTCGGCGATGTCGTCGGGGCATGCGCTGAAACTGTGCCCGGACCTGCTTATCGTCAAGCCGCGTTTCGAGGCATACCGCGAGGCCTCGCGGGAGATCCACGCGATCTTTCGTGACTACACCGAGCTGATCGAGCCGCTGTCGTTGGACGAGGCCTATCTGGATGTCAGTGACAGCCAGTGGTTTGCCGGCAGCGCCACGCGGATCGCCGAGGACATCCGTCGTCGGGTCGCCCGGCAGTTGCATATCACCGTCTCGGCCGGGGTGGCGCCGAACAAGTTCCTGGCCAAGATCGCCAGCGACTGGCGCAAGCCCAATGGCTTGTTCGTGATTACCCCGGACCAGGTGGAAGCGTTCGTCGCGGTCTTGCCCGTGGCGCGCCTGCATGGCGTGGGCAAGGTCACGGCAGACAAGCTGGCGCGTCTGGGCATCGATACCTGCCTGTCGTTGCGCGACTGGTCGCGGTTGGCGCTGGTGCGTGAATTCGGCAGCTTCGGTGAGCGCTTGTGGGGCCTGGCGCGGGGCATCGACGAACGCGTGGTGCAGACGGACAGTCGGCGCCAGTCGGTCAGTGTGGAGAACACCTATGATCACGATCTGCCGGATCTCGCCAGTTGCCTGGAAAAGCTGCCCGACCTGCTGGCCAGCCTGAATGAACGCATTGCCCGCATGGACAGCAGCTATCGGCCCGACAAGCCTTTCGTGAAGGTCAAGTTTCACGATTTCAGCCAGACGACCCTGGAGCAGGCGGGGGCGGGGCGGGATGTGGAGAGCTACCGGCAGTTGCTCAGCCAGGCGTTTGCCCGGGGCGGCAAGCCAGTGCGTTTGCTGGGGGTTGGGGTGAGGTTGCGTGATCTGCGCGGGGCGCATGAACAGTTGGAGTTGTTCGGCGACCTATAGAAAAGGGGCTGCACTGCAGCCCCTTTTTTGCATTACTGCGCGCCCGGATCGGCCACCAGTCGCCCAGTCGCCTTGGTCAGGCTCTTGAGAAACTCCTGTTGCAGCTCCGGATCGTTGCGGGTCAGCTCGATCAGGCTCTGCTCCAGTTCGCTGGCTTCTTCTTCCAGGCCCAGTTCCGACAGGCGCTTGACCCGATGCACCCATTGGCCGACATCGTCGTCCTCAAGGTCGTCGAAGATCAATTCGTGGGCTTCGAGCAGCTTGCCCCGCAGGTTGCCGCTGACCAGCAGGCTGGCATCGCCGCGCACGCCGTTGTCCTCATCGATCACCTGCAAATGCAGGGTGCCGACATGGTTGAGGTTCTGCTCCGAGAATGGGCTGTCCAGCAGGTTCAGGCGCAGCACGCCATTCTTGTCGGTGGTCAGCTCATGGGTCTTCTTGCCAGCCTTGACCTCCACCAGTCGCTCGTTCCAGGGCAGGCTGGTGAACTCTTCGCGCTTGCCTTTCTCGACTTCACTGATGCCGGCCAGGTTCTGCTGGGCACGGCCGTTGGACGGCACGTTCATGAACGGGTTGAGCCCGTCGACGCCATAGCTGAGCCAGTCGTGGGTGACGCTGTCCGGCAGGTTACCCAGGGCGAACACGTTGACCACGTTGGCACCGATACCGGCCACCACTGCCACCGCGCCCAGCGGAATCTCGTAGATCTCCCGCCAGGGCTGGTAGGGCGTGTAGCGGTCGTAGCGGCGGGTCACCTCGAACTCGGTCACCTCGAAACGCTGTTGTTCGTGGATGCGCACGCGCCGCTGCGGAAGCTCCATCACCTTGGGCTCGCCGACATCGATCTGCAGACTGTGTTCGAGCAGCTTGCGCTCGACGCGCTCCTCATGGTCGCTGCGCTGGGACATCTGGTTGGCACAGCCGCCGAGGAGCAGGGCGCCGCACAGTGCGGCGCCCCCCAGGGTGTAGGTACTTCGCTTGGACATGATCACTCGCGCAACGGTTTATCAGCGGCGGATGCGGGCCTGAAGGAAGCTCAGCACTTCATTGAGCGGCAAGGCCTGGGCCTCGGACTCGGTGCGGTGCTTGTACTCCAGGTTGCCATCGGCCAGGCCGCGGTCGCTGACGACGATGCGGTGTGGGATGCCGATCAGCTCCATGTCGGCGAACTTGATGCCGGGGCTGGTCTTCTTGTCACGGTCGTCCAGCAGCACTTCGAAGCCGGCGGCGGTCAGTTCGGCGTACAGCTTGTCGGTGGCCTCGCGCACCACGTCGGTTTCATAGCGCAGCGGTACCAGGGCGATCTGGAAGGGGGCCAGGGCGTCGTTCCAGATGATGCCTTTGTCGTCGTAGCTCTGCTCGATGGCGGCAGCGACCACGCGGGACACGCCAATGCCGTAGCAGCCCATCGACAGCACCACTGGCTTGCCGTTCTCGCCCAGTACCTGGCACTTGAGTGCTTCGCTGTACTTGGTGCCGAGCTGGAAGATGTGGCCGACTTCGATGCCGCGCTTGATCACCAGGGTGCCCTGGCCGTCCGGGCTCGGGTCGCCTTCGACGACGTTGCGCAGGTCGGCGACCTGTGGGACGGGCAGGTCACGCTCCCAGTTCACGCCGAAGTAGTGCTTGTCGTCGATGTTGGCGCCGATGCCGAAGTCGCTCATCAGGGCGACCGAGCGGTCGATGATGCATTCCAGCGGCAGGTTCAGCGGGCCGAGCGAGCCTGCGCCAGCGCCGATGGCGTCGCGCAGCTCGGCATCGCTGGCCATGACCAGCGGGTCGGCGACCTGCTCCAGCTTGGTGGCCTTGATTTCGTTGAGCTCGTGGTCGCCACGGACGACCAGCGCGACCAGCTTGCCTTCTTCGGCGCCATGCACGATCAGGGTCTTGACGGTCTTCTCGATCGGCAGGCCGAAGTTTTCGACCAGTTGCGCGATGGTCTTGGCGTCCGGGGTGTCGACCAGGCGCAGCTCTTCACTTGGGGCCGGGCGCACGGTTTCGCGCGGGATGGCCTCGGCTTTCTCGATGTTGGCGGCGTAGTCGGAGCTGTCGCTGAAGATCACATCGTCTTCGCCGGACGAGGCGAGTACGTGGAATTCGTGGGAGTAGCTACCACCGATGGAGCCGGTGTCGGCCTGCACTGGGCGGAAGTCCAGGCCCAGGCGGGTGAAGATGTTGGAGTACGCCAGGTGCATGCGGTCGTAGGTTTCCTGCAGGGAAGCCTGGTCGGCATGGAAGGAGTAGGCGTCCTTCATGATGAATTCGCGGCCGCGCATCAGGCCGAAGCGCGGACGGATCTCGTCACGGAACTTGGTCTGGATCTGGTACATGTTCAGCGGCAGCTGCTTGTAGCTGGACAGCTCGTTGCGCGCGAGGTCGGTGATGACCTCTTCATGGGTTGGGCCGACGCAGAATTCGCGCTGGTGACGGTCCTTCAGGCGCAGCAGCTCAGGGCCGTACTGCTCCCAGCGGCCGGACTCCTGCCACAGCTCGGCGGGCTGGATGCTCGGCATCAGCACTTCCAGGGCACCGGCGGCGTTCATTTCCTCGCGCACCACGGCCTCGACCTTGCGCATCACCCGCAGGCCCATCGGCAGCCAGGTGTACAGGCCGGAAGCCAGTTTGCGGATCATGCCGGCACGCAGCATGAGCTGGTGGCTGATGACCACGGCATCTGCCGGGGTTTCTTTCTGGGTGGCGAGCAAATATTGACTGGTGCGCATGGTGAGCCGTGTCGATTGCCTGAATGTGAAATGACCCCGCATTGTACGGGGGCGAAACGAAAGCGTACAGGATGCCCCAGGCGCATGTGCTTGTCAGCCATGAAAAAGCCCGGCACTGGGCCGGGCTTTTTGTTCGCGGGGCAGTGCAAGCAGAGGCTTACAGGATGCTCAGCGGGTACTCGACGATCAGACGCAGTTCGTCGATCGAGCTCGAACCGTAGTAAACGCCATCGCTGGAGCGGTAGGTGGCCTGACGGACGCGGAAGCTCAGGTCTTTCGCCGGGCCTTCCTGCAGCACGTACTTGATGTCCACGTCGCGTTCCCATTCCTTGCCGTTGTCGGTGCCGGCGACGTTGGCGCCGGTGCCGCGGACATAACGGGTCATGAAGGTCAGGCCCGGAATGCCGTACTCGGCGAAGTTCAGGTCGTAGCGAGCCTGCCAGGACTTCTCGTCTTCGGCGTTGAAGTCGGAACGGGCGATGGAGTTGGCCAGGAAGATGGTGCCGCCGCCGTCCACGCCGTAGCCGTAGTCGCCGTCACCGGTAACTTTCTGGTAGGCCACGGTGAAGGTGTGCGCGCCAATGTTGTAGGCGCCGGACAGGCTGAATGCACGGTTGTCCAGTTTGTCGCCGTCGAAGGCCTTGTACAGGGCAGCGCCGTCGCTCTTGGTGTCATAGATGTTGAAGTCGAACACCAGGCCTTGCTTGTCGGAGATCGGCAGCGCCCAGTTGATGTTGGCGTAGTATTTGCGCCAGTAGTCTTCGACCTTGGAGTAGTACAGGCTGGTGCTCAGGGAGTCGGTGAAGGCATAGGTGCCGCCGACGACATCAGCTTCCTTGAGGTGCAGGCTGTCGCGGTTGGTTTCAGCTTGCGCGGTCAGGCTGGTGAAGCGACCGGCGTGCAGGGTCAGGCCCTTGATTTCGTTGCTGGTGATCAGCGCGCCCTGGGCGATCTCTGGCAGCAAGCGGCTGTCGTCGGTGGCGAACACCGGCAGCGCGGTGAACTGGTCACCCACCTTCAGCACGGTGTCGGATACGCGGAATTTGACCGCGCCGCCGCCTTTGGAGTAATCGTCCTGCGAACGGCCATCGCTGCCGGTCGGGAACAGGCCGGTGCCGGCACGGCCCTTGCCGCTGTCGAGTTTCAGGCCGAGCATGCCGATGGCGTCGATGCCCACGCCCACGGTGCCCTGGGTGAAGCCGGACTCGTAGGTGCCGAGGAAGCCCAGACCGGTTTCTTCAACGCGGCTCTTCTCGTCGTGCGGGTTGTTGCGGAAGTCACGGCTGAAGTACAGCATCCGGGTCTTGACGTTCAGCTTGCTGTCTTCAATGAAGCCTTTGGATTCATCTTGCGAAGAGGCGATGGCCAGCTGCGAGGTTCCCGCCGCAACGGCCAGGGCGATCATGCTCCACTTCATCACGCGCATCGTGATTTGCTCCTTTGGTTTTTAGGAAGAGTACCGCTGCGCCCAGGTTTTTTAGTTATCGGGGCAGCTCTTTCTTGTTATGTCGGCGAAAATGTATATCACGCAGACTATTCTTGGCGATACGGGTAAAAACAACCTTTCGTTAACTTTATGGCCGTGTCGCTTACAGTTATTTCCATGTCGCAAATCACGCCCTGCTTAGTTGGGCGTATAACGCCAGCGCTGCTGTCAAGCCGTCATTTATGTGTAAACACAAAGTGCGGCCGACTAACTCCCTGGTGGATCCGATGCCGCTGTTGTCATTTGTCGCGTTCACCTGCCAATGCAGGTGTCGTGCCGACTTGGCGTCAAGCGAATGCAACAAGCGTGCTCAAAATTGCGAACGCTTGATGAAATTTTCACAAATGCCCGTCGCGCCAAGGGGAAACCTCAGCAAACGCGGGGGTGATGGCCCGGTGTCGGCGCAAACGTTCGAGCAATGGTTTGCGTGCTTGCGAGCTGCCTTGAAAGTCAAGGTGTTACCGCTGACTGTTGATCCTGGCTGTTTTCTGTGACGAAAGTGTGGTGGTGCGGTGACGAGCCGCATCATTGTGGTGCGAAAAGTAGCGCGGTGTTACCGAAGTGGGGCTGGGGCGTCGTCCCGTCTGTGTGTTTTGCGGGTGTGGGAACGCAACCGGCAGGGTATCCTTCGCCCCTGTTCCCGCTGCATGGGCGGGCATTTGGTTTTTCAGGAGGTTCGCCGTGTTCACCCTCGATTCTCGCCTGCAACAGGATTCCCTGGCGCTGGGCGACTTGCCGCTTTGCCGTCTGCTGCTGAGCAAGGACGCCAATTACCCCTGGTTCATCCTCGTGCCGCGGCGTGCCGAGGTCAGTGAGCTGTTCGACCTCGACGAGGCTGACCAGCGGCAATTGTGGGAGGAGACCACCGCGTTGGCCGAGGCGTTGAAGGATGCGTTCGCCGCCGACAAGATGAATGTCGCGACCTTGGGTAACGTAGTCAGCCAGCTGCACATGCATGTCATTGTTCGCCGCCATGGCGATGCGGCCTGGCCTGCACCAGTCTGGGGCAAGGTGCCGGCCGTTGCGTACGCGCCTGAGCAGGTGGAGGGCATCCGTGAGCGAGTGCGCATGCTGCTAGGTGACAGTTTCAAGGAAGCTGAGGTATGAGCCTGCAAGAGCAGATCATAGAGCTGGAAACCCGCCAGGCGTTCCAGGATGACACCATTCAGGCGCTCAATGACGTGGTGGTCGAGCAAGGGCGGGTGATCGAGCGCCTGCAGTTGCAGGTGGCTGAGCTGATCAAACGTTACGAGGAGATGGTCGGCCAGTACGGCAGCGAGGGGGAAGAGGCTCCACCGCCTCATTACTGAAGACGGCGGAGCAGGGTGGTCAGCGGCGCGAAACCGCGACCACGTCTTCGGCCTGCAGGCCTTTGTCGCGGTGCATCACCGAGAACTCCACGCGCTGGCCTTCGACCAGCACGCGGTGGCCTTCACCGCGGATGGCGCGAAAGTGCACGAAGATATCGTCACCGGAGTCGCGCGAAATGAAGCCGAAGCCCTTTGACGTGTTGAACCACTTCACGGTGCCGGTATCGCGCTTGCCGATATCCTGTGCAACGCCCGGGTTGCGCGCTTTACGCGGGGGGCGGGCGAAGCTGGCGAGCAGTTGGAGCACGCTGGCCAGCACGGCGCAAGCCAGTGCCGGCAGGCTGCCCAGCTCCGGGCGGGCCAGCAGGGTGAGGGTTTGCAGGGCCACGGCCAGCACCAGCAGGATGCTTGCCGCGCGATGCAGTTGCTGGCGCATGCCTTTGTAGTACAGCGGCAAGGCGGAGGCCAGGATCAGGTTGAGCAGACCGAGCAGCGCCAGGTAGACGGCCTCGGGTTCTTGCAGCAGGGGTGTCGCGTCGGTTCTGAGGCTGGGTATGAGCGATAGCAGCAAGGCCGCCACGCCCGTCACCAGATGGACGATCTTGAACATTTGGTTTGGCTCACATTAATAAGGCCGATCACAGGATGAGCGGATCGCACGGTGCGCGTGAGGTGTAGGCGCGAAAACGTGGCGAACCCGCCTATGCACCCGGCAATGACTGTCCGCACGGGTGGCACGCTGCCTATTTAACAGCAAAGGCGCAGGCTTCTCAAACCGCAGGCGGCCAGTGGCGTCTTGATGCATGCGCCAGCGGGCGGTGCTTGCTACAGTGAATCACGCCCGCCTGCACGATCAGGCCTCATGCAAAGGGGAACTTCATGGCAATCGATATCGGTATCAGTGAAGAAGATCGCAAGTCCATCGTGGATGGGCTGTCAAGGCTCTTGTCGGATACCTACGTGCTCTATCTGAAGACCCACAACTTCCACTGGAACGTTACGGGGCCGTCTTTCCGGACCCTGCACTTGATGTTCGAGGAGCAATACAACGAGCTGGCGCTGGCGGTGGATTCCATTGCCGAACGCATCCGTGCACTGGGTTTCCCGGCACCGGGTTCCTATGCCTTTTATGCGAGCCATTCTTCGATCAAGGAGGAGGAGGGGGTGCCGGCAGCGGAAGAAATGATCCGCCAGCTGGTCCAAGGGCAGGAAGCGGTGGTGCGCACTGCACGCAGCATCTTCCCGGTGGTCGACAAGGTCAGCGACGAACCGACCGCCGACCTGCTGACCCAGCGCATGCAGGTCCACGAGAAAACCGCGTGGATGTTGCGCGTATTGCTCGACGGGAACTGATTACCGCTTGCATCGCATGCAATGCGTGAGGGCCGGGGCCTGCATCGCAGTCGGTGCAGGCCCCGGCCGTTTGAGGGGAAGGCCTTGCCGCTGCAATCCAGATGCAGCGTAGCGCTTCATTGGCGTCATGGATTCCGTTCGCTCTGACGAACGGGGAGTTTCGTGACGATGGAGCGGTGCGATGGACGGTGTGGCGCAAGGTTTGAAAAGTGGATTGGGGCAGGGCGCGGGAAGGCCGAGCATCGACCCGTTCCGGATGGATTTCGATATGCAGCAGGCCGGGCCGGTCTCACGTTCGGTGCGGCTCAATGGCTTTGCCACCTGCTTGCGCCTGGAGGCGGTGTACTGGCGAATTCTCGAGCGCATTGCCCAGGCTAATCGCTGCTCGGTCAGCGCCGTACTGTCCTACGTGGACCGCGAGGTGCACCTTCGCCATGGTGGGGTGAGGAATTTCAGCGGGCTGATCCGGGTCATCTGCGTGGCGTGGTTGCAGGAGGCGCCGGATGCGCACTGATCGCCGGGCGGGCTGCACTGCTCCTGTTAACCATATATAATCCCGCTCTTTGCTGCCCTGGGCAGCGTGCGATGTGGTTGACGAGAGACACCCATGCCCCTTTACGACTATCAATGTGCAGCCTGCGAACACCAGATGGAGGTGTTGCAGAAGATCAGCGCAGCGCCGCTGACCGATTGCCCGGCGTGCCAGGCACCGGCATTGAAGAAGCTGCTGTCGGTCCCCGGCTTTCGCCTGAGCGGCAATGGCTGGTACGAGACCGACTTCAAGACCGGGGCGAAAAAGAACCTGGCAGGCGGCGACAAGGCCGACTGAGTTGAATTGCACCGACCGGGTCTTGCAGTATTAGCCCCTTGGGCGGCGAAGACCTCCACCGAATACACGAATCACGAGAAGCGAAACCACGACCATGATGCGCAGCCATTATTGCGGCCAACTAAACGAGAGCCTGGACGGCCAGGAAGTCACCCTTTGCGGCTGGGTCCATCGTCGCCGCGACCACGGCGGGGTGATCTTCCTCGACATCCGTGACCGCGAAGGCATGGCCCAGGTCGTGTTCGACCCGGATCGCGCCGAAACCTTTGCCGCCGCCGACCGCGTGCGCAGTGAGTACGTCGTGCAGATCACCGGCAAGGTGCGCAAGCGCCCGGACGGCGCGGTGAACGCCAACATGGCCTCCGGCGCCATCGAGATCCTCGGCTACCAGCTGAACGTGCTCAACGAAGCGGAAACCCCGCCGTTCCCGCTGAACGAATACTCCGATGTGGGCGAGGAAACCCGCCTGCGTTACCGCTTCATCGACCTGCGTCGCCCGGAAATGGCCGACAAGCTGCGCCTGCGCTCGCGCATCACCAGCAGCATCCGTCGCTTCCTCGACGAAAACGGCTTCCTCGACGTCGAAACCCCGATCCTCACCCGCGCTACGCCAGAAGGCGCGCGTGACTACCTGGTACCGAGCCGCACCCACGCCGGCAGCTTCTTCGCCCTGCCGCAGTCGCCACAGCTGTTCAAGCAGCTGCTGATGGTCGCTGGCTTCGATCGCTACTACCAGATCGCCAAGTGCTTCCGCGACGAAGACCTGCGCGCCGACCGCCAGCCGGAATTCACCCAGATCGACATCGAGACCAGCTTCCTCGATGAAAGCGAGATCATGGGCCTGACCGAAAGCATGATCCGCAAGTTGTTCAAGGAAGTGCTGGATCTGGAGTTCGGTGATTTCCCGCACATGACCTTCGAAGAGGCCATGCGCCGCTACGGTTCCGACAAGCCGGACCTGCGTATCCCGCTGGAACTGGTAGACGTTGCCGACCAGCTCAAAGACGTCGACTTCAAGGTCTTCGCCGGCCCCGCCAACGACCCTAAATGCCGTGTCACCGCCCTGCGCCTGCCAGGCGGCGCCAGCATGCCGCGCAGCAAGATCGACGAGTACACCAAGTTCGTCGGCATCTATGGTGCCAAGGGCCTGGCCTACATCAAGGTCAACGAGCGCGCCAAGGGTGTCGAAGGTCTGCAGTCGCCGATCGTCAAGAACATCCCCGAGGCCAACCTCAACAACATCCTCGACCGCGTGGGTGCGGTCGATGGCGACATCGTGTTCTTCGGCGCCGACAAGTTCAAGGTCGTCAGCGAAGCCCTGGGCGCGCTGCGTATCCGCCTGGGCCACGACTTCGAGCTGCTGACCTGCGAGTGGGCCCCAATGTGGGTCGTCGACTTCCCGATGTTCGAAGAGAACGAAGACGGCAGCTTCACCGCACTGCACCACCCGTTCACCGCACCCAAGTGCTCGCCGCAAGAGCTGGAGGCCAACCCGGCCACCGCGCTGTCGCGTGCCTACGACATGGTGCTCAACGGCACCGAACTGGGTGGCGGCTCGATCCGTATCCACCGCAAAGAGATGCAACAGGCGGTGTTCCGTCTGCTGGGTATCGAGGCGGCGGAACAGGAAGAGAAATTCGGCTTCCTGCTCGACGCCCTGAAGTTCGGTGCACCGCCCCACGGTGGCCTGGCCTTCGGCCTGGATCGCCTGGTCATGCTGATGACCGGTGCGCAGTCGATCCGTGAAGTGATCGCCTTCCCGAAAACCCAAAGCGCTGCGTGCGTGATGACCCAGGCCCCTGGCCTGGTCGACGCCAAGGCCCTGCGCGAGCTGCACATCCGTCTGCGCGAGCAGACCAAGGTCGAGTAATTACGACCTCGGGCGCAACGGTAGCGCTGCGCCCACGTATTTTTCGCGTTCCGCCCTTCGGGGCGGAACCTGTTTCTGTTTCAAGGATTCGGAGTCGTTATGGCTGGTCATTCCAAGTGGGCGAACATCAAGCACCGCAAAGAGCGCCAGGATGCCAAGAGAGGCAAGATCTTCACCAAGTGGATCCGCGAGCTGACCGTCGCCGCCAAGCAGGGTGGTGGTGACCCGGCGTCCAACCCGCGTCTGCGCCTGGCGCTGGACAAGGCCCTGGGTGCCAACATGAGCCGCGATATCATCGATCGCGCCGTGGCCCGGGGTGCCGGCACCAACGAAAGCGACAACGTCGAAGAGCTCAGCTACGAAGGTTACGGCCCAGGCGGCGTGGCGATCATGGTCGAAGCCATGACCGACAACCGCAACCGTACCGCTGCGGCCGTGCGCCATGCCTTCACCAAGTGCGGTGGCAACCTCGGTACCGACGGCTCGGTGGCCTACCTGTTCGAGCGCAAGGGGCAGATCAGCTTCGCCGCCGAGCTGGCCATTGATGAAGATGCGCTGATGGAAGCCGCGATGGAGGCCGATGCCGACGACGTGGTGGTCAACGACGACGGCTCTTTCGACGTGTTCACCTCGTTCAACAGCTTCTACGCCGTGCGTAATGCGTTGGAAGAGGCCGGTTTCAAGGCTTCGGATGCCGAGATCGTGATGCAGCCAACCACCAGCGCAGAGCTGGATCAGGAGGGCGCCGAGAAGGTGCTCAAGCTGATCGACATGCTCGAAGACCTGGACGACGTGCAGAACGTCTATTCCAATGCCCAGATCTCCGACGAGATCATGGAAGCGCTGGGTTAAGGTTGGCGGTAACCGTCAGGCCTATTCGCGGGCAAGCCCGCTCCCACAGGTAGTGCGCAGTTCGTCTAGATGGCGCACTACCTGTGGGAGCGGGCTTGCCCGCGAATAGACCAATATGAAATGCAATTGATGCAGGCGTTATGACTCTGATTCTTGGTATCGACCCCGGTTCGCGCATCACCGGTTTCGGCGTGGTGCGCCAGACTGCGCGCGGCTGCGAGTACGTGACCTCGGGCTGTATCCGCACCGGTGATGGCGAGCTGCACGATCGGCTGCTCGTCGTGTTTCGTGGCGTCAGCGAGATCATTCGCCAACATGGCCCGGTGACCATGGGTATCGAGCGCGTGTTCATGGCCCGCAATGCCGATTCGGCGCTCAAGCTCGGGCAAGCCCGGGGCGCGGCCATCGTCGCCGCCGCCGAGGCGGGCCTGGAAATCGCCGAATACACCGCCAGCCAGGTCAAGCAGGCGGTGGCGGGGACCGGCGGCGCCAATAAAGAGCAGGTGATGATGATGGTCATGCACCTGCTCAAACTCACGCAGAAGCCTCAGGTCGACGCCTCTGACGCCCTGGCCATCGCCTTGTGCCATGCGCACACACGCTCCAGCCTGATTCCGCATGGCCTGAGCACGGCGCGAAGGCGCGGCGGGCGCTTGCGTCTGTAACGGCTTCATGCGCTGATACACATTTTGGCCGGGTGAAACGTTCGCCCGGCGCATTTGCTGATAGGGTTGTGCGGTTTCTGACCGGCACCCGAGAGGAAGGATCGGAACGTGATTGGACGTTTGCGCGGCACCCTGGCGGAAAAACAGCCGCCGCACTTGATTGTCGACGTCAACGGCCTGGGCTATGAGCTCGAAGTGCCGATGACCACGCTGTACCGCCTGCCCAAAGTGGGGGAGGTGGTCACCCTGCATACCCACCAGGTGGTACGTGAAGATGCCCATCTGCTCTATGGCTTCGCGGAAAAGCGCGAGCGCGAACTGTTCCGCGAGCTGATCCGGCTCAACGGCGTTGGCCCGAAGCTGGCCTTGGCACTGATGTCCGGGCTTGAAGTGGACGACCTGGTGCGTTGCGTGCAAGCCCAGGACGCGGCCGTGCTGGTGCGCGTGCCAGGCGTAGGCAAGAAAACCGCCGAGCGCCTGCTGGTCGAGCTCAAGGATCGTTTCAAAGCCTGGGAAACGTCGCCCGCCATGTTCACCCTGGTGTCCGACGGCCCGCTGCCGGCGGCCAGCGTCAACACGGCTGAAGCCGACGCGGTCAGTGCGCTGGTGTCGCTGGGCTACAAGCCGCAGGAGGCCAGCAAGGCGATCTCTGCCATCGAAGGCAAGGCCAACCTGAGCAGTGAAGAACTGATTCGTCGCAGCCTCAAAGGGATGATTACCAAGTGATCGAGACCGACCGACTGATCGCCGCCTCCGGACGCGACCGCGAAGAGGTCCAGGACCGCGCGATCCGTCCACTGCGCCTGGAGGAGTACATCGGCCAGCCAGTGGTGCGCGAGCAGATGGCGCTGTTCATCCAGGCCGCGCGCGGTCGCAACGAGTCGTTGGACCACACCTTGATCTTCGGCCCGCCAGGCCTGGGCAAGACCACCCTGGCCAACATCATCGCCCAGGAGATGGGCGTGTCGGTCAAGAGCACTTCGGGCCCGATCCTCGAGCGCCCCGGTGACCTGGCGGCGATGCTCACCAACCTCGAGCCCCACGATGTGCTGTTCATCGACGAAATTCACCGTCTTTCGCCGGTGGTCGAAGAAGTGTTGTACCCAGCCATGGAAGACTTCCAGCTGGACATCATGATTGGTGAAGGGCCGGCGGCGCGGTCGATCAAGCTCGACCTGCCACCGTTCACCCTGGTCGGCGCCACCACCCGCGCTGGCATGCTGACCAACCCGCTGCGCGACCGTTTCGGTATCGTCCAGCGCCTGGAGTTCTACAGTGACCGTGACCTGGCGACCATCGTCAGCCGCTCGGCCGGCATTCTCGGGTTGTCGATCGAAGACAAGGGCGCCTTCGAGATCGCCCGCCGTGCGCGGGGCACTCCCCGTATTGCCAACCGCCTGCTGCGCCGTGTGCGCGACTACGCCGAAGTGCGTGGCAAGGGCGAGATCACCAAGGCCGTGGCGGACATGGCACTCAACCTGCTGGATGTCGACGAGCGTGGTTTCGACCATTCCGACCGGCGCCTGCTGCTGACCATGATCGAGAAATTCGACGGCGGCCCGGTGGGGGTCGACAACCTGGCCGCGGCCATCAGCGAAGAGCGTCACACCATCGAAGACGTGCTGGAGCCGTACCTGATCCAGCAGGGCTACATCATGCGTACGCCCCGCGGGCGTGTGGTCACGCGCCATGCCTACTTGCATTTCGGCCTCAATATCCCGGGTCGGTTCTGCGAAGGTGGGGAATATGCGGCACAGGACGACGAATGACAGATCGAACCGGCGTTTTCGTGGTCCTACCGCAGGCATGCCCATCAAACGCTGGCAATACGACATTAACCCGGCAAAAACAGTTGCCAGGGCGGATTGGCAAGATCAGGAGTAAGCACTAGAGTATGCGCGCGCAAAATGGGCTGGAACCGTTCGCACACCGCTGTCGCGTCTATTACGAGGATACCGACGCCGGTGGGGTGGTGTACTACGTGAACTATCTCAAGTTCATGGAGCGGGCGCGCACCGAACGCCTGCGCCACCTGGGCTTCTCCCAGACGCAACTGGCCGGTGACAATCTTTTGTTCGTCGTGCATTCCAGCGAAGCGCGCTACCACGCGCCGGCGCGGCTGGACGACGAATTGCGGGTAACCGCGCAAGTGCTTGAGTTGAATCGCGCCAGCCTGCGCTTTGTGCAGCAGGTATGGCGAGCAAAGGATGAAGTGCTGCTCTGCGAAGGGCAGTTCCTTGTGGCCGCCGTGCGTGCCGACACTTTCAAACCCCGTGCCATACCCCAGGAGCTGCGTGACGCCTTCCTGGCGGACGGCGCGGGTACTCAATCCAACGCAGGAGAATAAGCGTGGAAGCAAACGTCGTCGACCATACCTCCATGTGGAGCCTGGTCGCCAATGCCAGTATCGTGGTTCAGCTAGTCATGCTGACTCTGGTGGCCGCCTCGGTCATGTCCTGGATCATGATCTTCCAGCGCAGCACTATGCTGCGTGCCGGTCGTCGTGCCCTGGACGCCTTCGAAGAGCGTTTCTGGTCGGGTATCGACCTGTCCAAGCTGTATCGCCAGGCCGGCAGCAACCCAGACCCGGACTCGGGCGTCGAGCAAGTGTTCCGCGCCGGTTTCAAAGAGTTCTCGCGCCTGCGCCAGCAGCCGGGTGTCGACCCGGACGCGGTGATGGAAGGCGTTGGTCGTGCCATGCGCGTTGCCATCTCCCGTGAAGAAGAGAAGCTCGAGCAGAGCCTGCCGTTCCTGGCCACCGTCGGTTCCACCAGCCCGTACATCGGCCTGTTCGGTACCGTCTGGGGCATCATGAACTCCTTCCGCGGCCTGGCCAGCGCCCAGCAGGCCACGCTGGCCACCGTGGCACCCGGTATCGCCGAGGCCCTGATCGCCACTGCGATCGGCCTGTTCGCCGCGATCCCGGCGGTCATCGCCTACAACCGCTTTGCCGCACGCAGTGAAGTGCTGATTGGCCGTTACTACACCTTCGCCGACGAGTTCCAGGCGATCCTGCACCGCAAAGTACACACCAGCGAAGAGTGATCAGGTAGAAACCCATGGCCCGAGTTCGCCACAAACGCAAGCCGGTCGCCGAGATGAACGTGGTGCCCTACATCGACGTGATGCTGGTGCTGCTGGTCATCTTCATGGTGACCGCCCCCATGCTCAACCAGGGCGTGAAGGTGGACCTGCCCAAGGTTTCCAGCGAAGCCCTGCCGCAGGACAACAACGTCCAGGTCCTGACCATCTCGATCAAGGCCGACAAGACTTACTTCTGGAACCTGGGAAGCGAAGTCGACACCGAAAAGCAGATGGACAAGGCCATGACCTTGCCGGAAATGACCAGCGCGGTGACCAAGATCATCGCCGCCGGTCGCGACCAGGGTAAACAGACCCAGGTCTTCATTCGTGGCGACAAGGCTGTCGACTACGGCGCGGTCATGGGTGCCATGGGCGGGTTGCAGAAGGCCGGTGTCGGTAACGTTGGCCTGATTACCGAGGCGCCCTGATGCAGCAGCGAGAGCCATCCGCCTCGGAAAGCTACTTCTGGCCCAGTGTCTGGGCCATTGGCCTGCACGTGCTGGTGTTCGGCATGCTGTTCGTCAGCTTTGCCATGACACCCGAGCTGCCGCCCTCCAAGCCGATCGTCCAGGCTACGCTGTACCAGCTCAAGTCCAAGAGCCAGGCGACCACCCAGACCAATCAGAAGATTGCCGGGGAAGCGAAGAAGACCGCCTCGCGCCAGACCGAAGTCGAGCAGCTGGAGCAGAAGAAGGTCGAGCAGGAAGCCGTGAAGGCTGCGGAACAAAAGAAAGCCGACGCCGCTCAAAAAGCCGAGGAAGCCCGCGAGGCCGCCGAGGCGAAGAAAGCGGAAGAGGCCGCCAAGGCCACCGAGCAGAAGAAAGCCGCCGAACAGAAGAAAGCCGAAGAGGCCAAGAAGGCCGCTGAAAAGCAGCAGGCCGACATCGCCAAGAAAAAGGCTGAAGAAGAGGCCAAGAAACAGGCCGAGGAAGAAGCCAAGAAACAAGCCGCGGAAGAGGCGAAGAAGAAAGCCGCCGAAGACGCGAAGAAAAAAGCAGCCGAGGACGCCAAGAAGAAAGCGGCGGCCGAGGAGGCGAAGAAGAAGGCAGCTGAAGAGGCCAAGAAAAAGGCCGCGGCAGACGCCCAGAAGAAAAAGGCACAGGAAGCGGCCCGCAAGTCGGCGGAAGACAAGAAGGCTCAGGCACTGGCCGAGCTGTTGTCCGACACCACCGAGCGGCAGCAGGCGCTGGCCGACGAGCAGGGTGACCAGGTAGCCGGCGACTTCGACGACCTGATCCGTATGCGTGCAGCCGAAGGCTGGGCGCGTCCGCCATCCGCGCGCAAGGGCATGACGGTAGTTCTGCAGATCAACATGTTGCCGGACGGCACCATCACCAACGTGAGTGTGGCCAAGTCCAGCGGCGACGGTCCGTTCGACAGCTCGGCCGTGGCCGCGGTGAAGAACATTGGTCGGTTGACTGAAATGCAGGGCTTGAAGCCGAGCGATTTCAATCCGTATCGCTCATTCAAGATGACATTTACACCTGAGGATCTAGCGTTGTGATTAAACGTCTGAGAGGACTCCTGGTCTTGCTGTGCTGCGTGGCAGGCATGGCCATGGCAGAAGAAAAGAACATCCTGGTCACCAGCGGTAGCGACCGGGCCACCCCAATCGCAGTTGTACCGTTCGGTGTGCAGGGCGGCAGCGTGCTGCCCGAGGACATGGCCGATATCATCGGCAATGACCTGCGCAACTCCGGCTACTACTCGCCCATTCCAAAGCAGAACATGATCAGCCAGCCCACCCAGGCCAGCGAAGTCATCTTCCGCGACTGGAAAGCACTGGGCGCGCAGTACGTCATGGTTGGCAGCATCGTGCCGGCCGGCGGTCGCCTGCAGGTGAGCTACGCCCTGTTCAACGTCGCCACCGAGCAGCAAGTGCTGACCGGCAGCGTCGCCGGCGGCGTGGATCAACTGCGAGACATGTCCCACTACATCGCCGACCAGTCGTTCGAGAAACTCACCGGCATCAAGGGTGCGTTCTCCACCCGTATGCTGTACGTGACCGCCGAGCGTTTCTCGACCAACAACACCCGTTACACCCTGCAGCGCTCGGACTATGACGGCGCCCGTGCGGTGACGCTGTTGCAGTCGCGCGAGCCGATCCTGTCGCCACGTTTCGCTCCAGATGGCAAGCGCATCGCCTACGTGTCGTTCGAGCAGAAGCGTCCGCGCATCTTCATTCAGCACATCGACACCGGCCGCCGCGAACAGGTCACCAACTTCGAAGGCCTGAACGGCGCACCGGCCTGGTCGCCTGACGGTACTCGCCTGGCGTTCGTGCTGTCCAAGGACGGCAACCCGGACATCTACGTGATGAACGTGGCCTCGCGTCAGATCAGCCGTGTCACCGCCGGCCCCGGTATCAATACCGAGCCGTTCTGGGGCAAGGATGGCAACACCCTGTACTTCACCTCCGACCGTGGCGGCAAGCCGCAGATCTACAAACAGTCGGTCAGTGGTGGTGGCGCCGAGCGGGTAACTTTCGTCGGTAACTACAACGCCAACCCGAAACTGTCGGCGGACGAAAAGACCCTGGTGATGATTCACCGCCAGCAAGGGTTCACCAACTTCAAAGTGGCTGCCCAGGACCTGCAACGTGGAAGTGTAAAGATTCTCACCGAGACCAGTCTTGATGAGTCACCCACTGTTGCGCCAAACGGCACCATGCTAATCTACGCCACCCGCCAGCAGGGCCGGGGAGTCTTGATGCTCGTGTCGCTTAACGGCCGCGTGAGGCTCCCACTTCCTACCGCTCAAGGCGAAGTCAGAGAACCGTCCTGGTCCCCTTACCTGAACTGATTGCGGCGTAACACGTTTTGCTTAACACATTGGGGTTTCATTAGGAGTTTCAAGATGGAAATGCTGAAGTTTGGTAAGTTTGCTGCGCTGGCTCTGGCCATGGCCGTAGCTGTAGGTTGCTCCTCGAAGGGCGGTGACAACGCTGGTGAAGGCGCTGTTGACCCTAACGCTGGCTACGGTGCCAACACTGGCGCTGTCGACGGTTCCCTGAGCGAAGAAGCCGCCCTGCGCGCAATCACCACCTTCTACTTCGAATACGACAGCTCGGACCTGAAGCCAGAAGCCATGCGCTCCCTGGACGTTCACGCCAAGGACCTGAAAGCCAACGGCAACCGCGTTGTTCTGGAAGGCAACACCGACGAGCGCGGCACCCGCGAGTACAACATGGCTCTGGGTGAGCGTCGTGCCAAGGCCGTTCAGCGTTACCTGGTTCTGCAGGGCGTTTCCCCTGCTCAGCTGGAACTGGTCTCCTACGGCGAAGAGCGTCCGGTTGCCACTGGCAACGACGAGCAGTCCTGGGCTCAGAACCGTCGCGTAGAACTGCGTAAGTAAGTTCTTATGCGTATGTGCCGCCGTGTAGTAACCGTCCTCGCACTCAGCCTGCCGCTTTCGGCGTGGGCTGCGGTTCCCGTAGTAGATGACAACGCGGGTGGCTATCCACCTGCGGGTTATGGCACGAGCGGCGCCTATGCCGGAGCAGGGGCTTCGGCCCCTGCTTCTGCAAATGGCCAGCTGTTCATGCAGCTGCAGCAGATGCAGGACCAGCTTTCCCGCCAGCAAGGCATCATCGAAGAGCTACAAAACGATGTGTCGCGCATGAAGCAGGAAAACCTCGAGCGCTATCAGGACCTGGACCGCCGCATCGGCAGTGGTACCGCGCCTGCCGCGACTCCCGACAATTCCTCCACCGGTGGTGCGAACAACGCAGCCACGGGTGCCGCCGCCGGCGCCAGCGCCGCGCAGCAACAACCGGCCGCCAGCAGCGAGCCGGGCGATCCGGCCAAAGAAAAGCTGTACTACGACGCCGCGTTCGACCTGATCAAGCAGAAAGACTTCGACAAGGCCAGCCAGGCCTTCGGCGCCTTCCTGCGCAAGTACCCCAACAGCCAGTACGCCGGCAACGCGCAATACTGGTTGGGTGAAGTGAACCTCGCCAAAGGCGACCTGCAGGGCGCCGGCCAGGCCTTCGCCAAGGTCAGCCAGCTGTATCCGCAGCACAGCAAAGTGCCGGATTCGCTGTACAAGTTGGCCGACGTCGAGCGCCGCCTGGGCCACACCGACAAGGTCAAGGGCATCCTGCAGCAAGTCATCACCCAGTACCCCGGCACTTCCGCCGCGCAACTGGCTCAACGCGACCTGCAGAAGCTCTGAGCGAAGCGTTCATGAAGAAACCCGCGCCTGTCGCGGGTTTTTTCGTTAGAATCACTGCCCTTTTTTCGTAAACACGCTGCCGCGGATAACGCCATGTCGAGTCCGCGACAGTGCCTGACGGAGGCGGACAGCCTGTTTAGCTGTCACGCCCGTGGCGATCATGCAAGACACATTACGCATCACCGAAGTCTTTTACTCGTTGCAGGGTGAAACACGAACGGCTGGGCTGCCCACGGTATTCGTGCGCCTGACCGGTTGCCCCCTGCGCTGCCAGTACTGCGACAGTGCCTATGCCTTTACCGGCGGCACCATCCGCAGCCTCGACTCCATCCTCGAGCAAGTGGCCGGCTTCAAGCCGCGCTATGTCTGCGTGACGGGTGGCGAGCCGCTGGCCCAGCCCAATGCCTTGCCGTTGCTCAAGCGCCTGTGCGATGCCGGCTATGAAGTGTCTCTGGAAACCAGCGGCGCGCTGGATATCTCCGGCGCCGACGTGCGTGTCAGCCGGGTGGTCGACCTCAAGACCCCGGGTTCCGAAGAGTCGCACCGCAACCGCTACGAGAACATCGAGCTGCTGACCCGCAACGACCAGGTCAAGTTCGTCATCTGTTCCCGCGAGGACTACGACTGGGCAGTGTCCAAGCTGATCCAGTACAACCTGGCCGAGCGTGCCGGCGAGGTGCTGTTCTCGCCCAGCCACCATCAGGTGAAAGCCTCCGACCTGGCCGACTGGATCGTCGCCGACAACTTGCCCGTGCGTTTCCAGCTGCAGCTGCACAAGCTGCTGTGGAACGACGAACCTGGACGCTGAGAGAAAAGACATGACTGACAAACGTGCGGTAATCCTGCTGTCCGGTGGCCTGGACTCGGCCACCGTGGTGGCCATGGCCAAAGCCGAAGGCTATGCCTGCTACACCATGAGTTTCGACTACGGCCAGCGCCACCGGGCCGAGCTCGAAGCGGCGGCGCGAGTGGCCCGTGACCTGGGTGTGGTCGAGCACAAGGTGATCGGCCTGAACCTGAACGGCATCGGCGGCTCGGCCCTGACCGACAGCAGCATCGACGTGCCCGAGGCGCCTAGCGAAGGCATCCCGGTCACCTACGTGCCGGCGCGCAACACCGTGTTCCTGTCGCTGGCCCTGGGCTGGGCGGAAGTGCTGGAGGCGCGTGACATCTTCATCGGCGTCAACGCCGTCGATTACTCCGGTTACCCCGACTGCCGCCCCGAGTTCGTCGAGGCGTTCGAGCGCATGGCCAACCTGGCCACCAAGGCGGGCGTGGAGGGGCAGGGCTTCAGGATCCAGGCGCCGCTGCAGAACCTGAGCAAGGCGCAAATCGTTCAGGCCGGTATTGCCCGCGGTGTGGACTACAGCCTGACGGTCTCCTGCTACCAGGCCGACGACGATGGCCGTGCATGTGGCAAGTGCGACAGCTGCCGCCTGCGTGCCGATGGCTTCAAGGCCGCCGGTGTCGAGGATCCGACCCGGTATTTTTGATTTTTTTCTGATGGGGTGTTGATTTCTCGTGGGAAATCAGTAATATACGCGCCATCCAACGGGTCGTTAGCTCAGTTGGTAGAGCAGTTGGCTTTTAACCAATTGGTCGTAGGTTCGAATCCTACACGACCCACCATATTGCAGTACGAAAAGCCCGCCTTCATGGCGGGCTTTTTCGTTTTTGTCGTTTGGCAAATTGCCCTGTGGGGGCCCCGGCTCCCACAGGGCAATTCGTGAATGCAGCACGTCATCCTTCGCCTGGCCGCGCCTTGTCGGTGGCGGCGGTGCGCTGCTGGTCCTTGACCTGGCTACCGGGCAGCCGGTCGAACTCATGTAGGCCATTCTTGGCATAGGGGTTGCCGATCCAGCGCGGGCTGGCGACGAATTGCGGGCTGACCAGGCTCTTGCCTGGCTCGTAGCGGTCGTAGCTGAGCCCGGCCAGGTCGGACACGGTGTGGATCAAGTGCGAACTGCTGTAAGGGCGCCCGGCCATGGCCTGCAGATCGCGTGGGTGGCTGGCCTGCCAGCTCGGCGAGGTCCACAGCAGGAAGGGGATGGTGTACATCGGCCGGGTCGGGTCGCCTTCGTTGCGCCCCAGGCGGTCGTGCTTGCCCGAACTGTAGACGTCCTCGCCATGGTCGGACAGGTAGAGCAGAAAACCGTTCGGGCTGCTCGCCGAATAGCGCTTGATCAGGCTGGACACCACGAAGTCGTTGTAGCGCACCGCGTTGTCATAGAAGTTGTAGGTTTTCACCTGCTCGGGTGACAGCGCAGGCGGGGCGCCGGTGCTGTCCTTGAAATGCTCGTAGTCCGCTGGATAACGGTAGCGGTAGTCCATGTGCGTGCCGAGCAGGTGGACGATGATGAGCTTCTTCTGCGCCGGGTCGTGCAGTGCCTTGTCGAAGGGCGCCAGCACCACTTCGTCATACTGGCGGGCGTTCTGGTTGCGCTGGTTGTTCAGGTACACCTGCTCGTCGGTCTGCTGGGCGAAGGTGGTGAGCATGGTGTTGCGCTTGGTCATGGTCTGCTGGTTGGTGATCCAGAAGGTCTTGTAGCCCGCCTGTTTCATCAGGTTGATCAGCGATGGATCGGTGAGGAAGCGGTCCGGGTGCTGCTCGTCGCCGAAGGTAAGGATCTGTTGCATCACCTCGATGGTGTACGGGCGCGGCGAAACCACGTTGCGGAACACCGTAAGGCCCTTGTCGCTGGCGGCCAGGGCGTCAAGGTTGGGCGTGGTGTCGCGGTTGTAGCCATACAGGCCCATGTGCTCGCGGGTGGTCGATTCGCCCAGTACCAGCACCAGGGTGCGCGGTGCGTCGCCACTGCTGTCCTTCAGGTTTTGCAGCGGTGGCAGGGCGGCGTTCTGCTCCAGCAGCGCCTGCATGTTGTCCAGCTGCTGGCGGTATTGCCGGTAGCCGACCAGCAACTGCCAGGGCACTGCCGGCTCCATGCGTTGTTCGACCTTTTCCCGGGCGTCGGCGAAGCTGCGTTGCTGGGTGACCATCTGCTTGTAGAAGGGGTAGACCAGGATCGCCAGCAGCAGCGCGGCGACCAGCGGCACGCGGCTGCGCAGGGGCAGGGTGACCGGGCGGATGCGCGTCCACAGCAATACCGCCACCACGGTGTAGGCCAGCAGCGCCAGGCACAGCGTCAGGCTGAAGTACTGGCTGAAATATTCGCCGGCTTCGGCTGTGTTCGACTCGAACATCACGAAGATCACGCTCTGCGAGAACTCCTGGCGGTAGATGCCGAAATAGCTCAGGCCCACCAGCGAGCTCGCCCACAGCACCAGCCCTATCAACGCCGACAGCGGGCGGGTCAGGCGTGGCAGCAACAGCACCGGTGCCAGCCACAGGCTGCTGAGAATCAAGGCGTCGCGAAAACCGGCGAAGCCGGTGGTGCCGCTGAACAGCAGCAGGGCCTGGGTGACGCCGGAGAAGTACCAGAAGAACAGCAGGAGCCAGCCGAGGCCGGCCCAATCGATGGGTTTTGGTGTGGAAGGGGTGGAGCTGGTCACGTGCGCCTCGCAAGCCTGGAGGCCGCGTGAACACTGGCGGCCAGTAGGGGGCGACGCTAAGTGAGCGGGGGTGAAAAGATCGTCAACAGGATATGAAAACTATCGAAGTTGGCGGATGTTCCTGATTGTCTGGGAGCAACTGTCGTTCACGGGGCTCTGTAGGAGCGGCCTTGTGCCGCGAATGGGCCGTAGAACGGTCCTTGGTTTCTCTATGGCATTCAAGGTCGTTGGGACCGCTTTGCGGCCCATTCGCGGCTCAAGGCCGCTCCTACAGGTAACGTGCAAGCCCAAAGACTGTGGGAGCCGGCTTGCCGGCGATGAGGCCAGTGCAAGCACCGTCAGACGATTGCTCGCACAGGGTCACCCTTGTCGCTACACGCGGAACTGCTCCATCAGCGCCTGCTGCTGGTTGGCCAGGCGATTCAACGCCTGGCTGATCCGCGCCGACTCATCGGCCTGCCCGGACAGCGACTCGGTCACGTCGCGGATCCCCGCCACGTTACGGTTCACTTCCTCGGCCACCGCGCTCTGCTCTTCGGCGGCGGAGGCGATCTGCAGGTTCATGTCGGTGATCACCGTCACCGCCTGGCCGATGCGTTGCAACGCCGGCAGGGTTTGCTCCATCTGCGCCGCGCTGTCCTGGGCCTGGCGCTGGCCACCGTGCATGGCGCCGACCACGTCCTGGGTGCCCTGCTGCAAGCCTTCGATCACCTGGCGGATCTCCTCTACCGACACCTGGGTGCGCTGGGCCAGGTTGCGCACCTCGTCGGCGACCACCGCGAAGCCGCGCCCGGCTTCGCCGGCACGGGCGGCTTCGATGGCGGCGTTGAGTGCCAGCAGGTTGGTCTGCTCGGCGATGGCGCGGATCACCTCGAGCACCGAGCCGATCTGCTCGCCACGGCTTTCCAGCGAGCGCGCTTGCGCCATCGCCGCGTCCATGCCGTCGGCCAACTGCTCGATGGCCTCGCGGGTGGCGGCGACCAGAGTCAGGCCTTCACGGGTGGCCTGGTCGGCGCCGCGCGCGGCCTGGGCCGCCTGGGAGGCGTTGCGGGCGACGTCCTGGGCGGTGGCGCTCATCTCGTTGGCGGCGGTGGCCACCTGCTCGATCTCGCGGTGTTGCTGCTGCATGCCGGCGCTGGTCTGGCTGGCGATCAGCGCCGACTGGTCGGCAGTACCACGGGCTTCCTGCAGCGAGCCCTTGACCTGGGCGATCACCGGCTGGAGCTTGTCGAGGAAGCGGTTGAACCAGCCGGTCAGCTGCCCCAGTTCATCGTCGCGCTGGTAGTCCAGGCGCCGGGTCAGGTCGCCTTCGCCACTGGCGATATCCTTCAGCCGCGCCGCCACGGCCAGGATTGGCCGGGTCACGCCGCGGGCGGTCAGCCACACCAGCAGCAGGCCCGCCACCGCGGCGCCCAGGCCGATCAGCAGGCTGGTGAGGTTGGCATGCTGGTTGTGCTCGTCCAGGCGCTGGTTGAGGGCGACTGCCGGTGCCTGCAGCACGCTTTCCGGCAGTTCCAGCAGCACCTGCCAGGGGGCGGCACCGGGAATCGGGGTAAAGGGGCGGGAGATGCGCATCATGCCGCCATCCAGGCGCTCGACCGCCTGGCCCGCGCGCATCGGGGCGGTGAAAGCCGAGGCGGCGCTGCCAAAGGCCTGTTCCAGGGTCTTGCTCAGTTGCGTGGCATCCTGGCTGTGACCGGCCAGCAGCCCGGCCGGGCTGACGATGCTCACCTGGCCCTGGCCGTCGAACAGCTCCTGGCGCCCGGCCAGGCTCAGCTGCTGCAGGTTGTCCAGGCCGATGTCCAGGCCGATCACGCCGACCACCTTGCCGCCTTCGAGCAGCGGCAGGGCGATGCTGGTCATCAGCACCTGTTTGCCGTTGATCTCGTCGAAGTACGGGTCCAGCACGCAGGCCTTGGCGGTTTCCAGCGGGCAGGTCAGCCAACGGTTGTAGGGCGAGCCGTTGGCGCCAATGCTGGCGTCGGCAAGCATGGCTTCGGGCATGGCCTCGGTTTCCAACGCCCCCGGGCTGCTTTGCGACCAGTACAGCGAGAAACGGCCGCTGTCGTTGCTGCCGGCGTCGGCGCGGCCGACGAAGTGGGCATCCTGCTGATCCAGGGCATTGGGCTGGAACACCAGGTACAGGCCGATCAGGTCGGGGTTGCCAGCCAGGGCGGCGCGCGCCTCGCGGTTGAGTTCAGGGCGCAGCTCGGCGCCGCCGCGGGCCTTGAGCGCTTGCACCAGGCGGGCAAAGCCGTTGCCGTACTGGTAGGCGTCCATGAAGTAGCGCTGGATGCGCAGCGCCTGGGTCTCGCCATGGGCCTGCAAGCGCAGGCGGGCGCTGTGGTCGAGCAGCTCGGTGTTGGCCTGGAACACCTGTTCGGCGTTACGCCGGGCCTGCAGCAGCGAGGTGGCCACCAGCAGGATGACGATGGCCAGCAGGCACAGGCCGGCGAGCAGGGTGATCTTCCACTGGATGGAGAGGCGGCGCGGCGACATGGGCTTTTCCTTCTCGATGAACATGCCGACGCCCGCGGTCAGGCGGGCGTCGGGTGTGGGTCACTCAGCGATGCAGTTCGGTGGTGCAACCCTGAAGGCCTTGGTCAGCCAGGCCAGGTACAGCACGCCCAGTGCCGCCCAGACCCCGCCGAACATCAGCGAGTGTTCATTCAGGTCCAGCCACAGTGAAACGATGATGCAGAAGCCGATGGTCGGCAGCACCAGGTATTTCATCTTGTTCGCCAGGCCTTGGCGGTTGCCTTCGCGCAAGTAGCAGTGGTTGATCACCGACAGGTTGACGAAGCTGAACGCCACCAGCGCGCCGAAGTTGATGATCGAGGTGGCGGTCACCAGGTCGAAGAACACTGCCGACATGGCGATCAGGCCGACCACCGCGATGTTCAGCACCGGGGTCTTGTAGCTTGGGTGCAGGCGCGAGAACACGCTGGCGGGGATCACATTGTCGCGGCCCATTACGTACAGCAGGCGCGATACGCTGGTCTGCGAGGCCAGGCCCGAGGCGATGGTGTTGATCACGGTGCAGGCGATGAACACCGACTGGAACAGCTTGCCACCCACGTACAGGGCGATTTCCGGCAGCGCCGCTTCCTGGTCATGGAAGCGCTGCATGGTCGGGAAGTAGGCCTGGATGAAGTACGACACGCTGATGAACACCACGCCGCCGATCAACGCGGTGAGGAAGATCGCCCGGGGAATGGTCTTGCCCGGATCGCGGGTTTCTTCCGACAGGCAGGTGACCGCGTCGAAGCCCAGGAACGAGAAGCACAGGATGGTCGCACCCGCGGCCAGCGCACTGAACTGGGTCTGCTGGTCGGCAAAAGGTATCAAGCTCCACGTCGTGCCCAGGCCCTCTCCTTGATCCAGGCCACGTACGCAGAGATAGATGAACACGCTGATGATCGCCACCTGGACAATCACGAACAGCAGGTTGAAATGCGCCACCAGGTTGATGCTGCGCATGTTGATCAGGCTGATCAGGGTGACGAAGCCGGCCACCCACATCCACTCGGGCACCTCGGGGAACATCGCCGACAGGTACAGCTTGGCCAGCAGCGCGTTGACCATTGGCAGCAGCAGGTAGTCCAACAGCGACGACCAGCCGACCAGGAAGCCCACGCTCGGGTTGATGGCGCGTTGGGTGTAGGTGTAGGCCGAGCCCGACTGTGGGAAACGCCGTACCAGGGTGCCGTAGCTCACCGCGGTGAACAATATGCCGACCAGGGCCAGGATATAGGCGCTGGGTACGTGCCCGGCAGTGATGCCGGAGACGATGCCGAAGGTGTCGAACACGGTCATCGGGGTGAGGTAGGCCAAGCCGATGATCACCACGTGCCAGAGGCGCAGGGATTTACGGAACTGGCCGTTGCCGGTGGCGCTGTGGTCAGGCTGCATGCGGGCGATGCTCCTCTACCTGGACAACGGGCGCGGCGTGCGACGGGCACGGCAGGGTCGAGCGGGTGGGCTCCATGTTGTTCACCTTTTATGTTGGAGCTACGAAGTGCGCGGAGAGGGCGCGGGTGTCAGGGCTGGCTGCGCCGGGACGAAAAAGAGGGCGCGTGGGGGCTGGTGCGTAGGGGCATGGCGGCGCGTTTTTCTTCTTCGTTGGATGGGGCGCTTGCAAGGTGGGTGAAATAAAAAACGATGCCTAGGTGGGTGTCAAGTTAAACATGACAAAGTGTTACAGAGATGAAGGGTGAATCGGTTTTTTTGGCCGAAACGCGGTGCTTTTTACCCGTGGGATAGTGCGTAAATCGATTCCAGTGTTCGTAAAAATTTACGATCCCATGGGTTTTGGAGGCGGTGGGCTTGCCTCGCGATTGGGCCCGTGCAGTGGCCATCGGCAATGGGCTATCCTTGCCAGCCGCACTCCTATGGACAGCAATCGGTTCTATTCATGAAGAAATCAGTAGGTATCCTTTCCGGCCTGGCCGTCGCCATCGCCGTCGCCACCACCGCTGGCGCCTGGTACACCGGCAAACAGCTGCCGGCGGAGCTGGAGCGCTCCATCGTCCAGGGTAACGACGAGTTGAAGAAGGCCCTGGTCGGCAGCGGTGGCAGCATGACCATCGAGCTGGCCTCGCTGGAGCAGCGCTTCTTCACCAGCACCGCGCACTACCGCCTCAAGGCCAAGGATATCCAGCTCGGCGAGAACGAGACGCTGAGCTTCGATGTCGGCGTGGTCGACCAGATCGAGCACGGCCCGTTCCCCTGGTCGCGGGTCAAGGCGTTCAAGCTGATGCCGGTGATGGCCACCAGCAACAGCGCGCTGGAAAAGGATGACTTCACCGCGCCGTGGTTCGCCGCCGCTGGCGATCAGGCGCCGGTTACCGGCCAAGTCAGCCTGGGCTACGGTGGCACCGTCGAAAGCGATATTCGCCTCGCGCCAGTCAAGCTTGAACAGGATGGCGACAAGGTCCTGGATTTCTCCGGCATGCAGTTGCGGGTGCGTGGCGACCGTGAAGGCAAGGCCGCCGAGGTTCATGCCAATGCCGACCGCCTGGAGATCAACTTCGCTGACGAACAGCAGGCGCCGGTCAAGCTGCTGCTCAATGGCTTCAAGATTGGCGGCAAGCTCAGCGAGACCCAACACGACATGGTCTATGTCGGCAACATCGACCTGGCCGTGGCCGATGTGCAGGTCACCAGCGGGCCGAAGCAGGACGTGCTGGTACTCAAGAACCTGCAGCAGAACAACCTCTACAGCGCCGATGGCGAGGCCAAGGACAAGTTGTCCGGGCGTCTTGAATACAAGGTCGGCGACATCACCTACGCCGGGCGCAAGGTGGGCAGCGGCGAGATGGTCGTCACCATGAAGTCCATCGATATCCCGGCCATGCAGGGGTTGATGCAGTGGTATCAGGGCAATCTGCCGGTCATCCAGCAGGCGGCTGTCGAAGGCAAGGACGTGTCAACGGTGGAGTCCCTTATCCAGGGCCAGGCCAAGGCCAAGCAGGACTTGAGCAAGCTGCTGGCGGGCCAGCCGAAGCTGGCGATCGACAAGTTGTCGTTCAAGACCGCCAACGGCGAAAGCCACTTCAGCCTGGCCATGGACTTCACCGCCCCGAGCTCCTTCGACCTGCCGCCTGATCAGTTGGGCAAGCAGCTGGTCAGCCGCCTGAACAGCAAGCTGAGCGTGTCCAAGCCAATGGTCGGCGACCTGGCCACCTTGCAGGCATTGCTGGACGGCGAGACCGACGCGCAAGCCATCGCCCAGCAGTCCAGCCAGGCCGGTGAAATGGTCGGTTTGATGGCGGTGCAGAGCGGCATGGGGACTGTGCAGGGCACCGACGTGGTGTCGAGCTTGCAGTACGCCGATGGCATGGTCGACTTCAACGGCAAGAAGATGACCGTGGAAGAGTTCGCCATGCTGATCAGCGCCCACCTGGCGGCCTTGCAGCCACAAGGTTGATCGCCCGCGCAGCACCCTGATCGCGGGGCAAGCCCGCTCCCACGCAAGCCCGATACAGTGCGTTGCGTGGGAGCGGGCTTGCCCCGCGATTGCGTTGGCTCAGGCAAAGCAAAAACCCCTTTTGCATCGCACGGATTGCCTGTAGCCTTCGCCGTCCGATAATAGTCCGCGCCCACAGAAGGGGCCGCGAAGGCCCGCCATGCAGGCCGTCCGGCACCATTAGCCGATCTGTCAGGGCCGGGTGATACACTCGACTGACGCGCGCACGCGCCCCGCAGGTCCAGCGATCATGACCCAGATTTCCGAACGCCTGTTGGTTCAGGCCCACCTCGATGCCAAGCAGCCCAACCCGCTGACGCCCGCGCAAGAGGCCGAATACCGTGCGGCCATCGCCGCTGAGCTTAAGCAGCAGAACGCCGTGCTGGTCGCCCACTACTATTGCGACCCGGTGATCCAGGCCCTGGCCGAGGAAACCGGTGGTTGCGTGTCCGACTCGCTGGAAATGGCCCGCTTCGGCAAGAACCACCCAGCAGAAACGGTGATCGTGGCCGGGGTGCGCTTCATGGGTGAGACGGCCAAGATCCTCACCCCGGAAAAGCGCGTGCTGATGCCCACGCTGGAAGCCACCTGCTCGCTCGACCTGGGCTGCCCGGTCAAGGAGTTCTCGGACTTCTGCGACCAGCACCCGGAGCGTACCGTGGTGGTCTACGCCAACACCTCCGCTGCGGTGAAGGCGCGGGCCGATTGGGTGGTGACCTCCAGTTGCGCGCTGGAAATCGTCGAAAGCCTGATGGACAACGGCGAGACCATCATCTGGGGCCCGGACCAGCACCTGGGCCGCTACATCCAGAAGCAGACCGGGGCCGACATGCTGCTGTGGGATGGCGCCTGTATCGTGCACGAAGAATTCAAGTCGCGTCAGTTGGCCGACATGAAAGCGCTGTACCCGGACGCGGCGATCCTGGTGCACCCGGAGTCGCCGGAGGCGGTGATCGAGCTGGCCGACGCCGTGGGCTCCACCAGCCAATTGATCAAGGCCGCGCAGACCCTGCCGAACAAGACCTTCATCGTCGCCACCGACCGCGGCATCTTCTACAAGATGCAGCAGCTGTGCCCGGACAAGGAATTCGTCGAAGCCCCCACCGCCGGTAACGGCGCGGCCTGCCGCAGCTGCGCGCACTGCCCGTGGATGGCCATGAACACCCTGGAGCGGGTGCTGGATTGCCTGCGTACCGGCAGCAACGAAATCTTCGTCGAGCCGGCGCTGATCCCCAAGGCGATCAAGCCGCTGAACCGCATGCTCGATTTCACCCAGGCGGCGCGGTTGAAGTTGTCGGGCAACGCCTGACTTGCTTGCACGGGCCTAGTAGGAGCGGCCTTGTGTCGCCAAAGGGCCGCAAGGCGGCCCCCGCGATTGCGGGTTAGATGCGCGGATCTTGGGGCCGCTGCGCGCCCCTTTCGCGACACAAGGCCGCTCCTACAGGTATCGAATAACCTTCAGGCCTGCACTGGCCCTGTAGGAGGCGGCTTACCGGCGGTTGGTGCTAACGCCCCATCATGTCCTTGACCATGCGCTGCTGCTCCATCACTTCACGCTGGCGCTGGTCGATCTGCGAGGCCAGCGGGAAGTTGCTGCCGGCGCGGCGCTTGGCGTAGTCGAGCTGCTGGATCGCCTGGTCGAAGTCACCCACCAATGTGAAGTACTCGGCGCGGGCGCGGTGCAGGCCGATGGTGTTGCCCGACAGGCCGCGCACTTCGGCCACGTCGTACCACACGTCCGGATCGTCCGGGCGGTTCTTCACCAGGTCATCCAGCACTTTCTCCGCTTCGGCCGGCTTGCCTTGCTTGACCAGCAGGTCGGCGCGTACTTGCTTGAGCGGGTAGTTGCCCGGGTACAGCCCTTGCAGGCGCGTGGCGCGCTGCTGGGCGTCGGCCAGGCGATTGTTGGTGATGTCCAGGTCGATCTGCGCCAGGTTGTACGTGATGTCGTTGGGCGCCTTGGCCAGCAGAGGCTTGAGGTTTTCCCGTGCTTCGTTGAGCTGGCCGCCCTTGATCAGCGCGAGTGCGAGCCCGTAGCGCGCAGCATCCAGGTTTGGGTTTTCGTCAAGCTGGGCGCGGAAGCGCTTGGCGGCCAGGCCCGGGGTGCCTTCGTAGGTGAGGGCGACGCGGGCGCGGATCAGCTGGTAGCGCTGGCTGTCCTCGACACCGCCCTTGGGGGCCTGCTCGGCGCGGTTGCGGGTGTCGGCGATACGCGATTCGGTGACCGGGTGGGTCAGCAGGAATTCCGGGGGTTTGGCGTCATAGCGGTACTGGCGGGCCAGGCGCTCGAACATCGATGGCATGTTGCGCGGGTCGTAGCCGGCCTTTTCCAGGTTGAGGATGCCGATGCGGTCGGCTTCCTGTTCGTTTTGCCGGGAGAAGCGCCGCTGCTCCTGGATCGCCGCAGCCTGGGTGCCGGCGATCAGGCCGATGCCGGCATCGCCGCCGCCACCTGCGGCCAGCACGATACCGGCCAGCAGCGCGGCCATCATGGGCAGTTGCATGCGCTGCTGGGCCTCGACGCCACGGGCGAAGTGGCGTTGCGACAAGTGCGCCAGTTCGTGGGCCAGCACCGAGGCGTACTCGCCTTCGGTCTGTGCGTTGAGGAACAGCCCGCCATTGACCCCGACGATCCCGCCCGGGGCAGCGAAGGCGTTGAGCTCGCGGCTGTCGATGAGGATGAATTCCAGGCGCCGGTCCTGCAGCTGGCTGGTTTCGGCCAGCTTGTACACGCTGGTCTCTACATAGTCCTTGAGCTGCGGGTCGTTCAACTGGTTGACTTGGCCACGCAGCAGGCTCAGCCAGGCGCGGCCGAGCTGGTGCTCCTGTTGCGGCGAAACGATCGCGGAACTGGCATCGCCCAGTGATGGCAGGTCATCGGCGTGGCCGGGGAGGGCCATCAGGCAGGCCAGTGCCAGCAGGGTGGGGCGCAGTAGATTCATGCACGAGCTCGTGTCGGTCAAAAGCCTTACTGTAGCCGGGTCGCGCGAAGCCGACCAGTGGCGCTATCCTAGCGGGCTTCCCCGCACCGCCCCGGAGGCGAACCCGATGAGTGACACCCCGACCTGCGACGCCGAACTCGACGCCAGCGGGCTGAACTGCCCGCTGCCACTGCTCAAGGCCAAGATGGAGCTCAACCGCCTGGCCAGTGGCGCGGTGCTCAAGGTGATCGCCACCGACGCCGGTTCACAGCGCGACTTCCGCACTTTTGCCCGGCTGGCCGGTCATACGCTGCTGCGCGAAACGGCCGAGGCCGGGGTGTACACCTACTGGTTGCGCAAGGCCTGAGTCTTTCTTTCAAGGATCGTCAATGTTCAAAGTGCTACGCGACTGGATGCAGCGCTACTTCTCCGACGAGGAGGCGGTGGTGCTGGCGGTCCTGCTGTTCCTGGCCTTCACCGTAGTGCTGACGCTGGGCGGCATGCTCGCGCCGGTGCTGGCGGGCATGGTCCTGGCGTTCCTGATGCAGGGGCTGGTCAATGCCCTGGAAAAATTGAAGGTGCCGTCCCACCTGGCGGTGTGGCTGGTGTTCGCCCTGTTCATGGGGGCGCTGGCGGTGTTCATGCTGGTGCTGGTGCCGTTGCTCTGGCATCAGCTGATCACGCTGTTCAACGAGCTGCCGGGGATGCTGGGTAAGTGGCAGTCGCTGTTGTTGCTGCTGCCCGAGCGCTACCCGCACCTGGTGTCGGACGAGCAGGTGCTGCGCGCCATCGAGTCGGTGCGCGGCGAGATCGGCAAGTTCGGCCAGTGGGCGCTGACCTTCTCGCTGTCGAGCCTGCCGCTGCTGGTCAACGCCATGATCTACCTGGTGCTGGTGCCGATCCTGGTGTTCTTCTTCCTCAAGGACCGCGAGCTGATCGGCCGCTGGGTCAGTGGCTACCTGCCGCGCGAGCGCAACCTGCTCAACCGGGTGGGGGACGAGATGAACCGGCAGATCGCCAACTACATTCGCGGCAAGGGCATCGAGATCCTGATCTGCGGGATCGCCACCTACATCGCCTTCATCAGCCTGGGGCTCAACTACGCCGCCTTGCTGGCGCTGCTGGTGGGCTTGTCGGTGGTGGTGCCTTACGTCGGGGCGGTGGTGGTAACCGTACCGGTCACGTTGATCGCACTGTTCCAATGGGGGTGGGGCGACCAGTTCATCTACCTGATGGCGGTGTACGCGATCATCCAGGCGCTCGACGGCAACGTGCTGGTGCCGCTGCTGTTCTCCGAGGCGGTGAGCTTGCACCCGGTGGCGATCATCTGCGCGGTGCTGCTGTTTGGTGGGTTGTGGGGGTTCTGGGGGATCTTCTTCGCCATCCCGCTGGCGACGCTGTTCAAGGCCGTGCTCGATGCCTGGCCGCGGCAGGAGGTATCGGTCGCGCCGATGCTGTAATTGCTGGGGCTGCTTTGCAGCCCTTTCGCGGCACAAGGCCGCTCCTACAGGGGATCGCGTGGTCCTGTAGGAGCAGCCTTGTGCCGCGAAAGGGGCCCCTGCGATCTCAAGCCTTGTTCAAGGCCTGTGCCGCCGCCAGCACCGCATCCACATGCCCTGGCACCTTCACCCCACGCCATTCCTGGCGCAGCACACCGTCCTTGTCGATCAGGAAGGTGCTGCGGTCCACGCCCAGGTATTCCTTGCCGTACAGCTTCTTCAGCTTGATCACGTCGAACAGCTGGCACAGCGCCTCGTCCTTGTCGCTGATCAGCTCGAAGGGGAAGCCTTGCTTGGCCTTGAAGTTCTCATGCGACTTGAGGCCATCGCGCGACACGCCGAACACCACGGTGTTGGCGGCCTGGAATGCCGCATGCTGGTCACGGAAACCCTGGCCTTCGGTGGTGCAGCCCGGGGTGCTGTCCTTGGGGTAGAAGTACAGCACCACCTGCTGGCCCTTCAGCCCCGCGAGGCTGACGGCCTGGCCGCTGGTGGCCTGGGCCTGGAAGTCGGCGACGGGTTGGTCGAGTGCTACGGCCATGGAATGCTTCCTTACACGGGGTTCTGTGGGCGCCACGGTTCGATCAGCGCATCGAGGTTGAGCGCGTCGGCGAAGTCGAGGAACTGGTCGCGCAGCCAGCTGATCTGGGTGCCGGCCGGCAGGATCACGGTGAACTGGGCGTTGAGCATGCTGCTGCCGGTCTGCGGGGCGAGGTAGGTGTCGCAGGTCATCGCATCCAGCTCGACGCGGTGGTCGAGGAAGAACTGGCACAGCTCGTTGATGATGTCCGGGCGATAGGCGGCGCTGACATAAGCCACATAAGGCAGGGCCTGCGGGCGCACTTCCTGCTCGGCGCTGCGCACCACGTCCAGGGTCAGGCCGTGTTTCTTGGCCAGGCCCGGCAGCGTGGTTTCGAGGCGGGCCAGGGCATCCCAGCTACCGCCGACCTGCAGCACCAGGGCGCTGGTTTCGCCGTGGCGGCTCAGGCGCGAGGTGATCACCGCGCAGCGGTTTTCGAAAGCTGCGCGGCTCAGAACATTGGCCAGTTCCATGGGGTTGGGCCCCAGGGCGCTGATGACGAGGAATTGTTCGCGAACGGTGGGGGTGGACATGCAGCATTCCTAAAGCGATGAGCGGTCGGTACAGGACGGGGGCAAGCCTGCGGTTTGCGCCAGCTCACAGCCGTGGTTTGGCGGCGGTGAGCACAGGCCGGGAGCACTGTCGACGGCCCGGCGGGCCGCGCTGTACCGATCAAAGGATCAAGGGTAGCGAAAAGCGGCGCGAAGGGGAATGCTCCGCCCGCCTGCTTCGCTTGTGCAAGGCCGATGCCCCCAGTACCATTACCGCTCTCTTTTTCCGGCAGGAGCAGTTACATGATTGCGGGCAGTATGGTGGCATTGGTCACTCCCATGGATGCACAAGGGCGTCTTGACTGGGACAGCCTCGACAAACTTGTAGACTTCCACCTGGAAAATGGCACCCACGCGATCGTCGCTGTCGGCACCACCGGTGAATCCGCCACCCTCGACGTCGAAGAACACATCCTGGTCATCAAGCACGTCGTCGAGCGCGTCAAGCACAGCAAGAAGCGCATTCCGGTCATTGCCGGTACCGGTGCCAACTCCACCGCCGAAGCCGTCCACCTCACGCAGAATGCCAAGAATGCCGGCGCCGATGCCTGCCTGCTGGTAGTCCCCTACTACAACAAGCCAACGCAAGAAGGTTTGTACCAGCACTTCAAGCACATCGCCGAAGCCGTCGACATCCCGCAGATCCTGTACAACGTACCCGGCCGCACCTCCTGCGACATGCAGGCCGACACCGTGATCCGCCTGTCGAACGTGAAGAACATCATCGGCATCAAGGAAGCCACCGGCGACCTGGTGCGCGCCAAGCAGATCATCGACGGCGTCGACAAGGATTTCATCGTCCTGTCCGGCGATGATCCGACCGCCGTCGAGCTGATCCTGATGGGCGGCAAAGGCAACATCTCGGTCACCGCCAACGTCGCCCCGCGCGCGATGGCCGACCTGTGCGAGGCCGCCCTTGAGGGCAATGCCGAGAAGGCCCGCGCGATCAACGAAAAACTCATGCCGCTGCACAAAGACCTGTTCTGCGAAGCCAACCCGATCCCGGTGAAATGGGCGCTCGTCGAAATGGGCCTGATGCAGCAGGGCATCCGCCTGCCACTGACCTGGCTGAGCGAAGGTTGTCACGAAAAAGTCCGTACTGCCTTGCGCCAGTCCGGCGTACTGGTTTGAACGAGGAAGTACACCGCATGAAGCGACTGGCTGGTCTTTCCACCCTTGCCCTGATCATCTCCAGCACCAGCGGTTGCGGTTGGCTGTGGGGCGAGGATGGCTATTTCCGCGACCGTGGCAGCGACTACCTGCAGGCGCACCCTACCGCGCCGATGCAGCTGCCGCCGGACGCGGCCAACGTCAAGCGCATGGATCCGCTGCTGCCGATCCCGCGTAACGTCGCCGACGATCGCGCCACCGGCGAGTTCGAGGTGCCGCGCCCGCAACCGTTGTCGGCCAGCGCCGACATCAGCGATTTCAGCCTGCAACGCAGCGGCAGCAGCCGTTGGGTGTTGGCCCAGCGTGCACCCGCCGAAGTCTGGCCGGTGACTCGCCAGTTCTTCGAGGACAACGGCTTCCGCATCGCCGAAGAACGCCCGCAGACCGGTGAGTTCAACACCACCTGGCAGCGTTTCGACGAGTTGTCGGCATCCCTTGGCCAACGCCTGGCCAGCGCCTCCAGCAGCCCGGACAGCGAAGTGCGCGTGCGTGTGCGCATGGAGCCTGGCGTGCAGCGCAACACCTCGGAAGTGTACGTGGTCAGCGTCGAGCGCCCGGCCGGCAGCAGCGCCGAACCGGACTTCCCGGCGACTTCGAGCAACACCGGCGCCGATGCGCTGCTGGTCGACGAGATGCTCGCCAGCATGAACCGCAACGCCGAGAAGGGCGGTTCGGTGTCGCTGCTGGCCGCGCGTGACTTCGACGCACCGAGCCAGGTCAGCCTCACCGAGGACGGCAGTGGCAACCCGGTGCTGTACCTCGGTTCCGACCTCGACCGCGCCTGGTCTGGCGTCGGCCGCGCCCTGGAGCAGGGCGAGTGGCGTGTGGAAGATATCAACCGCAGCCTGGGCCTGTACTACATCAACCTGTCCGAGAAGCCCGACGACAAGCAGAAGGAGCCTGGCTTCTTCAGCCGCCTGTTCGGCAGCGAAGCGACCAAGGAAGAGCGTGAAGCCCGCGCCGAGCGTTACCAGGTACGCCTGAGCAAGGTGGGTGACAACGTCCAGGTAACCGTCGAGAAGAACATCAACACCGTGGCCCCGGCCGATGTGGCCCGCCGCGTGCTGAGCGCGATCCAGGACCGCCTGGGCTAAGTGCGCTTCGCGGTTCTTGGAAGCGGTAGCCAGGGAAACGGCACGCTGATCGCCAGCGGTGACTCGTTGATCCTGGTCGACTGCGGCTTTTCGCTACGAGAGACCGAGCGGCGCCTGGCGCTGCTCGGGGTGTCGGCCACGCAGCTGAGCGCGGTGCTGGTGACCCACGAACATGCCGACCACGTGCATGGGGTGGGGTTGCTGTCGCGCCGCTACAATGTACCGGTCTACATGAGCCAGGGCACTTTGCGTGGCCTGCGCAAGCCGGTGGAAGTGGCCGGTTTTCTCGGTTGTGGCGATGTGCTGCAGGTTGGTGAGCTGCAGGTCAGCGCTGCACGGGTCGAGCATGACGCTTACGAGCCGCTGCAATACGTGATCAGCGACGGCCGCCGGCGTTTCGGCATGCTGACCGACCTGGGCAGCTACGACATGCACCTGCTGGAGCGTTACCAGGGCCTCGACGCCTTGCTGATCGAGGCCAATCACTGCCGTGACCTGCTGGCGCGCGGGCATTACCCGCAGTTCCTCAAGCGACGGGTCGGCGGCAGCCAAGGACATCTGAACAACCACCAGGCCGCGAGCCTGGTGGCCGAGCTGGGTTGGCAGAACCTACAGCACCTGGTGCTGGCCCACCTCAGCAGCAAGAACAACCTGCCACATCTGGCCCGCCAGTGCTTCGTCGACGCCCTCGGGTGCGACCCGGACTGGCTCCAGGTGGCTAATCAAGACCATGGGCTCGACTGGCGCCTGATCGCCTAGCCCACCTACTCAAGCAAGCGGAGCCCATCATGGAAAAACGCGACGAACTCTACCGCGGCAAGGCCAAATCGGTATTCAAGACCGACGACGCCGACCGCTTGATCCTGCTGTTCCGCAACGACACCTCGGCGTTCGACGGCAAGCGCATCGAGCAGTTGGACCGCAAGGGCATGGTGAACAACAAGTTCAACGCCTTCATCATGCAGAAGCTCGAAGAAGCCGGCGTGCCGACCCAGTTCGACAAGCTGCTGGGCGACAACGAGTGCCTGGTGAAGAAGCTCGACATGATCCCGGTCGAGTGCGTGGTGCGTAACTACGCCGCCGGCAGCCTGGTCAAGCGCCTGGGCGTGGAAGAGGGCATCAAGCTCGAACCGTCGACCTTCGAGCTGTTCCTGAAGAACGACGAGAAGGGCGACCCCTTCATCAACGAATCCCACGTCGTCGCCTTCGGCTGGGGCACCGCCGAGCAACTGGTCGAGATGAAGAAGCTGTCGCTGAAGGTCAACGAAGTGCTGAGCAAGCTGTTCGACGACGCAGGCCTGCTGCTGGTCGACTTCAAGCTGGAGTTCGGCGTGTTCCACGGCCAGATCGTCCTGGGTGACGAGTTCAGCCCGGATGGTTGCCGCCTGTGGGACAAAGAAACCCGCAAGAAGATGGACAAGGACCGCTTCCGCCAGGGCCTGGGCGACGTGATCGAAGCCTACGAAGAAGTTGCCAAGCGCCTGGGCGTGCCGCTGTAACCGGCGCGTTCACGCAAGCGCCTGATACCACGCGAATTTTTTTCAAAAAAGATTTGCCAGAAACGAAAACGCTGGTATGATGCGCGCCATTGGAGAGATGCCGGAGTGGTCGAACGGGACGGATTCGAAATCCGTTGTACTGGCAACAGTACCTAGGGTTCAAATCCCTATCTCTCCGCCATACATGAGAAAGCCCCGAGATTAACGTCTCGGGGCTTTTTTCATTTGTGCGGTGCTGTTTAGGCGAAGCGCTTGCGCTGGAAGGTGGCGGTTCGTTGCGCCTTGCGTGTGCAGTGAAGGACAGAGGCTAGTGCACAGCCAATTCGGAAATGGACAACGAGTAGTCGGAAGCTGTCAGTTTCCCTGTCGGCAAAATGCTCCCGTTTTCAATCGGTGGCATGCAGTAATTGCACGCGGATCACCAAGTTCTGAAATCGACGCTTATGTTCGAAACTGCTGCAATTCGAGGCGGTTCGGGGATAAATATGATCTTCATCCGGCCTACTTGAACAGCATGTAGATTGTGCTTGGGAGCACCGATCTAATAAGCGGGCAAGCACGAAATCAAATGGCTGAGTATTCGCGCTTGATCTCGCTCCCGCGCATTGCCATGCCCGAAGGTTGTAGCTTGCCGCAAGTCCGATCGCAGCTGGGGTGGGCGCGGACCAGATACGAAAATACACAGGGATTGCTAAATATTCTTGCGCCCGTGCCGATAACCGCCTCTTGGGTTGATTTTTAGTTGACGTCAAGCATCTTACTTAATTGCTCATGCCATTAGTGCAGATGTACTAACACGCTTTGATTAGATGAACTTTTCCCGTATGATCCGCCGGCCATCAGAATGATGGCGGATCATGGACTAAAGGATTTTCTAGATGAAAAAGCTGATCAAAGCTACTGTTGCTGTTGCTCTCGTTTCGGGCGTTGCCCTGCTGTCCGGCTGCACCGGCCAGGTCTACAACCAGCCTAAGAACTGCTCGTACGACTACCTGTTCCACCCATCGGTTTCCATCTCCAAGATCATCGGCGGCTGCGGCGCGATCGATAAGCTGCCTCAGCAGCAGTAATCTTGGTAGTACCCCGATCGGGTCATTGATGACCCGATCCAAGACCCCCGGCCATGGATGTGGCCGGGGGTTTTTGTTTTGTGGACATTGATTCGAGCACAGGGCCATGCCAGGGGCGTGGCGGCTTGTCGCGTGGCAACCCGCCGCCTTGCGTCTGGCCGCGCAATTTGTTTGTGCTGGCAATTCATATACAATCCGTAAATCGTTTCAGCCTTGTCGGTCAATCCGACCAAAGGCTGGCGCGTCCAATGCTCTCTGGCTGCTGAACAATGATCACAACAAGCCTGCGCTGAAGAACATGGAACCCTTGGGCCAGCCACAGGCCCACCCTCCGTTCTACACACTGGGATTGATCAATGTTCAAGAAAGCTGGCAAGACCTTGCTGGGTCTGGCTGTTGCGGCGAGCTTCATGCAAGCGCACGCCGAAGACACCAAGAAAGTCGACGTGCTGCTGGTCGGCGGCGGCATCATGAGTTCCACCCTCGCGGTCTGGCTCAACGAGCTGGAACCGAGTTGGTCGATGGAAATGGTCGAGCGCCTGGACGGCGTCGCCGAAGAAAGCTCCAACGGCTGGAACAACGCCGGTACCGGCCACTCCGCGCTGGCCGAGCTGAACTACACCCCGGAAGACAAAGACGGCAACGTCAACATCACCAAGGCCATCGAGATCAACGAGTCGTTCCAGATCTCCCGCCAGTTCTGGGCCTGGCAGGTTCGCCAGGGCGTGCTCAAGAACCCGCACTCGTTCATCAACACCACCCCGCACATGAGCTTCGTCTGGGGCGATGACAACATCAAGTTCCTGAAGAAGCGCTACGACGCCCTGCAGGCCAGCCCGCTGTTCCGCCCGATGCAGTACTCCGAGGACCACGCGCAGATCGCCAAGTGGGTCCCGCTGATGATGGAAGGGCGTGACCCCAACCAGAAACTGGCCGTGACCTGGACGCCGATCGGCACCGACGTGAACTTCGGTGAGATCACCCGCCAGTTCGTCGGCCACCTGCAGACCAAACAGAACTTCGACCTGAAGCTCTCCAGCGAAGTGCAGGACATCACCCGCAACGAAGACGGCTCCTGGCACGTCGAGTACAAGAACCTGAAGGATGGCACCAAGCACGCCACCGACGCCAAGTTCCTGTTCATCGGTGCCGGCGGCGGCGCGCTGAAGCTGCTGCAGAAGTCGGGCATCCCCGAGGCCAAGGAATACGCAGGCTTCCCGGTGGGTGGTTCGTTCCTGGTCACCGAGAACCCGACCGTCGCCATGCAGCACATGGCCAAGGCCTACGGCATCGCCTCCACCGGTGCACCACCCATGTCGGTACCGCACCTGGATACCCGCGTGCTCGACGGCAAGCGCGTGATCCTGTTCGGGCCATTCGCCACCTTCTCGACCAAGTTCCTGAAGAATGGCTCGTACCTGGACCTGCTGAGCAGCGCCACCACCCACAACGTCTGGCCTATGGCCCGCGTCGGTATCGACCAGTACCCGCTGGTGGAGTACCTCGCCGGCCAGCTGATGCAGTCCGACGACGACCGCTTCGCAGCCCTGCAGACCTACTTCCCGAACGCCAAGAAGGAAGACTGGAAGCTGTGGCAGGCTGGTCAGCGCGTGCAGATCATCAAGCGTGACGAAGAGAAGGGCGGCGTGCTGAAGCTGGGCACCGAAGTGGTGGCCTCGCAAGACCGCACCATCGCCGGCCTGCTGGGTGCCTCGCCAGGCGCCTCGACCGCCGCGCCGATCATGCTCAATGTGCTGCAGACGGTGTTCAAGGAAAAGGTTGCTACCCCAGAGTGGCAGGCCAAGATCAAGGAGATCGTCCCAAGCTACGGCACCAAGCTGAACGATTCGGCGGCGGCCACCCAGAAAGAGTGGGACTACACCGCTGAGGTGCTGCAGCTGGAGAAGCCACCCGTGATCGACCAGAGCGTCAGCACCCGCGTTGCGCCAGCCGCACCGGTCGAGAGCAAGCCTGCGAACGACATGGCGCTGTAAGGCCTGACTGCTTGCCGGGCGTGCCCGGCAACACCAACCACGAGCGTCGCCCCTGGCGGCCTCGTGGTTTTTTTGTGCCTGCAGGTCAGTACGCCGGATATTGTGGGAGCGGGCTTGACCCGCGATCGCGTCGATACAGCTAGCGGTGTTTATGTCTCATGGCGAAATCGCGGCGCAAGCCCGCTCCCACGCATCGTGTATCAGCGCTGCCCGAGAATGCTGCCCAGCAGCCCAGGGAAACGCCCTTCGAGTTCGTCGCTGCGCAGCGAATTCATGTGCGTGGTGCCCACGTTGCGGGTAAACACCAGCCCCGCCTCGCGCAGCACGCGGAAGTGATGGGACATGCTCGACTTCGGCCGCCCGCCGTCCAGTTCGCCGCAGCTGGCCTCGGCCACGCCGGCCAGGTGGCGGACGATCTCCATGCGCACGGGGTCGCTCAGCGCGTAGAGCAGGCGCTCCAGGGTGAGGTTGTCGGGGGAGGGGTGGGTATAGGTTCGCATGGCGACATGATAACGGGGGTTTCACAAATTGCCATAGTTCGAATATGATCGAACAATCGTAAGTTAACGCACCCCGGAGTTCCGTCATGGCCGCATTGTTCGAACCCTACACCCTCAAGGACGTCACCCTGCGCAACCGCATCGCCATCCCGCCGATGTGCCAGTACATGGCCGAGGACGGCATGATCAACGACTGGCACCACGTGCACCTGGCCGGCCTGGCCCGTGGCGGCGCCGGGCTGCTGGTGGTCGAGGCCACCGCGGTATCGCCGGAAGGGCGCATCACCCCCGGTTGCGCCGGGATCTGGAGCGACGCCCATGCCCAGGCCTTCGTGCCAGTGGTGCAGGCGATCAAGGCCGCTGGTGCCGTACCAGGCATCCAGATCGCCCATGCCGGGCGCAAGGCCAGCGCCAACCGCCCGTGGGAAGGCGATGACCATATCGCGGCCGACGATGCCCGTGGCTGGGACACCATTGCCCCGTCCGCCATCGCCTTTGGCGCCCACCTGCCAAAAGTGCCCAAGGCCATGACCCTGGACGACATCGCCCGGGTCAAGCAGGACTTCGTCGACGCCGCCCGCCGCGCGCGCGATGCCGGTTTTGAGTGGATCGAGCTGCACTTCGCCCACGGCTACCTGGGCCAGAGCTTCTTCTCCGAGCATTCCAACCAGCGTACCGACGCCTACGGCGGCAGCTTCGACAACCGCAGCCGTTTCCTCCTCGAGACCTTGGCCGCGGTGCGTGAGGTATGGCCCGAGCACCTGCCGCTGACCGCACGCTTCGGTGTGCTGGAGTATGACGGGCGTGACGAGCAGACCTTGCAGGAATCCATCGAACTAGCTCGTCGCTTCAAGGCCGGTGGCCTGGACCTGTTGAGTGTCAGCGTCGGTTTCACCATCCCCGAGACCAACATTCCCTGGGGCCCGGCGTTCATGGGGTCGATTGCCGAGCGCGTGCGTCGCGAGGCGAAACTGCCGGTGACCTCGGCCTGGGGCTTTGGTACGCCGGAGCTGGCCGAAGGCGCCTTGCAAGCCAATCAGCTCGACCTGGTGTCGGTGGGGCGCGCGCACCTGGCGGACCCGCACTGGCCGTATGCTGCGGCCAAGGCGCTGGGTGTGGACAAGGCGTCGTGGACGTTGCCAGCGCCTTACGCGCACTGGCTCGAGCGTTATCGCTGAGATTGCAAGGGGCTGCTGCGCAGCCCCTTTCGCAGGTAAACCCAAGGGCAACGCAGAACCTGTGGGAGCGGGTTTACCCGCGAATGGGCCGCACAGCGGCCCCTCTGTATCAAAACCTATCCAGCCTGTAAGCCGCAGGCGTGTCCCCACCTGTGGCGAACCCGGCCACCCACTCCGCCGTCACCGCCGCCTGGGTCAACCCCAGGTGCTGGTGCCCGAACGCCAATAGCACCCTGCCGTCCGCCACTTGGTCGATCACCGGCAGCGAATCCGGCAACGACGGCCTGAAGCCCATCCACGGCGTCGCCCCCTCGGCATCCAGTTCACGCTGGAACAGTCCCTCGCTCAACCGATGCAACTGCCTGGCCCGCTGCATGTTCGGTGCCGCGTCCAGCCCGGCGAACTCCACCGTGCCGGCCAGGCGCAAACCGCCGGCCATGGGCGTCATGATGAACTTGCGTTCCAGCGAGGTGACGGCGAACGGCAGCCGCTCATGCTCATTGGGCAACATCAGGTGGTAGCCGCGTTCGGTGTCCAGTGGCACGCGCTTGCCGGTCAAGGCGTGCACCAGCTTCGCCGAATGCGCACCGCAGGCGATCAGCACTTGGCGAGCCGGCAACTCACCCTGGTCACTGTGCAGGGTGACGCCGTTGGCATGTAGTTGGCCGCCGCTCACCTGCCGCTTGGCGAACCGCACACCTGCCGTCTGGGCGGCGTCGAACAAGGCACAAACGACTCGGTAGGGGTCGATGAAGTGACCGGTACGCGGGAAGAACAGCCCCCCTTGTATCGTACGGCTCAACTGCGGCGCCGCGTCGCGGACCTGCTGCGCCGACCAGGCCTGCACCGCCACCGCCTGCTGGCGCATGCGTGCCTGCAAGGCCTCGAGCAGTGGGCGAGACTCAGGGCGTTCAAACATCAGCAGCGAGCCGTCCTCCCTGAACAGATCACTGCCTCCGATGGAGCCCAGCAGCCGCTGCCAGGCGCCGAGGCTGCCCTCGTTCAACGCGCGGATACCGGCCACGCTGCGCTGGAATGGCGCCGGGCGCAGGTTGAGCAGCAGGCGAGTGAACCAGGGCAATGCCTTGGGCAGGTACTTCCAGTCCAGGCGCAGCGGGCCCATCGGGTCCAGCAGCATGCCCGGCAGGCGCTTGAGAATCGACAGGTCGGCAATGGGGAATACCTGCTCGGTGGCTAGGTGCCCGGCATTGCCCCAGGACGCGCCGTGGCCGGGTGCCTGGCAGTCGATCAGCAGCACTCGGCGGCCCTGGCGGGCCAGTTGCAAGGCACAGGCGACGCCGACGATGCCAGCGCCGACCACGGCGATGTCAGTTTCAGTGGCGGTCATCGCTCAGCCTTCCCGCTGGCCGTCGAGCAGCCGCCGCAAGCCCAGCGGGTTGCCGTGCTGCAGGGCCTGCGGCAGCAGTGCCTCGGGGAAGTCCTGGTAGCACACCGGCCGCAGGAAACGCAGGATCGCCGCAGTACCCACCGAGGTGCTGCGGGCATCCGAGGTGGCCGGGAACGGCCCGCCGTGGACCATCGCATCGCACACCTCCACACCGGTCGGCCAGCCGTTGACCAGCAGCCGCCCGGCCTTGCGTTCCAGCACTGGCAGCAGCCGGCGGGCGCTGTCGAGGTCGGCTTCATCCAGATGCAGGGTGGCGGTCAGTTGGCCCTCCAGGTGCTCGGCGATCTCGCCGATCTGCTCGTCACTGTCGCAGGCCACCACCAGCGAGGCGGCGCCGAACACTTCGGTTTGCAGGGCTGGGTCCGACAGGAACGCCTGAGCCGAGGTGACGAACAACTGCGTCTGGCACTGGCTCGGGCCCTGGGCGGGCAAGCCACTGGCGGCAGTCTGGGTGTTGTGGTTATCGCCAAGCGCCGCTACACCCTTGGCGTAGGTACTGGCGATACCGGGTGTGAGCATGGTCTGCGCCACTGCCTGGTGCAGGTGTGCGCTGGCGGCGGCGATAAAGCGCTCCAGCGCCGGCCCCTGGCGGGCGATCACCAGGCCGGGGTTGGTGCAGAATTGGCCGGCGCCTTGGGTCAACGAAGCAACGAACCCGTGCGCCAGGGCGTCGCCCCGGGCTTGCAGCGCGGCGTCGAACAGCAGCACCGGGTTGATCGAGCTCATCTCGGCATACACCGGGATCGGTTCCGGCCGCGCCTGGGCCGCCTGGCACAAGGCGATACCGCCGCTGCGCGAACCGGTGAAACCGACGGCCTTGATGCGTGGGTCGCTGACCAGGCCGATGCCCACTTCGCGGCCTGCGCCGTACAGCAGCGAGAACACCCCTGCGGGCAGTTCGCACTGCTGCACCGCCCGTGCCACCGCCTGGCCGACCAGCTCGCTGGTGCCCGGGTGGGCACCGTGGGCCTTGACCACCACCGGGCAGCCGGCGGCCAGGGCCGAGGCGGTATCGCCGCCGGCCACCGAGAAGGCCAGGGGGAAGTTGCTGGCGCCGAACACCGCCACCGGGCCCAGGGCTACCTGGCGCTGACGCAAGTCCGGGCGCGGCAGGGGTTGGCGCTCGGGCAGGGCGTTGTCCACACGCAGGTCCAGCCACTCGCCGGCGCGTACCACCCGGGCGAAGGTGCGCAGCTGGGTGCAGGTGCGGCCGCGTTCGCCCAGCAGGCGTGGCTTGGGCAGGCCGGTTTCGGCATGGGCGCGGTCGATCAGTTCATCGCCCAGGGCTTCGATCTGTTCGGCGATGGTGTCGAGAAAGCGTGCGCGCTGTTCAAGTGGCGTTTCGCGGTATTCATCGAACGCCGCCCAGGCCAGGGCACAGGCTTGGGCCACATGTTCGGCGCTGGCGCCGGGGTAGGGCGGAGCGAGCGGTGTGTCGGTGGCCGGGTTGATGGCGTGGATCGCGGCCTGGGTGCCGGTTACGGCGCGCTGGCCGATCAACAGGTTGCCTGTCAGGGTCATGGGGTGTCCTTGGAGTTCGAGGCTATGGCTATTCGGTGATCAGGGGCCGCTGCGCAGCCCTTTCGCGACGCAAGGCCGCTCCTACAGGAGATCGCGCTTTTCTGTAGGAGCGGCCTTGTGTCGCGATGGGCTGCACAGCAGCCCCCGGCCTAATGATCAAGCGACGTTCTGCTCGGCCGACCAGTTGGCGTACCACTGGCGGAACAGCGTGTACTGCTGCTCGGCGTAGTGGCGCTGGGCGTCGGTCAGCGCATCGGTCTGGTTGAAGTGCAGGCTGTATTCGGTATCGCCGTTGAGCACCATCAGGTGCTTGTAGTACAGCACCAGGTCGCAGCCTTCATCGAACGACGACAGCACCGCCAGTGCCGACTCCAGCTCCCGGGCCAGGCGCCGGGCCTTGGCATCACCCTTGGCGGCTTGCTTGCTCAGGCTTACCAGTTGCAGCACCTGGCGCGGCAGGGCGTTGCCGATGCCGGTGATGGCGCCGGTGGCGTTGCAGTTGACGAAGCCGTGCACCACTTGGGTGTCGACGCCGACCATCAGGGTCACGTCGTCATCCTTCGAGGTGATGTGCTCGGCGGCGTAGCGCAGGTCGGCACCGCCGCCGAACTCCTTGAAACCGATCAGGTTGGGGTATTCGCGGCGCAGTTCGAAGAACAGGTCGGCACGGGTGGCGAAGCCGTAGTAGGGGCTGTTGTAGATCACCGCCGGCAGTTTCGGTGCCGCCGCGAGGATCGCTGCGAAGTGATGCTTCTGGGCGATCAACGAGGCGCCACGGGACAGCACGCGGGGGATGACCATCAGCCCGGCGGCGCCGACCTTGGCGGCATGGGCGGCATGGGATACCGCTTCACGGGTGTTCACCGCGCCAGTGCCGACGATGGTCGGGATGCCGGCGGCCACCAGGCGCGCCACGCCTTCCTGGCGCTCGGCCTCGGTCAGCAGCGGCCAGTCGCCCATCGAACCGCAGTACACCACGGCGCTCATGCCGGCCTCGATCAGCTCACGGCCCTTGCGCACCAGGGCGTCGAAGTCGGGCGTGCGCTGCGCGGTGCAAGGGGTCATCAGGGCGGGCATGCAGCCGGTGAAGATGTTGTCGGTCATGGTTGTCACTCCTAGCTGTGTTCGTGGGGGTTAGAGGGGTCAGATGCCCCAGGCAAACGGGTCGTGTTCGTCGATCAAAAGCGTGCTGTCGGCGGTCATGTAGGCACGGCCGGTGATGAACGGGCGGATGCGTTCGCCGTCGCGTTCGAAACGGCCCTGGAACTGGCTGCCGGTGATGCTCGCCTGGGTCCATACCTGGCCCTCGGCGAGCTTGCCGTCGGCGGCCAGGCACGCCAGCTTGGCGCTGGTGCCGGTGCCGCAGGGCGAGCGGTCGTAGGCCTTGCCCGGGCACATCACGAAGTTGCGGCTGTCGGCGTGGGCGTCGTCGGCGAACAGCTCGACGTGGTCGATCATGGCGCCGTGCTCGCCGGTGATGCCCTGGGTTTCGAGGGCCTTGAGCAGGGCCCAGGTGTAGGCGGTGAGGGCTTCGACGTTGTCCAGTTCGATGCGCTGGCCGTGGTCGCTGACCAGGAAGAACCAGTTGCCGCCCCAGGCGATATCACCGTGCACCACGTCATGGCCCGGCACTTCGACCGCCACCTGCTGGCGGTAGCGGTAGGCGGGTACGTTGCCGACGGTGATCGCGCCGTCCTCGTGCAGGGTGGCGCTGACCTGGCCGACCGGGGTGTCGATGCGGTGCACGCCGGGCGCGATCAGCCCCAGGTGCTGCAAGGAGGCGACCAGGCCGATGGTGCCGTGGCCGCACATGTTCAGGTAGCCGGCGTTGTTGAAGAAGATCACCCCGCAGGTGGCATCCGCCGAGACCGGTGGGCAGTACAGCGCGCCGACCAGCACATCGTTGCCGCGTGGCTCCAGCAGGCAGGCGCGGCGCCAGTGGTCGTGCAGTTCGCGCAGCTCGTCGCGCTGCTCGGCCATGCTGCGGCCGGTCAACTGCGGGAAACCGTCCATCACCAGGCGGGTTGGTTCGCCGCCGGTGTGGGAATCGATGACGTGGATCTGTTTCATGGGTTTGTCCATGGCTGATGTAGGAGCCGGCTTGCCGGCGAAAGGGCACGTACGGTTCACGAAGCAACCGCAGCTGGACGCTGGCTGAATTGGCCTTCGGCACCGGCCTCGCTCTCATCCTCGCCATCCAGCCGCACCAGGTGCGCCGGCACGCCAGTCGCTGCGCCCCAGTAGTAGATGCCCAGCGCCGCAGCAGCCACGACCGCCGTGTCGAACGGATGCCCGATCACCCCCAGGCCACCGAAGCTGCCCAGCCAGGACAGCAGGATGGTCACGGCGTAGAAGCCGATCAGCCACGCCGACGAGCGCACTTGTTGGGCGATGGACAGATGCTCGGTGGGCACGAAGCGGCGGCACAGCAGGTACAGCACGAACATCACGATCTGCAGGGCCAGCAGCCAGGACACGGTGTTCCAGCCCGACCAGTAGACGATCAGCGCGGCGATGATGAACGACAGCGGGCCGAGCACGCCCATGCCCTTGACCCGGAACGGCCGGGCCATGCCGGGGGCGTTGCGGCGCAGGGCGGCGACGGTCACCGGGGCCACGGCGTAGCTCAGCACCAGGGCGGCGGAGACCACGTTGATCAGCGCTTCCCAGGACGGGAACGGCAGGGTCCAGAACACCGACAGGGCGAAGGTCAGCCACAGCGCTGGGCGCGGGATGCCGGACTGCTCGTCGATACGGGTGAAGTACTTGAAGAAGGTGCCGGTCTGCGCCCAGCCGTAGACCACGCGCGGGGTGGCGTTCATGTAGATGTTGCCGCAGCCGCTGGGCGAGATCACCGCGTCGGCCACCACCAGGTAGGCCAGCCAGCCGACGCCCAGGGCCAGGGCGATGTCACGGTAGGGCAGGGCCAGTTCCTGGGTTACGCCGGCCCAGCCGTTGGCCAGCATCTCGGTGGGTACGCTGCCGAGGAAGGCCAGTTGCAGCAGGGCGTAGATGGCGGTGGACAACAGTACCGAGAGGATCAGTGCGATGGGGATGGTGCGCTGCGGGTTCTTCACTTCGCTGGCCACCGAGATGATCGGGGTCAGGCCCAGGTAGGCGAAGATGATGCCGCCGGCCGACACGGCCATTTCCACGCCGGACATCCCGAACGGGGCAAAGCCCTGCACCTCGAAATTTTCCGGTTTGAAGAAGGTGAACAGCACACCGATCACCAGCAGCGGCACGATGAACTTGAACACGCTGACCAGGTTGTTGGCCTTGGCGAAGGTCTTCACGCTGCGGTAGTTGAGCGCGAAGAACAGCCCCAGCAGGGCGAACTGCACCAGCCAGCCGAGCACCGTGGGGTCGCTGGAGCCGGCCTTGGTCAGGCTGGGGAACCAGGCCGCGGCGTACTGGCGCGAGGCGACCACTTCGATGGCGATCAGGCTAGAGAAGGCGATCAGGGTGATGAAGCCCATCAGATAGCCCAGCAGCGGGCCGTGGGAGTACACCGGGTAGCGCACCACGCCACCGGCGCGCGGCAGGGCGGCGCCGAGCTCGCAGTAGACGATGCCCAGCAGCAGCACGGCGAAGCCGCCGAGGAACCAGGAGAGGATGCCGGCCGGGCCGGCGATGGCCGACACGTGGCTGGCGGCGAACAGCCAGCCGGAGCCGAAGATGGCTCCCAGGCCGATGAAGGTGAGGTCCAGCAATGACAGCTGTTTCTTGAATTTGCCTGACATGGGGTCGCCTTTTTGTAGGTTTTGGATAGGCAGGTCTGATGTCACGATGCGGCTTTGTCCGCCGCGTTCTTGTAGGTCGTGGTGCGGCTTGCGTGGGGCATAGCGTGGACCGATCGGGGTCTCGGTTCTTGATGGTTTTCTGCAAGGTGGATGACGAAATCGGCACAGTTGCAAAAAATGCTGGCGCCTTGTATTGCCCGGTGAATAGTCTGCGGGGCATACCCGGTGCGGGCTTCAGATATGCAGTGGCGGTGCTGGCCCTTTCGCGGGCAAGCCCGTTCCCACTGGTCCGGCGCCAATTCCGCACTCAGCGCCGTCCCTGTGGGAGCGGGCTTGCCCGCGAAAGGGCCGTAACAGCCACTGGAGATGCAAGCCGATGACCAACAACCCACTGGCCACCCTGTACCAGCAGCTGGATCAACACCGCCCCGAATCCCTGGAGGCGCTGCTCACCGGCGTGGTCTGGCTCCTGCCCATGCTCGACGTCATCGCCAACGCGGCGATCTTCATCAAGGACGAGCAGGCGCGCTACGTACTGGCCAACCGCACGCTGGTGCAGCGCTGTGGCCTCAGGCAGTTGCAGCCGCTGCTGGGCAAGACCAGCGCCGAGGTGTTCCCGGCACGCCTGGGCCCGGGTTACACCGAGCAGGACCGGCGGGTGCTGGAACAGGGGCTGGTGCTGGAAGATCAACTTGAGTTGCACCTGTACGGTAGCCGCGAGCCGGGCTGGTGCCTCACCCACAAGCGCCCGTTGTATGACCCCGCCGGCAGGATCATTGGCCTGGCGGGGATCTCCGTCGACCTGCAATCCGCCGCCGACACCCACCCCGCCTACCAGCGCCTGGCTGCGGTGGACGCGCATATCCGCACGCACTTTCACCAGCCGATCAGCATGAACGAGCTGACCCGCATCGCCGGTATTTCGGTGGCGCAACTGGAGCGTTACTGCAAGCGGGTGTTCCACCTCACCCCGCGGCAGATGATCCACAAGGCCCGCCTGGAGCACGCCCACCAGTTATTGCACAGTGACTTGCCGATCATCGAGGTGGCTTTGCGCTGCGGCTACACCGACCACAGCGCGTTCAGCCGGCAGTTCCGTCAGCTGACCGGGTTCACCCCGCGCCAGTACCGGCAGGCGGCAGGCCTTTGAATGATTGTAAATGCATTTATGCATTGACTGTATATGCGTAAATGCATAGAGTGGTTTTCGATCCCCTAACCTGGTGGGTTAAAAAATCATTTCTGATACAGGATGTTCATGATGACTACCCTTTTCACCGCCAAGAATTCCCTGCCGTTTGCGCTACTGCCGACCACCGACGGCATCGTCCAGCACTTTCGTGCAAGCAGCACCAACACTGCCGATGCATCCTATGCACCCGACGGCCTGGCCGCTGCACCGATCTACGGCCTGGGTGGGCAACCCCTGCAAGGTAACGAGATCGTGGCTGGCGGCAACGTGACCCTGGTCTCCTACCTTGGGCCACTGCTCAACAATGGCGCGCTCTGCTGGATCCTGCTGAGCTGCGAGGGCGGCGCGCAGCAGGTGGCCAATGCCACCCACAGCCAACACGCCGTGACACTCGGCCAACTGATCGGCTTCTCCGGTTTCGCCCCGGGCGACATCAAATACTCCGCAGTCAACGCCGTTCCAGTGGGTTGGCTCAAGGCTGATGGGGCTGTGGTGTCGCGCGCCGAGTATGCCGCGCTGTTTGCGGCCATCGGCATCACCTATGGGGCCGGCGACGGTGCCACCACCTTCGGCCTGCCCGATCTGCGCGGCGAATTCATTCGAGGCTTCGATGACGGTCGCGGCATTGACCAGGGCCGTGTATTCGGTTCGCGGCAGAAAGGCAGCCTCTACCCTTACGACACGACCGAAGGCATTGCCAATGGCGTCTGGAGTGCATCGACCTCGCAGAATGCCGGCCCGGCTTCGCAAGTCGCGATGGGTGTGGATGCCTACTCGACGGCCGAATACGCAACCATCTCGCTGGGCGGGGTCGATGCGCGCGTCAACTACTCGTTGCCAGGCCTGTTCGGCGACCGTGGTTATTCCGGGGTTACCCGCCCGCGCAACGTGGCCATGCTTGCATTGATCAAGTACTGATCAGCGCTGGCTGAACAGCGCCCGTGCCTCGTCGAAACATTGCTCGGCGATTGCCGACCGTGGTTCGCTGCGGCGCAGCAGCAGGCCCACCGGGCTGTGGATGCTGGCGTCGGCGATCGGAACGATGCGCATGTGCTCGCTGAGGTCTTCCAGGCCGCAGTCCAGTGGCATCACCGCGCAGCACACGCCAGCGTTGATGGCCTGGATCAGCTGGAAGGTCGAGTCGCTTTCCAGTACCGCGTTGGGCTCCAGGCCCCGGCTGCGGAAACTGAGGTCCAGGGACTGGCGGTAGTGCATGCCCTTGCTCAGCAGGCCCAAGGGCAGATCGCCCAGTGCGTCCCAGCGCACCGTGTCCGTTTCGAAGCCAAAGTGCCGGGTGTCGTGCAGCAGGCCCATGGTGGTGGTGCTCAGCTCGATCACTTCGAAGAAGCTGGCGTTGACCTGGTCGAGGTAGCAGATGCCCAGGTCAAGCTGGTTGCGCGACAGGCCGTCGACGATCTGTTCGGAGCTCAGTGACGACAGCTGGAAGTTCAGCTCGGGGTATTTCTCGCGCAGCGGCATCAACAGCTGCATGGGGTTGAAGCTGGCCAGCGGCACGGTGCCCAGGCGCAGGCTGCCGACCACTTGGCCACGGCAGCTGGCGGCCTCGGCCTGCAGGCCGTCATGGGCGGCGAGCAGGGTGCGGGCCCAGGCCAGGATGCGCTCGCCGGCCTCGGTGAAACCCTCGAAGCGCTGGCCGCGCTTGACCAGTACCAGGTCGAGTTCGTCTTCGAGGTTGCGCAGGCGCATGGACAGCGTGGGTTGAGTGATGTGGCACAGCGCCGCGGCCTGGCCGAAGTGGCGGGTCTTGTCGAGGGCGATGAGGAACTTGAGCTGTTTGATGTCCATGAAGGCGGCCTGGCGAGCGGGGTGGGCGGGTTCCGCGACCTTAACCAACTCTGCGGTGGGTGGCCAATTCTAAATGGTGACCGGTTGATAGAGGCGCTTGATCGGCCGTTGATAGAGGCCCTTGATCGTGCGGTATGCGCTATCGATTGGACGCTGCCAGGGCATGCTTCTAACGTGGCGCGATGCCAATCCAGGAGCAGAACCCATGAGTGTGAAACCGGACGCGGTGTTCGTGCCGCTGAACATCGCCGTGCTGACCGTCAGCGATACCCGCACCTACGACAACGACACCTCCGGCGAGCTGCTGGCCAGCCGTGCGGTGGAGATCGGCCATCGCCTGGTGGCGCGGGCGTTGCTCAAGGATGACCTGTACCGGGTCCGCGCCCAGGTGGCGACCTGGATCGCTGACGAGCAGGTGCAGGTGGTGCTGATCACCGGCGGTACTGGGTTCACCGGGCGCGACAGTACTCCCGAGGCGGTGGAATGCCTGTTGGACAAGCGCATTGATGGGTTTGGCGAGTTGTTCCGCGCGCTGTCGATCCTCGATATCGGCACCTCGACTGTGCAGAGCCGAGCCTTGGCCGGGTTGGCCAACGGCACGTTGGTGTGCTGCCTGCCGGGCTCTACCGGTGCCTGCCGCACCGCATGGGAAGGGATTCTCGCCGAGCAGCTGGATGCGCGGCACCGGCCGTGCAATTTCGTCGCGCACCTGAAGCCGATCGACGCCTGCGCAAGTCGCGGCTGAACGCCAGGGCCTCATCACCGGCAAGCCGGCACCCACATCTTGCGCGATCTCTGTAGGAGCGGCCTAGTGTCGCGAACAGGCCGCAAAGCGGCCTCGGCGATCTTGAGGTGTATTCGAGATCCTGGGGGCGCTGCGCACCCCTTTCGCGACACGAGGCCGCTCCTACCAAAAAGCGGTTCAATGCAGTTGCTCCCACTGCGCCTTGCTCAAGACTCGCGCCGTCGGTGTGGGAGCCGGCTTGCTGGCGAAAGGGCTGCCAGGCAGCCCCGGCGATTTCAGCTCAACACATGATCCACCGGCACCATCGCCGGTGGCAGCGGCTCATACCCCAACGCCGACAACACGTCGCGCTCGACGGTGCGCACCAGCGCATCGGTCGGCAGGTCGTTCTCGTCACGTCCGAACGGGTCCTCCAGTTCGTTGCCGATCGCATCCAGGCCGAAGAACGTGTAGCTGACGATGGTGGTGAACAGTGGCGCCAGCCAGCCCAGCGGCTCGGCCAGGGCGAACGGCAGCAGCAGGCAGAAGATGTAGATGGTGCGGTGCAGTAGCAGGGTATAGGGGAACGGCAATGGCGTGCCCTTGATCCTTTCGCATATGGCTTGTACCTCCGACAGACCGGTCAAGCGCTGCTCCAGCAGGGTGTAGCGGAACTCGCTGATGGCCCCGTCCTTGGCCAGGTGAGAGCACTGTGCGCCGATGTTGCGCAGGATGCCGTCGCACACGTTGTGCGGGGTGACCGGTGCCGCATCGGCCAGCCAGGTGCGGGCCAGGGGCAGCTCGTCTTCGTTGCGCAGCCGCGCGTTGAGGGCGTGGGCGAAGCCGCACAGGCCGCGCAGCATTTGCGCGCGCAGCGCCTGGTCGTCGATCACCACGCTTTCGCGCACGAACGAACGCACCTCGATGATCAGCCGCCCCCAGGCCTTGCGCCCCTCCCACCAGCGGTCGTAGCAGGCGTTGTTGCGAAAGCTCATGAAGATCGACAGCGACAGCCCGAGCAGGGTGAAGGGCGTGGCGCTGACTGGGTAGAACAGCGCCGGGTAGTGCCGCTCGACCAGCACGATCAGCGCCGCCAGCAGGGTGACCCCCAGGCAGCGCAGGGCGATGCCCTTGACGATAGAGCCCTTGAGGGTGAACAGCACGCGCAGCATGTCGGGGCGTGGATGGACGATCAAGGCGGTTCCAGAGGCGGCCGATCAGCCGCCGGTCATGTTCATGAAGCGCAGGATCTGCACCTCGCCGCCCACTTCGAAATGGTGGCGGTAGGGCTTGAGCTGCATGGCGTCGCGGATGGCCTTTTCCAGGCGCGCGCTGTCGCCGGGGTGCTGGCGCAGGACCTGCTTGAGGTCCATCGAATGCTCGTTGCCCAGGCACAGCAGCAGGCGGCCTTCGACGGTGAGGCGCACGCGGTTGCAGGTGGCGCAGAAGTTGTGGCTGTGCGGCGAAATGAACCCGACCCGGGTGTTTGGCGCCTCGGCCAGGCGCCAGTAGCGTGCCGGGCCTTGCGAGGATTCGGCCGATTCGACCAGTGAGAAGTGCTCGGCCAGGCGTGCGCGCACGTCGTCGCTGGAGCAGAACGACTCACCGCGCTCATGCTCGCTGATCACGCCCAGGGGCATTTCCTCGATGAAGGAGATATCCAGCTCGCGGTCGATGGCGAAGCGCACCAGGTCGACGATTTCATGGTCGTTGCGGCCCTTGAGCACCACCGCGTTGAGCTTGGTGCGGCGAAAGCCCGCGGCGCGCGCGGCGTCGATGCCGGCGATGACCTGGTCGAGGTCGCCGGTGCGGGTCAGGGCGCGGAAGCGGTCGCGGTCGAGGCTGTCGAGGCTGATGTTCAGGCGCGACACGCCGGCGTCGAACAGCGGTTGGGCCAGGCGGCCGAGCTGCGAGCCGTTGCTGGTCAGGCACAATTCGCGCAGGCCGGGCAACGCCGCGATGCGCTCGCAGAGCCCGACGATACCCTGGCGTACCAACGGCTCACCACCGGTCAGGCGGATCTTGCGGGTGCCCAGGGCGACGAAGCGTTCGGCCACCTGGTACAGCTCTTCGAGGCTGAGGATCTGCTGGCGCGGCAGGAACTGCATGTCTTCGGCCATGCAGTAGACGCAGCGGAAGTCGCAGCGGTCGGTGACCGACATCCGCAGGTAGTCGACTTTGCGGTTGAAACCGTCGATCAGGGCCTGGGGGTTCTTTTCCACGTTCGCGCTCGACCTGTGAGGTGGTGGGGGCGGCTTGAGGCCGCGGACAAGATTCAAGCTATAACCTGCGTCCAGTGGCGTCAAATTGCTTTGCCCGACCGTTCGATCAGTCTCCTCTATCACGGCTCAAGGCCACGGCTGTCAAGGCCTGCATCGGGTGATCGACGCGGTTTATCACGCCTTCATTCATATCGATTGGACGTAACAGGGGGCGCTTTTTAGGCTGGTAAAAATACCGCGCGGGGCAATCAGAGCATGAGCCAGGACGAACACATCAGGGACTACAAGGGGCCGGCGGCCGGCTGGGGCGCGCTCAAGAGCGTGACCAAGAGCTGGCTGGGCAGCGAGAACGCCTTCAAGAACCTGCGGGCCATGCTCAAGACCAACCAGAACGGCGGTTTCGACTGCCCCGGTTGCGCCTGGGGCGAATCGCCCGAAAGCGACATGGTCAAGTTCTGCGAGAACGGCGCCAAGGCGGTCAACTGGGAGGCCACCGGCCGTTCGGTGGACCCGGCGTTCTTCACCCGTTACAGCGTCAGCGCACTGCTTGAGCAGAGCGACTACTGGCTTGAATACCAGGGGCGCCTGACCCACCCGATGCGCTATGACGCCAGCACCGACCATTACGTCGAGATCAGCTGGGACGAGGCCTTCGCCTTGGTCGCCAGGCACTTGAACAGTCTGGAATCACCCGACCAGGCCGAGTTCTACACCTCGGGCCGGGCCAGCAACGAGGCGGCGTTCCTCTACCAGCTGTTCGTCCGCGCCTATGGCACCAACAACTTCCCCGATTGCTCGAACATGTGCCATGAAGCCAGTGGCGTGGGCATGGCCGAAACCCTCGGGGTGGGCAAGGGTACCGTGGTGTTTCACGACCTGGAACTGGCCGACGCGATCTTCGTCATCGGCCAGAACCCTGGTACCAACCACCCGCGCATGCTCGAACCGTTGCGCGAGGCGGTCAAGCGCGGTGCCCAGGTGGTGTGCTTCAACCCGCTCAAGGAGCGTGGCCTGGAGCGCTTCCAGCACCCGCAGCACCCGTTCGAGATGCTCAGCAACGGTTCCGAGCCGACCAACACCGCCTACTTCCGTCCGGCGTTGGGCGGTGACATGGCGGCCATGCGCGGCATCGCCAAGTTCCTGTTGCAGTGGGAGCGCGAGGCGCAGCTCAAAGACGAGCCGCCGGTGCTCGACCATGCGTTCATTGCCGAACACACCAGCGGCGTCGAGGACTACCTGGCGTTGGTGGACGCCACCTCGTGGGCGCACATCGTCGAGCAGTCCGGCCTGAGCAAGGCCGAGATCGAACTGGCCGCACGCATGTACCGCAAGGCCGAGCGGGTGATCATGTGCTGGGCCATGGGCGTCACCCAGCACCGCCATTCGGTGCCGACGGTGCAGGAGATCGTCAACCTGCAACTGCTGCGCGGCAATGTCGGCAAACCGGGCGCCGGCCTGTCGCCGGTGCGTGGCCACAGCAATGTGCAGGGCGACCGCACCATGGGCATCGACGAGAAGCCCAAGGCGCAGCTGCTCGATGCCCTCGAAAAACGCTTCCAGTTCAAGGTGCCGCGTGAGCACGGGCACAATGCCGTGCTGGCGATCCAGGCGATGGAGCAGGGGCGGGCCAAGGTGTTCATCGGCCTTGGCGGCAACTTCGCCCAGGCCACGCCGGATACCCCACGCACCCATGCGGCGCTGCGCAACTGCGCACTGACCGTGCAGATCTCCACCAAGCTCAACCGTTCGCACCTGGTCACCGGGCGCGATGCGCTGATCCTGCCGTGCCTGGGGCGTACCGAGATCGACCTGCAGGCCGAAGGGCCGCAGGGTGTGACGGTCGAGGACACCTTCAGCATGGTGCATCTCTCCCACGGCCAGCTCAAACCCCGTTCGCCGCACCTGCGTTCGGAGCCGGCGATTGTCGCTGGCATGGCCAAGGCCACCCTGGGCAACAAACCGATCGACTGGGCATACGCGATTGCCGACTACGGCCGCATCCGCAGCATGATCGCCGACGTGATCCCGGGTTTCACCGCGTTCAACGAGCGCTTGCAGCATCCGGGTGGTTTTCACCTGGGCAACAATGCCGCGGATCGCCAGTTCCGTACTGCCACCGGCAAGGCGCGCTTCACCGCCAGCGCATTGCCCGAACAATTGGTGAATGCGGCGGTGCTGGCACGGGGCGACAAGCCGGACCTGATCCTTCAGACCCTGCGCTCGCACGATCAGTACAACACCACGCTGTATGGGCTGGACGACCGCTACCGTGGCGTGTTCGGCCTGCGCGAAGTGGTGTTCGTCAACGAGGCCGACATCCGCCGCCTGGGCTTCGAGCCGGGTGAGCAGGTGGACCTGGTGTCGCTGTGGGAGGACGGTGTCGAGCGGCGGGTGTCGGGGTTCCGCCTGGTGGCCTATGACGTACCGCAGGGCCAGGCGGCAGCGTATTACCCGGAGACCAATCCGCTGGTGCCGTTGGAGAGCTATGGCGAGGGGACCTATACGCCGACCTCGAAGTTCGTGGCGATCAAGTTGCAGAAGGCCCAGGCGGGGAATCGGATCGCGGCGACGGTGGCTGATTGATCGGTTGCCGTCAAAGGCCTCATCGCCGGCAAGCCGGCTCCCACAGAAAAACCGTGCAAGACAGTTGCTCCCGTAACTGTGGGAGCCGGCTTGCCGGCGATGAGGCCGGGCCTGCTGACAGTGAAATCAGCGATGTACCGGGTACGCCGTGGTGTACTTCATCTGCTCCATGGCAAAGCTCGAGGTGATGTTCGACAGCCCGTCGGTACTGGTGATCAGCTTCTTGTAGAAACGGTCGTAGGCGGCGATGTCACCCACCACCACCCGCAGCATGTAGTCCCAGTCGCCGGACATGCGGTACACCTCCATCACCTCCTCGAACGCCGTCACCGTGGCGGCGAACTGGGCAAGCCAGGCACTGTCGTGGCGCTGGGTCTTGAGCTGGACGAACACCGTCAGGCCCAGGCCCAGGCGTTCGGGATCGAGCAGGGCGACACGGCCGCGGATATAGCCTTCCTCTTCCAGGCGCTTGACCCGCTTCCAGCAGGGGGTGGTGGTCAGGTTGACCGCCTCGGCCAGGTCCTTGAGGGACAGCGAGGCGTCGCGCTGGAGCAGGGTGAGGATGTGCTGGTCGAAACTGTCCATGGCGTCATGCGGCCCGAGGCGAGAAAATTTTTCCAGAGATTAGCCTTTTGCGAGGTGGCTTGGAATCCAGGCCTTGTCCGTGAGGTGTTAGCGTTCCTGCGACGCCGGCAGCTGAAGGATATGAGATAGTTGCGCTTTTCCACCTTCAGTCAATGGACCCGACCATGTCCGAAAAGCCGCGCAATTTTGCCACCCGCACCATCCACGCCGGCGAGCAGTCCAGCGTCGCCGACAACGCCATCTTCCCGGCCATCGTCACCTCCAGCTCGTTCATCAAGCGCGGCCTGGATGACCACCCTGAATACGCCTACAGCCGCGTCAGCAACCCCACCCGGCATGCCTACGAGACCTGCGTTGCCGCGCTGGAGGAGGGCGTCGGCGCGGTCGCCTGCGCCTCGGGCGTCAGCGCCACGGCCACGGTGCTCGAACTGCTGTCCAAGGACGCCCACGTGGTGGTGATGAACGGTGTCTACGGCGGTACCTTCCGTCTGCTGGAAGACTACCGTGGGCGCACCTCGGGCCTGACCACCACCTACGTCGACCTCAACGACATCGACGCCGTGGCCGCGGCGATCCGTCCCGAGACGCAACTGATCTGGATCGAGTCGCCGACCAACCCGCTGCTGCACCTGGTGGATATCAAGGCCGTGTGCGACCTGGCCCGCTCCCGTGGCGTGATGACCTGCATCGACAACACCTTCTGCTCGCCTTGGAACCAGCAGCCGATCACCCTGGGTGTGGACCTGGTGATGCATTCAGCGAGCAAGTACATCGGTGGCCACTCCGACCTTACCGGCGGCGTGGTGGTGGCGGCCAACCAGGAACTGCTGGGGCGCCTGCGCAAGATCAGCATGGCGGTGGGCGCGATCCAGGGGCCGTTCGACTGCTACCTGGCCCTGCGCGGGCTCAAGACCCTCGACGTGCGCATGGAGCGCCAGAGCGCCAACGCCCTGCGCGTGGCGCAGTACCTCGAAGGCCATCCGCAGGTCGAGCAGGTGTACTACCCAGGGCTGGAGAGCCACCCGCAGCATGCTCTGTGCAAGCGCCAGATGCGTACCGGCGGGGCGGTGGTGGCCATGCGCATCAAGGGTGACCGGGCGGCGGTCAACCGGCTGGTCGAGGCCTTGCAGATCTTCGTCTTGGCCGACTCGCTGGGTGGGGTGGAGAGCATGATCAACCACTCCTGGAGCATGTCGCACAACTCGCTCAGCCCGGAGCAGAAAGGGGTGATGGGGATCAGCGAGAACCTGGTGCGGTTGTCGATGGGGATCGAGGATTACCGCGACTTGATCGAGGACCTGGATACGGCGTTGAAGGCATCGGCTGCCGTGTGAAGATGGATGCCCTATCGCCGGCTTGCCGGCGATAGGGTCAGTGAATTCTCATCATGACTTGGGCGGGTGGACGATCCGTTCGATCTTGTCCTTGAGCAGCAGTCGCTCCTTGCGCAGGCGGTTGACCGCCTCATCGTTGGTGCCATTGCCTTCGGCGGCCACCACCTCCTTGTCCTTGGCGTTGTATTCCTTGTGCAGCTTGTGCAGGTCGTGGTCCTTGTCTATCAGTGCCTGGAACTGGTCGGCGGTCACGTGCAGGTCGGCGAGCAAATCATGCGGAACTGGCATTTCTTCACCTCTCTGGAGGGGTTGTCGAACGAGCCTGAACCATGAGGATAGTCGCCTTTGCCACATTGCGGGACTGGGGTAGGCTGTCGCCCATCTTCCCGTGACTGGAACCTGTGCCATGCCTCACCTGAACCTGGAATACAGCGACAACCTGCACGAACTCAACGTCGATGTGCTGCTGCTGCGCCTGAACCACGCCCTGGTCGGCAGTGGCCAGTTCGCCGAGGAACTGGACATCAAAAGCCGCGCCCAGGCCTTCGGCCAATACCGCGTGGGCACCGCACCGGGCGAGCGCGCCTTCGCCCATGTGCGCCTGGCGATTCTCAGCGGGCGTTCGGAACAGGTGAAGCAGCAACTGTCCAGCAGCCTGCTCGATGTCCTGCACGAGGCAATTCCGGCCAAGGCCGGGCTGGATATCCAGCTGTGCGTCGAGGTGCTGGACATCGACCGTGCGCCGTACGCCAAGCTGCGGTTGCCCGGCTGAACATTCGCTGAATGAAACTTGTTTAATTGATGAAACACGCTGCCCCACCAATTGTTACCAAGTTTTTCACAAAAAATTGATGCTAGGCTTTCTAGAGTTCGGCCAACTTCCCAAGGTGCCCGCCCGGGCACCCTGGCCACTCATGAACTCTACTTGCGAACGCCATGCTCAACGTCAAATCCCTGCGGACCGAATGGGTCACGCTGCTGGCCAGCCTTTACCTGTTGATCGGCCTGAACGCGTTTCTCTGGCAACACCTCGAAGCCATCGTGCCGCCCGGCATGGTGGGCTTGTGGCTGGGCCTGGCGTTTGCCGTACTGATGCTGTTCGCGTTCAATCTGATCCTGACACTGTTGGCGTTTCGTTATGTATTGAAACCGGTATTGATCCTGTTGTTCATGAGTGGCGCTGGGGTTGCTTACTTCATGAATCAATATGGCGTACTTATTGATGTCGGCATGTTCCGCAATATCGCGGAAACCAATGTCGCGGAAGTTTGCGACCTGCTCTCCCTGAAGTTTGCCCTCTATATACTGCTGTTGGGCGTACTGCCTTCGTTGTTGGTGTGGAAGGCGAACATCGCCTACCGTCCCTGGCACCGTGAGCTGCTGGGTAAGCTGGTGGTCAGCGGCGCCTGCGTGGCGGCCCTGGGGTCGGTGGCGCTGGTCAATTACCAAGGGCTGTCATCACTGTTTCGCAACCACCATGAACTGCGTCTGATGCTCACCCCGAGCAATATCGTCGGCGCCTCCATCGGCTATGTCAGTGAAAAGGTCGGTACTGCCGCGCGGCCCTTCCAGCAATACGGCGAAGATGCCCGTCGCGATGCCGCCTGGCAGCACCATGCGCGCAAGTCACTCACCGTACTGGTGGTCGGGGAAAGTGCCCGGGCGGATAACTTCGGCCTGCTCGGCTATGCCCGCGACACCACACCGCATCTGGCCAAGCAGGACGGTTTGCTGAGTTTCACCGACGTTCACTCCTGCGGCACCGAGACCGCCGTGTCGGTGCCGTGCATGTTCTCCGGCATGGGCCGCAAGGACTATGACGCGCGGGTTGCCAAGAACCGTGAAGGCCTGCTCGACATCCTCCAGCGCGCGGGGCTCGCCGTGCAGTGGCGCGACAACCAGTCCGGCTGCAAGGGCACCTGCGATCGCGTGCAGTTCGTCGACGTGAGCAATCTCAAGGACCCCGCCCTGTGCGCCACGGGCGAGTGCCACGACGAAATCCTTTTGCAGGGCCTGGGCGAGTTGATCGACAACCTCGACCAGGACACCGTGCTGGTGCTGCACCAGATGGGCAGCCACGGCCCCGAGTACTTCAAGCGCTACCCGCCGGGCACCGAGCCGTTCACCCCGGTATGCCACAGCAACGCGCTGAACCAGTGCAGCCAGCAGGAAATCATCAACGGCTACGACAACACCCTGGCCTATACCGACAAGGTGCTGTCGGCACTGATCGACACCCTGCGCAGCAAGCAGGACAAGGTCGACACCGCGATGCTCTACCTGTCCGACCATGGCGAGTCGCTGGGCGAATACAACCTGTACCTGCACGGCACGCCGTATATGATGGCGCCGGACCAGCAGAAACACGTGCCGCTGCTGGCCTGGTTCTCCGACAGCTACCGCCAGGACTTTGGCCTGGACACCGACTGCATGGCCAAACTGCGCGATGCGCCGCTGTCCCAGGACAACCTGTTCCATTCGATGCTCGGCCTGTTGCAGGTGCACACCGAGGTCTACAAACCATCGCTGGACATGTTCGCCAGCTGCCGGCCGTGGCTGGCGGCGGGACGCTGAGCGCACGACCGCCCGGCACCATGGAAGGCGCGAGGTTTCACCCCCAGGGGCCGCGCCGTATATACTGCGCGCCAATGTTAGTGGGAGAGCCTCGTGGCCATTGAAATACACTGGATCCGTGACGACCAGACCCTGGCCGAACACTGCCGAACGTGGCGCGAACTGCCCTTCGTGGCGGTCGATACCGAATTCATGCGGGTCGACACCTTCTACCCGAAGGCCGGCTTGGTCCAGGTCGGTGATGGCAAGCACGCTTTCCTGATCGACCCGCTGCTGATTCGTGACTGGCAGCCGCTGGGCGAACTGCTCGATGACAGCAGCGTGGTCAAGGTGCTGCATGCCTGCAGCGAAGACCTCGAAGTGTTGCTGCGCCTGACCGGCAAGCTGCCGCAACCGCTGTTCGACACCCAGCTGGCCGCCGGCTACCTCAACATCGGCTTCTCCATGGGCTACTCGCGCCTGGTGCAAGAGGTGCTGGGGCTGGAGCTACCCAAAGGCGAGACCCGCTCCGACTGGCTGCAACGCCCGTTGTCCGACACCCAGGTGAGCTACGCCGCCGAGGACGCCGTGCACCTGGCCGAGCTGTTCAGCGCCCTGCGCCCGAAATTGTCCGACGACAAATATGCCTGGGTGCTCGACGATGGCGCCGAACTGGTGGCGGCGATGCGCCGCGAAGTCGAGCCCGAAACCCTGTACCGCGATGTCAAGCTGGCCTGGAAACTGGGCCCGCAACAGTTGGCGGTGTTGCGCGAGCTGTGCGCCTGGCGCGAGCGCGAAGCCCGCAGCCGCGATGTGCCGCGCAACCGTATTCTCAAGGAACACTCGCTGTGGCCCATGGCCAAGGGCCAACCCGACAGCCTGTCGGCCCTGGCGAAAATCGAGGAGATGCACCCGCGCACCATCCGTCAGGATGGGGAGGCCCTCCTCCAGCTGATCAAGCGCGCCGCCTCGCAACCCGCCGAGCAGTGGCCGCAGCGCCTGCCCGAGCCGCTGCCGATCGAAGCCGCCGGCATCCTCAAGCGCCTGCGCGCCATCGGCCAGGCCGAAGGCGAGCGCTTGCAGATCGCCCCGGAGCTGATGCTGCGCAAGAAGGCCCTCGAAGCCCTGCTCAAGAGCGGCTACCCCAACGGCCCCTATCAACTGCCCGATTCGCTGCGCGGCTGGCGCCGTGAGCGCATGGGCCAGGCCCTGCTGGACGACCTGGCAGGCGCCGGAGACAAGCAATGAAACGTATCTGCTCGATCTACAAGAGCCCACGCAAGAACGAAATGTACCTCTACGTGCTCAAGGCCGATGGCCTGGAACGCGTACCGGAAGGCCTGTTGCCGTTCTTTGGCACCCCCAAGCACGCCTTCGACCTGGTGCTCACCCCTGAGCGCAAGCTGGCCCGCGAAGACATCGCAAAAGTGTTGGAGAACCTCGACAACCAGGGTTATCACCTGCAGATGCCGCCGCCGGACGATGACTACATCGAACACCTGCCCGAAGAGCTGCTGCGCCGCAACGACCCGGCCTGATCCGGCCGCGTTCGTTCTCTCCCCGTGGCCCGCCTGGCGGGCCGCTTTCGTTGTTTGCCAAGGTTGTGTTGCACATGCGCGTTCTGATCGCCGAACAGGATCATGCCCACTACGCTCGCCTGCTGGGCGAGGCGGCACCGGACTTGGAGGTCCTGACCAGCGGTGATTCCGCCGAGCTGTCCCGCTACGCCCCCGACTGCCGGGTCTGGCTGGGCCAGCCGGATCTGCTGGCCAGCCTGCTGCGCCAGGGCCACAAACCCCAGTGGATGCAGTCGACCTGGGCCGGCATCACCCCACTGCTGGCCGAGGGCCTGCCCCGCGACTACCGGCTGACCCGCGCGGTGGGTATCTTCGGCCAGGTGATGGCCGAGTACATGCTCACCTATATGCTGGCGCACGAGCGTGAGGTGCTGTCGCGGTTGGTCAGCCAGGTGGAACGGCGCTGGGACGACCGCCCCGGGCGCACGCTGGAGGGGCGTCGGGTACTGATCGTCGGCACCGGCGATATCGGCCAGCGGGTCGCCGAGTTCCTCGTGCCGTTCGGTGTCACCCTGTACGGGGTGGCCAGCAGCGCGCGTGAGCAGGCGCCCTTTGTCGAAGTGGCCGGGCTCGACCAGCTGCCGCGGATGGTCGAACAGGTCGACTACGTGCTCAACCTGCTGCCCGACACCCCCGCCACCCACGACCTCTACAACGCGGCGCTGTTCAAGCGCTTCCTGCCCAGCGCGCTGTTCATCAATGCCGGGCGTGGCGCGGCGGTGGTCGATGCGGACCTGGTCGAAGCATTGAAACAGGGCCATCTGGCCGGCGCGGTAATCGATGTGTGCCGCCAGGAGCCACTGCCCCAGCGCCATCCGTTCTGGACCGCCTGGGGCTTGCTGCTGACCGGGCACAGCTCGGCACCGACTTCGCCTTCGGCGATGGTGCGGCTGTTCGTCGAGAATGCGCGGGCGTATGCAGCGGGGCAGGGGTTGCGTGGCGAGGTGGACTTCGCCCGGGGTTACTAGTGACAAGATTCAAGCTTCAAGCTGCAAGAAAGTGTGTTCGCGCTTCTTCTTGCAGCTTCTAGCTTTGAGCTTGCAGCTGATCAGAGGCTGAACTCACCCTCAGCCGCCAGCTCGCTCAGCGGCCGACGCGGGCTTGGCACTTCACGGGCTTGCAGGGCCTCGGCCAGGGTCGCCTTGTCGCCCAGCTTGCCGATCGCCACCATGGCGTGCAGCACGTAGCCCTCGGGGATCTTCAGCTCGCTGCGGGCCAGGTCCTGGTCGAAACCGGCCATGCCGTGGGTGTGCCAGCCGCTGATGCTGGCTTGCAGCGCCAGGTGGCCCCAGGCGGAGCCGGTGTCGAAGGTGTGCCACAGGGCCGGCTTTTCTTCGTCCGAGCCAGGCGCGGCGAAGGTGGTCTTGGAGATCACCAGCACCAGGGCCGATGCGTGCTGCGCCCAGCTGCGGTTGAACTCGTTGAGGATGCCCAGGTAGCGCTCCCAGCTTGGCGTGTCGCGGCGCGCATAAAGGAAGCGCCAGGGTTGCGAGTTGTAGGCCGAGGGGGCCCAGCGCGCGGCTTCGAGGAAGCTCAGCAGGGTTTCCTGGCTGATCGGCTCGGCGGTGAACGCCCGTGGCGACCAGCGGTTGATGAACTGCTCGTTGATGGCGTAGTCGGCGATGCGAGGGGTGGCGCTCATGGATGCTCCTGCGTGAATGGGCGAAAAGCGCACGCTACTGCCTCCGACGAGCACTGACAAGCGGTCTGGCTTTGCCACCAGACAGCCTCTAGACTGGCGCCGCCGCGCGCCGCGGATTCAAGTGGATTGCAGGAACACGTGTGATGATCGCCGATACCGCGCCCTTCTGGCGGCGCAAGACCCTCGATGAACTCGACCCGCAGGAGTGGGAGTCGCTGTGCGACGGCTGCGGGCTGTGCTGCCTGCAGAAGCTCGAGGACGAAGAGGACAACAGCGTCTACTACACCAGCATCGCCTGCAAGCTGCTCGACCTCACCACCTGCCAGTGCAGCGACTACCCCAATCGCTTCGCCCAGGTGCCTGACTGCATTCAACTGACGCCCGGCAAGGCCGACCAGTTCAAGTGGCTGCCGCCCACCTGCGGCTATCGCCTGGTCAGCGAAGGCAAGGATCTGCCGGCCTGGCACCACCTGGTGTGCGGTGATCGCGAGCAGGTCCACGAGCAGCGTATCTCCCGGTCCGGGCGCATGCTCAGCGAGAACGACGTGGATGAAGACGACTGGGAAGACCACCTGATTTTTCGCGCTGGTTGAAGCGCTCTCGCCTCTGGGGAACAAGGAGTTTCTGTATGCGTCGCCCGCTGTTGTTGCTGCTTGGCCTGCTGGCCAGCTCGCAGGTCCTGGCCAAGAAAGTCGACCTCGATTACCAGGTGCGCCTGCTGCCGCAGAGCGGCCAGGCCGAGGTACGCCTGACCCTGGCCGACGGCAGCGTGGTGCGCAGCCTGGATTTCGACCTGGGCAAGGCCGGGGCCTACAGCGACTTTGCAGCCGATGGCCAGTGGCAGGCACAAGACGGGCGTGGGGTCTGGCACCCGGCGCCGGGCAAGACCAGCCTGAGTTACCGGGTGCTTCTGGACCAGTTGCATGGCGCCAGTCATGAGGCACGCATTACTTCGCACTGGGCGCTGTTGCGGGGCGATCAACTGGTGCCGCCGGCACGCCTCGATCAGCAAGATGGCACCGAGCTGGTAGCGCGCCTGAGCGTCGAGTTGCCGGCCGGCTGGAAAAGCGTGGAAACCGCCTGGCCACGCATCGGCCGGCAGAAATTCCGTATCGATGATGTGTCGCGGCTGTTCGACCGCCCCACCGGCTGGATGCTTGCCGGCAACCTCGGCAGCCGCCGCGCGCGCCTGGGCGAGACCGAAGTCACCGTGGCCGCGCCACAAGGGCAGGGCATGCGGCGCATGGACACGCTCACCCTGCTGACGTTCGTCTGGCCGCAGTTGCAGGCTGTGTACCCACGCAACCCCTCCAAGCTGCTGCTGGTTGGTGCCCGCGACGGCATGTGGCGCGGCGCCTTGGCCGGCAGCAACTCGGTGTACCTGCACAGCGCCAGCCCGCTGATCAACGACAACGGCAACAGCCCGCTGCTGCGCGAAATCGTGCAGCTGTTCGCCCAGATCAATGATCGCGACGCCAGCGACTGGCTCGGCGAGAGCTTCGCCGACTACTACGCCACGGAACTGCTGCGTCGCGCCGGGGGCATGAGCGACGATCGCTACGCCGTGTTGCAGGCACGCCTGCACAGCCTCGGCGACAAGGTCACGCAGCTCAAGGGCGAGCAGGCCGGGGCCGCGCAGGTTGCCCGTGGCGTGTTGCTGTTGCAGGCACTGGACAAGGAGATCCGCCTGCACAACCACGACAAGCGCTCGCTGGATGACGTCGCCCGGGCGCTGATGCGCCTGTCCAGCGTCAGCACCGAAGAGTTCGTGCAGATCAGCGAGAACGTGCTCGGGCGCCAGTCCGAGGTGTTGCAGAGCAAGCTGTTGCGCTGATCTGAAACCTATCGCGGGGCAAGCCCGCTCCCACGTTCTATCGCGTGGGAGCGGGCTTGCCCCGCGATTGCATTCTCAACTGCCGGCCAACGGATCCTTGCCCGTCACCGTCACCCCGCGGGTCGCCGCATCGGCACTGGCCTTGAGCGCCTGCAACTGCGCCGCCCCGCGCTCGATGTCGCGCTGTAGGCGGTGATACTCCGCTCGATGGCGCCGCCACCACGCCTTGGTCGAACAATGCCCGCTGACACCCCGTGCCAGGGCCAGGCCACCCACGGCCACCTGCAGCATCCCCAGCAGCCCGCCATGGCGCAGGCCCTTGCTGATCATCAGCACGCCACCGGCCAGCGAACTGATGCGCTCCAGGCCTTGGACATTGTGTTCCGGCACGGCCGGGGATGAATGGATATCGAGCATTGCACGGTCTCCTCTGGTCAGTGATATCCAGCAGACCGTGGCCGGGCCGAGGCCGTTCAGTGCAATCGCCCGCCGACCTTCCTGGCCAACTGCGCGACCGCCTTGGGCAACTGGTGGCGGGCGCGCTGGCATAGCTTGATTCGCAGCGGGGCCTTGGCCTGCCAGGCTTCGCCCTTTCCCATAACAACACCAAGAAGGGACCAGGATGACCAATCCAAGCGCGGGAAGCGCCAGCGGCCAGCTGGCGCAAGGTTTCAAACCCCGGCACGTGACCATGCTGTCGATCGCCGGGGTGATCGGGGCCGGGCTGTTCGTCGGCTCCGGCCATGCCATCGCCGCCGCGGGCCCCGCGGCCATCGTCGCCTACGCACTGGCCGGCACCCTGGTGGTGCTGGTGATGCGCATGCTCGGCGAGATGGCCGTGGCCAGCCCCGACACCGGCTCGTTCTCTACCTACGCCGACCGCGCCATCGGGCGCTGGGCCGGGTTCACCATCGGCTGGTTGTATTGGTGGTTCTGGGTGCTGGTGATCCCCATCGAGGCCATCGCCGCCGGGGTGGTGCTGAACAACTGGTTGCCGCACATCGAGCCCTGGTGTTTCGCCTTGGCAATGACCGTGCTGCTGACCGCCACCAACCTGTTCAGCGTGGCCAAGTACGGCGAGTTCGAATTCTGGTTCGCCATGCTCAAGGTTATCGCCATCGTCGCCTTCATCGCCTTGGGTGCGTTTGCCCTGGCGGGTGCCTTGCCGGCGCGCGAGGTCAGTGGCCTGGCGCAGTTGATGAACGCACACGGCGGCTTCATGCCCAATGGTTGGACGGCGATTATCGGTGCCCTGCTGACCACCATGTTCAGTTACCTGGGCACCGAAGCTGTGACCATCGCTGCCTCCGAGTCCTCGGACCCGGCGCGCAATATCGCCAAGGCCACCCGTTCGGTGATCTGGCGCATCAGCGTGTTCTACCTGCTGTCGATCTTCGTGATCATCTCGGTGGTGCCGTGGAACGACCCGCTGCTGCCGGTGCAGGGTTCTTACCAGCGGGCGCTGGAGATCATGCAGATCCCCTACGCCAAGCTGCTGGTGGACATGGTGGTGCTGGTGGCGGTGGCCAGTTGCCTGAACTCGTCGATCTACATTTCCTCGCGCATGCTGTTCTCGCTGGCCAAGCGCGGTGACGCCCCGGCGGCCATCGGGCGTACGTCCAAGGTCGGGGTGCCGCGGGCGGCGGTGATCGGCAGCACGCTGATCGGCATGCTCACCACCGTGGTCAACTACTTTGCGCCGGCCGAGGTGTTTGGCTTCCTGCTGGCCAGCTCGGGTTCGATCGCCTTGCTGGTGTACCTGGCGATCGCCTGCTCGCAGCTGCGCATGCGGGCGTTGCTGGAGCAGCAGAACCAGCAGGTCGCCTTCAAGATGTGGCTGTACCCCTGGCTGACCTGGGCGGTGATCGGCTTCATCGTGTTTGCGTTGGGGGTGATGTTCGTGATGCCGCAGCATCGGTTGGAGGTGTCGTTGACCCTTGGGTTGGCGGTGGTGATTCTGTTGGTCGGGGTGGTCAATCAGCGGCGGCACAAGCAGACGCAAATGCTGGTGCAAGCCTGATTTTGTAGGAGCGGCCTTGTGTCGCGAAAGGGCCGCAAAGCGGCCCCAGGATCTCAGTGTCGCTGCATGGATTGTTGGGGCTGCTGCGCAGCCCTTTAGCGACACAAGGCCGCTCCTACAGTCTGTGTATCCACTACCTGGACGGCGCTTTCACACAGCCAAACCGCTTCTCCCGCGACGGGCTGTAGCCAAAGAACGATGCATAGCACTTGCTGAAGTGGCTCGCCGAAACAAAGCCGCAGGCCACCGCCACGTCCAGGATCGGCAGGTCGCAATACTGCAGCAGCCGCCGGCTTTCGGTAATCCTCAGCTCCAGGTAGTAGCGCACCGGCGTGGTGCCCAGCTGGTGCTGGAACAACCGCCCGATCTGGCGCTTGGAGCGGCCCACATAGTCGGCCAGCTGGTCTTGGCTCAGCGGCTCTTCGAGGTTCGCGCTCATCAGGTTGATCGCCTCGCGCAGGGGCTCGCTGATGTTGGTCTGCGGCGCTGGCGTGGCGCGCTTGTAGCGTGACGCCTCGAACGCCAGGATCGCGCCGATGCCCTCGGCCAGCTCGCTGCCGCGCAGGCGGCCGAGCCATTCCTGCACCATACCGAACGCGCCGCTGGGGCTGGCGGCGCTGAGGCGGTCGCGGTCGACCACGAAACTGTCGCTCGAGACCTGGCTGTGCCGGGCGATCTCGGCCACCGCGCCGCGGTGCTCCGGGTGCACGGCGCAGCGATGGCCGTCCAGCAGCCCGGCCTGGCCGAGGAACCAGGCGCCGTTCCACAACCCGGCCAGGGCCACGCCTTTGCGCGCCAGGGCCTGTAACAGGCCGGCCAGCTCCGCTGATGCCGACAGCGCGGTGCGCAGCCCGCCGCACACCACGAACAGGTCCAGCGGTTGCTCGAGGCTGTGGGCCATGGCCCCGGCGGGGCAGATGACGATCCCCAGGTCGCTGGTCACCGAGCTGCCGTCGAGGCTGAAGGTGGTGCTGACGCAGGCGTCGGGTTGGATCAGGTTGGCGGTCACCAGCGTGTCCAGGGCTTGGGTGAAGGCCGGCAAGGAAAAGTGCTCCAGCAGCAGAAAGCCCACGCGGGCCTGTTGGCCGGTGGGCGGTGCTGCGTTGCTGGTGAAGCGTGAGTTGTGCCCTTGCAGGGCGTTGCTGAAATGTCGTGTCGGGAGCAACGGGTGTTTCTCTTCTTGCAGGCACGTGGGAAAACGGCGGGCGCTGGGGCCCGCCGCCATTGAGTCAGTGGCTGGGCAGCGCCCCCTTGCGTCGTTCGAGCAGGCCACGGGAGAGGCGGTCGAGCAACAGCGCCACGGCGACGATCGCCAGCCCTGCGCGCAGGCCCAGGCCCATCTCCATGCGGGTCAGGCCACGGGTCACTTCCGCACCCAGGCCACCGGCACCGACCAGCCCGGCCAGCACCACCATGGCCAGCGACAGCAAGATGCACTGGTTCAGGCCCACCAGCAGGGTGGGCAGGGCACTGGGCAGTTCGATCTTGAGCAGGATGGTGCGCGGCGTGGCGCCGGTGGCCTGGCCGAGCTCCAGCAGGTCCTTGGGTACCTGGCGAAAGCCCAGGCTGGTCAGGCGCAGCATCGGCGGGATGCCGTAGATGATGGTGGCGATGATCGCCGGCACCTTGCCCAGGCTGAAGATGATCACGGCCGGGATCAGGTACACCCAAGGCGGCACGGTCTGCATGATGTTGAGCAGCGGCCCGATCGCCTCGTCGAAGCGCTTCACCCGCGCCGCCAGGATGCCCAGCGGAAAGGCCACGGCCACGGCGATCAGCACCGCCACCGAAACCAGCGCGATGGTCTGCATCGACGCGGTCCAGAAACCGCTTAGCCAGCAGAAGCCGAGCAGCACTCCGGCCAGCAGCGCGCTGCGCAGGTTGATGAACACTGCGGTCAGCCCGCACACCACGGCGATCAACGCCCAGGCCGGTGGCAGCAGCAGGGCGGCTTCGATGGCGCCGAGCACCGCCTCGACGAAGTGGCTGATGGCGACGAACAGGCCGTGCAGGTTGGCGTTGAGCCAGTCGAACAGCGGGGCCAGGTAGGCGCCGGGGGAAACGTTCAGCTCAGTGAGGGTCATGGCCGGGCTCCTGGCGAGTGCCGCTCTGGGCGAGGCGGTCGAGGATCAGGGTCAGCACCACGATGGCGATGGCGGCATTGATCGAACGGGCGATGTCCAACGTGCGGATGGCGCTGTAGATCACCTCGCCCAGCCCGCCGGAGCCGACGATACCGGCGATCACCACCATGCCGAAGGCCATCATCAGGCTCTGGTTGATGCCGGTCATGATGCTCGGCAGGGCGAACGGCAGGCGGATCTTGACGAACTGCTGCCAAGCGGTGGTGCCGCTGGCGTGGCCCAGCTCGATGAACACCTTGGGGGTCATGCGGATGCCCAGCGCGGTCAGGCGCACCACCGGCGGCACGGCGACGATGAAGGTGGCCACCAGCGCGGTGCCCGCGCCGTAGCCGAGCAGGGCGATGGCCGGCAGCAGGTAGATGTACGGTGGCAGGGTCTGGATCAGGTCCATCACCGGTTCGCTGATGCGGTACAGGGTGGGTGACAGGCCAGCGGCCACCCCGCAGGGGATGCCCACCAGCAGTGCCAGGCTGGTGGCGGTCAACACCAGGGCCAGGGTGCTCATGGTCTGTGGCCACAGCCCCATCACTGCACACAAAAGCAGCGCGGCCAAGGTGCCGAGGGCGAAGCGCCGCCCGGCCAGGCGCCAGGCCAGCAGGGCGAACAGCACGGCGACCACATAGAAGGGCGCCAGGGTGGTGACGGCCAGCACTGCCTCGTACAGCGCCTTGAGCACGTCGTTGATCGCGTCGAACAGCTGCGAGGCGTTATCCGATAGCCACATCAGGCCGTTGTCGACGGTTTCGTCGAAGGCAGCGGCAAAGTCGGCGGGGTTCATGCCGAGCCCTCCCGCGAGGTGGGCACCGCGTGCAGCGGGGTTTCCGGTGGTACGCCCTGCACCGCGCGCAGCAGGGCGCGCTGGCTGATTACCCCAACCAGCACGCCGTTGTCGCGGATGCCCACGGCATCCTGCCCGGAGCGGATCAGCAGGTTGATCAGGGTATCGAGGTCGCTGTCGGGGCTGGCGCATTCAAGGTGTTCGAGGTTCTCGCCCCTGGCGGGTGGCTGCATGATCGAGTGGGCCTTGACCAGGTGCAGGCGCGAGATACCGGCGACGAACTCGGCCACGTAGTCGTCGGCGGGGCTGAGCACGATGTCCTCGGCGGTGCCTTCCTGGATGATCACCCCGTCTTTCATGATGGCGATGCGGTCGCCGATGCGGATGGCTTCTTCCAGGTCGTGGGTGATGAACACCGCCGACTTGCCCAGCGATTTGGTCAGCTGACGGAACTCTTCCTGCAGTTGGCGGCGAATCAGCGGGTCGAGGGCGCTGAACGGCTCGTCCATGAGGATCACTTCCGGGTCGGAGGCAATCGCCCGGGCCAGGCCCACGCGTTGCTGCATGCCGCCGGACAACTCGGACGGGTAGCGGTTGGCCCAGTCGCTCAGGCCCACCTTGGCCAGGGCGCGCCCGGCCACTGCATGGCGCTCGGCCTTGTTCACACCCTGCACTTCAAGGCCGAAGGCGGCGTTCTCCAGCACCGTGCGGTGGGGCAGCAGGGCGACGCTCTGGAACACCATGCCAATGTGCTTGGCGCGTACGTCGCGCAGGGTGGCGGCATCGAGCTTGGCGATGTCGCGGCCCTTGACCAGCACTTCGCCGCTGGTGGGGGTGATGAGCCGGTTGAGCAGGCGGATCAGCGTGGACTTGCCGCTCCCCGACAGGCCCATGATGCAGAAGATCTCGCCGCGGCGGACCTGCAGGCTGACGTCCGAGACGCCCACCACGCAGCCGTATTCCTGGAGGATCTGGGTCTTGCTCAGGCCGCGCTCGCGGTAGGCTTGCAGGGCGGCCGGCGCGCGGTCGCCGAAGATCTTCCAGACGCCGCGGCAATCGACCAGGGTTTCAACAGCATTATCGGTATTCATAGGTGCACCCGAACCAGAGTTTTCTGGTGTGTTCTTGTGTTCAAGTTCGGCAGTGGCAAAGGCGGTTACGCCGCAATCAGTACTTTTTTATGTTTTCCCAGCGCTTGAGCAGGTCGGCGTGGCTGTCGGTCCAGTCCTTGATGGCCTGGTCCATGCTCTTGCCATCGTTGACGGCGGCGTTGATCGCGGCGATGTCGGCCAGCGGCACGTAGACGCTGGCGATCACCTCGCGGGCCTGGGGGTTGGCGGCGGCGAAGCCCTTCTGGCCGATCCAGTAGTAGCCCTGCGGTGGGGCGAACACACCCTTGGGGTCCTTGAGGAACTTGGTGTCGTACTTGAGTGCCATCCAGGTGGGCTCCCACAGGGTCACGGCCACCCATTCCTTGCGGTCGACTGCCGACTTGAGCGCAGCGGTCATCGCCGCGGTGCTGCCTTCGAGCAGGTTGAGCTTGAGGTCGTACTGTTTCACGGCATTGGCGGCTTCGTTCATCAGGCCGGAACCTGGCTCGATGCCGATGATCTTGTTGCCGAACTTGTCGGCGTTTTCGTTGAGCTGTTCGATGGAGTCGATGGGCACGTACTTGGGCACGGCAATGGCCTGGTACAGGCCGTGGGAGACCGGCGAGAGCTTTTCCAGGCGGTTCTTGTTCTTGTTCCAGAAGTCCTGGGCCACGTAGTCGATCTGCGAGGCGAGGAGCTGCACGTCACCCTTGGTCAGTGCGGCGTAGGCGATGCCCCATTCGGAGAAGGAGGTCACCTTGACCGTGTAGCCGGCGTCTTCCAGGGCCTTCTTGGTGATGCCGGTGATGGGCGTGAGGTCTTCCCACGACAGGGTGCCCATGTTGATGACCTTTTCTTCGGCCTGGGCCTGGCACAGGCCAAGCCCGACCATGGCCAGCGCGCACAGCGCCTTGCGGATGCGATTCATGTGCTGCTCCTTCGTGGTGGCGATTGGGCGTTGGCGCCCTTTGTTGTTGAAATTCACCTGCGCAGAACCGGGGCCGGGCCGAGGCCGCCGCAGGGCTGTGCTACGAAATTGGCACGGGATCGAAAGTCGGTCAATCGAATTGTATTCTTTGTGTATACCTAAAAAATTCAGTCAGAATACTCGCCGTCCCCGCACGTTCACGGGTTTGAGCGAAGCTTGGCCTGGGCGCAGGCGAGCGGAATTCGTCGCTGCCGGGCATGATTTCGTCGCTAATGGATAAGCGTGTGCGGCAATTGATCGTTCACGTGCTCGGGGCGCGCCGCATTTGGCGATGTGCTCAAATACCCAGGGCGTGACGAAGGGCTTGCTGGCCCTGTAACCGCTCATCGAAAAAGCTGTAGACACATTGTCTAGCGCTAACCTATAGTCATTATACAAATTGTAGACACAGACCTATGACAACCAAAAAGGCCTCCATGAAAGCCAACGCTGATGTCCACTCAACCACTGGCGATGTGCCCCTCGACCGCAAGGGCGTCCTCGCCGACGCCCTGCGCCGACGCATCCTCAGCATGGAGCTGGCGCCTGGCGCGGTGGTCGACGAACTGGCGATGTGCGAAGAGTTCGGCCTGTCGCGGCCCCCGGTGCGCGAGCTGCTGCGCCAGATCGCGGCCGAGGGCTACATCGAGCTGGAAGCCAATCGCGCGCCCCGGGTGGCGGCGATGAACCACGACTCATTGCACAGCTTCTTCCTGGCTGCGCCGCTGATCTACATCGCCACCACGCAGCTGGCGGCGACCCACGCCACGGCGCAGGAAATAGAGGGGCTCAAGGCCATCCAGGCACAGTTCCGCCAGGCCATCGAGACCCAGGACGTGGAAAACCGCGTGCTCTACAACGATGCCTTCCACCTGGAAATCGGCAAGATGGCGCACAACGTCTATCTGTCCTATTAAATTTTAGTCACGTTTTACGATCTGCAGCCGAGCCCTCATGGCCACTAGTTTTCCAGCCTGCCCAGCATCTTCTTTTTCTCAATCCTGTGTCAGCGCAAAGCTTTTAGTTAGCTTTTGCTGATTTTGAGCCAAGTTTAGGCTCCAAAACTTAACTTTTCTAAGTGTGGCTGTGACCGCTTCTTGTCAAGGTATGCGCGAGATCCAAGCGCATTTGCAGGTGATGTATTGCGCTGATTCTTCCCCCAGTCTTATCTCGTCGGTAGCCAGGCGACCTGTTTGAGTC
>NZ_JACAFQ010000016.1 GCF_015354575.1 Pseudomonas sp. UFMG81
GTTTGGGGGAGGGGCTATGGGGCTTGTACCTATTGGTTTGCACGAACCCTGTAGGAGCGGCCTTGTGCCGCGAAAGGGCCGCAGCGCGGCCCCAGCAATCTACGCGTCGCCGCTGAAATCCTGGGGCTGCTGCGCAGCCCTTTCGCGGCACAAGGCCGCTCCTACAGAGCATGCGCAAACCCATAGGGTTGCCGCCGATAGGCCGCCCGGCGGCCCTGGCAAAATCAGTAGCTGTCCTGCGGCAAGCTGGCGATGATCGAGCGGTAGCTGTTCATGCGCTGTTGCGTGACGCTGCCGTCGTCCAGCGCCTTGAGCAGTGCACAGCCGGGTTCGCGGTCGTGCTTGCAGTCGCGGAAGCGGCAGTTGCCGATCAGCTCGCGGAACTCGATGAAGCCATCCTCGACATCATCGCGGCTGACATGGCCCAGGCCGAATTCACGGATACCCGGGGAGTCGATCAGGTCGCCGCCGTTGGGGAAGTGATAAAGGCGGGCGGTGGTGGTGGTGTGCGTGCCCTGGCCGGACCACTCGGACAGATCACCCACGCGGGTGCCGGCGTCCGGCAGCAGGCTGTTGACCAGCGATGACTTGCCCACCCCCGACTGGCCGACGAACACGCTGATATGGCCATCCAGCGCCTGTTGCAGGCGTTGCATGCCATCGCCCTGATGCGCGGACACCTCCAGCAGTGGATAGCCCAGGCCGCGGTACACCTCGAGCATGGCATGCAGGGTCGGGCCGTTCTCGTCGTTGATCAGGTCGGCTTTGTTCAGCAGCAGCAGCGGGCGGATGCCGGCGTGCTCGGCGGCCACCAGGTAGCGGTCGATCAGGTTGGGGTGCGGTTCGGGGGCCGGGGCGAAGACGATGACGATCAAGTCGACGTTGGCCGCTACTGGCTTGAGCTGGCCGTGATTGTTCGGCCGGCACAGCTCGGTGCTGCGCGGCATCTGCGCGACGATCACACCGATACCCTGGTTGCCAGCGCGCCATACCACCCGGTCACCGGTGACCAGGGCCGGCAGGTTGGCCCGCAGGTGGCAGCGGAATACCTGGCCCGCCGCTTCGCCGTCCTGGGCCTCGACCTCGACCTGCACGCCGAAGTGGGCGATCACCAGGCCCAGCTGTTCCGGCCCCAGGTCGCCACCCTCCAGCTCCTGCAGCACGTGCTGCTCGCGTTTGGCGGCGCGGGCGGCGCGTTCACCCTGGATCTTTTCGATGCGCCAGTTCTGGCGGCGGTTGAGCTGGCGTTTGGCCATGAAGGTTCCGTATCGGCGAGGCAGTGAGAAAACCGCGGCAGTTTAGCATGGCCCGCCCACGCACCGCCCGGCTGGGCTAATATGACGGGCTATTCGAGGAGCACACCCATGCAGAACCCACAGAACCTGATCTGGATCGATCTGGAAATGACCGGCCTGGACCCGGACAGCGACGTCATCATCGAGATGGCCACCATCGTCACCGACAGCGAGCTGAACACCTTGGCCGAAGGCCCGGTGATCGCCATCCACCACAGCGACGAAGTGCTGGCGCGCATGGACGAATGGAACACTCGCACCCATGGCGGCTCGGGCCTGACCCAGCGCGTGCGCGAGAGCAAGGTGAGCATGGCCGAGGCCGAGGCGCAGACCATCGCCTTCCTCGAGCAGTGGGTGCCCAAAGGCAAGTCGCCGATCTGCGGCAACAGCATCTGCCAGGACCGCCGCTTCCTTTATCGCCATATGCGCGGCCTGGAAAACTACTTCCACTACCGCAACCTGGACGTGTCCACGCTCAAGGAGCTGGCCGCACGCTGGGCGCCGGACGTGCGTGATAGCTTCAAGAAGGGCAGCACCCACCTGGCGCTGGACGATATCCGCGAGTCGATCGCCGAGCTGCGCCATTACCGCGAGCACTTCATCAAGGTCTGACCTGGCCGGGCGCCGACAATCGTCGGCGCGCCCTCTTTTGGTGCCCCGCGCGACTGGGTAGACTGCGCGCCTTTTCCGCACGGACCTGCGCCATCATGTTGTTGATGCTCTACCTCATCGCCATCACCGCCGAAGCCATGACTGGCGCCCTGTCCGCCGGCCGGCGCGGCATGGACTGGTTCGGCGTGGTGCTGATCGCCTGTGTCACCGCGTTGGGTGGCGGCTCGGTGCGTGACGTGCTGCTCGGGCACTACCCGCTGACCTGGGTGAAACACCCGGAATACCTGGTGTTGACCAGCTTCGCCGCACTGCTGACGATCTTCATCGCGCCGCTGATGCGCCACCTGCGTTCGCTGTTCCTGGTGCTCGACGCCCTGGGCTTGGTGGCGTTCACCCTGATCGGCTGCATGACCGCGCTGGAGATGGGGCAGGGGTTCCTGGTCGCGTCGATCAGTGGGGTGATCACCGGGGTGTTCGGCGGGATCCTGCGGGATATCTTCTGCAACGACATCCCGTTGGTGTTCCGGCGTGAGCTGTACGCCAGCGTGTCGTTCGCGGCGGCGTGGTTCTACCTGGGCTGCGTGCACTTCCAGCTACCGGCGGAGCAGGCGATGCTGCTGACCTTGTTCGGTGGTTTCCTGGTGCGCCTGCTGGCGATCCGCTTCCATTGGGAGATGCCCAAGTTCCACTACAACGACCAGCAGTGAGTTGTTCGCAATCCTTGTAGGAGCGGCCTCGTGTCGCGAAAGGGCTGCACCGCAGCCCCAGCATATTTGGCATCATGCCAAGAGACCTTGGGGCCGCGATGCGGCCCTTTCGCGACACGAGGCCGCTCCTACCGGGACCGCGTCAGGCTCTGGAGGCGTGCTGCGCCAGCGCCCACTCCACATGTTCGCGCACCAGCTCCGATGGATCGTTGCGCCGCGCCTTGAGCGCTTCGAGCACCGGGATGGTGGTCGGCGCATTGCCCAGCCCCACCGCCAGGTTGCGCGAGAACCGCTCGTAGCCCGCGCGCCGCAACGGCGAGCCCTCGGTGCAGCCGAGGAAGCGCTTTTCATCCCACAGGAACAGCTCGGCCAGCTCGACGTTGTCCAGGCCGCGGCGCGGCATGAAGTCATCCTCGGTGGTGGTCTTGGCGAAGCGATTCCAGGGGCAGACCAACTGGCAGTCGTCGCAGCCGAACACCCGGTTGCCGATCAACGGGCGTAGTTCCACCGGGATGGAGTGGCGCAGCTCGATGGTGAGGTAGGAGATACAGCGCCGGGCGTCGAGTTGATAGGGGCCGACGAAGGCTTGCGTGGGGCAGATGTCCAGGCACGCCTGGCAACGGCCGCAGTGGTCGCTGCCCTGCACGCCGTCGATCGGCAGCGGCAGGTCGACGAACAGTTCAGCGAGGAAGAAGTAGCTGCCAGCCTTGCGGTTGAGCAGCAGGGTGTTCTTGCCGATCCAGCCCAGGCCTGCCTCTTGCGCCAAGGCCTTTTCCAGCACCGGGGCGCTGTCGACGAAGGCGCGGTAGCCGAACGGCCCGATGGCTTGCTGGATACGGTCGGCGAAGTGCTGCACACGCTTGCGCACCAGCTTGTGGTAGTCGCGGCCCAGGGCGTAGCGGGCGATATAGGCTTTTTCCGGCTGGGCCAGGCGCTGGGCCATTTGTGTGTCGCCGGGCAGGTAGTCCATGCGCAGCGAGATCACCCGCAGGGTGCCGGGGATCAGCTCGGCAGGGCGCGAACGCTTGGTGCCGTGCTCGCCCATGTATTCCATTTCGCCCTGGTGGCCGGCCGCCAGCCAGCGCTGCAGGTGCTGTTCGTGCTCGCCAAGGTCGACCCCGGCGATGCCGACGTGGGCAAAACCGAGTTCCTGGCCCCAATCCTTGATCGATTGGGCCAGTGTATTGATGTCTGGAAGATTGGCAGGCATGGATGGGCAAGGCATTACAGGTGTAGGTGCGTATAATTCTGCCAGACATCGGAGCCTTTGACCCCATGCCTCAGACCAAACACCCCGGTAATGCCCCACAACTGCTCAATCGCCTGACCGTGCCCGGCCTGCCCGCCCGCGCCGCCAATGCCCACAAGGGTGACTTTGGCCATGTGCTGGTGGTCGGCGGTGACCTGGGCACCGGCGGCGCCGTGCTGCTCAGTGCCCAGGCAGCGTTGCGCTGTGGTGCCGGCCTGGTGAGCGTGGCCACCCGCCCCGAGCATGTCGGCGCCGGGCTGGCGCGGCTGCCCGAAACCATGTGGCTGGGCGTGAGCTCGGCCAATCAGCTGATGACGCCGCTGGCGCGGGCCTCGGTGCTGGTGGTGGGGCCTGGGTTGGGGCAGGCGGCCTGGGGCCGCAGCCTGCTGTCGGCGGTGGCCAATGCGCATGTGCCACAAGTGTGGGACGCCGATGCGCTGAACCTGCTGGCGCGCACGCCGCTGGCCCTGCCCAGCGCTAGCATCCTGACGCCGCATCCGGGGGAAGCGGCGCGGTTGCTGGGCATTTCCACCGAAGCGGTGCAGGCCGACCGGCCGGGTGCGGCGCGCAAGCTGGCGCGCAAGTACGCCAGTATTTGTGTGCTCAAGGGCGCCGGTACGCTGGTCGCCGATCCCGCTGGGCGGCTGGCGCTCTGCGACCGTGGCCACCCGGCCATGGCCGGTGCCGGCCTGGGGGATGTGCTCACCGGCGTGCTGGCGGCGTTGCTGGCCCAAGGGCTGGACGCCTGGCAGGCGGCCAGTCTTGGGGTATGGCTGCACGCCTGTGCCGGCGAGCGCTTGGGGGTTGAAGGTAGAGGTCTGGCGGCCAGCGATCTGGTCGCAGTCATTAGAGCGTTGTTGGAGGAGCATTCTGCGTGTCAGGCATAACCCTTTTCTTGGCCGATGAAGCGGCCACCGTCGATTTCGGTGCGAAGCTGGCCGAGGCGACCGGCGGTCGTGGCGTCATTTTTCTCGAGGGCGACCTGGGTGCCGGCAAGACCACCCTGTCTCGCGGCCTGATCCGTGGCCTTGGCCACGCCGGCCCGGTCAAGAGCCCCACCTTCACCGTGGTCGAACCCTACGAAATCGGCGACATTCGTGCGTTCCACTTCGACCTGTACCGCCTGGCCGATCCGGAAGAGCTTGAATTCATGGGGATTCGCGATTATTTCGAGGGCGACCCGCTGTGCCTGTTCGAGTGGCCCGATAAAGGTGCGGGCGTTTTGCCAAAGCCCGACCTGACCATTACCATAAGCCCCCAAGCGGGCGGACGCTCGCTGAACCTGACGCCGCAGGGGGCTCGCGGCGAGGCCTGGTGCACTGCGCTGGCCGAACACTATAAACAGTAAGTGGGGTAGGTATGCGCATACGCGCACTGGTCGCTGTCGTTGGGCTGCTGCTGACGGCGGTGACCGTTGACGCTCTGGCCGTCACTCAAGTCAAGAGCGTGCGCCTGTGGCGCGCGCCAGACAACACGCGGCTGGTCTTCGACCTGTCCGGGCCTGTGCAGCACAGCGTCTTCACCCTGACCGCACCCGATCGGCTGGTCATCGACATCAATGGCGCCACGCTGGGCGGGCCGTTGAACGTTGCCACCTCGAACACCCCGATCACCAGCCTGCGTTCGGCCCAGCGTACGCCTACCGACCTGCGCGTGGTGGTCGACCTGAAGAAAAGCGTCACGCCCAAGAGCTTCACCCTTGCGCCGAACGCCCAGTACGGCAACCGCCTGGTGGTCGACCTGTACGACCAGGAAGCCGACGCGATCGCTGCCAGCAACCCGACTCCCGCACCCGTGGTACAGCCGCCGGCAACCACGCCCGCAGTGCCGGTCACCCCGGCGCAGCCGGCGATCAAGCTGCCGCCGGCCCCGGCCGGCAAGCGCGATATCGTCGTCGCCATCGACGCCGGCCACGGCGGTGAAGACCCAGGCGCATCGGGCTCGCGTGGCCAGCACGAAAAAGACATCGTGCTGGATATCGCCAAGGAGCTGCAGCGCCAGATCAACAGCGAGAAGGGCTACCGCGCCGAACTGACGCGCACGGGCGACTACTTCATCCCGCTGCGCAAGCGTACCGAGATTGCCCGCAAGAAGGGCGCTGACCTGTTCGTCTCGATCCACGCCGACGCCGCGCCGTCCAAGGCCGCCTTCGGAGCCTCGGTGTTCGCCCTGTCCGACCGTGGTGCAACGTCCGAGACCGCGCGCTGGCTGGCCGACACCGAGAACCGGTCCGACCTGATCGGCGGTGCCGGCAACGTCAGCCTCGACGACAAGGACCGCATGCTCGCTGGCGTGCTGCTTGACTTGTCGATGACCGCCACCCTCAGTTCCAGCCTCAACGTCGGGCAGAAGGTGCTGGGCAACATGGGCCGGGTCACCCCGCTGCACAAGCAGCGCGTGGAGCAGGCCGGGTTCATGGTGCTGAAGTCCCCGGACATCCCGTCGATCCTGGTGGAAACCGGGTTCATCTCCAACGCCAACGAGGCCGCCAAGCTGGCTACCCGCAGCCATCAACAGGCGCTGGCGCGTTCGATCCATACCGGTGTGCGCCAGTTCTTCCAGCAGAACCCGCCGCCCGGCACCTACATCGCCTGGCTGCGTGACAGCGGCAAGATCGCCCAGGGCCCCCGCGAGCACACCGTGCGCCCGGGTGAAACCCTGGCGATGATCGCCGTGCGCTACCAGGTCAGCGTCGCCAACCTGCGCAGCAGCAACAGCCTGAAAACGGACGAACTGAAAGTCGGCCAGCACCTCGACATCCCCGCCACCACCCTGGCGTCGCAGCAATGAGCGGTGGCTCACGCATTCAGCTGCTCAGCCCGCGGCTGGCCAACCAGATCGCCGCTGGCGAGGTGGTCGAGCGCCCGGCCTCGGTGGCCAAGGAACTGCTGGAGAACAGCCTGGACTCCGGCGCCCGGCGCATCGAAGTCGAGGTCGAGCAGGGCGGCGTGAAGCTGCTGCGGGTGCGTGACAATGGCAGCGGCATCGCCCCGGACGACCTGCCGCTGGCGCTGGCCCGTCACGCCACCAGCAAGATCCGCGAGCTGGAAGACCTCGAAGGGGTGCTCAGCCTGGGCTTTCGCGGTGAGGCCCTGGCGTCGATCAGCTCGGTGGCGCGCCTGACCCTGACTTCGCGCACCGCCAGCGCCAGTGAAGCCTGGCAGGTGGAGACCGAAGGCCGCGACATGCTCCCTCGGGTACAGCCCGCCGCGCATCCGGTCGGCACCTCGGTCGAAGTGCGCGACCTGTTCTTCAACACGCCAGCCCGGCGCAAGTTCCTCAAGGCCGAAAAAACCGAATTCGACCATTTGCAGGAAGTGATCCGCCGCCTGGCGCTGGCGCGTTTCGACGTGGGCTTCCACCTGCGCCACAACGGCAAGACCATCTTCAGCCTGCACGAGGCGGCCGACGAGATGGCCCGGGCGCGTCGCGTCGGTACCATCTGCGGCCCGGGCTTCCTCGAGCAGGCGCTGCCCATCGACGTCGAGCGCAACGGCTTGCGCCTGTGGGGCTGGGTCGGCTTGCCGACCTTCTCGCGCAGCCAGGCAGACTTGCAGTACTTCTTCGTCAACGGCCGCGCCGTGCGCGACAAGCTGGTCGCCCACGCGGTGCGCCAGGCCTATCGCGACGTACTGTTCAACGGCCGGCACCCGACCTTCGTGCTGTTCCTCGAGCTCGACCCCACCGGCGTCGACGTCAACGTACACCCGACCAAGCACGAAGTGCGCTTCCGCGAAGGGCGCATGGTCCACGATTTCCTCTATGGCACCCTGCACCGCGCCCTGGCAGACGTGCGCCCGGAAGACCAGTTGGCGGCACCTGCCGCCACGGCCGAGCTGGTGCGCCCCAGTGGTTTGCAGGTGGGTGAGTTCGGCCCGCAGGGCGAAATGCGCCTGGCCTCGCCGGTGCTGGAGCAGCCTCAAGGGGAGCAGCGGTCGTCGTTTTCTTCGGGCGGCTCGGGGGCGGGCTATCAGTACCAGTACACCCCGCGCCCCTCGCAACCGGTGAGCACCGGCGAGGCCCAGGCGGTGTACCGTGAGTTCTACGCCCCCCTGGACAACGCCAGCGCCACGCCGAGCGCGCTGCCGGAAAGCCAGGGCGACATCCCGCCGCTGGGTTATGCCCTGGCCCAGCTCAAGGGTATCTATATCCTCGCCGAGAACGCCGTTGGCCTGGTGCTGGTGGACATGCACGCCGCCCACGAGCGGATCATGTACGAGCGCTTGAAAGTGGCCATGGCCAGCGAAGGCCTCAGCGGCCAGCCGCTGCTGGTCCCGGAAACCCTGGCGCTGAGCCAGCGCGAGGCCGATTGCGCCGAGGAGCACGCCCAGTGGTTCCAGCGCCTGGGGTTCGAGCTGCAACGCCTTGGCCCGGAAACCCTGGCGATCCGCCAGATCCCGGCACTGCTCAAGCAGGCCGAGGCCAATCGCCTGGTGCAGGACGTGCTCGCCGACCTGATGGAGTACGGCACCAGCGACCGTATCCAGGCGCACCTGAACGAGCTGTTGGGGACCATGGCCTGCCACGGCGCGGTGCGCGCCAACCGGCGCCTGGCCATTCCGGAGATGAACGCGCTGCTGCGCGACATGGAAAACACCGAGCGCAGCGGCCAGTGCAACCACGGCCGGCCGACCTGGACCCAGATGGGCCTGGACGACCTCGACAAGCTGTTCCTGCGGGGGCGATGAGATGACAGGCAAACCCCCGGCGATATTCCTCATGGGCCCGACCGCGGCCGGCAAGACCGACCTGGCCATCGAGTTGACCCAGGTGCTGCCGTGCGAGCTGATCAGTGTCGACTCGGCCCTGGTCTATCGCGGCATGGACATCGGTACCGCCAAACCGTCGAAAGACGTGTTGGCCGCCCATCCGCACCGGCTGATCGATATCCTCGACCCAGCCGAGAGCTATTCGGCCAAGCAGTTCTGCACCGATGCGCTGCAAGCCATGGCCGAGATCACCGCGCGGGGCAAGATCCCGCTGCTGGTCGGTGGCACCATGCTGTATTACAAGGCGCTGATCGACGGGTTGGCCGACATGCCCCCGGCCGATGCCACGGTGCGCGCCGAACTGGAGGCGCAAGCCAACGCACTGGGCCTGGCCGAGCTGCACCGGCAACTGGCCGAGGTGGACCCGGAGTCGGCGGCGCGCATCCATCCGAATGACCCGCAACGCCTGATTCGTGCGCTTGAAGTGTACAGAGTGAGCGGGCAGAGCATGACCGCCCACCGCCAGCGTCAATTGGCGCAAAGTAGCGACGCAGACGCAGGCGCGCCGGGGCATTTGCCCTATACTGTCGCCAGCCTGGCCATAGCCCCTACAGATCGTCACATTTTGCATGAGCGAATTGCGCTACGATTTTCGCAGATGCTGGAACAGGGCTTCGTCGACGAGGTCCGATCGCTGCGAGCCAGAAGTGACTTGCACGCCGGGCTGCCGTCTATACGGGCAGTGGGGTATCGACAGGTCTGGGATTACCTGGACGGTCAGCTGACTGAGAATGAGATGCAAGAACGCGGTATCATTGCCACGCGCCAACTGGCCAAGCGCCAATTCACCTGGTTGCGTGGTTGGTCTGACGTGCACTGGCTGGATAGCCTGGCCTGCGACAATCTGTCCCGCACCTTGAAATACCTTGGGGCCGTCTCCATATTGAGCTGAGTCCCTGCTTATTGCCGTCTATTCTTGCGAAGGGCGGCAGCAATTACTGATTTTTCTAGTTTTTTACTATTGATCCTTACAGGAGTGCGGCATATGTCAAAAGGGCATTCGCTACAAGACCCTTACTTGAACACCTTGAGAAAAGAAAAGGTCCCGGTTTCGATCTACCTGGTCAACGGGATCAAGTTGCAGGGCCAGATTGAATCGTTCGACCAGTTCGTCGTGCTGCTGAAGAACACCGTCAGCCAGATGGTCTACAAGCACGCGATCTCGACTGTCGTACCTGCCCGCCCAGTTCGTCTGCCAAGCCCCACCGACGGTGAGCACGGCGACAGCGAGCCAGGCAACGCTTGATAAAAGTAGGAGCCTGCATTGTTCTTTGAGCGCCACGGTGGTGGTGAGCGAGCGCTGCTCGTTCACTTGGAAGGTCAGAACCCTGAGGCGCGCGAAGACCCGCAGGAGTTTCAGGAGCTGGCGCTGTCGGCCGGAGCCGATATCGTTTCGCTGGTAACAGTGGCGCGGCATCAGCCCACCGCCAAGTTTCTGATCGGCAGCGGCAAGGTCGAGGAGTTGCGCGACCTGGTCAAAACCGCCGAAGCCGACCTGGTGATTTTCAATCACACCCTCACGCCCAGCCAGGAACGCAACCTCGAGCGCGTCTTCGAGTGTCGCGTGCTGGACCGTACCGGGCTGATCCTCGATATCTTCGCCCAACGGGCGCGTACTCACGAAGGCAAGCTGCAGGTCGAACTGGCCCAGCTCGAGCACATGAGCACGCGGCTGGTACGCGGCTGGACCCACCTCGAGCGGCAAAAGGGCGGTATCGGCCTGCGCGGCCCGGGTGAAACCCAGCTGGAAACCGACCGCCGTCTGCTGCGGGTTCGCCTGCGCCAGATCAAAGGCCGCCTGGAGAAGGTACGCAGCCAGCGCGAGCAGGCCCGTCGCGGGCGCAAGCGCGCGGACATCCCGTCGGTGTCGCTGGTGGGTTACACCAACGCCGGCAAATCGACGTTGTTCAATGCCCTCACGCAATCCGAGGTGTATGCGGCCGACCAGCTGTTCGCCACCCTCGACCCCACGCTGCGCCGGCTCGAACTGGCCGACCTGGGGCCGATCGTGCTGGCCGACACCGTGGGCTTCATTCGCCACCTGCCGCACAAGCTGGTCGAGGCATTTCGGGCTACGCTCGAAGAGTCGAGCAACGCCGACCTGCTGCTGCACGTGATCGACGCCCATGAGCCCGAGCGCATGGAGCAGATCGAGCAGGTGCTGGCGGTGCTCGGCGAGATTGGCGCCGAAGGCTTGCCGATCCTCGAGGTGTATAACAAACTCGACCTGCTCGAAGATGTCGAGCCGCAGATCCAGCGCGATGCCGACGGCAAGCCGCAACGGGTCTGGGTATCGGCACGGGATGGACGCGGCCTGGAGCTGGTCGGCCAGGCGGTTGCCGAATTGCTGGGGGATGATCTGTATGTCGGAACCCTGTGCCTGGAGCAGCGCTTTGCCCGCTTGCGCGCGCAATTCTTTGCCTTGGGCGCCGTGCAGCACGAAGAGCACGATGAAGAAGGGCGCAGCCTGTTGAGTGTGCGACTGCCCAGGGTCGAGCTGAATCGCCTGGTCAGCCGCGAAGGCATGGAGCCGCAAGTGTTTGTCGAGCAACACACTTTGCAATAAATGCTCGTCGAGGTCGCCGGGCAGCCGTGACAGGCATTCTGTAGCATTGGACGGCGCGCCGTGGGCGCGTCTTTGCTTTATCAGATGGAGAGCGCTATGGCTTGGAATGAGCCGGGTGGCAACTCGAACAACCAGGATCCCTGGGGCGGTCGTCGCGGTGGCGGCGGCGGCGGTGGCGACAAGAAAGGCCCACCGGATCTGGACGAGGCCTTCCGCAAACTGCAGGACAGCCTGAACGGCATGTTCGGCAGCGGCAAGAAGCGCGGTGGCAATGGCGACCGCAATATCGGCAAAGGTGGCGGCCTGGGCCTGCTGGGCGTTGGCCTGGCGGTGCTGGCGGCGATCTGGCTGTACAACGCCGTGTACGTGGTGGACGAGCAGGAGCAGGCCGTGGTGCTGCGCTTCGGCAAGTACTACGAGACCGTCGGCCCCGGCTTGAATATCTATTTCCCGCCGATCGACCGCAAGTACATGGAAAACGTGACCCGCGAGCGGGCCTACACCAAGCAGGGCCAGATGCTCACCGAAGACGAGAACATCGTCGAGGTGCCGCTGACCGTGCAGTACCGCATCAGCAACCTGCAGGACTTCGTGCTCAACGTCGACCAGCCGGAAGTCAGCCTGCAGCATGCCACCGACAGCGCCCTGCGCCACGTGGTGGGCTCCACTTCCATGGACCAGGTGCTGACCGAAGGGCGTGAACAGATGGCCGTGGACATCCGCGAGCGTCTGCAACGTTTCCTCGACACCTACCGCACCGGTATCACCGTCACCCAGGTCAACGTACAGAGCGCGGCAGCCCCGCGTGAAGTGCAGGAAGCCTTCGACGACGTGATCCGTGCCCGTGAAGACGAGCAGCGTGCACGCAACCAGGCCGAGTCCTACGCCAATGGCGTGGTGCCTGAGGCCCGTGGCCAGGCGCAACGCATCATCGAGGACGCCAACGGCTACCGCGATGAAGTCATCGCCCGCGCCAAGGGTGAGGCCGACCGCTTCACCAAGCTGGTCGCCGAGTACCGCAAGGCGCCGGACGTCACTCGCCAGCGTCTGTACCTCGAGACCATGCAGGAAGTCTACAGCAACACCAGCAAGGTGCTGGTGACGGCCAAGGACGGGCAGAACAACCTGCTCTACCTGCCGCTGGACAAGATGGTCGAAGGCAGCCGTGGCAACACTGCAGCGCCGGTCAGCAGCGTATCGCCGTCGGTCAATGACGCCGCCGCGCGCGCCGCGCAAGACCTGCAACAACAACCGCCGCTGCGTTCCAGGGAGAGCCGCTGATGAGCAATAAATCGCTGTTCGCCCTGATTGGTGCCGTGGTGCTGGCGATCGTCGCCTGGAACTGCTTCTACATCGTTTCGCAAACCGAGCGCGCGGTCTTGCTGCAGTTCGGTCGCGTGGTCAAGGCCGATGTCCAGCCTGGCCTGCATGTGAAGGTGCCGTACGTGAACCAGGTGCGCAAGTTCGACGCCCGCCTGATGACCCTCGACGCCCCGACCCAGCGTTTCCTGACGCTGGAGAAAAAAGCAGTGATGGTCGACGCCTACGCCAAGTGGCGGGTCAAGGACGCCGAGCGCTTCTATACCGCAACGTCGGGTATGAAGCAGATCGCCGACGAGCGCCTGTCGCGTCGTCTGGAAAGCGGCCTGCGTGACCAGTTCGGTAAGCGCACCCTGCACGAAGTGGTGTCGGGTGAGCGTGACGCACTGATGGCTGACATCACCGCCTCGCTGAACCGCATGGCCAGCAAGGAGCTGGGTATCGAAGTGGTCGACGTTCGCGTCAAGGCCATCGACCTGCCCAAGGAAGTCAACCGCAGCGTGTTCGACCGCATGAGCACCGAGCGTGAACGTGAAGCCCGCGAGCACCGCGCCAAGGGTAACGAGCTGGCCGAGGGCATCCGTGCCGACGCCGATCGTCAGCGCCGCGTGTTGCTGGCCGAGGCGTATCGCGAAGCGGAAGAGACCCGCGGTGATGGCGACGCCCAGTCGGCGGCCATCTACGCCAAGGCCTACACCCAGGACGCCGATTTCTACGCGTTCTACCGTAGCCTGCAAGCGTACCGCGAGAGCTTCTCCAGCAAGAGCGATGTGCTGGTCCTGGACCCGAAGAACGAGTTCTTCCGCTACCTGGACAAGAGCAAGCCCTGATGTTGCTCTCATGACGGAAGCACCCCGCCCGGCAGCTAAAATGCCGGGCGGGGTGCATCCTGAATGAAAAGGGGTGTATGATGCGGCAGCCGGGAAATTCCCGGCTTTTTTGCGTCTGCAAGGTTGATTGGCCGGTCAAAGGCCTCGGCGCAAGGTATTCGAGGGTGTTGGTAACGGTGGCTGCGCTGGGTTCGGTCCTGCCCGCTGCTGTCCGCCAGGGCCCGTTTCACACAAGGCTCGCCCGCAGGGTGGCCGCCCGGACCAAAGGGGAAATGGCGTAATGGCAACGGTAGACCGCTGGCTCCTGCCAGATGGCATCGAGGAAGTACTGCCACCTGAGGCTGCGCGCATCGAGATCGCGCGTCGGCAGGTGTTGGACCTGTTCCAGAGCTGGGGTTACGAGCTGGTGGTCACCCCCCATATCGAGTACCTGGAGTCGCTGCTCACCGGTGCCGGCGCGGACCTGGACCAGCGCACCTTCAAGGTCGTCGACCCGCAGTCCGGTCGCCTGATGGGCTTCCGTGCCGACTTCACCCCGCAGGTGGCGCGTATCGACGCCCACACCCTGCGCCGCGAAGGCCCGAGCCGCCTGTGCTACGCCGGTAGCGTGCTGCACGCTCAGCCGCGTGCCCTGTCCACCTCGCGCAGCCCGATCCAGCTGGGCGCCGAGCTGTACGGCGACGCCAGCCCCACCAGCGATGTCGAAGTCATCAGCCTGATGCTCGCCACGCTGCAACTGACCGACGTGGCGGATGTGCACATGGACCTCGGCCATGTCGGCATCTACCGCGGCCTGGCGCGCGCCGCCAACCTGTCGGGCGATGTCGAGCAGCAGCTGTTCGACGCCCTGCAGCGCAAGGCGGTCGATGAAGTGCAGGCGCTGACCGCCAACCTGCCGCAAGACCTCGGCAACATGCTGCGCGCCCTGTGCGAGCTGTGCGGTGGCCGCGAAGTGCTGGCCGAAGCCCGCGTGCGCCTGGGCCGTGCCCCGGCCAGCGTGCTGGCGGCGCTGGACGACCTGTTGGCGATCGCCGATCGCCTGGCCTCGCGCTACCCGGACCTGCCGTTGTACTTCGACCTTGGCGAGCTGCGCGGCTACCACTACCACACCGGCGTGGTGTTCGCCGTATTCGTGCCGGGCGAGGGTCAATCGATCGCCCAGGGCGGGCGTTACGACGACATCGGCGCTGATTTCGGCCGGGCCCGCCCGGCCACTGGTTTCTCCACGGATTTGAAGACCCTGGTCACACTGGGGCGAGCGGAGGTCGTACTCCCGGCTGGCGGCATCTGGATGCCCGACAGCGGTGATGCGGCCCTCTGGCAGCAGGTCTGCCAGTTGCGCAACGAGGGCCAGCGTGTGGTCCAGGCTCTGCCTGGCCAGCCGCTGAGTGCTGCTCTCGAGGCGGATTGTGATCGGCAATTGATTCAGCAAGACGGGCGCTGGCAGGTTCTGCCGCTGACCCATTGAGATTCTTCGCCGGCGATGGGCCGGCAACCAAGTTTGCGTGAATGAGGACAAGTGTTATGGGTAAGAATGTCGTCGTCCTGGGCACCCAGTGGGGTGATGAGGGCAAAGGCAAGATCGTCGATCTGCTGACCGAACATGCTGCCGCCGTCGTGCGCTACCAAGGTGGCCACAACGCGGGTCACACCCTGGTGATCAACGGTGAGAAGACCGTTCTGCACCTGATTCCGTCGGGCATCCTGCGTGAAGGCGTCCAGTGCCTGATCGGCAACGGCGTGGTCGTTGCCCCGGATGCGCTGATGCGCGAAATCACCAAGCTGGAAGAGAAGGGCGTACCGGTGCGCGAGCGCCTGCGCATCAGCCCGGCTGCCCCGCTGATCCTGTCGTACCACGTGGCGCTGGACCAGGCCCGTGAAAAGGCCCGTGGCGAAGCCAAGATCGGCACCACCGGCCGTGGTATCGGCCCAGCCTACGAAGACAAGGTCGCACGCCGTGGCCTGCGCGTGGGCGACTTGTTCCACCGCGAGCGTTTCGCCGCCAAGCTCGGTGAACTGCTGGACTACCACAACTTCCAGCTGGTGAATTACTACAAAGAGCCGGCCATCGACTTCCAGCAAACGCTTGACGAGTGCATGGCCTACGCCGAGCAGCTCAAGCCGATGATGCTCGACGTCACCGCCGAACTGCACAACCTGCGCCGCGCCGGCAAGGACATCATGTTCGAAGGCGCCCAGGGCTCGCTGCTGGACATCGACCACGGTACCTACCCGTACGTCACCAGCTCCAACACCACCGCTGGCGGCATCTCCACCGGTTCCGGCGTTGGCCCGATGTACCTGGACTACATCCTGGGTATCACCAAGGCCTACACCACCCGCGTCGGTTCCGGTCCGTTCCCGACCGAACTGTTCGACGAAACCGGCGCCACCCTGGCCAAGCGTGGCCACGAGTTTGGTTCCACCACCGGCCGTGCCCGTCGTTGCGGCTGGTTCGATGCCGTGATCCTGCGTCGCGCCATCGACGTCAACAGCATCTCGGGCATCTGCCTGACCAAGCTGGACGTACTGGACGGCCTGGAAACCATCAACATCTGCGTGGGCTACAAGAACGAGAACGGCGCCGTCATCGACGCGCCTTCCGATGCCGACAGCTACATCGGCCTGGAGCCGGTGTACGAAGAGATGCCAGGCTGGAGCGAGTCGACCCTGGGCGTGAAAACCCTGGAAGAACTGCCGCAGGCCGCGCGTGATTACATCAAGCGCATCGAGGAGCTGGTCGGCGCGCCGATCGACATCATCTCGACTGGCCCGGACCGCAACGAGACCATCGTGCTGCGTCATCCGTTCGCCTGATTAGCGTTCCCCGCTGATCGAACGCCGCGCCTCTGCAAAGAGACGCGGCGTTTTCATTTCTACCGACCAATCTGCGCGCCCCCACCGCCAGCAAGCCGGCTCCCACAGGTTGCTGACATGTCTAGGTCAACACCGCACCCGTAGGAGCCGGCTTGCCGGCGAAGAGGCCGGTTCAGACCCCAAATGCAGATTTCCCTTACCCGCCTCTGCAAATTGGCGTTTATACCTCCTGCGCCAGGCACAACCCTTGCTGTAAGAAGTTTCCGTAGATGCCATCAAAGTAATGGCGCCAGAAACACGAGGGTTACAACGTGTCTGCCATCCTTTCACTGTTACGAAGCCGCCTGTTGCGGCCTGTGTTTGTTGCGCTTGGTATCGCTCTTCTGGTGCAGGTGCTGGTCGCCGTTGCACTGACACGGAGCACGGTCACCGCCCTGGAGGCCGATTTGGGGGTGCGCCTGGGCAATGACAGCCGAAAACTGGCTGGCGAACTGGAACAAGCCGGGCAGGATGTCCGGGCCGGGCTCGACAGCCTTTCGGCCAGCACTCGCCAACGTTTGAGCGCGGGCCTGTCCAGCCGCCTGCAGGATGAACAGCAGCAGCTGCGCGCTACCCTGGAAGAGAACCTTCGAGACTCGGCCCATGACATGGCCGACCTGCTGGCCTCGGTGGCACCGCGTGCCATCTGGGACAACGATGTCCCGATGCTGTCGGACTTCGCCCGCCGTGCGCAGCGCAACCCCAACGTACTGTTCGTGATCTACGACGATGCCCAAGGCCAGCACCTGACGCGCTACCTCAACCGACAGAACCCGATCAACCAGTCGCTGATGGACAAGGGCCAGGGCGAGCGGGCGCTGGACAAGGTATTGGATGCCGCGCGCAAGGACCCGTCGGTGTACTTCGTCGAAGCGTCCATCAGCCCCAATGGTGCCGAGATCGGCAAGGTGCTGATGGGGGTGTCCACCGCAGGCATCGATCAGGAGCTCAAGGCCCTCGACCAGCGCTTCGCCGCTCTGATTGCCAGTGGCGAGCAGTTGGTGGGCGACAGCCTCGGGGCTGCCGCCGCCGACAGCGGCAAGGCCCTGCGTGCACGGCTGGAGACCGCGCAGAACAGCGCCACGGCGATGCAGGCCAATACCGCGCAAACCGTGCGCGATGCCGCTGCCGAGCTGCGCTGGCGCATCGGCCTGGGCCTGGTGCTGGTCGGCCTGGGTGTGTTGTTGGTGGTGGCCGTGGTACTTGGGCGCCGGGTGCTCAGCAAGCTGCGCCTGTTGATAACCGCGCTCAACGACCTGGCGGCGGGTGAGGGCGATCTGACCAAACGGGTGAAACTCGACAGCCGGGACGAAATCGGTGACATGGCCTCGGCAGTCAATCGCTTCGTCGACAAGCTGCAACCCATCGTCCGCGAAGCGGGCGAGGTGGCCCAGCGCACGGGCGTGGAAATCGACAGCATGGCCCAGCGCAACGCCGGTGCCGATGCCGCGGCGGCCTTGCAGCGCGACGAAGTGGCGGCCAGCCTGCGCGACCTGTCGAGCATGGCCGACGAAGCCCAGGCCGAAAGCCACGCCATGCAGGCGGCGTTGCAGCAGGTAGTGGACATCCGTCAGGCCACCGACGAGAACAGCCGCGCCTCCACCCAGCTGGCGCGCTTGATTGAAAACCTGGCAGGTGAGGTCGAGACAGGCTCCCAGGTGATCGAGCGGTTGGCCAAGCAGAGCGAGCAGATCGAGGTGGTGCTCACGGTGATCCATGGTATCGCCGAGCAGACCAATCTGCTGGCGCTCAATGCCGCCATCGAGGCGGCCCGGGCTGGCGAGACCGGGCGTGGTTTCGCCGTGGTGGCTGACGAGGTGCGGGCGCTGGCGAGCAAGACGCAGAGCTCGACCGGGGATATCCAGTCGCATATTGCCGCCCTGCAACAGGGCGCCAAGGAGGCAGTGGCGACCATCGGCCAGGCCGGGCGTCAGGCCAGTGAAGGCTTGCTGGTGCTGCGCGACAACGAGCGGCGCCAGCAGTCGGTGCAGGCAGCGGTAGAGCAGGTGCACGCTGCCATTGGCCTGGCTACCCGTGCGGCGGAGCAGCAAGCCAACGGTGCGCAAGCGGTGCGTGGGCGGGTGGAGAATATCCATGCCCAGGCCGAGCGTTCGGCCGAAGTGGTGATGCAGACCACGGCCAGCAGCAAGGTGCTGGACGACCTGGCGGCGCAGTTGCGCGCAAGTTTGGGGCAGTTCCGGGCGTAAGGCATGTTATTGACTGGTTCGCCGGCAAGCCGGCTCCTACACGGAGGGCGCCGGCAAACCGGTTGGCTTTCGTAGGAGATTCCCCAGCCCTACGGGCTGCGCTGTCGCGCAGGGAACATTGCCAGCACCCGCACCGCGATCCCCTGTGGGAGCGGCTTTAGCCGCGAAGCAGGCGACGCGGTGGATGGCACCGGCTCTGCCGGTGTTCGCGGCTAAAGCCGCTCCCACAGCGACCTCGTCGAATCAGAGACTTACGATTTGTTCCATGAGAGCCGGCTTGCCGGCGAACAGGATCTGCTCAGGCCTTGTTCAGATACATCCGCGTGGTCAGCAGATACACCGGCAACCCCGACACCACGATCAACAGCGCCGCATAAGGCGCTGCCGCCGCGAACTCGACGTTGGCGGTATGCGCCCACACCTCGGTCGCCAGCGTGGTCATCCCGGTCGGGCTGAGCAGCAGGGTAGCTGTCAGCTCCTTCATGGCATCCAGGAACACCAGGGCGAACGCCGCCGCCATGGCCGGGAAGATGATCGGCAGGGTGACCCGGCAGAATGCCGCGAAGCTGCTAGCACCCAGCGTACGCGCGGCTTCTTCGAGCGTCGGCGAGGCCTTGTTCAGCGCCGTGCGCACCGGCGACTGGGCCAGCGGCAGGAACAGCAGCGCATAGGCCAGGATCAGCAGCGCGGTGGTCTGATACAGCGCCGGCACGTAATGCAGGGCGAAGAACACCAGGGTCAGCGCGATCACCAGGCCCGGCAGGGCATGCAGCAGGTAGGGCAGGCGCTCGGCCCAGATCGCCAGGCGCCCCTTGTAGCGCACCACCAGGAAGCTGATCGGCAGCGCCAGCAGCACACAGAAGCCAGCGCCGCCCAGCGACACCGACAGCGAGGTGAGCAGGGCCTTGCCGATGGCCGCCACTGGGAAGGCCGCCGACGAACCCACGCTGAGCCAGTACCCGAGCATCGCCAGCGGGATGCCGCTGCCCAGCACTGCCAGGGCCAGGCAGAACAACTGCCCCAACGGCATCCAGGCTTTGAGCTGCACCGGCTGCGCGCGGCGCGCCACGCCCTGGCCGATTCGCACATGACGGGCCTTGCCGCGCACTCGCAGCTCCAGCCACAGCATCATCAGGCACAGCGCCAGCAGCACCGCCGAAAGCATGGCGGCGTTGGCATTGCTGAACTCCAGCTCGAACTGCTGGTAGATCGCCGTGGTGAAGGTCTGCAGCCCGAGGATCGACAGGGCACCGAACTCCACCAGCATGTGCAGGGCGATCAGCAGCCCGCCGCCGAGCATCGACGGCCACAACAGGGGCAGGGTGATCTTGCCGAACACGCCCCAGCGGCTGCAGCCCAGGGTGCGCGCCGATTCTTCCAGGGCGGTGTCGAGATTGCGCAAGGTGGCGGCCACCGGCAGGAACACCAGCGGGTACTTGGACAGCGCCATCACCAGGATCGCCCCGCCCAGCCCTTCGAAGTCCGAGCTCAGCGACACCCAGGTGAAGCTGCTGACGAACGACGGCACGGCGAACGGCAAGCACAGCACCACGCCCCACAGGCGCCGACCTGGCAGGTCGCTGCGCTCCAGCAGCCAGGCCAGGGCTACGCCGACCACCAGGCAAAGCACGGTGACACCGGCCATCAGCAGCAGGGTGTTGCGCAGCAGCCCCCAAACGAACGGGCGCCACAGCAGGCGCAAGGCTTCATGCCAGCCGGCTTCCCAGGCCTTGAGCCCGACATACAGCAGCGGCAACAGGCTCATCGCCACCAGGAACAGCACCGGCAGCACCACCCAGATGGACGGGCGCCTGCGCTTGGGCACGAAGCGCGACAAGGCGGGGGAGGGCAGGGCGGCGGTCATCAGAGCAGGCCAACCTCACGTTCCAGCTCGATGGCTTCCTCGGCATTGCCCAGGTCCGCCGGCGAGATCTTCGGCGGGCGCAACTCCTCGAACGGCTTGAGGCCGCGGTCCGAAACCATGCCCTTGTGCAGCGGATATTCGGCGGTGGTCTGGGTGATCACGCGCTGGCCTTCTTCGCTGGCCATCCAGTTAAGTAGGGCCTGGGCCTCTTTCGGGTGCTTGCTGGCCTTGACCGCGCCGGCGCCGGAGATGGTCACCAGGTTGCCGGCGTCGCCGTCGGCCAGGTAGTACAGCTTGGAGTCGAGCTTGCCGCGCTCGCGCTCCAGGGCGTACCAGTAGTAGTTGTTCACCAGCACGGCGGCGACTTCACCTTTTTCCACGGCCTTCAAGGCGACCATGTTGTTGGTGTAGGTCTTGCCGAAGGCCTTCAGGCCGGTCAGCCACTCTTCGGTGGCCTCGCGCCCGTGCAGCTTGAGGATGGCCACGGCCTGTTCCTGGAAGGCACCGCTGGTGGGCACGTAGCCGACGCGGCCTTCCCACTCGGGGTCGGCGAAGTCCATCACCGTGGTGGGCAGGTCTTTCTCGTCGATCTTCTTCGGGTTGTACACCACCACGCGGGTGCGGGCGGTGACGCCCATCCAGGTGCCGTTGGCGCCCACGTATTCCTTGGGCAGCATGTCCAGGGTGGCGTCGTCGATCTTCGCCAGCAGGCCCAGTTCGCCCAGGTTGTTCAGCGGCGGCGACTCTTCGGTGTAGATGATGTCGGCCGGCGAGCGCTCGCCTTCCTCGATGATCTGGCTGGCCAGCTGGTTGCTGCTGCCCTTGCGGATATTGATATGGATGCCGGTCTTGGCCTCGTAGGCCTTGGCGATGGCCTCGCCGATCTCCTTGTGCTGACCGTTGTACAGGGTCAGCGTGACCGGTGCGTCTGCCAGGGCGGCCGGGGCGCCGATCACCAGGCTCAGCACGGCGGCGGCCAGGGTGCGCATCAGCGGTTGCGGGCGGATCGTCATGCGGGTACTTCCTCGCTTACGGCTACATATTTGGAAACAATGGTAAACGAAATCGTTTCTCAAATGGGCGCATGACGGGAAATTCATGGATTGGCGCGGATCGCGTCGCTACGCAAACCGTAGGAGCCAGCCTTGCTGGCGAACCAGGCGTCGCGGAGGAGGGTGCCGGCTGCGCCGGTGTTCGCCGGCAAGGCCGGCTCCTACGTCGATCGCGTCGCTTTTGACACGGGCGATAAAAAACGCAGGCAAGAAAAAACCCACTAGCAAGCTAGTGGGTTTTTGTATGGTGCCCAGGAGAAGACTCGAACTTCCACGACCGTTAAGTCACTGATACCTGAAACCAGCGCGTCTACCAATTCCGCCACCTGGGCAAAGCTTTGCATCATCTGTTGAAGGCGACCATCGTTCGCTTTCACACAGTGGTAATAGATCCTTGGTCATCTATTACCGGAAAATCATTGGTGCCCAGGAGAAGACTCGAACTTCCACGACCGTTAAGTCACTGATACCTGAAACCAGCGCGTCTACCAATTCCGCCACCTGGGCACACATTCGAGATTACAAGATGCTTTACAGCGCCGTTCATCTCTACTACAACTTCGGGGTTGTCCGTCGTTGTGGTGCGCACTATACGGGCGGTCCTGGAGGCTGTAAAGCCCCCGAGCGAAAAAAATTTCAAAAAATTCAACTTGTTGATTCCGCTGGCCTATTACTGCTCGGCTGACGCTGCGGTGGGGCTGTCCAAGGCTGACATTTCCGGTTTCAATACGCCTATGCCAGAATTCATATCTATATACCCCAAGGTGAACCCCTTCTGATGGCCGATTGGCAATCCCTCGATCCCGAGGCCGCTCGCGAAGCGGAAAAATACGATAACCCCATTCCCAGCCGTGAGCTGATCCTGCAGCGCCTCGCCGACCGTGGCGAACCGGCTGCCCGCGAACAGCTGGCCGAAGAATTCGGTCTTTATGAAGAAGACCAGATCGAAGCCCTGCGCCGCCGCCTGCGCGCCATGGAGCGTGATGGCCAGCTCATCTATACCCGGCGTGGCACCTATGCCCCGGTAGACAAGCTCGACCTGATCTGCGGCCGCGTGTCCGGCCACCGCGACGGCTTCGGTTTCCTCATCCCCGACGACGGCAGCGAGGACCTGTTCCTCAGCCCCTCACAGATGCGCCTGGTGTTCGACGGCGACCGTGGCCTGGCCCGGGTTTCAGGTGTCGACCGCCGTGGCCGCCGCGAAGGCGTGCTGGTCGAGGTCATCTCCCGCGCCCACGAAAGCGTGGTCGGCCGCTATTTCGAAGAAGGTGGCATCGGCTACGTGACCCCGGACAACCCGAAGATCCAGCAGGAAGTGCTGGTGACCGCCGGGCGCAACGGCGGTGCCAAGATCGGCCAGTTCGTGTCGATCAAGATCACCCACTGGCCAACCCCGCGCTTCCAGCCGCAGGGCGACGTCATCGAAGTGATCGGCAACTACATGGCGCCGGGCATGGAAATCGACATCGCCCTGCGCAGCTACGACATCCCGCATGTCTGGCCGCAGGACGTGATCAAGGAAGCGCGCAAGTTCCGCTCCGAAGTCGAAGAGAAGGACAAAGAGAAGCGCATCGACCTGCGTCACCTGCCGTTCGTCACCATCGACGGTGAAGACGCCCGCGACTTCGACGACGCCGTCTATTGCGAGCCCCTGGGCAAGCTGCGCCTGTTCTCCGGTGGCTGGCGCCTGTACGTGGCGATCGCCGACGTGTCCAGCTACGTACGCCTGGGCTCGGCCCTGGACGTCGAAGCGCAGCAGCGCGGCAACTCGGTGTACTTCCCCGAGCGCGTGATCCCGATGCTGCCTGAGGAACTGTCCAACGGCCTGTGCTCGCTGAACCCGCATGTCGATCGCCTGGCCATGGTCTGCGAGATGACCATCAACAAAGCCGGGCAGATGGTCGACTACCAGTTCTACGAAGGGGTGATCCACTCCCACGCACGCCTGACCTACAACAAGGTCAGCAGCATGCTCGAGCACGCCCGCACCCGTGAGGGCAAGGCGCTGCGCGAGGAGTACAGCGCGGTGGTGCCGGACCTGAAGAACCTCTACGCGCTGTACAAGGTGCTGGTGGAGGCCCGTCACACCCGTGGCGCGATCGACTTCGAAACCCAGGAAACCCGGATCATCTTCGGTGAAGACCGCAAGATCGACGAAATTCGCCCGACCGTGCGCAACGACGCCCACAAGCTGATCGAGGAATGCATGCTGGCGGCCAACGTCGCCACCGCCGAGTTCCTGCAAAAGCACAATGTGCCGTCGCTGTACCGTGTGCACGATGGCCCGCCGCCGGAGCGCCTGGAAAAACTGCGCGCCTTCCTCGGCGAGCTGGGCCTGAGCCTGCACAAGGGCAAGGATCCGTCGCCCAAGGACTACCAAGCCCTGCTGGCGAGCATCGCCGGGCGCCCGGATTTCCACCTGATCCAGACCGTCATGCTGCGCTCGCTGAGCCAGGCGGTGTACAGCGTCGAGAACAACGGCCACTTTGGCCTGAACTACGAGGCCTACACCCACTTCACCTCGCCGATCCGCCGCTACCCGGACCTGCTGGTGCACCGTGCCATTCGCAGCGTGATCCGCTCGAAGATGGACACCCCGCACGTCAAACGTGCTGGTGCCATGAGCATCCCCAAGGCCCGCATCTACCCCTACGACGAGAGCGCGCTGGAGCAGATGGGCGAGCAGTGCTCGATGACCGAGCGCCGTGCCGACGAGGCCACCCGCGACGTGGTCAACTGGCTCAAGTGCGAGTACATGCGTGATCGCGTCGGTGAGACCTTCCCCGGTGTGATCACCGCGGTGACCGGTTTCGGCCTGTTCATCGAGCTGACCGACATCTATGTCGAAGGCCTGGTGCACGTCAGTGCCCTGCCGGGTGACTACTACCACTTCGACCCGGTGCACCACCGCCTGTCTGGTGAGCGCAGCGGCCGCAGCTTCCGCCTCGGCGACACGGTCGAGGTCAAGGTCATGCGTGTCGACCTCGAGCAGCGCAAGATCGATTTCGAGATGTCCGAAGCGACCGTCAATGCCCCGGTTGGCCGCAAGTCGGCTGCCAGTGCTGGCAAGGCCGCGCCAGAGCCTGCGCCGGCAACCGAAGCGAAGATCTCGCCCAAGCCGCGCAGCCGCAAAGGCGAAACCGCCGATGCGTACTTCCCCAAGGACGCGGTGCAGCGTAACGCCGAGGTGCGCAAGAGCCGCGAAATGAAGAAAGCGCTGATGAGCGAGGCGCGCCACGGCGGCAATGCCACCAGCAAGCCGGAGAAGGGCGCCAAGGCATCGGGCAAGACCAAGCATCGCAAAGGCCCGTCGAAGTCCGGTGCGCCACGCAAGGGCAAGAGCAAGCCATGAGTCAGTTGGAAAAGATCTACGGCGTGCATGCCGTCCAGGCACTGCTGCAACACCACCCCAAGCGGGTCAAGCAGATCTGGCTGTCCGAAGGGCGTAGCGAGCCACGCATCCAGGCCTTGCTCGAGCTGGCCGCGCAGCACCGCGTCCAAGTCGGCCAGGCTGAGCGTCGCGAGCTCGATACCTGGGTCGAGGGCGTGCACCAGGGCGTGGTCGCCGAGGTGAGCCCGAGCCAGGTATGGGGCGAACTGATGCTCGAGGAGTTGCTCGAGCGCACTGAAACCCCGCCGCTGATCCTGGTGCTCGACGGTGTCACCGACCCGCACAACCTCGGCGCCTGCCTGCGCACCGCCGATGCTGCGGGCGCCACCGCGGTGGTGATCCCCAAGGACAAGTCGGCGAGCTTGACCGCCGTGGTGCGCAAGGTCGCCTGCGGCGCCGCTGAAGTGATCCCGCTGGTCGCCGTGACCAACCTCGCCCGCACGCTGGAAAAGCTCCAGCAGCGTGGGCTGTGGGTGGTCGGTACCGCTGGCGAGGCCGAACAGGAAATCTACCAGCAGGACCTGACCGGTCCGCTGGTGATGATCATGGGCGCCGAAGGCAAGGGCATGCGCCGCCTGACCCGCGAGCACTGCGATTTCCTGGTCAAACTGCCGATGGGCGGTAGCGTCAGCAGCCTGAACGTCTCGGTGGCCACTGGCGTTTGCCTGTTCGAGGCCGTGCGTCAGCGCCAGGCCAAGCGCTGAGCGAAAGCCTGTACCGACCTCTTCGCGGGCAAGCCCGCTCCCACAGGACTATCGTCGCCCTTGAAGGCGGCGCAGTACCTGTGGGAGCGGGCTTGCCCGCGAAGGGGCTTGAACAGCCTTCGAATATGTTTCAGGCTGTTCAAATATTCGCCAATCACCTTGCTTGTCCCCCCGGCCTTCTCTACAATTGCGCCCCTTGCCGAGCTGGCAGGCGCGCATGCGTCTCCCCTCCGTGGCAAGACATACAGTGTCATTCACTCCTTGTCTGACCAGATTCGCTGGCAGACTACTAACCCGTAAGGAGCATTCATGCGTCATTACGAAATCATCTTCCTGGTTCACCCGGACCAGAGCGAGCAAGTCGGCGGCATGGTTGAGCGTTACACCAAGCTGATCGAAGAAGATGGTGGCAAGATCCACCGCCTGGAAGACTGGGGCCGTCGTCAGCTGGCCTACGCAATCAACAATGTTCACAAGGCTCACTACGTGATGCTGAACGTTGAGTGCACCGGCAAAGCTCTCGCCGAGCTGGAAGACAACTTCCGCTACAACGATGCCGTGATCCGTAACCTGGTCATCCGTCGTGACGAAGCCGTTACCGGCCCGTCCGAGATGCTCAAGGCCGAAGAGAACCGCAGCGAGCGCCGTGAGCGTCGTGAACGTCCTGACAATGCTGATGGCGCCGATGGCGACGACAGCAACGACAGCGACAACAGCGACAACGCTGACGAGTAATCCACGGACCTTCTTGAGGAGCCAATCACATGGCACGTTTCTTCCGTCGTCGTAAATTCTGCCGCTTCACTGCTGAAGACGTGAAAGAGATCGACTTCAAAGATCTCAACACCCTGAAAGCTTACGTATCCGAAACCGGCAAGATCGTTCCAAGCCGCATCACCGGTACCAAAGCTCGTTATCAGCGTCAGCTGGCTACCGCTATCAAGCGCGCCCGCTTCCTGGCCCTGCTGCCCTACACCGACAGCCACGGCCGCTGAGACCGGGTCGTCGACTAAGTAGCAAGGGATAGGCATGCGAGCGTTGGCAAGTTTCATCATGCGCGGTCGTGTGCAGGCCATCCTCGTGGTGGTCATCAGCGCGGTACTGCCGCTGCTGTTCTGGTTGAGTGCCGCCGCCGGGAGCCTGGTGCTCCTGCGGCGCGGGTTCAAGGATGCGTCATCGGTCATCGCCTGGGGCCTTTTGCCTGGCGTGGCCATGTGGGCATTCGGCGAGCCGAGCACCTTGCTGGTGTTCCTTGGGACGCTGGGGCTGGCCGCGATGTTGCGCGCCGAGCACGGCTGGCCCCGGGTCCTGCTGTCAAGCATCGTGCTGGGCCTGCTGTACAGCCTCATCCTGGGTGCGGTAATGGGCGACACCTTCGCGGTGCTGGCCCAGGCGCTTGAAAAAGCCCTGCCGCAGTTCGAGGGCAAGCCGGTTATTTCCGGTGAGCTGATCGGCCCGCTGTTGGTCGCTTCCAGTGCAGTGATGCTGCAGTTGTTCAGTGTGCTGGCGTTGATGCTGGCGCGTTACTGGCAAGCGGCGTTGTACAACCCCGGTGGTTTCGGCCGCGAGTTTCGCGAACTGAGGCTACCGAAAGCCGCCATGCTGGCCTTGGTGTCGCTGATGGTGCTGGGTCCGTTTCTCGGGCCGCAGTTCATCGTGCTGGCATCGGCGTCCAGCCTGGTGCTGCTCCTGGCAGCCATCGCCCTGATGCATGGGCTGGTGGCACAGGGGCGACTCGCCGGCTTCTGGCTGGTGGGGATGTACGTGACGCTACCGCTGCTCATGCAGCTGATGTATCCGTTGCTCGTGGTTTTGGCCATTGTCGACAGCCTGATTGATTTTCGCGGTCGCAAGTCCCCTTCACAGGGTGACGACTCCGCGAACGGTGAAGGTTAAAAGTTAAGAGGTTTTACCAAATGGAACTGATCCTGCTGGAAAAAGTCGCCAACCTGGGCAACCTGGGCGACAAAGTAAACGTTAAGGCTGGTTACGGCCGTAACTTCCTGCTGCCGTTCGGCAAGGCCACCGTTGCCAACGCCGCCAACCTGGCCGCGTTCGAAGAGCGCCGCGCCGAGCTGGAAAAAGCCGCAGCAGACAAGAAAGCATCGGCTGAAAGCCGCGCTGCCCAACTGGCCGAGCTGGAAGTGACCATCACTGCCACCGCTGGCGACGAAGGCAAGCTGTTCGGTTCGATCGGCACCCACGACATCGCTGACGCCCTGACCGCCTCCGGCGTTGAAGTGGCCAAGGCTGAAGTTCGTCTGCCGAACGGCACCATCCGTCAGGTTGGCGAATACGACGTAGCCGTGCACCTGCACAGCGACGTTGAAGCCACCGTACGCGTGGTTGTCGTAGCTGCCTAAGCTGCGCTGACTGGCTAGCCCCTCGCGGGCTTGCCGGTTAACATCGGGCACGGTCCTGTCTTGCAGGCCGTGCCCTTTGTCTTTTTCGTATCCCCAGAATTTTGCGTGGCCATGAACGAGATCACCACCTCCGAACAGCTCGACCTGCAAACCGCTGCCCTGAAGGTGCCGCCGCATTCCATCGAGGCCGAACAGGCCGTGCTCGGTGGCCTGATGCTGGACAACAATGCCTGGGAGCGGGTGCTGGACCAGGTGTCGGACGGCGACTTCTACCGGCATGACCACCGCCTGATCTTCCGTGCCATCCACAAGCTGGTCGACGCCAACCAGCCGTTCGACGTGGTGACGCTGCACGAGCAGTTGGACAAGGAAGGCGTGTCCACCCAGGTCGGCGGCCTGGCCTACCTGGCCGAGCTGGCCAAGAACACCCCGTCGGTGGCCAACATCAAGGCCTACGCCGCGATCATTCGCGAGCGGGCCACGCTGCGCCAGCTGATCAGCATCAGCACCGACATCGCCGACAATGCCTTCAACCCACAGGGCCGCAACGCCGAAGAGATCCTCGACGATGCCGAGCGGCAGATCTTCCAGATCGCCGAGGCACGGCCGAAGACCGGCGGCCCGGTGGGGGTCAACGAGCTGCTGACCATGGCCATCGACCGCATCGACACACTGTTCAACTCCGACAGCGACATTACCGGTGTCTCCACCGGCTACACCGACCTCGACGAGAAGACCAGCGGCCTGCAGGCTGCCGACCTGATCATCGTTGCCGGCCGTCCATCGATGGGCAAGACCACCTTCGCCATGAACCTGGTGGAGAACGCGGTACTGCGCAGTGACAAGGTGGTGCTGGTGTTCTCCCTCGAGATGCCCGGCGAATCGCTGATCATGCGTATGCTTTCGTCGCTGGGGCGCATCGACCAGACCAAGGTGCGTTCCGGCCAGCTGGACGACGATGACTGGCCGCGCCTGACTTCAGCGGTGAACCTGCTCAACGACCGCAAGCTGTTCATCGACGACACCGCCGGCATCAGCCCTTCGGAAATGCGTGCGCGCACCCGCCGCCTGGCTCGTGAGCACGGCGAGATCGGCATGATCATGGTCGACTACCTGCAGCTGATGCAGATCCCGGGGTCGGCCGGCGACAACCGTACCAACGAGATCTCCGAAATCTCCCGCTCGTTGAAAGCCCTGGCCAAGGAATTCAACTGCCCGGTCATCGCCCTGTCGCAGCTCAACCGCTCCCTCGAGCAGCGCCCCAACAAGCGCCCGGTCAACTCCGACCTGCGTGAATCCGGAGCGATCGAGCAGGACGCCGACGTGATCATGTTCGTCTACCGCGACGAGGTGTATCACCCCGAGACCGAGCACAAGGGTGTGGCCGAGATCATCATCGGCAAGCAGCGTAACGGCCCCATCGGCTTCATCCGCCTGGCGTTCATCGGCAAGTACACCCGCTTCGAGAACCTCGCGCCGGGCATGTACAACTTCGACGACGACGAGTAAGCGTACCCCTCGAGCCCCAATCGCCGGCAAGCCGGCTCCCACAGGGACCGTGCCATCCCTGATGCAGCGATGACCTTGTGGGAGCCGGCTTGCCGGCGATTGGGACGTTACAGGTACCACATGAATCCGACCACCACCGTCGGATTTGGTCAAAATTTGTGCTATATTCCGCGCCCGCGATTTCCCTGCACAACAAAACCGGTCACTGACATGCAAGCAGCCAAACCACTCTACGACTATCCCAAGTACTGGGCCGAATGCTTCGGGCCAGCGCCGTTCCTGCCGATGAGCAGGGAGGAGATGGATCAGCTCGGCTGGGATTCCTGCGACATCATCATCGTGACCGGTGACGCTTACGTCGACCACGCGTCGTTCGGCATGGCCATCATCGGCCGCCTGCTCGAAGCCCAGGGCTTCCGGGTGGGCATCATCGCCCAGCCGAACTGGCAGTCCAAAGACGACTTCATGAAGCTGGGCGAGCCGAACCTGTTCTTTGGCGTCGCGGCCGGCAACATGGACTCGATGATCAACCGCTACACCGCGGACAAGAAGATTCGTTCCGACGACGCCTACACCCCCGGCGGTCTGGCCGGCAAACGCCCGGACCGCGCCAGCCTGGTGTACAGCCAGCGCTGCAAGGAAGCCTACAAGCACGTGCCGATCGTGCTCGGCGGCATCGAGGCCTCGCTGCGCCGCATCGCCCACTACGACTACTGGCAGGACAAGGTTCGCCACTCGATCCTGGTGGACGCCAGCGCCGATATCCTGCTGTACGGCAACGCCGAGCGGGCCATCGTCGAGGTTGCCCAGCGCCTGTCCCAGGGCGAGCACATCGAACAGATCACCGACGTGCGCGGCACGGCGTTCATCCGCCGCGACACGCCGCAAGGCTGGTACGAGATCGACTCCACCCGTATCGACCGCCCGGGCCGGGTCGACAAGATCATCAACCCTTACGTCAACACCCAGGACACCCAGGCCTGCGCCATCGAGCAGGCCAAGGGCGAGCAGGAAGACCCGAACGAAGCCAAGGTGGTGCAGATCCTCGACAGCCCGCAGATTACCCGCGAGAAGTCGGTGATCCGCCTGCCGTCGTTCGAGAAGGTGCGCAACGACCCAGTGCTCTATGCCCACGCCAACCGCGTGCTGCACCTGGAGACCAACCCGGGTAACGCCCGCGCCCTGGTGCAGAAGCACGGTGAGGTGGATGTGTGGTTCAACCCGCCACCCATCCCCATGACCACCGAAGAAATGGACTACGTGTTCGGCATGCCCTACGCGCGCATCCCGCACCCGGCCTACGGCAAGGAGCGCATCCCGGCCTACGAGATGATCCGTTTCTCGGTCAACATCATGCGTGGCTGCTTTGGTGGTTGCACCTTCTGCTCGATCACCGAGCACGAAGGTCGGATCATCCAGAACCGCTCCCACGAGTCGATCCTGCACGAAATCGAAGAGATGCGTGACAAGGTGCCAGGCTTCACCGGCGTGGTCTCCGACCTCGGTGGGCCAACCGCCAACATGTACCGCATCGCCTGCAAGAGCCACGACATCGAGAAGCACTGCCGCAAGCCGTCGTGCGTGTTCCCGGGCATCTGCGAGAACCTCAACACCGACCACAGCTCGCTGATCGAGCTGTACCGCAAGGCCCGCGCCTTGCCGGGGGTGAAGAAGATCCTGATCGCCTCGGGCCTGCGCTACGACCTGGCCGTCGAGTCGCCGGAGTATGTGCGCGAGCTGGTCACCCACCACGTCGGCGGCTACCTGAAGATTGCCCCCGAGCACACCGAGCGTGGCCCGCTGGACAAGATGATGAAGCCGGGCATCGGCACCTACGACCGCTTCAAGCGCATGTTCGAGAAGTTCTCGAAAGAGGCGGGCAAGGAGCAGTACCTGATCCCGTACTTCATCGCCGCCCACCCGGGCACCACCGACGAAGACATGATGAACCTGGCCCTGTGGCTCAAGGGCAACGGCTTCCGCGCCGACCAGGTGCAGGCGTTCTACCCTTCGCCCATGGCTTCGGCCACGGCCATGTACCACTCGGGCAAGAACCCGCTGCGCAAGGTCACCTACAAGAGCGAAGGGGTGGAGATCGTCAAGAGCGAGGAGCAGCGCCGCCTGCACAAGGCGTTCCTGCGCTACCACGACCCGAAGGGCTGGCCGATGCTGCGTGAAGCGCTGGAGCGCATGGGCCGCGCCGACCTGATCGGCCCGGGCAAGCACCAGCTGATCCCGCTGCACCAGCCGCAGACCGACACCTACCAGAGTGCCCGGCGCAAGAACTCCACGCCGGCCGGCAGCCACAAGGTGGGCAAGGACCAGAAGATCCTTACCCAGCACACCGGCCTGCCGCCGCGTGCCAGCGATGGCAGCAAGCCGTGGGACAAGCGCGAGAAGGCCAAGGCCGAAGCGTTCGCCCGCAACCAGCAGGCGGCCAAGGAGCGCAAAGAAGCGGCCAAGGGTGGCGGCAAGGGCAAGAAGCCGCGCCAGCCCGTCATTCCGCGTTAACTGGTCCATTTTGGGGCTGCTTTGCAGCCCTTTCGCGACACAAGGCCGCTCCTACAGGAGATCGCATTGCCCTGTAGGAGCGGCCTTGCCGGGGCGCCGGACCGGCCGGAAAGGACCGCGAAGCGGTCCCCTCAGCGTTCAATCAGGCTTCTTGTCGACCCACTTCGGCAATACCGGTGATTCAAACCGGTCCATCCCCTCCAGCAGCTCATCCGGCTGCTGCCCCAGCAACAGCATCGCCCGGTGCTGTGGCCGTACGAAACCTTCCTCGACGATATGGTCGAGGAACCCACCCAGTTTCTCGTAGAACCCGTTCACATCCAGCAGCCCCAGCGGCTTGGCGTGATACCCCAGCTGGCCCCAGGTCCACACCTCGAACAACTCCTCCAGCGTCCCCAGCCCACCGGGCAGGGCGATGAAGGCATCGCTGAGCTCGGCCATGCGCGCCTTGCGTGCGTGCATGCCGTCCACCACTTCCAGGCGGGTCAGGCCCTTGTGGCCGATCTCGGCGTTCATCAGGCTTTCGGGGATGATCCCCACCACTTCGCCACCGGCGGCCATGGCCGCGTCGGCGACGGTGCCCATCAGGCCCACCGCGCCACCGCCATAGACCAGCGTCAGGCCACGGCGAGCGATGGCCTGGCCAAGGGCGATGGCGGCTTCACGGTAGGCGGGGTTGGCGCCCATGCTGGCACCACAGAAAACACAAACGGAACGTACAGGCATGGTTTGTCTCCCTTCACATGCGCGCACAGGGTACGGCGCAAGCCTGTCGCTTCCAAGGGGGATCATTCAGGGCGGGCGAATTCGCAGGCTGCCGCACCGGCGGCGCCGCAGGCATAGGCCGCAAGCAGGCTGCGCATCATGCTGCTCAATGTCATGGCATTTGCTCCTAATTGAGAGGTTGTCTCATCGTCCATTAAGAGGGCATGATGTGCACTTTGATTGGTTGTATACAATCCATTGAACAAATCTACTGGCTGGCCACTTGACACCCCTTGACCCATATCAGGGACGGGCGTTCAGATTCCAGGCAGTCTCGCAATTGATAAAACCCTGCCAAGGAGATTCATGATGTTTGCGAAAGCTGTAGCGGTATCCCTGCTGACCCTCGCCAGCGCCTCCGTCTTCGCCGCCGAGTGCTCGGTAACTGTCGACTCGACCGACCAGATGTCCTTCACCAGCAAGGAATTCACCGTCGACAAGAGCTGCAAGGAATTCACCGTCAAACTGACTCACTCCGGCAGCCTGCCGAAGAACGTCATGGGTCACAACCTGGTGATCAGCAAGACCGCCGACATGCAGGGCATTGCTACCGAAGGCATGTCCCAGGGCCTGGAAAAGGACTACATCAAGGCCGACAACGCCGCGATCATCGCCCACACCAAGATGATCGGCGCGCCTGAGAAAGAAACCGAAGTGAAGTTCGACACCTCGAAGCTCGAAGCCGGTGGCGACTACAGCTTCTTCTGCACCTTCCCGGGCCACATCTCGATGATGAAGGGCAAGGTTATCGTCAAGTAAGGCTGTAGAGAGGGAGGGCTTCGCCCTCCATTCGCGGGCAAGCCCGCTCCCACAGGTACAGCGCAATGCTCAAGGGCAGCGCCATATCTGTGGGAGCGGGCTTGCCCGCGATGCTTTTCAAGGCGCGAACGGCAGCTCGCGCTTGTGTTGGGTCTTGCGGTAGGTGGCGACGATGATGTCGAACGCTGCCTGATCGACCGGCAGCCCATGCAGGAACGCATCGATCTGCTGGTAGGTCACGCCATGGGACGCTTCGTCCGGCTTGCCCGGCTCCAGGTCTTCCAGGTCCGCGGTCGGTACCTTCTCCACCAGCGATTCCGGCGCGCCAAAGCTGCGCGCGATGGCTCGCACCTGGTGCTTCACCAGCCCGCTCAGCGGCGCCAGGTCACAGGCCCCATCTCCGAACTTGGTAAAGAAGCCCATCACCGCCTCGGCGGCGTGGTCGGTTCCGATCACCAGGCCCGCGCGCGCGCCGGCGATGGTGTACTGGGCGACCATGCGCGTACGTGCCTTGACGTTGCCGACGACGAAGTCCACCAGCGTCGGTGAGCCGTCCTTCAGCTCCACCACTTCGGCGGCCAGCGCTTTCACGGCCGGGGCGATATCGACGGTGTGCACTTCATCGGCCTTGATCACGTCCAGGCAGGCCTGGGCGTCGTGCTCGTCGTGCTGCACGTGGTAAGGCAGGCGCACGGCGATGAAGGTGTAGGCCTTGTCGCCAGTCTCGCGGCGCAGCTCGTTGACGGCGCGCTGGGCGAGCAGGGCGGCGGTCAGCGAGTCGACACCGCCGCTGATACCCAGCACCAGGGTCTTGAGCCGGGCGTTGGCCAGGCAGTCCTTGATGAACGCCACGCGCCGGGCCACTTCCTGCTCGAGGGCGGCAGCATCGGCGAACGGCGGCTGCACCTTGAGCGCCTGGGCAATCTCTTGCTGAACGGCTTGCATGGGTTACTCCTTGCTGGGGACTTTGAATACGTGACGCATGTAGGCGACGAAGTTCTCGTCGCGGCACTGGGTCTTGGCGGCTTCGTCGGAGATCTTCGCCACTGGCGAGCCGTTGCAGTCGGTCATTTTAAGCACGATGCTCATCGGCGCCACACCAGGGATGTCGCAGGTCAGGTTGGTGCCGATGCCAAAGCTGACGTTGATGCGCCCGCGCAGGGCGCGGAAGATTTCCAGCGAACGGGTCAGGTTCAGGCCGTCGGAGAACACCAGGGTCTTGGTCATCGGGTCCACGCCCAGCTTCTGGTAGTGGGCGATGGCCTTCTCGGCCCAGGCCACCGGCTCGCCGGAGTCGTGACGCAAACCGTCGAACAGCTTGGCGAAGTACAGGTCGAAGTCCCTCAGGAAGGCATCCATGGTGATGCAATCGGTCAGGGCGATGCCCAGCAGGCCGCGGTACTCGCGCACCCAGCAGTCCAGCGCGGCGATCTGGCTGTCGATCAGCCGCGGGCCGAGCTGCTGGTGGGCCATGAACCACTCGTGGGCCATGGTGCCCAGCGGCTTGATATCCAGTTTCCATGCCAGGTCGACGTTGCTGGTACCGACAAAACGGGCCGGGAAGTCATCGCGCAGTACCCGCACCACCTCCTCCTGCACGCGGCTGGAAAAGCGCCGGCGGGTGCCGAAGTCGGCCACCTGCAGCTCGGCCAGTTCGTCGTCGCTGGCGTGGGCGCGTAGCCAGTCGAACTTGCGATACAGCTGGTCGCGCGCCTCGGCCAGGCGCATGCGTGGGTGCAGGTGGCGGTTGCGCACCTCGCTGATGATCGCCAGCAGCGGCACTTCGAAGAGGATCACGTGCAGCCAGGGGCCGCGTATACGCAGGTACAGCTGCTCATGCTCGATGCCGATGCGTATGTAGCGCAGGTTGAAGCGGAACAGCCGCAAGAAGCGCAGGAAGTCGGGCTTGAGGAAACTGATGCGCTCCAGGAAGGCCAGCTGGCCATCATCCAGGGTCAGCTCGCTGAGCAGCTCGAGCTGGTTGCGGATCTCGCCGAGATAGGGGCGCAGGTCCTCGCCATTGCGGCAGCGAAACTCCCATTCCACGTCAGCGTCGGGGTAGTTGTGCAGCACGCCCTGCATCATCGTCAGTTTGTAGAAATCGGTGTCGAGCAGGTTGTGCACGATGCGCTCGGCGAATGCGCTCTCGCTCATCAGGGGGAAGCTCCAAAGCGGGCAATGGCCGGTATTGTGCCAGATCGCGGGGCAAGCCCGCTCCCACAGATGGAGGGGTATCCGTGGCAGCGGGCTTGCCCCGCGATAGGGCCGCCTCAGGTGAAACAGGCATTTACGCCCGCACCAGCTAGCCTTGAAAGGGTGCCGCCTGTAGCAGTCGCGCACCAGCGGTGTGCAGTTCGGTGACGTCCGCTGTTACAGGGCGGTTGCACGTAAACACTTGCCAGGGTTGCAATGATGGCACCAGGTGGTTGCTCCTTGTCTAGGCGTGTCGGTGGCGATCACCGCATCGCAGACGGTTGCACGCTCAATAAAGAAAAGGCCGCCGGTCGCCTCGTTTCACCCCTTGCCGTGTGTTTTCCCGGAAGACAAAACCAATGGCACGGCCCTTGCTCGGAGCACAGGGCTGAGAAGTTGTAGTGCCAATCAAAAAAACTCTAGGAGCACCACCTCATGTCGCAGACGTTTTACAAGAAAGGTTTCCTGGCACTGGCAGTCGCCACTGCACTGGGTGTTTCTTCGTATGTTCAGGCCGACGTCAAGATCGGTGTAGCGGGCCCCATGACCGGGGCCAACGCAGCGTTTGGCGAGCAATACATGAAAGGTGCGCAGGCAGCGGCCGACAAGATCAACGCCGCCGGCGGCGTCAACGGCGAGAAGATCATCCTGGTCAAAGGCGATGATGCGTGCGAGCCCAAGCAGGCCGTGTCCGTGGCCAACCGCCTGGTCGACCAGGACAAGGTGATCGGCGTGGTCGGGCACTTCTGCTCCTCCAACACCATCCCCGCCTCCGAGGTGTACGACGAGGCCGGCGTGATCGCCATCACCCCGGGTTCCACCAACCCGCAGGTCACCGAGCGCGGCCTGTCGGCGATGTTCCGCATGTGCGGCCGCGACGACCAGCAGGGCATCGTCGCCGGCAACTACATCGTCGACGTGCTCAAGGGCAAGAAGGTGGTGGTGCTGCACGACAAGGACACCTATGGCCAGGGCCTGGCCGATGCCACCAAGGCACAGTTGATCAAGCGCGGCGTCACCCCGGTGCTGTACGAAGGCCTGACCCGTGGCGAGAAGGACTTCAGCGCCGTGGTCACCAAGATCCGCGCCGCCGGTGCCGATGTCGTCTACTTCGGCGGCCTGCACCCTGAAGCCGGCCCGCTGGTGCGCCAGCTGCGCGAGCAGGGCCTCAAAGACGTGGCCTTCATGTCCGACGACGGCATCGTCACCGACGAACTGGTGGCCACCGCTGGCGGTGCCCAATACGTCAACGGCGTGTACATGACCTTCGGCGCCGACCCACGCCTGCTGCCAGACAGCAAGGCCGTGGTGGAGGAGTTCCGCAAGGCCGGTACCGAACCAGAAGGCTATACCCTGTACGCCTACGCCTCTGTCCAGGCCCTGGCCGCCGCGTTCAACGGCGCCAAGTCGAACAAGGGCGAGGACGCGGCCAAGTGGCTCAAGGCCAACCCGGTCAAGACCGTCATGGGCGAGAAGAAGTGGGACAGCAAGGGCGACCTGACCGTCTCCGACTACGTGGTCTACCAGTGGGACAAGGACGGCAAGTACCACCAGCTGGAAAAACAACAATAACAACGGCTCCCGGCCCGGGCGCACACAGCCCCGGGCCGCGGCCCCGCGGTACCCGTCTTTACTCGTAGATCTGCACGGTTCTGCGCCAGGTAGGCCACTTCATCCGTGGCCCGCCGTGGTCGGCGCTCGTGCAAATCTCAATCAGGTGAGATTGCGTTATGGATGGTATTTTCCTGCAGCAACTGGTCAACGGCCTGACCCTCGGGTCGGTCTATGGCCTGATCGCCATCGGCTACACAATGGTCTATGGCATTATCGGCATGATCAACTTCGCGCACGGCGAGGTGTACATGATCTCCGCGTACCTCGCGGCGATCAGCCTGGCATTGCTGGCCTACTTCGGCATCGAGTCGTTCCCCCTGCTGATGCTCGGCACGCTGTTGTTCACCGTCGTCGTCACCGGCGTTTACGGCTTCACCATCGAACGCATCGCCTACAAACCCCTGCGCAACTCCACCCGTCTGGCACCGCTCATCAGTGCCATCGGTATCTCGCTGATCCTGCAGAACTACGCGCAGATCAGCCAAGGTGCCCGCCAGCAGGGCGTACCCACGTTGCTCGAAGGCGCCATGCGCGTCGAAGTGGGCACCGGCTTCGTGCAGCTGACCTACACCAAGATCTTCATCCTGGTCGCCGCCTTCGTCGGCATGGGCCTGCTCACCTACGTGATCAAGTACACCAAGCTCGGCCGCATGTGCCGCGCCACGCAACAAGACCGCAAGATGGCCTCGATTCTGGGCATCAACACCGACCGGGTGATCTCCTACGTGTTCGTCATCGGCGCGGTGATGGCGGCACTGGCCGGCGTGTTGATCACCATGAACTACGGCACCTTCGACTTCTATGCCGGCTTCATCATCGGCATCAAGGCTTTCACCGCCGCAGTACTGGGCGGTATCGGCTCGCTCCCCGGCGCCATGCTCGGCGGGATCATCCTGGGGATCTCCGAGTCGCTGTTCTCCGGCTTGATCAACTCCGACTACAAGGACGTGTTCAGCTTCTCGCTGCTGGTGATGATCCTCATCTTCCGTCCCCAAGGCCTGCTGGGTCGCCCGCTCGTGGCTAAGGTGTGAACATGTCCGCTGCCAATACTGCCCCTGCTGTCGCTAACAAAGGTTTCGATCTCAAACGCAGCCTGCTGGAGACCCTCGTCGCCGGCCTGCTGGCCCTTATCGTGTTTGGCCCGGTCGTCGGCGTGGTGCTCGACGGCTACAGCTTCAACGCCCAGCCGTCGCGCGTCGCCTGGCTGGTCGGCGGGGTGATGGTCGGGCGCTTCGTGCTCAGCCTGTTCCTGCAGACCGGCACCGGTGTGCGCATGCTCCAGGGCTTCGACAGTGGGGGTTCGGGCGTGCACGTGCTGGCGCCGAACTACAAGTCGCGGCTGCGCTACATCATCCCGGCGCTGATCGTCATTGCCATCGTGTTCCCGGTGTTCGCCAACAAGTACCTGCTCACCGTGGTCATCCTCGGGCTGATCTACGTGTTGCTGGGCCTGGGCCTTAACATCGTGGTGGGCCTGGCCGGCCTGCTCGACCTCGGCTACGTTGCGTTCTACGCCATCGGCGCCTACGGCCTGGCGCTGGGCTACCAGTACCTGGGGCTGGGTTTCTGGAGCGTGCTGCCGCTGGCGGCCATCGCCGCCGCGCTGGCGGGGTGCATCCTGGGCTTTCCGGTGTTGCGGATGCACGGTGACTACCTGGCCATCGTCACCCTGGGCTTCGGTGAAATCATCCGCCTGGTGCTGAACAACTGGCTGTCGTTCACCGGTGGCCCGAACGGCATGCCGGCGCCTTCGCCAACGTTCTTCGGCTTGGAATTCGGCCGCCGGGCCAAGGACGGCGGGGTGCCGATCCACGAGTTCTTCGGCTTCGAATACAACGCCAACCTGAAGTTCGTGTTCATCTACGCGGTGCTGTTCCTGGTGGTGCTGGCGGTGCTGTACGTCAAGCACCGGCTGACCCGCATGCCAGTGGGCCGCGCCTGGGAGGCGTTGCGCGAAGACGAGATCGCGTGCCGCTCGATGGGCCTTAACCATGTACTGGTCAAGCTCTCGGCGTTCACCCTCGGTGCATCGACCGCAGGCCTGGCCGGTGTGTTCTTCGCCACCTACCAGGGCTTCGTCAACCCGTCGTCGTTCACCTTCTTCGAGTCCGCGCTCATTCTTGCCATCGTCGTCCTTGGCGGCATGGGGTCGACCGTGGGCGTGGTGATCGCCGCCTTCGTGCTGACCGTGGCCCCCGAGCTGCTGCGCAGTTTCTCGGAATACCGGGTGCTGCTGTTCGGTGTGCTGATGGTGCTGATGATGATCTGGCGACCGCGGGGGCTGATCCGCATCAGCCGTACCGGTGTGGTCCCGCGTAAAGGAGTGGCGCCATGAGCGACGAAATCATTCTGTCGGTCGACAACCTGATGATGCAGTTCGGTGGGATCAAGGCGCTCAGCGATGTCAGCCTGAAAGTGAAGCGCAACCAGATCTTCGCCCTGATCGGCCCCAACGGCGCCGGCAAGACCACGGTGTTCAACTGCCTCACCGGCTTCTACAAGGCCAGCGGCGGGCGCATCGAGCTGAACGTGCGCGGCAACACCACCAACGTCATCCAGTTGCTGGGCGAGCGCTTCCGCGCGGCGGACTTCGTCTCGCCGGCGCGTTTTGCCAACCGTGTGTACTACAAGATGTTCGGCGGCACCCATCTGGTCAACCGCGCAGGCCTGGCCCGTACCTTCCAGAACATTCGCCTGTTCAAGGAAATGTCGGTGGTGGAGAACCTGCTGGTGGCCCAGCACATGTGGGTCAACCGCAACCTGCTGGCCGGCGTGCTCAACACCCCCGCCTACCGCAAGGCCGAGAGCGACGCCCTGGACCATGCGTTCTACTGGCTGGAGGTGGTCGACCTGGTGGATTGCGCCAACCGCTTGGCCGGTGAGCTCTCCTACGGCCAGCAGCGCCGCCTGGAGATCGCCCGGGCCATGTGCACGCGGCCGAAGATCATCTGCCTGGACGAACCGGCTGCCGGCCTCAACCCGCAGGAAACCGAGGCGCTCAGCCGCATGATCCGCGTGCTGCGTGACGAGCACGACATCACCGTGGTGCTGATCGAACATGACATGGGCATGGTCATGAGCATCTCCGACCACATCGTCGTGCTTGACCACGGCAACGTGATCGCCGAAGGCGCGCCGCAGGATATCCGCCACAACCCGACGGTGATCGCCGCCTACCTGGGTGCCGACGAAGAGGAACTAGTATGAGTGCACCCATTCTTGAACTGAAGGACCTGGACGTGTTCTACGGGCCGATCCAGGCCCTGAAGAAAGTCTCGATGCACATCAACGAGGGTGAGACGGTGAGCCTGATCGGCGCCAACGGTGCTGGCAAGTCCACGCTTTTGATGTCGATCTTCGGCCAGCCACGGGCGGCCTCCGGGCAGATCGTCTACCGCGGCACCGACATCACCCGCAAGTCGTCGCACTACATCGCCTCCAACGGCATCGCCCAATCCCCGGAAGGGCGCCGGGTGTTCCCCGACATGACGGTCGAGGAAAACCTGATGATGGGCACCATCCCGATTGGCAACAAATATGCCGACGAGGACATGCAGCGCATGTTCGAGCTGTTCCCCAGGCTCAAGGAGCGGCGTAACCAGCGGGCGATGACCATGTCCGGTGGCGAGCAGCAGATGCTCGCCATCGCCCGGGCATTGATGAGCCGGCCCAAGCTGCTGTTGCTCGACGAGCCCTCGCTGGGGCTGGCGCCGATCGTGGTCAAACAGATCTTCGCCACGTTGCGGGAGCTGGCGCAGACCGGCATGACCATCTTCCTCGTCGAGCAGAACGCCAACCATGCGTTGAAGCTGTCGGACCGCGCCTACGTGATGGTCAACGGGCAGATTCGCATGACCGGGACCGGGCAGGAGCTGTTGGTTAACGAGGAAGTGCGCAACGCCTACCTGGGCGGGCACTGAGTTCGCTATCGCGGGGCAACTGTCTTGCGCCGCTTTTCTGTAGGAGCGGCCTTGTGCCGCGAACGGGCCGCCCAGCGGCCCCCGGCGTCACAAAGATCGCTGGGGCCGCTGCGCGGCCCTTTCGCGACACAAGGCCGCTCCTACAGGGATTGTGCAAGGCCACAGGATGTGGACAACTTGTCGCATATCTTTCCAGAACCACTCCACAACCCCCACGCAAGCCCTTGTTTCCACAGGTACAAAACTTTCCACGGATTATGTGGAACCGCCTGTGGAAAACATGGTGGCACCTCGCTCTGAGCCTTTGATTGCAAGCCCTCCAAGGGTTTGTACGTTTTTTGATCATGTACGGCTTGTGGTTGATTTCACGCCACTTTTTAGCTGCACTGCGGCGCGTACCTGACAAGCGCATTCCTGTGGATAACTCTGTGTAAAAACTTTGGACAGAGCTCCACAAGCGGCATGGTTGAAAGCGTTGCGCCATCACTGAGAGATTTCCACAGGACATTGGCTGTGCAAAAGGTTCCGCAAAACCGACGAGTTGCCCCCAATCCATGGGGAAAGGCTTGTGGATAAGGTGCGAATAGCTCGCTCAGGGCCTTCTAACACAGGGCTTTCCAGGCTTTGAGCATTTTTTGATCAGGTGCTTGAATGGTTGTCGTCAGGGCTTGCGCCGGGCATGCTGCGAGGCCTGCCAAAAGCAATGCACAGCGAAGGAGAAGAGCATGACGTCCACCGTATTCATCACTGGCGCGACTTCCGGTTTCGGTGAGGCCACCGCCCGCCGTTTCGCCGATGCGGGCTGGAAACTGGTGCTCACTGGTCGGCGCAAGGAGCGCCTGGATGCGTTGTGCCAGGAGCTGTCGGCCAAGACCGAAGTACACGGCCTGATAGTCGATGTGCGTGACCGCCAGGCGATGGAAGCGGCCATCGCCAGCCTGCCCCCGGCCTTCGACAAACTGACGGGCCTGGTCAACAACGCCGGCCTGGCGCTGGGGGTGGACGCTGCGCAGAACTGCAGCCTCGACGACTGGGAAACCATGGTCGACACCAACATCAAGGGGCTGATGTACACCACCCGCCTGCTGCTGCCACGCCTGATCGCTCATGGCCGCGGCGCCTCGATCCTCAACGTCGGCTCGGTGGCGGGCAACTACCCGTACCCGGGCGCCAACGTGTATGGCGGCACCAAGGCGTTCGTCGGCCAGTTCTCGCTGAGCCTGCGCTGTGACCTGCGCGGGACCGGTGTACGGGTGAGCAATATCGAGCCGGGCTTGTGCGAGAGCGAATTCTCGCTGGTGCGCTTCGGCGGTGACCAGGCCAAGTACGACGCCACTTATGCTGGCGCCGAGCCGATCCAGCCGCAGGATATCGCCGACACCATCTTCTGGATCCTCAACCAACCGGCACACATCAACATCAACAGCCTCGAGTTGATGCCGGTGAGCCAGGACTGGGCGGGGTTCTCGATCGATCGCTCAGCCAAGGGCTGATGCGCGAATGATTGCGGGGCAAGCTCGTGGGAGCGGGCTTGCCCCGCGATAGCGTCAGATTAGGCGCTGTAGACCATCCAGGCAGGTTGCCAAGTGATAGGGCGTGGTAGATGGCATGTCGTGTCGGCTGACTGCGCCGCTACCATCCCGGCACTCATGCCAGCCGCCCTCATGCAGAAACTGCCCTTCAAGGGCTTGCAACTGCCCAAGTAGTTTTTCATCGCTGCCTGAGCGCAGTGCCAGCGCCCGCAGATACTCCGCCTGCGCCCAGATGCGCTGGGTGGCGTCGAGCACCTTGCCGTCCACATCCAGCATCGCCAGCACCGCCGAGTCTTTCACGCCGCATTGTTCGGCGTACTCGAACGCACGGCTGATGGAGGCATGCAGCGGCGTGCCGCGCAGCAGCGGCGAGGTGTCGAGCAGGTAGAACCACTCGAACTGATGGCCAGGCTCGAACCAGTTATCCACAACCCCACGCGGCTTTTCCAGCATCAGGCCGTGCACCGGCTCTACGAACTGCGCCTGCAAGCCATCGCACAGGTGTAGCAGCGACTGGCGGGCCTCTTCATCTTCACGCACCGCCAGCACTTGCAGGAAGGCTTCGGCCAGGTGCATCTGCGGGTTCTGCAGCGGGCCGCTGCCCAGGTCCGACCAGTCCTCACCCAGGCTGGCCTCGTACAGGCCATCATCGCGGGCGAACTGCTCGGCGATTACTTCCAGGGCGCCATTGAGCGTGGCCTCGACCAGCCCTTCGCCAACCTTGCCCCAGTAGTGAGCGCAAGCGAACACGATGAAGGCGTGGGTGTAGAGGTCCTTGCGCCGGTCCAGCGGCTTGCCGTTGGCGTCGATGCTGTAGAACCAGCCACCGTGCTCGGCGTCGTGGAAGTGTTTTTGCAGCGAGCGGAACAGCGCCGCTGCACGTTCGGCCGCGCCCGGTTGCTCGATACGGCTGCTGAACAGGTACAGCTGGCGCGCGCAGGCCATGGCGCGGTAGCGCTGGACTGGCAGCGGGCGATGCTGGGCATCCAGGGCTTCATAGGGCAGCGCCATGTCGGCGTTCCAGCCCGGGCCTTGCCACAGCGGCACGATGCGTTCGGCGAAGTGCTGTTGGAAACGGGTCAACGCAGGGCGGGGGTCGGACATGCTGGCGCTCATGGACGGTCGGGCAGGGCGCCATGGTAGCAGACGGGGTTCACGGTTGCTTGTGCCGGCCAAATCGCGGGGCAAGCCCGCTCCCACGTTGTACTGCGTGGGAGCGGGCTTGCCCCGCGATGAGGGTCGTAAAGGCAAAATCAGTTCAGCCCGGGTTCCCCAATCCCTGCCAATGCCGCGCACCGACGAAGATGAAGCGCAGCTGCTGGGTGATCTTCTCTTGCGCAGTCAGCACCTGCGGATCGTCTGCCTCCGGGCTGTCGATCAGCTCCGGCAGGGTGGCGAACACGGTCTTGACCACCAGGTCGGCCATCACCCCCAACGCGGCGCCGTCCAGGTGCTGCCAGCGCGGCATGCGCGCAAGGTCGGTGGCAAGGTCGGCGCTGATGCCCTGGCGCAGGCGGGCGATGGCCTGGCGTACCGGCTGCGAGCCACCGTATTGCTCGCGGGCGAGGAACAGGAACTGGGCGCGGTGGGCGTTGACCACGTCGAGGAAGATGCGCACCGAGGCGTCGGTGATGCCGCCCAGTTCGAATTCGTTGTGGCGCACCAGGCGAATGGTCTGGCGGAAGGTGGTGTCGACCTCGGCGACCAGGGCCAAACCCAGGGCGTCCATGTCGGGGAAGTGGCGGTAGAACCCCGTGGGCACGATCCCGGCGGCCTTGGCCACTTCGCGCAGGCTGATGCCGCCGAAACCGCGGCCGCTCTCCATGAGCTGGCAGGCAGCATCCAGCAGGGCCTGGCGGGTCAGTAGCTTCTGTTCGGCACGCGGTAGCATCGGGCAACATCTTGTGGTGGTGAGGCTGGGCATTCTGGATAAAAAAACAAAGCCCGGTCAATGGACCGGGCTTGGAGGGGAGCAGGCGCAGCGGGGCGGGTTGTTGTTCTCGGCCATGGCGATCAGCTCACACGGCTGAGTTCGACCAGGCGATCCGAGCCACCTTCGGCTACACGGTTGTTGCGTTCCAGCAGACGGTCCGAACCACCTTCGGCAACGCGGTTGTTGCGTTCGATCAAACGGTCCGAGCCACCTTCGGCTACACGGTTGTTGCGTTCCAGCAGACGGTCCGAACCACCTTCGGCAACGCGGTTGTTGCGTTCGATCAAACGGTCCGAGCCACCTTCGGCTACACGGTTGTTACGTTCCAGCAGACGGTCCGAGCCACCTTCGGCAACACGGTTGTTGCGTTCCAGCAGACGGTCCGAGCCACCTTCGGCAACGCGGTTGTTACGTTCGATCAGACGGTCCGAGCCACCTTCGGCAACGCGGTTGTTGCGTTCGATCAGGCGGTCCGAGCCACCTTCGGCAACGCGACCGGCACGTTCCTGGAGGCGTTCGGCGCCACCTTCGGCCAGGGTGTTCAGCGGTTGGCTGACGGTGGCCGCGCTGGAGCGGGACTCGGCGCTCAAGTGCTGGTCATCGGCGGGCAGGGCGAAAGCGTTGGCAGCAAGGACGGAGAGGGTCAGGCTCAGCAGCAGATGGCGTTTCATGATTCGGTGCTCCTCTGGGGGGCTGGAAAGTGGGTACGGAGCCAATGCTACGCCCGGTAACGCCAGAGAAAAGTTCAATAGGGTAATGGTAACAATCGACGGGATTGATACTCGCAGCGGATGGCTCTGCCGCAATGTTTTCAGCGCGGATAAAGGCCAGTGGCCTTCACGGTTTTGCGGTAACGCCAACCCGACTCTCAAGCCAGAGTGCGGAAAAACCCGAGAAAAAACTCCGCTATCATGGCGCCCGGATAAAACCCCGCCGGCTTTCATCAGTCCCATTGATTAAGTGCCACCGTTTCGCCCGCTTTGTGCCATACAGCCAGGAGAACCACGCAATGACGCGCCCCGCCAGAATCCTTGTCTGGACCCTCGCCACCCTGGCCACCTTGCTGGCGATCCTGGTGGTGGTGATCGCCACCTTCGACTGGAACCGCGTCAAGCCGCTGCTCAACGAGAAGGTCTCCGAGGCCCTGCACCGTCCGTTCGCGATCAACGGCAACCTTGCCGTGCACTGGCGCACCGAGCCTGAAGAGGGCGGCTGGCGCGCCTACGTGCCCTGGCCGCACTTCACCGCCGAAGACCTCACCTTGGGCAACCCCGAGTGGCTCAAGGAGCCGCGCATGGTGGGCCTTGAGCGCGTCGAGTTTCGCCTGGCGCCGCTGCCGCTGATCGTCCAGCGCATCAGCATCCCGCGCATCGACCTGGTCAAGCCCAGCGCCAGCCTCACGCGCCTGGCCGATGGCCGGGCCAACTGGGCGTTCGACCTGGGGCCGAAGGACGAGAACGAACCCCCGTCGAAGTGGGTGCTGGACATCGGTGCCATCGGCTTCGACCAAGGCAACGTCAGTTTCGACGACCAGACCTTGAAAACCAGCATGAAGGTGCAGATCGACCCGCTGGGCAAGCCGGTGCCGTTCAGCGACATCGTCGGCAAGGCCCGCGCCGAAAAGGTCGGCAACGCCCAGGACTACGCGTTCGGCCTGAAGGCCCAGGGCCGCTACAAGGGCCAGGCGGTGGCCGCCACCGGCAAGATCGGTGGCCTGTTGGCCTTGCAGGACGCCAGCCAGCCATTCCCGCTACAGGCTGACGCGCGCATTGGCGACACTCGCGTGGTGCTGGCCGGCACCCTTACCGACCCCCGCAACCTGGGGGCCCTTGACCTGCGCCTGAAGCTGTCGGGCAGCAGTCTGGGCAATCTCTACCCGCTGACCGGCGTGACCCTGCCGGACACCCCGGCCTACGAGACCGACGGCCACCTCACGGCCAACCTGCACGCCGCCGAAGGTGCGCAGTTCCGCTACGAAGGCTTCAACGGCAAGATCGGCGCCAGCGACATCCATGGCGACCTGGCCTTCGTCGCCAGCCAGCCGCGCCCCAAGCTGTCCGGCAACCTGGTCTCCAACCAACTGCTGTTCAAGGACCTCGCGCCGCTGATCGGCGCCGACTCCAACAGTGCGCAGAAGGCCCGTGGTGGCGCCAGCAAGCAGCCCTCGGGCAAGGTGCTGCCGGTGGAGGAATTTCGCACCGACCGCTGGCGCGCCATGGACGCCGACGTGACCTTCGCCGGCAAACGCATCGTGCACAGCGAGAAACTGCCGTTCAACGACCTGTCCGCCCATGTGATCCTCGACGATGGCCTGCTGCGCCTGGAACCGCTGCGTTTCGGCGTGGCAGGCGGCAACCTCGGTGCCAACATCCGCCTGGATGGGCGCGGCACCCCACTGCAGGGGCGTGCGCAGTTGACCGCCCGTGGCTTCAAGCTCAAGCAGTTGTTCCCAGGCTTCGCACCGATGCAGACCACCTTCGGCGAGCTCAATGGTGACGCCGACCTCAGTGGCCGGGGTAACTCGGTGGCAGCGCTGCTGGGCTCTTCGAACGGCGATCTGCGCCTGTTGGTCAACGATGGCGCCATCAGCCGCGGGCTGATGGAGATTGCCGGGCTCAACGTGGGCAACTATGTGATCGGCAAGCTGTTTGGTGACGAGGATGTGAAGATCAATTGCGCGGCGGCGGATGTGGGTATCAAGGATGGGCTGGCCACACCCCGGTTGTTCGTTTTCGATACCGAGAACGCGATCATCTATGTCAACGGCACGGCCAACTTTGCCAGTGAGCAGCTGGACCTGAAGATCAATCCCGAGTCCAAGGGCGTACGGCTGTTCTCGTTGCGCTCGCCCCTGTACGTGCGCGGGCCGTTCGCCAAGCCCAGCGCCGGTGTGCAGGCAGTACCACTGGCACTGCGCGGCGCGGGGATGGTGGCGTTGGGTGTGGTGGTGGGGCCTGCGGCGGGGCTGCTGGCACTGATCGCGCCAAGCAGTGGCGATGCGCCGAACCAGTGCACACCCTTGCTGCAGCAAATGAAAGCCGGCAAGGCGCCGGCGGCGGTGAAGGCCAGGAAATAGGGCCGCTTTGCGGCCCAGTCGCGACACAAGGCCGCTCCTACAGGTAATCGCGGTCGTCTGTAGGAGCGGCCTTGTGTCGCGAAAAGGGCGCAAGGCGCCCTCAGGGTTCACAACCCCTGCAACAGATCCGACATATCGTCCGCGTGCTCTTCTTCCTGGGCCAGGATGTCCTCGAAGATCCGCCGCGTGGTCGGGTCGCTGTCACCGATGTACTGGATGATCTCCCGATAGCTGTCGATGGCGATGCGCTCGGCCACCAGGTCTTCCAGCACCATCTCCTTCAGGTTCTTGCCCTCAACGTACTGGGCATGGGAGTGCTTGCTCAGGTTGTCCGGGTTGAAGTCCGGCTCGCCGCCCAGCTGCACGATGCGCTCGGCCAGCTTGTCGGCGTGCTCGGCTTCCTGGGTGGCATGTTCGAGAAACTCTGTGGCAGCGACACTGGCCTTGATGCCGCTGGCCATGAAGTAGTGGCGCTTGTAGCGCAATACGCACACCAGCTCGGTGGCCAGCGACTCGTTGAGCAGGCGCAGGATCTGCTCGCGGTCGGCGTGGTAACCCTCGGTCACTGCGCCGTTTTCGGCGTGCTGGCGCGCGCGTTCGCGCAGGGTCTTCACATCGGTCAGTTCAACACTCATGGTCATCTCCGAAAGTATCAGGGGTCATGCGCCGTGGACGGCGTCGCTGTCTTCTTGCCGTTGCTTGCAGGTCTTGAAGCCCTTGGCGTCGACATGGCCGGTGGCGTCGAAGCGCACGTAGTAGGGCTGCTGCTGGCCTTCGTGGTTGAGGATGTAGTCGTTGCAGGTGCCGCCATGGGGCAGGTCGATGACATTCGAAGGGCTACCACCAATGGCGATGACTTTCTGCATGGTCATGCCGTTCTCCACCTGCTTGACCAGCGGCTGGTCACGGTAGGTCACGTAGTCCACCGGGTTTTCCGGGCGGCTGCCGCAGGCGGCGAGGGTGGCGCTTGCCAGAAGAATGGCCAGGGTCTGCTTGTACATGGTCCCGCTCCTTGCTCAAGGGTCTGTTCTGCTTGGAACCGCACGGCGCGCCGGGAGTTCGATTGCGATGGGCGTCGGCGGGGCGCTACTGTTGGCCGGTCGTCCATGGAAGAGGGCAAAAGCCATGACCCAGGCGTTGGCCACGCGATACCCACTGGTGCTGGTGCCGGGCATGCTCGGTTTCGTGCGGGTGCTGTTCTACCCCTACTGGTTCGGCATCCCCTCGGCGTTGCGCCGGGGCGGCGCGCAGGTGTTCCCGGTGCAGGTCTCGCCGGTGCATTCCAGCGAGGTGCGTGGCGAGCAGTTGCTGGCCATCATTGAGGACATCTGCCAGCGCACGGGGGCCGAGAAGGTCAACCTGATCGGCCATAGCCAGGGGGCGCTGAGTGCCCGCTACGCGGCAGCCAAACGCCCGGACCGGGTGGCATCGGTGACTTCGGTGGCCGGCCCCAACCATGGCTCGGAGCTGGCCGATCACTTGGAACGCACGGCACCGGGCGATTCGCCCCAGGGGCGCATCCTCAAGGCGGTGCTGCATGGTTTGGCGGTGTTGCTGGTGTGGTTGGAGACCGGCTGGCGCCGCGACCCGTTGCCGATCGACGTGCATGCCTCGCATCAGTCGTTGACCAGCGCCGGGGTGGCGCTGTTCAACCAGGCTTATCCACAGGGGCTGCCCGAAATCTGGGGCGGGGAGGGGCCGGGTGAGGTGAACGGTGTGCGCTATTACTCCTGGTCCGGCACCTTGCAGCCTGGGCTCACCGACCAGGGGCGCAACCGTTTCGATGGCAGCAACCGCTTCTGCCGCCTGTTCGCCCGCAGCTTCGTCAAGGAGAAGGGCCAGTGCGATGGCATGGTCGGGCGCTTCAGTTCGCACCTGGGCCAGGTGATTGGTGATGACTACCCGCTCGATCACCTGGATATCGTCAACCAGTCGCTGGGTGCGGTGGGCAAGGGCGCCGAGCCGGTGCGGCTGTTTACCGAGCATGCGGCACGGCTCAAGGCGGCGGGGTTGTGACGGCCTTGTGCAAGGCTTGAGATCCTTGGGGCCGCTACGCGGCCCTTTCGCGACACAAGGCCGCTCCTACAGGTGATCGCGGTCTACTGTAGGAGCGGCCTTGTGCCGCGAAAGGAGCGCGTAGCGCTCCCCCTGCATGTTAACGACGCACCGGCGTAGTCCAGCGCTCGGCCAGCAGCACCCCAACCAGTGTCAGCAACCCACCAACCAGGTGATAACTGGCCAACTGCTCATCCAGCACTACCGCGGCAATCACCGCCGTCACCACCGGCAGCAAGTTGAAAAACAACGTGGTCCGGCTCGGCCCCAACCGATGCACCGCCTGCATCCACACCCGCGGCGCGACCATCGAGGCCAGCACGCAGGCATACACCACCAGGCCAATGTTATGGCCGTTCAGCCCGGTCTTGGGCGACAGCAGGAACAGCGGCAGCAACACCAGGATCGCCACCAGTATCTGCAGGTACAGCAACTGCATCGGCGGCAGGCGCAGCTGCCATTTCTTCAACAGGAAGCTGTACAGCGCATAGGCGAAGGTGGCCACCAGCATCATCAGGTCGCCGCCGTTCAAGCCTTGCTGCAACAGGGCTGAGGGCTGGCCGGCCGAGACCACCTCGAGCACGCCGAAGAACGACACCAGCGCGCCGAGCAACGCACCATAGCTCAGGCGCTGGCCCAGCCAGGCGATGGACAGCGCCAGCGACATCAGCGGCATCAGCGACAGGATGATGCCCATGTTGGTGGCGCTGGTGATGGCGGCGGCGAAGTAGGCCAGGCTCTGGTACACGGCCATGCCCAGCACGCCCAGCACGAACACCTTGCCCAGGTGCGGGCGGATCGCCGCGCGGTTGCGCCACACCTGGGGCAGCAGGAAGGGGGTGAACAGCAGGCCGGCCAGCAGCCAGCGGTAGAAGCCGATCTCGGCCGGGAAGATGGCCCCGGCGGACAGCTTGGTGACCACGGTGTTGCCGGCCCAGATGAGGATGGCGGTGAGGGGGAAGAGGTAGTTCATGTAGCAGTGATTCTCTGGGGTGTTGCGGTGGTTTCTGGGGGCGCCTTGCGCCCCTTTCGCGACACAAGGCCGCTCCTACAGGGGAATGCGCTCGCCTGTAGGAGCGGCCTTGTGTCGCGAAAGGGCTGCAAAGCAGCCCCCGACAGGCGACCATTATCCGCTGTCTGTTACAAAGCCTATACTCCCATCCAGACAACCCGCCTCGCGAAGCAGCCAACATGCCCCGCCAGTACCTCACCCTCCCGCAATTCGACCAGCTCCCCGCCCCGGTCTACTTCCGCTACGACGAATTCGGCGCCGGCAGCCAGAGCGCGCCGCATCGTCACCCCTGGGGGCAACTGAACTACGCTTCCCACGGCGTCATGCACCTGGATGTCGAAGGCCAACGCTTCGTCTCACCGCCCAATTACGCCGTGTGGGTACCACCGGGCACCGAGCATGGCTGCTACAACCCCCAGGCCATCGTCTACCGCTCGGTGTACCTGGACCGCAGCCTGTGCGCCGAACTGCCCACGCAACCTTGCAGCCTGGTGGTCAGCGACATCCTCAAGGCAATCCTCGGCGATTTCGCCCGGCGCGACCTCAAGGTGGCTCGGGACGCCTGCGACCAGCGCCTGGTCCAGGTGCTGCTCGACCAACTGCACCAGGCGCCAAGGCAAACCTGCTATCTGCCCTTCGCCCACAGCGACAGCCTGGGCCAGGTGCTCGCCGGATTGCAGGCCGAGCCCGGCGACAACCGCCCGTTGGCCGACTGGGCCGCGCAGGTGCATGTCAGCGAACGCACCCTGGCCCGGCATTTTTTGCGCGAGCTGGGCATGAGCTTCGGTGAGTGGCGCCTGCGCCTGCGCTTCCTGCGGGCCATCGAGGCGCTGGAGGCCGGCACGCCGATCCAGGCCATCGCCTTCGACCTCGGCTACAGCAGCGGCTCGGCCTTCATCGCCATGTTCCAGCGCCAGGCCGGCTGCACACCGGAGCATTACCGGCGGCGGGCCCGGGCAGAGGTGTAAGAATTCTTGTCTACACTCAGCTCGACACGCGCGCATCGGGCGCGCCGCCAAGGAGACCACTCCATGAAGTTGCTGAATGTGCCACTGCTGGTGCTGGGCATGTTGATCGCTGGGCAAGGATTCGCCGCCACTGCGCAACAAGAAAAGATGAAAACCTGCAATGCCGACGCCACCACCAAGGCGCTCAAGGGCGATGAGCGCAAGGCGTTCATGAGCACCTGCCTGAAGAAGGATGTGCCACAGACCCAGCAGGACAAGATGAAGACCTGCAACGCCGACGCCACCACCAAGGCGCTCAAGGGCGACGAGCGCAAGGCCTACATGAGCGACTGCCTGAAGAAGAAATGACCTGCGCCTATGCCTGTGCATTGAAGGCTGGCAGACTGCGGGACTTTCCGCTGTCTGCCGTCGAGGCTGTATGACCTTCACCCCCCGCCAGATCTCCCTTGCCAGCCTGGTCATCGTCATTGCTGGCCTGCTGCTGGCGCTGCCCCTGAAGCTACTCCCCAGCCTGCTGGCCGGCCTGTTGGTGTTCGAGCTGGTCAACATGCTCACCCCGCGCCTGCAACCGCTGATTGCCGGGCAGCGTGCGCGCTGGCTGGCGGTGGCCCTGCTCGGCACCCTGGTGGTCAGCACCCTGACCCTGCTGTTCGCCGGCGCCTTCAGTTTCCTGCTGCACGAAGCGGAGAACCCCGGCGCCTCGCTGGACAAGTTCATGGCCCTGGTCGAGCGTGCCCGTGGCCAGCTGCCGCCGTTCATCGAAGCCTACCTGCCGGCCAGCGCCGCCGAGTTCAAGGTAGCCATCGGTGACTGGATCAAGAGCCACCTGAGCGACCTGCAACTGGTGGGCAAGGGCATGGCGCACATGTTCGTGACCCTGCTGATCGGCATGATCCTAGGCGCCATCGTCGCCCTGCAGCGCATCCCCGACATCTCCCGGCGCAAGCCCCTGGCCGCAGCGCTGTTCGAGCGCCTGAGCCTGCTGGTGCAGGCATTTCGCAACATCGTCTTCGCGCAGATCAAGATCTCGCTGCTCAACACCGCGTTCACCGGCATCTTCCTGGCCGTGGTGCTGCCGCTGTTCGGCGTGCACCTGCCGCTGACCAAGACCTTGATCGTGCTGACCTTCCTGCTGGGCCTGCTGCCGGTGATCGGCAACCTGATGTCCAACACCCTGATCACCATCGTCGGGCTGTCGCTGTCGATCTGGGTGGCGGCGGCGGCACTGGGCTACCTGATCGTGATCCACAAGGTCGAGTACTTCCTCAACGCGCGGATCGTTGGCGGGCAGATCAGTGCCAAGGCCTGGGAGTTGTTGCTGGCGATGCTGGTGTTCGAGGCCGCGTTCGGGCTGCCGGGGGTGGTGGCGGGGCCGATCTACTACGCGTACCTGAAGAGTGAGTTGAAGCGGATGGAGTTGGTCTGACGATCGCCGGGGCCGCTTTGCGGCCCTTTCGCGACACAAGGCCGCTCCTACAGGGGGGCGCGGCCTTCTGTAGGAGCGGCCTTGTGTCGCGAAAGGGCTGCGCAGCAGCCCCAGAGTCTATCAAGCTGCGCCGTACCGCTTGCGCGCCTCGATCGCCAGCCCACTACCAATGCTGCCGAAGATATTCCCTTCCACATGCCGCGCCTTGGGCAGCATCGCCGCCACGCTGTTGCGCAGCGCCGGGATACCGCTGGAACCGCCGGTGAAGAACACCGTGTCCACCTGGCTCTCGTTCACCCCCGCCTTGGCCAGCAATTCGGTCACACTGCCACGCACCCGCTCCAGCAACCCGTCGATGGCATCCTCGAACAACGCGCGGGTCAGCTCGGCGGCCAGCCCCGGCTCGATGCGGCCGAAGTCGATGTGGCGGCTGTCGCGCTCGGTCAGCTCGATCTTGCTGGCCTCCACTTCCATCGCCAGCCAGTGCCCGGCGCGCTGCTCGATCAGGTTGAACAAGCGGTCGATGCCCAGGGTGTCCTCGATGTCGTAGCGCATGTTGCCCAGCGCCAGCTGCGACTTCTGCGAGTACAGGGCGTTGATGGTGTGCCAGGTGGCCAGGTTGAGATGGTAGCTGGTAGGCATCAGCGCACCGCTCTTCATCCGGCTGCCGTAGCCGAACAGCGGCATCACGCCCTGCAGGCTCAACTGCTTGTCGAAGTCGGTACCGCCAATGTGCACGCCGCCGGTGGCGAGTATGTCGTCCTGGCGCTCGTCGATGAGGTGGCGCTCGGGCGACAGGCGGATCAGGGTAAAGTCCGAGGTACCGCCGCCGATATCGACGATCAGTACCAGCTCTTCACGGCTGATGCCCGACTCGTAGTCGAACGCCGCGGCGATCGGCTCGTACTGGAACGACACGTCCTTGAAACCGATCTTGCGTGCCACCTCGGCCAGGGTGTCCTCGGCCTCCTGGTCGGCGGCCGGGTCTTCGTCGACGAAGAACACCGGGCGGCCCAGCACCACCTGGTCGAACTCGCGGCCGGCGGCGGCTTCACCGCGCTTTTTCAGCTCGCCGATGAACATGCCCAGCAGGTCCTTGAACGGCAGGGCGCTGCCCAGCACGCTGGTGTCGTGCTTGATCAGCTTGGAGCCCAGCAGGCTCTTGAGCGAGCGCATCAGGCGGCCTTCGTAGCCTTCCAGGTACTCGTGCAGGGCCAGGCGGCCGTACACCGGGCGACGCTCCTCGATGTTGAAGAAGACCACCGACGGCAGGGTGATCTTGCCGTCTTCCAGGGCGATCAGCGACTCGACGCCCGGGCGGTGCCAGCCGACCGTGGAGTTGGAGGTGCCAAAATCGATGCCGAGGGCGCGGGCCGGGGATACGTCAGACATGAGGGGAAAGCTTCCGGAGGCAAAACGGCCGCGCAGTTTATGCCAGTTGGCTACAGAATCAAGACCGGTCGTCTGCCGTGAGGCAAAGCCAAGCGCACCTTGAAAGGCTATGCTTGGCCCCTATCTTCAGTTGCAACCTGCACTTTCACATTGGTGATCCACAGATGGACTTCAAAGACTATTACAAGATACTCGGCGTCGACCCGAGCGCGGACGACAAGGCGATCAAGGCCGCGTACCGCAAGCTCGCGCGCAAGTATCACCCCGACGTCAGCAAGGAGCGTGACGCCGAGGACAAATTCAAGGAGGCCAACGAGGCCTACGAAGTGCTTGGCGACAAGGACAAGCGCGCCGAGTTCGACGAAATCCGCAAGTACGGCGGCCAGCACGGCCGGCCGTTCCAGGCCCCGCCTGGCTGGCAGAGCCGCGGCGGCCAGGCCGGTGGCGGTTTCGAGGGCGGCGACTTCTCCGACTTCTTCAGTTCGATCTTCGGCGCCCGGGGTGGCAACCCCTTCGGTGGTGGCGGCCGGCAACAGCGCAGCACCGGCAGGCGAGGGCAGGACGTGGAACTGGAACTGGCGGTCTTCCTTGAAGAGACCCTGAACAACGAATCCAAGCAGATCAGCTTCCAGGTGCCGCAGACCAACGGCGCCGGGCAGCGTACCGGGTTCACCACCAAGACCCTGAACGTGAAGATCCCCGCCGGGGTGACCGACGGCGAGCGCATCCGCCTCAAGGGCCAGGGCGCCCCGGGTGTGGGCGGTGGCGCCAACGGCGACCTGTTCCTGACCCTGCGCATGGCACCGCACCCGCTGTTCGATGTCGAAGGTCATGACCTGATTATCACCGTGCCGCTGGCCCCGTGGGAGGCCGCGCTGGGCGCCAAGGTGGCGGTGCCGACCCTGACCGGCAAGATCAACCTGACCATCCGCCCCGACAGCCAGAGCGGCCAGCGCCTGCGGGTCAAGGGCATGGGCCTGTTGAACAAGCAGGGCGAGCGCGGCGACCTCTACGCCCAGCTCAAGGTGGTGATGCCCGCTCAGTCCGACGCCGCCGCCCGCGAATTGTGGACCCAGCTCTCCGAGAAAGCCGCGTTCAATCCGAGGACTCAATGGAGTAAGTGACCATGAGCAGCACCCTGATCGTTCAACTGGACATGCGTACCCTGTGCCAGGAAGCCGATGTCACGGCCGACTGGGTGATCGAGATCGTCGAGCACGGCATTGTTGAACCGTCGGGGCGAACGCCTGACGAATGGCTGTTCGATGACCGCGCGCCGGTAACCTTGAAGCGCGCGGTGAAGCTGCATCAGGAGCTGGAGCTGGAGTGGGAAGGGGTGGCGCTGGCGCTGGAGCTGTTGGAAGAGGTGCAGCAGTTGCGCAGTGAGAACAGCATGCTGCGCCAGCGGTTGGGGCGGTTTATCCAGATGTGATTGCTTTTCATGGCAGATATTGGGGCTGCTGCGCAGCCCTTTCGCGACACAAGGCCGCTCCTACAGGTGATCGCATTCCCCCTGTAGGAGCGGCCTTGTGTCGCGAAAGGGGCGCAAAGCGCCCCCAGATTCTCAGGCCTTCTCGAGCACCTTGAAATACAACGCCGTAGCCCGATAAACCCCGTCCGGCCCACAGGCATAATCCGGAATCTCCCCCGCCTTGCTGTACCCCAACGCCTGATAAAACGCCTCAGCCCCGGACCCCGCCTCGGTATCCAGATACAGCATCCCCCGCCTGATCCGCCGTGCATCGGCCTCCAGCGCATTCATCAGTTGCTGCCCCAACCCCCGCCGCCGCGCATCGCTGTGCACCAGCAACTTCTGCACCTCGGCCCGGTTCAGCCCGTTGGGCTTCAGGCACAGTCCCAGTTGCACGCTGGCCAGCACTTCCTGGCCCTGGGCAATCACCCACAACAGCTGATCGCCGCTGGCCAGGCGCGCCTTCACCTCATCGAAATAGGCATTGGCCTGCTGCTCATCGATATCGCCGAGAAACCCCACCGAAGCCCCCTGTCGCACCGCATCCAGCAGCAGGGCCACCAGGCCCTCGCGGTAGTAGGCCAGGCCTTCGTGGGTGACGCGTTGCAGGTGGGCGGCGTTCATGGGGTTCAGCTCCTTGAAGGGGGAAGGGCGTTCTCGTCCAGATTCAGCTGCATGAAGGTCAGGTCCAGCCAACGGCCGAACTTCACGCCCACCTGGGCCATCTGCCCAGTGATGGCGAAGCCCAGGCGTTCGTGCAGGCGGATCGATGCGGCGTTGCCGGTCTCGATGGCGGCGACCATCACATGTTTGTCGCATGTGCGTGCACGCTCGATGAGCGCCTGCATCAGCACCGGGCCCAGGCCTTTGCCACGCTGGTCGCCACGGATGTACACCGAATGCTCGACGGTATGCCGGAAGCCCTCGAACGGCCGCCAGTCGCCGAATGAGGCGTAGCCCAATACCCCGGTCTCGTCCACCGCCACCAGGATCGGGTAGCCCCGCTGCGCGCGGGCGTCGAACCAGGCCTGGCGGTTGGCCAGGTCGACCGGGGTTTCGTTCCAGATCGCCGTGGTGTTGCGCACGGCGTCGTTGTAGATGTCGAGGATGCCTGGCAGGTCTTCGACCAGGGCATCGCGCAGCAGGTAACTCATGACGGCATCTCGCAAGGGAAGTCTGTGCAGATTAAATGGTAACCAGGCCACGCACACCCTCGGCCTGCATGTTCTCACCGCGCCCGCGCTGGACGATCTCGCCCCGCGCCATCACCAGGTACTGGTCGGCCAGCTCTTCGGCGAAGTCGTAGAACTGCTCGACCAGCAGGATGGCCATGTCGCCCCGGTCGGCGAGCGTGCGGATCACCGCGCCGATCTCTTTGATTACCGAGGGCTGGATGCCTTCGGTCGGTTCGTCGAGGATCAGCAGGCGCGGGCGGCTGGCCAGGGCGCGGCCGATGGCCAGCTGTTGCTGCTGGCCGCCGGACAGGTCGCCGCCGCGGCGCTGTTTCATCTGTTCCAGCACCGGGAACAGCTCGTAGATGAACGCGGGTACCTCCCGTGCCTCGCGGGCCGGGAAGCGCGACAGGCCCATCAGCAGGTTCTCTTCCACTGTCAGACGCGGGAAGATCTCGCGGCCCTGGGGCACGTAGGCGATGCCGGCCTGTACCCGTTGCTGTGGCTTGAGTGTGGTGATCGCTTTGCCTTCCCATTCCACGTGGCCCTCGCGGGCCGGCAGCAGGCCCATCAGGCAGCGCAGCAGGGTGGTCTTGCCCACGCCGTTGCGCCCGAGCAGGCAGGTGACTTCGCCGACCTTGGCCTCGAACGACAGGCCGCGCAGGATGTGGCTGCCGCCGTAGTATTGGTGCAGGGTGTCGATTTTCAGCATGTGAGTGTTCCTGAAAAGATTGCTGTGCCTGCACTGGCCTCTTCGCGGGCAAGCCCGCTCCCACAGGACTCGCGTCGCCTGTGGGAGCGGGCTTGCCCGCGAAGAGGCCGGTGCAGGTTTCGGTATCTACCGGCCCAGATACACCTCGACCACCCGCTCATCCGCCTGCACCTGCGCCAGCGACCCTTCCGCCAGCACACTGCCTTGGTGCAGCACCGTCACATGGTCGGCAATGCTGCCCACAAAGCCCATGTCATGCTCCACCACCATCAGCGAATGCGTGCCCGCCAGCGAGCGGAACAGCTCGGCGGTGAACTCGGTCTCGGCATCGGTCATCCCCGCCACCGGCTCGTCCAGCAGCAACAACTGCGGCTCCTGCACCAGCAACATGCCGATCTCCAGGAACTGCTTCTGCCCGTGGGACAGCAGCCCGGCCGGGCGCTGGGCCAATGGCAGCAGGCGCAAGGTGGTCAGCACCTCGTCGATGCGCTGGCGCTGCTCGCCACTCAGGCGCGCCGCCAGGCTGGCCCACACCGACTTGTCGGCCTTGAGCGCCAGCTCCAGGTTCTCGAACACCGTCAGCGCCTCGAACACCGTGGGCTTCTGGAACTTGCGGCCGATGCCGGCCTGGGCGATCTGGTACTCGCTCATGCGGGTCAAATCGAGGGTGTCGCCAAAGTAGGCGCTGCCGCTGTCGGGGCGGGTCTTGCCGGTGATCACGTCCATCATCGTGGTCTTGCCCGCGCCGTTAGGGCCGATGATGCAGCGCAGCTCGCCCACGCCGATGTACAGGTTCAGCCCGTTGAGCGCCTTGAAACCGTCGAAGCTGACGCTGATGTCCTCAAGGGTCAGCACCGTGCCGTGGCGGGTGTCGAGCCCGGCCTTGCGCGGCTGGCCCAGGCCGATGGCGTCGCGGCCGGCACCCAGTTGGTCGAACACCGGTTCCAGCATGAATTCCGGATGCACCGGGGGCACGCCTCTCATGGCTGGCTCCTTTTCTTCACAAGCCCGACCACGCCCTTGGGCAGGTACAGAGTGACGACGATAAATAGCGCGCCGAGGAAGAACAGCCAGTACTCGGGGAACGCCACGGTGAACCAGCTCTTCATGCCATTGACCAGCCCGGCGCCGAGCAGCGGCCCGATCAGCGTGCCACGCCCGCCCAGGGCCACCCACACGGCGGCCTCGATGGAGTTGGTCGGCGACATCTCGCTGGGGTTGATGATGCCCACCTGCGGCACGTACAGCGCCCCGGCCAGGCCACACAGCACGGCGCTGAGCACCCACACCAGCAGCTTGAAGCCGCGCGGGTCGTAGCCGCAGAACATCAGGCGGTTCTCGGCATCGCGTACGGCGGTGAGCAGCCGCCCGAACTTGCTGCGGGTAAGCCGCCAGCACAGGTACAGGCTGGCCAGCAGCAACAGCACGGTCAGCAGGAACAGCACCGCACGCGTACCGGGCGCGGTCACGTCGAAGCCGACGATGGTGCGGAAGTTGGTGAAACCGTTGTTGCCGCCAAAGCCGGTCTCGTTGCGGAAGAACAGCAGCATGCCGGCGAAGGTCAGGGCCTGGGTCATGATCGAGAAGTACACGCCCTTGATCCGCGAACGGAAGGCAAACCAGCCGAACACCAGCGCCAGCAACCCCGGCGCCAGTACCACCAGGCACAGGGCCCAGGCGAAGTGCTGGGTGCCGGCCCAGTACCAGGGCAGCTCGCTCCACGACAGGAAGGCCATGAACCCCGGCAGGCCATCGCCGGCCGCCTGGCGCATCAGGTACATGCCCATGGCGTAGCCACCCAGGGCGAAGAACAACCCGTGGCCCAGGGACAGCAGCCCGGCGTAGCCCCACACCAGGTCCAGCGCCAGGGCGACGATGGCGTAGCAGAGGATCTTGCCCACCAGGGTCAAGGTGTAGGCCGAAACCTGCAACGCGTGCCCGTCGGGCAACAGCGACAACAGCGGCAGGGCCAGCAACACCAAAACCACGGCGGCGCCGAGGGCCAGCGAAACCCGCGGCCCGGCCTTTTGTGCGGCAGTGACAAGCAGTGGCTGGTTCATCAGTCGATTACCCGTCCCTTGAGGGCGAACAGGCCTTGCGGGCGCTTCTGGATGAACAGAATGATCAGCGCAAGGATGAGAATCTTGCCGAGCACCGCACCAATCTGCGGCTCCAGCAGTTTGTTGGCGATACCCAGCCCGAAGGCGGCCCAGAGGCTGCCGGCCAGTTGCCCGACGCCGCCGAGCACCACCACCAGGAACGAGTCGATGATGTAGCTCTGGCCCAGGTCCGGCCCCACGTTGCCGACCTGGCTCAGGGCCACGCCACCCAGCCCGGCGATACCCGAGCCCAGGCCGAAGGCGAGCATGTCGACGCCCCCAGTGGACACCCCGCAGCAGGCTGCCATGTTGCGGTTCTGCGTAACTGCACGCACGTTCAGGCCCAGCCGCGTGCGGTTGAGCAGCAGCCAGGTGAGCAGCACCACGGCCAGGGCGAAGCCGATGATGACGATGCGGTTGTACGGCAGCACCAGGTTGGGCAGCAGCTGGATGCCGCCGGACAGCCAGGCCGGGTTGCTCACCTCGACGTTCTGCGCACCGAACAGCAGGCGCACGGCCTGGATCAGGATCAGGCTGATGCCCCAGGTGGCCAGCAGGGTTTCCAGCGGGCGACCGTACAGGTGACGGATCACCGTGCGTTCGAGTGCCATGCCCACCCCCGCGCTGACGGCGAAGGCCACCGGCAGGGCGATCAGCGGGTAGAACTCGATGGCACCCGGCGCGTAGCGCTGCACCAGCACCTGGACCATGTAGGTGCTGTAGGCGCCGAGCATCAGCATCTCGCCGTGGGCCATGTTGATCACCCCGAGCAGGCCGAAGGTGATCGCTAGGCCCAGGGCCGCCAGCAGCAGGATCGAGCCCAGCGACAGGCCGCTGAAGGCCTGGCCCAGCAGCTCGCCCACCAGCAGTTTGCGTTGCACTTGTGTGAGGCTGGTTTCGGCGGCGGTGCGCACGGCGTTATCGGTTTCGGCGCCCGGTTGCAGCAGCGCCTCAAGGCGGGTGCGGGCCAACGGGTCGCCGGTTTCGCCGAGCAGGCGCACGGCGGCCAGGCGCACCGCAGGCTCGCTGGCGCCCAGTTGCAGGTTGGCCAGGGCCAGGCCCAGGGCGGCGTGGACGGCGGCGTCCGGTTCGCTGGCGAAGCGCCGGTCGAGGAAGGCCATCTGCGCCGGTTGCGCGCTTTTTTGCAGTTGCTGGGCGGCGGCCAGGCGGATGCTGGCCTGGTCGCTCAGCAGTTGGTGGCTGGCCAGGGTGTTGTCGATCAGGCCGCGCAGGCGGTTGTTCAGGCGCAGCTTGCGGGTGTCGCCCTCGGCGATGCGGCCTTGGCGCAGGTTTTCCAGCAAAGGCAGGCGCGCGGCATCGGGTTGTGCGGCCCAGGTTTCGAGCAGGCTGGCTTGCTCGGCGGGCTTGGCGCTGAGGAAGAATTCGCCCTCGCTGGCTTGGGTGGCCAGGGGCAGTAGCAACAGAAGGGTGAGCAGGAATCTGAGCATAAGGGCAGTCCTGGAAAATCGGCGGTGGATTCATCGCTGGCAAGCCAGCTCCCACAGGTTCAGTGCTGTTCTCAGGACTGGCGCGATCCCTGTGGGAGCCGGCTTGCCGGCGAATGGGCCGCGGAGCGGCCCCAGTACACTCAGTTCCCTTTCACCGCATAGTCAGGCCGCTTGTCATTCCCGGGAATGAACGGGCTCCAAGGCTGCGCCCGCAGCGGCTCTTCGGTCTGCCACACCACACTGAACTGCCCGTCATCCTGGATCTCGCCGATCATCACCGGCTTGTGCAGGTGGTGGTTGGTCTTGTCCATGGTCAGGGTGAACCCGGACGGCGCCTTGAAGCTCTGCCCGGCCAGCGCCTCGCGCACCTTGTCCACATCCGTGGACTTGGCTTTCTCGGCAGCCTGCGCCCACATGTGGATGCCCACGTAGGTGGCCTCCATCGGGTCGTTGGTCACCGCCTTGTCGGCCCCCGGCAGGTTCTTGGCCTTGGCGTAGGCCTTCCAGTCGGCGACGAACTTCTGGTTGACCGGGTTATCCACCGACTCGAAGTAGTTCCACGCCGCCAGGTGCCCCACCAGCGGCTTGGTGTCGATGCCGCGCAGCTCTTCTTCACCCACCGAGAACGCCACCACCGGCACCTCGGTGGCCTTCAGGCCCTGGTTGGCCAGCTCTTTGTAGAACGGCACGTTGGAGTCGCCGTTGACCGTGGAGATAACCGCCGTCTTGCCGCCAGCGGAGAACTTCTTGATGTTGGCGACGATGGTCTGGTAATCGGCGTGGCCGAACGGCGTGTAGACCTCTTCGATGTCCTTGTCGGCCACACCCTTGCTGTGCAGGTAGGCGCGCAGGATCTTGTTGGTGGTGCGCGGGTAGACGTAGTCGGTGCCCAGCAGGAAGAAGCGCTTGGCGCCGCCGCCGTCCTCGCTCATCAGGTATTCCACCGCCGGGATCGCCTGCTGGTTGGGCGCAGCGCCGGTGTAGAACACGTTCGGCGACATCTCTTCACCCTCGTACTGCACCGGGTAGAACAGCAGGCCGTTGAGCTCCTCGAATACCGGCAGCACCGACTTGCGCGACACCGAGGTCCAGCAGCCGAACACCACCGCCACCTTGTCCTGGGTCAGCAACTGGCGGCTCTTCTCGGCGAACAGCGGCCAGTTGGACGCCGGGTCCACCACCACGGCTTCGAGCTGCTTGCCGTTGACCCCGCCCTTGGCGTTGATCTCGTCGATGGTCATCAGCGCCATGTCCTTGAGCGAGGTCTCGGAAATCGCCATGGTGCCCGACAGCGAATGCAGGATGCCGACCTTGATGGTCTCGGCGGCCTGGATACTCCAGCTCAGGCCCATCGCCGCGATCGATGCGCTGAGGGTGAAGGCCTTGATCAGACTGCGTCGCTTCATTTGGTCACTCCGATGTGAGGTTGTGGTGCTGGCAGGTCGGAGATTGCAAAGGCTGTGCCGTGCGATGGAATGTGCGCGGTAGAGCGGTTGTGCGACGAATAGGGGCGTGCGGCGTGTCCAGGATGGTGCTTGCCGGTTTGGCTTGCACAGGATAGGGGCCAGGGGCTGCTGAACACTTTTGACACATAAGCGGTACTTGAGTACCGTTCCGCACCGCAGTAGTTTCTGCGGTTCGGGATTGGCGTCCCGCTGTCAGAATCGGACACATCGCACCTGCGATCGTTGTGTCCTGCATGGTTGCACCCGTTATGGGCGGAGCCGTGTGTGGGAGCCTTCGGGCTCACCGGAACTTTCTGACCGGCAACGCCAACCCGCACGGCTCCGTCCACCCATATTGGCGTGTGGGCACGGAGATACCTCAGAAAGCTGCATGGAGTAGCCCCATCATGTTCAAGAAGATCGTTCCAGATCCTCCGTTCGCGCCTGTCGCTGGCGCACCTCTCATCCACTTCACCACGCGAGAGGTGCACCCATGAACCAGGAATCGCTGGTCAGCCCTGCTATTGGTAAACCCCGCCCCGTTACCGGCTGTTCACAGTTCGGCACCTGCAATCACGCCCATGATCCGATGCTCTCGGTGCATGCCGGGGTCGATAGCGAGGATGCGCTGGTGTGCGCGGTGGCGGCGTTGAAGGCGGCGTATGAGACCAATGCTGCGGCGTTGGAGAGGGCGGATGAGCCGTTGCGCAGTTTACTGACGGCTACCGAGAATTCGCTGGAGAAGGGGTTGGCGTTGGCTGAGGCGGTGCTTGAAGGGTTGGAGCACGGCTAAGCGCAGGGGGAGCTCTTCGAGGTGTTCGACGGGAGAGTTGCAGCGCCTATGAAATCGAGCGCCGCCCGCGCGGCGCATCGCTGGCAAGTCGCAGCGGCGAACCGCAGCTCCCACATTTGTTTCGGGCCAATTATGCCTTTGAGGGTACCGCTGCCCGCCTTGGTGCATGCCTCAAGTCTTGTGAGGGGCCGGCAGCGCCCACCTCGATACCGCGTCATGCCAACAAGGCGGACAGTGAAGATAGACCAGGAGTAACTGGCCCGAAACAAATGTGGGAGCTGGCTTGCCAGCGATGCGCCGCGCGGGCGGCGCTCGATCTTGAGGGCGCTGCAAAGCTATCGTCAGGCACCTGCCCGCCAGCACGCGATCAAAAGCCCCACCCTCAAGGGCAAGGCTCAGAATCAGTTGCTCCGAGCGTCATGCACCGCCGCACGCGGCTGGCGCTTGCTACGCACAAACTGATACGTCACCGCCAACAGCACAAACCAGATCGGTGTCACCACCAGCGCCTGGCGCGTATCGTCACGCAGGCTCAGCAGCACCAGGATGCCGGCGAAGAACACCAGGCACACGTAGCACATGAAGCGCCCGCCAGGCATCTTGTAGCTCGACGCCTCATGCAGCGCCGCACGGTGTTTGCGGTAGCTCAGGTACGACAGCAAAATCAGCGTCCAGACGAACATGAACAGCACCGCCGACACCGTGGTCACCAGGGTGAACGCCTCGACCACGTCGGGCACCAGGTAGATCAGCACCGCGCCCAGCAGCAGGCAGGCGCAGGAGAAGAACAGGCCGTTGGCCGGCACCGCGCGGCGCGAGAGTTTCTCGAAAGCCTTGGGCGCATCGCCTTCCTGGGCCAGGCCGAACAGCATGCGGCTGGTGGAGAACACGCCACTGTTGGCCGACGAGGCCGCCGAAGTCAGCACCACGAAGTTGATGATGCTCGCCGCCGCCGGCAGGCCAGCCAGCATGAACAGCTCGACGAACGGGCTCTTGCCTGGCACCACGTCGCGCCATGGGGTCACGGCCATGATCGCCACCAGCGCCAGCACGTAGAACACGATGATGCGGATCGGGATCGAGTTGATCGCCCGGGGCAGGGTGCGCTCGGGGTTCTTCGCTTCAGCGGCGGTGGTGCCCACCAGCTCGATGCCGACGAAGGCGAACACGGCAATCTGGAAGCCGGCGAAGAAGCCCATCAGCCCGTGGGGGAACATGCCGCCATCGTTCCACAGGTTGGCCAGGCTCGCGGTGTCGCCGCCGGGCGACTGGAAGCCGGTGATGACCATGTACAGGCCGGTGACCACCAGGCCAAGGATGGCGACGATCTTGATCAGGGCGAACCAGAACTCCATCTCGCCGAACAGTTTCACCGTCACCAGGTTCAGCGACAGCAGCAGCGCCACGCAGCTCAGTGCGGGGATCCACTGCGGCATGTCGGGGAACCAGAACTGCGTGTAGGCGGCAATCGCCACCACGTCGGCAATGCCGGTGACCACCCAGCAGAACCAGTAGGTCCAGCCGGTGAAGTAGCCGGCCCAGGGGCCGAGCAGGTCGGCGGAGAAGTCGATGAACGACTTGTAGTTGAGGTTCGACAGCAGCAGCTCGCCCATGGCGCGCATGACGAAGAACAGCATGAAGCCGATGATCATGTAGACGAAGATGATCGACGGGCCGGCCAGGCTGATGGTCTTGCCCGAGCCCATGAACAGGCCGGTGCCGATGGCACCGCCAATGGCGATGAGCTGGATGTGGCGGTTGGTCAGGTTGCGTTGCAGGTGCTGGTCTTCAGCGGGGGTGGAGGAGGTCCGGGTCATAGGCTGCATTCCATTGAGGGTCAGTCTTTTTGTGAGCGAAAGCCGAACAGGCTATCACGTCGCGTTCCGATCGCGGGCGTGGCAGATCGACACGATCTTGGCGGTGCAGCGTGGTGCTCGACATGACGGGAATCAATGGTTGTTTGTGCCGGCCTCTTCGCGGGCAAGCCCGCTCCCACAGGCGACGCGAATCCTGTGGGAGCGGGCTTGCCCGCGAAGAGGCCGGCGCGGAATCAGGCCTGAGCCACGACCTTGCGCTGGCGCACTACCAGGCTATCCACCACCCACATCACCACCATCGACACCCCCACCAGCGGGAATGCCACGCCCAGCACCAGCATCACCACCACGGCGGTCTTCCAGCGCGGCAGGTCATGGCGCAGCGGCGGCACGCCCAGGCCACTGGCGGGCTTGCGCTTCCACCACATCACCAGCCCGCTCACCGAGCCCAGCAGGATCATCAGGCACACCAGCAGGATGACGATCTGGTTCAGCGGCCCGAACATCTTGCCTTCATGCAGCATCACGCCAAGCTCGGTGGCGCGGGCCACCGGGCTGTAGTCCTGCCAGCGCACATCGGCCAGCACCTTGCCGGTGTATTGATCGATATGCAGGGTGGCGTCGTTGCGTGGGTCGTCGGCGAACACCGCGATGGTGAATACACCGTCGGCGCTGGTCGGCAGGGTAATGCTGTAGCCCGGCGCAACCTGGCGCAGGGTGGCGACGTTCTCGACCTGCTGCAGGCTGACCTGCGGCGCGGCGGGCGCCTGGTCGGCCATGTGATGGCCAGCGTGCTCGGCGTGTGCACCGGACACCGGCATCGGGGTGTTCTCCAGCGCCCACGGCACGGTCTGGCGGTGGGCGTCGTTCAGCTCGCCCGCCTGCTTGTCCGACTTCGGCACATCATTCCACATGGCCGCCGGGAAGCGGTTCCACAGGTCGGCGTACTGCTTGCCCCACACCCCGGTCCAGGTCATGCCGCTGATCAGCATCAGCAGCAACAGGGCCGAGCCCCAGAACCCGGTGACCGCGTGCAGGTCACGCCACAGCACCCGGCCACGGGCACTGAAGCGTGGCCACAGCACCCCAGCACTGCTGCGCCCGCGTGGCCACCACAGATACAGGCCAGACACGACCAGCACGATGCCCCAGCCCGCGGCCAGTTCCACCAGCCGGTCGCCGACGGTGCCCACCATCAGCTCGCCATGCAGGGCGCGGGCGATGGCTTGCAGGTTCTGCTTGCCGTCCTGCTCGCCCAGCACCTTGCCGCTGTACGGGTCGACGAACACATTGAGCTCGCGCCCGCCGTCGTGCACCACGAATTGCGCGCTGCGCTCGGCGTCCAGCGGTGGCAGGTACTGGCCCACGTGGCCCTGTGGATAAGCCTGGCGCACGTTGGCCAGCAGGGTGTCGGCGTCCTGCCGGTGGTGGCCGGCCTCGACCACCATCAAGTCGCGGTACATCAGCGGGTCGAGCTGCGGCTTGAACAGGTAGACGATCCCGGTGATCGCCAGCAGGATCATGAACGGCGCGACGAACAGCCCGGCATAGAAATGCCAGCGCCAGGCCAGGTTGTAGAACGATACGTTTGGTTTGCTCATGGGAGCCTCCCGTAGACCTGAGTTGGGCGCGGTCAGGCCCGCGCCCGTTTGTTGTTATCAGAAGCTGAAATCGACCTTGGTCCAGAAGGTCCTGCCTGGCTCGTTCACCGGCTGATTACTGCTGGCCGGGTAGCCGAACCCGGCATTCCCTGCCAGGTTCAGGTGCTCGGCGTAGGCTTTGTCGAACAGGTTGTCGACGCCCGCGCTGAGCTTGAGGTTGTTGTTCACCTTGTAGGCGCCGTTGAGCGAGAACACGCCAAAGCCGGCGCTCTTGCCGTAGTCCTTGCCCACCACGTTGCCCTGGTTCTCGGCGATGCGGTTCTGCTCGGCCACCAGCCGCCACAGCGTGCCGACGCTCCAGGCGTCTTGGCTGTAGGTCAGGCCCAGGCGGCTTTCCAGCGGTGGCATTTGCGGCAGTGCCTTGCCGTCGCTGCTGTTCTTGCCCCAGGCGTAGGCCAGGGTGGCGTCGGCCTTCCAGTTTTCGGTGAGTTTGTAGGCCGCGCCCAGTTCGCCGCCCATGATGCGGGCGTCGATGTTCTGCGCCTGGGAGGTGTAGCCACCCATCATGCTGCGGCGATAGTCGAACAGGATGTAGTCGCGCACCTGGCCGACGTAGCCCGAGGCCCAGGCCTCCAGGCGCTCGCCCTGGTACTGGATGCCGAAGTCGAGCTGGGTGGTCTTCTCCGGCTTGATGCCGTCGAAGGCGTTCACTGAACCGGCCGGGGCCAGCTTGGGCGAGAACAGCTCCCAATAATCCGGAAAGCGCTGGGCGTGGCCGAGGCCGATGTAGGTAGTGGCGGGGATCGCCGCCAGGTCGTGTTCGTAACGCACGAAGCCGCTGGGCAGGGTGTCGGCGCGGGTGTCGCCCTGGGTTGGGCTGCCCTGGCGGAAGTCGCGGGCCGAGGCGCGGTCCAGGCGTGCGCCGGTGATCAGTCGGTCTTCGCCGGTTGCGTACCAGGTCAGTTCGCCGAAGGCGCCGTAGTTGTGGAAGTCGGCGTCCTTGGTCCAGGGTTTGCCCTTGTGCGCATCGATGCCCATGCCGCCGCGCTGGCGGTGCTCGTTGGTCTGTGCGTCGATGCCGCTGATCAGCTGCACATCGGCCCAGCGCCAGGTGGCCTTGATCCGTGCGCCCATCGTGCGGCGGTCGACGTTGCTGACCATGGGCATGCCCATCATGCCGGTGCCCGACGGGGTGCGCAGGGTGTAGTTGTCCATCACGTGGTCGGCGTAGTTGTAGTAGACCTGGGCCTCGAGCTTGTCGAGCACCTCGCCGAGGTTGGATTTTTCAAAGCGCAGGCCGAGGCTTTCGCGCTTGAACTGCGAGCCGTCCATGCCGCGCCCGGCGGAACGGGCTTCGCCGTCGCCCTTGCCGGCGGTCAGCTCCAGCAGGGTGTCGGCGTCCGGGGTCCAGCCCACGGTGGCGTCGCCGTTCCACTTGTCCCAGCGCGAGGGCACTGTGTCGCCGTTGCCATCTTCGAAATCGTCGGAATGCGACTGGTTGCCGACGAAGCGCACGTAGCCGAGTTGGTTGCCGGCGGCGGCGTCGAGCACCTTGTCGAAGCGGCCGTTGGAGCCGGCCAGCACACTGCCGTTGACCCGGCTGCCGAGCTCGCCGAATTTCTCGGGTTCACGCTCGAAGAGGATGGTGCCGGCAGAGCCGCCAGGGCCCCAGATCACGCTTTGCGGGCCCTTGATCACGGTGAGGCGGTCGTAGGTTTCCGGCGAGATGTACGAGGTCGGGGCGTCCATGCGGCCGGGGCAGGCGCCGAGCATCATGCCGCCGTTGGTGAGGATGTTCAGGCGCGAGCCGAACATGCCGCGCAGCACCGGGTCACCGTTGGTGCCGCCGGCGCGGATCACGGAGAACCCGGGGATGGTCTTGAGGTAGTCGGCGCCGTCACTGGCCGGCACCGGTTGGCGCGGGTCCTTGGGGTTGGTGACCACGGTCAGTGGCGAGCTGGGGGCGATGGCAGTGATCACCGTCGGGCTCAGCTCGGCAGTGTCGTGGGTGTGGCCTTCATGGCCGGTTTCGGCGGCCACGGCCAGCGGTGCCAGCAGCGAGCCGCACAGCAGGGCGATGGTCCCGCGCAGGGAAAGGGCAAAAACAGGGGTACAGCCGGACATAGTGATTCCAGTCGATCAGTCGTGAGTCCGCGCGAAGCCTCCTGGCTTCGGGCATTGAAAAGGGGGTCAGACGACGATCGAGCTGGGTGGCGCACGGCTGCGCGCGCCGGGGAATACAGCCTGCCGGGCATGGCCCTGGCGCGTGGCGACGGGGAGGTGGACGGGGGGGAGTACGCTGCCCGCCGTAAGCGGGCTGAGGGTCTGGGGCAGGGCGGGGCAGTTGAACAGCAGGCTGCAGTAACCGCACTTCTCCCACATCACATGCAGCTGGCCATCGTTGCCGTGGCCCTGGTGATGATCGTGGCCATGCTCCATGGGCATGCTCATCGGCATGTCCATGCTCATGGACATGCCGGCGTGGTGCTCCATCGGCATCGACTGGGAAACCAGTGGGCCGATGAAGATCATCCACATGGCGAACAGGCTCAGCCAGCCGCCACCGACGCGCCTGCGATCAGGGCGGGTGCTGCGGGTTGAGCTGTTGCGCGGCAGGCTCATGGCGAGCGCCTGTCAGAGAGTCAGTGCGCGTGTTCGTGCCCGGCCTGGTCGGCGGGCGGCTGCTTCTGCACGGCGACCTCGACGGTGACGTCACCGGCCTTCTCGAAGTGCAGGGTCAGCGGGAAGCGCTTGCCGTCGGTAAGCAGGCTGCGGTCCTTGGGTTGCATGATCATCACGTGGTAGGCGCTGGGGGCGAACACCACGTCCTTGCCGGCCGGGACCACCACGCTTTGCACATGCTGCATCTTCATGGCGCCGGCGCCGCTCATCACGTGCTCGTGCAGTTGGGCGTCGTCGGTAATGGGGCTGTCCACCGAGAGCAGGCGGTCGTCGGCCTTGCCATTGTTGTGCACGACGAAGTAGGCCGCCACGTTGGGCGCGTTCGGCGGCAGTTGCAGCGACCAGGGGTGGGCGATGTGCAGGTCGCCGACGCTGTATTCGTGGGCGTTGGCGTAGGCGCCGGGCAGCAGCAGGGCGGCCAGGACAAGGGCTTGCTTGAGCATGGAGACTCTCCGATCTGTTCAGGTTCTGATGGACAGCGTAGTGAACATCAGGCCAGCGGAGAGGCACGGGGATTGAGCGCGGGCCATAACTGGCGCGGCGTGGGTTGGTAGTCGGCGAGCAGTGCGGTGTGGCCGGCCAGCAGCAACGGCGGGTTGTGCAGTTGTGGCGGGTAGCCGGGCAGGGCCAGCAGGGGCGCGGCGCCCGAGCAGCACCAGCAGTTCATCATGCTGGCGCTGTCGTCGCTTTGCGTGCCGAGGTCGATCTTGGCCAGGGCCTGCACATCGACCTTGGCCTTGTTCGCCATGCTCGAACAGAAAGCCCCCCACAGCAGCTGTTCGGCCGGGCCCTTGGGCGCGGCGGAGGACAGCGGCATGGCCAGCAGGTTGAACAGCACTGCAAGGCAGGCTATCCAGGCGATGTGCCGACGTGGGGGCATGGAGAGATCCGGTCAGGAATCGTGATGGCTATTGTACGGCGGAGTATAGGTAAAAATGCCGGGGTGCGGTGAAGTGCCGCACCTGGGGTGGCAGAGACCTTTGAGTGCTGTGTTGGCTTCTTCGCGGGCAAGCCCGCTCCCACAGGATTTGCGTCGTCTGTGGGAGCGGGCTTGCCCGCGAAGAAGGTAACGCAGATATCAGGCCTTGCCGCGCCCCATCAGGCCGCGCACGGTCTCTTGCAGGTCCGCCGGCAGCACCACGACTTTCGAATTGTTGCTGCTCGCCAGGTTCTCCATCGCGCCAATGTAGCGCTCACCCAGCAGGTACATGGCCGGCACGGTTTCGCTACCTACCGCTTCCTTCACCAGGGTGATCGCCCGGGCCGACGCTTCTGCCAGGTTGACCTGAGCTTCGGCGTCCAGCTTGGCCGCCTGCAAGCGCGCCTCGGCTTCGAGGATGGCGGCCTGCTTGTTACCTTCGGCGCGGGTCACGTCGGCTTTACGCTCACGCTCGGCGGCGGCCTGGCGCTCCATGGCGGTTTGCATGCTTGGGGAAGGCTTGATGTCCTGGATCTCCACCGAGCGCACGGTCACGCCCCAGTCTTCGGTCTGCTCGGACATCGCTTCGCGCAGGCGTGCCTTGATCTGCTCGCGGCTGGACAGCGCTTCGTCCAGGTCCATGGCGCCGACGATGGCACGCAGCGAGGTCATGGTCAGGCTGGTGACGGCGAACGAGAAGTTCTGCACACCGTAGGAGGCTTTCTGCGGGTCCACGACCTTGGCGAAGCACAGGGCGTTGGCGACGATCACCGCGTTGTCCTTGGTGATGATCTCCTGCTGCTGCACGTCGAGGATGATGTCCTTGGTCGGCAGGCGGTAGGCGACTACATCCATGTACGGGATGACGATGTTCAGGCCGGGCTTGAGGGTGCTGTGGTAGCGGCCCAGGCGCTCGACGATCCATTCCTCGCCCTGGGGCACGATGCGTACCCCCTTGAACACGGTGATCAGGACGAAGACGGCGAGGGTGGCGACGACGATGAGGCTGGTCATGTTTGCGAACTTCCTTTTAGTGCGGGTTCAGGCCCGGGTGACCCGGGCGGTGTTGCCTTCGATGGCGGCCAGGCGCACACGCTCGCCGGCGGGGATGTCAGTGTCCGAGATGCAGGTCCATTCCTCGTTGCCGAGGATCGGCTTCTGGAAGCGCACGCGGCCTTTCTGGAACTGCGAGACGCTGGCGGTCAGCAGGCCGACCTCGCCGATCACGCTGTCGGCGGTCCAGCGTACGTCCGGTTTCTTGCGGCGGAATACCTTGAACCACAGCACGGTGGTGATCGACGAGAACACCACCCACAGCAGGCCTTGCATATCCAGTTGCAGGCTGGGGGCGAGCAGCGCGATGAACGCCACCAGCACGGCGCCGATGCCGAACCAGAGAATGAAGAAGGTGGGGAGTACCAGTTCCAGCAGGATCAGGGCCACGCCGAAGACGAGCCAGATCCACCATTGCATTTCCATATGGGTGGGGCCTTCCAGTAGAGGGGGGGTGAGTTTACGGCAAGATCAGGATACAGGGCCATTGAATGGCCATAGGCGTCAGCGGCAAGTCGACAGCCAGTCTTCCACACGCAGGCCTGGGACGCGCTGGAACTCACGCAGGTTGTTGGTCACCAGGATCAGGCCACGTGCCCGGGCGTGACCGGCGATCATCTGGTCATAAGGGCCAATGGGCGTACCGGCCTTGGCCAGCTCCGCACGCAACTGGGCGGTATGGGCCGCACCAAGGGTGTCGTAGTCGAGTACCTCGAGCCGGGCAGTGAAGCCTTCGACTACAGCAAGATTGCGTGCTGGGGCTGCTGACTTTTCTGCGCCGTAAACCAGCTCCATCAGTGTCACGGTACTGATCGCCAATTGGCCGTAGTGGCGGTTGAACGCCTCACGCACGACTTGCGGCTTGTTCTTGATGGTGTAGATGCAGATGTTGGTATCGAGCATGTACCTGAGCATCAGAATCCTTCGCGCTCCTGGTCGGCGGGTTGCTCCCGGCTGGCCATGTAATCCGCTGTCACGTCATCGCCTTCGAACCAGTTGTCCCAAGCCTCACCTGCGGGCGAAATGATGCGTGAGCGCCCGACCGCGACGATATCCACGCGGGTGACGTCTTCCGGAAGGGCAAGTGCTTTAGGCATGCGGATGGCCTGGCTGCGGTTGCTTTTGAAGACTGCACCTTGCTCCATGATGTGCCTCCTTGAAAGCGCGAATGTATGACAGGAGTTTATGCGCGATGGAGTATATGTCAACGGGATATACGTTGCGGGCGGCTCAGTGGCGGGGAAGCTCCAGTGCCGCCAGCAGTCGACTCACGTCCGAGAACTCCAGATCGACTGCAGGCAGCATCGGCCGCTTGAGCACCAGCACCGGCACCCCCCGTTCACGCGCCACTTCCAGCTTCGGCTCAGTCGCCGTACTGCCGCTGTTCTTGCTCACCAGCACATCGATCTGCCGACGTTCGAACAGCGTGCGCTCATCATCGATAAGGAACGGCCCACGTGCACCAATCACTTCGCAGCGTTCATTGCCTGGGCAGGCTTCAAGGGCGCGCAGGGTCCAGAACTGCTGTGAAGGAATCTCGTCCAGATGCTGCAGCGGCTCGCGGCCGAGGGTGAACAGCGGGCGCTGGAAAGGCGCGAGAGCTTCGATCAGCTCGGCCCACCCCTCGACCTCGCGCCAGTCGTCCCCCGCTTGCGCCTGCCAGGCCGGGCGCCGCAGCGCCCAACAAGGAATGCCGGCCATGGCCGCAGCCTGTGCGGCGTTGTGGCTGATCTGCGCGGCATACGGGTGAGTGGCGTCGATCAGCAGGTCGATACCTTCCTCACGCAGATAGCGCGCCAGGCCCTCGGCACCGCCGTAGCCGCCAACCCGCACCTGACAGGTGAGGTCCTGGGGCACTCGACCGATGCCAGCAAGGCTGTAGACATGCTGCGGCCCGAGCGTGCGGGCGATGGCCAGGGCCTCGGTAACCCCGCCCAGCAGCAGGATGCGCCCGTTCATTGCACACCCGCCTTGCCGACGATGCCGCCCTGGCGGTCGATGGCGAACACTTCCACCTGCACCTGGGCCGGCACCACGCTGCGGGCGAAAGCCAGCGCATGGCGGCAGACCTCGTCGCCCAGGGCGATACCCGCCGCATGGGCCAGGGCAAGTGCCTGCTGGCTGGTATTGGCGCCGACGATCGCCGCTTGCAGCGCCGCATCGGCGCCAATGTCGGCCGCCCAGCCGGCCAACTGTGGCAGGTCGATGCTCGAATGGCGGCTGTGCAGGTCCATGTGCCCGGCGGCCAGCTTGCTGATCTTGCCGAAGCCGCCGCACAAGGTCAGGCGCGGCACCGGCACCTTGCGCAGGTGCTTGAGCACGGCGCCAACGAAGTCGCCCATCTCGATCAGGGCGATCTCCGGCAGGTCGTACACCCGGCGCATGGTGTCCTCGCTGGCGTTGCCGGTGCAGGCGGCGATGTGGGTGTAGCCGTTGGTGTGGGCGACATCGATGCCTTGATGGATCGAGGCGATGTAGGCCGCGCAGGAGAACGGCCGGACAATGCCGCTGGTGCCGAGGATCGACAGCCCGCCGAGGATGCCCAGGCGCGGGTTCATGGTCTTCAGGGCCAGGGCTTCACCCTCGCGGACATTGACCGTGACTTCGAAACCACCGCTGTAGGCGCAGTCGTTTGCAAGTTGCTGCAAGTGTTCGCTGATCATGCGCCGTGGCACCGGGTTGATCGCCGGCTCACCCACGGCCAGCACCAGCCCTGGACGGGTCACGGTGCCGACGCCTTGCCCGGCGACGAAGCGAATGCCGGGTTCGGCGAGCAGGCGCACCTGGCTGTAGAGCAGCGCGCCGTGGGTGACATCGGGGTCGTCGCCGGCATCTTTCAGGGTGCCGGCTTCGGCGGCATCGCCTTTGAGGTGGCAGAACTCCAGGCGCATCTGCACCACCTTGCCCTTGGGCAGGGTGATGTGCACCGCATCATGGTGCTGGCCGGTCAGCAGCAGGCGCGCCGCGGCCAGGCTGGTGGCGGTGGCGCAGCTGCCGGTGGTCAGGCCGCTGCGCAGCGGGGCGGGCTGTTCGCGGGTTTCTTCACGCATCGAGGGGCTTGACCACGTCGAGCAAGGTGATCGGCAGCGCCTGGCGCCAGGTGTCGAAGCTGCCCAGTGGCTGGGTGTGGGCGATATGGATGCGGGTCAGTTCGCCGCCATGCTGCTCGCGGAACTGCGCCAGGGCCACTTCGCTTTGTAGGGTGACGGCATTGGCCACCAGCCGCCCACCGGGCCGCAGCTGTTCCCAGCACAACGCCAGCACACCTTCACGGGTGACGCCGCCGCCGATGAAGATCGCATCGGGGCGCTCCAGGTCGTGCAGGGCCTGCGGGGCCTTGCCGCGAATCAACTGCAAGCCGGGGACGCCCAAGGCGTCACGGTTGTGTTCGATGAAACCCTGGCGGCCTTCGTCGGCCTCGATAGCCAGGGTGCGGCAGCTGGGGTGGGCGCGCATCCATTCGATGCCGATCGAGCCGCAGCCGGCGCCTACGTCCCACAGCAGCTCGCCGGGTTGTGGGGCCAGGCGGGCCAGGGTGATGGCGCGCACATCGCGCTTGGTCAGTTGGCCGTCGTGGCGGAAGGCGTCGTCGGGCAGGCCGGCTACCCGTGGCAGCCGCTGGGCGCCAGGGCAGGCCAGGCATTCGATGGCCACCAGGTTGAGCGTGGCGATGTCGGTGTGCGGCCAGTCTTCGGCAGTACCGCTCAATTGGCGTTCCAAAGGCCCGCCGAGATGCTCGAAAACGTACAGACGGCTGGGACCGAAACCACGTTCGCGCAGCAGCGCGGCGATGGCGGCCGGGCTATGTTCGTCGTTGCTCAGCACCAGCAGGTGCAGGCCGCTGAACAGATGGGCATTGAGCGCGGCCAGCGGACGGGCGACCACCGACACTACCTGCACATCCTGCAACGGCCAGCCCAGGCGGGCGGCGGCCAAGGCGCACGACGAAGGCATCGGCAGCACCTGCATCTCGATGCTCGGCAACTGGCGGGTAAGGCTGGCGCCGACGCCGTAGAACATCGGGTCGCCGCTGGCCAGCACGCACACCGGCTGGCCGCGCAGGGCCAGCACCGGCTCCAGTGAGAATGGGCTGGGCCAGAGGATCTGCTCTGCACGCGTGCAATGGGGCAGCAGGGCCAGCTGGCGTGGGCTGCCGACGATGTGCGTGGCCGCCAGCAGGGCGCGTCGGGCCTGCTTGCCCAGGCCGCTGAAGCCGTCTTCGCCGATGCCTACTACTGTGAGCCAGGGGGCCATGGTGTCCTCTTAGAGCGTATGGGGGCGCTGTGCGCCCCTTTCGCGGCACAAGGCCGCTCCTACAGGGGACCGCGACAACCTGTAGGAGCGGCCTTGTGCCGCGAAAGGACTGCGCAGCAGCCCCTGGATATCATCGTTCGACCACCGGTTTTTCATGCCGCCGGACAAAGCAGGCATAATACCGCGCCTTCTACACTGAAGCGCACCTTCACGATTGCCGGATGCCCCTTTGAAGCAGGCCCAGCCCCCCGAAATTTCGCCTCGTCCCTCGGCCTGCCCGGGGTTGTGGCGCATCGTCGCCGCGCGCGACGGTGGCATCTGCCGGATCAAGCTGCCCGGCGGCCTGCTACTGGCCGACCAGGCCGAAGCTGTGGCCGATGCTGCCGAGCGCTTCGCCGGTGGGGTGATCGAGGCGACCAACCGCGGCAACCTGCAGATCCGCGGCATCGGTAACGACCACCGCGGGCTGGTCGAGCACCTGCTGGCGGCGGGCCTGGGCCCACGCGAGGCGGCTGGCGACGATGTGCGCAACCTTATGCTCAGCCCGCTGGCGGGGCTTGACCCCAGCATGCTGTTGGACACCCGCCCATTGGCCGGGCAGATCCTGGCGCTGCTCGAGGGCACGCCGCGTTTCCATGAGCTGTCGGCCAAGTTCGCCGTGCAGCTCGATGGCGGCGAGGGCCTGGCGATGCTCGAACACCCCCATGACCTGTGGCTGAGCGCAACGCAATTCGAGCAGCGCAATTGGCTGGTGTTCGGCTTGGCCGGTTGCCCGGTGGACCAGGCCGTGGGCGCGGTGCCGGCCGAGCAGGGGTTGGCGCTGGTGCGCACGGTACTGCAACGCTTCCTTGACCTTGCCACGCCCGAGCAATCGCGCATGCGTCAGTTGTTGGCGACCTGTGGCGTCGAGCATTTTATCGACGGCATGGACATTCGCCGCGACGCCGCCGTGTCGAGCTGGCGCCGGACCAAGGTCCCAGGCACCTGGCTGGGTGTGCTGGCGCAGCAGCAGGGCCTGGCCCTTGGCGTGGCGCCACCCCTGGGGCGCCTTACGCCAGCCATGCTGCGTGGCGCTGCCCGCATCACCCGGCAGTGGGGCGACGGCAGCCTGCGGCTAAGCCCTTGGCAAAGCCTGGTGTTGACCTCGATCGATCCGGCCCACATCGAGTTGGCCCGTGATCAGTTAATGGCCCTGGGTATGCTCTGCGCCCCCGATGTGCCATTGGCCCGCGTCACGGCCTGCACCGGCGCCAGCGGTTGCGCCAAGGCCGAGGCCGACACCAAGGCCGATGCCGTCACCTTGGCCGCCCAGCTGCACCACGGCGCCCCCGCCAGCGTGCACCTGACCGCCTGCCCCCGTTCCTGCGCCGTGGCCCATGTCGCCCCGGCCACCCTGCTGGCCCGCGCCTCGGGCCGTTATGACCTTTACTTGCGCGACGCGCGCCTGCCGGGTTTCGGCCGGCTGCGCGGCGCCAACCTCACCCCAGAAGAAGCAGGCGCCATGCTCGACCTGCCGACGGAGCACCTTGATGATTGACTACATCCGCGATGGTCAGGAGATCTATCGCAATTCCTTCCGCATCATCCGCGAGGAAGCCCGGCTCGAGCGCATTCCCGCCGACCTGGAAAAGCTCGCCGTGCGGGTGATCCATGCCTGTGGCATGGTCGAGGCCATCGATGGCCTGCAATTCTCCGAAGGTGCCGGTACCGCGGGGCGCGAAGCCCTGGCCAAGGGCGCGCCGATCCTGTGTGACGCGCACATGGTCGCCGAGGGCATCACCCGCGCGCGCCTGCCGGCGAACAACCCGGTGATCTGCACCCTGCGCGACCCCAGCGTGCCGGACCTGGCCAAGGCCGAGGGCAACACCCGCTCGGCGGTGGCCCTGGAGTTGTGGCGCCCGCATCTGGAAGGCAGCGTGGTGGTGATCGGCAACGCGCCGACCGCACTGTTCTACCTGCTGGAAATGATCGATGCCGGTGCCCCCAAGCCTGCGCTGATCCTCGGTTTCCCGGTCGGTTTCGTCGGCGCTGCCGAGTCCAAGGCCATGCTCGCCGCCGACAGCCGTGGTGTGCCGTTCGTGATCATGCAGGGCCGCCTGGGCGGTAGCGCCATGGCCGCCGCCGCGGTCAATGCCCTCGCCACGGAGGTGGAATGATGCACGCACGCGGACGACTGCTGGGCCTGGGCGTGGGCCCGGGCGACCCCGAGCTGATCACGGTCAAGGCCCTGCGCCTGCTGCGCGAAGCGCCGGTGGTGGCGTACTTCGTGGCCAAGGGCAAGCGTGGCAACGCCTTCGGCATCATCGAGGCGCACCTGCAAGCCGAGCAGGCCCTGCTGCCGCTGGTGTACCCGGTGACCACCGAGGCGCTGCCAGCGCCGCTGTCCTACGAGCAGGTGATCAGCGACTTCTACGACGAGGCCAGTGTGCAGGTGGCCGAACACCTCGACGCCGGGCGCGATGTGGCGGTGATCTGCGAGGGTGACCCGTTCTTCTACGGCTCCTACATGTACCTGCACGACCGCCTGGCCTCGCGCTACGAGGCCCAGGTGATCCCGGGTGTCTGTTCGATGCTCGGTGGCGCTTCGGTACTGGGCGCGCCGCTGGTGTACCGCAACCAGACCCTGACCGTGCTCTCCGGCGTACTGCCGGCTGACGAGCTCAAGCGCCGTCTGGCAGATGCTGATGCAGCGGTGATCATGAAGCTGGGGCGCAACTTCCCCAAGGTGCGCCAGGTGCTCACCGAACTGGAGATGGATGGCCGCGCGCTGTACGTCGAGCGGGCGACCATGGCCAACCAGAAGATCGTGCCGCTGGACGAGGTAGACCCGCAGTCCTCACCGTACTTCTCGCTGATCATCGTGCCGGGTGAAAAATGGCAGGGCTGAACAACGCACCGGCCATCGTCATCCTCGGCCCCGGCAGCCTGGCGACCGCGCAGCGCATCCAGCAACGTTATCCACAGGCCGTGATCCATGGCCTGCAAGGGCGCGTGGAGGGGGCCGACCGCTACTACAGCGCATTCGGCGACACCCTGCGGGCGCTGTATCGGCAGGACACCCCGATCATCGCCCTGTGCGCGGCCGGGATCGTGATCCGCACCCTGGCGCCGCTGCTCGACGAGAAAGGCAGTGAGCCGCCGGTGCTGGCGGTGGCCGAGGACGGCAGTGCCGTGGTGCCGCTGCTCGGTGGGCTGGGTGGGGTCAATGTCATGGCCCGGGAAATCGGCGAGGCGCTGGGCGTGAACGCCGCGATCACCACCAGCGGTGAACTGCGCTTTGGCACCTGCCTGCTCAACCCGCCCGAGGGCTATGCCCTGGCGGACCTGGAGCAGGGCAAGCGCTTTGTCTCTGACCTGCTGGCCGGTGAAACGCTGCGCATCGAAGGCCATGCACCCTGGCTCGACCAGGCGCAGCTGCCGGTCAGCGACAACGCGCAACGCACCCTGCATGTGGGCAGTGCCGCGCGCCCGGCCAACCGGGATGAGCTGGTGATCCACGCGCGTTGCGTGGCGGTGGCGGTTGCTGCCGGTGGCGCCGACCTGGCCCGGCAGGTGCGTGACGCCTTGCAGGCGGCGGGTATCGCCGAAGCGGCGCTGGCCTGCCTGCTGGCGAGCGAAGTCGACATGGCCGAGCCGGCCTTGCATGAGGCTGCTCAGGCGCTCGGCGTTGCCCTGCGCTTCGCCCCTGCTGCCAGCAGCCTTGAGCGGATGCTGGTCGATATGCTGCCGCAGGCGCGGGTCGAAGCCCATGCCGGGTTGGCTGTGGCGGTTGCCGCAACGCCGGTCGACAGCGCGCGTCTGGGCCGCCGCCGTGGCCGCCTGGCCGTGATCGGCCTGGGCCCTGGCGCCGCCGAGTTGATGGTGCCGGCGGTCAAGGCCGAACTGGCGCGGGCCCAGGATGTTCTGGGCTATGAAACCTACGTGCGCATGGCCGGCCCGTTCCGCGACGATCAGGTGCTGCACTGCACCGACAACCGCGAAGAGATGCAGCGCGCCCGCCATGCGTTCGAGCTGGCGGCCCAGGGGCGCTCGGTGGTGGTGGTGTCGTCGGGCGACCCGGGCGTGTTCGCCATGGCCGCGGCGGTGCTCGAAGCGCTGCATGAATCCAGCGACCCGGCCTGGCAGCGGGTCGACCTCGAGATCCTGCCGGGTGTTTCGGCGTCGCTGGCCACCGCTGCGCAAGCCGGTGCACCGCTGGGCCATGACTTCTGCGTGATGTCGCTGTCGGACAACCTCAAACCGTGGTCGATCATCGAGAAGCGCCTCGACCTGGCGGCCCAGGCCGACCTGGTGCTGGCGTTCTACAACCCGATCTCCAAGTCGCGGCCGCACCAGCTGGGCCATGCATTGGAAGTGGTGCGCCGCCATCGTGAAGCGCATACGCCGGTGGTGCTGGGGCGTGATATCGGCCGGCCGGGGCAGAGTCTCAGGACGGTGACGTTGGGCGAGCTGGTGCCCGAGATGGTCGACATGCGCACCATGGTGCTGGTCGGCTCGTCGACCACCTGCACCTTCCCGCGTGCCGACGGCAGCCAGTGGGTCTACACCCCGCGTTGGTACCCCGCCAAACCCTGAATCGAACCGGGGTCAGGGCACCATGTAGCCCTTGATCCCGGTGAAGATGATCTGCGCTGCCAGGGCGCAGACGAACAGGCCCATCAGCCGGCTGACGATTTGCAGGCCCTGGTCGCCCAGCAGGCGTTCGATGCGGTGCGAGAGGTACAGCACCAGGCCCACGGTGAAGCTGGCCAAGGCGATGCTGACGATCGCCAGCGCCTTGTCGTCCCAGTGCGGTTGGCCCACGCCCATCACCAGCAGCGCACCGATGGTGCCGGGGCCTACGGTCAGTGGGATGGTCAGCGGCACGATGGTCACGTCCTGCTGCACGTTGTCGGTCTGGATCGCTGACTTGCCTTGGGCCATGGCCAGCGCCGAGATGAACAGCACCGAACCTGCGCCGATGCGGAAAGCATCGGCGGTGATGCCGAATACGCCGAAGATCACCCGCCCGAACAGGTACAGCAGCACGCTGGCGATCAGGGTGGCGATGGCCACGCGCCAGGCCAGCTGTTTGCGCTCTTTGCTGGAGTGGCCGCGGGTCAGGCTGATGAAGCACGACAGCACGAAGAACGGGCTGTAGAGCACGAGCATTTTCAGGTAGACGCTGAACAACTCATGGAGCATGGGGTGGGTCCGCGGCGGGGTAGAGTGGCAACTGTATAGCACGGATTTTGTGGGGGCGGCCTTGCCGGGGCGGCCGGAAAGGGCTGCGAAGCGGCCTCAAATTCTCGGTAATCATGTGAAATTGCTGGGGCTGCTTTGCAGCCCATTCGCGACACAAGGCCGCTCCTACAGGGGCCAGCGCTGCCTGTGCCGGCTCACTCCAGGGGGGCGGTCACCACCTGCCGTTGCCCTGCCCAGAACTGGATCAATTCGCGCAGCTGCGACAGCTCAACCGGCTTGGCCATGTGCCCGTCCATGCCGGCCAGGCGCGCGCGCTCCTTGTGCTCGGCGAGGATGTGCGCGGTCAGGGCCACCACCGGGGTGCGCGGGCGCTGGTGGGTGGCTTCCCAGGCACGCAGCTGCTGGGTGGCGGAGAAACCGTCGAGCACCGGCATCTCGCAGTCCATCAGCACCAGGTCGTAGCGCTTGGCTTTCATCGCTTGCAGGGCTTCTTCGCCGTTGCTGGCGGTGTCCGGCTCGAGGTTGAGCTTGCCGAGCATGCCGCGGATTACCTTGGTGGAGATGCTGTTGTCCTCGGCCACCAGGATGCGGAAATCGCCGGGCAGGTCCAGCGGTTGCGGGGTACCCATCGGCAGGGGCGCCATGGCCTGCTCGCGACCGCGCAGGGCCAGCTCTTCGGCCAGCGTGGTCTTGAGCGTGTAGCCGGCCACGGGCTTGGCGAGGATGCGCTTTACCCCGGCATTGCGGGCGATGACCTTGCTGGGGGCATTGCTGATGCCAGTGAGCATCACCACCAGGATGTCGTGGTTCAGGCTTGGGTCTTCCTTGATCTTCGCCGCCAGTTGCATGCCGGTCATGCCGGGCATGTTCTGGTCGAGCAGGACCACGTCGAAGTAGTCGCGCAGGTGCGCCTTGGTGCGCAGCAGCGCCAGCGCTTCCTTGCCGGACGGCACCGCGCTGACGTTCATGCCCCAGGCGCTGCACTGCTGTACCAGCACCTTGCGGCAGGTGTCGTTGTCGTCGACCACCAGCACGCGCGCATCGCGCAACGGGCCGTCGAGGTCGGCGGGCGGTTGCTCCAGGCGTTGTGGGTCCAGCGGCAGCGTCAGCCACAGGGTGTTGCCCATGCTGGTGCTGGTCTTGATGCCGAACTCGCCCTGCATCAGGCCGATCAGCTGCTTGGCGATCACCAGCCCGAGGTGGCCGCCGAGCTTGTTGCTGGAGAGGAAGTGACGGCTGTGCAGCTCGGCTTGCAGCAGGGCGTCGCGTTCGGCGGGCGGCATGGGTTCGCCGCTGTCCTGCACGGCGATGCGCAGGCGTGGCGTGTCGCCGCGCTGGTCGAGGGCCACCACCAGCAGGATCTCGCCCTGGTCGGTGTTCTTCAGGGCATTGTCGAGCAGGCTCGACAGGGCCTGGCGCAGGCGTGTCGGGTCGCCGCTGATCACCCGCGGCACCTGCGGCTGGGTGAAGCTGATCAGCTCGATGTTCTGTTGCTCGGCCTTGGCCCGGAAGATGTTCAGGCAGTCCTCGATCAGCGCGTTGAGGTCGAACTGCACGTCGTCCAGCTCGATCTGCCGCGACTCGAGCTTGGAAATGTCGAGGATCTCGTTGATCAGGGTGAGCAGTTCGTTGCCGGCGCTGTGGATGGTCTGCACGTAGTCGCGCTGCTTGACCGACAGCGGTGTGCCCAGCAGCAGCTCGGTCATGCCCAGCACACCGTTCATGGGGGTGCGGATCTCGTGGCTGATCTTGGCCAGGAACTCGGCCTTGGCGTTGATCTCGGCGTCGCTGGCGGCCAGGGCGCGGCTGGCGCGGAAACGCTCTTCGCTGATGCGCCGCAGGCGCTCGCTGACCGCCAAGTTGAGCAGCAGCCCGCTGACCACCGTCAGGACCATCAGGATGCACAGCAGCCAGGGTACCGAGGTACGGGTGAGGCCTAGCAGGGCCGGCAGCAGCACCAGGCCGCCGAGGTTGAACACCAGCATGGCCAGGGTGAACAGCCGCGCCGGTGTGTAGCCCTTGTACCAGTGGTAGCTGCTGATCAGCAGCATGCTCAGGCTGCCCAGCGCCAGCAGGGCGTAGGTCATCAGGTTCAGTGGCAGGGTGTCGACGAACAGCAGCACCAGGCCGCTGACCGTGGCCACCAGCATCTCGGTGTGCAGCAGGCGGTTCAGCCGCGCCGAGCTGCAGGGGGCGAAGAAGTGCAGGGTGAAGTACAGGCCGGCGAGCCCCGCCAGTACCAGGGTCAGGTAGGCGGCTGGGGTCTGGGCGCTGTACCACAGGTGCCACCACGGGCCGCTGAGGTTGAGCAGGATCAATGCGCTCAACAGCATCAGGGCGTGGTAGAGCGCCAGCACCAGGGTGGTGCTGGAACGGGTGTAGGCAAAGCGGATCAGGTTGTGCAGGATCAGCATCACCAGGCCACCGAACAGCAAACCGAACAGCAGCGGCTGGCGCTGGTCGGCGGCGGCCTGCGCGGCGGGCTCGAGGCTGATGGCTGGGCGCAACTGGTGCTCCGAGACCAGGCGCAGGTAGACATCCACCGCCTGGTTGCTGCGTGGCAGGGGCAGCACATGATCGCTACCATGCAGCGACGCGCCCATGTTCTCGCCCTGGCGGCCGTGGTGCAGCTGGCGCAGCAGCTTGCCGTTGTCCAGCGCGTAGAGGTCGAGGCGGGACAGGTCGGGGGCGAAGATGCGCAGCAGTTGTTCCTGCTCGCCGGGCTCCAGGCGGTAGTGCAGCCACAAGGCCTGGTCGGGAAGGGCGGCATCCAGTTCATCGAGTGCCAAAGGGCTGAACTGGTTGCGATAACGGTCGGAGCGTACGTCCGATAGCTGCAGATTGGCCTGTTCATCGAGCAGCATGGACCAGCCACCCACCTCTTGCGCCATGGCAGGAAGCAGGCAGAGCAGGGTCAGCAGGCTGACGATCAGGGCTGTGGCAATCCGAAGCCGACGCACGACGAAATCCCTTCTGAGCTAATGTGCCGGATAGCAACTATGCGCGGCGTGCCAAGGCGAAGGCAAGGCCCCTGTGGGGCCTTGTCGACGAGGCGAAGGCCACGGGCACGGGGCACCGTGGCCATTGGCCTGGGCATTACTGCTGGTGTTCACCGCGCTCGCGGGCGATGGCCCGGTAGCCGATGTCGGTACGGTAGAAGCTTGCGTTCCAGGCCACTTCCTTGGCCAGGCGGTACGCTTGCTGCTGGGCGTCGGCCACGGTGTTGCCCATCGCGGTGGCGCACAGCACGCGGCCGCCGTTGGTCACGACCTGGCCATCCTTGAGCGATGTACCCGCGTGGAACACCTTGCCTTCGAGCTTGGCGGCAGCGTCCAGGCCGCTGATGACCTCACCTTTGGCGTAGTCGCCCGGGTAGCCACCGGCCGCCAGCACCACACCCAGGCTCGGGCGCGGGTCCCATTGCGCTTCGACCTTGTCCAGGGCCTTGGCGAACGCGGCTTCGATCAGCAGCACCAGGCTCGACTCCAGGCGCAGCATGACGGGCTGGGTCTCGGGGTCGCCGAAGCGGCAGTTGAACTCGATGACCTTGGGGTTGCCCGCCTTGTCGATCATCAGGCCGGCGTAGAGGAAGCCGGTGTAGACGTTGCCTTCCTCGGACATGCCGCGCACGGTCGGCCAGATCACCTGGTCCATCACGCGCTGATGCACCTCGGCGGTCACTACCGGGGCAGGGGAGTAGGCACCCATGCCGCCGGTGTTCGGGCCGGTGTCTTTATCGCCGACGCGCTTGTGGTCCTGGCTGGTGGCCATGGGCAGCACGTTGTGGCCGTCGACCATGACGATGAAGCTGGCTTCCTCGCCGTCGAGGAATTCTTCGATGACCACGCGCGAACCGGCTTCACCGAAGGCGTTGCCAGCGAGCATGTCGCGCACGGCGTCTTCGGCTTCCTGCAGGGTCATGGCGACGATCACGCCTTTACCGGCGGCCAGGCCGTCGGCCTTGATCACGATGGGGGCGCCTTTTTCACGCAGATAAGCCAGTGCCGGCTCGATCTCGGTGAAGTTCTGGTAGTCGGCGGTCGGGATCTTGTGGCGGGCCAGGAAGTCCTTGGTGAACGCCTTGGAGCCTTCCAGCTGGGCGGCGCCCTTGGTCGGGCCGAAGCAGTCCAGGCCACGGCTGCGGAACAGGTCGACCACGCCGATGACCAGCGGAGCCTCGGGGCCGACGATGGTCAGGTCGACGTTTTTCTCGGCGAAGTCGGCCAGTTGCTCGAGGGCGGTGACCTCGATGGCGACGTTCTCGCACTTGGCTTCTGTGGCGGTGCCGGCGTTGCCAGGGGCGACGAAGACTTTCTCGACGCGTGGGTCCTGGGCGACTTTCCAGGCCAGGGCGTGCTCACGGCCGCCGCTGCCGATGATCAAAACTTTCATGTAAGAAACCTCGAAATCTGTTTTGCGGCGATCCCGTTCCCCTGTAGGAGCGGCCTTGTGTCGCGAAAGGACCGCAGAGCGGTCCCGGGATTTCTGTGTTGAAGCTTGAATCCTGGGGCTGCTTTGCAGCCCTTTCGCGACGCAAGGCCGCTCCTACTCGGGGTCGGCGATCAGCCTGGTATCTGATTAGTGGCGGAAGTGGCGCATGCCGGTGAACACCATCGCGATACCGGCCTCGTCGGCAGCGGCGATGACTTCGGCATCACGCATCGAGCCACCCGGCTGGATAACCGCGCTGATACCCACTTTAGCCGCGTTGTCGATGCCGTCACGGAACGGGAAGAACGCATCCGAGGCCATGACTGCGCCCTGTACCTGCAGGCCAGCATGCTCGGCCTTGATGGCAGCAATGCGCGCGGAGTTGACGCGGCTCATCTGGCCGGCGCCGACACCGATGGTCTGGCGCTGCTTGGCGTAGACGATGGCGTTGGACTTGACGAACTTGGCCACTTTCCAGGCGAACACCAGGTCGTGGATTTCCTGCTCGGTCGGCGCGCGCTTGGTGACGATCTTCAGGTCATCGGCGGTGATCATGCCGATATCGCGGCTCTGCACCAGCAGGCCACCGTTGACACGCTTGAAGTCCCAACCGGCGGTGCGCTCGGCTGGCCACTCGCCGCACTCCAGCAGACGCACGTTCTGCTTGGCGGCCACGACGTCGCGGGCAGCCTGGGAGATTTTCGGGGCGATGATCACTTCGACGAACTGGCGGTCGACGATGGCTTGTGCGGTCTCGCCATCCAGCTCGCGGTTGAAGGCGATGATGCCGCCGAAGGCGGATTCGGTGTCGGTGGCGTAGGCCAGGTCGTAAGCCTTGCGGATGCCGCCTTCATCTTCCGGTACAACTGCGACGCCGCATGGGTTGGCGTGCTTGACGATGACGCAGGCCGGCTTGACGAAGCTCTTCACGCACTCCAGCGCGGCGTCGGTGTCGGCCACGTTGTTGAACGACAGCTCCTTGCCCTGCAGCTGAATGGCGGTGGAGATGCTGGCTTCGCCTTTCTTGGCTTCCACGTAGAACGCCGCGCTCTGGTGCGGGTTCTCGCCGTAGCGCATTTCCTGGGCCTTGACGAACTGGCTGTTGAAGGTGCGCGGGAACTCGCTGCGGTCTTCGGTGGACAGGGTGTCCTTGGCCTGGTCGATGGTGCCCATGTAGTTGGCGATCATGCCGTCGTAGGCGGCGGTGTGCTCGAACGCCTTGAGCATCAGGTCGAAGCGCTGGGCATAGGTCAGGCCGCCGGCCTTGAGGCCTTCGACGATGCCGGCGTAGTCGCTGGCGTTGACCACGATGGCCACGTCTTTATGGTTTTTCGCTGCCGAACGGACCATGGTCGGGCCGCCGATGTCGATGTTCTCGATGGCGGTCGGCAGGTCGCAGCCTGGCTTGCTGATGGTGGCTTCGAACGGGTACAGGTTGACCGCGACCAGGTCGATCGGCTTGATGCCGTGCTCGTTCATGATGGCGTCGTCGGTACCACGACGGCCGAGAATGCCGCCGTGGATCTTCGGGTGCAGGGTCTTGACCCGGCCGTCCATCATTTCGGCGAAGCCGGTGTAGTCGGCCACTTCCACCGCGTTTACGCCGTTGTCCTTGAGCAGCTTGTAGGTGCCGCCGGTGGACAGGATCTCGACACCGAGCTGCTGCAGCTCACGGGCAAACTCGAGGATCCCGGTCTTGTCGGAGACGCTGATCAAAGCGCGGCGGATCGGCAGGCGGGTAGTCTGGTCGGTCATTTCAGATTCCATAACGCGGTGAAGTCAAAAAAAGGCGCCTCTTTGCATGAGCGCCTTTTCTGTATGGGGTTCTGGCTTACAACAGATCGTACTGCTTGAGCTTCTTGCGCAGCGTGCCTCGGTTGAGCCCGAGCATCTCGCTGGCCTTGGTCTGGTTGCCCTTGACGTAGTTCATCACGCATTCGAGCAGGGGCGCCTCGACTTCGGAGAGCACCAGGTTGTACACGTCCGTGACGGTAGCGCCTTCCAGGTGGGCGAAGTAGTTGTGCAGCGCCTTCTCGACGCTGTCGCGGAGCGTTTGGCCCTCCTCGCTCGGCGTGTTCAGGTGCTGCTTGAGGTTGGCGTTGTCGCTCACGGGCGTTGTTCCACTCACTAATGTCTCGGTCATCATCGTCATGCGGCCACCCCTTGTTCGTCCTCTGTCCCAAGGCTCTGTCGACGTTCGGCGAAAAACGCCTGAACGTTGGCGCACTGCGCTTGTGTGTCTTGCAACGCGTTGAACTGGCTGCGGAACTCCTTGCCGCCAGGTCGGGTCGCCAGGTACCAGCCAACGTGCTTGCGGGCGATCCGCACACCCATCACATCGCCATAGAAGGCATGCAACGCGGCCAGGTGTTCCAGCAGAATGCGTTCCACTTCGTCCAGCGCCGGGGCAGGCAGCTGCTCGCCCGTACGCAGGTAATGCTCGATCTCGCGGAAAATCCACGGCCGCCCCTGGGCGGCACGGCCGATCAACAGGCCGTCGACCCCGGTGGCGTCCAGCACCGCCCGGGCCTTTTGTGGCGAGGTGATATCGCCGTTGGCGAATACCGGGATCGACACCGCCTGCTTGATCGCGGCGATGGTGTCGTACTCGGCGTCACCGGTGTACAGGTCGGCGCGGGTGCGGCCATGCACCGCCAGCGCCTGGATGCCGGCCTGTTCGGCGATCTTCGCCACGTTCAGGCCGTTCTTGTTCGCCCGGTCCCAGCCAGTGCGGATCTTTAGAGTGACCGGCACATCGACCGCGCCGACCACGGCGTGGAGGATCTCGCTGACCAGGGCTTCGTCTTTCAATAAAGCAGAGCCGGCGGCCTTGTTGCAGACTTTTTTCGCCGGACAGCCCATGTTGATGTCGATGATCTGGGCGCCCGCCTCGACGTTCGCCCGTGCCGCTTCGGCCATCATCTGCGCGTCGCCGCCGGCGATCTGCACCGAGCGGGGCTCGGGGTCGCCTTCGTGGATGCGGCGCAGGCTCGACTTGCGGCTGTTCCACAGGCGCATGTCGCTGCTGACCATCTCCGACACCACCATGCCCGCCCCCAGGCGTTTGCACAGCGTGCGGAAGGGCTGGTCCGTGACCCCGGCCATGGGCGCGAGGATCAGGTTGTTGTGCAGTGTGTAAGGGCCGATGCGTACCGCCGACATAGGTGTTCCCTGTTGTGGGGCCGGATCATGGGAGTTCGAAAAAGGGATGGCATGATACCCGCTCTCGATGACCGGATAAAGATGAATCTGGATAAAATCTGAACAGTTGCGGCGTTATGCCCGGGGGTTCGCAACAACGGGTTGGCGCCGGTGAACCGGCGCCTGGCGGGCGTGGATCACTCCGGTGAGCGGAAGCTCAGGCTGTAGTTCACTGCCTTTGGCCCCGGGTCGAGGATATCCAGGGCGATGTGGATCGGGGTCTGGCTGGGCATCTCGCCACGCCCGGCCAGCTCGCCCGAGAGGTACTCGCTGGGTTTGAAGCGGCGGCTGGCGATCAGTTGGCCATTGAGGTCGGCGAAGCGCAGCTCCAGCAGCGGGAACGGCTGGGCGAAGGGGGCGCGGTTGTAGATGATCGCATCGACGATCAGCGCGCCCTTGAAGTCCGGGTGGCTGCGCACCACCAGGTTGCTGCTCTTGATCCGCGAGATGTCGACGCGGGTCGGCACCTCGCAGCCGATCATCGGGCACACCTGCTGGAACCACGGGCGGTACTGGTCCTGGCGGGCCATCTCGTCGAAGTGGTACCACACGTACTGGAAGGCCAGCAGGCCGGCGGCCAGCAGCGTCAGCAAGCCCCACAGCAGGCGCTTGCCCCAGTTTGGCGCGGGTTTCTCCCAGCCCAGTTGCAGCGGGTCGTCGACCACGTCGACCAGCGGTTCCTTGCGCGAGCGTTCCGGCTTGAGCGCCAGGGCCGGCTCCAGGCGCGGCTCGACATGTTCGTCGGGTTCATCGTCATCGCGCGCCGACAAGCGTTCGCTGCGCACTTCGTCGTCCAGCGCCGACAAGCCTTGCTCCGGGACCGGCTCGTCACGGCTGGAGAACTGCTCGAGGGGGGCGTCGACGTGCACGGCGAGCGGTTGAGGGTGCCCTGTTGGCTCGTCATCCAGGTCCAGGTCGGCGCTGCCCAGCGTGGGCTCGGTGCGCTCGTCGGCCAAGGGCTCAAGCTCCAGCGGTTGCTGTTCGACCAGCACGGGCGCCGCTTCGGGCTCCAGCTCAGGCACGGGGCGTTCGTCGGTGGCCGTGCCGAACAGTTCGTCGGCAGGTTCGTCGCCGGCCGCGTCGTCGCGACGGGCATGCAGCGCGGCTTTGGCGTCGGTCTTGCGGCGGTCGCCGGGGCTGCGCCGTTCCAGGCGTGCGAGCTCCTGGTCGAGGTCCAGTGCGTCCAGCTCGCCTGCGGTCACCGCCCAACTGTCTTCAGCCGGTGTCAGGGGTTCGACCAGTGGCTGAGCGGCAGGGGGCGGTGAGGCGACGGGTTCGGGCGCTGCTGGTGGGGCTGCCGGCTCGTCGCTGGCCGCACGGGTCTGCTCCAGCAGTTGCTTGGCCGCATTGAACACCTGCAGGCAATGGCCGCAGCGCACCACGCCACGCGCCACACTCAACTGGTGGTGGGTGACGCGAAAGCTGGTCTGGCAATGCGGGCACTGGGTGACGAAACTGTCGGTCATGCGGCGGTCCGGGAGCTGTGCAGGTGTTGAGTCTAGGCGCGCTTAGCGGCGGCGACCACTGATTCGTACCCAGCCGTCACGCACGACGATCGGGTCGAGGTCGAAGTCGGCAGCGTAGGCGGCGGCCACTTCCTCGCCCTGTTCGGCGAGGATGCCCGACAGCGCCAGCAGGCCACCGGGGCGCACCAGGCCAGACAGTTGTGGCGCCAGCGCTACCAGCGGGCCGGCCAGGATATTGGCGACCAGCACGTCGGCCTGCATGGCCGGCATGTGCTCGGGCAGGTAGAGGGCGAACGTGGCGTCGGCGATACCGTTGCGCTGTGCGTTGTCGCGGGAGGCTTCCAGCGCCTGCACGTCGATGTCGGTGCCGATCGCTTCACGGGCGCCCAGCAGCAGCGCGGCGATGGCGAGGATGCCCGAGCCGCAGCCGAAGTCCAGCACCTGAGTGCCGGTGAGCTGTTGGCCGTCGAGCCATTCCAGGCACAGCGCGGTGGTGGGGTGGGTGCCGGTGCCGAAGGCCAGGCCCGGGTCGAGCAGCAGGTTGACCGCGTCCTTTTCCGGGGCCTCGTGCCAGCTCGGGACGATCCACAGGCGCTGGCCGAAGCGCATCGGCTGGAAACCGTCCATCCAGCTGCGCTCCCAGTCCTGGTCCTCGATCACCTCGGCCTCGTGCTCAGGCAGTTCGTTGCCGGTGAGCAGGGTCAGGTGGGCGAACACCGCGTCGGGCTGGGTGTCGGCCTCGAACAAGGCCAGCAGGTGGGTGTGCGACCACAGCGGGGTGGTGTTGAGGTCCGGTTCGAAGATCGGCTGGTCTTCGGCGTCCATGAAGGTCACCGAGACAGCGCCCACTTCCAGCAGGGCATCTTCGTAGGTTTCGGCTTGTTCCGGGCTGATGGCCAGGCGTACTTGCAGCCAGGGCATGGCGGGCACCTTTGGTAAATCGACAGGGGCAGCCCGAGGCTGCGCGAAAGGGCGCCAGTTTACGTCAGGCGGGCGGTAAAAGGGAGACGGGTGGCGAGAGTATGGCTCCAGCAATAGATACTGGTGTGTGGTTGCCGTTGCTCGCTAGGGTGGAGGCTTGCTCTGTCTTCCTGATGACGTGCTTATTTGCTTATTTGCTTATTTGCTTATTTGCTTATTTGGTTATTTGGTTATTTGGTTATTTGGTTATTTGGTTATTTGGTTATTTGGTTATTTGGTTATTTGGTTATTTGGTTGTGAGGGGTGTGAGGGGTGTGAGCATATCCATTTGCTTTGTTGACGCTTATTCACCTTTCCGCCCTTACGGCGGGTAACTTTTTGAAGGATCAAAAAGTTACCAAAAAATCCTCGCTCCATTCATACGGCCCCTGCGCTTCGCTCCGGGGTTCCCTCACTCCGGTCTTGCTCCCGGGAGTACGCACCGAAGGGCCATCCATGGCCCATCGGTGCTCGACGGGCATCCATGCCCGTCGCCTCCCTCCGCAAGCCCTCCGATCGGCCTCCTGAAGTCGCGAAGTTAGGGGCGGCGCCTATATTGGCGCAGCTGTCGCTAGTTGATTATTTTGTTGAACTTCAAATTGCAATCGCTGGCAAGCCGCAGCGGCGAACCGCAGCTCCCACAGGTACTGCGCTGAACTCGAAATTTTCGCGGTAACTGTGGGAGCCGGCTTGCCGGCGATGAGGCCATTCCAAACAGCACATCAATAACGATTGAACACTCGCTGCCCTTGCCCTTGCCCTTGCCCTTGCCCTTGCCCTTGCCCTTGCTCTTGCTCTTGCTTCTAAGCGCGCGATAGTCCAGTCACCGCCAAACGCGACTTCAGGAGGCCGAACGTAGGACTTGCGGAGCGGGGCGATGGGCATGGATGCCCATCGAGCACCGATGGGCCATGGATGGCCCTTCGGTGCGTCCACGCGGGAGCAAGGCCGGAGTGAGGGAACCCCGGAGCGAAGCGTAGGGGCCGTATGAATGGAGCAAGCGGTTTTTGCCTTCTTTTGCCCGCGTGCAAAAGAAGGTCGCCGTAAAGGCGAAAAGGTGAGTCAGCGTCGCTATCGCCAATGGATATTCACCCAATACCAATACCCACACGCTAAAAGTCGACCTCGACCTCGACCTCGCCCCCATAAAAAAACCCCGGCACGGGCCGGGGTTTTCAATACATCACGCTAACGCGATCACTCCTGGTTGGCCAGTTTGTGCTCGAGGTAGTGGATGTTGACGCCGCCTTTGCAGAAACCTTCATCACGCACCAGGTCGCGGTGCAGCGGGATGTTGGTCTTGATGCCGTCGACGACGATCTCGTCGAGGGCATTGCGCATGCGCGCCATGGCTTCGTCGCGGTCCTTGCCGTAGGTGATCAGCTTGCCGATCAGCGAGTCGTAGTTCGGTGGCACCGAATAACCGCTGTACAGGTGCGAATCGACGCGCACGCCGTTGCCGCCCGGGGCGTGGAAGTGCTTGACCTTGCCTGGGCTCGGGATGAACTTCTTCGGGTCTTCGGCGTTGATCCGGCACTCCAGCGAGTGACCACGAATCACCACGTCTTCCTGGCGGAACGACAGCTTGTTGCCAGCGGCGATGCTGAGCATCTCCTTGACGATGTCGATGCCGGTGACCATTTCCGAGACCGGGTGCTCGACCTGGACGCGGGTGTTCATCTCGATGAAGTAGAAACGGCCGTTCTCGTACAGGAACTCGAAGGTACCGGCACCGCGGTAGCCGATCTCGATGCACGCATCCACGCAGCGCTTGAAGACTTCCTGGCGGGCCTTCTCGTCGATGCCCGGGGCCGGGGCTTCTTCCAGCACCTTCTGGTGACGGCGCTGCAGCGAGCAGTCGCGGTCGCCCAGGTGCACGGCGTTGCCCTGGCCGTCGGACAGGACCTGCACTTCCACGTGACGTGGGTTGGTCAGGAACTTCTCGAGATACACCATCGGGTTGCCGAACGCAGCACCGGCTTCGGTGCGGGTCAGCTTGGCCGATTCGATCAGGTCTTCTTCCTTGTGCACCACGCGCATGCCGCGACCACCACCGCCACCGGCGGCCTTGATGATCACCGGGTAGCCGACGTCACGGGCGATTGCCAGGGCGACTTCTTCGTCTTCCGGCAGCGGGCCGTCGGAGCCTGGCACGGTCGGTACGCCCGACTTGATCATCGCGTCCTTGGCCGACACCTTGTCGCCCATCAGGCGGATGGTGTCGGCTTTAGGGCCGATGAAGATGTAGCCGGAATTTTCCACCTGCTCGGCGAAATCGGCGTTTTCCGCGAGGAAGCCGTAGCCCGGGTGGATGGCGGTGGCGCCTGTCACTTCGGCGGCGGCGATGATCGCCGGGATGTGCAGGTAGGATTCCTTGGACGATGCAGGGCCGATGCAGACCGATTCGTCCGCCAGGCCCAGGTGCATCAGTTCACGGTCGGCCGTGGAGTGCACGGCGACGGTCTTGATGCCCAGCTCTTTGCAGGCACGCAGGATCCGCAGGGCAATTTCCCCGCGGTTGGCGATCAGAACTTTTTCGAGCTTCCCAGACATCGTTGGCTCTCCGCGGTTCAAACGATGGTGAACAGCGGCTGGTCGAACTCAACCGGCTGGCCGTCTTCTACCAGGATGGCGTCGATCACACCGCCGATATCGGATTCGATGTGGTTCATCATCTTCATGGCTTCGACGATGCACAGGGTGTCGCCTTTCTTCACGGCCTGGCCCACTTCGGCGTAGTTAGGCGAAGTCGGCGATGGTTTGCGGTAGAAGGTGCCGACCATCGGCGAGCGAACCACGGTGCCTTTGAGGGCTGGGGCGGCAGCAGCGGCTTCGGCGGCCGGGGCGGCAGCAGCGGCAACCGGGGCGGCGACAGGCGCGGCCATCGGAGCAGGTGCGTAGTACTGTTGAGCGGCCGGGGTCTTGCTGTTACGGCTGATGCGAACGGACTCTTCGCCTTCCTTGATCTCCAGTTCGTCGATGCCGGACTCTTCCAGCAGTTCGATCAGCTTTTTGACTTTACGGATATCCATTAATCAGCAACTCCCAAGGTTCGGTCGGGGACTTAATTTGAAAACGTGTCGAAAACGTTTCTTCTGAGCCTCGGCCCCAGGGCCAAGGCTTTGTGTCATCAGGGCTGTGCGTTGGCAGCCAGGTGTTCCAAAGCAGACTCCAGGGCCAACCGGTAACCGGTGGCGCCCAGGCCGCAGATCACCCCTACGGCGACATCGGAGAAGTAGGAGTGATGACGGAACGGCTCGCGTTTGTGCACGTTGGAAAGGTGCACTTCGATGAATGGGATGCTCACCGCGAGCAATGCGTCACGTAATGCGACGCTGGTGTGGGTGAAAGCGGCCGGATTGATCAGGATGAAGTCCACGCCTTCGTTGCGCGCGGCGTGGATGCGGTCGATCAATTCATATTCGGCATTGCTCTGCAGGTATTGCAGATGATGGCCGGCGGCGCGGGCGCGCTGCTCCAGGTCCTGATTGATCTGGGCGAGGGTGGCCGCGCCATAGTGGCCCGGCTCGCGCGTGCCGAGCAGGTTCAGGTTGGGGCCGTGCAGCACCAGTAGGGTTGCCATCTGCGATTCCTTGGTTTTGTAGGGCAATTCGACATAGCGCGGCGACTATGCCGCAACAGGCGATGAGTGTCCAGTTCCCGGCAATAGCCAGCACGATGAGCGAGATTCGCGCAAAGTATGTGACCAGATGATTAACTCTGGTCACTTGTGACGGGATTTTTCAAAGGTCGCGGGAAGTTATAGACCGAGTTGGCCGCGCACGCGCGCCAATACCTGCGCGAAATCGCCGGCGTTTATCTCGCCGATGACCCGATCGGTGGTCATTTCGCTGCCGTTCGCCGCAAAGAACATCAGCGCGGGCGGACCAAACAGGCGGTAGCGGTCAAGCAGGGCGCGTTGTTCGGCGTTGCTTTGGGTGATATCGAAGCGCAGCAGGCGGAACGCCCCCAGTTGCGCGGTCACCGGCTCGGCGTTGAGCACTTCGTGTTCGATCACCTTGCAGCTGATGCACCAGTCGGCGTACCAGTCGAGCAGTACCGGCTGGCCTGTGGCCTTGGCCTCGGCCAGGGCGGCGTCGAGGGCCTCCGGGGTGGTGACGGTCTGCCAGGCGTCGGTCTTCGCCGCCGTTGTGGCAGTGGCCGCGACCGGCGCGGGCAGCGGGCGCAGGGGGTCGCCCTGGCCACTCAAGGCACCGTACCAGCAGGCCAGGGCGTAGACCAGCAGGGCCAGGCCAAGCAGCTGCGCCAAGCGCTGGCGCGGGGTTTTGACCACGAACTCCAGGGCGCCGAGGAACAGTGCCACACCAGCGGCCAGCAAACCGACCAGCAGCAGGGTCGCCGGCCCTGGCAGCACGCGGCTGAGCAGGCCGATGGCCAGGCCCAGCAGCAGCACGCCGATGGCGTTCTTCACGGTGTTCATCCAAGGCCCGCTCTTGGGTAGCCAGGCCGCGCCGCCGGTGGCCACCAGCAGCAGCGGGGCGCCCATGCCCAGGCCCAGGGCGAACAGCTTCAGCGCGCCGCCCAAGGCATCGCCGCTGGCGCTGATGTACAGCAACGCCCCGGCCAGCGGTGCCGACACACAAGGCGAAACCAGCAGGCTCGACAGCACGCCCAGCACCGCGGCACCCAGCAGCGAGCCGCCGCGGGTGTGGTTGGCGACCTTCTCCAGGCGGTTGCCCAGTGCCTGGGGCAGTTTGATGTCGAACAGGCCGAACATGGCCAGCGCGAACAGCACGAAGAACCCGGCGAACGGCACCAGCACCCAGGCTGACTGCAGGCGCGCCTGCAGGTTCAGGCCGGCACCGAACAGGCCCATCAGCGCGCCCAGCACGGCAAAGCTGGCCGCCATCGGCAGCACATAGGCCAGCGACAACGACAGGCCACGCAGGCCACCGACCTGGCCACGCAGCACCACGCCGGACAGGATGGGCAGCATGGGCAGCACGCAGGGCGTGAAGGTCAGGCCGACGCCTGCGAGGAAGAACAGCGCCAGGGATTTCCAGTTCCAGCCCGGCTCAGCGCTGGCAGGGGGCATGCCGCCCTCGCCCTCGATGTCCAGCCGTGCGGTTTCCGGTGGGTAGCACAGGCCCTTGTCGGCGCAGCCCTGGTAACCCACCAGCAAGGTGAAGGCGCGCTTGTCGGTGCGCGGCAGTTCGATGTCAAGTACGCCGTGGTAGACCTCGACATCGCCGAAGAACTCGTCGTGCTTGGCTTCGCCCTTGGGGATGTCGGGGGTGCCGAGGCGGATGTCCGCCGGTTCCGTGCGGAACTGGAAGCGGTGGCGGTACAGGTAGTAGCCGTCGGTGGCGACGAAGCGCAGCTTGATGGACTGGGCGTCGGCCTGGACCAGGTTGAGCTTGAAGGCCTCGTGCACCGGCAGGAAGTCGGCGTTGTTGGAGGCGGCGCCGAGGGTGGCGCTGGGACGGTTGTCGAGCAGGCCGGCAGCGAAGGCGGGGCTGGCCAGCAGCAGGAACAGCAGGAAAAACAGGCGGCGCATGGCGGACTCGCGAGGTGGAACTTGGCGGGCATGATAGCGGAGTTGGATGGGGAAGGGACCTTGCGAGGGCTGATCGCGACATAAGGCCGCTGGGTTTCATGTTGCCTGAGCGGGCCTCTTCGCGGGCAAGCCCGCTCCCACAGGATTCGCACATTACCTGTGGGAGCGGGTTTACCCGCGAAAGAGCCGGCACAGGCGCCGCCGATCTCAGAGCCGGAACGCGCGCACCGCCGTATTGAGCTCGCCACCCAGCTTGAGCAACTGCTCCCCCTGCTCTCGCCCTTCGCCAATGCGTTGCAGGTTGTCCTCACCCAGTTCGTGAATCCGCTCGCTGTGATCGCGAATCTCGCTCACCGCGCCGGTCTGTTGCGCAGTCACATCGGCAATCCGCACCGCCGTATCTGAAATGGTGCGGATGGCGCTGACGATCTCGTCCAGCGCGCCATCGGCCGACTGCGCCTGGCTGGCGGTGGCCTCGGCATGCGTCAGCTGGGTGCGCATGCCCTCCACCGAGTCGCGGGCGGCCTGTTGCAGGCGGTCGATCAGCGCCTGGATCTCGCCGGTGGCGCCGGTGGTGCGCTGGGCCAGCGAGCGCACTTCGTCGGCGACCACGGCGAAGCCTCGACCCATTTCACCGGCCCGGGCCGCTTCGATGGCAGCGTTGAGCGCCAGCAGGTTGGTCTGTTCGGCAATCGAGCGAATCACTGTCAGCACACCACCGATGGTGGCCGACTCTTCGGCCAGTTGCTCGATCATCCGCGCGTTGCCCTGCACCTCGTCGACCAATGTGCGCAACCCGGACAGGCTCTGGCCGATCACCGCCTGGCCTTGTTCCACCGCACGCCCGGCGTCGCGGCTGGCATCGGCGGCGGCACTGGCATCGCCGGCCACCTGCTGGATGGTCGCCTCCAGTTCGCCCAGGGCGTCGCGGATCTGCGCGGTGTCGCCGGCCTGGCGTTCGGCGCCGTCGTGCAGGGCGCTGCTCATGCCGGCCAGGGCGTGGCTGCTGCCGGACACCTGCTCGGCGTTGTGGCGCAGGGTGCCGACCAGCTCCACCAGATACTGGCGCAGGCGGTTCAGCGATGCCTGGATGTCGTGCAGCTCGCGGTTGGTCCTGCCCAGTTCGATGGCTTGGGCGAAGTCGCCTTCGGCCCAGCGTGACAGCGCCGGGGCAAGGCTGCTCAGGGTGCGCGCCAGGCGGCGTTGCAGGGTGTCGATCAGCAGCGCGATCAGCAGGATCAGGCCAATCATCACGCCCTGCATGATGCGCACCTCGCCGGCAATCTGGCCGTGCTGGGCACGTACTTCTGGCTCCAGGCCGGCGATGGCTTGCTGCACGGCGTCGAGGCGCTCGCCGGTGCTGGCGGCCAGGGCGGTGCGGCGCTCGATCTGTTCGCGGGTGCGTTGCAGCTCGGCGGGGTAGCGGTTGAGCAGGCTATGCAGCTCGCGCTTGAGGTTTACGGCGACGTCTTCCTGTTGCGCACTGGCCTGGGATTCCAGGCCCATCATCGCGGCGAAGTCGTCGGCGTTGGATTCGGTGGCGCGGGTCACGCCCAGCAGCGGCAGGCCATCGATCGCCTGGGCTTGGGCGACAATCAGTTGCAGTTCGCGATCCACTTCGTCGGCCAGCTCTGCGCGGCCGCTGCTGACCAGCTTGTCGCGGGCCAGTGACAGGCGTCCCAGGTGCAGGGTGGCGTCCATCAGTGGCGCCAGGTAGTGGCCGGCCTCAGCACTGCCGCTGTCGCGGGCGTAGTTGGCCAACTGCTCGAAGTTGGCGCCCAGCTCGCGCTCGGCTTGCAGCAGCAGGGCTTGCGGGTCGCCTGCCAGCTTGCCGGCGGCCAGTAGTTCGTTGGCGGTGAAGGCTTGCAGGCTGTCGAGGCTCGGGCGCAGCTTGGCCGACAGGTCGTCGGGCCAGTCCGCCAGTGCGGCCTGCAGCTGCTTGTTGGCCTCCACGGCGGCGGCGTGGCGCAGGGCATCGCCGCTGGCCAGGTAGGCCTGGGTGTTGCGCGCGGCGTCGTTCTGGAACTGCTGCGACAGGCCCAGGTAGCGCTCCATCAGCTGGTAGGGGCGCTCCAGCGCGCGCTGCGACCACCACAGGGTGGCGCCCAGGGCGATACATACGGTTACCAGCAACAGGGTGTTGAAATTGGTCAGCCACTTCAGGCGCATAGCCGCGAACTTCCTGCGGGGGAGTGGAGGTAGGCGCCTGAAGTTATTGCGGTTTTATGACGCGGTGATGACGACGCGGGGTTGGCGCCAAAAAAAGGTGGCGTAGTGCCGGTATGGGGTGGCAAGGCCTGTGTAGGAGCGGCCTTGTGTCGCGAAAGGGCCGCAGAGCGGCCCCGGCGATGTCAGCAGCGACGCTGAAATCGGGGGCCGCTTCGCGACCCTTTCCGGCCGGTCCGGCGCCCCGGCAAGGCCGCTCCTACACAGGTCGATGTTGCTTTCAAACGTCTACGGATCGACCCGCACCACGCAGTTACGCCCGGCGTGCTTGGCCCGGTACAGCGCCTCGTCCGCGGCGCTGGCCATGGTCAGGGCGTCGAGCTGCTCGTCGAGCTGCACCACGCCACCGCTGAAGGTGCATTGCAGGTCGTGCGGTTGCGCCGGGTAGTGGATCTCGGCGAAGCGTCGGCGGATTTCGTCGAGCACCTTGTGCGCCGCTTCCAACCCCGTGTTGGGCATGACGATGGCGAACTCTTCGCCGCCATAACGGCCGATGAAATCGGTCTTGCGCAGGCGTTGCTTGAGAAACAGCGCCAGGCTCTTGATCACCCGGTCGCCCATGGGGTGGCCGTGGCGGTCGTTGATTTTCTTGAAATGGTCGATGTCGAGCATGGCGAAGCTCAACGGCTGCTCCTCGCGCCGGGCGCGGAAGCTGCAATCCTCGAGCAGTTGCAGGATATGGGTGTGGTTGTACAGCCCAGTGAGGCTGTCGCGGACCATCCGCGCTTTGAGGTGGCGGGCGCGCGCGGCGCGGTTGCGCACGGTGGTGATCAGCTGGCGCGAACGGATCGGCTTGGTGAGGAAGTCGTCGCCGCCTTCGCTCATGGCGTCGAGTTGTTTGTCCAGGTCGTCCTCGGCCGACAGGTAGATGATCGGCACGCTGACGTAGCGGTCGTTGTGGCGGATCACCTTGGCCAGCTCCGGGCCGGTGCAGGCGGGCATGTACAGGTCGAGAATGATCAGGTCGGGCTGGAAGTCCGCCAGCTCGCTCATGGTGCGGATCGGTTCGGTGAGGGTGCGGGTGATGATCCCGGCGCTGTTGAGCAGGCGTTCGGTGTGCAGCGCCTGGGCCCGGGAGTCGTCGATCACCAGCACGCGAAACGGTTCGTACTGGGCGGCGCTGGTCAGCAGTTCGACCTTCTCCAGCAGGCTGGAGGCTTCCAGCGTACCGGTAAGGAATTCCTGGCCACCGGCGCGTACCGCGGCCAGGCGGGTCATGGTGTCGGTTTCGTGCAGGCTGAAGAACAGCAGCGGGATGTGCTGCTCCAGGCCCTGCTGGGCCTGGGCCGCCAGTTGCAGGCCGACGCCCGGGCCGCTGAAGTCGACATCCATGATGATCGCCGAGGGCAGGCGTTCGCTCATCGACGCGCGAAAGGCATCGGCGCTGTACAGGGCCTGCACGCTCAAGCCGAAGAACTCCAGCTGCTGGGCCAGGCGCTCGGCGCGGTCATGGTCCTGCAGGACGATGTACACCGGCTTGCGCAGCGGCGGCAGGGGCACGCTGTCGAGCTGGTCGCCCTTGCGCAGGCCGGTGCGCGACAGGCGCTGCATCAGGCGGTTGAGTTCGCTGATCAGGTCGGAGTTGAGCCGTGCGCTGTTGGCCTCGATGGCGCGCAGGGTCTGGCCGATGGCGGTGGACAGGCTGCCGTGCTCGGGTTGCTCGAAGCGTTCGGCGTAGCGTTGCAGGCGCAGGTTGGCCTCGCACAGTTCGCCCAGGTCGCCGTTGGACCATTCGCCGCGCTGCAAGCGCTGCCAGATCTCGAGGATCTGCCGGGCCTGGTGGATGACTCGCTGGGCGAAATGCTGCTTGAGGCGCTCGTGGCTCGGCTCGGCTGATTCGGTCATGTCCTGACTACTTATTAGGGGTGGGGTGCAGGTTCGATGATGGCTCTATGCTAGCACCGCTTTTCCGACAAGCGAGTGCCTGGGGTCAACAAAGTGTTCAGGGACGAATATTCAGTTGCTGACTCGATGGTCGCTTATACGAATGGCGAGGTCTGCTTTATAGTGCTGCCACGCGGGCTTGCCGTGGCACCCTGGCCAAGGCTGGTGGTCCAAGCCCTGTACCGTCTCGACTGATCAAGGACAACGCCATGCTGGATTGGAAAAACCGTGAGGCCAACGCCGAGCCTCGCGAACGGGTCGAAACCCGTGGCTCGGCCACCCGTAGCTACCTCGGCGGCCTCTGGAGCCGCGCCCTGGGCACGCTGATCGGCCTGTACCTGTTGGTCTGCATCGGCCTGGGCTGGTACTGGAGCGAAGAGCCCGACCTGTTCCCGGTGCAGCAGAATGCCCAGGCCGCTGCCGAGCGCAACGGCCAGCAGATGGTGGTGGGCTACACCACCGTCGAAACCCTCAAGACCGTCGCCGGCACGCTGCTCGACAAGCCCGGCGGCTACATCTCCAACGACCGCTTCCCGCCAGGGCTGTGGATGGACAACATGCCGAGCTGGGAGTACGGCGTGCTGGTGCAGGTGCGCGACCTGTCCCGCGCGTTGCGCAAGGACTTCGCCCGCTCGCAGTCGCAGTCCACCGAAGACGCCGACCTGGCCAAGGCCGAGCCGCGCTTCAACTTCGACAACAAGAGCTGGATCCTGCCGTCCAGCGAGTCGGAGTTCGAAGAGGGCATCAAGTCGCTGAACCGCTACCAGGTTCGCCTGGCCAAGGGTGATCAAGGCGCGATCTTCTATACCCGCGCCGACAACCTGAACAACTGGCTGGGCGATGTCGCCACCCGCCTGGGCTCGCTGTCGCAGCGGCTGTCGGCCAGCGTTGGCCGGGTCAAGCTCAACAACACCCTGAAGACCGAGGCGGTAGCCCCGGGCCAGGCGCCACAGGTCGACGAGGAAGTGGTCGAGACGCCTTGGCTGCAGATCGACAACGTGTTCTACGAAGCCCGCGGCCAGGCCTGGGCGCTGTCGCACCTGCTGCGCGCCATCGAGGTCGACTTCGCCGACGTGCTGGCGAAGAAGAACGCCACGGTCAGCGTGCGGCAGATCATTCGCGAGCTGGAAGCCTCGCAGGAAGCGCTGTGGAGCCCGATGGTGCTCAACGGCAGCGGCTTTGGCATGTGGGCCAACCACTCGCTGGTGATGGCCAACTACATATCCCGAGCCAACGCCGCGGTCATCGACCTGCGCCAGCTGCTGTCGCAAGGCTGATATGCCCATCACCCCCGCCGAGGTCGCGCACCGCGCGGCCTCCGACGCCGAACTGGTGGCCTGGGTCGACGATCATGACCAGCCACTCGGCGCCCTGCCCAGGGCCGAGCTGCGTGAGCGCGGCCTGATCGGCCGCTGCACGTTCATTCTGCTGTTCAACAGCCACGGTGAGTTGTGCGTGCATCGACGCACCTTGAGCAAGGCGCTGTATCCCGGGTACTGGGATGTGGCGGCGGGCGGCATGGTCGGGGTTGACGAAGGCTATGCCGCCTCCGCGGCCCGCGAGCTCGAGGAAGAACTGGGCGTGAGCGGCGTCGAGCTGCGTTTCCACGAGACCTTCTACTTCGAGCAACCCGACAACCGGCTGTGGTGCGCGGTGTTTTCGGCCGTGTGGGACGGGCCGTTGCGCTTGCAGCCGGAAGAGGTCAGTGAGGCCAGGTTCATCAGCATGGAGCAGGCCGAGCAGGAGAGCGCGAAGCTTGCGTACTGCCCGGATTCGTTGGCGGCGTTGCAGCGCTACAAGGCCAGCCAAGGGTAATGGCCTGGATTTCCTGGTGGCGCTTTGCGCCCCTTTCGCGGCACAAGGCCGCTCCTACAGGGGTATGCAAATCCTCTGTAGGAGCGGCCTTGTGCCGCGAAAGGGCTGCATAGCAGCCCCAGGGATCTCAAGGGTCGCAAATTACCCTTAAATTGGCGCATTCCTGTACTTAGCAAGCGCCGGTTTTATCGTTACACTGCGCGCCCTTTTCGGGCTGCCGCACAACCTTGTGGCAGTAGCGCCGCCCCTGCCAGAGTGGGGCTTCGCGGTCGGCACCCGCCGACCAGTTTTTGTCCTCAGCACCGAGGAACAAAAGTGGCCAAGAAAGCTTCTTCCTTCTCCGCCCTTGGCGGTCTCGTCTACTCCACCGATGCCGGTCGGCACTGCCCTGACTGTGGCAAGCCGGTGGACGCCTGCATCTGCAGCCAGCAGGTCATCGCCGAAGGCGATGGCATCGCCCGTGTGCGTCGTGAAAGCAAAGGGCGGGGCGGCAAGACCGTCACCACCATCACCGGCGTGCCGCTGCCCTTCGACCAGCTCAAGGAGCTCGCCAGCACGCTCAAGCGTCGCTGCGGCACCGGCGGCGCGCTCAAGGACGGGGTCATCGAGATCCAGGGCGACCATGTCGAGCTGTTGCTCGGCGAGCTGATCAAACAGGGTTTCAAGGCGAAGAAGTCCGGCGGCTGAGGCCGTCACGGGATTTTTCGCCCAGTGCTTTCTAAACTCGGTTGCGTGCCTGGGGTCTACCCACGGGCATGGACGAATCGTCATTTTCAGCTTCTACACTGCGCCCGCCCCAGGCGGGGCAGTGTCTCAGACTTACCTATAGGGGACTTGAATGTCCGTACGACGCACACGCAAAGACGATGGTAGCCAGTGGACCGTGGCCGACAGCCGCAGTGTTTATGGCATCCGCCATTGGGGCGCTGGTTACTTCGCCATCAATGAAGCCGGGCGCGTCGAAGTGCGCCCCAACGGCCCGGCCAGCGCGCCGATCGACCTCTTCGAGCAGGTTCAGGAACTGCGCCAGAGCGGCCTGTCGCTGCCGCTGCTGGTGCGCTTCCCGGACATCCTGCAAGACCGCGTGCGCCAGCTGACCGGCGCCTTCGACGCCAACATCGCGCGCCTGGAGTACCAGAGCCAGTACACCGCGCTGTACCCGATCAAGGTCAACCAGCAGGAAGCGGTGGTAGAGAACATCATCGCCACCCAGAACGTCTCCATCGGCCTGGAAGCCGGCTCCAAGCCCGAGCTGCTGGCGGTGCTGGCGCTGGCCCCCAAGGGCGGCACCATCGTCTGCAACGGCTACAAGGACCGTGAGTTCATCCGCCTGGCACTGATGGGCCAGAAGCTGGGCCACAACGTGTTCATCGTCATCGAGAAGGAGTCCGAGGTCGGGCTGGTGATCGAGGAAGCCGCGGACCTGAAGGTCAAGCCACAGGTCGGCCTGCGCGTGCGCCTGTCGTCGCTGGCGTCGAGCAAGTGGGCCGACACCGGGGGCGAGAAGTCCAAGTTCGGCCTGTCCGCCGCCCAGCTGATCTCGGTGGTGCAGCGCTTCCGCGACGCCGGGCTCGACCAGGGCATCCGCCTGCTGCACTTCCACATGGGCTCGCAGATCGCCAACCTGGCCGACTACCAGCACGGCTTCAAGGAAGCCATCCGTTACTACGGCGAGCTGCGTGCCCTGGGCCTGCCGGTCGATCACATCGACGTTGGCGGTGGCCTGGGCGTCGACTACGACGGCACCCACTCGCGCAACGCCAGCTCGATCAACTACGACATGGACGACTACGCTGGCGTGGTGGTGGGCATGCTCAAGGAGTTCTGCGACGCGCAGGGCCTGCCGCACCCGCACATCTTCTCCGAGAGCGGCCGTTCGCTGACCGCGCACCACGCCATGCTGGTGATCCAGGTGACCGACGTCGAGAAACACAACGACGACGTGCCGACCATCGAGAACAAGGAAAGCCTGCCCGAGACCGTGCAGTGGCTGGCCGACCTGCTGGGCCCGACCGACATCGAGATGGTCACCGAAACGTACTGGCGCGCCACCCACTACATGGGCGATGTGGCAGCACAGTATGCCGATGGCAAGCTGACCCTGGCCGAGAAAGCCCTGGCCGAGCAGTGCTACTTCGCCGTGTGCCGCCGCCTGCACAACTCGCTCAAGGCCCGTCAGCGCTCGCACCGCCAGGTGCTGGACGAGCTCAACGACAAGCTGGCCGACAAGTACATCTGCAACTTCTCGGTGTTCCAGAGCCTGCCGGACACCTGGGCTATCGGCCAGGTGCTGCCGATCATCCCGCTGCACCGCCTGGACGAAGAGCCGATGCGCCGCGCCGTGCTGCAGGACCTGACCTGCGACTCCGACGGCAAGATCAACCAGTACGTCGACGAGCAGAGCATCGAGACCAGTATGCCGGTGCATGCGGTCAAGGAGGGGGAGGACTACCTGCTGGGCGTGTTCCTGGTGGGTGCCTACCAGGAAATCCTGGGTGACATGCACAACCTGTTCGGTGACACCGACTCGGTGAACATCTACCAGAACGCCGATGGCAGCGTGTACCACGCCGGTATCGAGACCCACGACACCATCGAGGACATGCTGCGCTACGTGCACCTGTCGCCGGAGGAGTTGATGACTCACTACCGCGACAAGGTGGCCAGCGCCCGGATCACTGCGCGGGAGCGGACCCAGTTCCTCGATGCGCTGCGGTTGGGGCTGACCCGGTCTTCGTACTTGTCCTCCTGACATGAGCAAAGGGGCCGCTAAGCGGCCCCTTTCGTTTTATGGCGCTGCATCATTCGTTGCGGTGAGCTCGATGATGATGGGAAGCGCTTCTCCATCCTCTTTCAAGAACGCCACGCTTGAGTATCGATAGACGGTGTCATGGGTTCGAACCTGTACTTTCAAACCTTCCACTTTCTGAATAGCACCTGCTTGTTTTGTAATCAGGAAAGGCGAGCGGTTGCGAAGGTCATCCAGTATCAGTTGCTCGTTGTCCTGGCGGTCGGCGATGAAGTACAGGTATGTCAGCGGTGTAGTTGCGCCACCACTATTGCTCAGTACTTCATAGATCGCGCCGTGGGTGCCGATGGGGGTGGAATGCTCCAGCTTGTCCAAGCTGGGTACTGCGGCTGGATGCCAGATCCACAAGGCTTGGGCCAGCGCCAGTAGCCCCAATACTCCGGTCACCCATTTAGTAGCCCAACGATTTTGCATAGTCGATACCCGCCTTGATCCACTCCTGGTCGCTCGGGTCATCGCCAAAAGGCACATCCCCCCACCAGTTACCGAAAGATGGATTGCTTGTGCCTGCACGCCCTTGGGCCCATCCCGCACCCCTCAACAAAACATCTGGTGAAATGCCTGCTGCCGTCCCACATGCACCGTAATTGAAATTTCCAAATGCTTCGTACTGACGACCGTATTGCTTGTAATCCCATTCGCCGCGATTGCGTACTTTGTTATAAAACCACGAAAAGAGAAATGCAGTACCACCGTTCTTGAAGTAATTCCTTTCCATGCTGGCTGAGTGGAGATTACTGGTAATGGATACGCCTGACGGGGCTGGTGGAGGGTACATAGTGGCTCCTTGCTCAAGTTTCTAGAAAGTGACCCCCTCCGTGGGACTTGTGTTTTGAGCTTCATGCGTGCACGAGTCAAGGCAATATTCATTGCAGTTTGTTTGGTGTTACACCCACTGCCCCTTGAGCAACAACCGCCACCCCACCCACCCCAGGGT
>NZ_JACAFQ010000017.1 GCF_015354575.1 Pseudomonas sp. UFMG81
CAGCCCGACCTCCTGCGACAGCGAATCGGGCGTGCAAATGAACGTCGACGCTGCATAGAACAACCGCCCCACCGGGTTGATGTTGGCGTCGAGCGAGTCCTCGGCGAACGGCTCGACCAGCATCACCGTGCCATCGGCCTTCAGCGCCTTGTAGGCATGCCGCGCCGCGCCAACCGGGTCGCCCATGTCGTGCAGGCAATCGAAGAAGCACACCAGGTCCAGATCATGGCCGGGGTAATCCTTGGCCGACGCCTGCTGGAAGCTCACCTGACCGCCCACACCAGCGTCCCGTGCCCGTTCGGTGGCGGTGACCACCGAAGGCGCGTGATAGTCGTAGCCGACAAAATGCGACTGGGGAAACGCCTGGGCCATGACGATGGTCGAGGCGCCATGGCCGCAACCGACATCCGCCACCTGCGCACCGGCCTGCAGCTTGGCCACCACCCCGTCCAGCGCTGGCAACCAGTCCGCCACCAGGAAGGTGCGATAGCCCGGACGGAAGAACCGCTCGGTGCCACTGAACATGCACGGATGATGATCGCCCCAGGCCAGGGCGCCATCGCCGCGCATGGCCTTGACCAACTTGTCCTTGTCGTGGAACAGCGCCGCCAGCACCGCCGCGCCGCCCGCCATGTAGGCCGGCGAGTCTTCCAGCGCCAGGGTCATGGCTTGCTCTTCGGGGAGGGTGAAATTGCCGTGATCGTGCACCACGTAACCCGCCGCAGCCTGGCCATTGAGCCATTCGCGCACTAGCCGGGCCTGGCAACCGGTGCGCTCGGCAAGCACCTCGGGGGTGACCGGCTGGCTGTCCGCCATGGCCCGGTACAGCCCCAGCTCATCGCCCAGCACGACGTTGGCCAGGGTTGCCGCAGCCCCCATGTCGCCTACCAGCTTGCCCATGAACTCATGAAGCCTTGCCTCGTCCATGACCTGACCTCCTCTACTCAGAAGGCCACCGTCGGCGGTATCCGCTCCGAGGGCGGTGGTCGAGTCGATGTTAGGCCAGCAGCCGCGCCGGCCCGGGCTTTAAGTCTAGACCCGCCTGCGCTATCTTCGCCGCGCTGCCGCCACAGCCGCCAATACCGGACGGCTGCCCCGCGCAGCAAAGGAATTGCCACCATGTTCACCAGCCGTACCTTCGTCCTTGTCCTGGGCCTGGCCTTCATCATCATCGACCAGTGGGTGAAACTCATCGCCCTGGTCGCCCTGAACAACCACAGCTACGTCCTGGGCAACCAGAACATCTGGCTGGACCTGGCCCTGAGCCTGAACCCCGGTGCCTTCCTCAGCCTGGGCGCGGGCCTGTCGGCAGGTTTGAAGCTGTTGGTCTTCGTGGTGTTGGTCGGCGTCGTGTGCTGCTGGGCCAGCGTCTGGGCGTTCAAACAGTGGCAGACGGCACCGGTCAAGGCCAGCGCCGCCTGGTTCATCGCCGTGGGCGGCCTGTCGAACCTGATCGACCGAGTGTTTCGCGACGGACACGTCGTGGATTACCTGGTGCTCAACATCGGCTCGCTGCATACCGGAGTGTTCAACTTGGCGGATATCGCCATCATGGCCGGCGCGCTGGTGCTGCTGGTGGATGCGCTGACCCGGCCGGCCAAGGGCTGAGACAACTGCTCGGATCGGTCCTACAGCGTTTCAACCTCTGGACTCACGGGCCTATCCGAGCCCGAGCCCCATTACCCTCGTCTGACCTCAGTGAGTACCGACAATGGGTATGACATGGAGGATCGACGACTGGCCGAGCTGGCCGGATTCAAACAGGCTGCCCGCGGGCAGGTCCGACTGAAAATCGAGCGGAACAACCCACTGCTGGCCAAGTTGCTTCACATCGGCGAAATCGACGCGAGGCGGTATCGGCCTTTGCCTACGACTTGGCCGATGGCTGCACTGCCCTCAATCAGAAGGACATCCGATGACCACCCACACCAACGAATTTGACGCAACCGTCGCCCACTTCAAAGCCATAGCCGACGAAAAGCTGGCACGCCTGCGGGGCTCGCCACAGTTCGACAGTTTCCTCACCCAGGAGGCCGTGGCGGCCTTCTCCCGTGTCGAAACCTCTGCTTATGCGGGGCGCTCGCTCAAGCAGCACAAACGCCCCCTCTCCTGAAGCGTTGTGCCCCCTAGGGGGCATCATGCTCGTACACGCCCTAAGCCGCCGCTGCGCTTTCCGGCGGCCGCCTATGGCGGCCACAGGGTTTCAGATGCTGCGGGTCAACCCCCCATCGACCTTGATGTTCTGCCCCGTGATATAGGCCGCACCGTCACTGGCCAGGAAGGCGATGGTCGCAGCGATCTCCTCGCTCGTGCCATAGCGCTTGAGCGGCACCATGGCCCGGCGCTGCTCGGTGGCCGGCAGGCTGTCGATCCAGCCCGGCAGCACATTGTTGATGCGCACGTTGTCGGCGGCGTAGGTGTCGGCGAAGACCTTGCTGAACGCCGCCAGGCCCGAGCGGAACACCGCCGAAGTGGGGAACATGTCGCTGGGTTCGAAGGCCCAGGCGGTAGAGATGTTGATGATCACCCCGCCCTGCTGGCGCTGCATGATCGGCGTCACCAGCCGCGCCGGGCGGATGACGTTGAGCAGGTACACTTCCATGCCCTTGTGCCAGTCTTCGTCAGTGATCTCCAGTATCGGTGCGCGCGGGCCGTGGCCGGCGCTGTTGACCAGCACATCCACCCGCCCCCACTTGGCCATCACCGCGTCGACCAGGCGTTGCAGGTCGTCGACCGACTGGTTGCTGCCGGTCACGCCAATACCGCCCAGCTCGGCGGCCAACGCCTCGCCCTTGCCCGACGACGACAGGATGCCAACCTTGAAGCCCTCGGCGGCCAGCCGCCGGGCCGCAGCCGCGCCCATGCCGCTGCCACCGGCGGTGATGATTGCCACTTTCTCTACTGACATGCTGCCTCCTGGGGAATATGAGCCCTGCTGTTGCAAGTTCATTCACCCTAGCAGCGCGCTGCCTCTCGAGGGAGACAGCCGCGCATCGCCGAGCCAGTAGCTCAACTATCGGCTGCCTGCTGTTTCAACCAGGCCTTGACCACCGCCAGCCCAGCCGGTTGCCTGGCCCGGCGTGGCCACACCAGGTAGAACGCCTTGTCCAGCCGCAACTGCAAGGGGAATACCTGCACCAGGCGGCCCGCAGCGATGTCGTGGGCGACGAAGGCCTGCTCGGCCAACGCGATGCCCTGCCCGCCCACGGCGGCCTCGATGGCCAGGGAGGTCTGGTTGAAGCGCAAGTTGCGCGCCGTCCCCGGCCCATGCCCCGGAAACAACGCGGTATTGAACGCCGGCCAGTAGTCATGGGCATCGTGCAGCGCCACATACCCCTGCAAGGCTTCGAAGCTGTCTGGCGCGCCCTTGCCCGCCAACAGCGCAGGGCTGGCCACCGCCACCACCCGCTGCTCCATCAACAGCTCGCTGTTCAACCCAGGGCCGAATGGCGGCAGGCCGTGACGCACGGCCAGGTCGACGCCATCGGTGTGAAAGTGCGACAAGCGGTCGGTGGCCAGCAGGCGCAGGTCGATGCCCGGCTGCCCCTCGGCGAAATGGCCGAGCCTGGGGATCAGCCATTTGGCGGCGAACGTCGGGGTAACGCTGACCGTCAGCTGCGACGGCGCCGGGCGCAGCAGGCGGGTGGCCTCGTCGATCATCGCCAGGGCGTCGCGCACGCTGGCACTGTAGCCGCGCCCGGCATCGGTCAGCCCCAGGCCACGTGGCAGGCGCTCGAACAGGCGAATATTCAAGCCCGCTTCCAGGCCACGAATCTGCTGGGCCACGGCGGCCTGGGTGACCCCCAGTTCCTCGGCGGCGAGGCGAAAGTTCAGGTGGCGCGCGACCACCTCGAACATGCGCAGGGCATTGAGCGAGGGCAGCGAAGGGAAGGCAGCGGGCATGGCAAGGCTTCTGTGCGGGATGACGCAGTCGAGGCTAAACCGACCGGCTCGCCCAGGGAAGCCAAGCCAGTAGAAATTCCATTGCCAGCGCGACAATCCAGTCTTCAGCCACTTTGACCACCCGCAGCCGTAACACGCTGAAACAACTGACTAATTTGACAGAACCTTTACAGAACTTTTGGCCGTTTGCCGGTCTATCTGCTTGAGCGGGCTTCGACAGTCCCGCACCAGCTGGCCACAGGTTCAACTGCCAATCAGAGGTTGTCTTCACCATGAACATGCATCTTCCACGCTTGCTGCTCCTCGGTCTGGTCGCATTCGCGGCTGCCGGCTCGGCATCGGCCGCACAGATGAAGACCGCCGACCCAGCCCTCGCCCAGGCCCCTGCCCCGGCAGCCGAGGCCCCCTGGCCGAACCTGGCCGGCATGACCGCCGACCAGCCCGCGACCCTGCTCGCCCATGACGACCGTTACTGGCGCGACGGCCGCTGGCATGACCGCCGCGACGACTGGCGCCGCGAACAATGGCGCCGCGAGCAGATGCGCCGGGACTACTACCGCCGCGAAGCGGAGCGCCGCCGGGACTGGGAACGCCATCATGACCGGGCGATGCACTACCGCTATGAAAATGACCACCGCTACTACCGTCGCTGATAAAGCAACCCGCCAAGCCCGGTCGGGCTGCGGTGGCGGGCACCGGCGTTGCCGGTGTTCGCCGCTCAAGCACCTCCCCCCTTACCCAGCGTACGCCCCATCGGGCTTTCCCCGATAAATCCTGCAACCCCCTCAGCACTATCCCTCATGGCCGGGCCACCCGCAGCCGCGTATCATGCCGCCCTCACGGATCACCCGGGCCCTGCGCCCTTGCCTAGGAAGGCTCTTGCACGATGTCTGCTGCCCCCTCCGGATCCACGCCCAGCGAGCGTGAGATCCAAGTCGCCATTGCCCCTCTCGAAACCCTGCTGAGCGAAGACCTCGGCGCTGCTGCAGCCTCCGTCGACACCTGGCTGCGCGAGATCAGCTACGGCCTGGTCGACCTCCAGCTGCTGCGCCAGAGCGCCGAAAGCGTACCGGCGATGGCCAACGCCCTGGCCTGCGTGGACGCGCTGATCGATATCCTCGAACTGGTCGAAAGCCCCTCCCCCGACCCGCTGCTGTGGGTCAGCCTGGGCATCAACCTGATCGGCATCACCCCCTACCCGCCCGGCCTGTCCCGCGCCCGCACGGTGCTGCGCCCGGTGCTGCAACTGACCCGCCAGACCCTGCGCCGGCGCCCCGGGGCGAACATGGGTGCGGTGATCCTGGAGATCATCGACGGCCACCTGCACGCCAATATCCGCGGCGCCCTGGAGCAGTACGTGCGCGAGGCGCTGGCCCAGCTGCCGGCCATGCTCAGCGCCGCCGCCGACACCGCGCGCCTGCTGTTCAACGGCCTGGCCAGGACCCTCGACGCCGCCGCCCGCGGCGACCTCGATGCCGCCAGCAGCCATCGTTTATCCCGCGCCCAGATGGCCCAGGTGGCGCTGTACGACTCGGCCCTGGACACCGACGCCTGGCGCCTGGCCCTGTCGGCCCTGGCCAATGCCGCCGAAGGCAGCCTCAAGGATGGCTACAACAGCGTTGCCAGCCACTTCGCCGACGAACTCGAAGGCCTGCTGCGCCCCCTGGTACGCACCCTCGATGACCTGGCCAAGGTCGTGCCCCGGCGCCTCGAAGCCCTGGGCAGCGCCGGCCTGGAAAACAGCATCGCCTGGCTGCTGACCCGCCTGCTCGACACTGTGCTGGCCAACCCACGCCGCCCGGGCATGGCCGTGGCCATCCGCCCCGGCGTCACCCACCAGGCCCGGCACATCCACAGCGAAGGCCCGACCGAGGTGGTGCGCAGCCAGGTCAAGGCCGGCAAGGCGCCCAAGCCGAGCAAGAACGGCCCCTGCGCCTGCACCGAATTCAGCATCGGCCATGTGCTCGGCGACGAAACCCTGGCCCACCAGGACTTCGCCCTGCCCGGCCCGTTCCCGGTCAACTGGACGCGGGTGTACAACTCGCGGCTCGCCGCGCTGGATACCGGCAGCCTGGGCGCCCGCTGGGTGACCGAATTCACCACCTGCATCGATGTGCGCGACCAGGGCCTGGTGCTGCACGACAGCGATGGCCGCAGCCACGACTTCCCACTGCCCAAGGTTGGCGCCTGGCACTACGACCCGATCGAATACCTCACCCTCAAGCGCACCGGCGAACGGCAATTGATCCTGGTGCGCGACCAGGAGCGTTTCGAAACCTACGAGCGCGAGGGCGAGCGCTTCTACCTGACCCATATCCGCCTGCGCAGCGGCGCCGGGGCGATGCTGCACTACGAGCACCGCCACCAGGGCCGCCCGGTGCTGTCGGACATCAACACCTACCAGGACGACGACACCACCCAGGTGCACCTGCAACTGGGCACCCTGCTCGATGAAAACGGCCACCTCCAGGGCCTGTGGCAGGTGGTCGATGGCACCCCGCTGCGCCAGCTGTGCGCCTACCACTACGACGACCACGGCGACCTGGTCGCCGCCCAGGACGAGCACGGCGCCGCCTGGCACTACCAGTACCAGCACCACCTGATCACCCGTTACACCGACCGCACCGGGCGCGGCATCAACCTCCAGTGGGACGGCAGCGGCCCGCAGGCCAAGGCCATCCATGAATGGGCCGACGACGGCAGTTTCGAAACCCGCCTGGCCTGGGATGCCAACATCCGCCTGACCTACGTCACCGACGCCCACGGCCAGGAAACCTGGCACTACTACGATGCCCTCGGCTACACCTACCGCCTCATCCACTCGGACGGCCGCGAGGAATGGCTGTTCCGCGATGCGCGCAAGAACGTCATCCGCCACGTCCACCCCGACGGCAGCCAGGACCGCTACGCCTACGATGAACGCAGCAACCTGCTGCAGCACCTCCGCGCCGACCACAGCGCGGTGCACTACGCCTACGACGAGCACGACCAGCTGATCAAGGTCCGCGATGCCGAGGGCGGGCTGTGGCTGCGCGAGTACGACGCGCGCGGCAACCTGGTCGAAACCACCGACCCGCTGGGCAACAAGACCGAATTCGCCTACACCCCGGCCGGCCTGGTCAAGGCGATCAAGGACGCCCTGGGCAACGAAAAGAAACTCGCCTACAACGCTGCCGGGCAGTTGCTCGAATACACCGACTGTTCCGGCAAGGCCAGCAGCTGGGTGTACGACGCCCTCGGCCAGCTGAGCGAATTCGCCGATGCCGCCGGCAACAAGACCGCCTACACCTACAAGGCCGGGCAACTGGCCAAGGTCACCCACCCGGACAAGACCGAAGAGCGCTTCGAGCGTGACGCCGAAGGCCGCCTGCTGGCCCATGTCGACGCCCTCGACCGCTGCACCACCTGGGCCTACAGCGCCGCCGGCCTGCTGACCGAGCGGGTCGATGCCAACGAGCACACCCTGCGCTACCGCTGGGACAAGCTCGGCCGCCTGACCGGGTTGGAAAACGAGAACGAGAGCAAGGCCAGTTTCCTCTACGACCCGGTCGGCCGCTTGCTGCAAGAAACCGGTTTCGACGGCCTGGTGACCCGCTACCAGTACGACTCGTACAGCGGTCGCTTGGCCAGCACCCAGGTCGGCCAACGTCGTATCGAACTGACCTTCGACGCCATGGGCCGCTTGAGCGAGCGTACCGCCCGCCTGGGCGACCAGCACCAGACCGAGACCTTCGCCTACGACGGCAATGGCCAGCTGATCCAGGCCCTCAACGCCGCCAGCCAGTTGCAGTGGTTCTTTGATGACGCCGGCAATCTGACCCGCGAGCACCAGCATTACCTGGCCACCGGCACACCGATGGTCGCGGTGTGGCAGCACCAATACGACGCACTCAACCAGCGGGTGACAACCCTTCGCCCGGACGGGCACAAGGTCAGCTGGCTGACCTATGGCAGCGGCCACCTGCTCGGCATGACCCTCGACCAGCACGAGATGCTGGCCTACGAGCGCGATGACCTGCACCGCGAGGTGGTGCGCCACCAGGGCAACAAGCTGATGCAAACCCAGGCCTGGGACCCGGCTGGGCGTTTGCAGGAGCAACTGCTGGGCAGCCATGACGGCCAGTCCACGCTGCTCAAGCGCCAGTACCGCTACGATGCCGGCGGCCAGCTGACCAACATCCACGACAGCCGCCGTGGCCAGCTTGAGTACCAGTACGATCCAGTCGGCCGTCTGTTGCAGGCCACCAGCCGCCTCGGCGTGGAGACCTTCGCTTTCGACCCGGCGGGAAACCTGTTGGATCAGAAGGCCCAGGAGCTGAATCGCCCGCTGGAAGCGGATCCGCGTCGTAACAAGCTGATGGACAACTTGCTGCGTGAATACGCCGGCACCCATTACCGGTACGACGAGCGTGGCAACCTGATCCACCGTTTGCATAACGGTTCCCATGCCCACTTCACCTGGGATCTGTTCGACCGCCTGGCCAGCTACAACGATGACAAGCTCAAGGTCGACTACAGCTACGACGCTCTGGGGCGCCGACTGCACAAGCACTCGGTGGCGCACTTCTGGGATCGGCCCGAGGCCGGTACCGGTTGGAACCAGCTGGAACGGGCCAAGCGCCAACGTGAACTGGGCTGTGGCTTTACCCTGTTCGGCTGGGACGGCGACACCCTGGCCTGGGAAAGCTCACCGCCACGCGACGAAGGCGATACCGGCCGCACTGTGCATTTCCTGTACGAACCGGGCAGCTTCGTGCCGGTCGCCCAAGCTCTGCGCAAAAGTCCGATCCGCTTGCACAAGCGACCGGATTGGAGTCAGCGCGAGTACGACTTCGATCAGGATCCGTTGTGGCACACAGAAGTGAAACCACAGGCGTTCGACGCCATTGCCTGGTACCAGTGCGACCATCTCGGTACGCCGATGGAACTCACCGACGAGCAGGGCAATGTCGCTTGGGCCGGGCAGTACAAGGCCTGGGGTGAAGTCCGCGAGGAGCGCTCGGACTGGGCCAAACAGCACAGTCTAAGCAACCCAATTCGTTTTCAAGGGCAGTACCACGACCATGAGATCGGGCTGTATTACAATCGCCATCGGTACTATGATCCTTCCGTAGGGAAGTTTCTCAGCCTAGATCCTATCAGTTACGCCGGGGGTATAAATCTTCATCTCTACGCTCCTAATCCGGTCAGCTGGATTGACCCATTAGGCCTCACATGTGGGCTGTCAAGACGAGCAAGCTTGAGGGAAATACGCCGGCAACTGGGCATTCCGAAAAGTCAGCAGCCGATAAGCCAAAAAATGGTCAGATTAACCAACCGTGACGGCGAATCAATTCTTGACAAAAATAAAAAACCCATAATGAGTCGAGAGCTTACTTATCGAGTCAATGGCAAGGACATCATAATACAAGATCACTCTGCCGGTCATTATTATGACGAAGGCGGAATTGGAGACCAGCCGCCGCATCATAATGTTAGGCCTATAGAAAACCCAAGAACCGGCTCTATTGACGGCATGGATGACCACTACTACTTCAATTGTCGGAACAGAAAATAATGAGCATCACTAGACTTATGAACCCTCAGGCATTAACAGCCATGTATGGTGGGATACCTTCTTTTATCGGCACCGAAGTACTCGAGATTTCCTTTACTCAAGATGGCCCATCGGTTTCTGTTAGGTTCATGACGAAGGAGAAACCTATAAAAAAGCCTGCAAGATGGCCGAACACATACGACGTTGTACACATGCAGATTTCATTTGGCACAATAGAAGTTTCGAGATTTTCCAAATGGGGAAGGAGCAACTTAGTCCTAGAAATCTCGAGCCAACTCATGGATGACAGAGAGAGACTGATGCTAAAATTCGAAAACGAATGCGAACTAGAATTCTCTTACGACTGGGCTCGTATTGAGAGCATTAATTACGGCCTCATTGGCAGCCCTTGACTCCATGTCGAAGAGCGCCCTTAAACACCAAGCCAACTACAACCCGGCGAGCCACGGCTATTATACTTCCTCTTGAGGCCTATACATAGATCAAGCATGCCATACATAGAGAAAAGATCGAGCACATGTTTGGCGGCGCGCTCGACTTTATGCCGCCAACCGGAAAGCACCTCTGCACATGTTGGAGCGACTGTGGTGCGATGTGAATGAAGGTGTGATTGAGACAGCAACGATGAACATTCAAGAAAGAACCAAATAGGGCAAAACAACCATTGAAAACCTCAAACACCGCACTAGCTATCCGCGAAAATAGGAGGACACCTGGTTGGTTGAGGTAAATGTTTTGAAAGAACTAAATACCCGCCTTAGAAATAAGGGGCGCATATGGATTAATGAAGAGTATATGGAGGCGGGAGAACTCATAAAGAAAGAGCTTTTCCTGAGGATTTCTGATTTTGGCTTTACCGTGGGCTTTGATCATTATCCGGATAAATATGAGGACACCACTGATTTATATATAACTTATTTGCGCAAAGATTTTGACAGACTGTCTGATGCAATAGATTTTTGTGCTGAAGCGTTATCGGTCAAGATGTCAGATTTTTTGGAGCGTTGACTGGATGCGTAAAGTGCTTGCTTGTCCGTAGTTTTGCTTTTTGATGCATGGACTTATCTAGGAGTGATCCATGACATTAAAGGATATATTAATGGAAGCCAGGAGTGTGTTGTGCAGCTCAAAAAAGAGACTGCTATTGAGAATTACCTACCTGACTTGGTATAAGCGAGCACCATCCATTGACAACCCACTTCAATACCTGAGTACATAGGGCTGACAAAATGACCGGCACACGGCTACCAATCAAGAATGGCAATATCACTCTTGACGACTTCAAGCTGAATGAAAACATACCACTCACCCAATGCCTGGATGACCTGAAAGAAGACATGTTGCAGGTCGAATACCCTGGCGGCTACATTCTCGATATAGGGTGGCGACCATCCTTTAATTCGAACGGGCAGTTCTATGTAGCGCTAATTAAAGACTATGACTGGGAGCACCCCATCTACCATGGCACTGCAAAAAACATCGACAACCTTAAAAAAAGAATCTCAGAAGCCTCGGAGTTACTTTAACCCCCATGTAAAAACCGCCCCCACTGAAAGCGCATTGCAATAGCCTACCCGGCAACTTAAAAATGCTGGAACCCATCAGAAAGCTCTAAACACTTACTACCAATAAAACATTAAACGCAAGAAGCGCCACTGCGCCTTGGTTGAATGCCATGAACTAAGCAGACCGTGCAATGGTACGCGTAAGCCTATTATCTGGTTGGAATCGAGTCCCGTTGACCCCGCTTGAACAGGCCAAATGCCAATTTGAACTCGGTTTAATTTCACTCTGCTCAGCCGAAACGACCACACTCAGGCCTGAGCACGCTCATCTTTCAAGGCAACAACCGCATCACCCCCGGCACTGGCATCCAGCAATTCACATACCCTGGCTGGCAGTAATACACCAGCGGCATCGGCAACGGCCGTGTCAGCGCCGCCACGTAGGCGGCGGCAAAGGCACAGACGGTCAGGGCAAGGCATATTCTTGTTGTTTTCATGGCCATTCCTCGGCGTGGGCAAGGGGCTGTTTGCTGCCAGACTAGAAGCGCCGCACCCTGCCCGCCTCGTCCGAATGGACGAGGCGCTTGCCGTCAGTTCAACGCCCGCCGCACATCCGCCGCCGCGCCCAGCAAGGCCCGGGATGCCGCCTCGACGAACGGCGCCAGGTTGGCGAAACCATGCACCAGGCCCTGGCAGCGCTCCAGGCGCACCGCCACCCCAGCCGCCCGCAGGCGCTCGGCGAAGGCCTCGCCCTCGTCGCGCAGCGGATCGAATTCGGCCGTCAGCACGGTGGTCGTCGGCAGGCCTGCCAGGTTGTCGTCGCGCAACGGCGACGCCAGCGGGTCGTCGACCTGCTCGGAGGACGGCAGGTACTGACGCCAGAACCAGCCCATCATCGCCCGCGACAGCAGGTAGCCTTCGGCGAATTCGCTGTACGAGGCGCTGTCGCAGGCCGCGTCGGTGACCGGGTAGAACAGGCACTGGTGGCGAATCAGCGGGGCCCGTCGCTCACGGGCCAGGCGGCTGACGGCAATGGCCAGGTTGCCGCCGGCGCTGTCGCCGGCCACGGCCAGGCGGCTGGCGTCGAAGCCGAGTTGCTCCGCCTGGGCAACCAGCCAGCAGGTGGCGGCGTAGCAGTCCTGCGGTGGCGCCGGAAAACGCGCCTCCGGTGCCAGGCGATAGGCCACGGCCACCACCACCGCCTGGGTTTCCAGAGCCAGGGTGCGGCACAGGCTGTCATGGGTGTCGAGGTTGCCGATGACGAAGCCGCCACCATGGAAGAACACCAGCAGCGGCAGGTCGCGGCGGGCCACGGGCCGGTACAGCCGCGCCGCCAGTGGCCCGGCCGCGCCATCGACCTCGAGTTCGCGCACCTCGGCCATGTCGGCCCCGGCCAGCGGGGGCATCTGGTTGTCCGCCTGCTGGCGGAACTGGCGGGCATCGAGGCTGGCCCAGTCGGGTTCGGCCAGGGCAGCAAAACCCTGGAGCACGGCGGCAAGCTGGTTATCGAGCGGCATGGGCGTCTCCTTGGCCGTCGGCCATGACAAAGCGTGGGTTGGATTCATCGAGGATGCTGCGCAGGCGCTGCTCCAGCGCCGGCTTGAAGAACTTGTGCGGCAGGATCCAGAAGCGCTTCTCGGCCACCGCCTGGAACACCAGCTCGGCCAGCGCACGCGGGGCCATGCCGGCGCGAATGCTGTCGTCGAGCAGCGCGTTGAGCGCGGCCGCCGGGCCTTCGGCCACCGCGTCGGAGGCCATGATCGCGCTGGCCACCGGCCCCGGGCAGAGCACCGACACCGCCACCTGCGCGCCCAGTTGCTCGAGCTCGTAATGCAGGGTTTCCGACAGCGCCACCACGGCCTGCTTGGTCACGTTGTACGGCGCCATCAGCGGGCTGCTGACCAGCCCGGCCAGCGAGGCGGTGTTGACCACATGGGCCGGGCGCCCCTGTTCCAGCAGCAGCGGCATGAAGGCATGAATGCCGTTGATCACGCCCTTGAGGTTGATGTCCAGCATGCGCTGCCACTGCCGGGCATCGATGGTCCAGCTGTAGCCGGTCTGCATCACCCCGGCATTGTTGAACAACAAGTCGACACCCGCGAAACGTGCCACGGCGGCATCGCGCAAACGCGCCACCTGCTCCGGGTCGGCCACGTCGGTGACGCAGGCCAGCACCTCGCTGCCCTGCCCCTGCAACTGCGCCGCCAATGCCCTGAGCGCGGCTTCGTCGATATCCGCCAGCACCAGGCGCAAGCCCTGGCGCGCGCCCTCTTCGGCCAGCCCGCGGCCAATGCCGCTGGCCGCGCCGGTGATCACTGCTACTCGACCCGCCATCTTGTTCTCCTGAGCGTGGCTGATGGTTGCCCAGTAGAACGGCCCCGGCAGCGGCGGCCATCGTCCGTTCAGACGATGACCGCAGCGTCACGGGCGGCAGAATCGGCCCAGTGCTTCAAATCCGCTGGCCGGGCCACCTGTGACCGAGGTGGCCAGGCATCGCCGGCGGCCCCCTCGAAAACCGGAGAACAACAAGATGAGCACACTGCACCGTATCGAAGCCAAACTGCTGGAGGACCGCTACGCCCGGGGCTGGCATTGCCTGGGCCTGGCCGACCAGTACCGCGACGGCAAGGCCCACCGCCTGGAGGTGTTCGGCACCCGCCTGGTGGCGTTCCAGGGCGAGGATGGCGAGTTGAACGTCCTCGACGGCTACTGCCCGCACATGGGCGCCGACCTGAGCACCGGCTGCGTCGAAGGCAACGCCATCCGCTGCCCCTTCCACGGCTGGCGCTGGAACGCCGACGGCGTGTGCGACGACATCCCCTACGCCAAGCGCATCCCGCCACGGGCGAAGATCAAGCGCTGGCCGATCATGCAGCAGAACCACCTGCTGTTCGTCTGGAACGACCCCGAGGGCAACCCGCCGCTGCCCGAGCAGGCCATCCCGCGCATCGACGCCTGCCACGACGACAGCTGGGCCAGCTGGGAAATCGCCGAGCTGATCATCCAGACCAACTGCCGCGAACTGATCGACAACATCGCCGACATGGCGCACTTCGGCACGGTGCACGGGGCACCGGTGGACGAGTTCAGCAATGTCTTCGAAGGCCACATGGCCACCCAGATCATGCGCGCCCGCAGCGAGCGGCTGTCTGGTGACAGCGAGCTGAGCACCGTGGCCACCTACTTCGGCCCGGCCTACCAGATCACCGAGATGAACGGCGCCATGAACGGCCAGCCGATCCACTCGATCCTGCTCAACTGCCACGTGCCGATCGACCTCGACAGCTTCACCCTGCGCTATGGCGTGCTGGTGAAGAAGATCCCCGGCCTGAGCGAAGCCGAGAACCAGGCCATCGCCAAGGCCTACGTGGCCCAGGCCCAGGCGGCGTTCTACGAGGACGTGGCGATCTGGCACAGCAAGACCCGGGTCGACAACCCGCTGCTGTGCGACGGCGACGGCCCGGTGTACCAGCTGCGCCGCTGGTACGAGCAGTTCTACACCGATATCGCCCTGGTCACCGGCGAGACCCACGACAGCAAACGCTACATCGTGCGCAGCACCGAACGCGCCTGACCCCTTGCACCTGGCACCGCCCGGCGCGGTCGGCAACGGCCGCCGCCGGGGCTCGTACCCCGACATTGCGCGCGGGCATGAACGCCGTTTATGCTCGCCGACGCCCATACTAATAAGAATATTCCGGTACCCAACCATGCAGAGTCTCAGCCTCGACGCCTTCAGCGAGCTGGTCGGCCAGCTGTACCAGGGCCCGCTCGAAAACATCCCCTGGGGCAGCTTCCTCAACCAGCTCAACGGCCTGCTGCACAGCAAGTACGTCACCTTCATCCTGCGCCCGCCCAGCACCCAGGTGGACGGCCTGATGGTCAACACCAACGGCACCTCCACCGAGGCCACCGCCTCCTACAACAAGCACTTCTACGCCATGGACCCCTTCGTCGGGCTGCCCAACCGCGAAGTGGTGGCCCTGGCCGACTACCTGCCGGACAGTGAGCTGAAGCAGTCGGAGTTCTTCCGCAACTTCCTCGAGCCGGTGGGCGTGTTCCATATCCTGGGGGTGGACATCAACACCTGCGACGGCGCCCAGTGCCGCCTGCGCATCAGTCGCGGGCACGACGACGCGGCCTTCGGCGAGCACGAGAAACGCCTGCTGGCCGGCTTCGTCCCGCACCTGGAACGCTCGATCAAGCTGCACATGCAGCTCAACCGCATCGAGACCGAGCGCAACCTCTACGCCGGCGCCGTCGACCAGATGGCGGTGGGCACCATCATCCTCGACGAAACCGGCAAGGTGCTGCAGACCAACCAGGTGGCCGAGAAGCTGTTGCAGGAGAAGGACGGCATCAAGCAGGTCAACGACGGCCTGCAGGTGGGCAGCGCCCGCGACACCCAGGAGTTCCGCCGCCTGGTGCGCCAGGCCATGTTGTCGCAGAAGGGCAACCTGGCCTCGGTGGTCGAGGCGATGCGCGTGTCGCGCCCGTCCGGGCGCGCCGACCTGGGGGTGATCGTGCGTTCGGTGCCGCTGGCGACCTGGAGCGAGGGCAAGCAGTGCCCCACGGTGGTGATCTTCATCAGCGACCCCGAGCAGCAATCCTCGGCGCCCCAGGAGATCGTCCGGGCGCTGTTCGACTTCACCCCGGCCGAGACCCAGCTGGCGATGCTGTTGGCCAATGGCCTGACCCTGGATGAAGCCAGCGAGGAGCTGGGTATCAGCCGCAACACCTCGCGGGCGCACTTGCGTTCGACGTTTTCCAAGACCGGGGTGACCCGCCAGACCATGTTGGTGAGGTTGATCTTGCGGAGTGTGGCGACGCTGGGGTGAGGGGTTAGGAGTGAGGGCTGCAAGGTGCTCGTCGACAGGTTTGCAGCGCCCTCCAGATCGAGCGCCGCCCGCGCGGCGCATCGCTGGCAAGCCAGCTCCCACATCTGTTTCGGGCCAGTGACTCCTGGTCCATCTCCACTGTCCGCCTTGTTTGTACGACGCGGTTTCAGCGTGGGCGCTGATGCCGCCCCACCAGACTTGAGGCATGCGCCAAGGCGGACAGTGGAGACCTCACAGGATGGATTGGCCCGAAACAGATGTGGGAGCTGGCTTGCCAGCGATGCGCCGCGCGGGCGGCGCTCGATCTGGAGAGCGCTGCAAAAACACCGGCAGGCACCTGCCCGCCCTGACGCAATCCCCAGCCAAGCGCCCTACCCCACTTAACTCAAGTCGGCAACACCCCCCGCGCCCGCGACAGGGTCAGCGCCAAATCCTCGATCATGTCCTCCTGCCCCCCCACCGTGCCACGCCGCCCCAGCTCCACCAGCAAATCCCTTGCCGCGATCCCATACTTGAGCTCGGCACGCTTGGCGAACAGCAGGAACGAGCTATACACCCCCGCATACCCCAGGGTCAGCGCATCGCGGTCAAGCCGGATCGGCTGGTCCATCATCGGCACCACCAGGTCTTCGGCGACATCCATGATCCGGTACAAATCCACCCCGCTGTGCACGCCCATGCGCTCCAGCACCGCCACGAACACCTCCAGCGGTGTGTTGCCGGCCCCGGCGCCGAGCCCGGCCACCGAGCCGTCGATACGCGCCGCACCGGCCTCGATGGCGGCCAGGGAGTTGGCAATCGCCATGCCCAGGTTGTGGTGGCCATGGAAGCCGACCTCGGTATCCGCCTCCAGCCCCTCGCGCAGCGCGCCGATTTTCTCGCGCACCTCATCCGGCAGCATGTAGCCCGCCGAGTCGGTGCAATAGATGCAGTTGGCGCCGTAGCTTTGCATCAGGCGCGCCTGCTCCAGCAGTTTCTCGGCGCTGACCCGGTGCGCCATCATCAGGAAGCCCACGGTATCCAGGCCCATCTTGCGGGCCATGCCGATATGCTGGCCGGACACATCGGCCTCGGTGCAGTGGGTGGCCACGCGAAGGGTCGACACCCCATGCTCATGGGCCATCTTCAGGTGGTCGAGGGTGCCGATGCCCGGCAACAGCAGCGCCGACACCTTGGCCTGCTTGAGCTTGGGGATTACCGCGCTGAAATAGGCCTCGTCGCTGTGAGCGGGCATGCCGTAGTTGAGCGAGGCCCCGCCCAGGCCATCGCCATGGGTGATCTCGATCAGCGGCACGCCGGCGGCGTCCAGCCCGGTGGCCACCGCCACCATCTGTTGCAGGCTGATCTGGTGGCGCTTGGCATGCATGCCATCGCGCAGGCTCATGTCGTGCAGCAGCACGTTCCTACCTTGCAGGTTCATCGTCGTGCTCCTCAGCGGGCGGGCAGTTGCAGGGTGCCCTTGTGGGCTTGTTCGGCGAACATCTCGGCGGTGCGCAGGCCGGCGGCGGTCATGATGTCGAGGTTGCCGGCAGACTTGGGCAGGAAGTCCCCCAGCCCCTGCACCTCGATGAAGATCGACACCTTGTTGCCGTCGAACACCGGGCCGTTGACCAGGGTGTAGCCAGGCACATAGCGCTGCACCTCCCTGACCATGCTCAGCACCGAGGCGCGGATGGCCTCCTGGTCGGGGGTGTCGTCGGTCAGGCAGTGGATGGTGTCGCGCATCATCAGCGGCGGCTCGGCCGGGTTGATGACGATGATCGCCTTGCCGCGCCGGACCCGGCCGATACTCTCCACCGCCCCGGCCGTGGTGCGGGTGAACTCGTCGATGTTCTGCCGGGTGCCGGGGCCCACCGAACTGGACGACACGGTGGCGACGATCTCGCCATAGGCCACCGACTGGATGCGCGACACCGCCGCGACCATGGGGATGGTCGCCTGGCCACCGCAGGTGACCATGTTCAGGTTCATCGCCAGGCGGCTGGCATGCTCATTGAGGTTCACCGGCGGCACGCAGTACGGGCCGATGGCCGCCGGGGTGAGGTCGATCATCACCACCCCCAGTTCGTTGAGCTTGCGGCTGTTGTGGGCATGGGCATAGGCGGAGGTGGCGTCGAAGGCGATGCGGATATCGTCGTCGAGCACATGGGGCAGCAGGCCGTCGAGGCCCTCGGCGGTGGTCTTCACCCCCATCGCCCGGGCGCGCTTGAGGCCCTCGGACTCGGGGTCGACGCCGACCATCCACACCGGCTCGATCCATTCCGAGCGGCGCATTTTCATCAGCAGGTCGGTGCCGATGTTTCCCGGGCCGATAATGGCCGCTTTCAGTTTCTGGCGCATGGCCGTTGCTCCTCGTTCAGGCACGGAACGACACCTGGGCGCTGCCCAGGCCGTCGATGGTCAGGGAAAAATGGTCGCCGGCGCGCACCGGCTCCAGCGGCACCAGCGAGCCGGACAGGATCACCTCGCCGGCCTTGAACGGGATGCCGAAGGCGCCCAGGGTGTTGGCCAGCCAGGCCACCGCGGTCAGCGGGTTGCCCTGCACCGCCGCGCCCAGGCCTTCGCTCAGCGGCTGGTGGTTCTTGCGCACGCGCATGTGCAAGGCCGGCAGGTCGAGCGTGCGCGGGTCGACCCTGTTCTGGCCCAGCACGAACACCCCGCAGGAGGCGTTGTCGGCCACGGTGTCCTGGATGCGGATGCGCCAGTCGTGGATGCGCGAATCGACGATCTCGAAGCACGCGCAGACGTAATCGGTGGCCGCCAGCACATCGGCCTCGGTCACCCCCGGGCCTGCCAGGTCATGCTTGAGCACGAAGGCGATCTCGCCCTCGGCGCGGGGCTGGATCAGCCGGTGTTCGGCCAGCGAGATGCTGGCGCCATCGTCGAAGGCCATGGCCTGGGTGATGAAGCCGAAGTCCGGCTGGTGCACATCGAGCATGCGCTGTACCGCCGCCGAGGTGACACCGATCTTCTTGCCGACGATACGGTCGCCCGCAGCCACTCGCCGCTCGATGCAATGCAGCGAGACGTGGTAGGCGTCCTCGATGCTGATCTGCGGCCAACGTTCGGTCAGCGGCGCCAGGGTCCGCCCTTCGCACAGTGCCTGGTACAGCTCGTCGCCATGCTGGCGGCGCAAGGCTTCGCTCATGGCCGTGCCTCCGCCAGGAATGCCAGGCATTCGCGGTCGAACAGCGCGCGGTGCTCGACCATCACCCAATGGCCGCACTCGCTGAGCAGCACGCAGCGGATCTGCCGGCAGGCCTGCATCAGGGTATGGGCGCCGGACACCGGGCAGAATCGGTCGTTCATGCCCCAGAACACCAGGATCGGGCAGCTCAGCTCGCCCAGGCGCGCGGCCATGTTCGGCACGTCCATGGTCGACAGCACGCACGGCGGTTGCTCGGCCACCACCGCCACCCGTTCGGCGACGGTGTCGTCATCGATCAGCGCTGGGTCGAACAGTTGCAGGGCCAGCAGCCGCTTCATACCGGCCGCCTCGCGCAGTTCGCCACTGGCGAAGGCGGCGGCCATGCGCTGGATGCCCTCCATCTGCTGGTAGTACAGCGCCTTGTCCATCAGCCCACCGGGCGCCATCAGCACCAGGCGTGTGACCCGCTGCGGCTGGCGCAGGGCTATCGCCATGGCGATGGCGCCACCCAGGGAGTTGCCCACCAGGGCGCAGCGCTGGATATCCAGGGCATCGAGCAGGCCGAGCAAGGCGTCGACGAAAAAGTCCAGGGTGTAGGCGGTCTCGGGTTTGTCCGAGGCGCCATAGCCCGGCAGGTCGGGCACGATCACCCGGTGGCCGGCCTCGGCGAATGCGGGGTAGTTGCGCTTGAAGTTGCTGTGCCCGCTGGCCCCCGGGCCGCTGCCATGGATGAACACCACCGGCTCGCCGCTGCCGATGTCGTGGTAATGCAGGTGCAGGCCGCTTGCCAGCCTGACCGTGTGCCCTTGCGCTGCTGCGCCCATGGGAAACCTCCCGGCTTGTTGGTGTGGCGGGAGTATCCGCAGCGCTGGCCGGGGGCGGCATCGTCCGACAGGACTAGCACAGCTTTCTGTGTAGGAGCGGCCTTGTGCCGCGAAAGGGCTGCGACGCAGCCCCGGCAGATTCAGCTGCGCCGTTGAAAACCTGGGGCCGCTATGCGGCCCTTTCGCGGCACAAGGCCGCTCCTACAGGGGTCGAGCGAGCCATTCCTTCTTCCCAGCTAGTCCTTTCGGACGTAGGCCCAAAAGCCCTCGCCACCTAGGCTCGCGGGATTCCCCTTCGACAGGTATTCCCATGCACGACCCCCTGGATTTTCACGGCAAAGTGGTACTGGTCACCGGCGGTGGCAAAGGCGTCGGGCGCGGCATCACACGGCGCTTCCTGGCCTGCGGTGCCCAAGTGGTGATCTGCGGGCGCCAGGTGCCGGAGCGCCTGCCCAGCAGCAACGGCCGCCAGGCGCTGTTCATGCCCTGCGACGTGCGCGACCTGGCGCAGCTGGAGCGGTTGCTGGACGACATCCTCAAGTACTTCGGCCGCCTCGATGTGCTGGTCAACAACGCTGGCGGCGCGCCCTACGCCGAAGCCGCCAGTGCCTCGCCGCGCTTCAGCGAGGCGATCGTACGGCTCAACCTGCTGGCCCCGCTCAACCTGTGCCAGCTGGCCAACCGCGTCATGCAAGGGCAAACCGAAGGCGGCAGCATCATCAATATCTGCAGCGTCAGCGCCACCCGCCCCTCGCCGGGCACCGCCGCCTATGGCGCGGCCAAGGCCGGGCTGCTCAACCTCACCCGCTCGCTAGCGGTGGAATGGGCACCCAAGGTGCGGGTCAACGCGGTCACCGCCGGGCTGATACTGACCGAGCAGGCCGAGCTGCATTATGGTGACGCCCAGCAGCAAACCGAGGTGGCCGCGACCATCCCCCTGGGGCGCCTGGCCGAGCCGGAGGATATCGGCGACACCTGCCTGTACCTGGCCTCGCCGCTAGCGCGCTATGTCAGCGGCGCCGACCTGCTGGTGCACGGCGGTGGCGAACGCCCCGCCTTTCTCGATGCTGCTCAAGCGCACGACCATTGAAGGAGACACCCATGACCTTGGTAGCCCGTCACCGCGTGACCCTCGCCCTGCCCCAGGGCGAAGCCTGGGGCAAGCTGCGCGACCTCACCTTGGCGCCGCACTATGTGCCCGGTTTGACCGGCTGCACCCTGCACCCCGGGCCCGAGCACGGGCTCGGGGCCAGCCGCCGGGTCATGCGCAAGGGTGGGCAGTGGCTGGATGAAAGCGTGGTGGCCTGGACCGAGGGCGAGGGGTTCGTGGTCACCCTGCACAAGGGGGATGCGGGCGCGCCCTTTCCGTTTCGCCATGCTGCGTTTCATTACCAGCTGGAGGGGGATGGCGCGCAGAGTTGCATGACCACCAGCCTGCACTATCGGTTGCGTGGCGGGCGGTTGGCCGAATGGCTGATGCGCGGGGTGTTCGACAAGGTGGTGCGGGAAATTGGTGAGAATTTGAAGGGGTATTACGAGAGTGGGTGCACGCAGAATGGGGATTTTGCCGGGCGCTGATGGGGGGTGGCGATCAGGTGCCTGGGTTGGGATCGCATGGCGGGCGCCAGGGGCAGGTCGATAGGTTTTTAGCGCTCTTGAGATCGAGCGCATGTCGATAGGCTTCTAGCGCTCTCAAGATCGAGCGCATGTCGATAGGTTTTTAGCGCTCTCAAGATCGAGCGCCGCCCGCGCGGCGCATCGCTGGCAAGCCAGCTCCCACATCTGTTTCGGGCCAATGCATCCTGTGAGGTCTTCACTGTCCGCCTTGGCGCATGTCTCAAGTCTGGTGGTGCGGCATCAGCGCCAAAGCAGAAACCGCGTCGTACAAACAAGGCGGACAGTGGAGATGGACCAGGAGAAACTGGCCCGAAACAGATGTGGGAGCTGGCTTGCCAGCGATGCGCCGCGCGGGCGGCGCTCGATCTTGAGGGCGCTAGAAAAACCCCGACAAGCACCTGGCGGCCCTCACCCAATACCCCGACAAGCACCTGGCGAACCCCACCAGATCCTCTACCCCCAATAAGCCTTCATCTCCACAATCAACCCCTGCTCATCAAACCGCATCACATCGATCACCTGCAGCGAGCGATCCTGCCCTTGCCACTGCATATCGACGCGAAACGGCATGGCCCCGCACCCCGCCTGGGTCGCACAGACCGGCCCAGTGAGCGTCGCCCGCACCTTGGCCTGCCCCAGCCCCTGGCGATAGAACCCGGCAATCTGCTCCATCCCGCGCAAAGCCGGCTGCCCCACAGGGTCTTCGACCGTGGCGTCCTCGGCATACAGCCGCAAAATGCCGTCGATATCCCCGGCATCCACCAATTCCACATAGCGCTGCATGATCGCCCGTACCTGCTCCGCCGTTGGCCTCCCCATCTCAGGCCACCTCGAACAGGGCCGCGGCACCCATGCCGCCACCGATGCACATGCTCACCACCACATAGCGCACACCCCGGCGCTTGCCCTCGATCAAGGCGTGCCCAACCATGCGCGCCCCGGACATGCCGAACGGGTGGCCAATGGCGATGGCGCCGCCGTTGACATTGAGCCGGTCGTTGTCGATACCCAACGTGTCGCGGCAGTACAGCACCTGGCAGGCAAACGCCTCGTTGAGTTCCCACAGGCCAATGTCGTCGAGCTTCAAACCGTGGCGCTTGAGCAGCTTGGGGATGGCATACACCGGCCCGATCCCCATCTCGTCGGCATCGCAGCCGGCCACCGCCAGGCCGCGATAGATGCCCAGCGCTTGCAGGCCGCGCTGCTCGGCCAGGCGCGCGCTCATCAGCACCGAGGCCGAGGCGCCGTCCGACAGCTGCGAGGCGTTGCCGGCGGTGATGAAGCGCCCGGCCCCGGTCCATTGCCCGCCGCCCCACACCGGCTGCAGGGCGGCCAGGCTGGCGGCGCTGGTGTCGGCACGGTTGCACTCGTCGCGCAGCAGGGTCACGGCTTCGTGGCGGCTTTCACCGCTGGCCTTGTCCACCAGCAACTTGTGCGTGGTCAACGGCGCCAGCTCCAGGTCGAACAACCCGGCCTGCTGGGCGTGGGCGGTGCGCAGCTGGCTTTGCAGGGCGTAGGCGTCCTGTTCTTCCCGGCCGATGCCGTAGCGCTGGGCGACGATCTCGGCGGTCTCGATCATCGGCACATAGGCCCGCGGGTCGTGCGCCAGCACCTGGCTGGATTGGTTGCGGTAGGTGTTCTTGTGCTTGTTCTGCACCAGCGAGATCGACTCCAGGCCACCGGCCACGGCGATATCCAGCTCATTGCAGACAATGCCCTTGGCGGCGATGGCGATACTCATCAGCCCCGAGGCGCACTGGCGCTCCACCGCCATGCCGGCGACCTGCGCCGGCAGCCCGGCGGCCGTGGCGCACAGACGTCCGAGGTTGTAGGCCTGGGTGCCCTGCTGGGCGGCGGCGCCAATGATCACATCGTCCACCTCGCCCGGGGCGACACCCGCGCGGCGCAGGGCCTCGGCCACCACATGGCCGCCCAGGGTCGGTGCCTCGGTGTCGTTGTAGGCGCCACGGAAGGCCTTGCCGATCGGCGTGCGCGCCGTGGCCACGATGACTGCTTCGTTCATGCTGCACTCCTTGAGCGGCGTATCACGCCGGGTAGTAACGGCTGAGGGTGTCGACCACGCACGCAGGGCGCGCCTGGCCTTCGATGTCCACGGTCACGCGGATCTGCGCCTGCACGGCGTCGCCCACTGCCTCGGTCGCCACCAGCACCGCGCTGCCGCGCACCCGCGCGCCCACCCGCAGCACCGACGGGAAGCGCACCCGCTCGCAGCCGTAGTTGACGCCCATGGCGATGCCGCGCACCTCGATGATCTGTGGCAGGAACAGGTTGACCAGCGCCAGGCTCAGGTAGCCGTGGGCGATGCAGGCGCCGAACGGCCCCTGGGCCGCACGCACAGGGTCGACGTGAATCCATTGATGGTCACCACTGGCCTCGGCGAACAGGTCGATACGCGCCTGGTCCACCTGCAACCAGTCGCTCTCGCCCAGCGCCTGCCCCACCGCCGCATGCAGCGCCTGGGGCGTGTCGAAAATGCGTGGCATGTTCAGGCCCTCTGGCTGGAGACCGACAGCACTTCGCCGGTCATGTACGAGCTGTAGTCACTGGCCAGGAACATCATCACGTTGGCCACCTCCCAAACCTCGGCGGCACGGCCGAACGCCTCGTTCGCGGCCAGCCGTTCGAGCACCGCCTGGGGCGCCGAACGCGAGAGGAAATCGTGCAGGGCAATGCTCGGGCTCACCGCGTTGATGCGGATGCCGTGCTCGGCCGCCTCCACCGCCGCGCAGCGGGTCAGGGCCATGACCCCGGCCTTGGCCGCGGCATAGTGGGCCTGCTGCTTCTGCGCCCGCCAACCGAGCACCGAGGCGTTGTTGACGATCACCCCGGCGCGGCGCTGCATCATGTGCGGGAGCATGGCGCGGGTCATGCGCATGGTGCCGGTGAGGGTCACGTCCAGCACCCGCTGCCATTCCTCGTCGGGCATCTCCACCAAGGCCCGCGAACCACCCAGCCCGGCGTTGTTGATCAGCACATCGACCCCGCCCAGCACCTGCTCGGCGGCGGCCACCAGCGCGCGCACCTCGCTTTCGTCGGTGACGTTGCACAGCTGCCCATGCACGCTCTCAAGCCCGGTGGCCTCACGAATGCGCGCCACCGCATCGAACAGCCGGCCTTCGTGGATATCGCTGAGCATCAGGGCCCGGCAGCCCTCCTCGGCGGCGCGCTGGGCGGCGGAAAAGCCGATACCGGAACCAGCCGCGGCGGTGATCAGCACCGACTTGCCGCGCAGCAGGCCGTGGCCGGGAACATAAGGGGGAACGGACATGCAAGGACTCCTCGGTCAGGAACGCACACGCGGCTCCCGGGGCATGCCCAGGGCGCGTTCGGCGATGATGTTGCGTTGGATTTCGTTGCTGCCGCCGTACAGGGTGTCGGCGCGGCTGAACAGGTACAGCGACTGCAAACGGCCGAGCTGGTAGGGCGTGCCCTCGAGCAGTTCGGCCTGGGGGCCGAGCACGTCCATGGCCAGCTTGCCGAGGTTGGCGTGCCAGGTGGACCAGCACAGCTTGTAGATGCTCGCCTCGCGGCGCAGGCTGCCGTCCTGCGGCCCGGACAGCATGCGCAGCGAGTTGTAGCGCAGGATGCGCAGGCCGCACCAGGCCTCGGCCAGGCGCTGGCGCAGCTGCGGGTCGCGGTCGGCGCCGTTGCGCCGGGCACAGGCGATCACCTCGTCCAGCTCGTTCTGGAACTGCATCTGCTGGCCCAGGGTGGACACGCCCCGCTCGAAACCGAGCAAGGCCATGGCGATCTTCCAGCCCTCGCCCGGCTGGCCGACGATGTTGGCCGCCTCGGTGCGGGCATCGTCGAAGAACACCTCGTTGAACTCCGAGGTGCCGGTCAGTTGCTCGATCGGCCGCACACTGACCCCTGGCTGGTCCATTGGCACCAGCAGGAACGACAGGCCATGGTGGCCGATGCTGCCCGGCTCGGTGCGGGCCAGCACGAAGCACCAGTCCGATTCATGGGCCAGCGAGGTCCAGACCTTCTGGCCGTTGATCCGCCAGTCGCCGTTGGCGGCCTGGGCGGCGCGGGTCTTCACCGCCGCCAGGTCGGAGCCTGCGCCCGGCTCCGAATAGCCCTGGCACCAGAACGTGGTGCCCGCGCGGATGCCCGGCAGGAAGCGCTGCTTTTGTTCCTCGCTGCCAAAGGCGGCGATGGTCGGCCCGGCCAGGCCTTCGCCGATATGGCCCATGCGCCCGGGGCCGCCGGCGCGGGCGTATTCCTCGTGGAAGATCACCTGCTGGCTGATGGACAGGCCACGGCCACCGTGCTCGCGTGCCCAGCCCACGCAGGTCCAGCCGCCCTCGGCGAGCTTGCGCTCCCAAGCCTTGCGCGCCTCGGGGAACATGTGTTCGTCACCGGGCCCACCGCGAAAGCGCAGGGCCTCGAATTCGCCTTGCAGGTTGGCGGCCAGCCAGGCGCTGACTTCCTGGCGGAAGCGCTCGTCCTGCTCACTGAAACGGATCTTCATGGTTGCTCCTTGGCCCTCGACACCCAAACTGTCTGGTACAAAAAATGATTCCTGAGTTCGTGGGAGCGGGCTTGCCCCGCGATAGCGTCGGTGAGGCCGATGCCGCATTCGCGGGGCAAGCCCGCTCCCACAAGGTCAGGCAATGATTCGGTCGGCGATCTGGCGCAGGTGCCAGGCGGGGGCGCCGAGGTAGCTTTCGCTGGCCCGGGCGCGCTTGAAATACAGGTGCGGGTCGTACTCCCAGGTGAAGCCGACCCCGCCGTGCAGCTGGATCGCCTCCGCCGCGCAGTGGAAATAGGTGTGCGAGCACTGCGACTTGGCCAGCGCCGCCGCCAGCGGCAACTCCTCGGCCACCTGCCGGTCGCCGGCCTCGTCGAGCACTTCCTGGGCCACGCAGGCCGCGTAGTAGCTGGCGGAGCGGGCGCATTCGACCTGCAGCATCATGTCCGCCGCGCGGTGCTTGAGGGCCTGGAACGTCGCCAACGGGCGGCCGAACTGCTGGCGCTCCTGCAAGTAGGCCACGCTCAGGTCCAGCGCCTGCTGGGCGCCGCCCACCTGCTCGGCGGCCAGGCCCACGCAGGCCAGGCGCAGCACGTCCTGCAACACCGGCCAGGCCTTGCCGGCCTCGCCCAGCAGGGCCTCGGGCCCCACGTACACGCGCTCAAGGCTGACCTTGCCCAGGCGTCGGGTCTGGTCCATGGTCGGTTGCCACTGGCGGGTCAGGCCTTGCTGCCCGGCCTCGACCAGGAACAGGCTGATGCCCTCGGCTACGCGCGCGGCGATCACCAGCAGCTGTGCACTGTGGCCGTCGACTACCTGGCCGTACTCACCCTCCAGCACATAGCCCTCGCCCTCGGGCGTTGCGGTCACGCCAACACCCTCGGCCAGCCAACCGCCGCCGTCACCCCAGGCCAGGGTGGCGCTCAGCTCGCCCGTGGCGATGGCCGGCAGCCAACGTTGTTTCTGCACCTCGTTGCCCGCCAGCAGCAAGGCCGGGGTGGCCAGGCAGGCAGTGGCGAAGAACGGCGAGCAGAACAGCCGGCGGCCCATCTGCTCCAGCAGGATGGCCAGTTCGACAAAGCCCAGGCCGAGGCCGCCGTAGGCTTCGGGAATGTGGATGGCTGGCCAGCACAGCTCGCTGCACACGCGCTGCCAGAGCGCGGCGTCGTAGCCCAGCTCGCTGGCCATGGCCACGCGCACGGCGGCGCAGTCGCTGACATCGGCGAGGAAGCCCTCGGCCGATTCACGGATCATTTCCTGCTCGTCGGTGAATGCAAAGTCCATCGCGGCGTCTTCTACTCGTCTGGCTCAGATGGTGACGAGTGTGGCCGGATGGCTGGGGCGCAGAATCGGCCGATCGGACTAGGTGTGGGAGCGGGCTTGCCCCGCGATCACCGGCTTTGCCGGTGCCCTGCACAGCGGTGCTGCAATCGCGGGGCAAGCCCGCTCCCACAAAAGCCTTGGGCAAAGGTCAGACAAACAAAAAAACCGCGCCACCCTGGCATGTGGCACGGTTCGCCAAGCAGGCAAAAAACGTGATCTCAGGTGCCGTAGACCTTCTGCGCCGGCACCGCGCATTGCAGCAGCCCGGCCACCGCCGCGCCCACCTCGGCCACTGCCCAGCGGCCCTGGTTGTCGACCTGCGGGCCACGGCGCCAGCCGTCGGCGATGGACAGCTTGCCGCCCTCCACCTCGAACAGCTGCCCAGTAACCCCGGCCGAGGCCGTCGAGCCCAGCCACACCACCAGCGGCGCGACGTTCTCCGGAGCGAAGTGGTCGAAGCCCTGCTCCGGGCGCTTCATCACCTCGGCGAACACCTGCTCGGTCATGCCGGTGCGCGCCGCCGGGGCCAGGGCGTTGACGGTGATGCCGTAGCGCGCCAGCTCTGCCGCCTGCACCAGGGTCAGGGCAGCGATGCCGCCCTTGGCCGCCGCATAGTTGGACTGGCCGATCGAGCCTTGCAGGCCGGCACCGGAGCTGGTGTTGATGATCCGCGCATCGACCTTCACACCCTGCTTGCCCAGCTCACGCCAGTGGCGCACGGCATGGCTGGCCAGGCAGAAATGCCCCTTCAGGTGCACCGCCACCACCGCGTCCCAGTCCGCCTCGGTGAGGCTGGCGAACATGCGGTCGCGGCAGATGCCGGCATTGTTCACCAGCACATCGACGCCGCCAAAGGCCTCCAGGGCCGCAGCCAGGATCAGCCCGGCATCGCGGTAGTCGGTGATGTCGTTGCTGTTGGCCTGGGCCTGCCCGCCCGCGTCACGGATCTGCGCGGCCACGCTTTCGGCGGCTTCGCGGTTGATGTCATTGACCAGCACCCGGGCGCCCTCGGCGGCGAAGGCCAGGGCGTAGGCGCGCCCCAGGCCGCCGCCGGCACCGGTGATGATCACGCTTCGATTGTCGCAACTGCGCATGGTGTTCTCCTGCGCCTACAGGCGCTCGATGATGGTCACGTTGGCCTGGCCGCCGCCTTCGCACATGGTTTGCAGGCCGTAGCGCCCGCCGCTGCGCTCCAGCTCGTGGAGCAGGCTGCACATCAACCGGGTGCCGGTGGCGCCCAGCGGGTGGCCGAGGGCGATGGCGCCGCCGTTGACGTTGGTCTGGGCGTGGGGGTAGCCGGTCTCCTGGAGCCAGGCCATGGCCACCGAGGCGAAGGCTTCGTTGATCTCTACCCGGTCGATGTCTTCCAGGCGCATGCCGGCCCGCTGCAGGGCGTAGGCGGTGGCCGGGATCGGTGCGGTGAGCATCCACACCGGGTCGTCGGCGCGCACGCTCAGGTGGTGGATGCGCGCCCGGGGCCTCAAGCCGTAGCGCTTGAGCGCCGCCTCGGACACGATCAGCAGCGCGCTGGCGGCGTCGCAGGTCTGGCTCGACACTCCGGCGGTGACCCGGTCGCAGCCGAACAGGGTGTCCAGCCCGGCCATCTGCTCCAGGCTGGTGTGGCGCGGCGTCTCGTCGCGCAGCACGCCGGCCAGCGGCACGATCTCGCGGTCGAAGCGGCCCTGCTCGATGGCGTGAAGGGCGCGCCGGTGCGACTCCAGGGCGTAGGCCTCCAGGGCCTCGCGGCTGAGCTGCCAGCGCTCGGCGATCATCTGCGCGGCGCGGAACTGGGTCGGTGCGTTCGCGCCATAGCGGCGCACCCAGCCTTCGGAGCCGGTGAACGGGTCGCTGAAGCCCAATGGCTCGGCGGCGGTCATGGCCGAGGAGATGGGGATCTGGGTCATGGTCTGCACGCCCCCGGCGACGACCACGTCCTGGGTGCCACTCATCACCGCCTGGGCGGCGAAGTGCACCGCCTGCTGCGACGAACCGCACTGGCGGTCGACAGTGGTGCCGGGCACCGCCTGGCTGAGCCCGGCGGCGAGCCAGGCGGTGCGGGCGATGTCGCCGGCCAACGGGCCGATGGTGTCGACGCAGCCGAAGATCACGTCGTCGTAGTCGAGGTCGGGGATCGGGTTGCGCTCGACCAGGGCGCGCAGCACATGGGCGCCCAGGTCGGCGGCGTGCACCTGGGCCAGGCCGCCCTTGCGCCGCCCGGTGGGGGTGCGCAGGGCATCGACGATGTAGGCTTGGGGCATGTTCGGGTTCCTGTTCAGGTTGTAGGGAGGAACACTGTGGGAGCCGGCTTGCCGGCGATCACCGGCGCAGCCGGTGCCCTCCACCGCGGCGTCTGCATCGCCGGCAAGCCAGCTCCCACAGGGGACAGTTCGCCTCAGAAGGTGGTACCGGCACCGATGGCGCGTTGTTGCTCGAACAGCGCCTCGCGCACGCGCCCCTTGTGCAGGGCGGCATCGCCCCAGGCCTTGTCCAACGCCCAGGCGCGCTTGGCGAACAGCTGCAGGTCGACCTCCCAGGTGTACCCCATCGCACCGTGGGTCTGGATCGCGTTGCGCGCGGCCAGCAGCGCCGCCTCGGCGCTGGCCAGGCGCGCATGGGACACCGCCAGCGCCTGCCCCGCCTCGCCGTGGGCCGCGGCGTGGGCTGCGCGGTACAGCGGGCCCTTGGCGAACTCGATGCGCACTGCGGCATCAGCCATCAGGTGCTTGATCGCCTGGAACGAACCGATTGGCTTGCCGAACTGCTTGCGCTCGGCGCTGTAGTCCACGGCCAGGTCGACCATGCGCTTGGCCAGGCCGAGCAGTTGCGCGGCGCAGCCCAGGGCGCCGTGCTCGAAGGCCTGCGCCAGCAGTTGACGGGCCTGCTCGCCACGGGCCACGCAGGTGGCCTCGGTGGGCGTCCACCGCACCTGGAACAGTTGCCGGCTCGGGTCCAGCGACGGGTTGCGCACCAGCTCCACAGCCGCGCGCGGCACGGCGTGCAGGGCATCGTCGTGGCTGAGCAACAGCAGGTCGGCGACATGGGCATCGGCCACCAGTGGGTTGCCCGGCTCGCACACCGCCACCCGCGCCTGCCCGGCGGCCACGCGCCCCAGCCAGTCGTGCTTGAGCGCTTCGTGGCTGGCATCCAGTCCGGCCAGCAGCGGCACCGCCACCAGCATAGTGTCCACCAGGGGCTCGGGCAGCCCGGCATAGCCACACTCCTGGGCCAGCAAAACAAAGTCCAGTGCACCCAGGCCCAGGCCACCGTAGGCCTCGGGCACGGTCAGGGCAGTCAGGCCCAGCTCCGCCAGTTGCGCCCACAGCGGGTCGCAGCGGCCGCTGTCGGTCTGCCACAGCGCGCGGATGCGCTCGGGGGTCACTTCATTGAGCAGAAAGCCGCGCACGTTGTCCTGGAAGAGCAGTTGGTCGCTGTTGAAACTGAAGTCCATGGTCCCTCCTCAGGCCCGCGGCATGCCAAGCATGCGTTCGGCGATGATGTTGCGCTGGATCTCGTTGGTGCCGGCGTAGATCGGCCCGGCCTGGGCGAACAGGAAGCCATCCAGCCACTGGCCGACCTCGCCGGCCGCTGGGGCCTCGGGCAACAGCTCGGCGCGCGCGCCGAGGATGCTCATGGCCGTCTCGTGCAGGCGCAGGTCCAGCTCGGACCAGAAGATCTTGTTGGTCGACGATTCCGGGCCGATGCGCCCACCCTTCACCAGCTTGGAGGCGGTCATGTAGGTGGCCTGGGTGTAGGCCTCGGCCTCCAGCCAGGCGCGCATCACCGCCTCGCCGATGGCCGGGTCGCGGTCGGCCGTGGCGCGGTTGTCCAGGTACAGCCGCACCAGGCGCCGCGCGGTTTCCTGGAAGCGTGCAGGCGAGCGCAGCATCAGCCCGCGCTCGAAGCCTGCGGTGGACATCGCCACGTGCCAGCCCATGCCCTCGCCGCCCAGCACGTTGTCCACCGGCACCCGCACATCGTCGAAGAAGATCTCGGCGAAGCCCGGCAGGCCGTTGAGCTGCTCGATGGGGCGCACGGTGATGCCCGGTGTATCCAACGGCACCAGGATGAAGGTCAAGCCATGGTGGCGCTGCGAGCCGGGGTCGGTGCGGAAGATGCCGAACACCCAGTCGGCCCACACCGCACGGGTCGACCAGGTCTTCTGGCCGTTGATCACGTAGTGGTCGCCATCACGCTCGGCGCGGGAGCGGATTGCCGCCATGTCGGAGCCGGCGCCCGGCTCCGACCAGCCCTGAGCCCAGATGTCCTGGCCGGTGGCCATGCGCGGCAGGAAGCGCGCCTTTTGCGCCTCGCTGCCGTACTCCATCAGGGTGGGGCCGAGCAGGAAGATGCCGTTCTGGTTGACCCGTGCCGGCGCACCGGCGCGGTAGTACTCCTCTTCGAAGATCAGCCACTCGATCAGGTCGCAGCCACGCCCGCCCAGATGGGTGGGCCAGGTGACCATGCCCCAGCGCCCGTCATTGAGCCGCGCTTCCCAGGCGCGGTGGGCGGCGAAGCCGGCCTCGGTGTCGAACGAGGGCAGCGGCTGGGCCGGCACGTTGGCCGTGAGCCAGGCCCGCGCTTCGGCGCGCAGGGCCTGCTGGGCAGCGGTGTAGGTCAGGTCCATGTTCGCCCTCCTCAGCCGTTGAACTGCGCGTTGCGGTTTTCGACGAACGCGTCGCGGGCTTCCTGGGAGTCCTGGCTGCGGTAGGCTTCGAGGGTGAAGCCCTGTTCCCAGCGGTACTTGTCTTCCAGGTTGCCGTCCTCGATGCCGTTGAGCGCCTCCTTGGCCAGGCGGATCATCGCCGAGCTCTTGGCGGCGATGGCCGCGGCGATACCCAGCGCCGTCTCGCGCAGCTGCTCACGGGGCACCACCCGCTCCACGGCGCCCAGGCGATAGGCCTCGGCGGCGTCGATCATCTCGCCGGTGAAGTACAGGTGACGCACCTTCTGCACCGGGAACAGGCGCTGCAGGTGGGCACCGCCGCCCATGGCGCCACGGTCCACCTCGGGCACGCCAAAGCGCGCGCAGTCGCTGGCGACGATGATGTCGGCGGCGCCGCAGATACCAATGCCACCGCCCAGCACGAAGCCGTGCACGGCGACGATCACCGGCAGCGGGTTGCGGTGCACAGCCTTGAAGGTGTCGTAGTTGCCTTTGTTCACCGCGACGATCAGGTTGGCGTCGGCGGCCAGTTCCTTGATGTCGACGCCGGCGCAGAAGCCGCGGCCTTCGGCGCGGATGACGATGACCCGCACCTGCGGATCGCGGCCCAGGGCCTCCAGGCTTGCGGCAATGGCGGCCCAGCCCTGGCGGTTGAAGGCATTGACCGGGGGATGGTTGAAGACCATCTCGGCGATGCCGTTGTCGATGCTGACATTGAACGCTTGCATTGCGATTCCCCCTTACGAAATTCGGCGGCACAGCGCGCCCAGGTGCCGTTCGGCGTCCTGGACGATCTGCGCGATCAGTTCGGCGCAGCCGGGCAGGCTGTCGATGCTCGCGGCCACTTGCCCGGCCGGCAGCACGCCTTGGGCGGGCAGGCCCTCGACCATGGCCTTCTGGATCACCATGGGCGCATTGGCGGCCATCAGGCTCTGGGCGGCGCTCAACTCGCCGTCGCGGCGCATCTTCAGGGCGCTGCCCAGCAACTGGCCCAGGCCCAGCCCGGTATGGCGGCGGTAGGCCAGGCCACTGCGCGCGGCCAGCAGCCAGCGGCGCAGGGCGCCCCCGGTCTCCAGTGCATCGAGCAACTCGTTGCGGATCATGCGTTGCGGCATGCCGTCGATGGCGCGGCTGACGATCACCTGTGCCGGGTCGTTCACTGCCAGGTAGCGCGCCAGGGTGGCCGCGGGCACCGGGCTGTCGGCGCTCATCAAGAAGCGCGTGCCCATGGCGATGCCATCGGCACCCTGGGCCAGGGCGCTGGCCAGGCCACGGCCATCCTTGTAGCCACCGGCCGCCACCACGGGCACCTGCACCGCGTCCAGCACCTGGCCCAGCAGCAGCGCCGTGGGCACCGCGCCGGTGTGGCCACCGCCCTCGCCGCCCTGCACGGTGACCACGTCGGCGCCCATTTCCACGGCCTTGCAGGCGTGCTTGAGGGCGCCCACGGTGGGCATGCACACCACCCCGGCGCCCTTGAGCCGGGCGATCATCTGCTTGCCCGGCGAGCGGCTGTAGCTGACCGCGCGCACCTGGTGCTTGAGCACCAGCTCGACGATCTCGGCGGCGTTGGCCTGGTACATGTGGAAGTTGACCCCGAACGGCTGCGCGGTGAGGCGCCGTGTTTCAACGATGGCCGCCTCCATGTGCCGGGGCTCGATGGTGGCCCCGGCCAAAAAGCCGAAACCGCCGGCATTGCAGGTGGCGGCCACCAGGCGCGGGTCGGCGACCCAGCCCATGGCGGTCTGGATGATCGGGTAGCGGCAACCGAGCAGTTCGGTCAGGCGGGTTGACAGGGACACGGCCATACCTACGCCCTCCCCGCATCGCGCTGGGCGCTGGCCATGCTGCGGGCGTCGTGCCCACCCAGGCGGTCACCGGACACCAGCTCGTTGTGGGCATGGGCGAAATGGTGCAGGCCGAACACCATGTCCATGGTGGCGCGCTTGCCCATCAGGTCCTCGGCGTTGTTCAGCGCCTGCTTGCTCAGTTGCAGGCCCAGGCGCGGCATCTGGGCAATCTGCGCAGCCATGGCCAGGGTTTCCTGTTCCAGTTGCTCGCGTGGCACCACGCGGTTGAGCATGCCCATCTGGTAGGCTCGCGCCGCGGGCATGGGGCCGCCGAGAAAGAGGAATTCCTTGGCGATGCGCGGGTTGAGCTCGTGGGCGTGGGCGAAGTACTCCACCCCCGGGATACCCATGCGCACCACCGGGTCGCGGAACCAGGCATCGTCGCTGGCGACGATCAGGTCGCACACCCAGGCCAGCATCAGGCCGCCGGCGATGCAGGCGCCCTGGACCATGGCGATGGTCGGCTTGGGCATTTCGCGCCAGCGCCGGCACATGCCCAGGTACACCTCCTGCTCGCGGGCATAGAGGAACTCCGCGCCCGGCTTGTCGACATGGTCGTACCACAGGCTGACACGCTCGAAGCTCTGGTCGACATCGCGCCCCGGCGTGCCGATGTCGTGGCCGGCACTGAAGTGCTTGCCGGCGCCGCGCAGGACGATGACCTTGACCGCGTCGTCGGCGCAGGCGCGGGCGAAGGCGGCGTCCAGGGCGTAGGTCATGCGCGAGTTCTGCGCGTTGTGGTAGGCGGGGCGATTCATGGTCACCAGGGCCACCGCGTCGCGCACTTCGTACAGCACCACCTCTTCGGTTACTTCGTTGTGTTGCTCGTTCATCGCTGTGACTCCGGATAGAGGTGTCAGGCCAACTCGCCTGGCTTGCAAAAAACCTGTGGGAGCGGGCTTGCCCCGCGATAGCGCCGGTGAAGCCAACATCGCATTCGCGGGGCATGCCCGCTCCCACAGGAAAGATGATTGGCTGGGCGGGTTCAGCGTTGGCCCGGCGGGTTGTCCTTCAATTGGCTGGCGCGCAGGTTGTGCGGGTCCAACTGCTGGATCAGGCGCAACTGCGCCTCGCTCGGCGCTGCGGTAACCGGCACCTGCTCGGCGGCATGCAGCGCAAAACCGGTGTTGTCGCGCACCTCGTCCAGGCTCACCCCCGGGTGCAGCGAACGCACCCGCGCCTGGTGCCCGGGGCCGAGGAAATCCAGCACGCACAGGTCGCTGACGATCAGCCGGATATCGATGTCCTCCAGCGACCAGCCCCGGGCCAGGCGCGCCGGGTTGTAGCCCACCGAGGCGACCATGTCGCACTCGCCCTCGACGAACACCCGGCGGTTGTGGCTGGGCACGTAGAACGAGTTGGCGTGGCTGATGGAGTTGCCCGGCAGGCCGCGTACGCCGAGCATCTGCGCCTTGGGCCTGGCGTAGTCGTCGCCGATGCAGGAGATGTTGGCCTGGCCGAAGCGGTCGACCTGGATTGGCCCGATCATGGCGTGGCGCCGACCGCCCCAGACGTTGTCGAAAATCCGCGAGAAGCCCATCCAGCTGTCGCGCTTGGGTTCATAGCCGTTGCGCGCACCGAGCGGCACCGGTTCGGCGACCATGTAGGCTTCGGAGTCGGTCATCAGCAACTGCGGGTTGAGGTCGAGCATGCACAGTGAGGCCGCCAGGCGCGGGATCACGCCGATGCCGGTGGCCAGCACTTCGCCGTCGTGGCGCCAGGCTTCGGCGGCGGCGCAGATCATCAGTTCGGCGAGGCTGTAGGGGGATGCGGTGGTCATGGTGTCCTCGCTTAGAAAACCGGCAGGGGCAGCGCGCGAATGGCCGCCAGGCCACCGCAGCGCTCCAGGTACTGGTCGTGGGTGCAGGCCACGTACTGCTCGACGTAGGCCTGCCAGCCCTCCTCGCTCTGCGCCGAGGCGGCGTAGGCCTTGAAGTGCGGCACATCGAAACCGTGCAGCGGCGCACAGGACGACGGGTGCGCACCGCCCGGCACGTGGGCCACCGCCGTGGTCAGGTTGCGCTCCCAGAACACCTGGTGGGCGCGGACCGGGTCGGCATGCAGCCAGTCGCTGTCGACCAGCTCGTCGCAGGTGACGTAGGTGTTGCGCGCGGCGCGCACGAACAGGTCGTCCATGTAGTGGTCGGGGCCGGCGATCTGGCACACGCCGCGGGCGTCGGCACGGTCCACGTGGATCAAGGCCGCATCGAGCTTGAGCGCCGGCATGGCCACCCAGTCGCGGTCGTCGCCGTAGGGCGAGGCGACCAGCTTGATGTCGGGGTTGTGGCGCAGCACGTCGGTGCCCAGGCCCACCGCGGTGGGAATGAACGGCACGTGCATGGCCGCTGCGCGCAAGCCCAGCAGCAGCATGCCTTCGTCGATTTCCATCACCTCGATGGCCCCGGCCTGGCGCGCCTTGCGAAAGTGCGGCTCGAGGGGGATGAAATCGAGGGAGACGAAGGCGAACACCAGCTTCTTCACCTTGCCGGCGGCGCACAGCAGGCCGACATCGGCGCCACCGTAGGCGACGATGGTCAGGTCCTTGAGGTCCGAGCGCAGGATTTCGCGCACCAGCGCCATGGGCTTGCGCCGCGGGCCCCAGCCACCGATGCCGAGGGTCATGCCGTCGCGCAGCTGGGCGACCATCTGCGCGGTGGTCATCTGTTTGTCCATGGTGGCGGTCCTCATTGGCGGCCAACGCTGAAGTCGTGGCCCCAGTGGCTGACCACTGTGCTTTCGAACGGGGTGTGGCGGCTCCAGTCGACCACCAGGCCGTCGCAGCCGTATTCCAGGTCGAAGCCGGCCGGGGTGCGCATGTAGAAGGAGATCATCTGGTCATTGGTGTGCTGGCCCAGGGTGGCGGTGAGCTTGACGCCATGGGTGTGCAGGCGGTCCAGGGCGCGGCCGACCTCGTCCAGGCCATCGACCTCGACCATCAGGTGCACGCAGCCGCTGGGCACCGGGCACTCGAAGATCGCCAGGGAGTGGTGGCGGCCGTTGTTGCAATGCAGGAAGTGGATGCGTTTTTCCGGCTCGGCCGGGTCGGGGGTGAAGCGCACCTTCATCAGGTCGGACAGGCCGAAGCCCATCACCTGTTCGTAGAAGTCGCGGCAGCGTTCGAAGGTCGGCGCGGGCAGCACCACGTGGCCCATGCCCAGTTCATCGCTGACGAAGCCGCGCACGCCCACTGGCGAAACGAAGCGGGCGAAGTCCTGGCGCGGGCCCCAGTACAGCTCGTGGCAGTTGCCGTCGGGGTCGGCGAAGCTGGCCAAGGCCTGCACCTGGCGCTGGGCGGCCAGCTCGACGCTGCCCTGCTCCACCGCCACGCCGGCGGCGCGCAGCTCGGCCAGGGCCTGGTCGAAGGCGGCCTGGCCGGCCACCTCCCAACCGCAGGCGCCGAAGCCGTCCTGGGTGTCCTGCTGCACCAGCAGGCGGTAGGGGCGCGCGTCCATCTTCAGCAACAGCTGGCTGGCGGCGGCGTCCTCGACCACCATCATGCCCAGCACTTGGCTGGCGTAGTGGCGCCATTGCTGCAGGTCGGTGGAACGCACAGTGACGTAGCCCAGGCCACGGATATCCATGTGCCGTCTCCTCATGTTGTTGTGGTGGTCGTATTCAAGCCAGTTGGTGGGGTGGCAGCATCGTCCGATGGGACTAGCGCCTGTGGGAGCTGGCTTGCCAGCGATGCAGCCACCGCGGTGCATGGCACCGGCAGTGCCGGTGATCGCCGGCAAGCCGGCTCCCACGCCTTGCGCGGTCTCTGTAGGAGCGGCCTTGCCGGGGCGCCGGACCGGCCGGAAAGGGCCGCAGAGCGGCCCCGGCGATCTTGGGCGTACTCGAGATCCTGGGGGCGCTGCGAACCCCTTTCGCGGCACAAGGCCGCTCCTACAGGCAACCGGCATAAGCCAGTTGCTCCCACGAGACCTCACTGCTGCTTGCGGAAGTGCGGGATCACCTTCTCGCCGATGTTGCGCAGGGTCTCCAGCTGCGCCCACTGCGGCACGGTGCCCATCTGGCAGATGAACAGGATCTCGTCGGCGCCGGCGTCGATCAGGCGCTGCACGTAGCCAATGCAGTCCTCCACTGTGCCGTAGGCGTGGTTGGGGTTCATCATCGCCATGGTCGGGTCGGAGAAATCGACGCTGACCTCTTCGGAGGCGAAGCGCGACTTGATCACCGCCTGGCCGTTGCCATCGACGTAGGTGTCATCCTTCCACTGCTCCGGGTCCGGGCGCTCGCCGCCGCCGTACCAGTAGCCCAGCGACTCCATGAAGTAGCGCTGGCCGCGGATGCCGATGCGCCGCGCGGCCTCGTTGTCGTCCAGCACGATGGCCGGGCACAGCGCGGCGATGTGGCGGTTGGGGCGGAAGCCCACCTGGTTGTGCGCGTCACGGTTGTCGAAAGCCTGGTGGTACACCTCGACCTTCTTGGCGATCTCTTCCGGGCCACCGAAGCCCAGCACCAGCGCGCCCATGCCCCGGCCACCGGCGTTCTTCAGCGATTCGGTGTTGGTGCAGGCCAGGTACATCGGCGGGTGCGGGTCCTGGTAGGGCTTGGGGTGGATCGGCCGCTTGGGGATCTTGACGAAGTCGCCGTGGTGCTCGATCTCGTCCTGCACGAACATCTTCGGGATCAGGTACATCGCTTCGTCGATCTGCGGCTGCAGGGTGGCCAGGTCGTAGCCGAAGGTGCCGGCCTCCTGCTGGGTGCCGCCCTTGCCCACACCGAAGTGCACGCGGCCCTTGGACAGCAGGTCGAGGGTGGCGATGCGCTCGGCCACCTTGACCGGGTGGTTCATCGCCGGTGGCAGGCACACCACGCCGTGGCCGATGCCGATGCGCTCGGTCTTGCCGGCAACGAAGGCCAGCATGGTTTCCGGTGCCGACATGTGCGAGTAGTTGGTCAGCGCGGTGTGCTCCACGCACCAGAAGGTGTCGAAGCCCAGCTGGTCGGCCAGTACCGCCTGCTCGACGGTGTCGTCGAAGACCTTGCGGTCGCCCTCGCGGCTGGCATCGAGGGTCTGGGCTTCATAGATCAGCGAGAATTTCATGTGCGTTCCTTGTTGTTGCGGGGACGGTGGCCGGCAGTGCCGGCCTTGGTCACATCGTCGGGTATCACCGGGGCGGCCGAATCGTGCAAATGGACTAGCCGATTTCGGTGAGCGCGCAGGCCGTCAGAGGAAGAAGTCGGTGCTGTCCTGGCCCATGCTCACGCCGCCCAGGTTCCAGGCGTACTTGGCCGGGTTGTTGGCGACGTGGGCACGGCCGGTGTGGATGTCGCGGAAGGCACGGTTGATGGGGTGCTCGCGGAAGATGGTGGCGGCGCCGCTGTTGAACATAAGCTCCGCCACCGCCTTGGCGCAGCGGTCGGCCACCAGCGCCGAGTCGTAGCGCATCTTCACCCGCCCCTGCATGTCCAGCGGGGTGCCGGCCTGGGCGCTGTCGAGCATCAGTTCGAAGTTGCGCAGCAGCACCGTGCGGCAGTCGTCGGCGCAAACCATGGCATTGGCCAGGGCGCCCTGGGCGGCCGGGTCCTGGAGCATCTTGCGCCCATCATTGACCGCCACCCGCGTGCGGTTATGGGCGATGAACTGGTCCACCGCGCCCTGCAAGGCACCGATGGCGGCGGACGACACCGCGCGCACGAAGATCTGCCCGAACGGCAGGCGGTACAGCGGCGCGCTGTTCACGTCGTTGCCCGGGCTCTGCTGCATGAAGCCATCGGCGGCGCGGTGGGTGCGGTACTCGGGCACGAAGGCGCCTTCCACCAGCACGTCGTGGGAGCCGGTGGCTTCCAGGCCCATCACCTCCCAGTTGTCGAGGATCTGGTAGTCGCTGCGCGGTACCAGGAAGGTGCGGTAGTCCGGCGCCCCGCCCGGCTGCTCGGGTGGCACCAGGGCCCCGAGGAACGCCCACTGGCAATGGCGGCTGCCCGAGGAGAAACCCCAGCGGCCGCTGAGGCGGAAACCGCCGTCGACCCGCTCGACCTTGCCCACCGGCATGTAGGAGGACGAGATCAGCACACTGCTGTCCTGGCCCCACACATCCTGCGCGGCGCGGTCGTCGAACAGCGCCAGCTGCCAGTTGTGGATGGCCACCACGCCCAGCACCCAGGCCGACGACATGCAGCCTTCGGCGAGGGTCATCTGTACGTCGAAGAAGTCTTTGGGCTCCAGCTCCAGGCCCTGCCAGCGGGCGGGCTGGAGGATGCGGAAGAAGCCGGCCTCGTGGAAGTCGGCCAGGGTTTCTTCGGGCAGGCGCCCCTGGCGCGCGGCATCGCTTGCGCGCTCGCGCAGGATCGGTACCAGCTCGCGGGCGCGGGTGCGCAGTTGGTGGCGTATGAGGTCCTGGGTCATCTTGTTGTTCTCCTCGGGTCGTCCCGGGTGCCGGGGCGTGAGGGGCATTGCAACAAGGGGGTGCGGGGTTGGCATCCCTCAAATGGACCATGTGGTTTTCGCAGCAGTTGAATTTGTGGGGCGGCGGTAGCGTCCACGCAGAAACCGCGTCGTACAAACAAGGCGTACGGCCGCGGCGGCGCTGGCATAACTGGCCCGAAACAGATGTGGGAGCCGGCTTGCCGGCGAAGCGCCGCGCGGGCGGCGCTCGATCTTGAGAGCGCTGCATATCTGTCGGCATGCACTTGGTGGCCCTCATGCGATCCCAAGACAGGCGCCTGGGCGCCATACCGTTGGCTTTGGGAATCAGAATGGCGCTGTGCCCTGTGGCTGTCTGCCTGAATATTGGGTGAGGGCCGCTAAAGCATTCACCCGGGTTTTGCTCACACAGTCGATATACCGCCCATACAAACTAATGAACCGCAAGATTAAAGCCGTCACTTCACGCACCAACAGTGCCACCAAACTTACTTATAAGCTGCAAAGCCTGATCAAATTTTAATTTCTTGATCATGCACCCTCTCGCTCTTAAACGAGCAGCCTCATAAATCTTGGCTGGATTCAAGAGCTATCTCAGCAAAAACCAAGACCCCTCTTATCGTTTCCAATTTCTTGCACCTGTAGTCTTTGCGGCGCCTTTTTGGCAATCGTCCAACACGAAACAGGAATAAAACTTATGAGACACATCAGGTCAGCAATGGTTATCGCAACATGTTCTATTGCTGCTCAGGCCATGGCAGCAGATGGTGAAATTAACTTCACAGGCTCTGTGACGGCTAACACCTGTTCAGTGAATGTGGGTGATCTCAATGGGGGCGCTGGCCCTAACGTATCGCTGGGCAATGTGCCTGCTCAGTCGCTGAAGAAAGTGGGTGATATCGCAGGCGCAGCCTCCTTTGCCTTGACTCTCACCGCGCCGACAGTGACAGAGGGCGAAGACAACTGCGTACTGACCGGCAAGACCGCGACGGTACGCTTCCTCAGCATGAACGGAGCGGCAGGCCCCAACGGTGAATGGTTGGCGCTTGAGGGTGCAGGTGGCGCAGGTGTGGCAAAGAACGTAGCCGTCCAGATTCGGGACGCCAAGGGCATGGATGTACAACTGGGTCGCGCGTCTAGCGAATACGCAGACTTGACTCAACCTATGCGCTTCACCGCGAACTATATCGCCACCGGCGAAGCCACCCCAGGTAGCGCCAACGCCAAGGCCTCCTTCAGCGTCGACTACAAGTAAGCGAACCCAGAGGGGCGATGGTAGTAATCACGGTCGCCCCAACTTGTTCCAGGTTAATGTATATGAGCATTTTTCTTCGAAAGCGCCAGGCGCTTTCCTTTAAGCGCCGGCTTGTTTATGCGGCACTCATGGTCTTCTGGCAGACGCAAGAAGCGTCTGCCGGGATCATGCTCAACGGCACGCGAATTATCCTTGGCGCTAATGACCGCAGCACATCGGCAATTGTGTCAAATCCGAGTAAAAGTGATTTCGCGGTGCAGGCATGGGTCAATGATGCAAAAGACGACAAAGACCAACTCAGCCCATTCATAGCGATGCCAGCACTATTCAAGGTTCGCGCGGGCGAAGAGCAAGTCGTGCGGATCATCAAGACGCCGGGGAAACTGCCAGAAGATCGGGAGTCGGTGTTTTACTTCAACGCTCAGGAAATTCCTGCGCTGGATGAAAAAACAAGCAACTCGCTGAAGGTGTCTGTACGCACACGTGTAAAGCTTTTTTATCGGCCAGCAAATTTGCAGGGCAGCGCTGAGGATGCCCCAAAAAAACTCTCATGGAAACTACTCGAGCAGCCGGCAGGCAGTGTTCTGCGGGTAACCAATTCCAGTGATTATTTTATTACCTTTATCGGTATCCAGTTGATGGATGGTGGCCCACCAATCGAACTGCAGGATGTTGACATGGTCCCTCCCAAGTCGAGCGTGGACTACACGCTCAAACGTAAGGTGAAGTCCACGACGGCAAGCGTCGAGTACTCGACCATCAACGATTTTGGTGGCTACAGTGCCCCGTTAAAATCCAGCGTCTCGTTCTAGGTCGGCTTATCAAAACTAAGGTTTTTTTGAGGTTGGGATGTGTGTCTTCCAAAGAGTCTTGGTGGGCTGTTTTGCAGGATCGTTTGTACTGGTTAGCGTAAAAAGCACCCCTGTTGTTGCCGCTCAATTCGATACAGGCTTCGTCGCAGATTTTGGTGGCGCTGACGCATTGAAAAGCGATCTTGAATCCATGCTTCATGAGCAAGACGTCGGGCCGGGTCATTACTTGGTGGGAGTCAATATTAACCGCGACTTCTTTGGCCAGCGTGAAATCAACTTTGTTCGTCGGGGTCAGCATCTGAGTGCTTGCCTGTCGACCGCATTGGTTTCAGAAATGGGGATCAGGCTACCCGCTCAAGACTCTGAAGTTGATGAACAATGCCTGGACCTAAAGGCGCTGATTGAAGGTTCAACGGTGCACTTCGACAGTCGAAAACTCGAACTGGACATCACTGTCCCCCAGATTTACATGGGGCGAGATGCCCGGGGTTATGTGTCACCCGAAGAATGGGACCGTGGCATCAATGCAGGCTTCATAAACTACCAATTCTCGGGCTCGCAGAGCAAGAACCAGAAGCAAAATGCACAAAACTACAATGTGTACCTTAATGGCGGACTAAACCTGGGTGACTGGCAGTTTCGCTCCAGTTCGTCTTATCGCAAGGACGGTACGTGGGAGAGTGCTGCCACTTATGTGCAGAGGGACCTGCCTGGGACCATGGGCAATCTGACTTTAGGGGAAAGTGTGACGCCAGGTGGTACTTTCCAGAGCGTACCTTTTCGTGGACTGCAACTGGCTTCAGACACGCAAATGCTTCCTGACTCGCTTCAAGGCTATGCGCCTGTAATTCACGGCGTGGCCCAGACTCAGGCACGTGTCGAGGTGCGACAGCACGGGTATTCCTTATACAGCACCTTCGTCTCCCCGGGCCCGTTCGAGATTCGTGACCTCAACGCAGCCTCGGGTAGCGGGGACCTTGAGGTAATTATTACTGAGGCGGATGGCACTGAACGGCGGTTTATCCAACCCTATGCAACCCTCGGCAATTTGTTGCGCGACGGCACGTGGAGCTACAGCGCCACCGTCGGCCAGTATCATGAACCTGCCGCGCGAGTTGAACAGCCAATTTTCACCCAAGTGTCCATGGCTTACGGCATGCCCAATGATTATACGTTGTCATTGGGCACACTCATCTCAGATAGCTATCGCGCTTATCAAGTGGGTGTGGGTAAAGGGCTTGGGGTGTTGGGTGCATTGTCGTTGGACGTAACCCAAGCCGTAACCGATACGCGCGAACTGTCTGTGAGCGGCCAGAGCTATGGCTTGCGTTACGGTAAGGCGTTCGCTACCGGCACCAACCTGCGTTTTGCCGGTTACCGTTACTCGACACCGGGTTACCGGGACTTCAGCGAGGTGGTTGGCCTACGTACATGGGGCAGCGATTTCGATGAGTCAGTAGACTATTCGCGCGTCAGTCGTCGAAGCCGACTGGAAGCCAACATTTCTCAATCGTTCGCTAGCAGCACCTCACTGTATCTGAATCTGTCACAGCAGGATTACTGGAATTCTTCCCGGCAACAGCGCCAGTTGCAGTTCGGCATTAGTGGTCAGGTTCAGCGCGTCAACCTTGCCCTGTATGCCAGTAAAAGCTTAAGCGCTGACGACAATGAGGGTTTGCAACTTGGTTTAACCTTGAGCTTTCCGCTGGGCCGACAAAACAGCAGCGTCAGCCTGGAACGAAACGCCGACGGGTCCAACGCTCAGCGCCTGGGTTTGAGCGGCTTGGCCGGGGACTATAACAACCTCAATTACAACCTGGATATGCAGCGCAGTGAGGGCTCGCCCAATACGGGGTCAGCCTCTATTGGTTATCGCGCTCCGTGGGCCAACGTGAATGCCGGCTTGAGTAGCAGCAGTGATTACAAGACCGCGAATATCGGCATCTCCGGCTCCGTGCTGGCCCATGCTGGAGGGGTATTGGTGGGCCAGAGTTTGGGTGAAACAATGGCGCTTGTAGAGATTAAAGACACGCCCAACGTTGGCGTCACCAATGCCCCTGGCACCTATACCAACGCACAGGGTTACAGTTTGGTGCCCTATGTTCAGCCCTATAGGCGCAACCGCATCAGCCTAGACACCAAAAGATTAGATAGCAACACCGACATCGATAGCGGAGTGACGATGGTGACGCCCCGACGAGGAGCAGTAGTGGCAGCTCGCTTTAATGTGAAACGCACTGAAAAAGTGTTGGTCACTATCGCCACGACGCGTGGCCCAGTGGTGCCCTTCGGGGCTGCCGTACTGGACACCGCCGGCCAGAAAATCAACGCCGTAGGGCCAATGGGGCAGGTATTGCTAGCCGTCGGTGAGAGTCGTGATTTCCGTGTGGTTTGGGGGCCAGCAGAAGATCAGCAATGCGCCATTACCTTGGACCTTAACCAGACTCATGAAGAGGAAGGGTTCAAGATGGCGAATGCACGCTGTGCGTTTCTGTAGTCACACAGGTATTGGTAAGGTCCTCAAAGCGAGGCTTGAGGACTTTCCCGTTTAGTTTTTCATTTTTTTTGATCAGCAGTTGCCGCTAAGCTGTCGTTGAGCTTACCCATGAGCAACTGCAGCTCTTTGCAGAGCAGGAGCAAGCTCTCCATCGTGGCATTTTGTTCTACGGCTTCCTCCACAGCTTCGCATAACCGCAACAACGGCTCGGACTGCACCATTTGAGCAGAGCTTTTCAATTTATGTGCTTGGCTGGCTACTAACTTGAGGTCGCGTTGCGCGAGGGCATCCTCCAATATCTGTAGATCCTGCTGATTGCAGACAACCAGATGACGCAGCAAATCGCGCTGTTTTTCCTGTGGCAGATTGAACAGTACTACGGCTGAGGGCGCGGCCATCACGGTTTCCAGCGTTGTATTACCCGTGTATGCGGGAACGTGGAGCGCCAGCATTGACACGTTCAGCGGCTTGAGCAGGCAGATATCCATGCCAGCGCTGAGACCCGCTTGAATGTCTTCGCTACGGGCACTCGCCGTAGTACCAATGATAGTACACGGTCGTTTCTGCAACCGCTGCTCCAGACTACGTATCTCTTCGGCCAGGGCGACACCATCCAACTCCGGCATATTGCAATCAGTAATCACAATATCAATATCGCCCTCTTCCCAAATAAACAGTGCCTCCAGGCCATTATTGGCCAAAATTGGTACATGGCCGAACAACTCAATCTGCTCTTTAAGCAAGATCAGGCTGGGCAGGTGATCCTCGGCAATCAGAATTTTAAGTCGCTGATCGATGGGAATTAAAGGTTTGCTTGACGGCACTATCTGCGGGATGTCACCAGGTGCGACTTCTTCAGCAGAGCCTGTCAGCGTCAGGGTAGTACCGGTTCCTGGGATACTATCTACCAGCAGGTCACCGCCAATTATTCGACTCAAGGATTGAGAAATACAAAGGCCAATCCCGGCACCCCTGTTCCGATTGAATGAGCCTTGGGAAAAAGGTGTGAATAGCGTAGACATATCGGCTGGATGAATGCCTGGGCCGGTGTCTTGCACACTGATTTCGAAGCCAAAGCGCCGCGCCTCCATGCGAAAACCATGAACGCGCAGCGTGATGCCACCGCGGTCGGTGAACTTAATGGCATTGCTCATCAGATTTGACAGAATCTGCTTGATTTTCAAAGCGTCCAGACGCGCTGGCAGGTCGCCATAGGCATCGCATTCGACCTTGATCCACAGTCCTTTACGGGCCGCAAGGCTATCGAAAATCGAATGAATGGAGGTGATGATCTGCCTCAGATTGCATATTTGATAATTTAAGCGAGTCTGCCCGGACTCGATACTGGAAAAATCTAGAATACCGCCAAGCAACTCCAACAGGCTTACTGCAGCTTCATGGGCGACCTGCAATGATTGAAGGTTCTTGCCCTGGGTTTCGGGCCGGGTCAGTACCAGTTCAAGCATGCCGATAATGGCATTCATTGGCGTCCTGATTTCGTGGCTCATCGTAGCCAAAAAGATCGACTTGCTACTGTTTGCACGGTCTGCGGACTCTTTAGCCTCGCGAAGCTCTTCAAGAATTCGTAAACGATCACCGATGTCCAGCCACCCACAGACCACACCAAAAACCTGCTGATTGTCATCGCGTAATGGCTGTATCCAGTGGTAGATCTCCAGGGTATACCCCCCGAGCGACAAAGTCTGATCACGCGAAATAGCGACACCGCTTTTCGCGACGTGCCTATACTCGTGTTGCCATTGAGCAAAAACGGTGCGATCCAACATCGATTCCAGCAGCTCACTACGGGTGCTGGAAGTGGCATTTGGAATAAATGTTTGAGCGTAGGGGGTGTTGAAAAGGAGCAGCGTTTCATCAGTATCGCGCACATAAATGGGGTGCGGAATGCTGTCGACAATATTCTGGATCAAACTCAAGCGTTTTTGCAACTGTTCACGTACGATGCTTTTCTTGAAAATTATTTTTCTTAAGTAAAGAATCCATATACAGGTGGCCAGAAGCAATATAAATGAGACACTGAGAACCTGATAGATTCTTAAGGTAGCATTTTCCCAATACAAGTTATCGGTAGCCGCATTGGCCCGCCAGCGCCCAGAGATGGCCGCTGTATCGCTTGGGGATATGCGTAGCAACGCCTTTTCGATGATGGACACCAACACTCGGTTCTGCGGTTGACTGGCGAGGCCTACCCGCGCGTTAAAACCTTTATACAAGCCGGAAGCTTTTAGTGCGCTTTCATACTTATACGAAAGGTAGTACCTGGCTTGATTGGTGGAGGTCAGCGTGACATCGCTCTTCCCATCCCGAACATTACTCAGCGCATCAGCAATATTGTCGGTGATATCAACCCTCAAGCGCGGATAGTATTTGCGCAGATGCTCCAACAAAGCATCGGACTTGGGCAGCGCAATGCTTTGGCCCGCACCCTCATGCAACGCGAACTCACCTTCCACATCTTGCTTGGTGATGAACATGTATGGCGCAGTAATTATTGGCCGAGTGAATAAATATTTTTGATCTCGGGAGTCTGTTTCCGACATGATAGTCAGATCAACACTGCCGGAGTCCAGCAATTGCATCGCTTCATGCACCGAACGGGTGCGCACAATTTTAAAATGCAGGCCCGAATACAGGCGAATCAGTTCCAGAATATCGGACATGGTACCGCCGAACTGGCCACGATTATCGAACAGCGCATAGGGTGCCAGGTCCTCGCTGACGGCGACCCTAAACGGCTCTTTGCGGCTAAGCAGTTGTTTTTCATCATGATCAAGCGCACTAACGAGCTCATCATCACTGCACTTTAGCGTCGTCACCCACCAGTTGATCATGCTGATGATCTGGCAGCGACTATGAGATTGCAGCTGCCGATCTAGAATTGAAACAAGGCGACTACTATTATCAGTGTGAGCAAAGCCTATAAACTCTTCCAGGCCGTTCACACTTATATTGGTCACCAACTGGTTATTAAAACTTTGACTCAACAGATAATTAGTACTGACGGTATCTCCCAAATAAGCCTGCGCCCGGCCATTCAGGACCGCCGCTATCGCATCGTAGGGAGAGGCATAGCTTTTGATGGTCGCACTACGAAATATTCCAAGCGTTTTATCATCGATAAACCCATCTTGAGTCGTTGATATCTCCGAAGACGCGTCACGCAGATCGATATCCAATAGGCTGCCGGTCGTAGAGTACAATGCAATTTGAGTATATGCGTAGGGTGCGGATATCTGTACCCCATACCGTTCTGCTTCTGGTCGAGTGGCCGCGTCAACCAGGTCTATATCGCCCCTTTTCAACGCGTTGAATGCGCTATCTCGATTCGCGTAGGCAACGACTTCAAAACGAATGCCCAGCGCATCCTGCAGGGCCAGCAAATTTTCCGCGAGAATGCCTTTTAACTCTTTTTTTTGCGTAAATATGGTCAGGGGTGGGTAGTCAGGGAAACTGACGCCAACCCTCACGGCCTTGTGCTTGGCAAGCCACGCCTGATCGTCTGATCCTACCGGAGCAGAAAAACTCAGGCCCTGCCCACGAGAGGTAAGCTGATAGCTTTCGGCGCCCACTGCTACGCCAGGTGGCAACACCAAGTACAACGCAGCAAGCATCAACAGTTGAACGACTTTCATAGCCAGGCCAATCAAATAAGATTCATTTCTTTTGCAACACTTGCCAACTCTATCGTCGTACGCACCCCCAACTTGCGAAGGATATTGATTTTGTGCCCACTAACAGTTTTATGACTCAAAAACAGTTGCTCACCAATTGCCACGTTACTCAAGCCTTGCACCAGCAGTTGCAATATAATTATTTCCTTATTGGTAAGCTTCTTGGCGTCGAGCTCACTGCCAAAGCCATGCTCTACATACTGATCCAGCGCTTCCCTTGGAAAGTAAAGATACCCATCATTTATTGCATCAAAGCCCTTGATAAGTTCATCCATTGTAGCGCTTTTATTTATAAACCCCGAGGCGCCAGCCTGCATGCAGCGAGCGGCATAGATACCCGCCGCCTGCGAGGTGAAGACCAAGGTCTTGATCTTGATATTTTCCGAGTTGAGTCGTTGCAGCACTGACAGCCCATCCAAACCATCAAGCCCTATGTCCAGCAGCAAATATTCCGGCGACAGAGTGCGGATTTTCAATAACGCATCAACCCCGTCGGTCGAGGTTGCAACGACGGTATAACCGTTCCGCTCCAAGGCGGCTGTTATCGCACCACAGATGATGGGGTGGTCATCAACGATTAGCAGAGTTTTACTCATGGTATCGACACTTTGGTTATTAAGGCGTCTGCCATTATAGCTTGAAACGATCTTTTTTGAGACAACCACCCTGATGCTGCGCTTGCACCAAGACGAATTCAAGACTGTTCTTGCCATTCTGCAAGACGCATCTTGGTTTTTTTCGGGTGCGGTTTTGCTAGTTTGGCGCCCTTCAGGTACAGGTTAAAAACTCAGAGGCGCTTGATGTACAGTCGATTTCTTATGCTGCTTTGTTGTGCGTCTGCTAATGCATGGGCAGATTGCGAGGGCGGAGAAACTGATGTTTATCCGGAATTTGACTTGGGCGTTCAGTATATCCCAAGAGATGCGCCTATTGGTTCTGTGATTGGGGTGGCTAACCAGACATATACTCATAAAGCCCCAACAATCACCTGCAGGCCTGGAACGTGGCTCAAGCCTAATCCAGATTCGTGGGAAGCTAGACTCAATTCCTGGCCGAAAGTGACAGGGATTAACCTTCCGTCAATCCCTGGGCTTGGAGCGGGCGACCTCACTGTCTCCAAGACTAATGTACCCGGTGTCGGCCTCATAGTTACGGCATCTGGTCGCACTATCAATAACTGGAGTGTCACTGCTGGGGTATACCCAAACGTCCCTTACGCGCTTACAAACAAGTCACTCCAAAATATCTACTCGGTATCGACCAGCTTCACCTTGATCAAGATCAGTGATGATATCCCAATGGGGAGCTCATCGATCAGCAACAGCACATCTGCCGTGGGGTTCTGGTCGGGCAATCGACGTTTTCATAGTGTCTTTCTAACGGGCACGGTGGTTCGTTCTGAGTGCTCGCTGGCTGGCGGCGCCAATGCCAATATTGAAGTACCAATGGGCGATGTCATGCGAAGAGACTTCAAAGGAAAGAATAGCCATTTGGAGAGCAAGGACATAGTGATCCCCTTGATCAACTGCACGGCCGGGGCTTACCCGACGGATCAGGGTTGGAACTACTACCAGAACGCCAATGCGTATCTGCGCATGGAGGGTGTTCAGGGTTCTTCTGTCCTTGATGCAGGAAGAGGAATTCTTGGCCTATCGCAAGACTCCACGGCAAAGGGCTTGGCTGTTCAAGTACTACGCAAAGATGGCGTCACGCCGCTAATGTTGGGTGAGGATGTTTCAATCGCTCAACTAAAAGATGACAGCATGAACATCGAATTGAAAGCACGCTACATCCAAACCTCAGACTCGAAAATTGGCCCAGAACCCGGAATTGCCAATGCCCGAGCGAAATTTACACTTACCTACAAGTAAGCAGCTTAGCAAATTCCGACCACACAGACTGCCAGCGTGTCACTCAAGGCACTTTACGAGCAGGCCAGACTAGAACACACCTTTATCGAGAACCTGACTCATGCCTTCGTTGAACGTACTGTTATTGTGCTCAAACCCCTTCCGAGCCAAACAACTTTCAAAGATCTTGACAGCCTCCAAATCTGTGAGCTTAAGCGTACTCGACCGAGACAGTGACTGGAACCAAGCCCCACCAGAACCGAACAATCTTGACTTGGTAATTTGTGATTCGCTGCACACCAATGATTCCATTTATTACCTACGCAGGCTTTACCAGCACCACAGCTTTTTCTCAGTTATCGAGTGCGAGGCCCTGGAGGCATCCATTCGCTGGAGCCTGGCTAAATTTCGAGAGTGCTCGGGAAAGTACGCACTCGGCAGCTACAACGACCTGGACGCAGTACATATAAATGAATTGCTTGGCAAAGCCATGCTTGTTAAACGTACGGTTAAAAACGTCTCATCGCGCAGCACCACCGACAATTGGACATTTGACTCAGACCTATCCCATGCAATCAACAACCAACAGATAGCACCTTATTTTCAACCCCAAGTTTGCCTGAAGAGCCGAAAGATCAATGGCGTGGAAGTGTTGGCCCGTTGGCGGCACCCACTCAAGGGCTTACTAGGACCGTATTCTTTTTTACACCTACTCGACAGCATGGAGCGCCAGATCCAGTTGTTTGATTGTCTATTCCAACAAGGGCTACGCTTACAGCGACATTTGCGTACACACGCCCTTGGCGATACCTTGGCGTTCTCCTACAATATCGAGGCCAGTCTATTAAACGCTCCTGAGTTTGCTGCATTGGTTCTGCGTCGAATCGACGACGCGAAGGTCTTGAAGCAATGGGTAATCTTGGAGATTACGGAGCGTGAAGCCCTTGATTTAGACATGCAGAGCATCGAGAACATCTGTCTATTGATGAAGCATGGAGTCAGGTTATCCCTAGATGATTTCGGCACTGGGCACTCGTCAATCATGCGCCTTGCCGATATTCCATTTAGTCAAATCAAGCTGGACGTTGGCCTGATCGGCAACGCCATGAGAATTAAAGAGACCCGTATTATTGAAGCCTTGGTTGGACTGGCCAAATCGCTTAATTTGGAACTCGTGGCCGAAGGTGTCGAGACAGAGCAACAACGGGCGCATTTGCATCGGCTCGGTATACGTTCAGCTCAAGGTTTCCTCTTTGATAAGCCCATGAAAGAAGCAGATCTTTTACAACGCTTGGCATCTGACTATTCGATTCCTCGCGTGATTAACTGTAAGGGGGTTCAAAGAGGTTAAAGGGATTACTCATTCGCATGGATTATAAATCGGCCCTTTCAAGGTCCTGACGGCTAGCGCATGAGGGCGACCAAGGCAGGCGCCTGGGCGTCACACCGCTGGACTTGGACAAGCAGAATTGCGCGGTGGCCTGGAGGTGCATGCCTGAATCTTGGGTGAAGGCCGCTAGGTGCCTGCCGGTGTTTTTGCAGCGCTCTTGAGATCGAGCGCCGCCCGCGCGGCGCATCGCTGGCAAGCCAGCTCCCACCGTTTGTTTCGGGCCAGTTATGTCTGCGCCGCCGCGGCTGTACGCCTAGTTTGTACGACGCGGTTTCTGCGTGGGCGCTGCCGCCGCGCCACATGACTCAAGGCATGCACCAGGGCGGACAGTGGGGACCTCACAGGCATCATTGGCCCGAAACAGATGTGGGAGCCGGCTTGCCGGCGATGCGCCGCGCGGGCGGCGCTCGATTTCATTGGCGATGAGAATCTGTCGGCATGCACCTGGTGGCCGTCATGCGATCCCAAGACAGGCGCCTGTGCGCTATACCGCTGGATTTGGGTAACAGGCGCGGCCCTCAGCAGGCCCGCGCCTCCCCTACCTCAGAAACTGCCCTTGAGCGTCAGCATGAAGTTGCGCGGCTCACCGTAGTAGTTGCCCCAGCCCGTGGCCCCCACGGTCGAGTAATAGCGCTTGTCCAGCAGGTTGTTGCCGTTCAGCGCCAGGCTCCAGTGCTCATCGATGCGGTACTGCACGCGGCCACTCCACAGGGTGTAGCCCGCCTGCTCGATCTTCAGGTTGCCCTGGCGGCGGAAGTTGTCGCTCTGGCTGGACACCCCGGCGCCCACGGTCCAGCGCTCGAGCGCGCCTGCCAGCTGGTAGTCGCCCCAGACCTTGAGCATGTGCCGCGGAATGAAGCTGGAGGTGAACGTCAGCTCGGTCGGATCGGTAGCGTTGATGGTCTCCAGGTACTTGGTCTGGGTGTAGGTATAGCCCGCCAGCACTTGCAGGCGTTCGATCGGCGCGCCGCTGATCTCGGCCTCGAAGCCCTGGGCGCGGACCTTGCCGCTGTCGGTGTAGCAGTAACCGTCGCTCGAACCGCCGCAGACATTCTCGTAGTCGGTTTCGGCGCGGTGATCTTCGATGGTGCGGAACAGGTTGAATGCCGTGTTCAGGTTGCCGTCGAACAGCTCGCCCTTGATGCCCAGCTCATAGCTGCCGCCGGTCTTGGGCTGCAGCGATTGCCCATCGGCGGTGGTCAGGTTGCCTTGCGGCTGGAAGATCTGCGCATAGCTGGCGTAGGCAGTCCACTGGTCGTTCAGGTCGTAGAGCAAGGCACCGAACGGCGTGACTTCGCCGTTTTCCTTGCTGCGGATGTGTTCCCAGGTATCCCAGCGCTGGGTGTAGGAATCGCGATCATTGCGGTACCAGCTGACCCGGCTGCCCAGCACCAGGGTGAGGGGCTCGGCCAGCTTCAGCCGCAGGTTGGCATAGGTGCCCCACTGGCTGGTGGTGGAGTCGGTCGGGAACGGGCCGCCGCGCAGGGTGCCCGTGGCGTAGTCGGCCTTGGTTGGGCGTGGGAAGTCATCCGACGGGGCGAACGGGTTTTGCTTGCCGCTCAACGCCAGCAGTGCGAAGTAGTCGTGGTTCTTCTGCCGGCTGGCGTTGGCACCGATGATCAGTTCGTGCTCAAGACCGAAGGCCTCGAATTTGCCATCGATGTAGCTATCGAAGCCGTAGTCGGTCTGGTCGTAGTCGAAGCGGCCCGAATAGCGCCCCATCGCCCCGCTGGTGGCGCCAACCGGTACCGAGCCTTCGGCGTAGCCGTACTCGATGTTCTGGTTGTTGTGGGTGTAGACCGAGGCGACGTTCAGCGACCAGTCATCGTTGAAGCGATGCTTGAGGTCGGCGAAGCCGGTGATGCGCTCGCTTTGCAGGTCATTCCAGCTGGCACCCAGGCAGGTCGAACGGGACAGCTTGAGGTCGCTGCCATCGGCATAGCGCGGCAGGCCGTGGTAGCAAGGCGAGGCATCGACGTCCTCGTAGGCCAGGCCGACGCCCAGGGTGGTGTCGGGGGTGATGTCCCAGTCCAGGGCGCCGTACAGCACCTGGTCCTGGCGCTTGGCGTCGTCGTAGAAATACTGGCGGTCCTGCAGGGTCGCCACGGCGCGGCCGCGCACGCTGCCGGACTCGTTGAGCGGGCCGCCCACGTCCACCTGGCCGCGGTAGTTGTCCCAGGTGCCGGCGGACAGGGTCACGGTGGTATGGGCCTTGTCCTGGCCGCGCTTGCGCACGAAGTTGACGCCGCCTGCGGAGGAGCCGGAGCCCTTCATCATGCCCGCCGCGCCCTTGAGGATCTCGACGCGGTCATAGAAGGCCATGTCGCTGGAGAAACTGTTGGCCTGCACGTAGTTGCCACCCACATCCAGCGGCACGCCGTCGTACTGGTACTGGCCGTCGAGGTTGAAGCCGCGGGAGTAGAAGTACTTGCCGCCCATGGGCGAGTCGTAGACGGTGATGCCAGGCGTCTTGTCCAGCACCTGCTCAAGGGTGTTGAGGTTCTGGTCGTCTAGCATCTTGCGGGTCATGACGGTGACCGATTGCGGGGTCTGCTTGAGCGTGTGCACGCCTTTGCCGATGGTCACGGCGCGCGCCGCGTAGGACTGGGTGCCTTCGCTGGTGGCATCGAGGCGGTTGGCGTCGATCGTCAACGGCCCCAGCTCCATTGCCGCACCGTGGTCGGCCGGGACCAGCACGTAACCGCCGTTGCCCTGGCGCTGGGCTTGCAGCCCGCTGCTGCCGAGCAGGCGCAGCAAGCCTTCCTCGACGCTGTAGCTGCCGTCGAGCCCGGCAGTGCTGAGGTGGCGGGTCTGCTCGGTGTCGAACGAGATGGTCACACCTGCCTGTACGCCGAACTGGGTGATGGCGTTACCCAGGGGGCCGGCGGCGATGTGGTAGGTAACCTGGCTGCTGGCCATGGCGTGGGCCGGCGCGAGCAGCGCGCCCGGCACGGTGACGAGCGACAGGCTCAAGGCGCACAGGCGGATGGCCTGACGCAGGCGGGTGGGGTGAGGAACGGGCATTGGGTGATCCTTGCGTGTCATGGCGGAAAGTCGCTGTCGTCGCGGCTTGTGTCATGGACGGACGAGAATCGAAATCAGCAAGATTACGGAAAAACTTTTTTCGTTCAGCCCTCAGGCAGGCTCCACGCTCACCCAGTAGCGGCTCAGGTAGCGCACCTTCACCGGCAGGGATTTGGGCAGGTTCGCCAGGGCGATATCGGTGTCGTCGATGCGGAACGCACCCGAGATGCTCATGCCGCGAATAGCCGGGGCACAGCGCAGCACCCCGGTTCGATAGCGCCCCAGCTCGTCGATGAAATCGCCCAGGCGCCAGTCGTTGACGCTGAGCATTCCCTGGACCCAGGCCGTAGAGTCGGCCGGCAGGGCTTGGGCGCTGGCGAGGGTGTCGCGGTCGAAGCCCGCCTGCTGCCCGGCGTCCAGGCGCAGCACCTGGTCGAGGTGGTGCAGAGGGCGGATCTCGACGGCCGACTGCAATACACCGACCCGCGTCTGCTGCGCCAACTGGCGCACACTGAACCGTGTCCCCAGCGCCCGTACGCTGCCGTCGTCGGTGTGCACGATGAACGGGCGCCGGGCAGGGTCGCTGGCGGTGCTGACCAGGATCTCTCCGCGGTAGAGCTGGATGGCCCGAACCTGCGCATCGAAACGCACATCCAGCGCAGTGTCGACGTTCAGCTCCAGCTGGGTGCCGTCGTCCAGGCGCAGCGAGCGCCGCTCGCCGCTACCGGTGCGCTGCTGGGCGAGCAAGGCCTGATAAGGCACCTGCTCGCCCACCAGCCAGGTGCCACCGCCGACGGCCAGCAGCATGCCCAGCACTTTCAGCACGTCGCGGCGCTGCGCCTGGGCCGCCCCCAGGCTCGACAGCGCGGCCTGGCGCGGCACCCTCGCCCATTGTTGCTGGAGTTTCTCCACCCGCGCCCAGGCTTCGGCATGGGCTGGACTTGCGGCCAGCCAGGCTTGCCAGGCATGGGTTTGCGCGGCGTCCGCATCACCCTCATTGAGTTGCACATACCAGGTCGCGGCGGCTTCGAGGGTTTTCAGATCCACGGCCCGGCCCCTCAGCTCTCGACCACGAGCAGGCAACGGGTCATGGCCCGGATCAGATGGTTCTTCACCGTCGTGACCGAGACGTCGAAGCGTTCGGCGACCGCTGCGTAGGTCAGCCCTTCCAACTGCACCGCGAGGAAGATATCGCGGGTTCTGGGGCCGAGGTCGTCGAGCAGTGCATCGACCGCCAGCAGCATCTCGATGATCGACAGGCGAGTCTCCGGCGACACCTCGACCGGCTCGGGCCGCAGGGCCAGGGCCTGTAGGTAGGCCTGCTCTATGGCTCGGCGGCGAACCTTGTCGATCAGCAGCGCGCGGGCGATGGCGCTGAGGTAGCTGCGCGGCTCGCGGATGGGCACTTGGTTGCGGGCGGTCATGACCCGCAGGAAGGTGTCGTGGGCCAGGTCGGACGCATCGGCGGCATTGCCCAGGCGGGCGCGCAACCAGCTTTTCAACCAGCCGTTGTTTTCGCTGTACAGCTGGTGAAGCGCCGAACGGTCGAGCGTCGACATAGAGCGGGACCCAGGATGTAAATGGTAATTGCTCGCATTGTCTCGATGTGACGGAGGGATTGCAAGGTCCGGGGCTGCTGGCTTGGTGATGTGCAGGGTTGTGTTCAGCCTGGTAATGCAGGGGCCGCTGCGGGTGGATGGAGGGAAATCGGCGGAGGGCCACCAGGTGCTTGCCGAGAAGTTTGCAGCGCTCTTGAGATCGAGCGCCGCCCGCGCGGCGCATCGCTGGCAAGCCAGCTCCCACATCTGTTTCGGGCCAATCCATCCTGTGAGGTCTTCACTGTCCGCCTTGGTGCATGTCTCAAGTCTGGTGGTGCGGCATCAGCGCCAACGCTGAAACCGCGTCGTATAAACAAGGCGTACAGTGGAGATGGACCAGGAGTAACTGTCCCGAAACAGATGTGGGAGCTGGCTTGCCAGCGATGCGCCGCGCGGGCGGCGCTCGATCTCATAGGCGCTGCAAACCTCTCGGCAAGCACCTGGCGGCCCTCATGCCACCCCATGCGCACAAGCGAAGCCTGCTAGACTCACGTCGTCTGCGACGGGGCGCAGGCGTTCTACCCACCGCACGCGTTTGCCAGCCAATCCCTCTTGAATGACTTCGACAGTCAGTTGGGCAGCCGCCTTTTCGTCAACAGGCAGGGGATGATGGCCTCGCAACCACCGGTAAACTTGACCAACTGCGATCGCGAGCCGATCCAGATCCCCGGCAGCATCCAGCCCCACGGCTGCCTGCTGGCCTGCGATGCCTCGGCGCACAGGGTCCTGCGCAATTCCGGCAACGTAGCTGAGATGCTGGGCCTGAGCGGTGAGCTCAACGGCCAGAAACTCCACGCACTGCTGGGCAACGAAGCCGCCCATACCCTGCGCAACGCGCTCGCCCGTACCCGCGAAGCCGCGCGGCCGTCGCTCACTTTCGGCCTGCGCCTGCCCTGCGGCCGGGCTTTCGATGTGTCGGCGCATGTGTTCAAGGGTAATGCCATCCTCGAGTTCGAGCCCGCCGGTGCCAGTGTCGCCGAGCCCATCGAACTGGCCCGCGCGCTGATCGCCCAGCTGCGCGAGGTGGACCAGACCGCCAAGCTGTTCCGCGACTCGGCGCGTTTCGTCCGGGCCGTGCTCGGCTACGACCGGGTGATGATCTACCAGCTGGGTGCCGATGGCGCCGGCAAGGTGGTGGCCCAGGCCAAGCGCGGCGACCTGGAAAGCTTCATGGGGCAGTATTTCCCCGCCTCGGATATCCCGCAGCAGGCCCGCGCCCTGTACTTGCGCAACCCGATCCGGGTGATCGCCGACACTCGTTTCAAGTCGGTGCCGATCCAGCCGCTGCTGGACCCGTCAGGCGAACCGCTGGACCTGTCCTATGCGCACCTGCGCAGCGTGTCGCCGGTGCACTGCGAATACCTGTGCAACATGGGCGTGGGCGCCTCGATGTCCATTTCGATCATCGTCGATGGCGCGCTGTGGGGGTTGATCGCCTGCCACCACTACGCGCCCCGCACCCTGGCCATGGGCCAACGGGTGGCGGCGGAGATGTTCGGCGAGTTCTTCTCGCTGCATATCGAGACGCTGCGCAGCCGGCAGAAGCTCGAAGCCGCCCAGCACATGCACAACGCCCTGGATACCTTGCTGCGCAACGCCAATCAGGCCCCGGACATCGCCGCGTTCTTCCACGCGCGCCTGGGTGAGTTCCAGTCACTGGTGCCCTGTGACGGCATCGGCATGTCGCTGCAGGGGCGCTGGTCCTGCGCCGGCCTCACCCCGCCCAGGGCGGCCATCCCCGACCTGCTGCGCCTCGCCGAGAGCGTCGCCGAAGGCCAGACCTGGGCCTCCAATCGCCTGCCCATGGCCCACCCGNCGCCCGCCCAGGCCTATGCCGCGGAGGTGTCCGGTGTGCTGGTGATCCCGATGTCGCAGCACCCGCGGGACTACCTCCTGCTGTTTCGCAAGGAAGTCATCGAAACCCTCGACTGGGCCGGCGACCCGAACAAGACCTACGCGACCGGCGCCCTGGGCGAGCGCCTCACGCCGCGCAAGAGCTTCGCCATCTGGAAGGAAACCGTGCACCAGCAGTCGCTGCCCTGGAGCGAGCAGGACCGCCAGTTCGGCGAGGCCATTCGTACCGCCATCGTCGAAGTGGCCCTGCACAACAGCGAACTGCTCGCCAGCGAACGCTCCAAGGCCGAGGTGCGCCAGCGCGTGCTCAATGAAGAGCTCAACCACCGGGTGAAGAACATCCTCTCGCTGATCGGCGTGCTGGTGGCCCACCCGACGGACGAAAGCCAGACCCTAAAGCACTACGTGGCCACGCTCAAAGGCCGGATCCAGGCGCTGTCCCACGCCCACGACCAGGTGGTGCGCGGCGACGGCGGCGGCCACCTGGCGACCCTGCTCGAGGCCGAGCTGTCGCCTTACCGAGCCTCGGCCGGCAAGATCGCGCTGGACGGGCCTGACATCATCCTCGATGCCCAGGCCTACTCGGTGATGGCGCTGGTGCTGCATGAGCTGGCGACCAACGCGGCCAAGTATGGCGCGTTGTCGGCTGCGGGGGGCACGTTGCAGGTTGGCTGGACGCTGAGCGCGGGCAACGCCTGCGACATCAGCTGGCAGGAAAGCGGCGGGCCGACGGTGCGCCCGCCGAGCCGCCGTGGTTTTGGCTCGGTGCTGATCGACCGCAGCATCCCCTTCGACCTGGGCGGCACCAGCAGCGTCGAGTACCTGCCCGAAGGCGTGCGCGGGCAGTTCATGATCCCGGCCAGGCATGTGGCGCTAGCCGCCATTACCACCTCGCCGGCAGCGGTAGCGCAAGGCGCTGCGGCGGTCGAGAGCTGCGAAGCGTTGGCGCGGCTGAGCGTGCTGATCGTCGAGGACCAGCTGGTGATCGCAGTGGGCCTGGAGCAGATCCTGGCCGATGCCGGGATCGACGATGTGTTCACCGCCAGCTCGGAACGCGAGGCCCTGCGTCTGATCGAAAGCCGCGCGCCGCACGTGGCGGTGCTGGATGTAAACCTGGGCACGGGGACCTCGATCGCCGTGGCCGACGAGCTGAGCCGGCGCGGCATTGCCTTCGTGTTCGCCACGGGGTACGGCGACAGCGTCAGTTTGCCGGAGCATCTGCTCAAAGTGCCGGTGGTGCGCAAGCCCTATGACGCGGCCTCGATCCTGTCGAGCCTTACGCGGTTGCTCAAAGGCACGTAATGGCATGCGCCGCGCTCATGGAACAAATGGTAAGTCTCTGATTCAACGAGGTCGCTGTGGGAGCGGCTTCAGCCGCGAACACCGGCAGAGCCGGTGCCATCCACCGCGTCGTCTGCTTCGCGGCTAAAGCCGCTCCCACAGGGCTGGGGGATTCCCTACAGGGAATGTGCAAACCCACCAGTTTGGCCATCGCATGCCGCCGAACCCTGGGCTAGCCTTTGGCTATCACCAGAGCGGGGACACACCCATGCGCGTCGCCCTATTGCTCGTGCTGCTATGCCTGGCCGGTTGCGCCAAGGACCTCAACGGCACGGAGCCCACCACTCAGGCACCGAAGCCCTCCGGGCCGAGCCTGCAATACCTGGGCGTCGGCGGCTGGCTGCTGCACTGGCGCGGCGAAACGCTGCTGCTTGCCCCGTCCTTCAGCAACCCCGCCTTCCCACCCGTGTTCGTCAAGGCCAATGAACAGCGTATCGACGACCTCATGCCTGACGCGCGCGACGCCAAGGTACTGCTGATCGGCCACGCGCACTACGACCATCTGCTCGATGTGCCACACATCATGCGCAAGCAGGCACCCCAGGCGATTGCCTATGGCAACGAAGAGGCGGGGCATCTGCTGGCGGGGGCGGGCTTGAAATCCAGGTTCGTGAACATGCAGCCCAAGATGGTCACGGTCAGGCGCGGCAACCGCGCCAAACCCCAAATCGTTACGCAAGACAGATGGGAGCCCAACGGCGCGTTCCGCTTCATGGCCATCGAGAGCCAGCATGCGCCGCACATCGCCGGGATCAATCTGTTGGAAGGTACTCGCTACCGGGAGGACCTGACCCAATTGCCCACCTACGTGCGCCGTTGGCCAGGCGGCCAGACCCTCGCCTGGCTGATAGACCTGCTGGACGAAAAGGGCGAGCCGGTCTACCGCATTCACTACCAGGATTCAGCGAGCAACCCACCCTACGGATTCCCACCCATCCTGCAGGACGGCAAGCGCATCGATATCGCGATCATCTGCGCAGCGTCCACCGATCAGGTGCAGCTCTACCCCGACGCCCTGCTCGACGTGATCAAGCCACGGCTAATGGTGTATGGGCATTGGGAGGACTTCTTCGGCAATGAACCCAGCCGCCCCCAGCTCATTCGCGTGCAAGACGAGAACGCGCTGATCGACCGGCTCAAGGCCAACTACCCCGAGATCAAGCAGGTGATGCCCTACCCGCTGACCTATGTACCCCTGCCGCCTCCTGAGTCGCACGGGAAGGGACACTGAGAGGCTGCGAGAACGTTCGTCGTGAAGCCACGATGCGCGTAATGGCCATCTACAATCACACGTGCGTCACATCAAGGAAGAGGCCTGGATATGTCTGACGAACATCTGCAACGCACCAAAGCGATCCTTGCCACGCAAGAAGGTAAATACCGTCGCTCCGCCATGCGCTGGAAATTCGGCTATCGCTTCTTGCTGGTGGTGTCAGCCCTGCTGGCATCGGCAGCCGCGATCGTTTCGAAGCTCTCGTTCCTGGATGAGGAGCTCTCGGCCGACTGGTCATCCATGCTCGCCGGCACGGCAGCGGTGATGACGACCTTGCTGGCGGCCCTGGACTTCGAGTCCAACTTCCGTATCAACCGACGCTCCCGTCATCAGGTCCAAGTGCTGCTGCTCGATGCCGAAAAAACCAACGCGGCACCAGACAGGCTACTGGAAGGGTTGCAGGCCGTGGTCAACCGCCGCAACCTCGAGCTCGACAAAGCCGACTGAGGCGTGCTTATGGTCACTACCGTGATTGGAGAGCAAGACGCATCTACCCAGCGTCCGAAGAAACCCTAATTCAGAGGCCGATGATTGGCCCAATAGTCACCACGCGAAGGGACTCGTCAGAAAACGCTGTCGACCCGTGCCCTGCCCAAAACAGTGTCACCCCAGCACACCACATGGGATAAAGGAGAGCACCATGGCTTTGGTCGATCCGCGGGACAATGAATATGACGTGAGCAAACTGGGCTCAGCCAGCATCGTGGGGCATGTCGACACCACCAGTGCGCGGGTGTGGATCCGCGTCTACAAAGCCGGGCCTTGGTCGCTGGTCTGGTCCGAAACGCCACTGACCGGTGACCTGAACTCGCTGGACGACAAAACCATCGAGCAGTTCCTGAAGAGCAACGCAGGCAACCCCCTCAACATCAAGACGCACAACTTCGACGTGAAAACGGATCTCACCCACACCTTCGACATAGCCGACCTCACGCCGAACACCACGTACTACTACTACCTGATGAGCCCTAAGCTCGCCAGCAAGAGCATGTGGAGGCGGACGGAAATCGGCTTCCAGAAGCGCCTGTCCTTTACCACCATGGCGCTATCCATGCCGAACTTCAGCTTTGGCTTTTACAGTTGTCACGACCCGTTCAATGACCACAACAGCGAGGGCGCATGGCCTTTGTTCGTTAGCCGCGCTTTCGACGCCAATATCCGGTTTGCCATTGGCGGAGGCGACCAAGTGTATGTCGATTGCCAGGACAACAAGTTTTTCCCCGATGCCTGGGAGTGGCTCCAAGACAACAAGGACGATCTGATCGCCACGTACTGGAAAGACGGCATCCTCGATGGCCCCAATCTTGAGGAGTACCTGCGCAATCTCTACCGCTGGTATTACCGCGTGTACTGGAAGTTCCCGCACATGCAGGAGCTGTTCTCGAAAGTTCCCCAGTACATGGTCTGGGATGACCATGAAATCATGGATGGCTGGGGCTCGCACACCGTCGCGGAACGCCTGGACATTCTCTCCAGGTACTTCAAGGCCGATGATCCGGTGGTCGATCAGGAAATTGTGGATGCCATGTGGCTGGCTGCACGACAAACCTACTTCGAATATGCGCACAGCCATAACCCTCCCACCGGCACTGACGAAAAGGTGCTGAAGAAAGCCGACGATTGCATCTGGGACTACAACTTCATCAAGGGCAAGAACCCCTTCTACGTGCTTGAACTTCGCGGGCATCACGACGTGGAAAAGCCCAGGAACAGGCTGCTGGGCGATGCGCAAGTGGAACGCTTCGTGACTTGGTTGAAGACCGAACCGGTGATGAAATCCAGGCTCGTGTTCGTGGTGAGCCCCGTGCCTTTCGTCCACTGGCGGTCCATCGTGCTGACAGCCGCTTCGCTGATCGACAGTTTCAAGGACGATGCGATGGATGAATGGGACCACCCCACCAACCATGACGAAAGGAACTACCTGTTCGAAGAGATCTTCAAGGTCTTGGACGCTGATGGCCGCACACTGGTGTTTATTAGCGGCGATGTTCATTGCGCGGCGGCTTTCAGGCTGCAGCATCGTAATTATCGCAAGGCGAATGTCTTCCAGGTCACGTCAAGTGCCATTTCGCGGATGCCTGTCGGACTAACGGCTTCGCCCGGCATCGCCAAATCCGGGACCTTGAGCGGCAATGACAACATCCAGTTCACGCATCTGTTCAGCCACTCGGTAAGCAAGAATTTCGCCATCTTCCATGTCACCGACAGTGAATCGGTCACGGTCGATCTGTGTTGGCCCGGGGGTACCGAAGGCGAAACCGTGGTCAAGACCATCGCCTTGAAATGACCTAATTCACTGCGCTTGCGCGGGCGCCCGCGCAAGCGTAGCTCCTACCCTTCCCGCCTGAAGCACAGCACCTTGGAGGTCATGCGCTGCACCGCCTCGCCCCGCTGGTTGGCGGTGATGCACTCGAGCACCACCATGCCCCGGTCCGGCCGCGAGCGCGAAGGTGCCACGCTGACGACCGTGCTGGTCACCCGCAGCACATCCCCGGGCCGGGTCGGCTGCGGCCAGCTGACATCGACATGCGCCCCGATCACACCGCCGGCCAGCGGCAGGCTGCCCACCAGCAGCTCCATGGTGATGGCGCTGGTCTGCCAGCCGCTGGCGGCCAACCCTGCGAAGAAGGTGCCCTGGGCTTGCTGGTCATCGAGGTGGAACGGCTGCGGGTCGAATTCGTGGGCGAAACGGATGATCTGCTCGGTATCCAGCGCGTGCTCGCCACTGGTAAAGGTGTCACCCACGGTCAGGTCTTGCAGATAGAGCACGTCGGTCATGGCCAGGCTCCTCGGGGATAGGGTCGCTTGTGCAACGGGATTATGCGCACTATGTTGATGCGCGCAGTACTGGTTTTTGCACCCTCGCTGGAGACAATCCAAGGAGCCCCCGCATGCCTCTGGTACGCATCGATATCAAGCGCCACCCCGACCCCACTCACCTGCCCAAAGTCGGCCAGGTCGTCTACGCCGCCATGAGGCGCACGATCAACGTGCCCGAGCACGACAACTTCCAGGTGTTGACCGAGCACGACAATGACCGCCTGGTGAACGACCCGCAGTACCTGGGCATCCAGCGCAGCAACGGGCAGGTGTTCATACAGATCACCCTCAGCGAAGGGCGCAGCGTCGAGCAGAAGAAAGCGCTGTACCTGGCCATCGCCGAGGGGCTGAACAAAGAAGCGGGGGTACGCATGGAGGATGTGTTCATCAACCTGGTCGAGGTGCACAAGGAAAACTGGTCGTTCGGGCATGGCGTGGCGCAGTACGCACTGTAATCGGGCGCAGCGGTACTGTTCACTCAGCCCGGTGCTTCTCATAGCGCACATCCCGCTCATCGACCGCTCCGGCACAGGCCCAACCCAACCGTTGGTAGAAGCCATTGGCCCGGATGGCCTCATTACCGTCGGTGGTCAGGTGCAGGACCTCATGCTGCTGGAACAACGCTTGTTCCGCCCGTTCCAGCAGCAACCGCCCTACCCCCTTGCCCTCATGCCGTGGGCGCACGAACAGGGCGAAGACTTCTCCCTCGTCAGGGTCGACCATCACGAAACCGACCGCCTCCTGCTGCCATTCGGCAATCCAGGCGCAAGGGCTACTGCCGATGGCATCGGCGAGTGCGTCAGCGGTAATGCCCATGTCATGCAGCTGTTCACGCGAGAGGTGGTTCTGCGTGACGCTGGTGCGGATATCGAAAAGCAGCTCGATATCGCTGGACGTGGCAGGGCGAAGGGTGGTGATCATCTTGCAGCTTCCTTGTCGATCCAATCGGTCATTGGGTTATCTCTTCGAAATCCGGCAACACGTAAGTCCGCTGGAAATACCCTTCGGTAGGCCCATAAAAGCGGAAGTACGCGAACCAGGCTTTGCCAGGCAAGGTCTCGATCCAGTTCTGCTCCCACCCCGCAGGGGCCTTGGGGCCAACGTACAGATCAACCGAGCCATCGGCATTCTTTTTCAGGGCCTGCTTGCGTGACGAGATATCGGCCGTCTGGGTAGGGTTGTCCAGTTGCACACGGTTGTAGGTGTCGTACACCGTGAGCGACCAGAAGTTCTTCGCCGGTGGGTTTGGCGGCACACGCAAGCGGTAGGTCTTGCTGCCGTCGAACCAGTGGTCGTGCTTGTCCTTGTAGGCGCCCAGGTAGGCCGAGCCCACGCCGGGCGTGGTGCTGATCATGCCGGCGGCGGCGGTGACCGCTTCGTAGAAGTAGTCGGTGCGCTCATCGAGCTGCGAGTAATGGGCGGTTTCCTGGCCGGGATCGAACATGATCACGTAGGCCCACTTCGCATCCGGACGGTAGTAGGCGTCGGGGAAGCGTTTGGCGTAGGAGATGTTCATCGACATCAGTTCGCCCATCAGTGCGCCATCGGTCAGCAGCTTTTTTTCCCGCTCACCGGGTTGGAACGGCTTGCCCTTTTCCAACCCCAACGGCGCGAGCATGGCCGTCATCATCCGGTCGCGCTCCTCCACCGGCTCCTGTTGCATGTACTCGTTGAAGCGCTCCCAGTAAGCCAGCCCACGGGGCTGCACCTGGGACCAGTGCTTGCCGTCGACGTTTCGGCTGAGCTGCACGGGGGGATTGCCACGCTGGGCATAGGGGTAGAAGCGGAACGCCTGGCGAGCGGCGGCGATCTTGTCTGCACCCGGGTCGAGCACGCGAACACCGGCGAAAAAGTTGTTGGTGCGCACCTGCACAACTCGGTATTCGGATGTCTCAGGCGCTTTCTGGCCAGGGCCCACCAGCAGGTACTTGCCACCTTTGCCCTGGTCCGGCCCCGCCTGGCCAAGGTCGGTCATCGGCCTCTGCCAGAAGTCCATGACCATGCCTGCCGTGCTGCCAATGGGCATTTCGAGCACCACCGGCCCCTTTGCCAGGTTGCCGAAGGTGATGAGGTAGGGCGTGGTCAGGTTGGCCGTGAGAATCCCTTGTTTGTCGGCGAACTTCTCGTACAGCACGGTCTCCAGTTCGGCTGCACCGATCTGGTGGAGGTGGGCGTCCTTCCATTGCGCCATGGCCACGAAGGGAATGGCCCAGATATAGCCTTGGGTCGCTCGCTGGAAGTCCATTTCATCGTAGATGCGCCGTTCCTCGGCTGGGTTGGCCGGCAAGCCGAACTGCAACTGGATGTCGCCGATCGGCGTCTTGGCGGTTTCGATCGCCTGGGCCTGCACAAGGGTGCTGCACATGGCTGCGGCCAGAAGCGCAAGGTGGGTGCCCATGCCTTTATCCTCGTAGGGTCAGTGCTCGAAGCAGTATTGACCCTCTGGCCATTTCTGCCCGCTCACTGTCGGGCATCGGTAGATGCCCTGTGACGAACGGGTGAAATACGGCGGTGGCCGGCCTCATTGAAACGGCAGTGAGCTGCGCAACGTTTCCACATCGACCGTCGGCGCTTCGAAGTTTTCCAAGGCCAACAGGCGGCCATTGGCGAGCTGCCAGTCGTAGAAGTCTGAAAAATCACGCCTGGCCAACGCGCGGATGGTCTTCGCGACGAAACCGTGGGCCACCAGCAGTACGTTCTTCGCCGGGTACTTCGCTTGCAGCTCCAGCAAACCTTCACTCACCCGTTGCACAACGTCGGCAATCGACTCGCCGTCCGTTGGCCCAAGCGCCCATTGGCGTGTGATGTTCTGCGACCATAGCTGCGGATAGCGCGCCTTGGCTTCGCTTTGCGTCAACCCTTCGAATACACCTACATCCCGCTCTCGAAAGCAGTCCATGATTTCGGTCTCAAGGTTAAGCCCGGCGTTGATGATGCTGGCGGTCTCTCGGGCCCTCAGGCGCGGGGAAACCACCAGTACATCCAGTGAGCGAGGCAACAGGCCTTCAAGCGATTTCGCCTGCTCCCGGCCCCGCTCGGTCAGCGACGGATCGAGTGCCCCCAGGTAACGCTGTTCGGCATTGGCCCAGGTTTCCCCGTGCCGCACCACATACAAATGCATGAAATCCATCTCATCGAATCGTCGGGCAGGCAGTGTAACAACCTTGAGAAACCAGGGGGTGCGCATCACAGCCCCCGGCCCTGCAAAGGCTGGGTTATGCTCCTGGCCTTCAGCCAAAGGAATGTCGCGATGCAGCTCACCTTCAGCCATGTGGACGTGCTGGTCAGCCAGCTCGAACAGGCCTGCGCCTATTACCAACAGATCCTCGGCGCCGAGATCTCCACCACCCAGGTGTGGCAGCGCGGTGGCCTGCACGTGCGCTACGCCGTCGCCCGCATGGGGCAGGAGCGGTTCATGCTGGTGCAGCCGTTGGCGGGCAACCTCAAGGTGCTGCTGGACGAACATGGCGAAGGGATGATCTACCGCCATTGCTATTCGACGCCGGATATCGAAGTGGCCTATGACCAGCTGGTGGCCAAGGGGGTGCAGCCGGAGGACGAGAACGGCCAGCCGCTGGCGCGGGGCGACCTGTTGACGCCATCGGGGGCGCGGATCATCTGGCTGCCCAAGCGCTTCGGGCATTTTTCCATCGAGATCATCGAGACGCAGGCGCTGGAGGCGTTTATCGAAGAGGCGTTCCGTCAGGAATGACGATCGGGGCTGCTGCGCAGCCCATCGCCGGCAAGCCGGCTCCCACAGGTACTGAGTTTGGCGCTGTATCTGTGGGAGCCGGCTTGCCGGCGATGGGCCGCGTACTCACCAAGGGCATCCCTGCCCTCACATCCCGCCACCCATCAGGTCAGGATGAAGTCCGCCGCCGTCACGCTGGTCGCATCCCCCACCCCGACCAGGCGAATGGTGTCGGTGGCCCCGGTAAAGCTGACCAACGTATCGGCCCCCACATCGGCGATGGTCACGCTGGCGGCGAAGGTCGCCGCGCTGATGTTCATCGCCGAGATGTCCAACCGGTCCTGGCCGCCTGCCGGGGCGGCGTCGAAGCCGAACACCTGGTCGGTGCCGAAGCCGGCGGCGAACACGAACACATCGTTGCCGTCCAGCGCCACCATCGAGTCGTTGCCCGCCCCGCCGGTGACCGTGTCGTTGCCCGCGCCACCGTCGAGGAAGTCATCGCCGGCCCCGCCCAGCAAGGTGTCGTTGCCGCCACCGCCGAGCACGGTATCGTTGCCGTCGCCGCCGTCCAGCAGGTCGACACCCACACCGCCGTCGAGGTTGTCGTTGCCCAGCCCGCCCAGCAGGACGTCATCGGCATTGCCGCCATTGAGCGCGTCGTCGCCCGCACCGCCATCGAGGGTGTCGTTGTTGCCACCGCCGTTGAGGATGTCGTTGCCCAGGCCGCCGAACAGCTGGTCGTTGCCGTTGTCCCCGTTGAGCGTGTCGTTACCGGCATTGCCGTTGAGCGTGTCGTCGCCTCCAGCACCGTTGAGGGTGTCGTTGCCCGCCCCCGAGGTGATGATGTTGTTGAGGTCGTTACCGGTACCGATGAAGTTGCCGGCCCCGGTGTAGGTCAGGTTCTCGACGTTGGCTGCCAGGGTATGGCTGGGCAGTGAGGTGAGCACGGTGTCGATGCCGCCACCGGCCGCCTCCACCACCGTATCGTTGCCGGCATCGATCACGTAGGTGTCGTTGCCGGCGCCACCCACCAGCCGGTCGTCCCCGGCGCCGCCATTGAGGGTGTCGTTGCCGGCACCTCCGGTGATGACGTTGGCCAGGGCGTTGCCGTTACCGGTGAAGTTGTCACTGCCGGTGTAGGTGAGGTTCTCCACCTCATTGCCCAGCAGGTAGCTGGCCAGGCTGGTCTGCACCAGGTCGACGCCGCCGCCGGCCCCCTCGGTGACGCTGTCGCCGAGGCTGTCGACCACGAAGGTGTCGTTGCCAGCCCCGCCGTTCATGGCATCGGCCCCCAGCCCGCCATTGAGGGTGTCGTTGCCGTCCTCGCCATTGAGCACGTCGTCACCGTCTCCGCCGTTGAGGATGTCGTTGCCCACACCGCCGAACAGCTGGTCGAACCCGGCCAGGCCATTGAGGGTGTCGTTACCGCCCAGCCCCAGCAGCACATCGTTGCCCGCCGTGCCGTTGAGGGTGTTGGCGGCAGCGGTGCCCTGCAGCACGATACCGGCGATCACCGCCACCGCCGCAGTGGCCGCCGAGGTGACGGTCTCCTGCTTGCCGAAGCCGTCGGTATAGCGCACCACCACCCGCAGTTGCTGGTTGCCCTGGGCCAGGCCCGGGGTGAAGCTGGCGGTGGTGGCCCCGGCGATGTCGCTGAAGGTGCCGCCCTGCCCCTGCTGCCACTGGAAGCTGAAGGTACCCAGCCCGTCCAGGTCGGCGATGCTGCCGGTCAGCGCGGTGAGGGTCTGGCCCTGGTCCGGCGTGGTGTCGCTGATCAGCACCGCACCGGTGGGTGCATCGTTGACATTGAGCACCGGCAACGTCGGGTCGGAGGCTGCGCTTTCGGCCACGCCGAAGTCGTCCACATAGTTCACCAGCAAGCGGATCTGCTGCCCCACCTGGGCCTGCCCGAGGGTGAAGGTGCTGCCGGTGGCACCGGCGATGTTGACCCAGCCCACACCGATATTTGACTGCCATTGCAGGCTGAACTGCGGGTTGCTCAGGCCATCGGCGTCGACCAACGTGGCCAGGTTGGCGGTCAGCACCTGGTTTTGCGCCGCCAGCCCGGTCACCGTCGGCCCGGCGCTCGGTGCGCTGTTGGCTGATGAGTCGACGATCTCCAGGGTGCCCTTGGCATCCTGGTACACCGCCCGCACGCGGATGTTCAGCCCCGCCACATCGTCCGTCACCCGGTAGGTCGTGCCGGTCGCCCGAGACGCTTCACCGGCGGCGACAAAGGTGATGTCTTCGTACACGCCAGTGCCGGGGATGGTCTCCACCTGCCAGTAGTAGGCCACCGGCCCGGTGACGGCACCGCTCGCGTTGCCCGCGCCGACGTTGTCGGCGTCGTGCACGCCACGGTTGCTCACCCGCAGCAACTGGCCGGCGACCGGCGCATCGGCGCGGGCGCCACTGGCATCGTCGAGGATTGCCAGGTGGCCCGAGGGCCCCTTGTTGACCGCCGTACCCACCCCAGTGGCCTGGGACGAGTCGGCGAACTGCAGCCGCTCGATATGGCTCAGACGATCGACGCCGTCACGCCCCACCACGGTGTCGGTGACGATGACCGTATCGCCCTCGATACTGATGCGGTAGTCGGTGGCGATGCCGGTGAACACCGCGGTGTCGTAGCTGTTGTCGCCGCTCAGGATCTCGCGCACGATCACCAGTTGCCCAGGGTTGTAGGTGCCGTTGAGCATCAGCGGCACCATCGGCTCCATGCTGTCGAAGCTGGCGATTTCCGGGCCCGTGCCGTCGTGGTTGGCGCGCACGCTGATGCGCACGTTCAGCCACTTGTCACCGTCGAGGATATCGTCGCCACCGCGCCCCTCGATCAAGTCGCTGCCGCTGCCGCCGAGGATGATGTTGCCGCCGTCGTAGAAGGTCGCACCAGCGGCCAGCAAGTCGGCCAGGCCGGCGATCAAGCCGATGTTGGTCAGCACGCTGCCGGTGGCCCCGGCGGTGGGCAGCGAGGTGGCATCCTCGTTGTCGCCGCGCAGGAAGTCGCCGTGGGCCGAGCCCGACAAGCCTTCCATGATGTCGAAGCGCACCAGCGCCGAGGCACCGGAGCCGGGCACCTTGGGCACATCGAAGAAGCGGTCGGTGAAGTCGATGCTCACGCCCTGGGCAAGATCCTTGAACGTCGCCCAGTCGTAGCCCGAGCCACCGATGTAGCGGTCGCCGAAGCCCAGGCTGCCGACCATGATGTCGTCGCCGCCCTCACCGTTGAACTTGTCGTTCTCGTTGCCGCCGATGAACACGTCGTTGCCGATCACCGGGTCGTTGCCCAGCGGGTCGAAGTTGTCGCCGGGCGCGCCGTCCGAGGTGCCTTTCTCGATCCAGTCGTCACCCTCGTTGCCCATGTCCTGTTCGTTGGCCTTGCTGCCGAGGATGAAGTCGTTGCCCTGCCCGCCGATGGCTTCGCTGGCATCCTCGCCGGTGACGATGAAGTCGTTGCCGAAGCCGCCGATGATCAGGTTGACGCCATTGCCGCCGTGCAGCACATCGTTGCCGTCGCCGCCCTGGATGTTATCGTCGCCGCCGGTGTCGGTGATGATGTCGTCGCCGTCGCCACCACGCAGCTGGTCGTTGCCATCGCCACCGTCGATGCGGTCGTTGCCGCCATCGCCCCACACCGTGTCGTCGCCCTCGCTGGCGATGAGGATGTCGTCGGCGTTGCTGCCGCCGAGCACGATGTGCTCGTCGCCCGTGTAGCGGATGTAGTGGCTGTCGGGCCCGGCGGTGAGCGGGTTGTCGCGGAACACCACCTGGTGACCGGCGGCGTCCAGCGGGTCGGCATTGCCCAGGCCGTCGTTGTACTGCTTGGAACGGTCCACTTCCAGGTAGAAGCCCGGGTCGGAGAACACCAGGCCCGGCAGGTGGGTGGCCGAGGTGTTGGCCATGATCAGCTTGGCGAACGAGTTGCTCTCAAGCTCGGCGTTCATCGACAGGCCGGCGGTGCGCTCCAGGTAGTAGAAGCGGTCGCCGTCCTGCAGTTTCTCCAGCTGGTTCTCGAACACGAAGTTGAAGGTGCTGCCGAGCATGCCGCCGAACGGCGTTTTCTTCTCGGCCAGGCCGCCAATCCACAGGTCGATGGCGTCCACCCCGGTCACCGTCACCGCCTTGAGGTCGTCGGCGGTACCCAGCACGCCATCCTTGCCGGGCAAGGTCACGTTGGCCCAAGCCCCGGTGCCGTTGAGGAAGTCCAGGCGATCGGCCGGTGCGCCAGCGCCGCCGAACACCAGTGCCATGGCTGCGGCACGCTTGCCTTCCAGGGTTGTGGCCGCGGTGATCGAGCTGTGGCTGCCATAGGCGGCGATGAAGTTGATCAGCGATTCCGGGTGCTTGAGGTGCTGCACCAGGTCCACCCAGCTGGTGTAGGGCTTGAGCTGGGTGTCGCCGGTCTGGCTGTAGATGTCGCGGCGCACCGCATTGAGCGACGGGATGCCAACGTCGCGGCCACGGGCGATGTTGATCGCCGGCAGGTCCAGCGGCAGCCCCAGCAGGTTGTTGCGCAGCGCCTCGGTGACGAACTCGTCGATCTCGTTACCCGCCTGGCGCGTCACCCCGCGCACGATGGCGCTGGTGGCGTCCTCGGGGGTCACGCCGCTGGCGACGTAGGCCAGCGGGTTGAGGAACGCCGCGATCAGCCCCAGTTGCTGGTCGGGGTCGCTGCTGCTCGGGTCGCCGATCACCTTGAAGTCGGCGTCGTAACGGTCGACGGTCTCGGTCAGCATCGAGTGGCCGAAGCGGTACACGGTGTGCGCGAACTCGGCGACGATCGAGGCGTCGAGGTCGACGTCGTACACCTGGGTCGGGGCGAAGAACAGGTCGACCCGTGGCTGGATGGTGCGGGCGAACTCCTCGAACACCAGGTGCTGGTACTGCATCTCGGTGCCGAACTTGGCGGCCTGGAACAGCCGCTCGCCATTCCACACCAGCGCATCCACTTCAGCCTGGCTGGCAGGCAAGGCAGTGACCGGCTTGAGCAGCCACTCGTTGAGGAAGGCCACATCGCCCGCGTCCAGCACGGTGTCCTTGGTCTGCGCCACCAGGCGGTTGTGTTCCGAGTGGAAGATCGCGTGCACCGCGGTCAGGCCGATGTTCTCGTTGACCCGGCCGTCACCGGCGATGTAGTGGGCGTCGAGCAGTTCGTTGTCGTAGGCGGTGTTGGCGCCGGTCTGCGGGTTGACCGGCACGGCGTTGCCGATGGCGTGGTCGGCGTCGGGCGCCAGCACGCCGCCACTGAACACCGGCACGGCATTGTGGGCGATGTCGGCGAGGAACTGATGGCCGGTGCGCACGGCGTTGGTCAAGTCGATGGGGGCCAGCGGGTTGCCTTCGACCAGCACATCGTCGGCGGTGCCGCCCAGGCCGTCGAGGCCCTTCATCACCACCATCGGGTAGCCATGCGGGCCCTTGATGAAGTTGCCGTAGGCGTCGGTGGCCAACAGCGGCACGTTGTCGACATCGGCGTCGGTGAGGTGGATACCCAGCACGTCGTTGGCCTGGGCCTTGACCACCTTCCAGGTGGCCATGCCGCCGATCTCGCTGTCGTCACCGGTGCCGTACTTGCCGTCGGCGCCCAGGTCGCGGTTGGTGATCAAGCGGCCGGTGGCGATGGGGCCATCGCTGGTCAGCTGGTAGCCGCGCAGGAACACCTGGTGCGAGGGGTGCGAGCTGTAGGTCTGGTTCTGGTCGACGAAGGGCGTGGTGGTGTTGGTGTGCTCGTGAATATCGTCGGCGGTGCCCAGCACGCCGTCGGCCCCGGGCAGGTTGGTGGCGCGGGTCATGACCATGAAGTTGGAATGCCCGCCCGGCACGTACAGCGGGTCGTCCGGTTGCAGCGGGATGAACACCGTGCCCGAGCCGCCCTTGGTCACCAGGTCCAGGCCGTGGTCGAAGAATTGCCCGAAGAAGGTCATCCAGGCGTTGAACGGCGCCGACAGGCCGGCATCCGGGGCGGTGTTCTCGAACAGGTACACGTCATGGTCGTCGCCGGTGCCGAACTGGCCGTCCAGGCCGGGGCTGGCGACGATGCGCACGCCGTCCTTGAGCACGTCGTCGCTGCCTGCCGCGCCGAAGTCGAGCTTGCCGTTGGCACCGGGGTCGTAGGCGGTGGCGTAGGCCGCCGGGTTGTGCGAGGTCTGGTCGACGATCAGGTTGCTGATGGTACGCGGCTGCGAGTCGAACACGTAGCCACTGGTCTGCTGGTAGGAGGAACCCGGAATGGCTGGCGAGCCTGGGCCGAAGAAGCCGGCCGGCGCACCTTCGGCGGGGTTGAGCACCGGGTCGGTCAGGCGCGGGAACACGTTGTCGGCGGCGCCGTACTCGGTGTGGTTGTTACCGTTGAGGTTCAGCAGGTTGTTGTTCGAGCCGTCCACCGCGCGCAGGCCCAGCGGCGCACGAATGTTGGGGATCAGCGAGAGGATGTCCTGGCCATGGGCGTCGGCCTCGGCGATCTTGATCTGCTCGAGGATGAAGTTGAGGTCCGAGCGCACCATGTGCAGGCCGGCGCCGCCGGCCTTGGCATCCACCACCGGGGTGGCGGGTGTCGGCGTTACCGGCGCGCCCGGCGCCACCACGGTGGTGGGCTGGGAGAACAGCACTTCGGTGGTGCCATGGGCGTCCTGGTAGATCGCCTTGACCCGCAGCGACAGGCCTTCAAGGTCGGGCGAGACCTTGAACGCGGTGCCGTCGGCGCTCTGGAACGCCAGGTCGCCGGCCGGCAGCAGGATGATGTCCTGGAACACGCCGCTGCCCGGGTCGGCCTCGAACTGCCAGTAGTACGACACCGAGCTGTTGGCCAGCGTGCCCAGTGGGTTGCCGGCGCCGACGTTGTTGGCGTCGCGCACGCCGGCCACGCTCACGGTGAGCAGGTCGCCCACGGTGATCGCGCCGCCGTTGCCATCGCTGATGGTCGGGCTGCCAGTGGGTTGGGCGTTGAGCCCTTGCACCAGCACGCGCTGGCCGTCGGCGAATTGCAGGCGCTCGATGTGCAGCAGGGTGTCGGTGCCGTCACGGCCGGCCACGGTGTCGGCCACGGTCCACACGTCGTCCGCGGTGTCGGCGGTGCCACGGGTGTTCTGAGTGACCACGTACTCCGCTTGCAGGCCGGAGAAGATGGCCGTGTCGAAGGCCGCGCCGCCGGTCGAAGTGCCCGGCAGGATCTCGCGCACCGCCTTGAGCTGGCCGGGGTTGTAGGTGCGGTCGAGCATGAACGGGATCATCTCGACCATGCTGTCGAAGCTGGCGATCTCGGGGCCGGTATGGTTCACGTCGCCCGGTGCGTACACCGCGATGCGCACGTTGAGCCACTTGTCGCCGTCGATCAGGTCGTCGCCGCCACGCCCCTCGATCAGGTCGCTGCCGTTACCCCCCAGGATCATGTTGCCGGTGGCAAAGCCGGTGGTCGGCAGCCCGGCGTCGGCGAGGAACTGTTGCAGCCCACGGATCAGTGCGACGTTGGTCAATGCGCTGCCGGTGGCGCCACCATGGTTGAGGATGGTCACCGCATCGACGTCGTCGCCCTTGAGCACATCGGCAAACTTCGAGCCGGACAACCCCTCCACTTCAGCGAAGCGGTCGAGGATCGAGGCCGGCGAGGCGCCGACCGGGTTGAACACCCCGGCGTTCTGGTTCGGCGCATTGCCATGGGGCTGGGCCAGCGCGGCCAGACTCAGGTCGGCGGTCACACCCACCTTGTCGTTCTTGTAGGTGACCCAGTCAAAGCCGGACATGCCGTCCATCTTGTCCTGGGCGTCACTGCCGACAAAGATGTCGTCGCCGCCCTCGCCGATCATTTCATCAAAACCGCCACCGCCGACGAAGATGTCGTTGCCGATCACGTCGTCAGTGAGCAGCGGCGCGAAGTTGTCGCCCGGGGCGCCGTCCTGGGTGCCCTTCTCGATCCAGTCGTCGCCTTCGTTGCCGGTGGGCGGCAGGTTGGTCTTGGCGCCCAGGATGAAGTCGTCGCCCTTGCCGCCGAAGGTGGTGGTGATGTCCTCGGTGGTGACGATGAAGTCCTGGCCGTCGCCACCCAGGATCAGGTTGCCGGCGGCGAGCATGCTGCCGGCGATGATCACGTCGTTGCCGGCATTGCCTTCCAGGCGGTTGTCGCCGAACGCATCGGTGATGATGTCGTCGCCCGCGCCGCCCAGTACCGCATCGTTGCCGGCGCCGCCTTCGAGGCGGTCGTTGCCGCCGTCGCCATAGACGGTGTCGTCGCCTTCGCCGGCGATGATGATGTCGTCGCCGGCGGTGCCGCCGAGCACCACGTGGTCTTCACCGGTGTAGTGCAGGTAGTGGCTGTCGCCGCCGACGGTGTCGGGGTTGTCGCGGATCACCAGCGGCACGATCTCCATGCCGTTGATCATCAGCCCGCCGGTAGGGTCGGCGCGGCCGTCCGCGCCAAGGCCGGTGTACTGGTTGGCCTGGTCCACTTCAAGGGTGAAGGTCGGGGTGAGGAACACCGTGTTGGACAGGTGGGTGACATCGGTGTTGAGCATGATCAGCTTGGCGAACGAGTTGTTCTCGAGCTCCGCGCCGAAGTCCAGGCCGGCAGTGCGCGACAGGTAATAGAAGCGGTCGCCGTTCTGCAGCGCTTCGAGCTGGGTCTCGAAGACGAAATTGAAGCTCGAGCCGAGCATGCCGCCGAACGGCATCTTCTGTTCGGCCAGGCCGCCGATCCAGAAGTCGATGCTGTCGACCCCGGTGATGGTCACGCCGGTGACATCGTCGGCGCTGCCCAGCACGCCATCCTTGCCCGCCAGGGTGACGTTGGCCCAGGCCCCGGTGCCGTTGAGGAAGTCGAGGCGGTCGGCCGGTGCGCCGCTGCCGCCGAACACCAGAGACAGCGCGGCGGTACGTTTGTCTTCCAGCGTGGTGGCCGAGGTGATGCTGCTGTGGCTGCCGTAGGCGGCGATGAAGTTGACCAGCGAGGCCGGGTGCTTGAGGTGCTCGGCGAAGTCGGCCCAGCTGATGTAGGGCTTGAGCTGGCTGTCGCCGGTGGAATGGTAGAACTCGCGGCGCGCCTGGTTCAGGCTGGGGATGCCGGTGTCGCGGCCGCGGGCCAGGTTCAGCGCCGGCAGGTCAAGGGGCAGGCCCAACAAGTTGTTGCGCAGCGCCTCGGTGACGAACTCGTCGATCTCGTTACCGAGCTGGCGGGTCACGCCACGGATGATCGCCCCGGCCGCCGCGTCGGCGGTGGCGCCGCTGCCAGCGAAGGCCAGCGGGTTGAGGAAGGCGGCGATCAGGCCCAGCTGCTGGTCGGGGTTGTTCGGGTCGCTGAGGATCGGGTTGAACGCCGGGTCGAAGCGGTCGACGGTCTCGGTCAGCATCGAGTGGCCGAAGCGGTACACCACATGGGCGAACTCGGCGAGGATGGCCGGGTTGATCGAGGTGTCATAGCCGTTGGGGGCGAGGAACTCGTCGACCTGCGGCTGGATGGTACGGGCGAACTCTTCGAACACCAGGTGCTGGTACTGCATCTCGGTACCGAAGCGAGCGGCCTGGAACAGCCGCTCGCCGTCCCACACCAGGGCGGCGACCTGCGCGGGGGTGGTCGGTAGCGCGGCCACGTCGGTGGCCAGCCACTGGTTGAGGAAGGCCAGGTCGTTGGACGCAAGGATGGTGTCCTTGGTCTGCTGCACCAGGCGGTTGTGCTCGGCATGGAACACATGGTGCACGGCGGTCAGGCCGATGTTTTCGTTGGCGCGGCCGTCGCCGGCGATGTAGTGGGCGTCAAGCAGTTCGTTGTCGTAGGTCAGGTTGTTGCCGCCAGCTCCCACGGTTTGCGCATTGCCGACCGCGCTGTCGCTATCGGCCTGCAGTACCCCGCCGACCACCACGGGTTCGGCGTTGTGGGCGATGTCGTCGAGGAAGCCATGGCCGGTGCTCACCGCGTTGGCCAGGCTGATGGGCGCGGCGCGGTTGCCTTCGACCAGCTGGGTCACGTCGTCGGCGGTGCCGGCGATGCCATCGGCGCCATTGCTGACGCGCATCACCACCTGCGGCATGCCGTTGGGGCCGCGCAGGAAGTTGCCATAGGCATCGGTGGCCATCAACGGCACATTGTGCACGTCGGCGTCGGTCAGGTTGATGCCGAGGAGGTCGCGGGCCTGGGCCTTGACCACCGCCCAGGTGGCCATGCCGCCGTGCTCGCCGCTGCCATCGTCGGCGGTGCCGAACTTGCCGTCGGCGCCCAGGTCGCGATTGGTGATCAGCCGGCCGGTGGCGATCGGGTCGCCGTCGGCATTCAGGGCGTATTCGCGCAGGAACACCTGGTGCGAGGGGTGCGAACTGTAGGTCTGGCTCTGGTCGACGAACGGCGAGGTGGTGTTGAGCTGGCCGTCGTCGGCGGTACCGAGCACGCTATCGGCGCCAGCAGTGTGCGCGGCGCGTGGCAGCACCATGAAGTTGGTCTGTCCGCCCGGCACGTACAGCGGGTCGTCCGCTTGCAGGGGGATGAACACGACGGCGCTGCTGGTCTTGGTGACCAGGTCCAGGCCGTGGTCGAAGAACTGCCCGAAGAAGGTCATCCAGGCGTTGAAGCCGGCGCTCAGGCCGGCGTCCGCCGACTCGTTGGGGATGAAGAACACCTGCTTGTCGTCGGCGGTGCCGAACACACCGTCCGCGCCGGGGCTGATCACCGCCGCCGCGCCGCCGTTGGCCTCGACCGCCGCCGGGTTATGCGCGGTCTGGTCGACGATCAGGTTGCTGATGGTGCGCGGCTGGCTGTCGACCACCGTGCCACTGCCAGCGTAGGCCGCGCGGTACTGGGCATCGAGCAGGCGCAGGAACGAATTGTCGGCGGCGCCGAACTCGCTCTGCCCGTTCACCAGGTTGTTGTAGCTGCCGTCGACGGTGCGCAGGCCATACGGCACCTGGCTGTTGGGCAGCAGGTCGATGAGGCTGGCGCCAGCGGCGTGGGCTTCGGCGATGAAGATCTGCTTGAGGATGAATTCCAGGTCGGACTTGCTGAAATTGGCCATGGTGCTGGACCTCGGGGATATCTGGGGACGGGGTGCGGGGCGCAGGCGCCCGCCGCGCCCGGTCGATGGCGTGCACGGTCGTTGTTTGGTTTTTTTGTGGCGAACACGGACGCGCAACGCCGTTGCCCTGTGTGGGCTACGTGCCTGGCATTCGCGGGGGCACAGGGCTGGTCAGTGGCGACGAGCCCGGGTCATGGGTGGGCCATGGCTGCCGGTGGTGGAGGCGAACTTCCTGTAGAGCCCATTCACTCGGCACAAGAACAAGAGGCTGGTCATGTTCTGCTCCTACAGGAATGTCTGCTGAAACTCGCGGGGGCCGGCCGACAGCAGGCCGGCGGCGGAAGTTCCCGCGAATTGATTAAGACTAAAGTTGTAGAGAAAAAGCTTGTCAATATTACGGCGATAAAAAAGGTGAGAAGGCGATAACGCTTCTCAACCCACTGTTTCTAATAGGAACTTGAAGGAATAATTAGAGCAAAAAGATATTACAGAATGTTTCGGTACAACCTACGCTGCTGCTTGTGAGCACCTGCGCAGCGTATTCGGCCAACCCGCCAACAGAGCGACCAGCCCGCCTGCGAACCAGATGCCACAAGGGTTTGAGCCTGACCACCGCAACGGCGACAGGCTTTTTTCGAAGTGGGAGGCGCCCGCCATGGCCAGACACACCAGCACCCGATCCGAACTCGCCGACGCACTGTTTCAATTACGACGCAGCTTCTACGCCCTGGCCGCCTTCAGCGGGGTGGTAAACGTCATGATGTTGACGCCCTCGGTGTACATGCTGCAGGTGTACGACCGCGCGCTGGTCAGCCGCAACGTCACCACCCTGGGCATGCTGACGGTGCTGGTGGTGGGGCTGTTCCTGCTGATGTCGGCCCTGGAAATGCTGCGTACCCGGGTGCTGATCCGGGTGGGCAACCGCCTGGACATGGCGCTCAACCGGCGCATCTTCGGCGCCGCCTTCGAGCGTAACCTGAGCCGTGCCGGCGGCAGCCCGGGCCAGGCCCTGCAGGATCTGGCGCAGGTCCGCCAGTTCCTCACCGGCAATGGTCTGTTCGCCTTCTTCGACGCGCCCTGGACACCGATCTACCTGCTGGTGGCCTACCTGATCCACCCACTGCTGGCGCTGGTCACGCTGATCGGTTCGCTGATCCTGGTGGGCCTGACCTGGCTCACCGAGAAGACCACGCAGAAACCCCTGGCCGAAGCCAACCAGGCCGCGCTGGCCTCGAGCAGCTTCGCCAACAACAACCTGCGCAACGCCGAAGTGATCGAAGCCATGGGCATGCTGCCGGCGATCGGCAAGCGCTGGTACCAGAGCCACCTGCGCATCCTGCAGATGCAGACCCTGGCCTCCGACCGCGCCGCGCTGATCAGCAGCAGCGCACGCTTCGTGCGAATCACCTTGCAGTCGCTGATCCTCGGCACCGGCGCACTGCTGGCGATCGAGGGCAAGATCACCCCGGGCATGATGATCGCTTGCTCGATCCTCACCGGCCGGGCGCTGGGCCCGGTGGAGCAGCTGATCGGCGCCTGGAAGCAGCTGTTGGGCTGCCGCCTGGCCTGGGGCCGGCTCAACGCGCTGCTCGACGACTACCCGCAGCGCCCGCCAAGCATGGCCCTGCAACGCCCCGGTGGCATGCTGGCGGTGGAGAACGTGTTCGCCGGTGCGCCTGGCAGCGGCAACACCATCCTGCGTGGTGTGAGCTTCAGCCTGGCGCCGGGCGAGAGCCTGGGCGTCATCGGCCCGTCCGCCTCGGGCAAGTCCACCCTCGCCCGCCTGCTGGTCGGCGTATGGCCCACCCAGGCCGGCAAAGTGCGCCTGGACGGTGCCGACATCTTCAACTGGAACAAGGCCGAACTGGGCCCGTGGCTGGGTTACCTGCCACAGGACGTGGAGCTGTTCGAGGGCAGCATCGCCGACAACATCGCGCGCTTTGGCGAGGTGGACAGCGACGCGGTGATCCGCGCCTGCAAGATCACCGGCGTGCACGAGATGATCCTGCGCTTCCCCCAGGGCTACGACACCCGCCTGGGCGCCGATGGCAGCCCGTTGTCCGGTGGCCAGAAGCAACGCATCGCCCTGGCCCGGGCGCTGTACGGCGAGCCCGCGCTGGTGGTGCTGGACGAACCCAACGCCAACCTCGACGACGTCGGTGAAAAGGCCCTGGTCGATGCCCTGGCCGAGCTCAAGGGCCGTGGCGCCACGGTCATCCTGATTTCGCACCGGCCCAACGTGCTGTGCGCGGTGGACAAGGTGCTGATGCTGCGCGACGGCGGCGTGCAGATGCTGGGCAGCCGCGACGAAGTGTTCGCCGCGCTGCGCAAGGCCAGTGTGATGCCGGCCGGCGCGGCGGCGCCGTTGGCCTCGGTCAAGGTACGGGAGTGAGCGATCATGCCAGGCAGCCAATACAGCGAACTGATCCCCATCGACAGCAACGCCACGATCGACCTCGACGCTGGCAAACCCGCGCGTTGCGGCCTGTGGCTGGTGCTCGCCGGCTTTGGCGGGTTTCTGCTGTGGTCGTGGCTGGCGCCGCTGGATGCCGGCGTGGTGGCCACCGGCACGGTCAAGGTCACCAGCAACCGCAAGGCCGTGCAGCACCTTACCGGCGGCACCGTGGAAGCGATCCTGGTACGCGAAGGCGACAGGGTGAAGAAAGGCCAGGAGCTGGTGCGCCTCGATGCCCTGCGCGCCGTCGCCGAACAAGGCGCGGTCAGCGCCCAGTACATCGTCGGCAAGGCCGTGGAGAATCGCCTGGAGGCCGAGCGTGACGACCGCGATACGGTGACCTACGACCCCGAGCTGCTGGCTCGCTACGCCGGCGACCCGCGCCTGCTGGCCGCCATGGATTTGCAGGAGCACCTGCTGGACACCCGCCGTGCCGGCCTGGCCGGCGAAATCGACATTCTTGAAGAAAACCTCGCGGCGTCGACGGTGCAACTCAAGGGTTTGCAGCAGGTGTATGGCGCGCGCGCCTCGCAGATCGGCTACCTCGACCAGGAACTCAAGGGCACCCGCACCCTGGCGGCCGAGGGCTATGTGCCACGCAACCGCCTGCTGGAGCTGGAGCGCAGCCACGCCGACCTGTCCGCCGGGCAAGCCGAGAACCTCAACAACATCGCCCGCGCCCGCAGCCAGACCACCGAGATCAAGCTGCGCGTGCTGCAGCGTCGGCACGACTACCTCAAGGAGGTGCAGTCGCAACTGACCGACACCGCCCGCGAGAACACCACCCTGGCCGACCGCCTGCGCGCGCTGGACTACGAAGTGAACCACACGGTGATCCGCTCGCCGATCGACGGCATGGTCCAGGCCCTGAGCATCGCCACCGTGGGCGGGATCATCCAGCCCGGGGCGAAGATCATGGAGGTGGTGCCGCTGGACGAGCCGCTGCAAGTGGACGCGATGATCCCGGTGCAGGCCATCGACAAGATGGTCCCGGGGCTGGACGTGGACCTCGCCTTCCCGGCGTTCAACCATGCCCACACCCCCAACATCCCCGGGCGGGTCAAGACCATCTCGGCCGACCGGCTGATGGATGAAGAAAGCAAGCAGCCGTTCTACCTCGCCCAGGTGGAGGTCACTGCCGCCGGCATGGACTTGCTGGGCAGCAACCATATCCGCCCCGGCATGCCTGCCAGCGTCACCATCAAGACCGGCGAGCGCAACCTGCTCAGCTACCTGCTCAAACCCATGCTCGAACGCGTCGACAGCGCGTTCAAGGAGCAATGAGATGAACCCGCGTTGCCTGTGCCTGGGCCTGCTGGCGGTGACCCTGCCGGCCAGCGCCATGGACCTCAAGCAGGCCTGGGACCTGCTGCAATACCAAGGCCCGGTGTACCAGGCCGCCGTGCACGAGCAGCAGGCCGGCGTCGAGAACCGTGCCATCGGCCAGGCCGGCCTGCTGCCGCAGGTCAATGCCTCGGCCTACACCAACCGGGTCAATGGCAACCAGCGCCAGAACGGCATCGACAACGACCTGGACTACAACTCAACCGGCGCCAACCTGCGCCTGCGCCAGCCGCTGTTCAACAAGCAGAAGATGGCCGAGTACCGGCAGGGCCAGCAGCGCGCCGACTACAGCGTGGCGGTGTTCGACGCCAAGAGCCAGGACGCCGCGGTGCGCCTGGCCGACAGTTACTTCGACGTGCTGCTGGCCAGCGAGACCATCAGCCTGGCCAAGGCCAAGCTGGACGCCTTCGAAGAGCAGCAGGCCTCGGCCAGGCGGCGCATGGAACTGGGCGCCGGCACCATCACCGACATCGACGAGGCGACCGCTCGCCGCGACCTGGCCGAGGCCGAGCTGATCGAGGCGCAGGACAACCTGGTCAATGCCCGGCGCAAGCTTGCCGAGTACATCGGCGAAACCCCGGACACGCTGACCACCCTGCAACCGGGCTTCGCCACCCCGCCGCTGCTGCCCGGCAACCTGCAGGACTGGTTGGTCAAGGCTCAGGCCGACAGCCCGCTGATCCATGCCCGGCGCCATAGCTACGAGATCGCCGAGGAAGAAGTACGCCGGGCCAAGGCCGGGCACTGGCCGACCCTGGATTTCGTCGCCGGCTACACCGCCGGCGAAAGCCAGTCGCTGTCAGAGCTGAACCAGCGCAACCACTACAGCTCCATTGGCCTTGAGATCAACATCCCGCTGTACAGCGGCGGCGGGGTCAGCGCCCTCAGCCGCCAGGCCAGCGCCAACAGCTCGAAGGCGCTGGACGAGCTCGACGCCACCCGCCAGGAAGTCATCACCGGCACCACCCGCGAGTTCCGCGGGGTGCAGAGTGGCGCCCTGCGCGTGCGCGCGCTGGAGAAGGCCGTGGCGTCCAACGAGCGTTCGCTGCTGTCGACGCGCAAGGGGTTCAAGGAGGGTGGCACCAGCACCAATGCCGATGTGCTCAATGCCGAGGAGTTGTTGTTCGTGGCCCGTCACGACCTGTTCGAGGCCAAGCTGCGCTACCTGATGTCGCGCCTGCGCCTGGCGTCTTCGGTGGGCAGCCTGGGGGATGATGATATCGAGCAGGTCAATGATTACCTGGGGCCGGAGCTGTTGGTGAGCAAGTGAGGGGGCGTGGGGCTAGTGCGTATGAGCCGCTTGGTGCTTGCCGGTGCTCTTGTAGTGCTCTTGAGATCGAGCGCCGCNCGNGCGGCGCATCGCTGGCAAGCCAGCTCCCACATCTGTTTCGGGCCAATTATGTCTGTGAGGTCTCCACTGTCCGCCTTGGTGCATGCCTTGAGTCATGTGGGGCGACGGTAGCGTCCACACAGAAACAGCGTCGTACAAACAGGGCGGACAGTGGAGATGGGCCAGGAATAACTGGCCCGAAACAGATGTGGGAGCTGGCTTGCCAGCGATGCGCCGCGCGGGCGGCGCTCGATCTCAAGGGCGCCACAAAATTTTCGACAAGCCCATAGCCGCCCTCACGCGATAACCCGATGTCCTCAAGACCCACCGTGATCAACCACCAACATCACCCCCACCCGCCTGACAAGAGCCTCCAGCGAAAACGGCTTGGTCAACACCTGCATCCCCGGCGCCAGCAAACCATCCTCACCCACGGTGTGCTGCACGTACCCGGTGATGAACAGCGTTCGCAACCCAGGCCGCAGTTCGCGCCCGGCATCGGCCAGCTGCCGGCCGTTCATGCCACCCGGCAACCCGACATCGGTCAGCAGCAGGTCGAGGTGCTCGGTACCGCGCAGCACCTGCAAACCGAGGGTGCTGTCACCGGCTTCGAGCACCCGATAGCCGTGCTCGCGCAGCACCTCGGCGGTGAGCATGCGCAGGGTTGGTTCGTCTTCCACCAGCAGGATGGTCTGCCCCTGCCGCCCCGCTTGTACCGCCGCTTCATCCGACGGCACAGGCACCAGCGCCTCACCCTGATGCCGAGGCAGGTAGAGAAACACCGTGGTGCCCTCGCCCACCCGCGACTCGATGCGCACCTGCCCGCCCGACTGCTGGGCGAAGCCATAGATCATCGACAGCCCAAGGCCGGTGCCCTGGCCGATCGGCTTGGTGGTGTAGAAGGGTTCGAACACATGGGCCAGGACCTCCGGCGGCATGCCGCTGCCGGTGTCGGCCACGCTCAGGCACAGATAGTCGCCCGCCGGCAGCTCATCGACACTGTCGGCCAGCGAGCGGTTGACCGCCCGCAGGGTAATGCGCCCGCCCTCGGGCATGGCGTCGCGGGCGTTCAGGCACAGGTTGAGCAGCGCGTTCTCCAGCTGCCCGGCATCGACCAGGGCCGGCCATAGCGCGGTGTTGTCGATGGTTTCCAAGACGATGCCAGGCCCGATGGTGCGCTGGACCATCTCGCCGAGGCCATGCATCAGGGCGTTGATATCGAGTGGGCGTGGCTCGAGGGTCTGGCGCCGGGAGAACGCCAGCAACCGATGGGTCAGCGCCGCGGCGCGGCGTACCGAGCCTTGGGCTTCGCCCAGGTAACGCCCGGCCTCACCCGCGCGCCCCTCGGCGAGGCGCTGCTGCAGCAGTTCCAGCGCGCCAGAGATATTGCCCAGCAAGTTGTTGAAGTCGTGGGCCAGGCCACCGGTCAGCTGGCCCACGGCTTCCATCTTCTGCGACTGGCGCAGCCGCTCCTCGACCTGCATCAGCTCGCGGGTACGCTCAGTGACGCGCTGTTCGAGGGTGTCATTGAGCGTGCGCAGTTCAGCCGCCGTGCGGCGCTGCTGCTCTTCGGCGATGGTCCGTTCGAGCAGGTCGGCGGCGGTGCGCGCCAGGATGTCGAGCAGGCGCAGCACCCGCTCCGAAGGGTGGTGCGGTTCGCGCCAATGGTTGGAGATCATCCCCAGCAGACGGCCGTCGCGTGACAGCAGCGGCGTGGTCTGCGCGGCGCGGATACCGGCACGGCGGAACGCCTGCAACTCTTCGGTGCCGGCGATCTCGGCCCATTGTTCGAAGTCGGCAATGACCGCCCGCCGGCCCTGGCGCAGTGCCAGCGCACAACTGCTCAGGGCGGTCGGGCTCACCCATTGCCAGAAGCGCACCGCGTCCTCCGCCAGGCCGCGGGAGCACAGGAGCTTGAGCGACCCGCCGCCCTCAGGGCTGTGCAACTGCATGGTGGCGAAATGGGAACCGGTGATGGCGATGGCGGCATCGATGATACGGCCGTACAGGGCCGCGCTGTCCTGTTCGCCGATCAGGGCGACGCTGATGCCGTGCAGCAGGTCGATATCGGACGATTCGGCAGGGGTAGCCGTGGCAAGGGTGGAAGGGGTCTGAGGAGGGAATCCGTTCACGGAGGTCATGGTGCGTTCCGCTGTTGACTGCTGAGCAAGCACGAGCCTACCAATTAGTGCCTGCGCGCACCACTGGCGGCGGCTGCACCTGCAAGGGCACGGGCAAAATCCGGCAGGTGCTTGCCCATACATACGAAAAACCATATATTCGCCAATCCATATATTCAGCCGAAACGCCCCATGCTCACCCCTCCTGCACTGTTCAAGGCCCTGGCCGACGAAACCCGCGCCCGCGCCACACTGCTGATCGCTCACCAGGGCGAGCTGTGCGTCTGCGAGCTAGTGTGTGCGCTGGGCGAAAGCCAGCCCAAGATCAGCCGCCACCTCGCCCAGTTGCGCAGCAGCGGCCTGCTGCTGGACCGGCGCCAGGGCCAGTGGGTGTACTACCGTATCAACCCGCAACTGCCTGCCTGGGTGGACGAGGTGCTGCAAGTCACCGCGCATGCCAACACCGCCTGGCTGCAGGTGAGCACCGCGCGCCTGCTCGATATGGACGGGCGCCCGGTGCGCGCGGCCTCCTGCTGCTGAACACCCACCTCACGAGGTCGCCATGCTGGTCGCTATTGCCATTTTCCTGTTCACCTTGGTCCTGGTCATCTGGCAACCCAAGGGCCTCGGCGTGGGCTGGAGCGCCGCGCTGGGCGCACTGATCGCCCTGGCCGTGGGCGCGGTGTCGCTGCATGACATTCCCGTGGTATGGGCCATCGTGTGGAACGCCACGGCGACCTTCATCGCCCTGATCATCATCAGCCTCTTGCTCGACGAGGCTGGTTTCTTCGCCTGGGCCGCCCTGCACGTAGCGCGCTGGGCCAACGGCAGCGGCTATCGCCTGTTCAGTTTCTGCATCCTGCTGGGGGCGCTGGTGTCGGCGGTGTTCGCCAACGATGGCGCGGCGCTGATCCTCACCCCCATCGTCATGTCGCTGTTGCTGGCGCTGCGCTTCTCCCCCGCCGCGACCCTGGCGTTCGTCATGGCCGCCGGGTTCATCGCCGACACGGCCAGCCTGCCGCTGGTGGTGTCGAACCTGGTGAACATCGTTTCGGCGGACTATTTCGGCCTGGGCTTCACCGACTACGCCGCAGTGATGGTGCCGGTGAACCTGGTGAGCATCGCCGCCACGCTGCTGGTGCTGTGGCTGTTCTTCCGTCGCGACCTGCCTGCGCGCTACCCCTGCGAGGCGGTCCCCGACCCGCGCACGGCGGTGCGCGACCCGGCCACGTTCGTCGTCGGCGGCTGCACCCTGCTGCTGTTGCTGGCCGGCCTGTTCATCCTCGAACCCTTGGGGATACCGGTCAGCGTGGTGGCCGGTGCCTGCGCGGCGCTGCTGTTCGCGGTCGCCGCACGGGGCCGGCGTATCTCAACCCGCCGTGTGCTGCGCGAGGCGCCCTGGCAGGTGGTGATCTTCTCCCTGGGCATGTACCTGGTGGTGTACGGCCTGAAGAACGCCGGCCTGACCGACCTGCTCGCCCGCCTGCTCGACCAGCTGGCGGCGCAGGGCCTGTGGAGCGCCACCCTCGGCACCGGGCTGCTGGCGGCCGGGTTGTCGTCGGTGATGAACAACATGCCCAGCGTGCTGGTCGGCGCGCTGTCGATCCAGGCCAGCGGCGCCGAGGGCGTGATTCGCGAGGCGATGATCTACGCCAACGTCATCGGTTGCGACCTGGGACCGAAGCTCACCCCCATCGGCAGCCTGGCCACCCTGTTGTGGCTGCATGTGCTGGAGCGCAAGGGCGTGCGCATCCGCTGGGGCTATTACTTCAAGGTCGGCATCTTGCTGACCGTGCCCGTGCTGCTGATCACCCTGTCGGCGCTGGCACTACGCCTGAGCCTGTGAAACCACCCACCCCAAGGAGCCCCCATGCGAGTCCTGTTCATGTGCACGGCCAACAGTTGCCGCAGCATCCTCAGCGAGGCCATGTTCAACCACCTGGCGCCAGCAGGCATGACGGCGGTGAGCGCCGGCAGCTTCCCCAAGGGGCAAGTGCTGCCGCGTAGCCTGACCACCCTGCAACAGGCGGGCATCGCCACCGATGATTTGAGCAGCAAGGGCAACGAAGCCTTCGAAGACAACCCGCCGGATATCGTCATTACCGTGTGCGACAAGGCCGCGGGCGAGGCGTGCCCGGTGTACTTCGGCCCGGCGCTCAAGGCTCACTGGGGGCTTGAAGACCCCTCCGAGACAGTGGGCGATGAACAGCGAGTGGATGCCGCGTTCCGCGCCACGCTGGCACGCATCGAGCTACGTTGCCGGGCATTCCTTGCCCTGCCCTTCGGGGCGCTCGACCGCGAGCAGCTGCAACGCGAACTGCTGCGCATCGGCACACTGTGACACCGTCGGCGACTTGGAAGCGCCGGTTTCTCTGCTAGCCTCATCGCCAGTGGCAAACAGCCCATGGTGTGAGTAAGGATGCTCAGGCATTGACGATGGCCCCTTACCCCGACGTACATGGTTGGACTCATGTATGGACAAAAGGTAGGGGAACCCCGTGGCCAATTCAGCATTCCAGCCAGGCGGCGCGAGAGCGTGGTGGGTGTGGGCACTCGCCGTCGTATTCGTGGTGTATCTGTTCAGCGTTCAGACCGGCTATTCGATCGTCAACCCGAACATCCAGCAAAGCGTGGCGCTGTCGGTCACCCAGGTGGCCGCCATCGCCGCCACCTACACCTGGGTATTCGCCATCTGCCAGTTCTTCGGTGGCGCGCTGCTCGACCGTCTCGGCGCGCACAAGGTGCTGCCGGCCTCGGTGGCGCTGGTGACCCTGGGTGTGTTCATCTTCGCCAACGCCACCTCCTACGGCATGCTGATCGCCTCGCAATTCGTCATGGCGCTGGGCGCCTGCACCGGCTTCGTCGGCGCCGGCTACATCGGCGGGCAGTGGTTCGGCATGGCCAAGTTCAGCCTGATGTTCGGCCTGGTGCAGTTCTGCGCCTCGCTGTCCTCGGCGTTTTCGGTCAACGCCCTGCAGTACGCCCTGGGCGCCCTGCCCTGGCGCGAGCTGTTCAACTATGTGGGCGTGGCCGGTATCGGCCTGACGGTGCTGGCCTTCCTGTTCCTGCGCAACCCCACCCCGCTGGATGCAGGTGATGGCGGTGGCGCCGCACGCTTCATCGGCTCGGTACTCGGGGCACTGCTGGAGGTGGCGAAGATCCCCCATGTGTGGCTCAGCGCGCTGATCTGCTCGGCGCTGTTCGGCAGCCTGCTGGCGGCGGGCGTGGTGTGGACGCCGAAACTGATGCTGACACTGGGCGCCAGCGCCGGCACGGCGGCGTTCAGTTCGTCGCTGTTGTGGCTGGGCCTGGCCGCCGGCTGCCTGGTGCTGCCGGCACTGTCCGACCGCACCCGGCGGCGCAAGCCGCTGATCGTGGTGGGCTGCCTGGTGCAGCTGGCCTGCGCGGCGGCCCTGCTGTACGTGCCCGGCATCCCGGTGCCGCTGGCGATGGCCATCAACTTCGTGTTCGGCTTCGCCAACTCGGCACATATGCTCACCTTCAGCTCGGCCGCCGATGTGGTGCCACCGCAGTTGATCGGTACCTCGGCCGCCTTCGTCAACGGCCTGGCCTTCATCGCCGGTGGTTTCATGATCGCCGCCCCTGGCGCGCGCGTGGTCTCCGGCGAAAGTGCGGGCCTGGCCGAGCACACCCTGGCACTGGCCGAGTATGCCGCCGAACCGCTGCTGATCGCCCTGGCCGCTGCCTTGGTATTGGCACTGATCATGCGCGAAAGCTACCCCGGCTCCACACCCAGCAAGGCGCATGGAGATGTCCAAGGTCAAGGCACTGCGAGCTGATCGGGTCACCTTCAGCGGCGACCCTTTTCTCAACAAACCGCGCGATTGCCGGCGCTACGGCCGTGCACGCAGCCCCGGGCGCTCAACCGCGATAGCGCCCCGGCTTGTGCCAGCTGATCAGGATGGCGTTCATGGCCATTGTGCCGATCAACGACCACAACAGCTTGTCCAGCGGTAGGCTCAGGCTGGCCAACAAGAACAGTACGGCGTCACAGGCCAGCTGCGACAAGCCCGCGTTGATGGAAAACCGCCGCTGCACCCACAGCACCAGGGCACCGGTGCCGCCCATGGAGGCGTTATGCCGGGCCAGGCACAGGATGCCCATGCCCAGGAGCGTGCCCCCCAACAGCCAGCCATGCCCGGGGGCGATGCCTGACAGGTTGAGCATGGGGCTGACCCAGCCGACACCCAGGCCCAGCGAAATGCTGACTCCGATACTTTTGAGGGTGAACGCGCGGCCCATGGTGAACCAGGCAAACAGCAGGAACGGGATATTGATCAGCGGCACCAGCACGGACGGCGTGAGCGGCACGATGTACGCGCCCAGCAGTGCCATACCGGCGATGCCGCCCGTGATCAGGCCGCTCTTGCCGAGGATGGCGATGCCAGTGGCGGCAAGCGACACCCCGATGAACAAGCCGTAGAGGTCATCCACGACGCTGTGGCGCGGATAGGCGCCGGGCTGAAGCCGTTGCTGGGTGCACACCGCAAGCGGTGTTGGCTTATCGCTGTTCATAGGGGGTGCTCATCACGGTGGTCGCGCCCTTGCTCAGGCCCTGGGCAGCGGTGATGCGGGCAACCTCGATACCGTGACGGACGATAATGATCTCGGCGCCGTGGATGACCTGTTCGAGGATGTACTCCAGGCTTGTCTGCGCTTCGGGCATTTCGTATTTCACTTGGTACATGGCGCTCTCTCATCGGCATCAGCCTCCCTGACGTCGCGCCGGCGAATCGCTCCGGCGCCGCGTTGCGATCGGTGTTGATCGCGAAGGCAGAAGTTCATTCTGATCGGTACAACGCCGAATGTGCTTTTGAATTTCAGGAGAATCGCCCTAACATTCAGCAAATCCTTTCGTAGAAAACAAAATATGCAAAAAAACAATCTTGACGACATGGATCGCCGCATTCTTCAGGTGCTGAGCAAGGATGGCCGCGCCAGCATGCAGGAGGTGGGCAGGCAGGTCGGGCTATCGCCCAGCCCTTGCTGGCAACGGATCAAGCGGATGGAGGAAGCGGGGGTCATCCAGGGCTACGGGGCGCGCATCGACCTGACCGAACTCGGCTACGGCGACGGGCTGATCGTCATGCTCACCCTCGAGCACCACAGCGACGAGATTCTCGACATGTTCGAGCGGGTGCTGGCCGAAATTCCCGAGGTGATGGAGGCCTACCTGGTGTCCGGTGAATACGACTACTGCCTGCGCCTGGCGGTGAAGGACACCCGCGATTATGAGCGGCTGCTGCGCGAGAAGCTGTACAAGATCCCTGGCCTGCGGCATTCGGTTTCGAGCTTCGTGCTGCGCCAGCTCAAGGCGGCCAGTGTGCCGCTTTGAGCGTCAGATCACTTTCACTGCGCGACCGATGAACTTCACCGGCCCAGTCGGCAGCCCGGTGGGTGAACCGCCGGCTTTCTCCAGGGTCAGCTCGAACAACTGGTTGGCCTCAAGCGGTGGCAAGCTCTGCAGCGGAACGCGATAGGGCTCGCCAGGCTTGACCAGGCCCAGCGAAACCGGCGCGCGCCACTGCTCGCCCTTGGTCCAGAACTGCAGGGCCATGCCGTCGGGGACCGCGTCCAGCCCCAGCGGAATCAGCTCGATCATGCGGCTGTCGCTGGCCTGCACCACCCAACCGGGGGCCTGGCTGTTCGGCGCCACCAGTACCACCACGTACCGGGTCGCAGGAGCGGGCGTTGCCAGCAAGATGAACGCCAGCACCAGGCTTGCGGCGAGCCCTGCGGCACTGAGCCCTTGCCACAGGCCCAGGCGTTGCCACCCGCCAACCTGCGCCCGTGTGGACGGTGCGGGCAGCTCGTCAAGGCTGCGCTGGATACGGCGCCACAGGCGGGCATCCGGTGGCACGGGAGAAACCAGCGCATTCAACTCCAGCAAGCGGGCCTCCCAGGCATCCACGGCGGCGCGCAGGGCTGGGTCGGTATCCAGCCGCGCTGTCAGCTCGGCATGCTGATCCGCCGGCAAAGCCCCCAGCACATACTCCCCGGCCAGGGTGTCCAATTCTTCGGCAGCATCCGGCTTCATTCCAGGCACTCCCGCAGCGCCTTGAGGCTGCGCTTGATCCAGGCTTTGACGGTACCCAGTGGCGCACCCAGCAAGCCGGCGATCTCGGCGTGGCTGCAGCCGTCCACATACGCATGCAGGATGCTGCGCCGCGGTGCGGGCTGCAGTTGGTCAAGGCAACGGTAGAGCTTCGCCGAGCCTGACCAGAGTTCGCTTTCGTCGGGTGCCGCGTGCACGAAGGAGGACGCATCGATGCCTGCTTCGTCGAGCAGGCTTTCACGGCGGGTATCGCGTATCGCGTTCAGCGCCAGGTGGCGGGTGATGCTGTAGATCCAGCCCCGGGCCGTGCCGCGTGCGGGGTCGAAGCTCGCTGCGCGCGTCCAGATGCGGATGATCGCGTCGTGGACGATATCTTGCGCCATGCCATCGTCACGGGCGATGCGCCGGGCAACACCCAGCAGGCGTGCGCCTTCATGATCGTAGAGCGCCTGCAAGGCTCGCCGGTCGCCCTGCGCGCAAGCCGCCAGGCAGCGTTGGTAGTCGAAGGCAACGACAGGCGAGTTCAACGTGTGCGGCTTCCTTGTATCCGGCAAGGTTCCCCGGCCATCCGGCCGGGGGCTTGCCAACCAGCGTAGATGACCGAGTGCAAGGTGTCTGCTCAGGCCCGCGTCATTTGGCCGTCCAGAACACATAGTCGGCCTGGTACTTGACGATCTGCTGCGCGCCCTTGTTCTGTGCCGTGCAGTCGCTCGTCGGCGCCACGCCGCCGCGGGTGGCCAGGCGCTGGATATAGCTGACGCCCTGCATGGCGCCCTGCCCTTCGGCTGGGTTGGCCTTGACCAGCTGGTAGGGCAAGTCGCCCTTGGCTGCCGGGGCCACCGCCAGCTGGGTGCCGGTCACTGTCGAGCCATCCTTGGCCTGCCAGGTGGCTGGCGGGCCGAAGTACTGGCCCACCGGCTTGCCGGCACGGTCGTTGAGCACCGCCTTGGGGCCGACGAAGGTCCATTCGGTCTGGCCGGGGGCGTTGGCCTTGTCGCGGCACGCGTAGGTGATCTCGCCGACGCCGACGGTTTCGAGCATGACCGTGTGGCCATCGGGGACCTTGACGGCATCCGGCAGCGTGGACTGGGCGTGGGCAGGCTGCAATACCAGGGCGAGGCCGCAGGCGAGCAGGCAGGCGGTGGACTTGATGTTCATGGGCAGTGCTCCTGACAGGTCGTTTGGCTGGGCAGCCATTGGCCGCCCATAAGCACTACCCGCCAGCTGGCAATCTGGATGCACGGCTCGAAAAAAATCACCCGCTCTGGGCGCAGCCCCCGCATCAGGCCACCAAACCTGATTGTTTTGCCCATCTTGATCAAATCTTGAAAAAGCCTTGAACAGGCCTTGTGAATGCGCCCGTAACCTCTGCTCGTCTGCTCGTTCCAGCGACAGACCGAACCGAACAAGCGCCCTCTCGGCAGCCGTTTCAACGTCCCCCTGAATCCAAAGGAATACCCGCGTGCGCGTCATCAATGGACTAAATAAAGGCCTGGTCTTTCCCCTGACTCTCACCGCCGCTCTGGTGCACGCTGAAGAACAGCGATCCGATGATGGCGACATCTGGGGTGATACCACCCACGTCAACCTGGGGCTGGGTGCCACCTATGGCCCACGCTACCTGGGTTCGGAAAACTCCACCGCGGCGGCCATGCCGATGCTGCGCATCGAACGCGGCATCTTTTTCCTGGACGTCAAGGACGGCCTGGGCCTGCAATGGCAATCGCCCTCTGGCTTCAGCGCCAGTGCCTCGATCGGCCAGGACGCCGGCCGCGCCGACGGCGACAGCAGCTACCGCACAGGCTCGGACAAACTGAAAGGCATGGGCGAGATCGGCGGTGCCACCGTGCTCAACCTGCACGCCGCACAGCAGCTCACCACCTGGCTGGCGGTCAGGGCCAGGGCCGAGCTGCGCATGGGTGGCGAACAGCGTGGCGATCAGTACGCCCTGGGCCTGGAGGGCAAACTGCTCGATACCGATCGCGACACGATCACCTGGGGCTTCGATGCGCACGCGGGCAACGCGCGCTTCAACCAGACCTACTTCGGCGTGACCGACCAGCAGAGCGCCACCTCTCGCTTTACCCGTTACAAGGCCGACCAGGGCATCTACGCCTACTCCTCCGAGCTGTCCTGGCTGCACGCGTTCGATAAGCACTGGTCGACCGTCGTTGGCATCGAGTTGACCCATTACACCGACCAGGTCCGCGACAGCCCGATCGTTACCAAGGACACCACGGCCTTGAGCTATGTCGGTGTAAACTACGCGTTTTGACGGCAGGCCAGCACCTTGCCGTCGCCAGCCGACGCCCCGGCAAGGAATGCTTTCGAGGCCCGCATGACCAGCAAACTGATCCTCATCGTCGAAGATGACGCCGACAGCGCGAGTATCCTCGAGGCTTACCTGAAACGAGACTGCTTCGATGTAGCAATTGCCCGCGACGGCCTGATGGGGGTGGAGCTTCACCACCGGCTCAAACCAGACCTGGTGCTGCTGGACATGATGCTGCCGTTGATGAGCGGGCCCGAGGTGCTCAAGACCCTGCGCCAGCGTGGCGATACGCCCGTGATCATGGTCACCGCCATCGGCGACGAGCCGGAAAAGCTCGGCGCCCTCAGGTATGGTGCGGACGACTACGTGGTCAAACCCTGCAACCCGAAAGAGGTCGTCGCCCGCGTCCAGGCGGTGCTGCGTCGGGCCCAACCCAGCGTCAAGGCCGAGGCGCGCCTGCGTTTCCAGGCCCTGTGGCTGGACCGGGACAGCCGTGCGGTCGGCGTGGTTCAGGCAGATGGCACGGACCTGCCCGTCGAGCTGACGCCAACCGAGTTCAATTTACTGGCCATCCTCCTGGGCTCGCCACAGAAGGCGTTCAGCCGCGAAGACCTGCTGGCCCGCTGCCTGCCGGATAGCGATGCCCTGACGCGCGTGGTCGACACGCACATTCACAATGTGCGCCGCAAACTCGAGCCGCATGGGATCAGCAATGTGCTGGTGACGGTCCGCTCGATCGGTTACCGCTTCCAGTGAAGGCTGCCATGAAAAAGCCGGTCAGCTTCTGGAAATGGGTCGGTTGGCGCATGGGCATCATCGCCGGCACCGCCGTCGTGTCGATGGCGATGATCATGTGGGTCCGCTACCTCTGGTGGCAGCATGAGGTCAACGCCACGATTCCCCAGCAGGTGCGGGAGCAGTTCGCCTCACTCATCGAGCACCCCACCGGCCGGGAAGCCGAGCTGTGGGCCTACCTCTCGCAGTACTACCACCCAGAAGACATCCGCCCCGGCATCACCGGTGCCGACTGGTGGACCGTGGCGCTGCTGCTCACCGCCGCGCTGCCGCTGATGGTCGTCACCGGTTTTTTGCTGGTACGCCCGCTGTCGAGGCGCCTGATCGAAATCGCCGCGGCCGCGCAAAAGGTCGCTGGCGGCAACCTTCATGTGAACCTGCCTGTCAGCGAGAGCATGCCGCTGGAGATGCAGCGCCTGACCTCTGACTTCAACAGCATGACCCGCCGGCTCAGGCTGTACGAACAGGAGGTGCAGGCCTCCAGCGCCGTGCTCGCCCACGAACTGCGCACCCCCCTCAATGCCGCCATGGGCCGGGTGAACGGGATGATGGACGCGGTGTTCCCCACCGATGCGCAGCAACTGGGCCTGGTGCTGCATCAACTCGAGCACCTGAACCTGCTGGTCGATGACTTGCTCTTGCTGTCCCTGGCCCAGGCGGGGCAATTACCCCTGAGCAAAACCCCGTTCAGCCTCTGGCAGCTGCTGCAAGAGCGCATCGATTGGTTCAGGCCACAACTGGCCGGTGCTGGACGTGAGGTCAGGGTGAGCGAGCTGCCAGCGGAACCGGTCAGCGCTGACCGGAATCGCATCGGCCAGCTGATCAACATCCTGCTGGACAACTACCTGCGTTACGCCTCGGCGGGCGGCGACCTGGAGATTCATGGGTTCGTGGATCCGCAACGCATCGGCCTGGTCTTCAGTGATCGCGGTCCGGGGTTGTCCGAGGAGTCGCTGCAGCGCGTGTTTCAGCGCTTCTGGCGGCAAGAGCCGTCACGTAGCCGCCACGCGGGCGGGAGCGGGCTGGGGCTTTCCATCGCACAGGCCATCTGCACCGCCCATGGCGGCGAGATCACCGCACGGCGTGGCGCGCAGGGCGGGATGATGTTCGAAGTCAGCCTGCCCCGCGTGCTCCCGTCCATGGCTGAAGCACGCGCGCGCGTCGGCTAGGTTCGCAGACTGCCTCTTCAGGGCGCGCCATGAAGGTACGGGTGCAGGTCGTGGCGAGCCTGTTCGTCAAGCAGGCCAACCGTTACCTTGATGCCGGCTTTGCGCAGGATCTCGATACCTGCGCCGGCGTTGCGGGGGTCGGGGTCGAGCATCGCCACATGCACGTGTGCGATGCCCGCGCTTACCAAGGCCAAGGCGCATGAAGGTGTGCGGCCTGCAAACGAACAAGGCTCCAGCGTCACATAAGCCGTCAGGCTATCGAGGCCGGCCTGCAGTTGTGCAAGGGCCATTGCCTCTGCATGGTGCTGCCCAGGTGACTGGGTGAAACCGCTGGCAACGACCATCCCCTTGTGCACGATCACACAGCCCACCGGTGGGTTGGGCAGACAGCTCGGCAGCGCCTGCCTGCCTTGGGCCAGTGCCAGGCCCATGAACACATTGTCCGTGGCATCGAACCGGTGAATGTCGCCAGTCAATGGCATGCCTGAATCCTTGCTGATGAAATGTGCGGTGATGATACATGGGCCACGTTGCGCCCTGCGCAAGGGCGGCGCATCGCGGCTCAGGTCAATGCCATTGCGCCCCACCCGGGCGCAATGGCCTGCCGCTTTACTCGCCGAGCACCAACTGGCGGGCCAGCTGGTTGTGCCGTTCCAGCACCAGAGGCAGGTCCACAGTGGTGATGCGGCCTTTCTCGACCACCACCTTGCCGTTGATCACGCTGGTGTCGACATGGGTAGGGGTGCAGAACACCAGGGCCGCCAGCGGGTCGTGCAGGGCGCCGGCGTAAGCCACATGGCCCAGGTCGAAGGCAACGAAGTCGGCGACCATGCCCGGGGCCAAGGCGCCGATGTCATTGCGGTTGAGCACCTTGGCACCGCCGAGGGTGGCGATTTCCAGCGCCTCGCGGGCGGTCATCGCATCGGGGCCGAAACCGACCCGTTGCAGCAGCAGCGCCTGGCGCACCTCACCGATCATGCTGGCGCCGTCGTTGGAGGCCGAGCCATCCACGCCCAAGCCCACCGGCACGCCGTGGTCACGCATCTTGCGGATCGGCGCTATGCCCGAGGCCAGGCGCATGTTCGAGCAGGGGCAGTGGGCCACGCCGGTGCCGGTGCGGGCGAACAGTTCGATACCGTGCTGGTCGAGCTGCACACAGTGGGCATGCCATACGTCATGCCCGACCCAGCCCAGGTCCTCGGCGTACTCGGCTGGGGTCATGCCGAACTTCTCGCGGCTGTAGGCGATATCGTTGACGTTCTCGGCCAGGTGGGTGTGCAGCGACACGCCATGTTCGCGCGCCAGCACCGCGGCTTCGCGCATCAGGTCGCGGCTCACCGAGAACGGCGAGCACGGCGCCACCACCACCCGCAGCATCGAACCATGGCTGGCGTCGTGGTAGTCCTCGATCAAGCGCTGCGACTCCTTGAGGATGTCGCTCTCCTTCTCCACCACCGAATCCGGTGGCAAGCCGCCCTGGCTACGGCCCACGCTCATGCTGCCGCGCGCGGCGTGGAAACGCATGCCGATCTCGCCGGCGGCATGAATGCTGTCGTCAAGCTTGCAGCCGTTGGGGTAGATGTACAGGTGGTCGCTGGAGGTGGTGCAGCCGGACAGGATCAGCTCGGCCATCGCGGTCTGGGTCGATACCGCGATCATCTCGGGGGTCAACCGCGCCCAGATCGGGTACAGGTTGGTCAGCCAATTGAACAGCTCGCCGTCCTGGGCTGCCGGCACCACGCGGGTGAGGCTCTGGTACATGTGGTGGTGGGTGTTGACCAGGCCGGGGATGACCACCTTGCCGGTCATGTCCAGGACCACGTCGGCGGTCTGTGGCAGGGTGTCGCTGGGGCCGACCTGCTTGATGATGTTGTCTTCGATATACAGGCCGCCGCGTTTGATCTCGCGGCGCTCGCCGTCCATGGTCACCAGCAGTTCGGCGTTCTTGACCAGCAATGTCTTGGGCATGGGTGTTCCTCTCCCCGCTTGGGGTTTGCGTTCAACTTGAGGGTTGCACAGGCCGCCGGTTTCGCCAGGGGCGATGCGGTCGAGCGACCAGGCGGATGAATTCAGTGTGTCTGTGCAGCCAGGCGATACCGCGCACCGGGTGAACCCAGTCGGCGCAAGGCACGGGCCAAGGGCGGCGAAAGGCTCCGACGGGTGTCAGGGGGTAACGGCAGGGAGGCGGATCCGTCGTTCGTGGGTACGCGCAGTGGTGTATCGGCGTTGAACGGGTTGGGCGCATATCGCTCGATGGGGTCGAGCCGCTGTGGGTGTAGCATGGTGTTGGACCGTCGCAATACGCATCGGCGAGTGCCGCTGTCGTAGGCGCGGAACAATGTAAGCAGAATTGCAGATTCCTGTATACAAAAAACACTCAAATGGTGGCGCTGCGGTGGTATCTATACAACGAAACCTAACACCGTGGTCAGGTTTTTTCATCGTTATGGAGAATGTCATGAAAGTCAGTGCCCGCAACGTCTTCAAAGGCAAGGTGCGCGATGTGCAGCCCGGTGCCGTCAACAGCGAGGTCACCCTCGAGCTGGCCGGCGGCGAAACGCTGGTGGCGGTGGTCACCGTGCAGAGCGTCAGCAGCCTGGGGCTCAAGCCCGGCGCCGAAGCGCTGGCCTTGATCAAGGCGCCCTGGGTGATGCTGATGACTGAAGCCAGCGATATTCGCCTGTCTGCTCGCAACTGCCTGAACGGCAAGGTGGTGAAGGTCACCGAGGGTGCGGTCAACGCCGAAGTGACCCTGGAGCTCGCCGGTGGCACCCAGGTCTACGCCATCGTCACCCGCGATGCCGTGCAGGAGCTGGGCCTGGCCCCCGGCGTCAGCGCCACCGCGGTGATCAAAGCCTCGCACATCATCCTCGGCGTACCCGCCTGATGATCCAGGCCAGGGTACCTACGAGTGTCCTGGCCTGTCCCGCCCTGCACGCCCCCATCGTGAACGTCACGCACGTGCGCACGCCCGTCCATTTCCTCCACCGCTACTGGTGACAGCCGCTAACCACTGTGTATGCTGGCTGGCGCCGCGAACCGTTGCCTGGCACCCCCGCCGCAGCCCTCGCGACCGAGCCCACCGTAGCGGACTCCCCGACCCATGCCCGTTGACCTTCAAGCGCTCTACCCCAAGCTGATCCAGCTGATGCTGGACACCGTGTTCGTGGTCGACCGGGACAACACCATCGTTTTCGTCAGCAACGCCTGCGAAGCCTTGCTCGGCTACCGCGCCGACGAACTCACCGGCACCCCGATCACCCGCTACATGCACCCGGACGACCTGGAAGCGACCCGGGCCTCGATCATCCGCATCATGAACGGCCATGCCCATTTCGATTTTCGCAACCGCTACATCCGCAAGGATGGCGGTGTGGTGCACATTCTCTGGGCGGCGTTCTGGTCCGACGAAGTCGGCGCGCGGATTGGCGTGGCACGCAATATTACCGCCCTCGCCCACGCCGAGCAGGAGCTGCGCTACCTCGCCCATCACGACCCGTTGACCAAGCTGTACAACCGTTCGCTGTTCAACGACCGCCTGCAATCGGCACTGGATGCGGCCCGACGCGACGGTCGCCAGCTGGCGCTGCTGTTCCTGGACATCAATGACTTCAAGGGCATCAACGATATGCACGGGCACGCGGCGGGCGACCGGGTGCTGTGCACGGTGGCCCGGCGCCTGCAAGGCTGCGTGGATGGCAGTGACACGGTGGCGCGCATGGGCGGCGACGAGTTCACCGTGCTGCTGCCGGATATCGCCTCGCCCGCCGCCGTCGCGGAAAAGATCGCGCAGATCCTCGCGGCCATGGCCGAACCACTGGGCCCGGAGCTCGACGGCATCGGCATGCCCAGCTGCAGCATCGGCGTGGCCTGCTACCCCGCCGACGGCAGCGACGCCGACGCCCTGCTCAGCCATGCCGACGACGCGATGTACCGCAACAAGCGCCATCGCCGCGCAATGGGCTGAGCAGCCGGCATCACTCGCTGGCCGGCGCCAGCTGCAGCCACTCGTTGGTGTAGGTCCACTCCTCCTGCACCTTGTCCGGGTGCTCGTTCAGGCGAATCCCGTACGACGGAATGATCTGCCTGACCTTGGCCTGCCACTCAGGGGTGGCCAGCTTGTCCTTGAACACCTTGCCCAGCAGGTCGAGCATGATCGGCGGCGCGGTCGAGGCCCCCGGCGAGGCGCCCAGCAGGCCGGCGATGCTGCCGTCCTTCGAGGCGACGATTTCGGTGCCCAGCTTGAGTACTCCGCCCTGGTTCTCGTCCTTCTTGATGATCTGCACCCGCTGCCCGGCCTGCCACAGGCGCCAGTCCTGCTGTTTGGCCTCGGGGAAGTAAGTCTGCAGGGCGACGAAACGGTCATCGTCGGATTGCAGCACTTGGCCGATCAGGTATTGCACCAGGTCGAACTCGCGCACCCCGACCCGCACCATCGGCCAGGTGTTGTGCAGCGACATGCTGGCCATCAGGTCGAACAGCGAGCCTTGCTTGAGGAACTTGGTGGAAAAGGTGGCGAACGGCCCGAACAGGATCATGCGCTTGCCATCGAGCACCCGGGTGTCGAGGTGCGGCACCGACATCGGTGGCGCGCCGGTGGCCGCGATGCCGTAGGCCTTGGCCATATGGCGCTGGGCGAGAGCCGGGTTGTCGGTGACCAGGAACGAGCCGCCCACCGGGAAGCCGGCGTAGTCCTTGGCCTCGTCGATGCCGGACTTCTGCAGCAACGGCAGCGCCGCGCCACCGGCACCGATGAACAGGAACTTGGCGTCGGTGGCGGCGGTGCTGCCATCCTTGAGGTTCTTGTACTCGACGTGCCAGCTGCCATCGTCGTTGCGGGTGATGTTCTCGACCTCGGTGGACAGTTTGAGGTCGAAGTTGGGCCGGGTTTGCAGGTAGCCCACGTACTGGCGGGTGATCTCGCCGAAGTTGACGTCGGTGCCGATCGGCGTCCAGGTTACGGCGAGCTTCTGGTTGGGATCGCGCCCTTCCATCATCAGCGGTACCCACTTGGCGATCTGCGCGTGGTCCTCGGAGTACTGCATGGGCTTGAACAGCGGGCTGGCCTGCAGCGCCTCGTAGCGCTTCTTGAGGAAGCGGATGTTGTCGTCGCCCCAGACGAAACTCATGTGCGGCGTGGTGTTGATGAACGAGCGCGGGTTCTTCAGCACCCCTTGCTTCACCTGCCAGGCGAGGAACTGCCGGGTGATCTGGAACGACTCGTTGATCTCCACCGCCTTGCTGATGTCGATCTTGCCATCCTTCTCCGGGGTGTAGTTGAGTTCGGCCAGGGCCGAGTGCCCGGTGCCGGCGTTGTTCCAGCCGTTGGAGCTTTCCTCGGCGACCTTGTCCAGGCGCTCGACCATCTCCATCGACCAGCCTGGCTCCAGTTCGTTGAGCCATACGGCGAGTGTCGAGCTCATGATGCCGCCGCCCACCAGCATCACGTCGACCTTCTTGCTTTCGGCAGCCTGGGCCATGCCCATGGCCAGGCACAGGGCCGCAAGGGCCCAGGGGGACTTGCTGAGGATCTTCATGTGCGCTCCCTTTGCTCGAACAAACTGGAATCAAGCTTAGTCGACTGAAAGGGTCGGGTAAGTGTTCGTGTATGGGCCACAAGGTGCTCGCCGACAGTTTTGCAGTGCTCTTGAGATCGAGCGCACTTGCCTTAGGACGAATCTGCAAATACTGTATGAATACACAGCATTGCGAGCCACCCCCATGCAACTGATCGCCAAACTCGGCATCCTCGCCGACGCCGCCAAGTACGACGCCTCCTGCGCCAGCAGTGGCGCACCCAAGCGCAGCTCGCGCGGCCGCGACGGGCTGGGCGCCACCGACGGCATGGGCATCTGCCACAGCTACACCCCCGATGGCCGCTGCGTCTCCCTGCTCAAAGTGCTGCTCACCAACTTCTGCCTGTACGACTGCCAGTACTGCGTCAATCGTCGCTCCAGCAATGTGCCACGGGCGCGCTTCACCCCCGAGGAGGTGGTGCGCCTGACCCTGGATTTCTACCGGCGCAACTGCATCAGCGGGCTGTTCCTCAGCTCCGGCATCATCCGCTCGGCCGACTACACCATGGAGCAACTGATCCGTGTCGCGCGGCTGCTGCGCGAGGAGCACAACTTCCGTGGCTACATCCACCTCAAGACCATCCCCGACGCCGACCCGCTGCTGATCGAAGAGGCCGGGCGCCTCGCCGACCGCCTCAGCGTCAATATCGAACTGCCCACCGACGCCAGCCTCAAGCGCCTGGCCCCGGAAAAACAGGCCAGCACCATCCGCCAGGCCATGGCCGTGATCCACCAGGGCCAGCAGGCGGTGGCCGGCGAGCCACGTGCGCCGCGCTTCACCCCCGCCGGGCAGAGCACCCAGGTGATCGTCGGCGCCGACACCACCGACGACAGCACCCTGCTGCGCAATGCCGAGTCGCTGTACCACGGCTACGGCCTCAAGCGCGTCTACTACTCCGCCTTCAGCCCGATCCCCGACAGCCCCGGCAGCGTGCCCCTGGCCGCCCCACCGCTGCTGCGCGAGCATCGCCTGTACCAGGCCGACTTCCTGCTGCGCGGCTATGGCTACAAGGCCGGTGAACTGCTGGCCGAGCACGCCAACCTGGCGCTGGACATCGACCCCAAGCTGGCCTGGGCACTGGCCAACCGCGAGGTGTTCCCGCTCGACGTGAACCGCGCCGAGCCTGCGCTGCTGGCACGCATCCCCGGCATCGGCCTGCGCAGCGTGCAGCGCATGGTCGCCCTGCGCCGTGAACGGCGGATCCGCTACGACGACCTGATCCAGCTGCGTTGCGTGCTGGAAAAGGCTCGCCCGTTCATCGTCACCAGCGACTACCGCCCGGCCCAGGCCGAACTGCGCAGTGGCCTGCTGCGCGCCCGCCTGCGCGAACCCCAGGCGCCTGTGCAGATGGGCTTGTGGGGATGATCGCACTCGACTGCGATGACTGCTTCGCCACCTGGCGCGAGCAAGCCCGCCGCTTGCTCGGCCATGGCATCGACCCGGCCGAAGTGACCTGGGGCCAAGGCCCGATCGGCGACCTGCTGGCCATGCCCGGCGCACTGCCCGAAGGGCCGGGGCCGTTCCACGCGCGGGTACCGGCAGCGCTGCTGGCGCAACTGGAACAGGCCGGTCGCTACCGCGGCGAACAACGCTGGAACCTGCTGTACGAAGTGCTCTGGCGCGTCGCCCACGGCGACCGCACCGCCATGCTCGCCGGCGACCGCCTGGGCAGCGAGCTGCAACGGCGAATCAAGCAGGTACAGCGTGAGGCCCACCACCTGCACGCCTTCGTGCGTTTCGTGCCACTGCCGGCAACGCTGGCGGATCAGCTGCAACTGGACCTGGTGGCCTATCACGAGCCCGCTCACGACATTCTCGACTGCGCCAGTGGCCATTTCGCCGAACGCCTGGGCAAGCAGCGTTGGCTGATCGCGACACCACGTGACGGGATTCGCCACGACGGGCAAACGCTCGACTATCAACGGCACTGCCCCGAGGCTTGGCAGGCATGGGCGCGCAATGCCGAAGACCCCGGCGCCGAGCTGTGGCTCACCTACTACCGGCACACCTTCAACCCTGCCCGCCTCAACCCCGATGCCCTGCGCCAGCACTTGCCGGGCCGGTTCTGGCGGTACCTGCCGGAGGGGCCGTTGATTCCCGAACTGGTCGGCCAGGCGCGCCAGGGCAAGCAGCGCGATGGGCAGGCGTTGGCGGTAGGGTTGCTCGGTGGCAAGCGGATCGTCGCCAAGCGTTGATGCCGCTCAATCGCAGGCAAGCCAGCCCGCAGAGACCGCGCCAGGCCTGATGGCGATGGGGTGACCGGCCCATCGCTCTGTCAGATAAATGTGAAAAATTTGTGAGAAATCTGGCATACCAGACTGTTACGGCGCGACGAATCCTGACACACTTATTGCTAATCGTTCTCATAAGCACTAGCAATAAGGACAAAGCCCGGCATGTCACCGCTTCCTTCACCCCACCGCTTCACGCCCCCGCGCAACCTGCTGGCCATGGCCATCTGCATGGCGACACTCAGCCCGGCCATCGCCGCCGAACAGGCCCAAGCCGACGCACCGACGGTGCTCGAACTGGGGGCGACGGCCATCAACGACAGCCGCCTGGGCAGCACCACCGAAGGCTCGCAGTCGTACACCACCGGCGCCATGTCCACTGCCACCAAACTGCCCCTGACCATGCGCGAAACGCCCCAGGCGGTGACGGTGATCACCCGCCAGCGCATGGACGACCAGAACATGACCAGCATCAACGACGTGGCCAGGTACACCCCTGGGCTGTTCCTCAACCAGTCCAACGGCCCCGGCCGGCAGACCTACACCGCCCGCGGTTTCGACGTCGACAACATCATGTACGACGGCATCCCCAGTTCGTACACCGGTTGGGTGGTCGGCGCCCAGCCCAACCTGGCGATGTTCGACCGCGTGGAGGTGGTACGCGGGTCCACCGGCCTGGTCACTGGTGCCGGCACCCCGTCGGCGGCCATCAACCTGGTGCGCAAGCGCCCGCTGGCCGAGCAGAAGGTCACCCTGACCGGCGCCGCCGGCAGCTGGGACAACTACCGTGGCGAGGTCGACGCCTCCAGCCCGCTCAACGACAGCGGCACCCTGCGCGGCCGGGTAGTCACCTCGTACCAGGACGCCAACTCGTTTCGTGACGGCCAGGAAGACGACCACGGCCTGTTCTACGCAGTCACCGAAGCCGACCTGAGCGAAGACACCACCCTCACCCTCGGTTTCTCCCACCAGAAGGACAAGACCAACTTCTTCTGGGGCGCCATCCCCACCGACCTCACCGGCCACCACCTGGACGTGTCGCGCTCGTACAACCCGGGCACCGACTGGGAGAACAAGGACCAGGAGATCAACACCCTGTTCGCCGAGCTGCGCCACCGCCTGGCCAATGACTGGAAGCTGCAGGTCAACGCCAACTACAGCGAACAGAACGCATTGTTCCGCGGCTCGTACCAGTCGCGCTGGAACGCGGCCAAGACCCTGACCCGCACGGTCTACCAGTCCAAGCACGACGAGAACCAGCTGGGCCTGGATGCCTTCGCCAGTGGCCCGTTCGAGGCCCTGGGCCGTACCCACGAGCTGGTGGTCGGCGCCAGCAAGCGGCTGTACGACATGAACGAGGACAACTACAGCCCGTACGACACCAACTACCCGCTCAATGGCGGCAAGCCCGACTTCGTGCACACCAGCAACAACCGCTACCTGATCAATCAGGAAGGCGTGTACGCCACCACCCGCCTGAGCCTGGCCGACCCGCTCAAGCTGATCCTCGGCGGGCGCCTGGACTGGTACGACTACGACCAGCGCGACAACGACGCAGGCGACTACAAGGTGACCCGCAACGTCACCCGCTATGGTGGCCTGATCTACGACCTGGACGAGCACCACTCGGTGTATGCCAGCTACACCGACATCTTCACCCCGCAGGACGGCCGCGACGGCTCGGGCAAGCCGGTGAAGCCGATCGTTGGCAAGAACTACGAGATCGGCATCAAGGGCGAGTACTTCGATGGCGCGCTCAACGCCAGCCTGGCGGTGTTCCGCATCGACCAGGAGAACCGCCAGGTCGAGGTGAAATTGCCGGACTGCCCGCAACTGTCCTGCTTCCAGGCCTCCGGTGAAGTGCGCAGCCAGGGTATCGACTTCGAACTGCAGGGCGCACTGACCGATCACTGGCAGGTCGGTGGCGGCTACACCTACGCCCGCGTGCACACCATCAAGGACGACAACAACCCGAGCAAGATCAACAAGCCGCTCAACAGCGACACCCCCGAGCACCAGTTCAAGCTGTACACCACCTACCGCTTCCAGGGCCCGCTGGAAAAACTGCGCGTCGGCGGCGGCGTGACCTGGCAGAGCCGCATGTACAACGACATCGCGCTGGACGACGGCAGCAGCTACCGCCTGATCCAGGGGGCCTATGCGGTCACCGACCTGATGGCCGGCTACCAGGTCAGCCAGAATCTGGACCTGCAGCTCAACGCCAACAACGTGTTCGACAAGCACTACTACTCGTCGATCTCCAAGTCCGTGGACTACGGTGGCGACACCTTCGGCGACCCACGCAACTTCATGCTGACCGCCAAGTACAGCTTCTGACCCGCCTCCTGGCGCATGGACGCGCCCCTCCCGCCTTGTATACAAACTGTCTATCCGGCTAGACTCCGCACTTTTTCCAGCGGATATCGACCATGGCCAGGATCACCGCACGCAACGCCACACTCTGCGGCCTCGCCGCCATCCTGCTATGGAGCACCGCTTCGGGCCTGATCCGCAGTGTCAGCCAGCACTTCGGCGCGATCGGCGGCGCGGCACTGATCTATAGCCTCGGCGCCTTGCTATTACTTGTACTGTTGGGGCGCCCTCGCCTGCGCAAGGCTTCGCCTTTCTACCTGGTGACCGGCTCGGCGCTGTTCGTCACCTACGAGATCTGCCTGTCGCTGGCCCTGGGCTACGCCCTGGACAGTACCCAGGCGATCCAGCTGATGGTGGTCAACTACCTGTGGCCGAGCCTGACCGTGCTGCTGGCGATCGTGATGAACCGCCAGCCGGCGCGCTGGTACATCGTGCCCGGCACGGCGCTGGCGCTGTTGGGTATTCTCTGGGTGGTCGGCAGCGACGGCCTGGCGCTGCACAGCGTGCTCGCCAATGTCCACTCCAATCCGCTTGGCTACGGTCTGGCGGCCACCTGTGCGGTCAGCTTCGCGCTGTACTGCAACGTCACCCGCCGCTACGCCGACGGGCAGAACCATGTGACGCTGTTCTTCCTGCTCACCGCCGGGGTGTTGTGGGTGAAGTACACCTTCAGCCCCGAAGCCCTACCGGCCTTCACCTCCGGCGCCAGCCTCGAACTGCTGGCCGCAGGCCTGGCCATGGCCGGTGGCTACGCGTTGTGGAACCTCGGCATCCTGCGCGGCAACCTGACCCTGCTGGCCACTGCCTCGTACTTCGCTCCCGTGCTGTCCTCGGCCTTTGCCGCGCTGTGGCTGGGTGCGCATCTGGCCTTGCAGTTTTGGCAGGGCGCACTGCTGGTTACCCTGGGTTCGCTGCTGTGCTGGCAGGCGACTCGCCAGCCTCGAGCGAGCGCCTGACCGCAAAACGGCACACCTGCCCGCCACGCAGCATGCACTCCAGATGCTGGGCCTCGCCGCCGCCCAGGGTGCCGATCAGCGCCAGGTCCAGCTCGCACACCTGCGGGTGGACCTTGGCGAGATGATGGAACACACAATTGTGGGCAACGATCTCCGGTTCACCGGATGAGCGAAAGAACACCGCCGCTTCATAACCGGCCTGGTTCATGTGCTGGACGATCCGCGCCTCATCGACCACTTGCTGCTCCAGGTCCGCGGCCAATTTGCGCCCCAGGCCACGCAGCAAGGCCAGTAGCGCGTCGTTGCCGAGCAACCCGGCAACCTGATCGATCAGTAGATTGGCCAGCAACGGGTACTGACGTGGGAACAGCTCCCGAGCGTGGTCGGTAAGCTGGTGCAACTGCTCCGGTCGACGCCCGGTGGGCCGGGTGGCGCCGCGCTCGACCAGGCCGTCACGCTCCAGCGCCGCCAGGTGCTGTCGCACCGCGGTGCGGGTGATCGCCAGCGCCTGGGCCAGGTCGTCGATGCTCATGCCCGCAGGTTGACGCAAAAGCGCGTAGAGCAGGTCGCGCTGGGTACGGCCCAATCCTTCGAGCATCGCCATGGCCCTCCAGTTCAGAACTTGTCGGGGAACTGCTTGACCAGCGCCCCGGCCAAGGCGTCGGCAAGCACCAGCATGTGCTGGCGCATCATCTGCCAGGTTTGCGCTTCGCCGGTGTAGTCTGCGGCAGCGAGCTGGTCGACCTGCGCCACATGGTGACCGCCGTGGGCGCTGAGCAGGGTCAGCAGAGTCGGTTCGGGCAGGTAGGGGTTGGCCTTGGCCAGGAACGCGGCGATGGCCTTGGCATTGGCCGACAGCTCATTGACCGCCGCCTGCTGAGCGGCGTTGTCCTTGGTAACGGTGGCATCGCTGTAATGCTTGACCGCCCCCCAGTGCCCGCCCAGCAGCTTGAACAGCTGGTCGGCGGCCGGCTGGCCATACAACGGCGCAATGCTGTTGGCAATGAGGGTGGCGTTGCTCACCACCTGCTTGGCCGCCGTGTCGGCCTGCGGCCGATTACCCGCCTGGTTGGCCACGGCGTAGTTGCGAACCCAGAAGACATGCTCGACCCACAGGTCGCGCAGTGCCAGGCGGGTGGTCAACGCCGCTGCGTCCGTGGCGGGTGCGCTGCTGGTGGCGGCCAGGGCCTGGTTCCAGGCAGGCTGCGCGCACAGGGCGAGCAGCACGATTGCTGCAATCTTGATGTTCATGACGACACCCTCGAAGTGGATGACCCAACAAGGGTAATTTAAGCAGCAAAATATGTTTTTATTGGCCGCCCGCGCGAATTCAGACCAGTGGCCAGGTGCTCAGCCCCTGATGGCTTTCTCGATCGCCGCGATGTCGATCTTGCCCATCTCCATCATCGCGTCCCATGCCCGCTTGGCCGCCGCCCGGTCGTTGCCGGCGACAGCCTGGGTGAGCACCCGCGGGCTGATCTGCCACGACAGCCCCCACTTGTCCTTGCACCAACCGCAGACACTGGCCTCGCCACCATTGCCGACGATGGCGTTCCAATAGCGGTCGGTTTCTTCCTGATCGTCAGTGGCCACCTGAAACGAGAACGCCTCGCTGTGCTTGAACATAGGGCCGCCGTTGAGGCCGATGCAGGGGATGCCCATCACCGTGAACTCGACGGTGATCACATCCCCCGCCTTGCCCGACGGGTAGTCGCCGGGGGCCTTGTGCACCGCCGTCACGCGGCTGTCGGGGAAGGTACTGGCGTAGAAGTTGGCGGCCTGTTCGGCGTCATGCTCGAACCAGAGGCAGATGCTGTTCTTCGGGGCCATGTGCGGGCTCCTGGGGTTGCCGGGGTCCCACGAGTCTAGCCCCCCTGCCCGCCTCGACCGCCGCCTGCGATCAACGGCTGGCCAGGGGGATCCACAAATCGACGTAGCCCAGGCCGCGCAGCGGGTCGAAATCCGGGCTGTACAGCTCGAACTCGGGCGCATCGGCCGCCTGGTGGCCCGACGCGGGCAGCCACTGGTGGAACACGGTATGCACCGTCTGGTGGATCATCGACACATGCCCTTGGTGGCGGAACACCGCATAGTCCCGCGCGGGCACCTTGAAGTAGCGAAAGCCCGGCGGCAGGTCGTCGCTGCGGGCCACCTCGACCCCGGCGATGTATTCGAAACTGCCGTCATCGCCAGGGTTGCAGCACACCCCGAAGGTGGCGCCGCCAACCTGGCCGGGCACGCGCCCGACATAGGGGTCGAAGACCTGCCACAGGCCTGGGATGCCTTCGTTGCGTTCGAAGGTGAAACGCCCGCCAAGGCCGGCGATGATGAAGTCGCCGCGATGTTCGAAGCGGGGTTCGGCGAGGGGGATGAAGTCCAGGGTTTTCATGCGCAAAGGCTCCAGCAGGGCAATCGGGTCGTGGGGCTGGCCGCGCACCTGGCTCGGCGCCATGCCGAACAGGTCGCAGAAGGCCCGGGTGAAGGCTTCATGGGAGCCGTAGCCCGCCGCCAGCGCCACTGCCAGGATGTCCGGGCTGCCGCTGCGCAGGGCTTGCGCGGCGCGGCTGAGGCGCCGGGCACGGACGTAGCGCATCACCGGCCAGCCAGTGGCGGCGGCGAACTGCCGCGACAAGGCGAAGGGTGACAGCTGGAAATGCCGGGCGACACGGCCCAGGTCCAGGTCGGTGTCCAGGGCCGATTCGATGTACCACAGGATGTGCTCGATACCACGCATTCCATTGCTCCTCAGTCAGCAGGGCTACCCTAGCAAGGGTGGCCGCACCCGACTTGATCGTTCTTGCGCGCCTCGACCTGAGGCGACCAGCACCAGTGGGCTGTCACTGGTCCCGTAACTGGCTGAAGGCGAGGTGGTAACCGTTGCAGTCTCGTACGCCGAACTCTCGCGAACCGTGGTCCATGTCCTGCAGCGGCCAGATAATCTCTGCACGATCGCGCACTTGCTGGTAATAGCGATCGACATCCTCGACGATCAGATAGAACGTGCCGGAGCAGGCCACCGGCTGTTGCCAGAGGTCCTCGGCGGTGAACACCAGGCTGCAATCGTGCAGGCGCGCGGTGAGGGTCGTTTGCGCAGTGTCGCTGACGCTGAAGCCGAGCACGTCGCGGTAATAGGCACGGGTACTTTCCAGTTCGGAGCAACGCAGAAGCAAGGCAATGGGCATGCTGACCTCGTCGATGTGAGTGGCCTTTGCTGGCGGATCATCACTGCAATCGTTCACGCCGACAAGCGCACTGTATGGCGTAAACGGGGGCGATCTGTGTCTGCCGTGCGCGTGCCCGCGGGCCTAGCATCGACAGCTCCGTCCAGGTGACCCACCATGCACGCGATCCCCGGCAATCTCGACTTCGGCGCGCTGACCGTGCGCCGCCTGCACCCCGCCGACCAGGCGATGATCTGCGCCCACCGCGAAGCGATGTTCCTCGAGGCCGGCGGCGACCCCGCGCGGTTGCGGGCCATGACCACGCACTTCGGCCCCTGGCTGCAACCGCGCCTGGCCGATGGTCGCTACTATGGCTTCGCGCTACTGGATGCTGGCCAGCCCATCGCGGCGATCGGCCTGATGGCCATCGACTGGCCCCCGCACCCGGCCCACCCCGAGCAGGATCAGCGCGGCTATGTGCTCAACGTGTATGTCGAGCCCAGCCACCGCCGCCGCGGCCTGGCCTCGCAATTGATGCGCCTGGCCGAGGCGGAGTTCGGCCAGCGCGGGCTGACGTTCGCCGTGCTGCATGCCACCGATGCCGGCAGGCCGGTCTATCAAGGCCTCGGCTGGATGGCCACCGCCGAGATGGCCAAACCCCTCGAGCGGTGACGCAGGTCAAAGCACAAACCGCTCAAGCTCGCGGTGTGGGCGCCGATACAGCCGCCATGGCGCATTGCCCACTTTCCAAGGAGGAATCATGTTGTTGCGCACCATCCCGGCCATCCTGACCCTGTCGGCCACTTTGCTGCTGGGCGCCTGTGCTTCGGCCCCAGCCCCCATTCCGCCGCTCGGCCCGGTATTGCCGGCCACCGCCGAACGCAGTGCCTGGATCGAGCAAGCCCTGGCCCGGGACACGGTCGCCAGCACCGTGGACAAGGCGATCGCCACCCCCAGCACCGACGCCCTGGTGGCCGAGCTGCGCGAGGAGCGCAAGCTGCCGGTCGGCGATGACTACTGGGCGCTGTACAAGCAGAACATGGAAACCCTGCGCGCCGACATGCTGCGCCAGAAGCAGCGCGTGCGCGCCGCCTACGTCGTTACCTACACCGACCAGCTCAACCGTGCCGACGACCAGACACTGCAACGGCTGGCCAGCGCACCGGACAAACTGGACAAGGCCACCAGCCGTGCCTGGACACAGCGCATGGTCGAGCGTTTCCTGACCTACATGCAGGCGGACAACAAGGGCGCGCTGGTCACCCTCGATGCCCACCTGCAACGCATGGCGTTGATGGACCGGCAGTACAAGATCTGCCAGGTGTACAGCAATTGCTGGGACAAGCCGCTGCCCAAGTGACCACGCCCCGGCAAGCGGTTTGACGCGCGGCGCCACAAGGTTCAAGGTCGGCGTTTCGAGCTGCGATCCATCCTGCTGCGGAGAACACCATGCATTTCGACCTGATCCAGACCCTGAGCCTGGCCGGTAAAGCCGATGTTGCCAACGACGACCGCATCGGCTGCGCCGAGCGCCATGCCTGGGTCATCGACGGCGCCACCGACCTGGGCCCGCCTGGCCTGCTTGGCGAGCGGGGCGGCGCAGCCTGGCTGGCGAGTGCCGCGCAGCGTGCATTCGCCAGTGCCGATGGGGCACTGCAGGGGATCTGCGAGCAGGTCTTCGACAGGTTGGCGAGCGACTATGCCAAGGCACGCCAGCGCGAGCCGCTGGCCCATTGGGAGTTGCCGCGCGCCGCTTTCGCCGCCGTAGCCCTGGAGGGTGAAGAGCTGGTGTGCGCGCACCTGGCCGACTGCGTGGTGCTGCACCGCAGCAGCAGCGGTATCGCGTTTCTCACCCCCGCCCCCGACCGCGAAACCGAACGCGGCGAAGCCATGGCCCTGGGCCCCGGCACCGGTGCCCATGGCGTGCGCACCCCGGCGGTGCTGGCCGACCGTCGCGTCGCGCGCGAACGGCCGCGCGCGGTGCTCGGCGTGGACCCACACGCGTCTCGTGCCGGCACCCTCTACCACCGTGCGGCAGTGGCCAAGGGGGACGAGGTGCTGCTGATGAGTGATGGCTTCGCCGCGTTGTTCGACACCTACCAGGCCTGTGACCCCGCCGGTTTCTTCGAGCGCCTGCACAGCCACGGCCTGGCCGATCTGGCGCGCACCTTGCGCGATATCGAACAAGAGGATGCGGCTTGCCTGCGCTACCCGCGCTTCAAGATGAGCGACGACGCCTCGGCAATCTGGTTGCGGGTGAGTTGATGTGGCCGCTCTGAACCCCATGCCTTTCAAGCGCCTGACGGCTATCGCATGAGGGCGATGTAAGGTTCTCGCCGGACACTTTGCGGCGCCTGCGCGAACTGCCGGTATGCCACATCTGGTATCGCGCCCACCTCGCCGTGAATCATGCCGTGGCCCACATCAACAAGGGTGCTGTCAGCCGAACCCGGGCGAGCAATACCATTCCCGGCAACCACCCTCCCGCCCTTGATCCTCAGAAAAGGACTACATCAATTACGGAAACCATGAAGTCGATTCCAACCAGCGTCGGACGCAACATGTCCTCGCGGCCTACGAAGCGCCGCTGGGACAACCGTCCCACCCCTCGACTCTGGTACAAGGAAGCACGCAATGGTCATCCAGCCCCTCCCCGCCAACCCCGCCTGGGACTGTGGCATCAGCCTGGACAAGCACACCATCAGCAGCACCCCCATCGGCCCGAACGAATACGGCCACATGCAGTTCGACACCCAGCGTACCGCCGTCGGTGAAGCCGTGTTCCGTCTCAAGTACCGCGACGACTACCAGCAGGTCGGTTATCTCGCCCAGGCCGTGGCCACAGCGTTGGCGGGTCAGCGTTTCGACCGCGTCATACCCATGCCCGCCAGCCGCCAGCGCACGCGCCAACCGGTACACGAGGTCGCACGGCAAGTCGCGACGCTGCTGGGCAGCACCTACACCGACCAGGTACTGATCAAGACCTGGAGCACCAGCACGATGAAAGACCTCGATGGCCATGAAGCGCGGGCCAAGGCGCTGGCCGGTTGCTTCACCGTCAACAACACCGTCGCCCCTCCCTGCGATGTGCTGGTGCTGGACGACCTGTTCGACACCGGTGCGTCGCTGCAGGCTGCCTGTACCGCCTTGCGCGAATGCGCTAGCATCCGCGGCATTTCGGTCGTCGCCCTGACACGGAGACAGTAATGCCCAAGGTCTTCATCTCCGGCTCCATCACCATCAAGCAGCTCGCCCCGCAGGTCGAGGCCCGGCTCGACAACATCCGGGCCGCTGGGCTGCAGGTGCTGGTCGGTGATGCGGCCGGCGTGGACAGCGCCATCCAGCGCTACTTCCGCACCCATGACTACGCCGCCGTCACTGTCTACTGCAGCAGTGACACGGCGCGGCACAACCTCGGTGGCTGGCCGCAGCTGCACGTCGAGCCCCCGGCAGGCGCCCGGGGCCGGGCGCTGCACACCGCCAAGGATGTGCGCATGGCCGACGACTGCGACTATGGCTTGATGGTCTGGGACGGCAAGAGCCCCGGCACGCTGAGCAATGTCATCGAGCTGCTCGGGCGCAACAAGAAATCATTGCTGTACCTGTACCCGCACGCACAGTTCCACACCCTCCAGGCGGCCGCCGACCTGCAGGCGCTGGTGGCGCTGATGGACGAACCGGCGCGCCTGGCCGTGGAACGCAAACTCGCCCTGACCGGCAAGCTGAGCCGGCTGCTGGGCAGCACCCGCGACCCGGCAAGTGAGGACGATGCGGCCAGCGTGCAAACGCAGATCGACGAGCACCGCGCGCGCATCGCCTGGCATCAGCAGTGCATCGCCGAGCTACAAGGCAGGCTCGCCAGCCTGGAACCGCTCGACGACCTGTTCGGCCGCCTGCAATAGCGGGGGCTACACTGCCAGTCATGCCCTTCGGACTGGAGCCCGCCATGTCGATCTTCGCCGCCACCATTCCTGCGTTCGCCCAGATGCTCGAGGCCCTGGAGGGGTTTCTCGAAAAGGGCGAGCACCATGTGCTGGCGCAGGGGGGCGATGCCAATGCCCTGTTGCAGGCGCGCCTGGCACCGGACATGCACCCGCTGGCTTCGCAGGTACAGTTCAGTTGTACCCAGGCCATGGAGGCCGTCACCCGCCTCAGCGGCCAGGCCCTGCTACCGGTGGATGCCCCCACCGACTTTGCCCAGGCGCGTGCGCTGATTCAGCGGGCGCGCAAGGCATTGCACGAGGCTGATCGACTGGCTATCGACGATGCGCCCGAGCGGCCACTGACCATCACCCTGCCGGGCGACCTGGTATTCGAGATGAGCAAGGAGCAGTACGTGGTCAACTGGGTGGTGCCGCAGTTCTATTTTCACCTGGTTACGGCTTACGACATCTTGCGTAGCCAGGGGGTGGCGCTGGGCAAGGCGGACTATGTGCGGCATATGTTTGCCTTTCGCAAGGTGCCGGGGGAGTAGGTTCGGGTCGAGGTCGAGGTCGAGGTCGATTTTTAGCGTGTGGGTTTTGTTGATGGGTGAATATCCATTGGCGATGGAGACGCTCATTCACCTTTCCGCCCTTACGGCGGGTAACTTTTTGAAGGATCAAAAAGTCACCAAAAAATCCTTGCTCCATCATCCGGCCCCTACGCTTCGCTCCGGGGTTCCCTCACTCCGGCCTTGCTCCCGCGTGGACGCACTGACGGGCCATCCATGGCCCGGTCAGTGCTCGATGGGCATCCATGCCCATCGCCCCGCTCCGCAAGTCCTACGTTCGGCCTCCTGAAGTCGCGTTTGGCGGTGACTGGGCTATCGCGCGCTTAGAAGCAAGAGCAAGAGCAAGAGCAAGAGCAAGAGCAAGAGCAAGAGCGGATAGTGTTTAATTGTTATTGATCTGTTGTTTGTAATGGCCTGTTCGCCGGCAAGGCCGGCTCCCACGGACGGTGTGCAATTAAAAGTTCGTACACGCGCAGGAGCCGGCTGTGCCGGCGAATGCAATTTAATATCCAACACAACAACCAACTAGCGACAGCAGCGCCAATATAGGCGCCGCCCCTAACTTCGCGACTTCAGGAGGCCGATCGGAGGGCTTGCGGAGGGAGGCGACGGGCATGGATGCCCGTCGAGCACCGATGGGCCATGGATGGCCCTTCGGTGCGTACTCCCGGGAGCAAGACCGGAGTGAGGGAACCCCGGAGCGCAGCGTAGGGGCCGTATGATGGGAGCGAGCGGCTTTGCTTACTTTGGCCAAGACCAAAGTAAGCCGCCGTAAGGGCGGAAAGGTGAATAAGCGTCACCAAAGCAAATGGATATTCACACAACTTCAAAACCAACTAACCAATCCACCAACTAACCAACTAACCAACTAACCAACTAACCAACCAATTCGACCACAAGCCGATCCAATATCACACACAACCCAGCCCTCCCCAGAACCTCATGAAGAACACAAAAAAAGCGCCTCATCGAGGCGCCAAAACATTCACCTGTAACCAAAGGAGCACTTAAGCTTCTGAAGGTGAATTCTCATGATCACAAGATCGACAGCGGATACTCCACGATCAACCGCACCTCATCGAGGTCAGACTCGAACGCCGTAGCCCGCGTGGTAGCCTGGCGCACCCGCAGCGACAGGTCCTTGGCCGCCCCCGTCTGCACCACATACTTGACCTCCACATCACGCTCCCAACGCTTCTGGTCGGTAAGCGGATCGCCATTGCCGTCACGGCGCATGTAGAAAGCGTTGGCGTGGCTGTAGTCGGCGTCGCTGCCGCGCCCATAACGGGTCATGAAACTCAACCCCGGCACCCCATAAGCCGCCATGTTCAAGTCGTATCGCAGCATCCACGAACGCTCCTTCGGCGAGTTGAAATCGCTGTACTGGATGGAGTTGTCGAGGAAGATCGAATCGGACTGGCGCAGGTAGTCGAAGTCATCGTCACCGTTGTTGCGCTGATGCGTGAGCGCCACCGTGTGGGCCCCATAGCGGATACCGAGCTTGGCGCTCCAGATGTCGTTGTCGAACTGGCCCAGGCGCTGGCGCCCTTCATCCTTGGCGTTGTAGAAGTTGAAACCACCGATCAACGCCAGCTCGTCACCCAGCGGCCAGGTCACGCTGGTACCGGCGTAGTACTGGTTCCACACATCCTTCAGACGACTGCCGAACAGGCTGACGCTGACATAGTCGTTGACTGCGTAGTCGCCGCCACCATAGGCAATCCACGGCGAGTCCACCGGGCCACCATAGAAGGTCACGAAATTGTCGCGCAAGTCGCTGGACACCGGCTGGCTCATGGCATGCAGGCGCCCACCCTGCAGGGTCAGGCCCTTGAGGCTGGTGTTCTCCACCGTCACCCCGCGGAAGCTTTCCGGCAACAGGCGCGAGTCGCCGGCCGCCACCACCGGGTTGACCGGGAACACATCGCCCACCCGCAGCACCGTGTCGTACAGGCGCAGCTTGGCGGCGCCGCCGACCTTGCTGTATTCGTCACGGGCCTGACCGTCGCGGTCCACCGGCAGTACGTCGAACGAACTGCGCCCGCCGTTGCGCCCACCCCCGGTGTCGAGCTTCAGGCCTAGCATGGCGAAAGCGTCCACCCCCACACCCACGGTGCCCTGGGTGTAGCCGGACTCGAAGCGGGTGATGATGGCGTGGGCCCAAGCCTCGGAGTAGCCATTGTCGCTGGCCTTGCCGCTGTTATAGGTCGGCGCCGGGCCATCGCGATGGTCGCGGTTGAAGTAGAAATTGCGGTTGAGCACATTCAGGCGGCTGCCCTCGATGAACCCTTCCTGACTGTCGTCGCCAGCCCAGGCCGCGGGGCCCGTCAGCGCCACCAAAGCGGCCAGGGAAAGTGTTGGACCGTTTCTCATCCGATGCTCCTTTGCGGCTGTTGTTTTTTTACGGCCTCGGCGCTGGAGCGTCCCTGGTCTGGCCAAGCGCATGCGCACCCAGCCCCTTCGGCCGAGGCAGATGCTCGCAGGCGCGGGATAACGGCAAGGTGATCGGCAAATTACAATCGCGTCATGCGTGCGCCCTGGGGCGGTTGAGCATGAGCAGTCGGATAGGAGGGCGACGCGGCGCGGCCATGAACCGCCACCTTGCGCAACTGTAACCCTGGCGTCATGCCGCTGTTGGGGGGCACTCATTAGCGTGGGCTACGAAACCTGAACACTTTCGGAGGCTCACCATGCTACGCCCGACCCTCACCGCCCTGCTGCTGGCACTGGCGTGCTCGGCCCAGGCCACGGGCTTCAACGCGCAGCGCAGCGAACAACTGCAGAGCGAACACCAACAGGCCGTGGCGGCCTATGCGGCCAAACGCGCCAAGCCCATGCCGCAGATCGTCGACTACCGCTACGGCATGCCCCTGGACGTCGCACGCTTCGTGCGCCAGTCCGCCGACCCACGCACCTGCGAGGTGGTGCCGCGGCTGATGACGTTCGAAGATAGCCAAGGCACCCTGCGCACCGTGCGCTATGTGATGCAGTCGCAGTGCATCAACAACAAATAACCAGGCCGGCGCCGCTCAGCCGTGAGCGGGCGCCCGACGCGTGCCGGCACGATAGCCCAGCCACAGCACACCGAGCAGCAGTGCGCCCAGCAGCACCATCAGTTCACGGCTGTAGCGCGCGACCAGCGACGGGAAGCCGATCACCTCGCGGTACACCTGGATATCCGCGCTGCCATCGGCGTGGCGGATGCTGATGCCGCCCTGGCGGATCTGCGAATAGTCGGCATCGAAGTACACCCAGACCCGGCTCTCGCCCAGTGCATCGAGGGTCGGAATCTCGATGCTGCTGGTGGGAGCCGGCAGCAACGTGTCGTTGCCCATGGCATCGCGAATCTGCACCAGGCCCTTGGCCGGCAGGCGGATATGCACGTCGTGCAACGGGGTCTGGCGCGGGTTGGCCAGTTCGATCAGCAGCCCGGTGCGGTGGTCCACCAAACCCGCCTCGAAGGGCCGGGCGAACAGTTGCAGGTACGGCGCCTGGGCCAGTTCGACCAGCCTGTCCACCTGCGGATGATTGAGCGCACCATTGCCGACCTCACTGATCAACCCATGCAGGCGCTCGTACTTGAGCAATGCATTGGCCTGGCTGATGCGCTCGTTGAACTGCCCTGGGTAGGTGAGGTGCGAGTAGGTCAGGCGCGCCTCGAGACGGTCGTCGTCGCGTAACCCTGCGAAGAGCGCGGTGGCAATGACCACGACGACCAGCAGGCCCGCGAGGGTTTTACCGACTTTTTCCCAGCTCACCTTGGGGTTCCTTGTTCAACGGGTTTGGCGACAGGCAATGGCGGGCAAAGGGTGCCAAGAAGCCTTGGCCGAGGCAAGGCCTGCACAGGCCTGTAGGGCCGGATTCCCCACCCAGGAGTGGGGGCCTATCCCCAGGTTTGCGGCAAACCCTGAGCGTTACGCGTTCGCATCTTTTGTAACATCTTGAAATATCTGGCCCTTGGCCACCTTCCGTTTGGCACAGTGGTTGCTCATGCCCTGTACAGGGCACGGCGCCATCCGTTCGGGTGGGCAACAGATGCCCGGCTGCACAACACGGGGCATTCCGCAATGAAAAGACCAGCTGCAACATCCCTACAGGTGTTCAGGTTGTCCTCCGTCACGGCGCTGCTGCTCAGCTTCGGGCTGGTTGGCGCGGTTGCCGGATCGCTGGACGACGTGAGCCAACCACCGCCCACCGACCCTTCGGCCTACAGCGACCCGCCCGCCGACCCGGTGGCCGCGGCGGCGGCGCTGGAAGCGCTCAAGAGCATGCCCGAGGCCAACGAAGGTTCGCTGGAGCTGAGCAATGGCGTCTACGGCACCCGCGCCACGGTGACCACCGACAACGTGCTGCCACCGGCGCAGCAGACCTCACGCAAGTACCCCACCAACGGCAAGCCCAGCCCGCTGTTCGGGGCCGAGCCGTTCACCCAGCAACTGCTGCTGTTCGAAGAATTTGGCCCGGAAAAGCTCGACCCGGCCACACCGCCCTACGAGCTGACGTTCCCACCACCGATCCTCGGGCCCGCCCCCGCGCAAGACCCGAACATCGTCGCCCGCAGCAGCCCCAACGGCAATGCGCTGGAAGCCTTCCTCACCCAGCCGGGGCTCACGCCCTTCCCGTCGCAGTATGCCAACGTACTCGACCGCAACCCGTGGAAGGCGCAGATCGAGATGTTCCTCAACCGCACCGGCGTGGGTTCGCCCGCCGAAGGGCGGCCGCCAGGAAAAGGCTGGTCGCACCAGCGCTGGAACGAGTTCTACCCACAGGCCGCGTTCAAGACCGCGCAAGCCGGCGCGCGCATCAACCAGGGCCTGCGTGACCGCAAGCAGCTGCACGGCTACAGCAAGGGCGAATTCGGCCCGGGTGGCCTGTACTACCAGACCTCGGACATCCCCACCACCCTGGGGACCACCAAGGGCATCGACACGCGCTTCCACCCGAAAATGCCGCTGCAGAACCACAAGGCGCTGTGGACCTTCGACGGCACCTTCCCAGTGAAGTTGCTGATGGTGCGCTACGGCCAGCCGGTGCTGATGCGCCACTACAACGCCCTGCCGATCGATCCGTCGGCCAACAACGGTTTTGGCCTGCACACCATCTCCACCCACGAGCACAACGGCCACTCGCCGGCCGAGAGCGACGGCTTCGCCAACGCCTACTTCTTCCCCGGCCAGTACTACGACTACCGCTGGCCGATCCAGCTGGCTGGCTACGACACCATCAACACCCGCGCCCAGGACCCGCGCGCAGCGTTCCCCTGCTCGCCGGGCGAAACGTTGTTCGTCAACGATGCCTCGCCAGGCATCAAGACCTGCGAGAACGGCAGCATCAAGATCCGTGGCGACTGGCGCGAGACCATGAGCACCCACTGGTTCCACGACCACATGCTCGATTTCACCGCACAAAACGTCTACAAGGGCAACGCGGTGATGATGAACTACTACTCGGCGCTCGACCGCGGCAACGAGGCCCTGCAGGACGGCGTCAACCTGCGCTTCCCCAGCGGCAGTGCGATGCCCTGGGGCAACCGCGACTATGACGTCAACCTGGTGATCGCCGACAAGGCCTGGGATGCCAACGGCCAGCTGTGGTTCAACCCGTTCAACACCGACGGCTTCCTGGGTGACCAGATCCTGGTCAACTGGCAGTACCAGCCCAAGCTCAAGGTGCGCGCACGCAGCTACCGTTTCCGCATCCTCAACGGCTCGGTGTCGCGCTACTTCAAGTTCGCCCTGGTGCGCGAAGTGGCCGGCAACAGCGGCGAGTTCAAGGGCCCGTCGGGCTCGAATGTGTCCTACAACCGCGTGCCGTTCCACATGATCGCCAACGACGGCAACATCATGGAACACGCTGTGCCGTTCGACGGCACCCTGGACCTCAACGGCAACGGCGACCTGCAGGACAACAACGCCATCCTGCCGCTGCAGGGCATCGCCGAGCGCTACGACATCATCGTCAACTTCGCCAAGAACGGGATCAACGTGGGTGACAAGCTGTACTTCGTCAACCTGATGGAACACGACACCGGCAAGGGCCCGAAACAGCCCATCGCCCTGGCCGACGTGCTGTCGGAGAAGTACAAGGCGGTGATCAAGCAGGCCAGCAACGGCCCGGAATGGGACAAGGGCGACCCTGCGGTCGGCAAGTTCCTGCAACTGGTGGTGCAGCCTTACAGCGGCCAGGACGTGAGCATGAACCCGGCGCTGTATGAGCCCGCCAAGCCCGGCAAGGCCGCAGGCCTGGTGATGATCCCCCTGTCCATCAACCCGGGTGACACCGCCGACCAGGCCAAAATCAAGGCCGCCCGCCACCGCGAGTTCATCTTCGGCCGCTCGGACGGCACCGACAGCACGCCCTGGACCATCAAGACCGACGGCGGCTTCGGCTACACCATGGACCCACGGCGGATCAGCGCCGCCCCGCAGCTGGCCAACGAAGCCACCGATGGCGGTTTCAGCGGCGACGGCACGATGGAGGTGTGGAAGATCAAGAACGGCGGCAACGGCTGGAGCCACCCGGTGCACGTGCACTTCGAAGAAGGGGTGATCCTCAGCCGCGACGGCAAGGCGCCGCCGGAATGGGAGAAGTGGGCGCGCAAGGACGTGTACCGCATCGGACCGGACAGCGACTCCTCGGAGGAGGTGGAAATGGCCATCCGCTTCCGCGAGTTCGCCGGCACCTACATGGAGCACTGCCACAACACCCAGCACGAGGACACCTCGATGCTGCTGCGCTGGGACATCGAGCACCCCGGCCAGTTCCAGCTGATGCCGACGCCCCTGCCCGGCTGGGATGGCGTGCAGTACGTCAGCTCCGCCGCCCTGCCGACCTTCCGCCGCGCCGACGGCGATGACGGTGGCAACAACGACCCCGCCAACAAGCCACCGGTGGCCGTGAACGACAGCGCCGCCACCAGCGCCGGCAAGCCGATCGTGCTCAACGTGCTGGCCAACGACACCGACCCCGACGGCAACCTGCCGCTGACGGTCAGTGGCCTGGCCCAGCCCGACTCAGGCATGGGTGCGGTGAGCAGCAACGGCACCCAGGTGACCTACACCCCGCCGGCCACGGTCGCCAGCCCGTTCACCGCCAGCTTCACCTACCTGGCGCGTGACGCCAAAGGCCTGGAGTCGGTGAACCCGGCCACGGTGAGTGTCGCCGTGTCGCCGGCGGTGGCCGCCGACACGATCCAGGTCAGCAGCGCCACGGTGCAGTTGCGCAGCAACAACCGCTGGACCTGGGATGTGGCCGGCACCACCACGGTAGCCAGCAACAACAGCATCCGCGTGAGCGCCACCACCACCAGCGGCCCGCTGGACCTGGGCCTGGCCACGCTGACCGTCAGCGGCAGCGGCGCACGCTGGAAGCTGTCGGTGACCACCACCGGCAGCGGCCCGGCCTCGCCGCCGACAGTGACGGTGAAATCGGCGCTCGGGCAGGTGGTGACCGCACCGCTGAGCGTCAAGTGAAACAAGGCGGGGGGCGCGCTGCGCCCCTTTCGCCGGCAAGCCGGCTCCCACATCTTTCGCGGTCTCTGTGGGAGCCGGCTTGCCGGCGATGGCCTGCACCGCAGGCCCCATCAGATACCCAAGAGGGTAAGACCATGCCCCGCACCTGGCGCCTGCTGCTCCCCCTGCTGCTCATCCTCAGCCTCCCCTGCGCCCTGCCCCCGACCAGCGCCAGCAGCGAGCCCGACACCCCCTGGGGCGCCAACTACTTCCCCAACATCCCGCTGCTGACCCAGGACGGCAAGCAGGTGCGTTTCTTCGACGACCTGATCAAGGACAAAGTGGTCGCCATCAACTTCATCTTCACCGGCTGCGGCGATTCCTGCCCGGTGGAAACCGCACGCCTGCGCCAGGTGCAGAAACTGCTGGGCGAGCGCGTCGGCCAGGACATCTTCATCTACTCGATCAGCATCGACCCCTACAACGACACCCCCACCACCCTCAAACGCTACGCCGAGAAATTCGCCATCGGCCCCGGCTGGACCCTGCTCACCGGTGAAGCCGCCGACATCGAGCAACTGCGCCGCAGCCTGGGGCTGTACATCGAAGGCCTGGAGAACGGCCGCTCGAAGGACCACAACCTCAGCCTGATCATCGGCAACCAGGCCACCGGCCGCTGGATGAAGGCCTCGCCCTTCGAAAGCCCGTACATCCTCGCCGACCGCCTGGCCAACAGCCTGCACAACTGGAAGCAGGCCAGCGCCAGCAACGACTACAACCAGGCGCCGGAGATTCGCACCCCCAGTGCCGGCGAGCAGCTGTTCCGCACACGGTGCTCGTCCTGCCATACCGTTGGCGATGCGGAGCGCGGCGTCACCCGCGGCATCGGGCCGGACTTGCTGGGGGTGACCCGTCAGCGCGAGGAGCAATGGCTGAAACGCTGGATGATGGAACCGGATCGGATGCTGGCGGAGAAAGACCCGCTGGCGATGCTGCTGTATGAGCAGTACAACCAGCTGGCGATGCCCAATATGCGGTTGGGGGAGACCGAAGTGGCGGCGTTGCTGGCGTACCTGGAAGAGGAAACGACGCGGGTGCAGGGGGTGGTGGAGCGGTAGGGTCAGGGGTCATCGTGGCTTTTGAAGGTAGGGTCCCATTTGCGGCGCAGGCGAAGATGAGCGGGTCGCAGACCTGGGAACATCCAGAGGTGGAAGAGGATCATCGGGATGGAAAGCCAGACGACCCAAGGATGATCCAGGAGCACTTCAGGAGGTGGACCAAAGCCACCATGCTCTCCAGGGAATATATTGAAGTAGTAGAAAGCCGCGAACGCGCTGTTGTAAAAATGCCGATAACCTCTTTGCCCTCAGTCAGATCAGCTCCTGAAAGCACCAAAAACAAAAGCGGTGAAGAGATAAAGCTCCATACCACGACCAAAACAAAAACCATAATACTCATTTTCGCCCACCATTACTTAAACAGATCCATATCTTTTTTCCAGCGGAAGCAATTCACATCATTGTTACTGTATTTAGCCCAAAAATGCAGAACCATAAGTAACCACGCAAACCATGCCAGCCACGGATGAAATACCAACACATCCGGCCGCTTATAAACATAAAAGTATTTATCCTGCGCAATTACAGTCATATGCATAAAAGCAAAGATAAAGTTATAAAAAATCACCAAGCCATGCCTGAGATGCTCCTCCCCCCTTTTCGTGACCAAACAACGAAGAAGGCGGGAACCCGCAAGACCGAGTATTGAAAAAGCGACATAAATTAATAGCATACATATCCACCATCTTAAAAATCAAACCTTACTAGCCCCAAGACAGTTCGCAAATTATTGCTTCTCAATTTCCACCCAAATTTGCTGCCCAGTCATCACATCAACCCCAAGTTCAAAAGCTTTGGTTCCAGTCCCCATCGCTCTATATGCTCTTACCTTATCCGAGTCAATGTAATGCCAAAGTCGCCTAGCCCCCGGTGCGATCACCTTTCTTCCAAGCCCGTACGCTGAAAGCCCTAAATCAACCACTCCATAAGCTATATTTCCATGAGAAGCATTGCCACCGACCCGAACCGCCACTTTTTGATAAGCTCTTCTCACAGGCCCTTCAACATCCGAACGCTTTAGATAAATATTAAGGCTATTTTCATACATCGCATTGAAGCCATGAAGCATCATAGGTACCCCAAGCCCGCCACATGCCAACCCTAATGACACCTTGCAGACAGCGACACCTGTCCCTGCGACTAATACACCCGATACGAAACCAGCAACTATCCGCAGATATGTCGATAATTGGTTAACTAGGAGTACATGCTCATCCCTTATCTTTTCCATTCCTTGCGCTGAAGATATCTTTCCCGTCCGAACATCCTCCACAATGCCCTTCCCGACATACGCCATCTCCTGCGTAAACTGCAGCCGCAACATGCCGTCATCCAGGCATCGTGCGGCCACCTCGCAGGCGTATTGCGTCAGCCGCGCCGCCGCATGGCTGACTTCCCAGAAGTCGTCGTCCAACGGGACGTGCTGCTCGTAGTACGCCCTCATTCCTACCCCCAGGTCGCATAGCCGGTAGTCCCCGCCGCGTGGTGTATCCAGGAGATATCCCGATAGCGCAGCGCCAGGTGCTCTTGCGGCTCCTGCTCGTTGAGCAGCACGGCATGGGGCATGGCAACGTTCTGCTGGACGATCACCGCCCCGCCGAGCCTCACCGAGTAGTATTTTTCCTGGAGGCCCGCGGCGCTGGTGCGGTAGAACTGAATGTCGCACTCGACCCGTTCGCCCGCGTCCAGTGCCTGGGCCAACAGAGGGCTGGCCTTGTCGACGAATTTGGTGATATAGACCGGCCGGTGCATTGCGCGCCGGGTGTTGTCGGTATTGATGAGACCATGGTCGAAAGCGAGGACCATGATCTCGTCGCGGTGACCCAATTGGCACTTGTTGCCAATGGAGTCCTGTGTAGAGCAGCCCGCCGAGATCAAACCCTGCAGCGCGCCAGTGATCGACATATATCCGTGATAAGCCATGTTGCGAACTCCCTTGTAAGAGGTTCGCAATCTAATGGCGCACTGTTCGCCTGTATGTCGGACGCTTCCGAAATTACTTCAATGAGAAGTTACCAAGTACGACAGACAGCACGATCACAACTGGAGTACCCCGCCCCTCCGAACGACTTGACCCTCTCGCACCTCGCAGCCCATGCTCAGCCGCTTCCACCCACGCTCAAGGACCGACCGCATGAAGCTGGAAACACTCGCCATCCACGCGGGCTTCAGCCCCGACCCGACCACCAGGGCGGTGGCCGTGCCGATCTACCAGACCACCTCGTTCGCCTTCGACGACACCCAGCATGGTGCCGACCTGTTCGACCTGAAGGTGGCTGGCAACATCTACTCGCGCATCATGAACCCCACCAACGACGTGCTCGAGCAGCGCATGGCCGCCCTCGAGGGCGGGGTCGGCGCGCTGGCGGTGGCGTCAGGGATGGCCGCCGTCACCTACGCCATCCAGACCGTCGCCGAAGCCGGCGACAACATCGTCTCGGTGGCCAAGCTGTATGGGGGCACCTACAACCTGCTGGCCCACACCCTGCCGCGCATGGGCATCCACACCCGCTTCGCCGCCCACGACGACATCGCCGCGCTGGAGGCGCTGATCGACGAACGCACCAAGGCGGTGTTCTGCGAGTCCATCGGCAACCCTGCCGGCAATATCGTCGATATCCAGGCCCTGGCCGACGCCGCCCACCGCCACGGCGTGCCGCTGATCGTCGACAATACCGTGGCCACCCCGGTGCTGTGCCGGCCGTTCGAGCACGGCGCCGATATCGTCGTGCATTCGCTGACCAAGTACATCGGTGGCCATGGCACCAGCATTGGCGGCATCGTCATCGACTCGGGCAAGTTCCCCTGGGCCGAGCACAAGGCACGCTTCGCCCTGCTCAACACCCCCGATGCGTCCTACCACGGCGTCACCTACACCGAAGCCTTCGGCACCGCCGCGTTCATCGGCCGCTGCCGCGTGGTGCCGCTGCGCAACACCGGTGCCGCACTGTCGCCGTTCAATGCCTTCCTGATCCTGCAAGGCCTGGAAACCCTGGCCCTGCGTATGGAGCGCCACACCGAGAACGCGCTCAAGGTCGCCCGCTACCTGCAAGGGCATGAACACGTGGCCTGGGTGAAGTACGCAGGCCTGCCCGACCACCCCGAACATGAACTGGCCAAGCGCTACACCGGCGGCAAGCCGGCGGCGATCCTGTCGTTCGGCATCCAGGGCGGCCAGGCGGCCGGTGCGCGGTTCATCGATGCGCTGCAATTGGTGGTGCGCCTGGTGAACATCGGCGACGCAAAATCGCTGGCCTGCCACCCCGCCTCCACCACCCACCGCCAGCTCAACGACGAAGAGCTGGAGAAGGCCGGCGTGCCGCGGGACATGGTGCGCCTGTCGATCGGCATCGAACACAGCGACGACATCATTGCCGACCTCGCGCAGGCGCTGGAAGCCAGCCGCGGTTGATCTGCCCGCGCCCCACCCAATGCCGACGGCGGGCGCTCCCTTGCATGGCTGGATACCCTCGCAATGACCTTGTTCTACCTGAAACTCTGCGTCACCCCGCTGCTGATGTGGGCCATCTCCCTCGCCTCGCGGCGCTGGGGTGGCCTGCTGGGCGGGTTGTTGTCTGGCCTGCCGATCACTTCGGGGTTGGTGATGACCTTCCTGTGCCTGGAACAGGGCGCCGATTTTGTCCTGGGCGCGGTGCCCGGCGCGCTGGGCGGCCTGGCGGCGGTGCAGGCCACCTATGCGTTCTACCTGTTCGCCACGCGCAAGGCCGGGGTGGCCTCGGCGGCGTTGATGGCGATCCTGTTCTATGGAGTGGCGGCGTATGCCTTCACCCACTGGGGCGGGCTGTACCTGTCGATTGGCGTGGCGCTGCTACTGATCGGCGTGCTGATACGCGTCAGCGGACGGGAACCGCAACCCGACACCCTCACCCGGCCTCGGCACCGCTATTGGGAGATCCCGCTGCGCATGGTGTCCGCCACTTCGTTGCTGATGGTCACGACCAGCCTGGCCAGTTGGCTGGGCCCGGCGACCAGCGGGATGCTGGCGCCGATCCCGGTGATTGCCTGGCCGTTGGTGGTATTCGCCCATGTGCAGGGCGGGCGTGCCGCAATGGCGGCGATGGTACGGGGCAATGCGATCGGGGCGGTGGGGGTAATTGCGTTCTACCTGGTGGTGGCGGGGTTGCTCGAGCGGCTGGGTGTGGCCGTGACCATCAGCCTGGCCATGGGCGTGGCAGTGGCGCTGACCATCGCATTGGCCGCAGGCCTGCGCCGCATACGGGCCAGTTGATGAGCTGAGGGCTCGGCAGCGACTGGGCCTATGAGGCATTGGGCTTGGGGTGTAGCCCCTCCCGAGGTCCTACAAGCTTTCTGGACAAAGTCCAGGCAGCTATTGCATGAGGGCGACCAGGCGCCTGGCAAGAGCTTTTCGGTGCTCTCAAGATCGAGCGCCGCCCGCGCGGCACATCGCCGGCAAGCCGGCTCCCACCCCGACCGCGTTATTCTCAGGACTTGCACTGCACCTGTGGGAGCTGGCTTGCCAGCGATGAGGGCAGCACAGGCAGAACAAGACAGTTGCTCCCACAACTGTTTCGGGCCGTTCATGCCTGCACCGCCTCGGCTGTTCGCCTTGTTTGTACGACGCGGTTCCAACAATGGCGCTGATACCGCACCGCCAGACTTGAGTCATGCGCCAAGGCGGACAGCAGAGACCTCACAAGATAGATTGGCCCGAAACGGATGTGGGAGCCGCGGTTCGCCGCTGCGATTTGCCGGCGATGCGCCGCGCTGGTTGCACGCCTACAAAATTTTCAACGCCCAAAAATGAAAAAAAGCCATCAACAAGCTGAATATCACCAGCGAGACAAATTCGATCGGTGACAATGCATCCACGACAAAAGAAACAAAACCCTCTCCACTCATAAGCTCATAATAGAATCCGCCCACGACTGACGCATACAGAAAGGCGCCCCAAAATTGCCAACCTGCAACAAGCTCCTTGAATACATATCGACTCAACGCCAACGTCACAAAAACATCAACTATCGTTAGCGAAATCAACCCCCAGATGCTCACGTCGCAATATCTTTTATAAGGCCTTATACATCATTCAAGCGTTCACCTCCTCTGTGGTCAACACAAAGACACTCGACACACCTACCAAATTCTCAACACACCAAAATGAAAAGCCATCATCCCCAAACTGAAAACCACCAGCGAAACATACTCGGCCAACGTCAAATTCTTCAATGAAAACATGACGAAACCATGCCCACCTATCAATTCAAGATAAAGCCCTCCCAGTATTACCGCATACGACAAAGCCCCCAAAACCGCCACCCCGCAACCAAGTCCTTGAATACATAATTAGTTAACACTAGCGTGACGACCACATCACACAACGCAAACAACAACAGCTGCAAAATCCTCACTGAGAAGTTCTTTCATCAAATCTAGATCGATATTGCACTCCGAGGCGCTCGAAGCAGTGAGCTAGGCATGCAGGCTACGGATTCAAGCCGGACCTGTATGCCAGCCGCGTCTGAAATTGCCAGCCCGTTTTTAAACGGATTGTTTATCCTCGCCCGCGGGCATGAAAAAGCCGCTTCCGAACTTGCCGGAAGCGGCTTGTGTGAAACTCACCCTGCCCATATTCAGCGCAGGCCAGGCATCACGGCTCGCGGTCGCCTTCCTCAGCCTGGTTCCCTGGCAACTGTCCCTCGATCATTGCCTTGACCATGCCACTGAGGTAGTAGGTGGCGCGCATCAGCGTCTGCGCCTCCTTGGGCTGCCTCAAGGCCTGGTGCGTCAACCCGGTGATGCAGCCGAGGATGATGGTCGTCTCCTGCAGTACCTCCTGCGGCGGCATGCCGGGAATTGCCCGTACCCAGTCGCGCACGGTGTACCGTTTGATGCGGTCCACCAGGCTGATGATTTTCAGTTCGCCTTCGCCCTTGCCTCGATCATCGTTGTCCATGGCCCACCCCCTGGCTTGATAAAGAAAGCGCTCGCCGCGCCCCAACCCACCAGGCCCCGGACCACACCGCGCGATCCTTGCGCAGCGTTATGCCCAGCAGTTCGGGCAACCCTGGCGGGTGAAGCACGACGAGCAGGGCGAGACTAAAGCGACCTTCCCGGGGCCACAACGGGCAAACGGATGGAAAAGGCCCCTTTGGGAAATGGACTACACGAACACGGGAAGAATGACTGTAGGACTGCTGCTGATCGGCCCAGTGTCACGGTAGGAGCCGGCCTTGCCGGCGAGTGCGTCAGCCGTCACACCAGCGCTGCATGATCGGACGCCTTCGCCGGCAAGGCCGGCTCCTACGGGGATTTGCGTTGATGGGTGCGGGGAGCTGCCTGCCCCTGATACTTCGCGCTACGATGACGCCTCGTCCCCAAGGCTCAGTCAGCGCCATGCCCAGAACGAGCAAAGTCACCGATCCGTCCTACGAGCTGATGGACGACCACGAAGGCCACTCGCTGATCTACCGCCAGCACGGCTTCCCCAGCCCGCTGGTGCGCTGGCACTTCCACAAGGAGTACGAGCTGCACCTGATCGTGGCCAGCTCGGGCAAGGTGTTCATTGGCGACTACATCGGCAACTTCGCCCCCGACACCTTGTTCCTCACCGGGCCGAACCTGCCGCACAACTGGATCAGCCAGGTCGCCCCCGACGAGGTGGTGGGCAAGCGTGACATGCTGGTGAACTTCACCGACGAAGTGCTCGAGGATGGCAGCCAGGTGTTCTCCGAGCTCAACCAGTTGGCCCCGCTGCTTGCCCGGGCGCGCTATGGCATCGAGTTCCGCGATCCGGCACTGATCAAGGAGAGCGGCCAGCTGCTGCAGCGTATCGCCGACAGCCGCGGCATGACCCGGCTGGGATACTTTTTTATCCTGATGGAGCAGCTGGCCGCCTGCGACGACTTTCAACTGCTGTCCACCGTCACTTCCTCGCAACTGGCCGACGAGCACAACGTCGAGCGTATCAACCGGGCGGTGGACTACATCTTCCAGCACTACGCCCAGGACCTGAGCCAGAACGAGGTGGCCGAGCATCTGGGCATGACGCCAACCTACTTCTCGCGGTTTTTCAAACAGGCTGCCGGGCGCGGTTTCGTCGAGTTCGTCAACCGGCTGCGGGTAAGCAAGGCCTGCGAGCTGCTGGCCAAGGGCGAGCTGCCGGTGACCGAGGTGTGCTTCGATTCAGGCTTCAGCAACCTGTCGAACTTCAACCGGCGCTTCCTGCAACTCAAGGGCATGACCCCTTCGGACTACCGCAGCCTGGTGACCCAGCGGCTGACCGAGCAGAACCGGGCCTGACTAAGGCACGCGTCTTCCAGACGCAAGGTCTGTAGGAGCGGCCTTGTGCCGCGAAAGGGCCGCGCAGTGGCCCCGGCAATCTTCATCTTCAGTGCAGGGTGCCGGGGCTGCTTTGCAGCCCTTTCGCGGCACAAGGCCGCTCCTACAGAGGGTGCGCATGCCGATCTGCACCGCAAAAAAGTATCAGCCAAGGTGCAGGCGAGGCTTTGTCGACGCCGCTGTGCACGGGTGTAATCAGCGCCGAGCGATACAAAAACAATAAGGGAGTTCACTGATGAACGACTCGATCAAGGCCTGCCTGGCCGCCGCCTGCCTCAGCCTGCCGCTGTATGCCCAGGCCGCCGACACCCTGACCATCGCCACGGTCAACAACAACGACATGATCCGCATGCAGCGCCTGGCCAAGGTGTTCGAACAACAGCATCCGGACATCCAGCTCAAGTGGGTGGTACTCGAAGAAAACGTGCTGCGCCAGCGCCTGACCACCGACATCGCCACCCAGGGTGGCCAGTTCGACGTGCTGACCATCGGCATGTACGAAGCCGCGCTGTGGGGTGCCAAGGGCTGGCTGGCGCCGATGACCGAGCTGCCCGCCGACTACAACCTCGACGACGTGTTCCCCTCGGTACGCAACGGCCTGTCGGCCAATGGCACGCTGTACGCCCTGCCCTTCTACGCCGAAGCCTCGATCACCTACTACCGCAAGGACCTGTTCCAGCAAGCCGGCCTGAGCATGCCCGAGCAACCGACCTGGAGCCAGCTCGGCGAATTCGCCGCCAAGCTCAACCAACCCGACCAGGGCCAGTACGGCATCTGCCTGCGCGGCAAGGCCGGTTGGGGCGAGAACATGGCGCTGATCGGCACCGTGGCCAACGCCTTCGGCGCGCGCTGGTTCGATGAGCAATGGCAACCCGAATTCAGCGGCAACGAGTGGAAGAACGCGCTGACTTTCTATGTGAACACCCTCAAGCAATACGGCCCGCCCGGCGCCTCCAGCAACGGCTTCAACGAGAACCTCGCGCTGTTCAACAGCGGCAAGTGCGCGATGTGGGTCGATGCCAGCGTCGCCGGCTCGTTCGTCACCGACAAGACCCAGAGCAAGGTCGCCGACCGGGTCGGCTTCACCTTCGCGCCCAAACAAGTCACCGACAAAGGCGCCACCTGGCTCTACTCCTGGGCGCTGGCGATCCCCACCAGTTCCAAATCCAAGGCCGCCGCCAGGACGTTCGCCACCTGGGCCACCTCCGAGGCCTACGGCAAGCTGGTGGCCGAGCAGGAAGGCGTGGCCAACGTGCCGCCCGGCACCCGCGCCTCGACCTACAGCGACGCGTACCTGGCCGCTGCGCCATTCGCCAAGGTCACGCTCGAATCACTCAAGCGCGTCGACCCCAACCACCCCACCCTCAAGCCGGTGCCCTACGTGGGCATCCAGCTGGTGACCATCCCCGAGTTCCAGGCCATCGGCACCCAGGTTGGCAAGCTGTTCGCCGCCGCCCTCACCGGGCAGATGAAAGTGGATCAAGTGCTGGCCGCCGCCCAGCAGTCCACCGAACGCGAGATGAAGCGCGCCGGTTACCCCAAGTAACCCGCAGCGCCCCCGTCCGCGCCGAACCCCGGCGCGGTGCCCCCTTCCCGATGCACACGGAGTCGCCATGAACACATCGGCCCTCGACACCCAGAGCCTCGCCAGCGCGCGCCCCGGCAAACGCCGCGTCGGCCCCGGCTGGTTCCTGGTCAGCCCTTCGGTGGCGCTGCTGCTGTTGTGGATGATCGTGCCTTTGGGCATGACCCTGTATTTCTCGCTGATCCGCTACAACCTGCTGTACCCCGGCGAAAACCCGTTCGTGGGCCTGGAGAACTTTAGCTTCTTCGTCACCGACGCCGGCTTCATGCCCGGCGCCCTGAATACCCTGACCCTGGTCGGCAGCGTGCTGGCGATCAGCGTGGTGCTGGGCGTGCTGATTGCCGCGCTGCTGGAGGCCGGCGAGTTCTGGGGCCGCGGCGTGGTGCGGGTGCTGCTGATCTCGCCGTTCTTCATCATGCCCACGGTCAGCGCGCTGCTGTGGAAGAACCTGATCCTGCACCCAGTGTCGGGCATCCTCGCCGCCGTGTGGCGCCTGTTCGGCGCGCAACCGGTGGACTGGCTGGCGCACTACCCGCTGCTGTCGATCATCCTGATCGTCTCCTGGCAGTGGCTGCCGTTCGCCACCCTGATCCTGATGACCGCCATGCAGTCGCAGGACCAGGAGCAGAAGGAAGCCGCGCGCCTGGATGGCGCAGGCCCCTTGGCGATCTTCTGGCACCTGACCCTGCCGCACCTGGCGCGCCCCATCGCCGTGGTGGTGATGATCGAGACGATCTTTTTGCTGTCGGTGTTCGCCGAGATCTTCACCACCACCAGCGGCGGCCCGGGGTTCGAGTCCACTAACCTCGCCTACCTGATCTACAACCAGGCGCTGCTGCAGTTCGACGTGGGCATGGCGTCGGCCGGTGGCCTGATCGCCGTGCTGATCGCCAATATCGCCGCCATCGTGCTGGTCCGCATGATCGGCAAGAACCTCACCGCGCGCAGCTGAGGAGCCCGCCATGCTGACACTCAAGCAAACCCGCACCCTGAAGAACGCCCTGCTCGGCCTGCTGTGCTGGGCCATCGCCCTGGTGATCTTCTTCCCGATCCTGTGGATGCTGCTGACCAGTTTCAAGACTGAGCTGGACGCCTTCGCCACACCGCCGCAGTTCATCTTTGCGCCGACGCTGGAGAACTACCTGCACATCAACGAGCGCAGCGACTACTTCGCCTATGCCTGGAACTCGGTGCTGATCTCGTTCTCGGCGACCCTGCTGTGCATGCTCATCGCCGTGCCGGCGGCGTATTCGATGGCCTTCTTCGAAACCCGCCACACCAAGCGCACGCTGCTGTGGATGCTGTCGACCAAGATGCTGCCGCCGGTGGGCGTGCTGATGCCGATCTACCTGCTGGCCAAGCAGTTCGGCCTGCTCGATTCGCGCCTGGCGCTGGTCATCGTGTACACCCTGATCAACCTGCCGATCGTGGTGTGGATGGTGTACACCTACTTCAAGGACATCCCCGTGGACATCCTCGAAGCGGCGCGGCTGGACGGCGCCGGCACCTGGCAGGAGATCGTCCGCGTGCTGCTGCCGATCGCCCGCGGCGGGCTGGCCTCGACGTTGCTGCTGTCGTTGATCCTGTGCTGGAACGAGGCGTTCTGGTCGCTGAACCTGACCTCGTCCGCCGCCGCCCCGCTGACCGCGCTGGTGGCCTCCTATTCAAGTCCCGAAGGGCTGTTCTGGGCCAAGCTCTCGGCCGTCTCGACCCTGGCCTGCGCGCCGATCCTGATCTTTGGCTGGATCAGCCAGAAGCAGTTGGTGCGCGGGCTTTCGTTTGGGGCTGTGAAATGAGTTTCGCCTTCAAGCCTGCTGGGGCTGCTTTACAGCCCTTTCGCGACACAAGGCCGCTCCTACAGGGGATCGCGGTTGCCTGTAGGAGCGGCCTTGTGTCGCGAAAGGACCGCAAAGCGGTCCCGGCACCAGCAGCCTTTCTACATCCCAAAAGCCCTTGCACCACTCCCCTGGAGGCCCCCCATGGCTGACCTTAAAATCCGCAACCTGCACAAAGGCTTCGATGGCCACGCCATCATCAAGGGCATCGACCTCGACGTGCGCGACCGCGAGTTCGTGGTGTTCGTCGGCCCCTCCGGCTGCGGCAAGTCCACCCTGCTGCGCGTGATCGCCGGCCTGGAAGAAGTGAGCAGCGGCAGCATCACCCTCGACGGCGCCGACATCACCGACACCGCCCCGGCCAAGCGCGACCTGGCCATGGTGTTCCAGACCTACGCCCTGTACCCGCACATGACCGTGCGCAAGAACCTGTCCTTCGCCCTGGACCTGGCCGGCGTTGCCAAGCACGAGGTCACCGCCAAGGTCGACAACGCCGCACGCATCCTCGAGCTGCAACCGTTGCTGGAACGCAAACCTCGCCAGCTCTCCGGCGGCCAGCGCCAGCGGGTGGCGATCGGCCGCGCGATCGTGCGCAACCCGAAGATCTTCCTGTTCGACGAACCGCTGTCCAACCTCGACGCCGCCCTGCGCGTGCAGATGCGCCTGGAGCTGGCGCGCCTGCACCAGGAGCTGGCGGCGACCATGATCTACGTGACCCACGACCAGGTCGAGGCCATGACTCTGGCCGACAAGGTGGTGGTGCTCAATGGCGGGCGCATCGAGCAAGTGGGCTCGCCGCTAGAGCTGTACCACCACCCGGCCAACCTGTTCGTCGCGGGTTTTCTCGGCACGCCGAAGATGGGGTTCTTGCGCGGGCACCTGAGTCGTAATCAAGGCAACCAGTGCGAGGTGGCACTGGAGTGTGGTGCGCGCATCGTCCTGCCGCTGTGCGCGGGGGAACTGCATACCGGTAGCCAGGTGACGCTGGGGATCAGGCCGGAACATCTGACCATCAGCCATGCCTGCCAGGGCACCCTGGGCTCGCTGCAGGTGACGGCCGATGTCAGCGAGCGGCTGGGCAGCGACAGCTACTGCCATGTGCGCGCCGCATCCGGCGAGATGCTCACCGTGCGCGTGCGCGGGGACTTCGCGCCGACCTTCGGCGAGGCCCTGGAGCTGACCTTCGACCCCGCCCATTGCCACCTGTTCGACAGCAATGGCCAAGCCCTCGACAAGCGCCTGCAACAGGCGGCCTAAGGACCCTCAGGATGAAACTCAACCAACACAACCTCCCCCGCCTGGCGGTCGCCCGCCCCAGCTACGACCCAACGCATCTGCGCCAGGGCATCGTGCACATCGGCGTCGGTGGCTTCCACCGCGCCCACCAGGCCGCCTACACCGACGCCCTGATGAACCTGGGCGAAGGCCTCGACTGGGCCATCTGCGGCGCCGGCCTGCGCCACGAGGACCGCGCCATGCGTGACGCCTTGGCCGCGCAAGACCACCTCTACACCCTGTTCGAACTGGGCGACCAACCCGACACTCAAGTCCGCGTGATCGCCGCCATCAACGGCATGCTGCTGGCCGAAGACGGCGCCGAAGCGCTGCTGGCCAAGCTCGCCGAACCCGCCATCCGCATCGTCTCGCTGACCATCACCGAAGGCGGATACTGCATCGACGACAGCACCGGCGAGTTCCGCGCCGACCTGCCGCAGATCCAGCACGACCTGGCCAACCCGCAAGCCCCGCAGAGCGTGTTCGGCTTCCTCTGCGAAGCCCTGCGCCGCCGCCGCGCCGCCGGCAGCGGGCCATTCACGGTGATGTCCTGCGACAACCTCCCACACAACGGTAACGTCGCCCGCAAAGCCCTGCTGGCCTTTGCCCACCTGCAGAACCCCGACCTGGCCCAATGGATCGCCCACCACGTCAGCTTCCCCAACGCCATGGTCGACCGCATCACCCCAATGACCAGCCCGGCCCACCGTCAGCAGCTGCTCGAGCGCCACGGCGTCGACGATGCCTGGCCAGTGGTGTGCGAGCCGTTTTTGCAATGGGTGGTGGAAGACAAGTTCGTCGCCGGCCGCCCGGCCTGGGAAAACGTCGGCGTGCAGTTCACCGACGACGTCACGCCTTATGAAGAAATGAAGATCAAGCTGCTCAACGGCAGCCACCTGGCGCTCACCTACCTGGGCTTCCTGCAAGGCTATCGCTTCGTCCACGAAACCCTCGCCGACCCGTTGCTGCGCCGCTACATGCGCACCTTCATGGACCAGGTCGTGACCCCGCAACTGGCCCCGGTGCCGGGCATCGACCTGGCGCGCTACAAGCACAGCCTCACCGAACGCTTCGCCAATCGCGCCATCGCTGACCAGCTGGAACGCGTGTGCTCCGACGGCTCGTCGAAATTCCCCAAGTTCATCGTGCCCACCGCCAACCGCCTGATTGCCGACGGCAAGCCGCTGGAGCGCGTGGCCCTGGTGGTGGCGGCGTGGGCCCTGTACCTGCGTGGCATCGATGAGCGCGGCAACCACTACAACATCCCCGACCCGCGCGCTGCCGACTGCCAGGCTCGGGTGGCGCAGCGCGACGGCCTGGCCGCCCGGGTACTCGGCGACGAGGCAATCTTCGGCACGGCAATCCCGGCGTCCAAGGCCTTCGTCAGCGCCTTCGAGCGCCTGTACGACAGCTTGCGCGAAGTCGGCGTGAGTGAAACCCTGCGCCAGGTCCTCGGCGACTGACACGGAGGCTTTCGACATGGACGGACTGTTCCTCGGCATCGACTGCGGCACCCAAGGCACCAAGGCCCTGGTGCTGGACGCCGGCAGTGGCCAAGTGCTCGGCCTGGGCAGCGCCACCCATGCACCGCCCCACGGCCGTGATGGCCGGCGCGAGCAGGAGCCGGCGGACTGGCTGCGGGCACTGGCCATCGCGGTAGCGGGTGCGCTGCGTGAGGCCGGTGTCGAGGGCCGGGCGATCCGCGCACTGGCGGTGTCTGGCCAGCAGCATGGCCTGGTGCTGCTCGACAGCAAGGGCCAGGTGCTGCGCCCAGCCAAGCTCTGGTGCGATACCGAGACTGCGCCCGAGAATCAGCAACTGCTCGATGCGCTGGGTGGCGCCCAAGGCTCGCTCGAACGCTTGGGGCTGGTGATTGCGCCCGGCTACACCGTGTCCAAGTTGCTGTGGACCCAGCGCCATCACCCCGAACTGTTCGCCCGCATCAGCCATATTCTGCTGCCCCACGACTACCTGAATTACTGGCTGACCGACCGCGCCTGCAGCGAGCCCGGCGATGCCTCCGGCACCGGCTACTACGACGTGCGCCGCCGCGCCTGGGCGGCCGATGTGCTGCAACGTATCGCGCCCGGCGAGCGCCTGCTGGCGGCGCTGCCGACGCTGGTCGAAGCTGGCGACTGTATCGGCACCCTGCGCCCACAGGCCGCCGCGGCCCTCGGTTTGAGCCCGCAGGCATGGGTGGCCAGCGGCGGTGGCGACAACATGCTCGGCGCCATCGGCACCGGCAATATCGCCCCCGGCATGATTACCCTGAGCCTGGGCACGTCCGGCACACTGGCCGCTTACGCCGACCAGCCCCACGTCAGCCCACAGGGTGAAGTAGCGACCTTCTGCGCCTCCAGCGGCGGCTGGCTGCCGTTGATCTGCACCATGAACCTCACCAGCGCCTGTGCCCTGGTGCGCGACCTGCTGGAGCTCGACCTCGACCGTTTCACTGAGCTCGCCGCCCAGGCCCCGATCGGCGCCGACGGCCTGCTGATGCTGCCGTTCTTCGACGGCGAGCGCGTGCCCGCATTGCCGGAAGCCACCGCCAGCCTGCACGGTATGACCAGCTTCAACCTGACCCGCGCCAACCTCTGCCGCGCGGTGCTCGAAGGTACCTGTTTCAGCCTGCGTTACGGCCTCGACCTGCTGCGCGAAAGCGGCCTGCACGGCAGCGAAATCCGCCTGGTGGGCGGCGCGGCGAAAAGCCCGTTGTGGCAGCAGGTGCTGGCAGATTTGCTGGGCTTGCCGGTGGTGTGCCCCCGACAGACCGAAGCCGCGGCGCTGGGTGCGGCGGTCCAGGCTGCCTGGAGCCTGGGCCGGCAGTTCGGCCGGGGTGACAGCCTTGAGGTGCTGTGCCGGCGCTGCGTGGCGTTGGACGAAAGCACCCGCACCCTGCCCCGCCCAGTACAGCAGGCCGCGTACGAAGTGGCCTATCGACGGTATCGGGATCATCTGCCGGCGCGCTGAGCGTCTGCCCCCTCTTTTGAATTGGAGAAGTTCATGTATCTGGTGTGTGGCGAGGCCCTGTTCGATGTGTTCAGCCAGGAAAACAGCACCCGCAGCAGCGAGCTGGGGTTGACCGCGATTGCCGGCGGGTCGCCGTTCAACGTTGCGGTCGGCCTGCGTCGGCTGGGCGTGGAATCGGCGATGTTCGGCGGATTGTCCAGCGACTACCTCGGTGCCCGGCTGCGCCGGGTGCTGGAAGAGGAACGGGTGGACTGCCGCTATGTTGTGACCAGCGATGCGCCGACCACGCTGGCCATGGTTGGGCTGGATGCCGGTGGCTCGGCGCATTATCAGTTTCGCGGTGAAGGGTGTGCGGATCGGCAGGTGAAGCTGGAGCATCTGCCGGAGCTGGATGAGCGTGTGCGAGGGGTGCATGTGGGGTCGTACACCCTGGTGGTGAAGCCGGTGGCCGATACGCTGATGGCGCTGGTGGAGCGCGAGCGGGACCGGCGGTTGATCAGCCTTGATCCGAATGTGCGGCTCAATCCGCAGCCGGATGTGGCGCTGTGGCGGCGGCAGGTGGAAGCGTTTGCTGCACATGCGCATGTGATCAAGGCCAGTGATGAAGACCTCGCCCTGCTCTATCCAGGTCGGGAAACTCGTGATGTGGCCCGTGGCTGGCTTAACGAACGCTGCCGGTTGGTTTTCGTTACCCATGGGGCAGATGGCGCCAGCGTGCATTGCGCGCATGGCTCATGGCAGCGTCCGGCGGATACCTCGTTGCCAGTGCGCGATACCGTGGGTGCCGGCGATACGTTCCAAGCCGCCGTGCTCGCCTACCTCGCCCGCCTTGGCGCCGACACCCCGGCCAGGGTGACGATGCTCGATCGCGCGACCCTCGATGCTCTGCTCGACTTCGCCATCCGTGCCGCCGCGATCACCTGCTCCCGGGTCGGGCCAGACCTGCCGTTCGAGCACGAGGTGTGATCCACACGCGCAAGGCCATGCCGCCCCTTCGCCACGCCGCAGGGCGGGACTGGATTCAGTTGGGGTCGAGGAACAATGGCGTTAAATGCCGGGAAAGATGACGCCGGATGCTATCGACCTTGGGATCAATTGCCGGCTAAGCACACGTGCGATAGAACGCCTCGCCGGCATCGGTCAGGGGAAGGCAGTTCGGATACGACGTTCCATATTGAGAATGTAAGTTTCTGCATGCCTCAGATCGCCTACGTCAGGGCTGGAGGCAACCAAGCGTATGTGAAGCCCCCGGCAGATGGTAGAAGCAACTCGCATCGGGCAACTTTCGCCCCGAGGCTGTCAATTGAGCACATAGCCAGCTATTGGTCCTGCAATTATTTGCTTTTGATAATCAGGCCATAGCCCACATGAAGCCCGATACAATCAAATGCAGCAGTATATTTGATGCCGGAGTACGGGTTTTCGGATGAAGGTGCACTCAAGGAATACCTCAAGGTAAAAATTTGGCCGGATCGTTAGCGTACGTCGGGTTATATCTTCTACTACTTGGCCAACAGCAATTAGTCCACCAATCGACTTAGCAGCCGGTGCCCGTCAACTGTAACCTCCACCATCGCAGACAGCATGACGCTGTCTGCACCATCCTGAGTGAGGATTGTCCAAAAATCAGGCGGCTGAAACCGCACCCCGAAGGCACCTGCCTTCGCAATCACATAAATGTTCAGCACCTGCCCTGGTTGCATGAGGGGGTCATCGTTTATGTTGCCCTTGTAACCCAGCACCTGAGGTTCCTGAATGCGCGACTGCCCCATGGCATAGCCCGCGAGTTCATGAATCGCAACCGCCTGGTTGGCATCAAGCACCTCTTGAATGGCCTGGCCCACATTGAACAGCCGCTCGCCAGCACGAACCTGATCAATGCCACCGCGCAACGCTCTGCGGGCTGTTGCCAACAGCTGACGCTGCTGTTCGGTGGCGTTGGCGGTGGCAAATGTCCAAACCTGGGCGACATGGGCCTGGGCTGATGCGGCAACCAACTCAACTTTGACCAAGGCTGCGCTCGGGAATGGCGTATCAGTAGGCAGTGCGTTACCCACTTGGCTGTTCACCGAAACCGGCACTGCTGCCGTGTAGCCTTTGTAGCCCACTAGCATTGGTAGCCAGCCGTAGTGTTCGAACTGCGTCAATACGTAACGTTGAATCGCCGCACCGCTGCCGCCCTCACGGATCATCGGCTTGACCTTGAGTAACAGGTCACTGGCCAACGGTGCGAGCCGAGCCTCCTCGACAAGAATTGTCGAGCTATCTAGTTGAGTGATGCCGACCGCACGGGCGCGATTAGCTTCGGCATAATTCTCGAGTGACGACTCTATGGCGAAAATATTCACGCAATAGAACAACAGCAATATCCCTATGCTTCTCAAAATTTAACTCCTTGGCTGTACGCTCAGCATGATGATAACTGGCCCCACTGAAGCGGCTTGGATGAATATTCCTCGGCTACGCTTGATCTCACTCATCAGAGCGACCCTGCACTGCAATCGCTCAGCAAGCGTAGGAGAAGTGACAATGCTCCCGACTATCGTGAAGAAAACGCTCGTACTGACAGCACTGTTGCTGGCTGCGTCGTCAGCTGTTGCCCGTGATGACTTGATCGCCATCGACATTCTCATACAGCCCAGCGCGAAAATGGTCGAAGAGGCCGGTAAATGGAATGGTTTGATGCGCGAGCAAAGCCCAAACGGCTTCGAACTGGACGCAGAGCACGCCCCGCACATTACCTTGCTCCAGTTGTACATTGCGCAAACTGACCTGCCGAAGGTTGTGGCAGCCGTTGACAGCGTGAAGTCAAAGAACAACCTGGGCAGTCTCGAAATGACGGCAACTGGGCTGTACCACATTCCGAATGGCAACGAAGGTTTGGCTGGTATCGTTATCGAGCCGGCCGAACGTTTGAGCCAGTTGCAGCAAGCGGTCATCGATGGCGCGGGCCAGTATGCGGTCAAGGACGGCGATGTCTCGGCCTTCGTGCCCGACAAGTCTGGTGTCGCCTTCCCCACGGCCCTGTTCGCGTACGTCGACACGTTCATCCCCAACCAGACCGGTGACAGATACAAACCACACGTGACGATCGGCGTTGCACCGCTCGATTGGCTCAAGGCGCTTGAAAAGAAGCCATTCGATCGTTTCACCTTTGGCGCCAAAAACATTGCGATATATCAGCTTGGTAATTACGGCACGGCTTCAAAGCGTCTGGACAACAGTCACTAAATTGCCGACACCTGATGGACGCTGTGGGTCGAAAGTGGCCATCCGAAGTTCACCATTTGCAGATCAGTTGGGTGCGAGCATCTGACCATCATCCCCTAAAGGTAAATGGCCCTGAGCAGCCCTCAAGCACGGCTTTCGATGCACTATGCAGCCCGCGAAACCTAATCAACATTTCGGTGGCGCAAAAAGTGGGGTAAATTTTTATCAGCGGCAAAATGCGAAGGCATAAAAAAATCCAGTCACCGCTAGGTGACTGGATTTTTTGGAGTATTTTGGTCGGGACGGAGTGATTCGAACACTCGACCCCTTGCACCCCATGCAAGTGCGCTACCGGGCTGCGCTACGCCCCGACATCATTCTCGATACCGCTGAGAACGTTGAAGAATTTAACCTAACCTTTTGAATAATGGAAGCTTTTTTTCAAAAATTTCCACTCGTCGCCAACCAGGTCACTTCTTCAACACCACCAACACATCCTCCAACTCGGCAATCATCTGCCGAATCAGCTGCTTGTACTGGCTGGACTCATCCTTGACCTCATCACTGGAGAGCCGCAGCCGCGCCCCGCCAATGGTAAAGCCCTGGTCATACAGCAAAGCGCGGATCTGGCGGATCATCAGCACGTCTTGGCGTTGATAATACCGCCGGTTGCCGCGGCGCTTCACCGGGTTGAGCTGCGGAAATTCCTGCTCCCAGTAGCGCAGCACGTGCGGCTTTACCGCACAGAGCTCGCTGACTTCACCGATGGTGAAGTAGCGTTTGCCCGGGATGGGGGGCAGCTCGTCGTTATGGCTTGGTTCCAGCATAGGCCTCTACCCGGGCTTTCAGCTTCTGCCCTGGACGAAAGGTGACGACGCGGCGTGCGGTGATCGGGATCTCTTCCCCGGTCTTGGGGTTGCGGCCCGGCCGCTGGCGTTTGTCGCGAAGGTCGAAGTTGCCGAAACCGGACAACTTGACCTGCTCGTTGTCTTCAAGCGCGTGCCGAATTTCTTCGAAAAACAGCTCGACCAGCTCCTTGGCCTCTCGCTTGTTGAGCCCCAGCTCCTCGTACAGCCTTTCGGCCATCTCAGCTTTCGTCAGAGCACCCATGCCGTTATTTCCTTAACGTGGTGTTCAACCTTTGTTCGAGCGAGGCGAGGATAGATTGCAGGGTTTCGTTCACCTCATCGTCGTTAAGAGTGCGCGATGGATGTTGCCAGGTCAAGCCGACGGCCAGGCTTTTTCTATCAGGATCAATGCCTTTACCCTGGTAGACGTCAAACAGCCTGAGGTCTGTGAGCCATTCGCCGGCATTGTCACGAATTACTTCAAGCACGGCGCTGGAAGCAACATCACGGCCTGCGATCAAGGCCAGGTCACGACGGGTTTCCGGGAACTTGGACAGTTCGCTGAACTTCGGCAGGCGGCCTTCGACGACATCACCGAGTACCAGCTCGAAGACATACACCGGGCGGTCGAGGCCGAGGGTCTTGGCCAGCTCGGGGTGGATGGCGCCGAGGTAGCCGACTTCCTTGCCGTCGCGCTCGATGCGGGCAGTCTGGCCGGGGTGCAGGGCTGGGTGCTTGCCGGCGACGAAGGTGAAGTCGCTCAGGGCGCCCGAGTAGCCCAGCAGGGCTTCCACGTCGGCTTTGACGTCGAAGAAGTCGAGGCCGTCGCGGCCGTTGGCCCAGCCTTCGGGCAGGCGGCTGCCGGTGACGACGCCGGCGATCATCGGCTGCTGCTTGAGGTCACCCAGCTGGCCGACGAAGCGCAGGCCGCTTTCGAACAGGCGCACGCGGTCTTGCTGGCGGTTGAGGTTGTGCTGCATCGCCTTGACCAGGCCCGGCCACAGCGAGGCGCGCATGGCGGCCATGTCGTTGGAGATCGGGTTGGCCAGCAGCAGCGGCTCGACACCTGGGGTGAACAGCTCGAACAGTTTCGGGTCGATGAAGCTGTAGGTGATCGCTTCCTGGTAGCCGCGGGCGACCAGCAGGCGGCGCAGGTTCGGCAGCTCGCCGCGGGTCTCTGGGCGAGCCTGAGGTGCGAGGCGGGCCTGCGGGTAGCGCACCGGCAGGTTGTTGTAACCGTACAGGCGGGCCAGCTCTTCGATCAGGTCGACTTCCAGGCTGATGTCGAAGCGGTGGCTTGGGACGCTGACGGTCCACTGCCCTGCCCCACTGGCGCTGGTGGTCAGCTCCAGGGCGTTGAGCAGTTGCTCGACCTGGGCGGCTTGCATTTGCATGCCGAGCATCTGGGTGATGCGTTCGTCGCGCAGGGTGATCGGCGCGATGTTCGGCAGGTGCTGCTCGCTCACGGCTTCGACTATGGGGCCTGCTTCGCCGCCGACGATGTCCAGCACCAGGGCGGTGGCGCGCTCCATGGCTTCACGGGCCAGTTGCGAATCCACGCCGCGCTCGTAGCGGTGCGAGGCGTCGGTGTGCAGGCCGTAGGAGCGGGCCTTGCCGGCGACGGAGATCGGCTCGAAGAAGGCGCTTTCCAGGAACAGGTCGCGGGTCTTCTCGGTGTTGACGCCACTGTGCTCGCCGCCCATCACGCCGGCGATGGCCAGGGCGCGGGTATGGTCGGCGATCACCAGGGTGTCGGCGCGCAGGGCGACTTCCTGGCCATCGAGGAGGACGAGCTTCTCGCCCTCCTCGGCCATGCGTACCCGAATGCCACCGTTGATTTCGGCGAGGTCGAAGGCGTGCATCGGCTGGCCGAGTTCGAGCATCACGTAGTTGGTGATGTCGACGGCGGCGTCGATGCTGCGCACGTCGCTGCGGCGCAGGCGCTCGACCATCCACAGCGGGGTCGGCTTGCTCAGGTCGACGTTGCGGATGACGCGGCCCAGGTAGCGCGGGCAGGCTGCTGGAGCACTGACTTCCACCGAGCGCACTTCGTCATGGGCAGGCGCTACGGCCGGCACCACCGGGCGAGTGACCGGCACGTCGTACAGGGCGCTGACGTCGCGAGCCAGGCCCGCCAGGGACAGGCAGTCGCCACGGTTCGGGGTCAGGCCGATCTCGATGCTGGCGTCGTCCAGGTTCAGGTACTGGCGAATGTCCTGGCCAACCGGGGCGTCAGCCGCCAGTTCCAGCAGGCCGTCGTTCTCTTCGCTGATCTGCAGCTCGGCGGCCGAGCACAGCATGCCGAAGGATTCGACGCCGCGCAGCTTGGCCTTCTTGATCTTGAAGTCGCCCGGCAGTTCGGCACCGATCATGGCGAACGGGATCTTGATGCCTGGGCGGGCGTTGGGGGCGCCGCAGACCACCTGGAAGGTTTCCGCGCCGCTGCTTACCTGGCACACACGCAGTTTGTCGGCGTCCGGGTGTTGTTCGGTGGTGAGGATCTCGCCCACCACGATGCCGCTGAACTGGCCGGCAGCGGGGGTCACGCTGTCGACTTCGAGGCCGGCCATGGACAGGCGGGCGACCAGTTCGTCACGGGAGACTTGCGGGTTTACCCAACCGCGCAGCCACTGTTCACTGAATTTCATGCTGTTCTCCTAGAATTTGCGTCGATTGGGCCTAGCGGAATTGCGCCAGGAACCGCAGGTCGTTGTCGAAGAACAGACGCAAATCGTTGACGCCATAGCGCAGCATGGCCAGGCGCTCGGCGCCCATGCCGAAGGCAAAGCCCTGGAATTCTTCCGGGTCGATGCCGGACATGCGCAGCACGCTCGGGTGGACCATGCCGCAGCCCATCACTTCCAGCCAGCCGGTCTGCTTGCACACGCGGCAGCCGTTGCCGGAACACATCACGCACTGGATGTCGACTTCGGCGCTCGGCTCGGTGAAGGGGAAGAACGACGGGCGGAAGCGCACGGCCAGTTCTTTCTCGAAGAACACCCGCAGGAACTCTTCGATGGTGCCCTTGAGGTCGGCGAAGTTGATGCCGCGATCGATCAGCAGGCCTTCGACCTGGTGGAACATCGGCGAGTGGGTGATATCCGAATCACAACGGTACACGCGGCCCGGGCAGACAATGCGGATCGGCGGTTGCGTGGATTCCATGGTGCGCACCTGGACCGGCGAGGTGTGGGTGCGCAGCAGCATGTTGGCATTGAAATAGAAGGTGTCGTGCATCGCCCGGGCCGGGTGGTGGCCGGGGATGTTGAGCGCTTCGAAGTTGTGGTAGTCGTCTTCGACCTCGGGGCCTTCGGCGATGCCGTAGCCAATGTGGGTGAAGAACTGCTCGATGCGCTCGAGGGTACGGGTGATCGGGTGCAGCCCGCCGGTGGTCTGGCCACGGCCTGGCAGGGTGACGTCGATGCATTCGGCGGCCAGGCGAGCGTTGAGCTCGGCCTCTTCAAAGGCGGCCTTGCGTGCGTTGAGCACGTCGGTGACGCGTTCCTTGGCGTCGTTGATCAGCGCGCCAACCTTGGGGCGCTCTTCGGCTGGCAGGTTGCCCAGGGTCTTCATCACCTGGGTCAGCTCGCCTTTCTTGCCGAGATATTGGACCCGGATCTGTTCCAGGGTAGTGATGTCTTCAGCGCGTTCCACGGCCTCGAGGGCTTGGGCGACCAGCGCGTCCAGGTTTTCCATGTACAGACTCCAGATACGAAAATAGGGGAAGAGCTTTTGAAGGCTCTTCCCCTATCCGATGACGTTTTACACCCGACGGCGCAGGCGCCGCCGGATGATTGTCGTGGGTACTTAAGCCAGTACGGCTTTAGCCTTCTCGACAATCGCAGCAAACGCCGCTTTTTCGTTCACTGCCAGATCAGCCAGAACCTTACGGTCGATTTCGATCGACGCTTTTTTCAGGCCAGCAATCAGACGGCTGTAGGACAGGCCGTTGGTGCGGGCACCGGCGTTGATACGAGCGATCCACAGTGCGCGGAACTGACGCTTCTTCTGGCGACGGTCGCGGTAGGCGTATTGGCCTGCCTTGATGACCGCTTGCTTGGCTACACGGAATACGCGCGAACGTGCACCGTAGTAACCTTTAGCCAGTTTCAGAATTTTTTTGTGACGCTTACGAGCGATAACGCCGCGCTTAACACGAGCCATGAGTAACTTCCTCTATCTTAACCAGAATTAACGAACGCGCAGCATGCGCTCGACTTTTGCCACGTCAGACGGGTGCAGCAGGCTGGCACCGCGCAGTTGACGCTTACGCTTGGTCGACATTTTGGTCAGGATGTGGCTCTTGAAAGCGTGCTTGTGCTTGAAGCCGGAAGCCGTCTTCAGGAAGCGCTTTGCAGCACCGCTCTTGGTTTTCATTTTTGGCATGTTGGAACTCCGCATTCGAATAAAAATTACACAATAATCATCAGGCCTGCCGTGCCCGGGAGATTACTTCTTCTTTTTGGGGGCGATGACCATCATAAGCTGGCGTCCTTCCATCTTCGGATGCTGCTCAACGGTGCCGTATTCCACGAGGTCAGCCTCGACCCGCTTCAACAGCTCCATGCCCAGCTCCTGGTGGGCCATCTCACGGCCGCGGAATCTCAGAGAGATCTTGGCCTTGTCCCCATCGCTAAGGAAACGTACCAGGTTGCGTAGTTTTACCTGGTAATCCCCTTCTTCCGTCCCTGGACGAAACTTGATTTCTTTGATCTGGATCTGCTTCTGGTTCTTCTTGGCTTCGTTGGCCTGCTTCTTCTTCTCGAAGAGGTGCTTGCCGTAGTCCATCACCTTGCAGACGGGCGGCACCGCGTCTGCAGAGATTTCCACCAGATCCAGCTTCGCTTCATCAGCGATACGCAGCGCTTCATCAATCGAGACGATGCCAATCTGCTCGCCGTCAGCACCAATTAACCGAACCTCGCGTGCCGAGATATTCTCGTTGATCGGGGCTTTCGGTGCAGTTCGTTTATCGTTTCTCATTTCACGCTTAATAGTCATTACTCCGATTCTTGGCGACCACGCCGGGAAACCGCTTGCGACAGCAGCTCAGCGAACTGCGCGACGGGCATCGAGCCCAGGTCTGCGCCTTCGCGGGTGCGCACAGCGACGGTTTGCGTTTCGACTTCGCGATCCCCTATAACCAAAAGATAAGGGACCCGCAGCAACGTATGCTCGCGGATTTTAAAGCCGATCTTCTCATTTCTCAAGTCCGACTTGGCACGGAATCCGCTACCGTTCAGGGCTTTTTCCACTTCCAGGGCGAAATCGGCCTGTTTGTCGGTGATGTTCATGATCACGGCTTGGGTCGGGGCCAGCCACGCCGGGAACACGCCGGCATAGTGCTCGATGAGCATGCCGATGAAGCGCTCGAACGAACCGAGGATGGCGCGGTGCAGCATCACCGGGCGCACGCGGCTGTTGTCTTCGGCGATGTAGCTGGCGTCCAGGCGCTCGGGCAGGTTCGGGTCGTACTGCAGGGTGCCGCACTGCCAGTTACGGCCGAGGCAGTCGCGCAGGGTGAACTCGATCTTCGGCCCGTAGAAGGCGCCCTCGCCCGGCTGGTATTCCCACTCCAGGCCCGACTCGTTCAGGGCGTCGGCCAGTGCGCCTTCGGCACGGTCCCACAGCTCTTCGGAGCCCACGCGCTTGGCGGGGCGGGTCGACAGCTTCATGGCGACGTCGGTGAAACCGAAGTCCTTGTACACGTCCAGGGTCAGCTTGATGAAGTCGGCGGCTTCTTTCTTCACCTGTTCTTCGGTGCAGAAGATATGCGCGTCGTCCTGCACGAAGCCACGCACGCGCATAATGCCGTGCAGCGCGCCGGACGGCTCGTTGCGGTGGCAGGCGCCGAACTCGGCCAGGCGCAGCGGCAGGTCGCGGTAGGACTTCAGGCCCTGGTTGAACACCTGCACGTGGCACGGGCAGTTCATCGGTTTTACCGCGTAGTCGCGGTTTTCCGACGAAGTGGTGAACATGTTCTCGGCGTAGTTGGACCAGTGACCGGAACGCTCCCAGAGGATACGGTCGACAACCTGCGGGGTCTTGATTTCCTGGTAGCCGTTTTCACGCTGGACCTGGCGCATGTACTGCTCGAGCACCTGGTACACGGTCCAGCCGTTGGCGTGCCAGAACACCATGCCCGGGGCTTCTTCCTGCAGGTGGAACAGGTCGAGCTGCTTGCCAATCTTGCGGTGGTCGCGTTTTTCGGCTTCTTCTATGCGCTGGATGTACGCCGCCAGCTGCTTCTTGTCGGCCCAGGCGGTGCCGTACACACGTTGCAGCTGCTCGTTCTTGGCATCGCCGCGCCAGTAGGCGCCGCTCAGCTTGGTCAGCTTGAAGGCTTTGAGGAAGCGGGTGTTCGGCACGTGCGGGCCGCGGCACATGTCGACGTATTCTTCGTGGTAATACAGGCCCATGGCCTGCTCGTCCGGCATGTCCTCGACCAGGCGCAGCTTGTAGTCCTCGCCACGCTGGGTGAACACGTCGATGACTTCGGCGCGCGGGGTCATCTTCTTGACCACGTCGTAGTCGGTGTCGATCAGCTGCTGCATGCGCTTTTCGATCGCGGCGAGGTCGTCCGGGGTGAAGGGACGCTCGTAGGCGATGTCGTAGTAGAAGCCTTCGTCGATCACCGGGCCGATCACCATCTTGGCGGTCGGATACAGCTGCTTCACTGCGTGGCCGATCAGGTGGGCGCACGAGTGACGGATGATCTCCAGTCCCTCTGCATCTTTGGGGGTGATGATCTGCAGGGTGGCGTCGTGTGCGATCTTGTCGCAGGCATCGACCAGCTTGCCATCGACCTTGCCGGCGAGTGTCGCCTTGGCCAGGCCTGCGCCGATCGAGGCGGCGACTTCGGCTACGGATACCGGCTGGTCGAACGTGCGTTGACTGCCATCGGGAAGAGTAATAACGGGCATGGCGCCTCCTCTCCTAGTGGTGACCCCTACCAAAGGTCACGTGGGTTGGGATGAGCCAGTACAAGATCCGCCCTGCCTTTCCGTGGGGAAAGCCTGCCTCACAGTGGCAGAGACCTGTTCGGTCTGCCAGGGTCGAACCAGAGTGACTGGAAGGTAAAAAGTTGCGAGCCGCCAGTGGCAAGCTGCAAGCCGAGCATGCTAGCACGCGGGTTGTGCGGGGGCGCAGATTTATTTGGAAATTGCGCAGACGGGATGAACTTGTGCGGAAAATTTCCGATCAGACCTTCTGAAGCAACCTACTCTTGATGAGACCTTAACCTAAGGAGTGTGTGGTTATGCGACTTCAGTCTCTTCTGGCCGCCTGTGCCGCGAGCGCCCTGCTGCTGCCCCTGGCGGCCAACGCGGGCAACTTCCCAGCAGGCAAGGAAGGCGCCTACATGGCGCAGTGCCAGCAAGTGGCGAGCGCCCAGGGCGTGGATGCGGCCACGGCGAAGAAGCACTGCGAATGCGGTGCCAAGGCCATCAAAGATAATTTCAATAACAAGGAGATCGAAGACCTCGACAGCCAGGACGGCGTCGACGCCAAGCTGATGCAGAAGGCGCAGATGACTGTACAAGCCGCCTGCAAGCCGAAATAGGCAGGGCTATCCGGCCATCGCGCAGATCATTTGCGCTGGATCAACATCCTGCGAAGGTAATAGGCGCTACATGCGCAGAAATGGACTATGATGTCGCCCGTGCACCTGTAGCCTCGGCAACATCGCACTTCGAAAAAAAATCATGTTTCTGGAGATTCACCTCATGTCCAATCGCCAAAACGGCACCGTCAAATGGTTCAATGATGAAAAAGGCTACGGCTTCATCACCCCAGCAGGCGGCGGCGACGACCTGTTCGTTCACTTCAAGGCCATCGAATCCGACGGCTTCAAGAGCCTGAAAGAAGGCCAAGCTGTTTCCTTCGTTGCCGAGAAAGGCCAGAAGGGCATGCAGGCTGCACAGGTTCGTCCGGAGTAATTCGGCTACCGCTACAAAAAAACCCGCCACTTGTGGCGGGTTTTTTATTGCCTGTATCGCGCCAGCCCTGCCCTCTTGCGCGGCACAAGGCCGCGGCTACAGAGCCGTTGCAGGGCCTGGGTTCAACCGCAGTTGACGCGCGTCACCACACCCTTCTCGTCGACATTCAGGTTCAAGCGCTCCGAGCGGTACTCCAGGGTGATCACATCGTGCGGTTTGAGGATACGCGCCATCTGCGAACCACTGGCCTTGCGCGCCTGCTCGAGCAACTCCGGGGTGCCCGGCTTGCCGATAGTGAAGTCGGCGCCACTGGCTTCGCAGCGGCCATCGTTGCCGGCTGGAGCAGTGGGCGCGGCACTGCCGCCCGACGAGCCGCCGGTGCTGCAGCCTGCCAGGACGCTGGCCAGCAGCAGGGTCGCCAGGGTAGCGCGGGTACGGAACATGAATCCTCCTAGATCGATCAGGGAACCTGCCTATGCGACAGTTCCTTCAACTGTTTGTTGCAAAACCGCAAGATTCTGCCTGAACCCCGCAGCAGACGCGAAACGCAATCGTGACCGGATTTTGCACCAAACCAGGGGTTCGCGAAAAACCGTCACTTATGCCTAAGTCGCAGGGCCGCTGCGGCAAAGGCATGATTTACTGCAAGAAGTGGAGCGCGCCTCGCCTCCCCCTCGAACGCCAGGACCCGGCATTCGACCCCACAGCCAAGGCCCACGCGAGAGCCCCACATGAGCAGCCACAGCATCGATGCCGATATCAAGGTGAAATGGGACGAAGGCCAGAGCGCCTACAGCCCGGGCACGCCCGAAGAGTTGGTGCTGATCGCCATCGACCTGCTGGTGCGCGACCTCGGCGGTGAAGCGGCGCGCAGTTTCATCGAGCAGGTGCTCGAACACCACGCGCCGAGTGCGGCTATTTCAGTCGAGCCAAGCGGGCGCTGAGCAGGTCGAAGAAGCCCTGGGCATCGCCCTCCTCGATCCACATCACGTTGGCCGGCTGCTTGAGCACGCCGTACCAGTCGGCGACGGTCTGGCCGAAGGTCGGGCCTTCACGGCTGTCGACCACCATGTGGATCTGCTTGCCCTTGAACAGTTCGGGCTTGAGCAGGTAGGCGATCACACTGGCATCGTGCACCGGGCCACCGGGCATGCCGTAGGTGTCCATATCGAACTTGATGTACGCATTGAGAATATCCACCACCAGTTTGCTGGCCTGGTTGTTCACCGCGGCCAGTTGCTTGAGGCGCGCGTCGCTGGTGAGCAGCTTGTGGGTCACGTCCAGCGGCAGGTAGGTGAGCTTGACGCCGCTGGCCAGCACCACCTCGGCGGCATGGGGGTCGGCGAAGAGGTTGAACTCCGCCGCCGGGGTGATATTGCCGCCATTGAAGTGCGCGCCGCCCATGATCACCACTTCCTTGATGCCCTTGGCGATGTCTGGCTGCTGGATCAGCGCCAGCGCCAGGTTGGTCTGCGGGCCGAGCATGGCCACGGTGATGCTGTGGGGTTCGGCGGCGCCAAGGGTGTCCACCAGGTACTGCACGGCATTGCCCTTGGCCAGGGGCTTGCTCGGCTCGTGCACCTGCACGCCGGTCAGGCCCTCTTCGCCGTGCACATTGGCGGCGTAGATCGGTGCACGCACCAGCGGCCGCCCTGCCCCGGCGTACACGGGGATATCCTCGCGGCCACCCCATTCACGGGCCAGCCGGGCGTTGCGCGAGGTCTTCTCCAGGCGCACGTTGCCGGCGACCGTGGTGATGGCGCGGATATTCAGCTCTTCCTTGGAGGCCATGGCCAGCAGCAGCGCGACCACATCGTCGGCACCGGGGTCGGTATCGATGATCAGGTCGCGCGGGGCGGCCATGAGGCTGGTGCTGGCTAGCGCGGACATGAGGACAGCTCCTTGAAACAGGCGCTTGAGGGACATTTAGCACTCCTTGTTGCTTGGGTGGTAATGACAGGTTGCGCCGCAACCTGTGGGAGCTGGCTTGCCAGCGATGCGAGGGCACAGCCCTCGCCTTTGCAATCAGAAGGTAACGCCGGCCACCAGGGCGATATTGCTGTAGGGCTGGCACTCACCGGTACGCACCACCGCCCGCGCCCTTTCACACAGCACCTTGAACTCGGCATGCCCCACTTGCTGGCGCTGGCCGATCGCCCCCTCGCCACGCAAACGTTCAACCTCGGCCAACGCCGGTGGCAGCGCCTGGAAAATCTCCTCGGCCAGCACATGCCGCTCCACCTGCATTTCGCTCAGCACCACGCGCAGCACACTGGCGAAATCAGGGATGCCCGGGGTCAACGCCAGGTCGATCAGCTCGACCCCAGGCGGCACCGGCAAACCGGCGTCGCCGATCACCAGGATGTCGCCATGGCCCAGCCCGGCGATCACCCGCGACAGGGCGATATTCAGCAGCGGCGTCTTCTTCATGGTGTCAGCTCTTTCAAATAGGGAATCGACGGCTGAGCGCCCACTCGGGTGACCGACAACGCTGCGGCGCGCTGCCCGAAAACGATTGCGTCTTGCAGCGAAAGGCCACGGGCCAGGCCGGCGGCGAAAGCGCCGACGAAGGTGTCGCCGGCCGCCGTGGTGTCCAGCGGTTTGACCGGTGTCGTCGGAAAGTGCCGAGCGCCGTCTGCGTCGACCAACAACGCACCCTGGGCCCCCAGGGTCACGATGACCTTGCCCGCCCCCAGTTGGCGCAGGCGTTCCGCCGCGCGGCGCGCACTGTCCTGATCGCTGACCTTCAGCCCAGCCAGGGCCTCGGCCTCGCTTTCGTTAGGGATCAGGTAGTCGATATGGGCGAACCATTCCGCCGGCAGCGGGCCGGTAGCCGGTGCCGGGTTGAGGATCACCGTCTTGCCCAGTTCACGGCCTCGGGCCAGGGTCCAGGCCACGGTGGCAGTGGGGACTTCCAGCTGGCAGATGACCACTTCGGCCTGCTGCAGCAAGCTGTCGAAGCGGCGCACTGACTCAGGCCCGAGCCGGCCGTTGCCGCCCGGGATGATGACGATGGCATTCTGGCTGGCGGCGTCCACCACGATCAGCGCCACACCGCTGGAAACGCCGCCGCACACGCTGACACCCTGGCAGTCGACACCCTCCACTTCCAGGGCCTGGCGCAGCTGTTGGCCGTAGGCGTCATCGCCGACATTGCCGACCATCGCCACACTGGCGCCCAGCCGGGCCGCCGCCACGGCCTGGTTGGCGCCCTTGCCACCGGGCGCGGTGAAGAAGCTGTCGCCGGCCAGGGTTTCACCGCCGCGCGGCAGGCGCTGGGCGCGCGCCACCAGGTCCATGTTCAGGCTGCCGACCACAACCACCTTGGCATTCATGGGCATTCCTTATCGGTAATCGTTGAACAGGTCCGGGCGCGGCCCGGTGGACTCGCGCAGGACGATACGCGGGGCGACGATGCGCTGTTCGGCCTCGCAACGGCGCGGTGCACCGATGCGCGACAGCAGCAGCGCTGCGGCGTTCTCGCCGAGCTCGCGGATCGACTGGCCGACAGTGGTCAGCGCCGGGTACACGTAGCGGCTCAGCTCGATGTCATCGAAGCCGATCACCGACAGCTCGCCGGGGACGTTGATGTTGCGCTCGGCGGCGGCGCGCAGCACCCCAAAACCGATCATGTCGTTGCCGGCAAAGATCGCCGTCGGCCGCTCGCCGTCAAGCAGGCGCGCCGCAGCGGCATGCCCACCGGGGCTGGTGAAGTCGCTGTGCAACACATGGCCGGGGGCGACTCGCAGCCCCGCCTCGGCCATGGCGCGACGAAAACCGGCCAGGCGCAGCTGGCTGACGCCGGTATCGACGGGGCCTGCGATGGTGGCGATCTCACGATGGCCCAGTTCCAGCAGATGACGGGTGGCCAGGTACGCACCGTGCTCATGGTCGATGCGCACCAGGTCCGCCTCGACCCCCTCCAGCGCCCGGTCGACGATGACCATCGGCGTGCGCACGCAGGCCAGGCTGTCGAGCAGGTCGCGATCCTCGCCCACCGACGCGACCACCAGGCCGTCGATGCGTTTTTCCAGCAGCACGCGCAGGTAGCTGCGCTGCTTCTGCGGATCATCGTCGGAGTTGCACAGGATCACGCAGTAGCCGTTGCGCTCGCAGGCGTCCTCGATACCCCGCGCCAGTTCGGCGAAGTACGGGTTGACGCTGTTGGGCACCAGCAGGCCGATGGTGGCGGTGCTGCGCGCCTTCAGCGAGCGCGCCACGGCGCTGGGCACGTAGTCGAGCTCGGCGATCGCCGCCTCGACCTTGAGCCGCACGTGCTCGCTGACCGGGCGGGTCTTGTTCAGTACATGGGACACGGTGGTGTAGGAGATACCCGCCAGTGCCGCGACGTCTTTGATGGTTGCCATGGGTTCAGTTCCGCCGGTTCGCGCGCCGGCTACGGTAAGTGTCGAGCACCACGGCGATGACGATGACCGCCCCGGTGATGATGCGTTTGGTCGGTTCAGAGGCGCCGATCTGCGCCAGGCCTGCGGCCAGCACGGAGATGATCAGTACCCCGAAGAAGGTGCTGATGACCGAGCCGCGCCCGCCCATCAGGCTGGTGCCGCCGATCACCACGGCGGCGATCACCTGCAGCTCCAGGCCGGACCCGGCGTTGGGGTCGGCGGCCTCGAGCCGGGAGATCTGGAACAGCGCGGCCAGCCCGGCGAGCACGCCCATCAGGGCGAACACCAGGATCTTGTACGGGCGCGGGTCGATCCCGGCCAGGCGCACCGCTTCTTCATTGGTGCCGATGCCGATCAGGTAGCGGCCGAACACCGTGCGGGTCAACACCAGTTGCGCCAGCACGATCACCAGCAAGGCGATGATGAAGGCCGGCGAGATGCCGAAGGCGACGGGGTTGGAGAACCAGGCGAAGGCATCGCCGATATAGGCGGTGCGCGAGTCGGTGAACTGGTAGGCCAGGCCGCGGGCCATTTCCAGCACGCCCAGCGAAACGATGAACGAGGGGATGCGCCAGGCCACGGTTATGCTGCCGGTGACGCTGCCGGCCAGCGCTGCCACGGCCATGCCCAGCAGCGCCGAGGGCAGCACGCCCCAGCCCCAGCCGAGGATCGCCACGCTCACCGTCGAGGCGGCCAGGGCCAGCACCGAGCCCACCGACAGGTCGATACCGCCGATGATCAGCACGAAGGTCATGCCCACGGCCAGCACCATCAGGTCGGGGATCTGGTTGGCCAGGGTGCTGAAGGTGGCGTAGGACAGGAAGTGGCTGCTCAACAGCGAGAACAGCACGATCATCGCCAGCAAGGCGCCGGCCAGGCCCAGGTAGGTGCCCAGGCCGAAGTAAGTGCCGCTGCGGCGAACCGGCGCGGCGCCGGAGGTGTCGAGAGGGGTGGTTTTCATGCGTCCATCCTGGGGGCTGCGTCGTGCAGCAGGGCGTCACGTTTCTGGTAGCCGGCGAAGGCGGCGGCGAGGAGCTGGTCCTGGCTCCAGTGGTCACGGTCGAAGGTGTCGATCAGGCGGCCGGCGCTGAGCACGGCGATGCGGTCACAGATCAGCATCAGCTCGCGCAAGTCGCTGGACACCACCACCAGGGCCTTGCCCTGGCGGGCCTGGTCGGCGAGCAGGCCATAGATGTCGAACTTGGCACCGACGTCGATACCGCGGGTGGGCTCATCGAACAGCAGCACCTGGCAGTCGCGCTCCAGCCAGCGGCCGATCACCACTTTCTGCTGGTTGCCGCCGGACAGCTCGCCGACCGCCTGCGCGGAGCTGGCGCTGCGGATGCGCATGGCGTCGATCTGGCGCTCGGCAAGATCGCGCTCGGCGTCGCGGTCGAGCACCCCGGCACGGGACACGGCGCCCAGGTTGCCCAAGGCGATGTTGGCGCTGATCGACTGGCTCAGCAGCAGGCCTTCGCCCTTGCGATCCTCGGTGATCAGGGCGATACCGGCGGCCACGGCGGCCTTGGGTGAGTCGATGCTCACCGGCTGCGGTGGCAGGCCGAGGGCGACCTGCCCGCTGTCGGCGCGGTCGGCACCGTAGATCAGGCGCAGCAGTTCGGTGCGCCCGGCGCCAATCAGCCCGGAGATGCCGAAGATCTCCCCCGCCCTGACCTCGAACGACACATCGCGCACCTTGTCGCCACGGCTGAGCTTGTCGACCTTGAGCAACGGCGCGCCGATTTCGCGGCGGCCCAGGTCGATATGCTCGCCCAGTTCGCGGCCGACCATCAGGTTGACCAACTCATTGCTGCTGTAGCGCTGGATGGGTTCGGCGCACACCAGCTTGCCGTCGCGCAGCACGGCGATGCGCTGGGCCACGCGCTGCAGCTCCTCGAGGCGATGCGAGATATAGACGATGGCTACGCCGCGCTGGCGCAGGCGCTCGATCTGGGTGAACAGCAGCTCCACCTCGCGGGCGGTGAGCATGGCCGTGGGCTCATCGAAGATCAGCACCCGGCAGTCGCCGATCAGGTTGCGGGCGATCTCGACCATCTGCTGGTGGCCGATACCCAGTTCACCCACTGGCGTGTCCGGGTCGATGGCGTCCAGGCCCACCTGGGCCATGGCCGCCGTGGCCAGCTGGCGCAGGCGCTTCTGGCTGATCCAGCCAAGGCGGCTGGGCAGGTTGTCGAGGAACAGGTTCTCGGCCACGGTCAGGGTGGGCAGCAGGTTGAGCTCCTGCATCACCATGCGCACACCCAGACGCTCGGCTTCGGCGCGGCTGCCGGGGGTGTAGGGCTGGCCACGGAACAGCATCTGCCCGGTGGTGGGGGTTTCCAGGCCACTGATCAGCTTGGACAGCGTCGACTTGCCCGCGCCGTTCTCCCCGGTCAGGGCCAACACCTCGCCGCCGTGAAGCTCAAGGGTGACGTCGCCGAGCACGGGCTGGGCGTAGGTCTTGCCCAGGCCGCTGACGGCTAGCACGGTTTCATTGGCCGGTACTGACATGGCCAGCTCTCCCAACAGATTCAATTGGCACGCCCCTTGTGGGAGCTGGCTTGCCAGCGATGCAGGCAACGCGGTGCATGGCACCGGCTGCGCCGGTAATCGCTGGCAAGCCAGCTCCCACAAACGGGGCCTTGCGGCCTATGGCTTGGTGATCAACTCGACCGGCGTCTGGATGACATTGTCGGCATCCACACCCGGCTGCTCGCCCTTGAGCATCTTCAGCGCCGCCTGGATGCCATACACCGCCTGCTGGCTGGCCGCCTGGTCGAGGGTGGCGAGCACACGGCCATCCTTGAGCATGGGCTTGATGGCATTGATGTTGTCGTAGCCGACCACCTGCACCTGGCCGGTCTTGCCGGCGGCGCGCACGGCGGAGACTGCGCCCAGGGCCATGCTGTCGTTGCCGGCCAGCAGCGCCTTCAAGTCGGGGTATTCGTTGAGCATCGAGGCAGCCACCGCGTTGCCCTTGTCGATCTCCCAGTTGCCGGACTGCACCGAGACGATCTTCATCTGCGCGGCTTCCATCGCATCCTTGAAGCCGGCGGTGCGCTGCTGGGCGTTGGTGGTGGTCGGCACGCCTTCGATGATGCCGACCTGATCACCCGCCTTGAGCTTCTGGCTGGCCAGGTAGTCGCCGACCAGGCGCGCGCCCTTGCGGTTGTCCGGCCCTACGAACGGCACGCTGATGCCCTTGCTCTTGAGGGTTTCGGGGTCCAGGCGGTTATCGATGTTGATCACGATCACGCCCTTGTCCATGGCCTTCTTCACTGCCGAGACCAGCGCCTTGGAGTCGGCCGGCGCGATCACCAGGGCCTTGGCGCCTGCGTTGACCATCTGCTCGACGATTCGGATCTGCTCACCGGTGTCGGTTTCGTTCTTGATGCCGTTGGCGACCAGTTCGAATTCGCTGGGGTGCGCTTTCTGGTAGTCCTTGGCGCCGTCTTCCATGGTGCGGAAGAACTCGTTGGCGAGCGACTTCATCACCAGCGCGACCTTGGGCGCGTCTTCGGCATGGGCGGCAGACAGCGGCAGGGCGAAGATCAACGAGGAGAGCACAGCGAGGGCCAGCGGACGGCCGGGGAACGGCAGCTTCATGGAAATGACTCCGAATTTTGTGATTTTTATCGGATGCAAACGTTTGCGGTGACTCACTATGGAAACAGGCCCCGCGTTTGTCAAATCCATCGTGTGGGCAAATTGCCGCCACGCCGGTCGGATTATCCGTGATTTATCCGAAAAACCGAACATCTTTCCTACACTCGTTCGGATTGCCGAACGACTGCAGCCGGCGAAGGCTACCGCATTCACGTTACACACCATGAATATCAATGGCTTGAAGATGAAATACGACGAACGGTAGTAGCTGGTACGAAATCTGCCTTTGCAGTCATGCGACACAGCACACATCTCACCAGGAAGAGAGAAGCAGAAATGATCCATACCGCACTGAAGACCTTCGCCCCGGGCGCCCTGGCCCTGCTGCTGGTCCTGCCGACCGCCGTTTCCGCCAAGGAAGCCGCGCAACAACAGAAGCTCGCCAACGTGGTGATCCTCGCCACCGGCGGCACCATCGCCGGTGCCGGCGCCAGCGCCGCCAACAGCGCCACCTACCAGGCCGCCAAGCTGGGTATCGACAAACTGATTGCCGGCGTGCCGGAGCTGGCCGACATTGCCAACGTACGCGGCGAGCAAGTGATGCAGATCGCCTCGGAGAGCATCGGCAACGACGACCTGCTCAAGCTGGGCAAGCGCGTCGCCGAGCTGGCCGAGAGCAAGGATGTCGACGGCATCGTCATTACCCACGGCACCGACACCCTGGAAGAGACCGCCTACTTCCTCAACCTGGTGGAGAAGACCGACAAGCCAATCATCGTCGTCGGTTCCATGCGCCCGGGCACTGCCATGTCCGCCGACGGCATGCTCAACCTGTACAACGCCGTGGCCGTGGCCGGCAGCAAGGACGCGCGCGGCAAGGGCGTGCTGGTGACCATGAACGACGAGATCCAGTCGGGTCGCGACGTGAGCAAGTCGGTCAACATCAAGACCGAGGCGTTCAAGAGCCAATGGGGCCCGCTGGGCATGGTGGTGGAAGGCAAGTCCTACTTCTTCCGCCTGCCAGCCAAGCGTCACACGGTCAATTCGGAATTCGACATCAAGCAGATCAGCAGCCTGCCCCAGGTCGACATCGCCTACGGCTATGGCAACGTGACCGACACTGCCTACAAGGCACTCGCCCAAGGCGGCGCCAAGGCGATCATCCATGCCGGTACCGGCAACGGCTCGGTGTCCTCGCGGGTAGTCCCTGCCCTGCAGGAACTGCGCAAGGAGGGTGTGCAGATCATTCGTTCGTCCCACGTCAACCAGGGCGGTTTCGTACTGCGCAACGCCGAACAGCCTGACGACAAGAACGACTGGGTCGTGGCCCACGACCTGAACCCGCAGAAAGCCCGCATCCTGGCCATGGTCGCCATGACCAAGACCCAGGACAGCAAAGAGCTGCAGCGGATCTTCTGGGAATACTGATCCCTGCCTGAAACCGCCGCGGCACCTGGCCGCGGCGGCCTCATTCGGTCAGGCGATGACCACCTGCCCGTCCGCCAGGCCCTGCCCGGCGATCCCCACCAGCGTCACGCTGTCCTTGCCGAAGCTCAGCACCAGGTCATTGCCCACCTGGCTGAGGTGATCGCGCCAGTCCGGCGCCGCCGTACCGCCGTCCACGCCCATGAACACCAGTCGATCCTGACCACTGAAGTCCAGCACCCGGTCCTGGCCGAAATGGCCATCGAACAGGAAGGTATCGCGCCCTGCCCCGCCGCTGAGCGTGTCGTTGCCGACGCCACCCACCAGCACATCGTTGCCGGCGCCGCCCACCAGGCGATCATCACCGCCCAAGCCGAACAGCCACTGCCCCTGGCTGCCCGCCTGCAGCGTGTCACCCGCCTGGCCACCACTCTGCGCGGCGGCATAGGGGTTGAGCTTGCCACTGGCGAGCAGGCCGTCCGCGGCCACCGCATGAGTGACTTCCTTGCTGAAGATCACCAGGCTCGGCTCCTTGCTCACCAGGCTCTCGACGTTGCGCACCAGGCTGATACCGCCGCCGGCATCACGCACGTACAAGGTGCCCTGGGCGTCGCGGGCGATGCTCAGGTTGGCCAGCGCATCGCCAAGCTTCAGGGTGTCGTGGCCGCTGCCGCCGTCGATCAGGTTGAAGCCGCCGTCGTCGCGGAAGGTGTCGTTGCCGGCACGCCCTTCCAGGTAATCGTTGCCGCGCCCGCCGTGAATCAGGTCGGCCTGCTCGCTGCCAATGATGAAGGTACTGCCCTTGTGCGCCTCGGCATTGCGGTTGAGGTCCTCGACCCAGGTCGAGCCGCGGGTCACGTCGGACAGGTTGCTGACCACGATGGTCGAGTCGCGGCTGGTCCACTGATAGAAGCTCGAATCCAGCACCCGGCCGAGGCCATCGGTATAGGCGGCCGGCAGGTGCGACAGCCAGGTGGCGATGTTGCCGATGGAGAACGGCAGCAGGTTCCAGGCATCCGAGGCGTAGTGGTCGTTGAAGTTGACGATGTTGTTGGTGGCTGAAGCCTTGGCGCCGTCGTGTACGCCGACGGTGCCCCAGGTGGCCGAGGTGCCGTCGAGCACGCGGAACACCGGATCGTTCTCATAACCGATGTTGAGCACCTTGTCGGGGTTGGCGGCCTGGGTCGGCGAGGCGAACGCGACGTAGCGCGAATCCCCGTAGAAGCCACCCCAACGCGACGCGCTCAGGTCGGCCAGGCTGTTGACCGCCAGGCCGCCCAGGCTGTGGCCGCTGACGGTGATGTCGGCGCCGGTCAGGCCATGGCCCTTGGCGAACGCCGCGACGCTGCCCAGCAGGCCGTCGAAGGCATTGGCCGCATAGTCGCGGGCGTAGCCGGCCGGCCCCAGCGCGGCCAGCAGGTCGTTGACCGCATCGCCGAGGGTGTCGCCCAGCAGGTTCTCGCGCGGCCCGCTGGTACCACGGAAGGCGATGCCGATGCCGGTCAGTTGGCCGTTGGCGTCATAGCGCCCGAGAATTTCCACCTGGGCACTGGTGTAGCCAGGTGTTTCACCGTGAAACGTGCCGCGCGCGTCGGTCTTGCCCAGGTAGCCCAACTGCGCGGCGCTGATCGGTGTCCAGCCGGCGGCCTGCACCTGGGCCAGGGCCTTGGCTTCGGAGTCGGGGTTCCAGGGGATGCCTGGAATCACGCCCTGGCTGTCAGTGCCGCCGATCAGCGCCTTGACCAGCGTGGCGGGCAGGCCGAGGCCAAAACCGTGTTGCTGGTAGCCGGCGGCGAAACCATCGTCGATACCGTGGTAGGCGTACATGGCCAGGGCCATGGCGTCCTTGTAAAGCGCGCCGGAGGCCGCGCTGCCGAGTTGCTTGTAGTCGAATACGGGCATTGGGTGACATCCCTGTTGCATGTAGGAAATTCGCCCCAGCGACATCGTCCAGTGACACGACTGATAGGCGAAGGGCCAAACTTCGCATGCTCCCGGCCCGAGGTCCAACCCACTGGCTGGGGCAACCCTGCCAAAAGTGCGGGCATAAAACCTGTACATGCATACAGATAAAACTTGCCTGCTCGCCCTGGCTTGCGCATCCTAGTGGCCACCTCCTGTGATGAAGCGTTCCCGGCCATGCGCCTGTTCCTCTGCGAAAAACCCTCCCAGGCAAAAGACATCGCCAAGGTGCTCGGCGCCCAGCGCCGTGGCGACGGCTGCTGGCAAGGCACCGACGTGTGCGTGACCTGGTGCATCGGCCACCTGCTGGAAACGGCCCCGCCCGACAGCTATGACGCGCGCTACAAGCGCTGGTCGCTGGAGGACCTGCCGATCATTCCCGAAAAGTGGAAGATGACCGTCAAGCCCAAGACCGCCAGCCAGTTCAAGGCGGTCAAGCGCCTGCTCGGCGAGGCTCGCGAACTGGTGATCGCCACCGACGCCGACCGCGAGGGCGAGATGATCGCCCGCGAGCTGGTCGAGCATTGCCGCTACCGTGGCCCGATCCAGCGCCTGTGGCTATCGGCCCTGGACGACGCCTCGATCCGCAAGGCCCTGGGCCGGCTGCTGCCCGGGCAGGAAACCTTCAGCCTCTACCATTCGGCGCTGGGCCGTTCGCGCGCCGACTGGCTAATCGGCATGAACATGAGCCGCCTGTTCACCCTGCTCGGCCGCCAGTCCGGCTATCAGGGCGTACTGCCAGTGGGCAGGGTGCAGACCCCGACGCTACGCCTGGTGGTGGACCGCGACCGTAGCATCGCCGATTTCGTGCCCGTTCCCTTCTGGGCCATCGACGTGCAACTGGAAAGCGCGGGCCAAGTGTTCAATGCACAATGGCGCGCCCCAGAAGACGCCTGTGACGACCAGAGCCGCTGCCTGCACCAGGCACTGGCGCAACAGGCCGCCGTCGCCATGCAGGCCGCAGGCGTGGCGCGGGTGCTCAAGGTGGCCACCGAGCGCGTGCGCGAAGCGGCGCCGCTGCCCTTCGACCTGGGCACGCTGCAGGAACTGTGCTCGAAAAAATTCGGCCTCGGCGCCCAGGAAACCCTGGACATCGCCCAGGCGCTGTATGAAACCCACAAGCTGATCACCTACCCGCGCAGCGACAGCGGCTACCTGCCACTCAGCCAGCACGGCGAGGCGCCGGCGATCCTCGCCGCGCTGCAACGTGCCGATGCCAGCCTCGCCCCCCTGCAAGCGCACCTCGACGCACAACGCCGCTCACGGGCGTGGAACGACCAGAAGGTCAGCGCCCACCACGGCATCATCCCCACCGCCGCCGCCAGCGACCCGTCGCGCCTGCCGCCCAAGCACAAGGCGGTGTACACGCTGATCCGCGCCCGTTACCTGGCGCAGTTCCTGCCCAACCATGAATACGACCGCACACAAGCCGAGTTCGACTGCGCCGGTCATGCCTTGCGCGCAGTGGGCAAGCAGATCGTCGAACCGGGCTGGCGCCGCGCACTGCCCGAGGCGCTCACCCCGGCCAAAGGCCGCGAGGCGCCCCCGGCGCAGGTACTGCCAACGCTTCGCGAGGGCCAGGACTGCGCGGTGCACGATCTGCAATTGAAAGACCTGTGGACCCAACCACCCAAGCCCTTCACCGAAGGCGACCTGATCAAGGCGATGAAGAACGTCGCCAAGCTGGTGGACGACCCGCTACTGAAGCAGAAACTCAAGGAAACCACCGGCATCGGCACCGAGGCCACCCGCGCCAGCATCATCCAGGGCCTGCTCGACCGCGGCTACCTGGTCAAGCAGGGCAAGGCGCTGTCGGCCACCCCCGCCGCCTTCAGCCTGATCGACGCGGTGCCCCGCGCCATCGCCGACCCCGGCACCACGGCGATCTGGGAGCAGGCGTTGGACATGGTGCAAAGCGGTGAGATGACCCTCGAAGAGTTCGTCGCCCGGCAGTCAGCGTGGATGGGCAAGCTGGTGCAGCGTTGCGCGGGGATGCGCCTGACCATCAGCGGGCCACCGCTGGCGCCTGGCGGCAAGGGTGCACCGTGGAAGAAGAAGCGTGGGGGTGGGGGCAAGCGCAAGGGGGC
>NZ_JACAFQ010000018.1 GCF_015354575.1 Pseudomonas sp. UFMG81
CGCCTCCACCATGACCGCCACCGCCACCGCCACCGCCGCCGTCCTTCGCCAAGGCACTCGAGAACGTGCCCAGGCTGTCCGGCAGCAGGACGGTCGATGCCGAAAGAACCCCACCAATCGCCAGCACCCACAGGTATTTGTTCAACTGCATGATGATCTCCGCTCAGCGTTGCCTGCTCTGTCGCGCAGGAAGGCCACAGCCGTTGGACCTCGACCGCCTGGCGGGCGGTCGCCAGATGCCTGGCATGGTCCTGGAGCACGATCCTTCGAAGGCCGTCGGCCGGTTGTCGCGGCGATTGCCGCTTTGCCAGTTAGCGTAGTTTGTAATACGCCGTAACAACTACCGGCTATCAGCGTTGTCTCGCGCTGCCCCCCGGAACGTCACGTAACTGTCATGCGGCGTTACCTAATATGACACTTCTCTTCCCCGGGACCCGCCGAGGTCGTTCCGTCGCATGCTCCCAGCCAACCCGCAAAACCCTGAAACCGACCTGCACGGCCTGCTCTATGCCTTCGTGTTCCGCCCTGGCCACCCCGGCCGCGAGATCGATTCGGCGCAGGCCATGGCGCACCTGCAGGCGGCGCCCAACGAGCAGTTCCTCTGGCTGCACCTGAACCTTGCCCATGCCGCCTGCGAGCGGTGGATGAAAAGCCACCTCGACCTACCCGAAACCTTCTTCGAAACCCTGCGCGAAGGCTCACGCTCCACCCGCATCGAGCACACCGACGGCGCCTTGCTGGCGGTGGTCAACGACCTGGTGTTCAGCTATGGGGTGATGTCGTCCGACGTTTCCACGTTGTGGGCCTGCGCGCGCAGCCGCCTGCTGGTGAGCGCGCGGTTGCAGCCGCTGCACTCGGTGGACGAATTGCGCTCATCGGTAAAGCGCGGGGAGTGCTTCGGTTCCACCGTGCAACTGTTGGTGCACCTGGTGCGTGACCAGGGCGATTTGCTGACCCGGGTGGTGCGCGAAACCACGCTGAAGATCGACCGTATCGAAGACCAGCTGTTGTCGCTGCGCCTGAGCGACAACCGCGCCGAGCTTGGCAGCCTGCGCCGGGTGCTGGTGCGTCTGCAACGCCTGCTGGCGCTGGAGCCGGGCTCGCTGCTGCGGCTGCTCAACCGCCCGCCGGAATGGCTGCGTGAGGAGGATATCCGCCAGCTGCGCGCCTCCACCGAAGAGTTCTCGGTGATCATCAGCGACCTCACCAGCCTGGTCGAACGCATCAAGCTGTTGCAGGAAGAGATAGCCGCCAAGCTCACCGAAGAGAACAACCGCACGCTGTTCACCCTCACTGTGGTCACCGTGCTGGCGTTGCCGATCAATATCATCGCCGGCTTTTTCGGCATGAACGTCGGGGGCGTGCCTTTGTCGGACGACCCCCACGGCTTCTGGGTGCTGGTGGCGCTGGTGGTGACTTTCACACTGATCGCAGGGCGTTGGGCGTTTCGCAAGCGGGGTGATTATTGAATGCGGCCGTTAGCAAAAAAAGGCCCGGGGCAGGCTGGAACCTGGCCCGGGCAAGCGCGTGCGACGGAGAAGGGGCGGGCGTTACTTGAAGTCCCACTGCATCTGGGTGGCGATGCTGACGTCGTTGGATGACTTGACGCACACGTCCAGGTAGTCAGTAAAACGTGGCGGCATGGCGATGCCCTCGGCCAGCAGGCGGCTGTTGTCGAACAGGTAGTTCAGGTCGGCGAAGCCGCTGTACAGGCGCAAGGCACGCAGCACCAGGCGCGGGTTGGCCGGGCCGATGCGGGTTTCGAAGCTGCCGGCCAGTGATTTCAGGTCATCCACATCGACCTTGCGGTAGCGCTCGCCGACCGGCTCGGCGCCGTTGGCCAGGGCGAACGCCTGGTCGATCTCGGCGAAGGTGCAGGCCGAACCGTGCCCGGCGGAGATGTGGTAGAGGTCGTGGTTGAGCGTGGGCTTGCGCGCCAGGCCGATCAGCGCCGCGGCGCAGTAGTCCACCGGGACCACGTCGATCTGCTCGTCGAGCCCGCAGGTGAAGCTCTCCAGCGCAAAGCCCATGCGGAACACCCAGAAGATGCTGCCGGAGGCCTGGCAGCCCAGGCGGCTGTGGCCGACCACGATGGACGGGCGCGCCACCACCAGTGGCAAGCTTGGCAGCTCGTCGCGCAGGCGTCGTTCGATCTCGGCCTTGGAGGCGGTGTAGTCCACCAATTGCTGTTCGGCCTCGGGGAACTCCCACGACTCGCTGATCGGCGACTGGCGCTGCGGGCCGCAGCACATCGCCGTGCCCACGTGCAGGAAGCGCTTCAGGCGGGCGGAGTGGCTGAGCACCTTGGCGAAGGCGAAGGTACCCTCGACGTTGACCGGCCAGATGGTCGGGTTCTTCGAGAACGAAGCGACGGCGGCGCAGTTGATCACCCGGTCGAATTGCAGCAGGCGCGGGGTTTCATGCGCCAGCCATGCAGTGTCGAGCAAATCGCCGCAGATGATCTGCGCTTCGTCCAGTGCCAGGCAGTCGGCCTGGCTGACGCCATGCTGGCGCAAGTTGCCACGCAGCCGGTCGAGGCCCTGCCAGGGTGTGTCGGCGCGGACCAGGAAGGTGAGGGCGGGGCCCTGGCCATCGGCGATCAGCTGGGCGGCGACCGACCCACCGAGGAACCCCGTGGCGCCGGTCAACAGGATGTGCTCGCAGGCGTCGGCGGCGGCGAATACTTCACCGTGGTTAATTGCGTTCATGGTTTACCTCGAGAATGGGATGTCGCGCAGTGAACGTGATGCACGGTCAACGTGGCGTGAAAAGAGTGTGAGCAATAAATGGATGCGCTGCTGCCTGGGGGCCGATTAATTAATCTCGGTGATGGCAAACGTTAATAAGTCGCAGAAACCTTGGCGCCCCTGCAAAGCCTGTGGTTAGGCGTTTGCAGCCAATGGCGGCGGGCTATTGTCACTGCCTGGGCGGGACGTTTCAATCAGCCAGGCAAGCAAAAATGGGAGGAATGCGTGAAAGAATTTTAATAAGTGATGGGCAAGGAACAGTTCATGAATGAATTTATATTTTTATTTAACTTTGAAGGGGTTCAGGTTGCATTCAGGTAATGCGCTTTTATATGTGTTAGTGCAAAAGCGTGCTGCTTTCAATGCACGTGGCATTGATGTTTTGCCGGGCGGAGTACAAATGTGCTCCACCCGGCAAAATGATCAGCTGCGTATGAAGGCCAGCAAATCGGCGTTGATCACATCGGCATGGGTGGTGGGCATCCCATGGGGGAAGCCAGCGTAGGTTTTCAGCGTGCCGTTGGGCAGCAGCTTGGCCGAGAGCGGCCCAGAGTTCTCGTAGGGCACGATCTGGTCGTCATCGCCATGCATCACCAAGGTGGGCACCGTGACTTTCTTCAGGCTTTCGGTGAAGTCGGTCTGGGAGAAAGCGACGATGCCGTCGTAGTGGGCGATGGCGCAGCCCATCATGCCTTGTCGCCACCAGTTGAGGATCACCCCCTGGTCGGCCTTGGCACCCGGGCGGTTGTAGCCATAGAAGGGGCCGGCGGGAATGTCGTGGTAGAACTGCGCGCGGTTGGCCTTGAGCTGCGCCTGCAAGCCATCGAACACCGATTTGGGCAGGCCGCCGGGGTTGCTGGCGGTCTGCACCATCAATGGCGGCACCGCGGCGATGAGGGCCGCCTTGGCCACCTTGTCCTCGGGGTGGCGGGCAATGTAGTGAACCACCTCGCCACCGCCGGTGGAGTGCCCGACATGCACGGCGCCCTCGACCCCCAGGTGCTTGACCACGGCCGCCACGTCATCGGCATAGTGGTCCATGTCGTGGCCGCTCCAGACCTGGCTGGAGCGCCCGTGGCCGCGGCGGTCATGGGCCACCACACGGTAACCCTGGGCCAGGAAGAACAGCATCTGCGCATCCCAGTCGTCAGCGCTCAGCGGCCAGCCATGGTGGAAGAAAATCACCTGGGCATCGCGGGGGCCCCAGTCCTTGTAGAAGATCTCGACACCTTCTTTGGTCGTGACATATCCCATTTTGCGTCTCCTTCGATGAAGTCAGCAGGTAGCAGCCGGCCAATGCATGTCAGCATCGCCTGGCCGCGCAATCACTCTAGGGTTAAAGTGCGCTTCAAGGTCAACACAGCTGCGAGGTGCCGAATGAGAATAGGAGAGTTGGCGAAAATCACCGGCCTGGCGCCGTCGCGCATTCGTTTCTACGAAGCCAGCGGGCTGGCCCTGTCGGTGGCGCGCAAGGCCAATGGCTACCGTGATTACTCGGCGGAGGCGGTGTGGGTGCTGGAGATGATCGTCAATGCCCAGGCGGCGGGGTTCTCCCTGGATGAGATCCGCCAGCTGCTGCCGGTGAGGACCAACGGCTGGCGGCACGACGAACTGCTCGAAGGCCTGCAACGCAAGGTGCAGGAGATCGAGGCGCTGCAGCAGCGCCTGGCGCGCAACCGGGAACAGTTGCTGCTGGTGATCGACGGCATCCAGAGCAAGCCCGAGGGCATGCCCTGCGCCGATAACAGCCAACGGGTGCTGGAGCGCCTGCGTGAAGAGATGGCCGCGAACAAGGCAGGCGCCGCGCCAGGCAAGTGAGACCGGCGCCTGCTGCTGTCAAAGGTCTGCGTTGAGGGCCGCCAGGGGTTTGGGCGCATACAGGGCGCTCTGGAACTCAGGCACGTATTCATATTTCACCATCCGGCCCAGGCCGAGGCTGCGGATGTAGCGGGACAGGCTGCCGTCGCCCAGCGTGAGGCTGGCCGAGTCCGCGCTCATGCTCGAGGCATGCGCCATCTGGCGCGAAGTCGCATGGCCGTAGGCCAGCTGGCCGTTGTGGTCGAGGTTGGTGAAGCTGTTTTCAACCAGGCCGATCGTATGGGAGAGGTCGTCGAGCTTTTTTCCGCTGAAGGTCACGTCCACCTTGCCAGTCTGGCTGTCGGTGAGGGTGTAGCTGACTGCGCCAGCCTCCTCGCGACGGTCGATACCCGTCAGCCATTTCGGCAGGTTGTAGCCCACCACACCGCGCACGCGGGCCAGCTCGGTGTTCACCGGCAGCTTGAGCACGTAGCCCCAGAAGTCCTTTGATAACGCCTGGCCGACCAGGGTGAATGGCCCGAGCGATGTGTTGCCTGGCTTGCTGGTGATGATCGACAGCGCCACTTCGTTGTAGCTGTCGTTGTCGCAGTAGTCGTAGGTGTAGGCGGTGAACGCCACCAGGCCGCGCCCTGGCCAGACCTGCAAGGGCTGCACCTGCGCCAGCACCTCGGCGGGCATCAACGCACGCAGGCGCTCGAGGTCGGCGGTGTAGACGGCGGTGATCCGGCTGTTGCGGTAGTAGAAGTTGGGTGAGTACGACTCGAAGCCCATGTCCACCTTGGTTTTGTCCAAGCCCTTGAACCAGGTCAGGTCCAGTTCGGGGGCTTCGGCCTGGATCACCGACAGTGGCGGGTTGGAGCGGTAGCGATCGTACAGCCCGCCCTTGAGCACCGGCACCGGGTGGCCGGCGATGTCGATCTGGGTGGTTTCGGCGTGGAGGGAGGGGGCGAGCAGGGCGCCGGCCAGGGCGGTGACGGTTGCGAGTTTCACTGATCAGGTTCTCCAGGGGTGTGCCCGAGGCGGGCGGCGAGATGACCTTAACTTTCAACTCGACTTCAAGGTCAAGCGATGAGTGGCGCCATGAGTGGGTGAGTCTGGTGGGAGCGTGCGCCATCCTGTGGGAGCTGGCTTGCCGGCGATAAGGCCGCTGAGTTATTCATACAATTTCATGGGTTTGCCGTGCTCTGTAGGAGCGGCCTTGTGTCGCGAACGGGCTGCATCGCAGCCCCAGCCATGTGTGTCGCACCACCGATCGCCGGGGCCGCTTTGCGGCCCGTTCGCGACACAAGTCCGCTCCTACAGAAACCGTTGCTCCCTAGTGCTCTGCGCCCAAGCACAGCGCTGGGGTAACAGCAGAACAGCGAGATTTCGGGTAGGCTGCGCACCTTCACCGCCGCGCCATGAAAAGGACATCACCATTTCCGCCGCCACCCTCAGCCGCCGTCATCTGCTGTGCCTGCTGGCCAGCGCACCGATCCTCGCCAGCCTGCCGGGCTGCACACGCTCCACCGGCCTGCAAGGCAGCTTCCTGCAGCTGTGGAAGAGCCACGCCGAGCTCGACGCCAAGCAATGGCAGCAACGCCTGGCGGCCATGGCCGACATGGGTTGTCGCACCCTTACCGTGCAGTGGGTCGGGTTGATCGGTGGCGAGTCGCCGTGGATGATCCCTGACGCCATGCTGCGCACGGTCTTCGACATCGTCCATCAGCAGGGCATGCAGGTACAGGTTGGGCTGCCGTTCGACAATGCCTGGTGGCAGGCGCTGGCGGCGGACGAGACGGGGCAAGCGCGGTTCTTCGACAAGGCCCTGGGCGAGGCGCAACGCTACCTGGCCGGCGCACCCTGGCCACAGCACCGCGCCTTCGCCGGCTGGTACATCCCTTACGAGCTGGAGCAGTACCACTGGGCCACCGCGGCCAGCCAGCAACGCCTGGCCACCTGGCTGAGTGCGCTGGCCGACAGCATTCGCCAGCACAGTGACCGCACCCCGTCGATTTCCACCTACTACAGCGTGTTGCCCACCGAGGGCTCGCTGTTGCAACTGTGGCGCACGCTGCTTGACCGCACCGCGTTGCGCCCGGTGGTGCAGGACGGCGTTGGTGTCGCCGGTTGGGCCAACGTGCAGGCCATCGAGCCGCTGTTGCTGGAACTGCGGCGGCGGCGCGTGCCGTTCGATGTGGTGGTGGAACTGTTCGAACAGTTGCCGTCGGAAAACAACGACGGCAGCGATTTCAAGGCGCGCTCGGCCGATTACGCGCGTGTGCAGCGCCAGCTGGAGTGGGCGCGTACCACTGGCGCCGAACAGGTGGTGGCATTCGCCCTCGACCCTTGGGCGCTGGGCGATGACCCGCGCGCCCGCAGGCTGCGTGAAGACTGGCTGCGCGGTTAGTCAGAGGCTGCGGCCGATGATCTCGCGCATGATCTCGCTGGTGCCGCCAAAGATGCGCAGCGCCCGGGCATCGGCCCAGGCCCGGCCGATGCCGTACTCGCTGCTGTAGCCATAGCCCCCGTGCAGTTGCAGCAGCTGGTCGAGGATCTGCCCTTGCAGCTCGCTGGCGTTGAGCTTGGCCATGGCTGCCACCACTGGGTCCAGGCGCTCTTCGATCAACTGGCGGGCGCAATCGTCGAGGAATACCCGCAGCATGGTCAGGCGCGACCGGGCGTCGGCGAGGATGAAGCGGTTGTGCTGGTGGTCGCTGACGCGCTTGCCAAACACCTTGCGTTCGCGGGTGTAGGCCAGGGTCTGCTCCAGCATGCCTTCGGTGTGGGCAGCGGCGCGCAAGGCGATGGCCAGGCGTTCGCGGGCCAGCTCCCGGCCCAGGTATTCAAAGCCGGCATTCTCTTCGCCCAGCAGGCAGTCGGCGGGCACGCGCAGCTGGTCGAAGAACAGCTCACAAGTGTCCTGGGCGTGCTGGCCGATCTTGCTCATCGCCGGGCCCTTGCTCAGCCCGGGCAGGTTCGCCTCCACGCAGAACAGCGACAGGCCGCGCGCGCCAAGGTCTGGCTCGGTGCTGGCGACCACGATGATCAGGCCTGCGTTGACGCCATTGGTAATGAAGGTCTTCTGGCCATCGAGCACATAGTGCTCGCCATCGCGCCGGGCGCGGCAGCGTATGGCCTTGAGGTCGCTGCCGGCGCCCGGCTCGGTCATGGCGATGGCGCCGATCAGTTCGCCGCTGGCCATCGCGGGCAGCCAGCGGTCCTTCTGCGCCGGGGTGCCGAGGTTGTACAGGTACGGCGCGACCATGTCGGAGTGGATCGAAAAGCCGATGCCCAGGCAGTTGGCCCGGGCCAGCTCCTCGATCACCACCATGGCATGGCCGAAGTCGCCGCCGGCACCGTAGGGGGCCGGCAGCGCCGGGCACAGCAGCCCTTGGGCGCCGGCTTCGCGCCACAGCGAGGCGGGGGTGATGCCGTTACGCTCCCAGCCTTGGTAGTGGGGCAGGATGCGTTGCTCGACGAAACGCCGGACCTGGTCACGGAACAGCTGGTGGTCGTCACGGAACAGTGTGCGCATGCGGGGTTACCGGGAGTAGGGCGCGGTGCGGCTGAGTTCGCCGCGCAGCACCGGTTGGCTGGCGCTGCCGGTGAGGAACAGCGCGTAGTGATCCCCCGGTTGCAAGGGCGGAAGGTCCAGGGCCTTGGCCTGTATCCCGCTGCAACCGGCGCTGAGTGTGGCGCTCACTGGGTTGATCGCCCGCGCCTGGCTGGTGTGGGTGGTCACCTGGGCGAACAGCGTCGGGCCGCCTTCGACCTGCAACTTGCCCGTCGGGCAATCGCTGGCGAGGTTGTAGAAGCGCAGCTCGGCTTTCAAGGCATCGTCGCTGGCGGCACTGTCGTCCAATACCTGCAGCTTGCCCTCATGCAGCACCAGGCTTTGGTAGCTGTCGGCGGCCACGGTGAGGGTACCGGCGGGCTTGCCGGCGATGACCACCTTGAAGGGCTCACCGCCCTTGACCACGTTGTAGGCACTGGCCTGCGAGCCCGCCTCGATACGTTGCGCCGGGTTGTGGCCGACCTGCACCTGCAGGGCGCCGTCCGCCGGTTGCAGCACGCGGACGAAGGCCGAGCCCGCCGGTGGGCGCGGCGCATACAGCTGGGCCAGCTTGCCCTCGGCCAGGGCGGCGCCGGGCAGCAGCAGGGCGGTGGTGAGCAGGGCAAGGGCTTTCATACGGTCTCCTTGGGGCGTTTGGCCCGGGTTTGCTGGTACAGCTCGGCCAGGCGCTTGCGGTCGACCTTGTCGGACAGCGTGGCGGGGAAGCGGCCGCAGGCCAGTAGTTCGGATGGAATCATGTAGGGCGGCAGGCTGGCGGCCAGGCGTTGTTTCCAGTCGGCCAGCGCCGCCGGCAGCGGGCCGAGGGTCACTGCCGGCAGGTGAGTAGGGGTCTCGACGAAACCGATCATGCGCACCAACGTCCCGTCCGGGCGACGCAAGGCGATGGTGGCGGCGTTGTCGACCCCTGGCAGGCTGGTAAGCCCGGCATCCACTTCGCCCAGTTCGATGCGGTAGCCGTGCAACTTGATCTGGTCGTCGCGCCGGCCGTGGAAGAACACCCGGCCTTCATCGTCGATCTCGGCCAGGTCGCCGCTGCGGTAGGCGCGCTTGCCGTTGTGCTCGAACAGCACGGCCTCGCTCAGGTCCGGGCGATTGAGGTAGCCATGCATCACGTGGTCGCCGGCAATGCACAGCTCGCCGTTGTCGATGAACAGCTCGGCATAGGGCTTGGCGCGGCCGATGGACAGCGGCTGGGCACCGTTCTCCAGTGGCGGCAGGATTTCGATCCAGGTGGTCGAGCAGGTGGCTTCGGTCGGTCCGTAGGAGTTGATGATCCGCGACTTGGGGAAGCGCGCCCACAGCTGGTTGGCCAGGGTCGGGGTCAGCGACTCGGCACCGAACACGAATACCCGCAGGTCGGGCAGGTGACTGGCATCGAAGGCGTCATTGAGCAACTGCTGACGGACGAAGGACGGCGTCGAAGCCCATACCTGTACCTGGCTGTCGGCCAGGTACTCGACAAAACGCTCGGGGTCGCCGATGACCTCGCGTGGGCACAGCACGCACTGGCCGCCCAGGGCCAGCGCGCCACACAGGTCGAACAGCGAGAAGTCGAAGCTGAACAGCATCTGGTTCATGAACCGGGAGCGCTCGCCCAGGCCCAGGCAGTCGCGGATCCAGCCGGCGAACAACGCCAGGCTGTCGCGGCCGATCTGCACGCCCTTGGGGTCGCCGGTGCTGCCGGAGGTGAACATGATGTAGGCCAGGCTCGGTTCGGCCAGTGGCGCGGCGCTCGGCATGCCGGCACGAAAGCAGTCCTCGGCGGCGTCATAGCAATGCCCGGCACCCACCAGCTCGATGATGCGCTGCAACCGCTGCGGTGGGTTGATGCTGTCCAGCGGCACATAGGTCACGCCCAGGCGCAGGCAGCCGAGCATGGCGACGACGAATTCGATCTGCTTGTGGCCGCTGAGCACCAGCGCGGTACCGGGCAGGATGCCCTGCGCGCGGGCACGCAGCGCCCAGGCCTCGACGGCCACCTGCAGACCGGCCCAGTCCAGTAGCTGATGGGCGTCGCGCAGGGCAGGGGCGTCGGCGCCCTGGTGGCAGTTGGCGAACTCACAGCGGTCGAAATCGAAGTGCATCCGGCACTCTCCTGGGCGGTGGCCTGTGCAGGCTTAGCGGTTGTTGTGGATGAAGGCGGCCAGGGCGTCGATCGACTCCAGGTGCTCGTCGATCTCGGTAGGCGGCACCTTGCAGCCGAACGCGTTCTTCACCGCCATGACGATGTCCACGGCGGTCATCGAGTCGACCAGGCCGGACTCGATCAGCAGGTCGTCGTGGGCAACCGAAGTGCCGATGACGTTTTCGATGATCTCGGCCAGTTGTTGCTTGAGGGTGTCGTCGCTCATTGCATTCGCTCCGTTAAAGTCAGAATTGGAAGTACAGGAAGCGGGCTTCCTTGTGCAGGTTCATCAGGCACAGCAACAGCAGCAGGCTCATGATCGCCAGCCACTTGAGGTTCGGTGCCCAGCGCAGCGCGGCCGGGCCGTCGAGTTGCGCGCGGGCCAGGGAAGGCGAGAAGCCGCCCATGATCTGTTGCGAGTTGGGCAGGCACCAGGCCACGGCGAGTACCGCCAGCACGTGCAGGGCTTCGAGGTGGCGGCCGACCAGCAGGCGCCAGGCGTCACCCCAGGCGATCCCGGCCGGGTACAGGACTTCGGGCAGGCTGCCCAGGCCACGCAGGCCGAACATGCCCTCCACCAGCAGCACCGCATCCTGGGTGGATTCGGCGCGGAAGAACGCCTGGGCGACGATCACCGCGGCGAAGGTCAGCAGTACGCACGCTGCCACCTTGAGCGGGTGCTGCTTGCCCTTGGCGGTGTGGCGGCCGACCACGAAGATGCGCCAGGCGTGGTTGATCGACAGGTACGCGGCATGCAGCAAACCGAAGATCAGGAACTGCGCCCCGGCGCCGTGCCAGATGCCGGCCAGGCCCATGGTGAAGGTGGTTGGCAGGATGATCGCAGCAGCGAAGCCGCCCGGCGTCGCCGCGCCCTGGGTACCGACCGGCAGGCCACGCTTGCCACGCCACTCCGACACCGCCATGGCCACCGGGTAATACAGGTAGGCGGTCAGGTAGCGGGTCAGGGTCATGTGCCAGCGGGCCCAGAAATCGATGATATTGCTGGCCTTGTAGGGCGAGTTGAAGTTGAGCGGGAAGCGGATGCCAAACATTTTGGCCAGGCCCAGGGCCATGTCCGAATAGCCCGAGAAGTCGAAGTACAGCTGCAGCGCATAGGCGATGCCGGTGCCCCAGGCCGCCCAGAAACCCAGGCTGGCGGGGTCGGCGAAGCCGGCATCGGCATAGGGGGCGATCGGGTCGGCCAGCAGTACCTTCTTGGCCAGGCCGATGACGAACAGCATGCCGCCGACGCTGAGGTTCTCGGCCCGGAAGCGGTAGGTATCCGCCTTGGCGAACTGCGGCATCATCTCTTTGTGGTGCAGGATCGGGCCGGCGATCAGGTGCGGGAAGAAGGTCACGAACAGCACGTAGCTGAGCAGGCTGCGCTCCTTGACGATGCCGGCGCGGCAGTCCAGCAGGTAGCCGATCTGGGTGAAGGTGAAGAAGCTGATGCCCAGCGGCAGGATGATGTCGTCCAGGCGGTTGCCTGCCAGGCCCCAGTCCTGGGCGAAATTGACCAGGGTGACGAAGTACTTGTAGTGGAACAGCAGCGCCAGGTCGGCGATCACCCCGGCGCTGGTCACCAGCAGTTGCGTGCGCCCACGGGTACTGAGGATCAGCAGGCTGACCAGGTAGTTGAAGGCGATCGAGCCGATCAACAGCAGCACGAACTGCGGGTTCCACCAGCCGTAGAAGACGATCGAGGTCAGGCACAGCCACAGCGCGGCGCCGCGCAGGCTACGGGCGGCGATCAGGTAATGCGCGGCCAGGGTCAGCGGCAGGAACAGCAGCAGGAACAGGTAGGAGTTAAAGAGCATGGTCGGCCTGCGGTTCAGGTAGCGTTGCCAGCACGGCGCGCTCGTCCGCGGTCAGCGGCAGCGACAGGGCGCTTTCGGAGAATTCCCAGATCACCAGTTTCAGGCTGGCAGGCCAGCGCTCGCGCTTGAGCAGCGCCGCTTGCAAGGCGCCACTGAACTGGCCGCCGTCCAGGCTCTGGTTCCACACCTGCTGGCCGAGGTTGCGGCCCAGGCGTTCGGCGAAGGCGCTGCGCCGGCCGTTGGAGCTGCCGGCCAGCAGTACCTGCACCGGCGGGGTGTCGTCGAGCAGGCCACCGCCGCGTTGCACCTGGATCTGCTCGGGGTGTTCGGTTTCCAGCGCTGGGCGCCAGGCCGCCGGGGCATGTTCGAGGCCGGCCAGCACGATCAGGTCGCCCATGCGGGGCTGGGCCGCGCCCGGCGGCGCGCTGCTGAACAGTTGGTCGCGCTTGCCGGCTAGCAGCGGCAAGGCGCTGGCTGCCACGGCATCGGCGGCGCGTTGGGCGCCATCGGCGTTGAGGTGCACGTCGGTGTGGAAGAAGCGGGGGGTGGACTGGCCGTCATGGGCCAGGGCCGCGCCAAGGTCGACGTAGGGCACCGCGAGGCTGACCAGGCTGGCCTGCCACTGGCCCAGGCGTGCCTGCAACTGCGGCGACTGGCGCAGGCCGCAGAGGGCCTGGGGTTCGATACGCGCTTTGTCCGGCACCGCCACCAACAGCACCTGCAGGCCCTGGCCTTGCAGCTGGCCGACCCAGTGGCGCATCAGGCGCAGGCGCGCTTCATAGGCGCCGTTGACGCCCGGCTGGGCACGCAGGCCATCGCGGTAGAACAGCCAGCCCGGGCAGCCCTGCACCACCTGGTCGCCCAAGTCGCCCAGCAAGCGGTAGCGGGCGGCGGCGCTCAGGGTGTCGGCGTGCTGCTGCAGCGTGGGCTGCAAGGCATCGCCCAGGGCCTTGCCGGCTTCACCGTCGAGCCAGGCGGCAGGCCTTAGCTGCGCAGCGTCGAGCTGGCTGCCATGGAGCATCCACAGGCCGCAGGCCTGGCCCAGCAGCAGCAGGGCGATCACCGCGGCGGTGTAGCCGCGATGCGAGGGCGTGGCAGGGGTAGCCTGGTCAGCCATGGTTCACTTACCGACGGCGGCGCGCAGGCGCTGGCGCCAGGTGTCGGCGCCCATGATCGAGGCGTTGTCCCACAGGCCGCTGGCCTGGGGGCCTTGGGCATAGGTGGGTTCGAACATCTGCCACACCAGCACTTGCGGCGGGTTGCGCTTGAAGTCTGGCGATTCGAGGTATTCGAGCAACATGATCCACTGGCCGACATTGCCGGGCTTCCAGTTCACCGACACCGGACGGTCGAGGCTGTTGGAGAGCTTTTGCGGGAAACCGAAGTACGGCTGGACCATGCTGTGGCCCGTCACGTGCAGCGGCGCCGGGGCATCGTCGAGCAGGCCGTTGGCGGCGGCCTGGCGGCGCACGGTGAACGTTTCGCGACCGGTTTGCTTGCGCTGCTCGGGGGTGAGGAAGCGTTCGGCCAGGTCGCCGTAGCGGCGCTCCTTGAACTCGCTGCCCAGCACCATGCCGCTGCCGGCATTGCCCTTGAGCGTCGGCACATCGCGCTTGGCCTGCGCGGCGGTGGCCACGGCGGTGGCGTCGGCGGCAGCCTGGGTCCAGTGCTGGTCGGTGCGGTAGAAGACCTCCTGGCCGCCGGCCTTGACCTGGCGCAGCACGGCTTCGTCATCGATGGCGCTGATACCCGCCTTGCGCAGGCTGGCCAGGATGGTCTGGTAGCGCTGTTGCACAGGGGCGCTCAGGGCTTTGCCGGCAGGCAGCTTGTCCTGGTAGAAGCGGGTCTTGTCGGGCAGCACCAGCACCTGTAGTTGCACACCACGGGCGGCCAGGGCCTGCTGGGCGTCCTTGATCAGTGCGGTGGAGGCTTCGATGCCACGGCCATCGACTTCGGTCAGGCTGCCCCAACCGGGGAACAGCCAGCCGTCGTTGCCGCGCAGGACGATCGATGAGTCGTCGGCCTGCGCGGTCGGCAGGGCCAGGCCAGTCACCAGCAGCGCGGCGACGAGGCTTTTGAGGGAGCGGTTGAGCATGGCGATGGTCCTCAATACGACAGGGTCAGGTTCATGAACAGCCCCTCGGCCCGGTCGTTGGCACCGCCGCCGATGGCGAAGCGGTATTGCACGGTCCAGTCCAGGTAGGAGCGGGGGGTGTGGTAGTGGTCTTCACGGAAGTAGTAACGCAGGGCGACGCCGGGGCCGGCGCCCATCGACCAGGTGCCCTGGTCGCGGTTCAGGGAGTACTTGCCGCCGTCGATATCCTCCAGCAGGCCGCTCTTGCCCTTGAGGTGGGTCACTTCGTCCTTCTGCCAGATCCAGTCGGCAGCGCCCACCAGGTGCGGGAACAGCACCAGGTTGGGGGAGGCTTCGGTGAGCCGGAAGCTGCGGCCCAGGCGGATTTCGTTGCTCAAAAACAGTTGGCGGCGTAGCAGGCGGCCGTCGGCCGTGCCCAGCTCTTCGAGGCGCGAACCCTGGCTGTCGACGTCATGCAGGGTGAACTTCGCCGCGTTGTCTTCGAGCGAATAGCCCAACTGCGAATAGGCATCCACCGTCCACCAGCTGCGCTCCATGCGCAGCTCGGTGCCGCGGTAGAAACCGTAGGTCGCGTAGGCCAGCCAGCCGCCGGCGCGGTCCTTGAGCTGATAGCTCATCAGTGCGCCACTGATGCGATTGATGCCTTGGTTCTCACGATCAAGGTTTTCCGTGGCGATCGTTTCCTGAAGCTCGCAGCGCACACTGTTCTTGCCAGGACTCGCCGTCCCTTGACGTGTGGCGCTACCGAGCAGGAAGCGTCGTTCCAGGCCGACGGTGAAGCCGGTATCGGCAATCGAATAACGCACGCCCAGCGAGCCAATGGTGCTGGGGAAACCGCTGACCGATTTGGAATCGCTGCTGCCGTTGTCGTCCAGTGCCTGCTTGCTGCACGGGTCGATCGCGCCTGCGGCCTTGAAGCGGCCACCCTCGTCCCACAGCGTGTTGCTCATCCGCCCGTACACCTCCAGCACGCCGTTCTGGTCGTTGAACTGGCTCGGGCGCCAGTACAGCTCGGCGGTGCTGAACACCGAGTCGCCCGCCGAGCTTTGCCCGGCGTTGGCGATGGTGGTGCTCGGCCGGGCGCCGCGATAGCTGGTGGTCACCGTGGCACCCCATTCGCGATCGAAGGCGGTGATGGCGCTGCGGGTGTCGTGGCGTTGCTGCGCATCCAGGTCGAGGGTGCCTTGGTCGTCCAGGTCGATGACGTGCTTGAGCTGGCGTACCGCTTTGGGTTTCTCACCCATCGCCGACAGCGCATAGGCCTCGTCGAGCATCACGGTCTTCGGCGCCTTGCCGGTGTCCTGGGCGGCGCGGAAGTCTTCGCGGGCGCGGGCGGGCTGGCGGGTGCGCATGCGCAGGTAGCCGCGCTGCATCAGCAGGTCGGCATCGGCAGGTGCGCGGGCAATGGCATCGCTGAGGCGCTGCTCGGCCTCGGCGGCCTGTTGCGAGTTGCCGGCGGCGAGGGCGGTGGTCAGCAAGCGCTGGAACTCCAGATTGTCCAGATCCTGCTCGCTGGCCTTGCGGGCCTGGCGGATGGCCTCCTGGTAGTCCTGCCGCGCATAGGCGGCATAGGCTTCGGCGGCCGGGCCGGCGGCACCGCCGGCATCGGCGGGCAGCAGTTCGCACTGGGTGCCATAGGGCGTGTCCTGGCACGACTGGCGCGGGGCAGGGTAGTTGGCCAGGGTCAGCGCGGCGCTCGGGCGACGCGTATCGGCCAGGGCTTCGCGACGTTTCATGGCGGCCTCGTCGTCGGCCGCCAGCGGTGCCAGCAGCGCTGTGGCGCGGGCCTTGTCGCCGCCGGCCAGGGCAGCGTCGATGGCGATCAGGCGCACATTGCGCAGCTGTTCTTCATCGAGCCAGTCCTGGGCCAGGGCGCTGTCGAAGTCGCTGGCGGCCGCTGGGGCATTGCCCTGCAACTGGCGCAGGTAGCCGCGCATGACGATCATCACGGTGCTTTCGTCATCGGCTTCCAGCGCCTGGCTCGCAGCCTGTTCGGCGGCGGCGGATTGGTTGTCGAGCAGCAGCACGGTGACCAGCAACAGGCGGTGGCTGGCAATGTCCGGGGCCAGGCGCACCGCTTCACGCGCCAGGGGCACGGCGTCGCCGGGGCGGTTGGCGATCAGCGCTTGGTAGGCCTGTTCGGCCGGGCGCACGGCCATGCGCCGGCTCAGGGTCTGGCGGCGGGCCTGCAAGTCGCTGGTGTTGGGTGCGCCCAGCTGGACCGCCGTGTCCGCAGCGGCGGCGGCTTCGGGCCAGCGCTGCTGGGCTTCCAGGCTGTCGAGCCAGAGCAGCGCCCAGGCGCCCTGGCTCGGGTCGATACGAAATGCCCGTTCGGCGTTGCGTTCGGCGCCGGGCATGTCGCCGGCGTTGTAGGCGGCATAGGCCTTGGTGGCGAGCGGGAAACCGCGCTGGTAGGCCGCCGAAGGTGCCGGGCCATTGCTGGCCGTGGTGGATTGCAGGTTGGCCACCGCAGCTTGCAGGCCGGGGTCGCGCACACCCCGTTTGAGGGCGCCTTGTGCGGCCTGGCGGGCCTCGCTGCGCCGCCCGAGCTTCTGCAGGGTATAGACCTTGAGCAGGTTCAGGCGGGCCACGTCCGGGCGCAGTTTGAGCGCGGCATCCACCTGTTGCAGGGCATCGCGGTAGCGCCCCGACTGGTAGCTGCGGTAGGCCAGGTCGGCCTGCTCCCAGGCCACCCCCTCCAGCGGCACCTCGGCGGCCAGGGCGGTGGGCAGGCTGGCGCAGGCAAGCCAGGCACCGAGCAACAGAGTGGCGGGACGAGGGTGAATCATGTCAGTTCGGCAACCTGGGTCTTCTGCTTGGCCGCGTTGGCCGGGGGAGGGGTTACGGGGGCGGCGGCCACGGGCTCGCCGTTCTCCTGCTGGAACAGGATCGCTTCGTTGAGGGTGTCGGCATCCAGGTAGCCGTGTTCGAGCAGGATCTGCCCCAGCGGCTTGTGCTCCTCGGCCTGGGCCTTGAGCGCCAGGGCCAGGACGTCGTCGTCGATGGCGCGCCACGACAGCAACAGCTCGCCCAGGCGCAGGCGCTGCTGCTGCAACTGATCGGCCGAGGGGAAGTCGTGCATGGTCTTGTCCCACACCAGCGGCTTGCCGAGGAACAGGTAGCCCAGGTACAGGCGCCAGGCGCGGGCGGCGGCCATGGCGTTGATGAAGTTGCCGATGATCATCCGCGGCCCCGACAGCAGCGCATGCTCCCAGCCATACAAACGACCAACGAAGTAGGCGCGCTGGAGGATGCGCAAGCTCAGGGCCACGGTGTTGGCCCACATCAGATCAAGCAGCGCGCTGTTGGGGCTGAACGCCGAGGGGAAGAACACCTGCCAGTGGCCGCTGGCATTGAGTGCCAGGAACGCCAGGTGCTGGGCCAGCAGCAGGTAGGCGAGGATGGCGATGAACGAGGTGATCAGGCCCTTGCGGTCACGGAACAGCAGGTACTTGGTCGCCAGCGAGCCTTGCCAGCCCACCTGGCTCCAGCCCTGCAAACCGATGCCCAGGGTCCAGCGGGCTTTCTGCCGATAGGCGGTGCGGAAGGTGTCGGGGAAGTACTCGCGCACACCCAGGGGCATGTGCACGGCCACCATCTTCTGCTCGCCATTGCCGAACCAGGTGGTGCGCTTGGCCACGTAGTCCACCGGGAACTTGCCGAAGATCTGCTTCATGCCACGCCGGGCCAGGCGCGCGCCGATGTCGTAGTCCTCGGTGAGGGTGTCGGTGTTGAACGGCTGGTTGTTGGTCTCGGCCGACAGCTCCAGCAGCGCCTTGCGCGAGAAGCAGGTGCCGACGCCGGCCGAGGGCACCATGCGCGACATGCTTTCGCGCACCACCAGGTCCTTGGTGTGCCATTCGGCGAACTCGTCCATGTAGGTGCCGGCCACCAGTTCATACCAGTCGCGCTCAAGCGAAGTGACCGGCAGCTGGATGAAGTCGATGCGCGGCAGCAGGTAGTTGAAGTAGTGCAGCTCCAGGCGGTGCAGCACGTCTTCGCTGTCGTGCAGGATCGCCCCGGCGAAGGGCTCGGGCATGCGTGCGTCCTGGGCGAAGATGGCCTGGATGATCCAGTTCAGGCAGTCGGCCTTGCAGGTCGGGCCGTCGTGGGGCACCTCGACGCGCACCAGCTGCTTGTAGCGCCGGCGCATGCGCTCCACTTCGTCGATGGTGCGCTGGTCGTTGCAGTAGGTGCCGACGAAGATGTAGTAGTTCTTGTAGTCCAGCGAGCCGACCATGTTCTCCAGCATTGGCGCGATCACGTCGTACTCCAGCCAGGCCGGGATCATGATCGCCAGCGGCTGCTCGGGCTTGGCGCGCAACTGTTCCACCGTCAACGCCTGGTAGCGGCGGCGGCGGATCAGCAGCTTGCGGTAGACCTGGCGCACCCAGTACCAGGCGTCGATGAACAGGTCATCGAGGCTGGACAGCAGGATCAGCACCCCGACGAAGGCGGTGACGAGTTCCAGCACGCGGTAGTAGTCCGCCAGCAGGTACGGCCAGTAGAGCGACGACATGCGGCGTTACTTGCCTTTGTGCTTCAGGCGCAGGCGACGGGCCACCACACCGAGCAACAGCAGCAACAGGACGATCGCCGAGAGGGTCGGCAGTGCCCACACCAGCTGCTTGCGCCACTGGTGGAAGGGGGTGCCGGCCAGGTTGAGCTCGGGGTCGGTGGTGTCGATCCAGGTCAGCGGGCCCTGCTCGCCGACCACCACGGCATTGCCCTGGGTCAGCAGGAACGGCACTTGCGGCACCATGTCGGGGTTGCCGAGGCTGTTCCAGAGAATGCCTTGCTGGCCGGCGGAGCCGACCACCGACAGCGTGCCCAAGCCCTGTGGGCCTTGCAGGTCGAGGGCCAGCTGCTGGTTGCCCTGGGCTTGCAGGCGTTGCAGTTCAGCTACGCCCAGCACCGGCTTGGCGCCTGGCAGTTGCACGTCCACGGCGAGGAACGGTCGGCTCGGCTTGATTTCGGCCTGGCCGGCGGCCAGTACCAATTCGGCATTGACCGGCGACAGCGCGGCGGCGCTGGCCAGGCGGATCAGCTTGCCCAGGTGACTGACCGGCGCTTGCAACGCAGCCTGGTCGACGATCACCTGTGGCTTGCCAGCCAGCAAGGGCAGCAGGCCGATGAAGGTACCGTCGGGCTCGGCGTCGGCCATGGTCAGGTAGCTGCTGGGCAGGACATTGACCGGGTAGGCCTGCGGTACTTCGGCGCAGTTCGGCGAGCTCGGTTGGCGCTGGAAGCGCACCTGCACGGTGTTGGTGACCCCCAGGGCGTAGCCGGGGATGCGTGCCTTGAGGCGCTCGGGGGTGCCGTCGGCGGTCAGCTGCGCGGCATTGAGCAGGACGTTGTTCCAGATCACCGAGGCCACCGGCGCGGTGCTCGAGGCGCCCGGCGCGGCGGCCAGGTCGAAGTTGAGCTCACCCGGCATGCGGCCGTTGACCGACACCGCGCTGAGCGGGAAGGTGGCGGTCCATTCGCCGCGGCTGACCACATCGAAGGTGCCGAAATTGCCGCCCAGGCTGCTCAGGCGCAGGTGACCGTGCTCGTTGCGCAGCGCTTCGCCCACTGCCTGGACCTGGGCCTGGCGCGACACCAGCACGTTGCGCCAGTGCGCGTCGAGCACACCGGCGGCCTTGGCACCGGCATCGGCGGCCACGGCGATCAGCGCCTGGCGGCCGAGGCTGTGCAATTGCAGTTGCTGGGCGGGCAGGGCGCCGCCGGCGAGGCTTGCACGTTGCTTGCGCCATTGCGCCAGGGCGGCGAGGGCGTCCGGGTCGTCTTGCAGCTGCTGGGCCAGGGCATCCAGTGCCGCCGTGAGTTGGGATGCAAGGGCGGCGTCGGCAATGGCCAGGTCGGCGCGGGTGGCCTCGGTGTCGAGGAGCAGCAGTGCGCCCAGCTCGGCCGGGTTGGCCAGGGTGTGCCGGCCTTGGCCGGCCAGGGCCGCGAAGGCCGGGATCTTGGCCAGGGCCACGGGGACTTCGACGCCGGCCAGGCTCAGGTTGTCGCCGACCTGGGGCAGGGCGCGTACCTGGGCGCGTCGGGCGTTGCGCTCCAGGGCCACGCCCAGGCGCCAGGCGCTGTCGAAGCTGTCACGCTCAAGCGCGCCTGCAGCCACCAGAATCACCGGCTGTGCTGGCAGGCTGCTCCAGGCTTCGGCCAGGCTGGCCAGCGAGGACATCGCGTAGCGGTAGGTCAGGCGTGTTTCCGGCGACAGGGTCAGGACGTTGGCGGTGGCCCGCGGCGGGGCGCAAAAGTCATCGGAGACCGGCGAGCTCCAGTCCAGGCTGAAATTGACGAAGCCGCTGGCATGCTTGCCGCTGTCCACCGCCAGGGTGCGACCCAGGTCGCCTTCGCCACGAATGACGCGCTCGGCCACACGAGGCTGGCCGTCCACGGCCAGGCGCAAGGTCGCGGCTTGTACTTCGCCTTTGATGAACTGGCCCTTGAGTTCGATCTGTGCATCGCTGATCGCTACACCGCGTGGCACCGGCAGGAAGAACGCCTGGCGATTGTCGGCCTGGTCGAGCACCACCGGGTTGGTGATGCCCAGGTCTTTCAGCGACACGCTGCGTGACACCTGGTCCTGGGCGAGCAGCGCCTGCAGCGCTTCGCTGGCGGGGCTGGCGTGGGCGAGAAGCGGGGCGGTCAGGGCAGTGCTCAGGAGCGCGAACTGCAAGCGGCGAGTCGTGGGATTCAACGATCTGGTCCTTGAAGGTTCAGGGGCGTTGCCGGCATAAAAGCGAACGCAAACGTGTGCGCCGACAGGCACCAAAGGCGCGCGTCTAAGCATGGAAAGCAGGAAATTCAATGAGGGCGGGGGTGGCCAGGTGCCGCGGGCCGCCAGTGGAGCGCGATGACATTTCCTATGAACATCGGGGGCATACTTTCTAGTATCAAAGTGCCAATGTCAATAATTTGGTGTTTTGTTGTAGGAAAATTCCCTAAAACGTTCATTAAATTTTACGTCGCCGTTTTTTTGACGAGATGCTCAGTGCCCAGTAAATGCGGTGAATGACCGCCCCAGCAGGGCATCGACAATGCGCTCGCTGGCCTTGCCGTCACCATACGGGTTAACGCTGCGTGCGACCTGGGCGTACAGCGCCGGATCGTCGAGCATCGCGGCCACGGCCTCGACGATCCGGGCGCTGTCGGTACCTACCAGCTTCACCGTGCCGGCGGCCACGGCCTCCGGGCGCTCGGTGGTATTGCGCATCACCAGCACCGGCTTGCCCAGGTGTGGCGCTTCCTCTTGCACCCCGCCGGAGTCGGTGAGCACCAGGTGGGCGCGCTGCATGTACCAGACGAATTCCAGGTAATCGAGCGGGTCGATCAGGTGCACGTTGGGGTTGTCGCCGAGCACGGCCATCACCACGTCGCGCACCTGCGGGTTGAGGTGCACCGGGTAGACGATCTGTATATCGTCGCGCTGGGCCAGCTGGCCCAGCGCCTGGCAGATCTGCTGGAAGCCTTCGCCGAAGTTCTCGCGGCGATGCCCGGTGACCAGCACCAGGCGGCGACGGGCGTCGAGCCAGGGGTAGCGGCGGGTGAAGCCTTCGCCGATGTGCGGTTCGCGTTCGAGTTTGCGCACGATCAGGTCCAGTGCATCGATCACGGTGTTGCCGGTGACGTGGATCTGCCCTTGCAGGTTTTCCTGCAACAGGTTGGTGCGCGAGGTGTGGGTCGGGGCGAACAGCCAGCGCCCCATCACGTCCACCACTCGGCGGTTCATCTCCTCGGGGAAGGGCTGGGTCAGGTCGCCGGTGCGCAGGCCCGCTTCGACATGGCCAATGGCGATGCCGCGGTGAAAGGCGGCCATGGCGCAGGCGGCCGCGGTGGTGGTGTCGCCATGCACCAGCACGCAATCCGGCTTGAGCTCGTCGAGCAGGGCGTCGATGCGGGTCATCAGGCGGGCGAACAGGCCGTTGAGGGTTTGCCCCGGGACCATTACATCGAGGTCATGGTCGACCTCGATGGCGAACAACTGCAGCACTTGGTCGAGCATCTGCCGGTGCTGGCCGGTGCTGCAGACGATGCTCTGGACCCCTTCGGTGCGCGCCAGGACCTTGACCAGTGGCGCCATTTTTATGGCCTCCGGGCGGGTGCCGAACAGCGTCAGAACTTTCATTGCAGGCCACTCCATGAGCAAACGAACGGTTGAAGGGCGCGGATGATACCGGATCGCCAGCGCCGTGCATTGATCTGGAGCGGGTGTGCGTAATGCTCAGTCGTGCAGCAGGTGCACGCTCAGCCCAGATTCACCGGGTGCAAGCTCTGGTCGCAGGGTCAGGGCGGGAATCGCATAATCGCCGCCGTTCTGCCGACGGAACGCGATGGGGGCGTCCGTCCACAGGCCGTCGAGCCTCTGGGCCAGCTGTGCGCAGGCCGTGGTGAAACCATCGCTGTCCATTCGGCTGGTGCGGTAGACCGCAAAGGGTGGCAGCACTTCGAACCCTGGGTAGAACAGCATGCCGTGGTGGATGGGGAAGAGGATGTCGTTGAGCGGGCCGTTGATGCCGCGTTCGCTGTAGTGCGAGGCCCAGCCACCCATGCTGACCATCAACATGGCGCGCTTGCCGGCCAGGCGCCCTTCACCGTAGCGGTCGCCCCAGTGGTGGTCGGAATGTTCGCCCACGCCGTAGGCAAAACCGTAGGCGTAGACGCGCTCGACCCAGCCTTTGAGGATTGCCGGCAGGCCGAACCACCACAGCGGAAACTGCAGGATGACCGCATCGGCCCATTGCAGCTTGGCTTGTTCGGCCGCGATGTCATCGGCCTGGGTGCCGTTGGCCAGGGCAAGGCGGGAGGCCTCGGAGGGGTTGAAACGCTCTGCTGCGGGGTGAGCGAGGTAATCGTCGGCGTCTAGCACGGCCTTGAATTTCATGGCGTACAGGTCCGAGACCTGGACGCTGTGGCCTTGTTGGCGCAGGTGCTCGACGGCGAAGTCCTTGAGCGCGGCATTGAGCGAGCGCGGTTCGGGATGGGCATAAACGATCAGGATGTTCATTGCGGTTGTACTCCGGCAGTGGGGGATGGCCAAAGCATGCGGATACCGCGAATATTGTTGAAATGAATATCCAGAATTGCAGGTATTGCCATGCACAATTCCTTGCGGCGCCTCGACCTCAACTTGCTGGTCACCCTCGACGCACTGCTCGCTGAACATAATGTGACCCGCGCGGCCGAACGGCTGCACCTTTCCCAGCCGACGGTGAGCGTGCAACTGGCGCGTTTGCGCGAAGCCCTGGGCGACCCGCTGTTGTTGCCGGGCCCACGCGGCATGCGGCCCACGGCGCGGGCCGAGGCATTGAGGATGCCGCTGGCCCAGGCGCTTGAAGCCTTGCGCCTGGCCATTGCCGGGGATGAACCGTTCGATCCTGCTCAAGCCAGGATCACTTGGCGCGTGTGCGCCACCGACTATACCGAGGCGACCATCCTCTTGCCGGCCTTGAGCGCACTGCGCGCACAGGCACCTGGCACGCGCCTGGCGATCCTCGACATGAATCCGCCGACGCTGGTGCGCAAGGCGGAACTGGGTGAACTGGACCTGGCGTTTCACATTTCGATCGATGCACCACCGGGTCTGCGCCAGAAACCGCTGTTCACCGATCGCTATGTGCTGGCCGGGCGCGCCGATCATCCACGGCTCCGGCGCCGGCCGACGCTCAAGCAGTTCTGTGCGCTGGAGCATGTGATCGTGTCGCCTGATGGCGGTGGTTTCGTTGGGCCGACGGACCATGCTTTGGCCGAACAGGGGGTGAAGCGTAACGTGGTGATGTCGGTGCCGCGCTTTTCTGGAGTGGCGGCGATGCTGGCCAGTTCCGATCTGGTAGCGATGCTGCCGCAGCGCCTGGTGGCCGGGAATCCGGCGCTGGCCGTGGTGGAGGCCCCGCTGCCGGTGGCGGGTTTCGAAATGCTGATGCTGTGGCCGGAGCGGGTGCACCGTGATCCTGGCCACCGCTGGCTGCGGGAACACCTCGTCACGCTTGCAGCGCGTTGAGCTTGGGGCTGTCGAACGCGCCCCTGGTGCGCCGGCCTCTATTTGCTCCAGTCGTTGATGAGCACTGAAGCAGGCATACTATGTGGTACGAAATATAGTAGTTGTGAGAAGGGTAAAGCCTTGTCCCTAAATCACTTTTTACAGGCGTTGATACGATACTTGCTAGTCGCCGGTACGATACAGCTGCTGTTCTGCATACGCGATATCGCCAACTTCTCCTCCGCGGCAGAGCGGGTGAGAACACATGCGCACGCAACCGACTACTGTCAGGTCACGCGACGAATGACTGGTCCGAGGGTTCGCTTTGCTGATGATCCTGCAGGATGTTGAAATGTACCGCAGCGATACATAGGCCAGCCAAGCCGATGCTGGCAACGACGATGTCGCCCAACAGCATGCCGGCGAGCAGGGTCATCAAGCTGAGGCGGCTGATTGTCGTCATGTTCGTGTCCGTCGCGACGAGAAAGGGGCGTGGTCACCACCTTAACGCTCAATGGTGGGACGAGCAGCCGTGCAATTTGCAGGTGGCAGGAGATACCTACGGTTTGGCAGTTCCGGCGCAAGGAGTACAAATGTACTCACAAGCGGGCCAGCAGCAGGTTCTCTGGCAGGATCTGTCCATCGTCAGGCGGCAAGCCCCCAGCTTGGGTTTCATGCGCCCGTTGCAGGGTGGTGGCGACAGCGATTTCCGTTCGTGCCTCGATGCTGCGCGCCACGCCACCCACGGAGCGGTCGCCGAAGCCCAGCAGCGAGCAGCCGTTGTTGATCAACACGAAGAAGGCAAGCAACCAAAAGGGGCCGCATTTCATGACAGCAACCCCTGGGCGTTGGCGGCGGTGATCGCGAGGATGAACACGATGTAACCAAGAATCGCGGCGTAGGCACCTTGGCGCAATGCATCGAGGAGGAGGGTGGGCATGTGTGAAGCTCCAGATGTTGCTGATGGAGCCAAGCGTGATGCAGTCGCGGATCGATGAGAAACGATGTTCAGCGATGGCGACTATTGATGGACTTGATCGTTATGGCGCTTGAGCAGCGCCAGCGCAGATCGGTAGTGCAGGGTGGAGCAGGGGCGGAAGTGACTCAACTAGACTGAATGTGTCGTCGAGTGATTTGATCTGCCCACTTCGCGTTGGCACTTTCGGGGCCCGGATCCTTTGGAGCATTCATCATGCGCAAGTTGATACTGCTGTATGCATTAATTGCAGTCACGGCTTGTCAGGCGCCCATGCCAGCCGTCAATCCGCAGATGGCCTGGGTGGATTTCTCGATGCCATTCCCGAATGATCGCGTGCTGCTGGCCGAGCGCCTGGACAAGCAACGCCTGAGCGACGGTCGTTTTTTTCAGGTCAGTCCCGGCAGCCATGAACTGGTCGTCAGGTTCGACTACGAAGTCAATGGCGGCGGCGGTATAAGCCTGATGGGTGGCACCACGGTGCGCCAATGCTACCTGACCATCAATTACCAGGACTTCAAGGCAGGCCAGCGTTATGTGCTGGAAGCCCGCTCCATGGCCCTGACACCCGAGGCTCGGCTGTACAATGCCGCGGGAGAGATTGTGGCGCAGGTCAGCGAGTTCTATTGCCTGGCGTAACGAGGCCACTATTACCTGGAGTGTTAACCCATGTCGTTGTTTGAAGCATGAATCAATCGCTGTTCGTTGCGCTGGACGGGCCCAAGGGCACGGGAAAAACCACGCTGTTGGAGTCTGTGACGAAAATGCTCAGGGCCGACAACAGGAAGGTCATTCGTCTTTGCGAGAGAAAAAGAGATCCCTTCAGGGCCGAAACAATGGCGCTCGTCAATCAGTTCGTCAGGAACCCAAACCGGGATCTGGAGCTGGGCGTTTGCCAGCGTCTTGCCGACAGTCGCGCCTGGATCTCGCAGCATGTGCTGCCTAAACAGCCGCCGGGCAGCATCATCCTGATTGATCGATGGTACCCATCTGATGCCGCGTTTCGCCGGCTGGTGCCGTTTGCGCAGATTCTGCGGTTGAACCTGGATCGACAGGTGCGGGTGCCAGACCTGCATGTGGGAGTCGTCACCGCGCCGGAAATCTCCTGGGCAAGGGCTGCGGCACGCACGCGCGGATTGAGCAGTACCGTGATGCATGAACTGGATGAGCATGAGGCGTGTACCGAGGCGTTTGAGCGAGCGGCTGCAGATCACGATTGGGTTGTATGCCGTAACGAAGGGACTCTGGAAGAGGCAACGCTGCAGGTGGTAAGCGAAATACGTGAGGTGCTGCGATCGGGAAAAAACCTGTAGACCGGATGAGGAGGCTGTTCATCAACCAAATACTCAATTTTACAAGTGGGCGATGTCAGATGTTCACAAGCAGTTCCCGAGTCTGAGATTACAGGCTAAATACTCTACAGATTAAGGCAACTGTTCATAGATTGGTGTTCATAGATTCAGTTTCCCCGCGGTCCTCAGTTGTCTCACCCCCGACCTCTAACCGTCCCAGTCCGAAATGTAATGGATAATTGTTTTCAAAAAAAACATGCTTTGGGATCTGGTTGGAAATCGGGTAGAACCCGACAGGCTCAGAATTGAACAGTGTGGTTTGTCCCGGAGGTCATTGCTGATGCAACCTTCTAATAGCCTCAGTTGTAATGCTCGGAGGTCTCTAGGGACGCGGGAGTCTGTTCACAGCCCTTGAAGCCAGTAGGGGTTTACATCTGTAGTGGTCAACCATTCCCGGACACGGAATTGAGTTCTTTTCAGCAACCGTCGGCGGCACAGAACCGTTGTACTGATGTGGCCGTGTCCAGTTATATCGCTGCATGAGTGCCTGATCCTTGAGCTTTATGATCTGCGCATGCCAGATCACCGCAGCAGCGATTTCCGGACGTATAACCTTGGAGGGACGGGCGGGAATCTTGTGTGCGGCAAGCCAGTAGAGGCAATGTCGCCTTGCAGGTCATCCAGGCTTGCTGAGGTGTTTGATCATGCTCTGCAACATACCAATAACACCGTGCCTGTGAGGTTCCCGAGAGTCAATTCGAGCGAAATCAAGGTTGGACACAGTAGGACCAGCGCTGACGCCTGATCGCACCATTCAGCGGGAGAGGAGAAGCACAAGCGAAAAAGGCTGGCGCAATGCCATCCCCAGGCTATAGGCTTATGCCCGCACTGCACTCCCGGAAGAAAGGCATGATTCAGACCTGCACTGAGATTCGTCGACAGCTCTGGTACTTGGGGAACCTTGCAGTGGGGCAGGGTTATGAGAATCATCCACGCGATGGAGCACCTTTACGCCGCCTAGCGGAGAAGGCCGGTATTCTGAGTGAAAGCTTCGTCAGGTCCACGGGCACCAAGCACATCACTGCCCAGCAGTACCTGATGCCGTTCCCAGTCATATTTGACGTTATTCTGACCAAGGCATCGCAGAGCGCGCCCGATATAAGCTGGAGTTTAATATTCCCAGGAATGCACTGACATCCCTTTTCAGGTACGCAGTGTATGAACCATCGCATGCGTCATGAATAAATTTCGATATTCAATGCAGCATGACAGTGAGCAGGAAGCCGTAGATGTCACAGGGCAACATCATTATCGCGGGCGTTAATCCGAGGGAGGCGAACCTCAAGCGAAAACTCCGTGAACACTTGCATACTCTGGGCTTCACCAGAACTGATGAGGGTGCCTTGCGAGCGCCCGGCAATGACAAGGATGCGATCCGGGTGTTGCATGGAGCTCAACGGGAGGAGCGCCTCATCGCCAGCAGCAACTTTGTAGCTCGAGCGGGTGCTAAACTGATGCAATATTTCGCCTCAGGTACCGAGGTGATTCCCAAGAAAATTTCCCCTGCCCTGGAGCGGGTTTCGTCGGGCACCTGGCAGAGCGACTTATTCCGTCTGGCATCGCTTTCGTGGTCCGTCCCGGTGTCCAGCGGCTTCGGCAGGCGGTTGCGCTATCTGGTGTGGGATCAATCCAATGGCAAGCTAATGGGCATCATTGCCGTGGGTGATCCAGTGTTTAACCTAGGTGTGCGGGACAAATTCATCGGCTGGAACTCGCATGATCGAGGCGCGCGCTTAGTCAACATCATGGATGCCTACGTCCTGGGAGCGCTCCCTCCTTACAACTCCTTGCTCTGCGGCAAACTGATCGCTTGCCTGCTTCGAAGTCGTGATCTTTACAACGACTTCGCCCATGCCTACGGAGCCACCACGGGCATAATCTCTCAGGAGGAGAAGCGGGCGCGCCTGATGGCCGTCATCACCACGTCTTCGATGGGCCGTTCCTCGGTATACAACCGTCTAAAAATCAATGGCACAGAGTACCTTAAGTCAATCGGCTACACCGGCGGCTGGGGACACTTCCATATTCCTGATTGGTTGTTCCTGGAACTGCGTGACTATCTGCGCCACATTGATCACACCTATGCTGATCATCACGCGTACGGCCAAGGGCCGAATTGGCGATTGCGCACCACCCGCGCAGCCCTGAAGGCGCTGGGTTTCAAAGATGACCTGATGCGTCACGGCATCCAACGCGAAGTCTTTATCTGCCAACTGGCAACCAATGCGACGAAGATCCTGCAAACAGGCAAGGGTAAGCCGGATATCCGGTCTCTTCAGACAGTGAAGCAAATCGCAGATCAGGCGCTGGATCGGTGGGTGATCCAACGGGCCGCTAACGTCCCCGATTACCGGCGGTGGCGCTCATCGGACCTAATTTCTTTGTTTGGTAGCCAAGCACAATTGCTGCGCCCCGAGTTCCAGTTGAATAACGAGAAGGCGAAAGCTTTCGGACACTAAGGGATGCAAGGAGGCAGGCCTTGGATTACGCCGTCAACACGTTAACAAACCAGGTTGAGTCAGCAGAGCAGGCCACACGCAAGGGACGCTATGTGTGCCCGATCTGTCGCGCAAAGGTATTACATCGGGCTGGGATCAAGCAGAAAAAGTGCTTTGCTCATTGGCCAGGTTTCGGCTCGGCACAGTGCGATAATTTTGTGCCAGGCCTGCACGGTCAGCATGGAGCCGGGCTCGCATTGTCGGCGCGGCCCATGCGTAGTATGGAACTACGGCTGAAAATTGAGAGAGGGAGAAACCGCGCTGCCTGGTATCTGGAACTAACACTACCGTCTTGTCGGCCCTGCGACGCGAGTTTCACCCTGGACGTAGGCAATGGGATTCTTCAAGAGATTGACATGCGCGGAATGCCGAACGGCCGCCGCGTGACTGCGGAACTTTCGCAAGAGAGTTTTCGCATCGTGTCGTTCCAAGGCACCCCCGATCGGCATTTTACCGATGGTGTAGAGCGCACCTGTCATGGATTGCCCACCTTCGGGGCCGCAGTATTTACGGCCTTGGCAGGGGATAGAACGCCGGGCTTTCCCAGAGCCCAGGAGCTCAGAACGGACGGTAGCTACGCTCTGTTGTGGAAGGCACCGGAGAACCTGAATTTTCCAGAGGAACTGGTTCCTGATAAATTTCACAGTCGTGAGGGTTGGAACCTAGCTCTTATTACGGTGCCCACGTCACCTTCCGATGCCTGTGCAGAATGGCTGGAGTCCTTGACGGGCTTGACCATCAATGGAGCCGTGCCAAGTATTTCAATCGCTTGGCCGTTCTTGACCCAGAGTTCCAGTTTAAATTCCGCCGAATGCGTTGCCTCGACCGCAATCATCCTCACAGCCCGAGGAATGCCGGTAGGGCAGACCGCTAACGGGCCAACCATGTTACTGCTGAGCGGGCAGAATCGGCTTTCGGCAACAGGAGTGGATCGAGATCCGGCACTATTTGCCTTGATACCTGACAGCCGTCAGCAGTTCCATGTGGCCAACGCTGGTACGTCGGAGATTGAAAAATACGTATCGACGACCTTCAACGTCGACGCTGCGATCGATTTGCCTGGGGTGGAGGTGGCTTTCACTAACACCGCCGGCGTGCGCTTGGTCGTGCCCTTCGAAGGAGCCCGATGCAAGGAATGTATCGCCTTGGCCAGGCTCAACCAGATGAGACTGGAATACCTGTCAATACCTCCTGGTGCGTCGGGCTCTGTTTACCTTGAACGCGCTGCCACTGGCCTCAAGTACGAGCTGGCAGCAAGTGATCTGAGCGCGCCTCACAACCAGCATCAGCGCTTGTTTACGCCAGAACTACAAGCGATCGTTATTGACGGTTTGATTGATGCTGCATGCCACGTCGACCTCGACCTAGGCGGCTTCGGCAGGCTGCGTTTACGTGGTAGCGCACAGTGCCCGTCGGACATCGCTGTGCCATGTCTCGGGCCATCTATACGCTTGCGGCTGCGCAGCTTTATGACGCAATTGCAGTGCTCTGCGCCGGCCCACATTGACGCCGACGATGTCCAGTTGGTTTACGCGTTCGGCGCCATCCAACCACAACCTCCGCTAATTCCGCATTACCGTGCCTTGATCAAGGACGTTATCGCCTGCGGTTTTGAGGTCAAATCTTCAGGAAAAAGTGTCTCGCCATGAGTTACTACTACAGCCAGGAGGCCAGAGTTCGGATCTCGGCGTTCGACCAGCAGTCCCTTACCGAGTTTATTGAGGAAGTACCGCATAGCTATCGAAAATCCTGCTATGACCGGATGACCGCCATTGACGGTTTTCGCAGCGGGACACCCACTGACTTCAAAGCCAAGCAAAAGCGACTCATCAGTCATCTATTGCATCCACTGGGTGGCCAGAAGAGTGAAGCCGATTGGAAGGCCTTCGCCAACTTCTGGGTAGAGTGGGCGAGAAATCATCTGCACAAAGATTTCCCCGCAGGTGACAAATTGCCGCCCGCTAATGATGCGGGCCCGCTTTTTCTGGCGAAGCTCGTTGAACGTTTCCCGGATGCCCCACGCGAGACGGTAGAGCGCTTGATCGCGTTTAGTGGGTTCGCTGACCACGCCGACACTCAGACAGAACTGAGCAAATTCCGCACTGCGGCCATAGTGGCGCGTGATCGACTGTTTGAAGCCTTGCCGGATCGCGTCGGCACTCTCGAGGACAGCGTTGAGAGCCTTGAAGCGACAGATGATGCTTTTGTCGAACAGCTCAATGCACTGCGCTTGAAGGATGACAACCTAGCTGGAGAACTGCGTGACATCAGGGAGCGCGCCACTGAGTCGACGCGCGACCTCGCCGAACTTCGCGCACTGACAGAACGCCTCCTTGCCGCGGATGAGCAGTTGGTATCGACCGTCCGCGCATTGGAAGAGAACGCCATGCGCGCCGGCGCTTCCGACGAAGCAGCCCAAGACGACATCCGTTCCTTGAGCGAAGCAGTGAAGGTGCTGTCTGAGCGGTCAGGTGCTTGGGATGAGATGACTGCACACCTCAGTGCGATCGAAAACCGGCTAAAGCCTATCACTGCACGCGAAACGGCTTGGGTGGAGACCACAGAAGCTGTAGCGCGGCTGTCAGAACGCCTGGAAACTTTGCAAAATAGCGTTGGTACAGTAAGGAGCGAGTCACCCCCTACGTCGCAGGTTCGTCTGTTTGAAGCAGAGCCTCAGGGGCCACTTGTCGAGATCCTAAGCGTGGAGACCGCGTGCGATTTGATCTCCACCAACCTACAAGCATGCGGTTTCGTCAAAGGGACAGCACTGACCGTTGCACGTCAAATCATAGCCGCGCTTGCCGCCGGTCAGTTGATCCAATTTACCGGGTCGTTGGCGGACGTGGTCGCTGACGCACTGGCTGCGGCCGTGGGTGGATCAAGCTACCACGAGTGGCGCATCCCTGTCGGCCTTGTCTCGGATGAGGCAGCGGCGGAATGCCTGGAAATAGTGGGAGAGACCTCAGGCTGCCTAGCCCTGAAAGGCGCAAATCGCTCCGCCTTTGAAGTTTATGGCTCAGCCATTCGCGAGGTGATTACCCGCCGTCAACTAGCGATGTCCGTCTACCCCCGACTTGCGCTGGTCGCCTCGTGGGCCCAGGGACCTGCAGCATTTCCAGGCGGTGGCACACTTGCCGAACTCGGCCCGGTTTTTGATACCGATGTGCTTCCCATGCGTGGCGTAACTTCCCGATTGATCAATGTGAAGTATGGTCATCTCGCGCAAGAGTCATGGGACCAACTTGAGGGCTTCGACAGCGGCATGTCCGGTGCTCTCGTGGCGGAGTTGGAGGAACTGCTGAAAGAGGCGGGCTTTCAGCCGGGCAACCTTTGGAGAAGATGCGCCGAACGAGCCTATCTGCGCTTACGGACTGCTGCAGGAAGCAGCGAGGAAGGGGACCTGTATGCTCTTTTAACGGCATGGGCACTGCCTTGGGCAAAGAGTACAGGCGGTCCGGTCGACGACTTAGCCCGCCTGGCAGAGCAGGTCATGGCTCAACACCAGGCTGAAACTTCTCATCTCGAGGGGGCCTAGATGAGATGGCAAGCACTGTCCCGGCACGAGGCACAAAGCATCTTGGCCAATGGCCTAAGTTGCACCACCCAAGGCGAAGGTCTGCGGATCGCCGCTATCGCGGAATGTCTCCGTGCTGCCTGCTTCCTACGCGCGATGCCTACCGAAAATCGGGGCGCGTGGACACCTGTGGCTTCACTCAGCCTGACCAGCCTGACCCGAAAACATCTTGGGCCAATTTGGCCAGGGATGCTGGATGACACGGAGGCCAAACCTGGCGTACTGAGCATTCTCGACAGCCTAGAGCAGATCGGCGATTTGGTTCGGGTTGAAAAAGGATGGTTGCCTCCTCCTCCACGAGCGATCAGGTCTCAGGACGGCTACGCGGTCGTACTGGGGGGCGGACCCTCACCGCGTTTCCCGCGAAGCGTTAAGGCTAGGGCACTCGGGCGAGTGCGGGTGATACCGACGTCACTCTGTGCGGGATGGCTAGATATGGGCGACCCGAGTGACTGGATCGGTGCGCCTCTTGAGGGATTGGCAACCTGGTCTTCTAACTTTCTCATGCAAGCGTCCAGACGTTTTACCTCTTGCCCAACGGATGTCGCGCCTGTATCCGTGTATGTGCAAGGACGTTGGTCTGAGCTGGTAAGTCAGCCCAGTAACTCCGGACATTTCCTGGCCAAGTGTCGAACCGAGAACATAGTGAGTTATTTCATAGGCAAATTTCACTGCGGTCGGCTTGAACAGTTGGCATCCATCGAGGCATCTGACGCACGTCGCCTGCGCTTCTATCTGGATCTCGAAGCGGGCCGGCCTTGTAAGATGCAAATAGAAAGCTCCCCACGGTTTGTGACCTTGCGATCGTATCGCCGGCTTCCGCCTGAGCAGGAGAAGGCACTGCTGCTCGGCTGGGAGTTACCTAGAACCGAGAGTGATCATGCCGGGTTGAAAATCCATGTAATACCAGTCGAAACATTCCCCATTGTGCGCTGTGCGCTTGAGGGATTAGGCATTGTTTTGGTCGAGCGCGGCGGCGCACAAGGAAGGATCTGATGAACAACACGTCCATGGCAGAGGCTGTCGGGGTGCACGAGACCGCGAGAAGTCTCACCGAAAGCTTGCGGCAGTATATCGAGGCGCAATATCACATCCGGGATGAAGGACTGGTCAGGGAGCGCCACGCGCTTTTGCAAGCCAATGCTACCATCGCCCAGACCCCCTACGTGGAGGCCACGCAAGTCTATAAAACAGGTGAAGCTTATCAGCACTTGGCCATCCCGCCGGCGGCTGCTTCAGTGTTGAACGACTTGTCCGGGATGGGCTTGGGACTCTATCCCCGCCCCTATGAACATCAGGCGCAGGCCTTGAGCGCATTCTTGGGTGATGAGTCGGCGGACTTAGTCATCGCGACTGGTACGGGCTCAGGAAAAACCGAAAGTTTTCTCATGCCAGTGATTGGCTCCCTGGCAATCGAGGGAGCAGAGCGGCCAAAGTCCGCATCAATGCCCGGGTGCAGGGCCATGCTCTTGTATCCCATGAACGCCTTAGTCAATGACCAATTGGCGCGAATTCGTCGCATTTTTGGCAACGCCGACGCAGCGGGTGTCTTGCAGCAGGGCCGGACATTGCCAATTCGCTTTGGCAGTTATACCGGGCGCACGCCTTACCCGGGCAAGCGGGAAAGTAGCCGCGATGAACGCTTCATCAAGCCGCTGTTCGAGCAATTCTACAAAAGGGTCGCCAACGTCCCGGCAGTCCAGGGCGAGTTGGCTAGGATCGGCCGCTGGCCGAGCAAAGATCTCGTGGGCTTTTATGCCGATGACTCGGTGCAGACCAAGACCTATTCGTCGGGTAAGCGGCAAGGCAAACAGTTCATTTCCAAAAACTGGAAAGGGCGACTCCTCACGCAGCCTGGTGACCGTGAGTTGATGACGCGTGACGAAATGCAGGTGCGCTGCCCCGAACTGCTAATCACCAACTATTCAATGCTCGAATACATGCTAATGCGCCCCATCGAGCGGGACATCTTCGAACAGACCAAGGACTGGTTGAAAAGTGATGTTCGCAACGAGTTCATTCTGGTACTCGATGAAGCACACATGTACCGCGGAGCGGGTGGGGCAGAGGTCGCGCTGCTGATTCGTCGACTCTGCGCCCGCTTGGACATCCCACGCGAGCGTATGCGCTGCATCCTGACCAGTGCGAGTCTGGGCAGCGAGGAGGCTGCAGCGTACAACGGTGAGCGGTTTGCCCGCGACTTGACCGGTTTACTAGAAAGCTCGCCGCGTCGACTTCGCGTCATTCAAGGTACCCATGAACTCCGGCCCGGTGACCGCAGCATCACCGATGCGCAAATGCAAGCGCTGGCCTCTTTGAATCTGCCTGCGTTTCAGCGCGCGGCAAACGACTTGTCATCAGTGATGCGTGCGCTGAATGACCTGGCTCGAGCACTCGGCTGGGACTCGTTCCAAGGCTCGGATCACGCCGGGCTGCGGAACTGGCTGTTCGAGAACCTCACTGGGTTTGGCCCCTTGGAGAGGCTGATCGAGCTGGTCTCAGGCAAAGCCGAAAAGCTTGATGACCTCGGCGAAAAACTCTTCGGTAGAACGCAGGACAACAGCCCAGAAAAGGCCACCGATGCGTTGCTGGCGCTGGGAAGCTACGCCCAACGACGTGCGGATGGCCGGGTTTTATTACCGACGCGGCTCCACCTGTTTCACCGCGGCTTGCCGGGACTCTATGCATGCATTGATCCTGATTGCTCCAGTCGTCACGGTAAACACGAGGGCTCAACTGTCCTGGGAAGCCTGCGCACCAAGCCCTCGACGCAATGCAACTGCGAGTCCAAAGGTCGAGTGTTTGAATTTCTGACCCATCGTGATTGCGGTGCTGCCTTCGTGCGCGGCTACGTGAACGCAGCCATGGATTTCGTCTGGCACCAACCCAATGGCCCGTTCTCCGAAGCGGGTACGGCGGCGTTGATGCCAGTGGATATTTTTGTTGAGGAAACGACGCACCCGCGAAGCCGTCACCGCGACAAATGGCTGCATATTTCGACGGGCATCATGAGCTCGACCAGCCAGGAAGGGGTCGAGGGGTTTCGCAGGGTGCGAGTGCCGGACAAAACGCCAATGGGGGAACCAATTACCTTCGATAATTGCCCCGTCTGCACGCGAAGGATCCGCAATGGTAAAGATGAACCCTCAAAGATCATGGACCACGTGACCAAGGGGGAGGCACCGTTTACTACTCTGGTTCGAACCCAGATGGCCAGGCAGCCAGAGAGCAGGGTCGTGGATGCCCGCCACCCGAACGGTGGGCGCAAGGTCCTTATCTTTTCGGACGGCCGGCAGAAAGCGGCTCGTCTGGCACGAGACATTCCTCGCGACATCGAATTGGACGTCTTCCGGCAAGCGATTGCCTTGGCCTGCCAAAAACTGCGAGATATTTCGCGGGAACCGCGGCCTACGCATGTGCTTTACACAGGTTTTCTAGCAGTTCTCACCGAGTTTGACCTGCCGCTGTTTGATGGCGTTGACGCGCGCAAGGTCGCCGACGCGATTGCACTGTACAAACGCGATTGCGACTCTGATTTGGAGGAGGCACTACAACAAAACGGTCTGCCTCCAGAGTTGCCAGCACGCTATCGCATCGCTTTGCTCAAGCTGCTGTGCAGTAGCTACTACTCATTGACTGGGACCACCATTGGCTACGTCGAGCCAGTCACCACCAAGCTGAGGAAAATCAAACAGGATCTCGTTGCGGCGGGTGTAACAATCGCGGACCAGGACCTGCGAGCACTGGCCATCGGCTGGATAGAAATGCTGCTGCAGGACTTTGCGTTTGACAAATCGATTGATCGTATCCTGCGTATCAAAGCGGCGGGATATGGAAAACCATCGTGGAGCAGCAACGGTAAGTTTGACAAAGCGCTGAGAGAGGCGCTCGCCACCCATCTGCCCGGTCACTTGGCAACACTAGAGGTCATCGAAGCGACGCTGCGTAATCACTTGGCCGACGAGGAAAACGGCGGCTGGTTCCTGTCGCCTAACTCACTTAACTTAGTGGTGAACCTCGATCACGTCTGGGCGCAATGCGGCCAGTGCACGGCCGTCACACCGCTCGCATTATCAGGCAAAATTTGCCTGGCGTGCGGGAGTGATCGTGCCACGCTTGTGGATCCTGCCATGAGTGAATATCTAACCGCCCGCAAGGGACTCTGGCGCGAACCGGTATGGGAGGCATTGCAGCCAGGTGCGAGGCTCTCCAATCTCAACGTGGAAGAGCACACGGCACAGTTGTCGAATCGTGATCGAAACAAAGTGCATGCGACCACGGAGCTTTATGAACTGCGTTTCCAGGATGTGCTGATCGATGCTAGCGACCGCCCGATCGATGTGCTCAGTTGCACGACGACCATGGAAGTAGGCGTCGACATCGGTTCATTGGTAGCGGTTGCTCTGCGCAACGTGCCTCCTCAACGAGAAAACTATCAGCAACGCGCTGGGCGGGCGGGGCGCCGAGGTGCATCCGTTTCCACGGTAGTGACCTATTCACAAAACGGCCCGCACGACAGTCACTATTTCCTGAACCCCCGGTACATAGTGGCCGGACCACCTCGCACGCCCGAGATCAAGGTGGATAACGCCAAGATTGCTCGTCGTCACGTCCACGCCTATTTGTTCCAGACGTTCTTCCATGAAGTCATGGCCAAGAATCCGGTACTGCCATCATCCAAGACGGCATTGCTGCAAAAGGCATTGGGTGCGACCCATGATTTCTTTTTTGGCGGTAACGATTCTGGGCTTAATCTCGAGCAGTTCAAGGCATGGATCACGAGTAACGTGCTTCAGGATAATGGCCCTTTAAAACGGTCCGTGCTGGCATGGCTCCCGCCGAGTCTCGATACGCAAGGGCTCACCTTGATGGAGTGGCTCGAAGAGACCGTTCATGGTTTGATGCAGAGGTTGCATGAGCTAGCGGCGCAGCTACCGCAACAGGCGTTAAGTCAAGCCGACGAGAGCGAAGTGCAAGAGGTAGATGAGGTCAATGACGATGACAGCAATGCATCCGATGCTGAAATTGAGCAAAAGGAATTGCTGGAGTTTCTTTTCCACCACGGCTTACTGCCTACCTATGCGTTTCCAACGAATTTGTGCAGCTTCTTGGTGGAGAGCATGGCCAAGGTAAATGGCAGGTTGGAAATTCAGACTGTCCAACGTCCGCAGCAGTCGATCAGCAAAGCCTTGAGTGAATATGCCCCAGGACGGCTCATCGTGATCGATCGACATACTTATCGATCCGGTGGGGTCTTCGCCGACCTGCCAGGGAATGTGGTCAATCGCGCGGCACCTCTGTTCAAAAATGCCAAGCGCCATGTTCATTGCAAAACCTGCACTTTCGTCCGTAACCCCAATATGCCATCCGACCCCAAAGATCCATGTCCGGTATGCGGCGGCGTGCTTGCCACAGAGATGATGATCTTGCCGGAGGTGTTCGGCCCGGAAAAAGCTGAAGACTTGCCTGAAAACGATCGAGAGCAGGAAATTACCTTCGCAACGATGGCGCAATTTCCGCAGCCTGTTAATCCTGATGAGTTATTCTTTCAACCCTGTGGGCCGAAGGCGAGTTTCACCCATGCAGTTGACCAGACGCTGGTGACAGTCAACCGGGGCATAGAGGGGGCCGAATCTAGTGGCTTCCTAGTATGCGTTGAATGCGGCCACGCCTCTGTGTCTGACCGCAACGCTCATCTCGGCGCACATGACCGGCCTTACAAGTTGCTAGCTCCCAAAGGCACACCTGCACAGTGCTCCGGTCGCTTTGAGCAAGTCCTCCTAGGTCATGATTTCAAGACAGACTTGCTACTGCTCAGATTGAAAATTGAAGCGCCGCTGGTTACGAATACGGCCGAGGTTGTGGTCCTGCAAATCCTTGAGGATGCTCTTCACTCTATAGCCGAGGCGCTAAGGCTAGCGGCAAGCCGGCATCAACAATTGGACCTCGACCCCTCAGAGTTCGGGTCGGGCTTCAGGATCGATCCCGGAGTGCAGGGGGAGGCGCGTGTACTGGAAGTCTTCCTGTATGACACTCTTTCAGGAGGAGCTGGCTACGCAGAGATCGCAGCCCGCCACATCGTAGAGATCCTGGAGGCAACCCGCCAATTGTTAGAGAACTGCGACTGTGAAACGTCCTGCACCGAGTGCTTGAATCACTTCCATAATCAACACCTGCAGAGCCGTCTCAACAGGCATCTCGGAGCCACGCTATTGAAGTACGCCGTGGATGGCGTAGAGCCTGGCTGTGCGTCCTTAGAGGAGCAGTGGCAGACACTGTCGCAATTGCGCGCCAGCCTCGTACTCGACGGTTACCAGTGTAGGTTCGATGCGGTGGGATCAGTACCGATGATGGTGCAGCGCAATGGTCGAAGCCTTGCAGTAGGCTGCTTCCCTGGGCTTATTCACACGCCAGATTTCGTGCATGGTGTGGCGTCAGCGAAAGGCGTGGATGGCCATCTGGCCCTGAATGAGTATTTGCTCCGGTCAGATATGTCCGGTGCCCACCAAAGGATCAAGGAGTTGTTCGAGTAGCCAAACAGGGACTAAACCGCGCGTATAAAGCAAGGGCGAAGGCCCGTTGGCCGCACTAAGAGCGGCCAACGGGCTCGCAATTACCGAATATGCTGGCCTGGAAAAGTAATCAAGGCCAACCTCATTTGCGAGCAGACACGTGCGGTAGGTGGAAGGCTAGGGTGGGGCTGTCAAGCATTGAAAACAGACGGCAAGAAGACTCAGTTCATCAGCGCGAGATCAATCAGATTGGGCAGTACTGTCTCCGCGTGGCCTATCAGCATGATCTCGTTCGGGTTGTTCATTGATACATCTTTGCGATTGACGTATATGACCACTGCACCAGACGCCAACGCGATATCTGGTAAGTCAGCAGCAGGCCTGTGGATCGCGCTGGATTTCGTAGATAGCTTGTTGCATTAAACCGGGGCCGAGTACGATCGCCCTGAGCAATCCGCGTCTGGCTGAAAACACAACAGCGATAAAAGGGTGAATACGAGGGAACGTCTTACGAGAGTTCAGTGCAACACAGCAGAAAGGCAAAAGCCCGGTCGTTACCGGGCTTTGCAGATCCCTCAAGGGGAGATAAAGCTCAAGTGCCTCAAGGGCTACCAGACAGACTCTACGAGCGGTAGGCGCACATGTCAACGTTTTGCGTCTGGAACGAAGTAGTCAGGATACGTGTACCGTAATGTGTAGTCGTCAGATCTGACGCAGTCCTGTCTAGCACTGTGGGCGGGTTACCATGCCGTAATCTGTAGTCGATACGAAGACTACTAATCTGATTTATTGGGTGTTTCTCAACGGTGCCATTACTGACTCTACGTCCAAACCGTTCATAAGGCAGTTGTGTGCTATTACTGACAGAGCCTCGAAAAGCTTGTCTCGCTGTCTTTCCAACGCAGCATTCTCCGCTCGAAGACTTGCAATACGCTCTTCGAGACTTCTGCGCCGGCGGGCACCATCTGGATCCCTCCCGCTTTCCCTCATTTGAACAATACGGGCGGCCTCAATTCTGTCTCCACGGTCACCTCCTAGCGTAGCTCGGCTTGTCAGGCCCAGCCGGCGCTGTACCTCCGGTCGGGAAATGGGAGCGAGCTCCACTCCTGAGCTAATCATCTGGGCGAGGAGAGCGTCTATTGCTTCGTCAAGAGTGCCGCCCCTCAATGTCTGTCGTCGTGCCATAGTTGCCTCTAGTCATCTGATACCGAACTGTGCCGTTTGTCCGAGTCCGCAACCGTGATTGGACGCCCATTTGGAAACACGCGTTGCACACCTCCATTGGTATCGCGTGCAAGGACAGATATTAAATTGTTGAGCTTGTCTTCCTGGTCTGCTAGCCATACATCGCTGCCTGCTTCTCCGGTGCCTGCGTCGCGCATGATCGATATTGCCTTCGTCAGATTCTTGGCTTGTTTTTCAAGGTTGACCCGCTCCGATGGAGTGCCCATCAGATGTAGATGCGAGCAGCCATTCCAGCACTGAAGATGCTTAGGGCAGGGTGCCTGGGAGAAATCGTGGATACAACCTCCGAAAGGGGTGACATGCAGCGCTGTGGCGTGTACGGCGAGGAATGCTTCTGCAGTTGTTGTACCTTTATCTGAAAGCAAAGCATGGTAACTGTCGGTCAAAGCGCCATGAATGCGCTTATCTCTTATGCCTGTATGTAGAAAGTCGAGGCGCTCGTGATAGCTACTGAACGCCAGGAACTCATGATGGGCAGCGGTGTTTTCTTCAATGCTCGTGTGTTGGTAATAAACATTCTGGTCGAGGCGTTTGCGCCCCAAGGCCAACGCTTGCTGAACATCGCTCATACCGGTCAAGTGGTAAATTGTGTTCCGCCAGTGTCTAGGTTGGTGACTTGTTAGCCTAATCGGAGTTCCATCGGATTCGGTTAATGAGCGACGCGAAAAAATGGACGTATATTTTTCATTATCACCTAATGCGTGATTGATATCCGCGATGGTGACCCGACGCGGGACCGCACGGAACACATTCGCCTCACGTCCACCGAAACGAAATTGGCCGTCGAAAGCGATGGCAAGCGTTTCGCTGGTTCTAAGTACGATACGAACCTGTCCCCCGACATTTTCTGTCAATACCTCGTGTCCACGGAGCTTCGGGACGATCAGGCGTTCAATTTCCCCGGCAACGTAGCGTCGTTTTAACGACCTTCCTCGCTTTTCATCTGGTTCATCGTCAAACGGATGGACACCGTTGCGTGTGAGGAAAAGGTATAGATTTCTGCTTGCACTTCTTGCTTCGCTAAAACCTAGCCAATCCAAGACTTTTGCATCGGAGATCACTGACTGAGGGGGGTAACTCCAAATACGTCCTGGATTGAGCTCTTGCCAGGCGGCAATTTCTCGTTGTTCATTGGTTAGCGTTTTTAATCGCTCTACTGCGCGCCTGGCTAGAGGAATATCGCTTTCAGCCAGCCAGTGAACCCGTGATTGAAATTGCTTTTCTGCAAAGTATCTAATCCCGCATTCGACCAGAGGCTTGCCATGGGCATCGACAACTACTTCTCCTGTCGCCCCTTTGATCGGCCTTTCGACCCAACAATCATAGGGTATTACTGTTACTTCGTTACCTCGCTGCCCAGTCGCTATCAATAAATCGATAACTCGCAGCAAAATTTCTTCGCCGTCACTAAGTGGATTGTTCGAACATATAGCATATGCCTCCATCGCCTCACGAGAAGGTAATTTATCATCAGATTTACGCTGTTTTACCGCTCGATCAGGATCGTGCAATGAAATGTAATCGTGCCGGCGTTTTTCTGGTTTCGCATCATGCTCAAAGTGAATGGCGATCTCGGTTAATTGCAGATTATCAATCGTATCCGATATTACTTGGAGGTGAGAGATCGCATCATAGAGATTCTTGTAGCCGCTCTCACGGAGAAATCCTACGACGCGATTAAAGTCGCCACGTGTCAATTGTGTGGGGTCGGATACTCCGCGCTCGAACAAGGGGTTGTAGAGCCGGCGGACGGCAATATTGTATGCAGCCACCATTGAAAACTTCAGGCTCCGGGTGCGTTGTAAATACACAATCAGGGCCTTGTTAAAATCTTGGAACACGAGAGGGAGTGGGCCCTTCGCCGGAGTAGGATAGCCTGTTTTTTCGAGTGCTTGCCGGTGCGTCTCGAAGGTGAGCGTATTTTGCTTTCCCCTTTGTGGTAACCAGCCTCCGACGCCCCATAGCGATGACGCCCACGGTGTTGAAATCGGTAGCGAATGGAAAATCGCTTGTTCCTGTGTAACAAAACCTCCGAGGCGTTGACTTGCTCTAGACAGAGTCATCTGCAGCATCCTCATTTTGTTGCCGGCAGCGCTCGATCGTAGCGCTTACCGCTAGGATGGTTGTCTGATGCTGGGCGAGGGGCCGGTTGTGTATGAGGTCACCGGCTAGTTCTGCCATATCAATGAACCGTTGGGCCTCCCGCTGGAGCGCATCCTTTACCTGCTCATGGCGGCCGTCAGCAAAGGGGTGGAACTTCTTGCAGGTGTAGCACGCGTATATAGGGTTGTAGGGACAGTGGGTATGAACGGGCAGGGCGCAGGCACCAATATCGCCTATGTATTGCGTATCAATGACACCGCGGACGGCTCTTTCAGGAGCTGTATCGCGGCGTTGGACGATTTCCCCAGTTAATAAGCTGCGCATGATGCGTTGATAGGCCGGGCTTTTTCCTAGTGCTTTCTCTTTGACCCGGGCAATGTTGGGGGTGGCCGTTACGTAAGCACGCGCTGCAACCGTGCTGTTGTGGCCGAGCAGTTCGGCAATCATGTCTGCCGGAGTTCCCTGATCCGCCAAGCCTTGACCGAGGTGATGACGCAACAACATGGTTACCTGATTCGGCCTATCTATCCCAGCTTCCCCCAGCTCATGTTTGAGGCCTGAACCGATTTCAATAACCGAGAGACGCCGTCCACAAGGATTGACGAATAATGGTCCACAGTCGCTACCAAAACGGCGTTGAATTTCTAAAACGTGGCGTGAGATTTTCTCACCCAGGCGGGTGGTTATTTTGCGGGGGCGCCGCTCAGGTCTGCGCTGGCCGAACTTTTTAGCCATGGGTAGCCATAGGGTGTAGTACTTCTCATGATCAGCGCTTTCAATGAACTCAAAGTCCGTAACGTCTAGTGAATGAAATTGGATCGACCTCGGCGCGAGCTCGAATCCTAAGTGAAGAATTATATTTAGCTGGAATTCCTTCCAAGAATCAGATGAAAGGTCTCGTTCAATGCGCTTAAGAAGTCGAATCTCTTCATCAAGGGCTAGGCCGGACTGGGATAAGAATATCCGCTCATAAGGATCAACGCGGTTCGTCTTTATCTCTTTAAGTGCCAGATATGTTTCTTTGTCGAAGCCCAATATTCCTCGACCAAGCGCCCATCGATAGAAGGTTCTAAAAAAGATGATGCTTTCGCGAGATTTTGTCCATGTACTTACTATCGTAACCACTTCTTCCCTTGTCCAAGGAAATTTGCGTGAGATCTCGCTTTCAGCTAGCCGTCCAAACACTCCGGATGCTTTGAATGCCGTTACCGGTGCGTATTTTTCGAGTGCATATGCAACGAACGCTTTGGCAATTTGCATGATGTCAGGATTGAGATGGAGCTCAGCCCAATCGATTGTCATTGCGAGCCCACCGTCGTACCAGGTCCATATCGGCAAACGGGTATCGACGTACTTTGGCTGATCAGTGGTGCGAGTTCGAATCGCAACCAGAGCCGGGCCCTCGAACACGTAGGCCGGAGGAAAGGAGGAGGGTGATGCCTGTTCGCGATCGGCTGATTTAGTCACGACGAACCTTCTTAACTGTCAAGTCGGCCCCAAGCTGCCGAGGCACGCTGTGCGTTATGGCGGTTCGCAGACTCGGCTAGATAACGACTTGCATAACGACGTGGCATCGCCGAGGTCTCAGTCCACCCGCAGACTCGTCGGAGTTCGTCCGTGGCGCGCTCCAGGTCGTGCCCACGCTGCTCGACCAGATAAGCCAAGAAACGGTCGGCGAAGGTGTGGCGAAAGTCATGCGCAGAAAGAGTAGTCAACAACCCCGGATGTGCCAGTTCAATGGCCAGAAACAGCCGATCGAGGACGTTAGACAATGCGCGAATCGACAACGGGCGGCCTCGATCCGAGATGAACAGATAGCGGTACGGCAATTTAATCGGTTTACCGTCACGCCAAGGGCGCCGCTCGCTCTGGATATAGTGCTCGTAGACCTCATACAACTGTGTAGAAATACCTACGGTTCGACCGTGCGTTTTTAGCGCAGGCTCTTCAGCACGGGGGTCGCCCGGGTCATTTTCGCGATCATTGATGCTGACGTAGGCGTGCTGAGAACCCTTATTAATATCCGTGGTGTAGAGCTTCAGAAGCTCTCCGCGACGGATGCCGGTCTCCAAGAGCAATTCAATCATTAGCCAATTACGCAGTTGCAAACGCTCCGGGAACGGATTCTCCGCAGCGCCAGGGCGAATCACTGTCCGAACGATCTGTAGTTGCGTATCTGTCAGGCTGCGGTAACGAGTGCGGTCGGGACGAGCATTGATGATATGGCTCTCAAATCGCCGCTCAATGACGTCGGCGACATCGGCAAATACCGCGTCGATGTCAGCATGTGTGGCTGAGTTCTGACGGGCGCGCGGGAGGTAACGGGTCACGCACCAAGACAGGTATTTCTTCAACAAGCGCAGGTACTGGTCCCGTGTTCGTGAACCGATCTGCTGAAAAAATACAGTGTCAGCTTTGCCAATTCGGGCCACCAGGTTATCGGCTTGGCGGCGACTTTGGAGCCAGATGGCGTAACCGTCCAGTAACGCAAGAATTGCCTCGAAGTGGCAGGCCAAGATGGCTTCATCAATATTGAGGTCACGGCTTTTGGCATAGGTGTAAAAAGCCTGGATCGCGCGCAGGTGCGCTGCGGCGGTACTGTATGCACGATGCCTGAGCTTGAGCTGGACGTAAATGAAAGGGACAAGCATGGGCAACGGCGCTGCGTCACCAGCTTGCACGAGCAGCGGTAGTCGTTGACCAGAAGAGAAACGGCACTGAATCAGTTTCATGGGCAGCCACCTCATTCCAGGACTCTTCATGAACACTATGGACATGGCCCGTTGCAAGACTAGTCGTCCAAACCGAATTCGTCGAATCAGTGGCTTAGGCAGCTCATGATGGACATTTTCTCCGATCACCGATCCCCCTCTAACAGTCTGACCGCGAAAGCCTTTAAATTTCGATGTCAACAATCGCCGGCAAAATCATTCAAAAAAATCGGCGATATCTGACAAACTTTGAACCGTTCGTCGCTGATAACTCAGCTATGTCCTAGCGGTGGTACAACAGGTAGATCGAGTCGCTACATCAGGTAGCCACCATGTGCTCACCCCAAAACCACCCCGCCAGTGCATGCTCAACGCAACTGGCAGACTCGCCAGCCGCAGCTGAAAGCCCTGACGCTTTAAGGGGCTCAGTCGAGCCGTTATCCGGCCTGTGGGTTGTAGGAGGGCTGGCAAGGTATATCCGAGATTCTGACCTTTATCTTATCCGCGGGGGGCTCGGTTCCGAGGCCCGCATTCGGATCCAGCGTTGGAGTGATGGTGGAACTAGGACTGCTTATCGGAAGGATGTGACCGTGCTGTCGCCCAGCGCCGCCGTGGTGGGATTCGGGGACACAGTACGTCATGAGAACAGCCGATTTGCCTTACGCAGCGGCTATACGAATCCGAGTAGTACCAGCCTGTTAGATGAACTCAAACTGTTCGTGTTGAACAGTCAATATCACCATCAGGATTTTTCGCATCGAGAAGAATTCATTCGTGAGTTTGCAATCTTGGTGTCCTGGTGGCACACCCATCAAGAAGCTTACATTGAACGGCACTTCATCTATACGAAAATTCGAATTTACTGCGAGATGATTAATGTCGCAGCGCCTGGTTGGACACTTGTGAGGCGGCGGTTGTGCCAGTTAGAGAAGCTGAACAACAATCGTAAAGCTAGGAGATGATGAGATGAACCAGAAAAATGAAAAAAATGGGATGGGCCAGAAAAACTCCAAAAATGAGGTTGCCCAGTCGAACACAGAGGGCGAATTAGCTAAACCGAATTCAAATGGTGAGATGCCCCAGCGAAGCTCAAAGAGTCAGCCGTCTGGATTGAGTGCTCAGCACAAAAAAGAGCTGGCCATATTTCTGGAAGATCGATTCGAAGTTGACGACTTTGTGCTATGGAGTGACGACCCGGATCACAGCTACAGGGTTATAGGTCGTGGGGACAATGTTGATGAATACGTTGTGGAGTGCGACGACCATACGCTCAGAAGCGTCCGCCAGGAAGAATTGATTGGCTTCACTCCCGATGACATCCGTGTATTCCACGAAACGCTAAGTGCGAAAAAGCGAGAGGCTGATGTTCAACCTTTGCCAGAGAGCGTTGTGTGCGCCGAAACCTTTAGTTGGGAGCAGCAGGAGGAAGCGCGGCGCCGTGAGAAAATACTGTTGGACTTTGAAGCCAAGGTCATAAAAACCAAAGAAGAAGCAATGGAAAAAATGGGGTTGAAATCCACTGCCTTTGGCGATGTGAAACGTGCTTATGCGAATGACCCGAGGTGGCAATCGCTCGTGCCCAAACAGCCGGGTAGGGCCGTAGGTGAGAATGACCGTGATCCAGAGGTTGTTGCTCTTTACATGGAGGCGTTTGATCAGACGTATTGGAACGAAGGCGCAACCGCAGTGGCTATCTACCCTGTGTTTGAGAATCTTTGCGGAGCTGCCGGTAAGCAGCCATTTTCCAGATCTACCGCCGTACGGGTTTTCAATGATATTGACCCAAGGCTGCGCGATCTGAGGAAATGGGGTAGTGACTATGTTTCAAAAAAGTATGGCGCTTATCCCAGTGACTTCCAGCTTAAAGGGCCGCTCTCACGTGTGCAGGTCGATGGCACGACTGCGGACATCATGCTCATTGATGACGAAACGGGGAAACTACTGGGCCGTCCTTACCTGACCGTAGTGAGTGATGATTTCAGTAGTGCATATTTGGCCGTTGACATTTCCTTCTGTTCACCGTCTCGAGCGACAACCGCGGCTGCCATGTATCAAGCTTTGATGAATAAACGAGATTTGCTGTCCGCCCTCGGTATGAACGAAGAAGCATGGCCTGTATACGGTTGGCCAAGTGGCGTTTTAGTCGATAAAGGATCTGAATTCGACAACCGCCATTTTCGGGCCACCTGTGACAAATTTGGGATTGTCTACGAGTATCGCGAAAGGGTTCAGCAAGGAGGTGCAGTAGAGGACGCAGTGAAGCTGCTAAATACCTTTTTTCGTGCAAAGCCTGGAGGGAAGCACAGGATCGAGTCCACGAAAGGATGCTGATTTCAATCCAGAAGCATGCGCAGTGTACAATCTCAGACGTTTCAGTCAGATGTTGTACGGTGAAGTTATTCGTCTGAACAATACCACGCGCGAGATTGATCGACTGACCCCCATACAGCGATGGAAAAATGGCTTGAAAAGCCTCGGTATAGAGCGCCCGCCCACCCTTAGTGCCAAGCAAGCTGAGGCATTTATGATCAACATGCTCCCGGGTGGTAGGGTACAGGTGAGACCAGAGGGCATTAGGTATAAAGGGATCGTTTATGACCACGGCCCAACACGGGCGCTGATAAACCGTCATAAGAGCGTTTCGGTGCGCCGCAGCCCATTGAATCTGCACCATTTGTATGTACTGTACAACGGACTCTGGCACACCGTTAGAGCCCTCAAGGCCGGCAGGGTACCCCGTACCCAGATTGAGCAGCAGGCAATGCGACGCTCCAGAATGCTTGCTGGCAGCATGACGCCACATGGCGTGGAAGCCCACAAGTTCGTCCGCAAGCTTATTGTCACAAGCAATAAAGAAGGCAAGAAGTGCTTGCGGGCGAAAGCTTCAGTGGAGCAAGCCCAGCGGATGGGGCTTATTCCGGCTGATGCAGCCGAACCTGTCGCCAAACCGGTAGAGACCAATCAGTTTGCCAATGTTTTGCCCTTCAAGGTGGAGGAGAGGTCATGATCGAGCTTACTCCCGAAACGCTCGCGATGTTGCATTTGCCTGCTGAGGAGCGTGCGCTGGCATGCATGCGCGAGATCTGGATTGATTATCCGGCGGCGAGCAGGGCAATGGAGCTGGTTATGGAACTCGTAAAGCTTCCTCGCCGCACCTACAACCCGGGGATGCTGATCACAGGCACGATTGGCGCCGGCAAATCTACGATGGTGCAGCGATGGGCTGATCTGAGCTGGGAACCGAACAGTCGATGGGGGCGAAGAATCATCTATGTCGACATGTCTGAGAATACCAATGAGCTTAACGTGCAGAAGCGGATTATCGAGGAGATCGGTAATCGGTGTGAGCGTCCCTATATTCGAACTGCCAGAGAGGCCTGGCGTGCCATCGAGGATTTTAATATTGGCGCAGTGATTGTCGATGAATTTGGCGAAACCGAGGAAACTAGCATCGCGCGTATCTGGAAGAAAAACTTGCTGTCAGCGCGTGGTTTGGCTGGGAAACGGTGGAAGGTGAATCTCATCCTTGTGGGAACAGACGCGTTTGCTGAAACTGTCATGGGCAATGAACATCTCAGATCGCGTTTCACCAGCCGCAGACAAACTATGAAATCTTGGTTGTTCAATGCGGATCTCGCAGGCTTCATTGCCGCATATGAGTCGTGCATGCCCATGAAGCAATACTCAGCGGTCACCACCGATTCCTTTCTTAGCACGCTGCTTCAGCACAGCCTGGCTCCACCTGAAGGTGGTGACGCGGCAGTTGCTTCGTTACGCCTGATTATCGATTTGTTTGCTGAGGCTCACCGGTATGCGTTACTGCATGGTCAGGAGTACGTGGACGAAAAAACTCTTCGCGATACGCATTTCTACATGAGCAATTCGAAACCAACAGTTGAGTGGGAATCGCTCAAGGTTCTGGTCGATAGCGAATGAACTCAAAGCCTCATAAGCGCTTTGAGTAAGCGGAGCAATAAACCTTACTGTGCTGCTAGGGAGATAAGTCGTGACTAGTCTTGATGATGCGCCTTCGGTTGATCTCTCTTGTACACCTGCTTTTCTGCAGCCTGCCCATGACCGTTGGCTCACGAGTAGCGGAAATGAGCGCGCTGTCACTAAATGCTTAGAAATGTTGTTGTCAGAAAACGAGCCAAGAGTAATCTTGATCGCTGGCGAGCGTGGCTCGGGGTTGAGTTCAGTGCTCTATGAAATTGAGCGCAGATTGAGCCGGAGCAAAGGCCGGGCGCTTGCTCTTTATGAAGATGACGACAGTGATCCATGCTTTGTTCTGCAAAGTGTCGTCGAAGCACTGCAGATGCCCAACTCGATCCGTAAAGACGCGACTCAGAAGATGCCAGCAGTCTTTGAGATCGTGCTAGCCATGCGCGGTTATCGATATTTTTTGATCCATGATGCTGGCAGGTATCTGATGTTCGCCCGCAATATCACTCAGTGCACACATGCTTCGCTGACATACCTCTTGTCACTGCCCATGACTGCGAAACTCGTGATCGCTGGAACACAAAGCGATGTGAACAAGTATCTCCAGCTTTTCGAAGCATTGAAGCCTGAGTGCCTTAGATTGGCGCCAATGACCAATGATAAACGGTACGGCGCTTTCGTGCAGGGGCTGGTGCATCAAAATCTCTCATCTCGGAGCACATTTGCTCCTAATGTCAATGCGATTCATCACCAGACCCGCGGACTGGTAGGCGAGACGGCAGTCAAGGTGTTTGAACAATGCCAAGCATGCGTTTGAACGCATGGAATTTATTAGGCCAAAAGTGGTGGATGATATGCCAGTATGCTCAAGGCTGCTTTGTCCAATTTACGACGAAACGCTCTCGTCTTGGCTCGCGCGACTGGTTCTTGGCAGCTTCGTCGACCGCGCAGCTATTCAGGAGCACATCAAAGCTCACTTCCGTGGAGTGTCTGGTGATATAGATGCTCTGGTCGCATGCGAAAGCTTTACTCAACCCTTTGAGCCATTTTTTAGCGTCCATAGCGCTTCTGTTTTCCGACTGCCAGACGCGCCGTTGCTGATGTTTAATTCGAGTGTCGTGTATTGTCCCGAGTGCCTCTGCGGTGATGTGGCAAATAATCAGGCACCTGCGTGGCGTCGCTCTTGGCGCATCCAAGGTGCAGCTGTTTGCCTCCGGCATGAATCGCCGGTATTGTTGAAGAGGGTACAGGAGCGCCGCTTGAATTACGTAAACAAGGCATGGGTTGCATTTGAAGAGTATGTCGGCAGTCCTGCGATGAGGTTGCAAGTAAATTTCGCGTTATCCAGTACGAGTTCATACGTCGCTCTTGCGGAAAATCGTTTTTTGCTACGTTTGGTTGCACGGACGCAACAATGGCTCAATCTTCAGTTGCGGCAGGGTAACGTATCTGAACTGAGCTTCAATTCTGGGAGATTTTTGATGTATCTATGGCTGTGGCGTGATATCTCCGGAGGGTTGATTAATGGATTCGCCAGCCAGTATTTCCGTCCCTTCCCGGTGCGAAGGTACAGGGGGCGTGCGAGCCAAGGAATTGGGGTAGATGCCGTGTTCGATGAGGCAGAACCTATCCACTTGTGTGTAGCGTATTGGCTGCTTGGCGTTGCTTATGGGGTGATTTCAAAGCATGAGGCTGACTTGATACGGGCGATGACTCGCTCGACCACCTGGCTCTTTCCTGTTGATCGTGAGGAAATTGCAGAGCGGGGGTGTATCGCGATGGACAAGGAGGCCGTCATGGTCGTGAGGAATGAAGCACGGGAGCAGCTCTGTGCTGAAGAGCTTGAGCAAATTGTTTGGGCGCTCCGAATAACTACCTGAGTCAGATACCCACCAGTGACTTTTCAGCAACGCCGCTAAAGTACCGCTGTGTGCACCTCATTGGAAACTCCTCTCAAAATTCCCACTGTCCAGTAACATCTACACCTGATGTAAACAAGCACCAGCAAGGCTGGTTTTTCCATCCTTCTAGAGGTTGGGGTCGCCCAGTTTGTGACTCCTGAATTTCGGCCAAAATCTCAAGATTTAGCCCTGCTTCTCGGCGATTCACTGTGTCAGGATTGCTTTCCGCCCGAGCTAATTGGTGGCTAAAAACTCCGCCGTCGGCGCGTAATACGGATTTCCTGCGAGAAGGTTTTCGGAAATTGTCTGCCTAACTCAGGTTGCATTTCTACGCCAAATTCTGCTGACAGTTGACTGATGTATTCCAAGCCTCTCTGCAGTTTCCCGCTGATTTAGACCTTGATCACGACATGCCAGGGCTTCTCGAACTACGTTCTCGCTCAGGCTTCGTCCTGCACGCTGAGCCACTAGTTCGCCTTCAACAAAATGCTTCGGCAAATCAGAAACTATGTGTAGAGAATTCAGAATCGCTAGCTCTTTTTTGATAACCGCTAAACGTTCAGCAACAGATGTCTGAGCATCACAGCTAGTGGCGACTATCAAAAGTGCCAGCGGATCAAAGCCAAGGGCCTCAGCGATGCTGCCTAGCATGTCCAACGTAACACCCAGTTTACCGTTCTCGAGCCCATGAAGCTGGCTAGGGTAGATCCTGGCCTTCTCATGCACCTGATCCCGCGATAGCCCACGGCTCGCTCGCGCCAAACGCAGGACTGCTGCTAGGGACTCCCTCGACACCATGTCGAATCCTCAAAAGTGAGGATAAGGCCATATTGATCATATGCTCGCCATAGAATATATTGGATGGCGTGCATGGAATGCGCTTTCAGCCTGGTGCAACCCTTGTGGAATCCGAGGTCAGACCTCACTGACTGACGCCAATGATTGGCAAAAAATGACGATCATGGTCGAGTAAACGGCCTCCGGTGACTGTCGTGTCTGGGCTACGCCATCGGTTGGCGGGAGCTCAATTGCGACCCGCAATACTAGGAAGACATGTGTTTTTGACAAACAGCGAGGAGCTGCAGGGACGGTTCAAGCTTGGCGATTCTGACGTCTTGTATTGGAATTCCGTCGACCTCAGCAGATGCAGCTTCACTTTCTTGATTGAAGGCGTGGGGTTTGATGGCGGAGCCGTAGGCCCAACGACGCACCTAGTGAGTGACGTCGCAACCGTAAAGTCACTTTGGTACGGTGGTTCTCCGGCTTTGTTGGACGTGCATCAAATCTACGTGATACCTCCGCGGGCTTTACGTCAACGTGGCTGCTCGATGGCTGCCTTGTTGGAAATACGAATGCAAGACGGAAGTGAGCACGCCCCCATCTACGAATTCGTAACCGATTCTGGGCTTGTTTTCACCAGTGATCAGACCTGACTGTGGCAACGTCTGTGTTAGCGCCGCAGAGTTAAGGTGGGGCGCCGAGTCATCGACCCGAGGGCACGGCCCGATCGATCATCGTTGCACATGGTGCGCAGCCGATTTGCCTCACATCTCCCACAAGTGCCATATCCAAGCCTGGAGGTTGCATGGCTGCGACGTTAGATGAGATCACACAGTTCTTCTACGGGAGCGGAGAGCCAGTAGAAGGGTGGTTAGGTACCGAGGAAGAACTCATCCGTAGCGCCGAGCAGGCTTTGCCTGGGAAGCCTTTCTGCCTTGTGAAGCATTGGATTATCGCCGACTTGCAGCTCACCCAATATGAGCATCAGAAGCTGTCATCCATGGGGATCCTGCCCACGGTTGTTTATGCACATGAGGTCGTCCAGGACAGCCAACAGCGCTTCCCGGCTGGCCACTGGGTGCGCACCAATTTTGGACTTTCGCATCACCACCCGTGCATGTTTGAAACTAAAAGTACCGTCTACCTATTGCTTGGAGATGGGTCAAGGAAACAGGCTGCACTTAGTACTGTTTTTTCGTTCCGCGCGTAGCTGACTCGGCACATCGACAGACGCTGCCTTCGAGGCGGTGGGGTCGGCTGCGCGCTCTTAAAATTGCAGGAGCAAATTTTGATCAAGTTTGATTGCCGCCAGGTCACGGGAGTGATCGATAAACCACGTGTCACCGCTACCGAGCCGGGAGCAGTCACTGCCCGGATCGTGATAGACGGGGAAGTGCTGCCGGAGGTTCTGCTACCGGGAAAAATTTACGAAGAGCTCGAGGCAGGAGCGCGTGTGACCCTGTACGGCATCTTCACCAAGAATAAGGACAAGATGAAGAACAAGGCCACCATCTATGCCATGAAGGGCCCGAGCGGCAAGCTGGTAGCTGCGAGGCAGTATCAGATCAAGGTGCCGGTGATGTTAATGGTCTACGCAGTACCTTTGATGATCTTGGCGTTCATTGCAGGATGCTTCCTTTCTCCTTATCCGATCCACCTACTCACCGGAAGCGTCGATCCTGATTACCTTGTTCGAACCACCTTTGTTTGGGCGTTCTGGGAGGGGATTCTTGCTGGGCTGGTGATGGTGGGGGTGGCGATCAACTGGGTCAGGTTGAGTAATGATCCGGAGAGTTGGGCTTCGATTGATGCGGCATCGCTCTCTCAGCGCTTTAGTAAAGCCTTTAGGTAGCGCTTGATAGCCGGGCTTCCGTTCCTATGGAGGCTTCGGCTAACCGACGTGGGAATGCACATGGAAATCGATGGGGTGGAGCGCGAACGCCGTCGTAAAGCTGTGGCAGCGGAGATCGCTTGTCTAGCGATCGACGGAGGGCGGCTTGCAGCTGAGCGCCTGGCACAGTTGCAGCGCTACGTGGATGGCCAAGTTAGCCTCGAAGAGCTCCGAGCAGAGCTGATTGAACGTCTGCGATTAGATGATGAGGGAATCGCAGATGAGGACGAAATGCGTCGAGCCGGGGGTGACTTTTAGTGACTCGAGTCTCTCGACCGTAGGCGGCTAAAGCCGAATGACCGAGCTCTAAATCTTGATTTTGATTTGCTGCCCCATGTGGACGCTCCGGCGACACGATCAGCGTCGAATAGGAACCTGCTGACCCGATGAAAATTTTGATTTACTCAGATCTGCACTTGGAGTTCGCGGACTTTCAGCCTCCTGCGACGGAGTCCGATTTGGTGGTGCTGGCCGGCGACATTTCGGTGCGTAGTCGAGGGGTGTTGTGGGCCAACGAAACCTTCAGCTGTCCGGTGATCTACGCCTGTGGCAACCATGAATTCTACAAGGGTCACCTCTCCAAAACGCTGATCAAGATGCAGGACGCGGCAGCAGAGCATGTGCATGTCCTCGACAACCAAACCCTCATTATCGGCGACACCAGGTTTTTGGTAGCAACAGCCTGGACAGATTTCACCGCTACTGGCGACTACAAGGCTGCGATGAGGGTGTGTGCAGAGTGGATGAACGACTTTAAGCGCATCCGCATTGGAGAGGGCTACAGCAAGCTGCGTCCTGTCGACCTGATTGCTCGGAACATCACCACTCGAGAATTTCTGGCCGTCGAGCTTGCCAAGGGCTTTGAGGGAAAGACGGTGGTGATCACGCATCATTGCCCTCTTCGAGAGCTGGCCGGCGATGGCCATGAAGGTCACCTGGGTGCTGCCTACTTCAATGAATGGCACGACCTTGTTGCCCAGGCTGACGTTTGGATTTTCGGCCATACGCATCATGCAGTCGACACAATGTTCTCGGGCTGCCGGGTCATTTCGAATCCGAGAGGCTATCCAGGAGAGCGTACTGGTTTTTCGCCGGATTTCACCATAGAGCTTTGACAGGGTCAGCCTGCAGAGGCGGGCAATGTCAGTTGTGGAAAAGGAAGCGCTGATGTCAGCTGAGATCAACATCGATTACCACTGCAAGAGCCCGTCCGATTTCCAGCTCAAGCGGGTCATACGAGCGATGGCTTATAGATACTCGCCACCTGTCACAGCCTACTTGAGCGATGTCTTCATCACGTCGGAGTGTGCTACCGGAATCGTTTTTCGTCATGCCGATCCGGGCCGGTTTGAGCAACACGCGGATGGGCACATTCTGCAGACGTCCCCCATTGAGCATCTGAAGAAGGTAGGGCGTTACTGGGTGATCACTACAGCAGAGGGACGGTTTGTGTTGACGTCGTTCAAGCGGGGATTGGGAAGGGCGAGCTTACGAGCGCTTATAGGGGCAATGATTAAAACAACGTAGCCAGGCGCCTCCGTGCGCTGGATAAACGATGCTGCGATCAAGCATCCGACAGCAATGTTCGACGACGGTGAATGCAGCTCAGGATTTTGTAATCCCGGATGCGGTCGTTGGAAAGGTGACCAGCATCTACAAGCCCTCGAATGTAGCCTTCGGCTTTGCCCCGAGCTTCGCGCAGATCACCTTCAGATGTGCTGCGGTGAATGTCATGAAGGATCAGTTGCCAGCGCTGACTCTGGCGAGCACCAATCGGGTCGTCGGAGAAGTCGGGAGCAGCGAGAAGATTTTCGTAGTAGCCAGAAATAGGTGGATTGCTCAAGTACAGCGCTCCTTGGGTTAAGCCTTCGTCAAGGCTAACACGCGCGGACTTAGTCACCTGTTGCTGGTCAGTCCATAGGTTGGTACCTCGTGTGTAAGGTTCCGAGGGCGTCACCGCTTAGGAGGTAAAACATGGTTAAACGGCCCGCGCCGCTTTCCACATGCAAAATCGTCGATGTCTCGCCTTCAGCCATGCCCAGTACGGTAGCCAGGGCGATGCAGATGGAGTTCGAATTGGAGATCACGGCGTACCTGTCCTCGGTTGAGTATGGGCCGCATGAGTTGTTCCTGAGAGGCGTTGTCTTCGGCGACCGGGAGCGGCGTTTTGATGATGGCGATCCCATTCGCACCTCCAATGTCGTGACGTACGAAGAGATCCAGGGCTACGTGGTAGCGCGTACCCTCAACAGCGCCTATGTTGTCTGTGATTGGGCAGCAGGTGGCGGGAGAGGTGGCTCGAAGGCGCAGCACTAACATTGTTGGGCTACTCGAAACCAGCTCCCTTTGTTCGATGGCTTACTGGCCATTTGAATCGCCACTAAATTCGTAGACACCTTCGAATGGCCACTTCTGGCCGTTTGCTGCCCCCAGTAAATGGCGGCTTTGGTTCGAAAGTAGCCGGTTGTGAGTGACCGCCTTCGACCCATTGCGGACTTAAATGGTCAGGACGTAGGCGCGATTGTCAACGTTGCGCGGAGCCCGCCGGAGGGAAGATTGCTCAACTGCACACTGCCTCCAAGCCGCTCCATGATCATCGCCACAATGGACAGACCCAGTCCGGCGCCGTTCTCAGAGCCTTTGCTGTAGAAACGCTCGAAGACACGGTCAAGGTCTTCCTCGTCGATGCCTGGCCCCTGATCTTCCACGTTGACTACGATGGCGTTGCCTTCGCGGTGTAGCGTGACGTTGATTCGACCGCCAGCTGGAGAGTGATTTACTGCGTTTGTGACCAGATTTTGCAGAGCAATGCCCAAAGCGCCTGCATCGCTTTGAAGCTGATAGTTGCTCTCGGTGATCTCCAGAGACGGTTCCTGGCCTTGATCCATAATCCAGGGTGTCATCTTCGCCAATGTCTCTGTCGCCACGCCAGCCACATCCACTGCCACCCAGTTGCGTCGTCCTAGTCGCGGCTCGATCCGCGCCATGGTCAGCAACTGATTGACCACTCGGCCGAGACGATCCACGCCGCCGACTAGAAACTCCAGGGCTTTATCTCGCTCGGCATCGCAGCTGGCTTCGAGCGCGTTCTGCGCATGCAGGCGAAGAATTGCCAGGGGCGTACGCATCTCGTGGGCAGCGTCGGCGATGAATCGGTGCTCTCGACGCAGCAATTCATCGATCTGCCCTAGCAGACGATTAAGCGCCGCCTGCATGGGTTCCAGCTCCCGAGGTAGAGGCACGAGCTGCAGTGGCTCCAGTGACTCTGCATGCCGCGCTCGGATGACGCGTGCCATGTTCTGCAGCGGTTGCAGCCCCCAGCCGATGGCCAGCCACACCAGCAACGCTAGCGCGAGGCTGCCAATCAGGAAGGGAAACAAGGTGTGGCGGACGATACGACCGATCAGATCGTTGCGCACATCGTTGCGCTCACCGACCCAGATCACCAACTGGCGCTCTGGCACGGGAAGCACGAAGCTGCGCCATTGCTGCTCCCCCACCATGATGTTTGAAAAGCCGGGCTCGGTCAGAGGACGAGTGAAGCTCGGGGCACTGGCCGTATGTACCAGGACTTCACCGTTGGTGCGCCACACTTGGAAGGCGAGTTTGCTCTCGTAGGGGTGGCCGACACGGTACTTGCCCGCATGGCTCAGCGCTTCGTTGAAGGCGAGATACAGCGCGTGGCGATCGCTGTCGTCCATCGGCATGCTCATCACGCCCTGCAAGAGACGCGCGTTTTGCGCCAGATGCGCGTCGTAGATCTCGTCGATCTCGTGGCTGCTGTCGTGATAGTTGTAGAGCGTAAGCAGGCTAGTACCGACCAGCAACAGCAGCATGACCCGCCACAGCGTGCGTTGGCGCAACGAGCTCATGCTTTGCCTTCCACCAGATAACCGATGCCGCGAACGGTGCGGATCAGATCGTTGAAGAGTTTCTTGCGCAGGTGGTAAACGTTCACTTCCAGCGTGTTGCTCTCAGGCTCTTCATCCCATCCGTAAAGGAGCTGAGTGAGCCGCTCGCGGGTGAAGACCTTGCCGGGTTGGGACAGCAGTTCATGGAGCAGCCGGTACTCTTTCGGGGTCAGCACGACTGGATGCCCCTGGTAGCTGACTTGCCGAGTAGCCGGGTCGAGTGTCACCCCGGCATGCTCAATCAGCACTTTGGCGCGACCGGCGCTACGTCGAAGTAGCGCACGCAGACGTGCTTTCAGCTCGTTGAGGTCGAAAGGTTTGACCAGGTAGTCGTCGGCGCCGGCATCGAGGCCGGCGATGCGATCATCGGTCGCGTCACGGGCGGTTAGGATCAGTACGGGCACTGCATTACCCCCAGCACGCAACCGGCGCAGCACCTCGATGCCATCCAGACGCGGAAGTCCCAGATCCAGCACGACCAGATCGAAGGTCTCCTGCTGCAAGGCGTGCAATGCACTCACCCCGTCCTGCAGCCAGTCAATGGTGTAACCCTCTTGGCGCAATCCGTTGCAGATACCTTCCCCCAGAGCGGGATCGTCTTCGACTACCAGTAGCCGCATGCTTAGTCCTGCTTGTCCTTGATCGTCTTGAGTAAAGCATCGATTTCGCCGCGCCGGCCCTGGTCGGCCAGCTCACGGCCAGTCCGTGGCGGTGCCTGCAGAGCTTTCTGTAAAGCCGCACGCGCTTTGACGTAATGCCCTTGGCGATAAAGATGGTCACCCCAGAAGTAGTTGCTGTCGATGCCTTCTGGATTCATCCGCAGCGCCTTGCGCAGCAGCTCATCTGCCTTGTCCGAGTCGCCGAACCCTATGGGCCAGCCAGGCACTCGGTCATACAGTGCGCCGAGGCTGGTGTAAGCCGACCCCTGCAGAGAGTTTGGATCGAGAGTCAGGGCCTTCTCCAGGCTTGCCCGGGCAGCCTTGACTTTGCCCAGCGCGCCAAGCCCGCCTGTGGCGCCGGCCCAACTGCTGGTGACGATTCCATTCCAGATCCAGGCTTCCGCAGCCTGGGGCTGCTCATGGGTGAAGGCCTCTGCGTCGCTCGCCAGCTTTTCGAAAGCGGCTGCGCGTTGTGCTTCGGGCAACTGGTACTGGATTTGCGCCCAACGTTGCTGGATTGCGCTGAGGTGCTGGCTACCAGCCTGATCGAGCGCCCAGGTCAGTGGGGAGAAGGCAATGAGGCTGGCGAGTATCAGGCGTTTCATTTGCTGTGCTCCTTGGCGTTGGCATCGCTGTAACGGCGGATCAGTGGGAGCTGCTTGCGCAACGCGCGGTCGACCACGCCGGGGAGCATGCCGTTGAGGCGCACGAAGAGTTTTTCCGGCCATCCCAGGTACAGCTCGTTGCGTTGTTGTTGCACCGCATCAAGTACGGCCCGCGCCACATCGACCGGATCATCCATGCCTACTTTCAGCGCCTGGTTGAGCGCGGTGGCGGCCGACGTATTCATCGATGTACGGGTGGCACGTGGTGCCGCGTAGAGAACGTCGACCGTGGTATCGGCTAATTCGCGTCGAAGCGCCTCGGAGAATCCGCGCAAGGCGAATTTACTGGCGCTATAGGTCGCGTAGCCGGGATAGCCGATGGAGCCGTAGATGGAGCCGACGTTCACCACCAACGCATGAGGCTGCTCGCGCAACAATGGCAGCAGCAGACGGGTCAGCTGCAACGGGGCCTTGATGTTGAGATCCAGCAGGTCGTCCAGCGTGTCCTCATCGATCTGCTCAAGCAGGGCGAAACGGTTCACGCCTGCGGCGTTGATCAGCACGTTCACGCCGCCCATGGCCCAGGCAGCAGTGGCTACCTCCTGCCGGCCATTCTTGGTACGAAGATCAGCAGAGTGCCAGCGCAACTGATTGGGATAACGGTTCATGAGCACCGCCAGACCGCCAAGGTGTCGGCTGATGGCCAGCACTCGGGCGCCGCCAGCACACAGCTGGCTGGCCAGTTCCAGGCCAATGCCGCCGCTGGCACCGGTCAATACTACCACCGACTCACGCAAGCGCATGCTGCACCTCTGGCTGGTGGGCTCGCGGTAGGCCTCGGAACATCTCGGTGTACAGCTGGTAGACGACCTTGGCGGAATGAATCACCGCTTCTTGATCTTCCGGACGATCCAGGCGGTTCATTAGCTCGCGATAGGTTGCCATGTGATCCTGATCGAGCGCGCCGTGGGAGCTCAGGTAGCTGAATGCCGTCGGCGGTAGACCAAGCCCGTGCTGGATGCTGCCGGCGGCCTGGGTAGCGAGGGCGATACTGGTACCTTCGAGGACATTGACCATGCCGAACAGGCCGACAGGATTGTCGCGGGCAATCAAGTCATAGAGGAAGGCTACCATCAGCTCGATCGGCGGGCTGGGGCGGCTGTTACGCACCTGCTCCGCGTCGCCACCGCAGGCTGCAATGTCATTGAGAATCCACTGCTCGTGGCCGTACTCCTCCTCGATGTATTCGCAGACTGCACCGCGCAGCCATTCAAGCCGGCTGGGAAGGCGAGCGCCGCACGCCATCATCAGTGGCACGGTATGGCGAACGTGGTGATAGGCCTGAGTGAGGAACGCGATGTAACCCTCCAGGCTGACAACGCCTCTCAGGGCATCGCGAATGACAGGGACGCTGAACAGCGCCTGGCGTTCCTGGGTGGTGGCTGATTGGAGAGTGTCGAAGAAGTTCATGGCAGACCTCAGGGTTGCGAGAGTTCAGTGATGAGGGGCTGGTGGCGACGGAGGATTTCCTGGCGACGCGGCCGACCGTTACTGGTAAGGGTTCCGTCAGCACCGTTAAAGGGGCTGGGTAGGCGTCTCCAGGCATGAACCCGTGCGTAATCGGGTAAGCCAGCGTTGCATTGCTGCACGGCCTGCTCGATGAGTTCGTCACTGACGCTTGGGTCGACAGGCCAGAGCAATGCGAAGTTGCGCGGCAGCCCCTCGCCATGGACGAAGGCCTGGAGGATTACGCCTGTCTGGGAAAGTTCGGCCTCGATCCACTCGGGACTCACGTTGCGACCGAAGCTGGTGATGAACTGGTTCTTCTTGCGGCCTGCCAGGTAGAGGAAACCAGCAGCGTCGAAATGGCCGAGATCGCCGGTTGGCCACCATTCCCCGTCGAATGACGGCTCGCCCAGATAACCCAGCAGGGTCGAACCGCGAACCAGCACTTCTCCGTCATCCGCGATACGCACCTGGACGTGCGGCAGAGGACGGCCAACGCTTCCTGGATGTTGATCGCCTGGGCGGTTCAGGCAAATCACGGAGGCGCATTCTGAGAGCCCGTAACCTTCGAAGACCGGAAGACCCACTGCTTCGGCGCGTTCCAGCAAATTGCTCGCCACTCGGGCACCACCCACTGCGACGAAACGCAGGGGGCCGACTTTCATCACGCCGCGCTCGATGGCGGTGACCAGACCAAGCAGGAGCTGTGGCACCAGAATCAGGCTCTCGGCGCCGCTGAGTGCAATGGTGCCGAGGAAGCGTTTCCAGTCGACCTGACTGGCGCCACCGATACCCATCTGCGCTTGCGGATAGAGCGTGATGCTGGCTCCAGCCAGCAGCGCTGCATAAATACCGAGGTTCTCCAGCAAGACGGCCAGCGGAAGTACTGCGAGGTACTCCGTGGGCTCGGTGGGACGGCTCGCTGCTTCAAGCTCCTGTGCAACGCACAGCAGTGACGAGGCGCTCAGGCATACGCCCTTGGACGACCCGGTGCTACCGGAGGTGTAGGTGATCTTGGCAGTGCCTGCCGGTAAGCCGGCGTCGAGTACGGCCGGCCGCTCCCAGAAGCGCTCGCCTGGTGTGAAACCGGCTGCTCGCAGATCTTCTGCGAAGGCGTCGTTGGCGACGGCAAGCGTCGCCTGGGTCTGCATCAAGCAATGCAGGCGCTGTGCGGCACTGAAAAAGGGCGGGAGGATGACGCAAGGACGCTCAGCTAAGAGCGCGGCCAGATCCCAGAAGAGCGCTTCGGGGCCGTTCTCCAATGCGAGGGCAAACGGCCCTTCGGGTTGCTCTCGCAGCCATGCTTCGCGATGTTCAACTTCAGCCAGAAGCTGGGCATAGGTGACGTTGCCGGTGATTCCGCGTACAGCCGCTTTCGAGGCATGCTCCTTGGCATGCGCCTGCAGCACCTCACGAAAGGCGTTCAGTTCATGCGGCATGGCCGGCCTCCTGTAGCAGCATCGGGAAACCCATGCGCTTGTACACACCCGCGCGCTCCAGCTCATCATGGCCGCAACCGATGTTTCCTGCGTAGACCAGGGGGTGCTGCACGTAATAGCTGCCCCAGCTGGCCAGCTCGCCGTTCAGGCGACTCGGATCTGCTTCGGCGATCACGGTTGGTTCCAGTCCCAATCGGTGGAAGCTGTTGACCAGGGTGGAGGCGCCGGTAAAGGCGACCCACTGAAGGTCGCGCGCAGCCAGCAGCCAGGTCACGGCAGTAATGATTACGCGCGCACTGCCGGCACTCAGGGCAGCAAGGTTGCCTACCTCGACCAACTGCTCACGCCCGACGGCACGACCTGCAAGCCGCGACACAACGCCCTCCAGTGGCTCATCCAGGTAGTGCTCAAGAAACAGCGGCCTGTGACTGGCCGGACGAATGCCGACGGCTGCGATCAAGCGCCCGTGGCTGTCCTGCAGCCCGATCAGCTCCGGCAGATACTGGTGGACGTCAGCGTGGTGGATGGACTCGAAACGTTCGTGGATGAAGGTTTCAAGCTCCTCGCGGTCGGAGTCGCCTTCGAGGTGCAAGGTCAGACGGGCTTGTCGCTCGATGACGGAGCCAAAGCGGAATGGAAACAGGCCGCTCCATTCTTGCTGGGTCATGGTGATCCCCCCAAGGGTCGTTCGATGAGGGGAGTATCAGCGGCGAATCTGAAAGTAGTCTGAAGTCGCTGAGAGTCAGCGGCGGTGGAAGCGAAATATCCGACACGCGTGTTTTAAGAGCATCTCCGGCGATAGGGCTTGGTCGTAGAGCATCTGGAGCTAGGAGCGATGCATCCTATTCCTTCACTCATGTGGAGGACGAATCATGGCCACACCCACAAAGAAAGCTCACAAACTGGTCGGCCAAAAAGCGCCACTGAGACTCAGGGACATTTGGGCTATCAGAGTGCGACTGGAAATCGCAAACAAGGATCGTGACCTGGCGCTGTTCAACCTCGCTATCGACAGCAAACTACGAGCCTGCGATTTAACGAAGCTGCGCGTCAGAGACATCGCTCACGGGGATTATGTATCGACGCGTGCAATCGTCATGCAACAGAAGACCCAGCGGCCGGTGCAGTTCGAAATCACCGCCCAGACGAGAGCATCAGTTGAAGCTTGGATCCTTGCCGCTCGCCGTCGCAACGACGATTTCCTTTTCCCCAGCCGTGTTCGACATTCAGCGCACATATCCACGAGACAGTACGCCCGCATAGTGAAAGCTTAGGTAACGACAATCGGTCTCGCCCCACGCTCTATGGAACCCATACGCTTCGTAGAACCAAAGCCTCGCTGATCTATCGCAAAACGAAGAACCTGCGGGCGGTTCAACTGCTGCTAGGCAATACGAAACTGGAGAGCACTGTTCGATACCTCGGGATTGAGGTGGACGACGCTCTAGAAATGGCGGAGCAGACTGAGGTTTGACCTTTTCTCCACGTTGGCGCCGGGTTTCGAGCCGGCGCCTCCTTGAGTCAGCTACCGACCCATAGCGGTCATTCAAAATACGCGCCGTTTGCGAGCAAGAGCGGCGAGCATACTCTCTACTGTGTCTAAAGGGCCCAATCGATCATTTTGTCACCTCAACAAAATTGGTTATGGGCGCCGCATCAGAACCATCACAGGTTCTAAATCAGCGAATAGCCCTGTTCGGCACATCGATTAGCTCCAGCATCCCGCCTGCAAGCATAGGTGCCGAAGCAGCCACTACATCGTGCGGGAAGCCGAGACTGATGGCACTAGCGTTCTCCAGCCGGTCGAGTTGTGTCTGAGTCAGCCGAACCTCTAGCGCGGCGAGGTTGTCGACGAGTTGCTCGTCGGTACGCGGCCCAATGATCGGTAGTATTCCCTTGGCTAGTACCCATCCAATGGCGACCTGCCCCGGTGAATACCCCGTCTCTGCGGCAATTGCCAACACAGCGTCCACGGTCGCGACCTTGCGCTGATCGCTTTCGCCATGGATAACCGCACCCAGCCCTTGGGCCCGACCTGTTTCACCTTTGCGGTACTTGCCGGTGAGCAAACCACCCCCAAGCGGCGACCACCCGACAGTCCCCAGATTGAACCCCGCAGCCATCGGCAGCAATTCACGCTCCGCCGACCGTTCCACCAAGCTGTATTCTAATTGAACAGCGGAAATGGGTGACCAACCACGTAGCTCGGCTATGGTAGCGCCGGTAGCGATACGCCACGCGGGAAAGTCCGACAATCCTGCATACAGGATCTTGCCAGAACGCACCAGGTCGTCGAGACCACGAACGATTTCATCGATGGGCGTCACTGCGTCAGGCATATGCACCCACAGCAGATCGATGCGATCCGTTTTTAAGCGTTTGAGACTGGCTTCGACCGAGCGAAACATGGTTTTGCGGCTGTTGCCGGAGCGCTGGAGTCCAGCGTCTGGCGAATCGCCGAGGGAAAATTTACTGGCAAGAATGATGTCATCGCGTTCAGCTGCAATGAACTCGCCGAGCATTATTTCCGACTGGCCAAACTGATACTGATCCGCCGTATCGATGAAGTTGCCACCAGCTTCGCGATAACGTGCGTATATCCTACTGGCCTCTTCCCGGTCGGTACCGTAACCCCAGCCCTTGCCGAAGTTGCCGGTGCCCAGAGCCAATGAAGAGACCCGGAGGCCGGTATTGCTGAAGATGCGATAACGCATGGCATGTCCCTCCTCAGGTCTATTTGGATGTGCGAGAGATGAAATCGGCGATGTATTGCGCAGACAGCTCCGGGTACTGGTGCTGCGGGCCATGCCCGGCTTCGGGATAAAAGACGAATTGTGCGTTGCGCAACTGGCCGATCAGCGGAAACCAGTTCTGCCCCGCAGTGCTGGTGTCGTTATCACCGCTGATCACCAGCATTGGTGTGCGAACCAGGGTCAGCCGTGCGCGGCGCCCCGAAGCGTCTTCACCGAAGACCTCGGCGGCCTTCAGGTAAACCATGAACTGCTCCATCTGTGAAGGAATCTTCGACACCACATCAGGGCGGGAGTAGATGCGCTCACGGGAGGCCTTGGCCGCCGCGCGACTGAAGGCGGATTTCGGTTCGAAGAACAATACTTCTTCGTCGTCCAGGTCGTTCACCGGTTTCATGGCACGCTCGATGAATACCTGCTGGATCGGCAGCTGGCCCTGTCCGGGAGGATTGGTACCTACCAAAATAGCGTGTGTCACCCGCTCCGGTTGGTCGAGCAGCAGAGTCTGGGTGGTGAAGCCGCCCCACGACCAGCCCAGCATGGCGAACCTGTCCAGCCCGATGGCCGTGGCAAAGTCATCGACGAAACTGGCGACCTTGCCCAAATCGTCCGGTAGTGTGCCGTTCGAGTAGCCAACGCCCGGGTAGTCGAAGGTGATGACCGTGTGTCGCTCAGCGAGCGAATCCAGGAACAGAGGATCCCAGGTATCAAGCGTTCCGCGCATACGATTGGCCAGCACGATGGGGCTGCCGGCGCCGATGGCGCGGTAGGCGATTGTGTCGCCGTTCACCTGTACGTACTGGTTAACGGCAGTAGCGGCAGTGTGTTCGGGGGAGATGCGAAGCAACGTATTCATGTGCATTTTCCGTAGCGAGACAGTTATTGATGAGCGCTTTTTACTCCTCGCCCCGCGTTGCATAAAGCGCTACGATCGCAATCGCATATTGCAAAAAAGCAACGCAATTGGCGCAACGCTTGCTACGAGACCGACTCTGTGAACTTCGACTGGAATGACATACCTCTGCTGCTGAAGCTGGCAGAGTCCGGCAACATGGCCAAGACAGCACGGGAGTTGGGATTGGTGACATCTACTGTGAGTAGAAGGGTCGCAGCGGCAGAGCAAGCCTTGGGCATCAAACTGTTCATCCGGGACAACATGGGCTATCAGCCGACCGCTGGAGGGAAGATTCTTCTGTCCCATGCCGACACCATCGTCGATAGGGTCAAGACCATGCTTCTGGAAAGTCGGGAGGAGGCCCAAGCCATTTCGGGTGCGGTAAACATCACCGCAATCGATGTGCTGCTCAGTTACTGGCTGGTGCGTCATGTGCCAGGACTGTTGGTCAAGCATCCGCGCCTCGAGTTGAACCTCATGGGCGACTTTCGCGAACTATCATTCACCCGGCGCGAGGCCGACCTTGCCATTCGCTTGAACAGGCCCAACGCAGACGCAGCGCTGCGGATGCGAAAGATCGGCACTCTAGGCTTTACGGTTTATGGCAGCGAGCGCTTTTCAGGTGCCTCGCGCAAGGATTGGCCTTCACTGCCCTGGCTGTCATTTCCCGATGAAATGTCGAGACTGGCGGAGATGCAATGGCTTGCCAGGATCGGGCCTGTGCAGAAGATTCGGCTTAGCAGCATCTCGATGATTGCCAGCGCATGTCAGGCGGGCGTTGGTATTGCATTGTTGCCTTGCGTAGTTGGCGACCAATTGGGACTGGTTCGGTTGCAACCGGAGCCAGAATCACAGCGGGAACTATGGCTGCTCAGCCACAAGGATTCCGGTCACGTCGCAAGGTTTCGCGCGGTGTCTGATTGGCTGGGGGAACAAGTGAAAAAGGATTCACGGATGCTGTCCGGCTGATCGCTACCCTATGCAAGGGCAGCTTTGGGTCGCAAGCGGTCATTCGAGGATGACCCATTTCAACCCAAAGCTGCCGTGGGAGAAGGGCATTTACGGCCAATAGCAGCCACTCAACAAGCTCGCTTTTTGTAGCAATCAACCCAATAACGACTGTTTCTCCACAAGAAAGTCGATCAGCACTCGCACCTTGGCGGGCATCTGCGCACGGGGCGGCGTATAGAAATAAAAACAAAGGAAAGGTTGGCACCATGGCTGCAACACCCTAACTAAGCCACTACGCGGATACGGGTGGAAAGGGGTAGCATGATTGGCGCCGGCATCCGAGGATCTCCAACCGGCAATCTTGTTCTTAAAGATCTAGGCCGAGCGGAATAGCAGTATAGAAACTGCCTCAAGCATGCCAACGCAGCGGTTCCGGTAGCAGTCGAAGTTATCATCTTCCTACTGCTGTTCATGCCTCCGGAAAAGCTCGCTTATTTACTCCGATGAATAAATATTGATCAGGCATTTAGATCCATCTCGCGTGAGATAGGACAGGCCAATGCACTGGAATGCTTGATATTTTATCAACTGACTAGTGCGGAAAAGTGCATTGTCGCTGTTCTAGCGATCTGTCTAGGATCTCTACCGGACAGAGCTCAGGGACGCAATGCCCGAGGCGCACGTAATTCCGCCCCTGTGCTCTGGCTACCCTGAGACAATTCTAGGTATCGCACAAGGACAACAATAATGAGCGAAGAAATTGGCTTCATCGGCCTTGGTGCTATGGGTCAAAAAATGGCCATGCATCTGATCGTCAACGGTTTCAATCTCAACATTTTCGATCCCAACCCTAGCGCGTTGGCACCGCTGCTTGAGCGAGGCGCGCGCAGTCATTCTTCTCCCAAAGAAGTTGCCGATGCTGCTCAGATTGTGCTGGTTTGCGTCCCAACTCCAGATGTCGTAGACCAAGTGGTTTTAGGTGTGGATGGGGTGATCGAGGGCAAGGCGGTAAGGATCGTAGTAGATCATTCTACCACAGGGCCAAGCATGGCCCGGCACATACACCAAGTCCTGGCGACTAGAGACATCACTGCTCTTGATGCACCGCTTGCTGGCGGCGTCATTGCAGCCAAAGCTGGCACGTTATCGGTAATGGTCGGGGGCGACAAGGCAGCGTACTTACGATGCTTGCCGGTATTTGGTGCGTTCGGTCGAAAGGTTGAGCACATTGGCGATCGACCAGGTCTCGGACAGACCTTGAAGCTGGTCAATAACATGATCGTCGCATCCACCCTCGTTGGAACTGCTGAAGCACTATTGTTCGGTATCAAGTCTGGTTTAGAAGCTAAGCAGATGCTTGACATCCTCAACGTGAGTACAGCTCGTAGCTTCACTAGCGAAACTTTGATCGCAAACTCAGTGTTGAGTCGAGAGTTCGACTTTGGTTTCCGCCTGGACTTGATGCGCAAGGACATTCGCCTGTTCCTCGCTGAGGCTGAAAATAGCGGTTCACCTGCCTTCACTTCCGCGGTGGTCAAACAGTTCTTTGATCAAGCAATGAGCCAGGGCGATAAGGCACGGGACATGAGTCACGTTGTGGAGGTACTAGAGGGGTTGGCGGGAGTAAAAATTAAGGGCTGAAAGCCGAGAAGCTTCGAAACTTCCTTTATAAGGAGGGATCACGGTTGGCTGACGATGAGGTAAATAAGTCTGTCGTAATCGCCATTCCTTGCTGTGTCTGGAAGCTATGAATGATAGTTTAAAGCTCGGCTCTTAAACAAAGTCTTATCAATTGAAATCAAAAGCCCTGCAAAACTAAACCTGCAGGGCTTAATTACCCTTCAACTCAATCCCAATGTAGATTTCTAAAGTTATACTTGACGACGGCCGAGGGTACGATCCGAACCACCTTCGGCGACTTTGAAGCCGGGAGTGCGATCCGAGCCGCCTTCAGCGACTTTGAAGCCCGGGGTACGATCCGAACCACCTTCAGCGACTTTAAAGCCTGGAGTGCGATCCGAACCACCTTCAGCGACTTTGAAACCTGGGGTACGATCCGAACCACCTTCAGCGACTTTGAAGCCCGGGGTGCGATCCGAGCCGCCTTCGGCGACAGTCTGCTGCTGTTCGGAGGCTTGAGAGTAGACGCGAACTTGTTGGTTGCTCGGTACAGCGAATGCGGTGGCGCTCAGAGCGAAGGTAACAGCGGCAATCAGTTGGCTAATGGTTTTCATGGCGGTGACTCCGGTCGTAATCAAGGATTTAGGGCCGGGTCGTTCAGATCAGCATCGTCTGGTTAACCCGTTGCAGGTGTGTTTCTGCATGGGTTCAGACTACGGCTGGGGTCGGTGCCGAAGTTAGTCGAGTACTGCTCTCGATTTGCCTAATTCTGCTTGTTGGAGGAGGGCTCCTACCTGGCTTGCGCACGGAGTCGGGCCATATCCTTGGAAGGAGAGACACCGAACAGGCGGCTGTATTCACGACTGAACTGAGACAGGCTTTCATAGCCCATCTTGTAGCCGATCGAGGAAATGTCGCTCTTTTCAGAAAGCAGTAGCCGCCGTGCTTCCTGCAATCGCAGTTGTTTCTGATATTGCAGCGGGCTCATGGCTGTCACGGACTTGAAGCGATGATGCAGGGCTGACGTACTGAGGTTAATCAGCTGTGCCAGGTTATCGATGCTCAAAGGCTCAGCGTAGTGGTTGTTGAGCCATTCGATCGCGCGGTTCACACGATGGGTTTGTGAGTCGGGAATGGCGATTTCGTGCAAGCGCTGCCCTTGGTGGCCACGCAACAATCGATAGTAGATTTCCTGTACGGCAAAGGGGGCTAGAGCGGGGATATCGTCGGGTGTCTCGAGCAGCCGCAGTAGTCGCAGTACAGCATCCAGCAACGATACGTCAGTTCGCTCTAGAAACAACCCACGTTCACCGTTCCGCGCAACAGGCACTCCGATGGGGCTTACATCGGCAATCAAGCGGCAGAGCTGAGCAGGGTCGATGTCTAGTCGTATGCACAAATAAGGGCGCTCAGTGCTTGCCTCGATAACCTTGCCAACGATTGGCAAGGTCACCGACACCACCAGGAAGTTCAGCGGATCGTAAATGTAGGTTTCATTGGCCAGGCGCACCTCCTTGCGCCCGTCGATGACGACGCACAGTGCCGGTTTATGAACTTGGTGCAGGTCGTCAGTAGGGTGATCACTACGAATGAGGTGCAGATCTTTGACCGCCGTGGGGTGAATACCAAAATCCGGGGCATATTTTTTGATCAAGGTCGCCAATTCGGCGCGCCGTAGGTCGATGCCATCCGGTAGCTGAAGCTCAGCAGAGGTTGAGGAGGACATGGCGGTCACTCTCCTAGGCCTTGGTGGGATCGCAATAGTTAAGCCGATTATAGAGGTAGCGGCTACTACGGCTGTGTCACACGATCTTGCAGGAAGCAGTTGGCCTAGGTCTCCATTTTCATACCGATCTACAGGTGGCTATCTGCGCTTGAAGGCTCCCTGTGCAGTCGCCAAAAGCTCACCTTTGTCGGACAGGAGGGTGCCCTGAACGAAATAAAGGCTGCGACCGCTTCGAGTCACTTTCCCGGTGGCAATCACAGTACCTTCACGTGCGGCGCTTAGGTATGAAATGTTCAACATGACCGTTACCCCGTGAACCTCTTCCTCGTGCTCGGGTGAGTGAAGCCCAGCGTAACCACAAGCGGCATCCAGTAGGGTTGCGATCAACCCTCCATGCAGCATGCCTTGTCGGTTCAGGTGCTGAGCCTGGATGGGCATGTGAAACTCAGCCCCTCCGTCAGACCAAGCGACCAGCTCAACACCTAGGCTGTGTAAAAAAGGGTTACTCAATTGCATCTGTTATCTCCTTGTACTCTTCGACTGAACGGGCCATTCAAACAGATCAGCTACTGGCCCTAACGCTGAAGCACTCAAAATACTGTTTCGTCTAATAACCCTTGGCAAGTGATAAAAACCGCATCTCGCTTGAGGAATTCTGAAGCCAGTTTTCGACGCCGTTGAGCGGCAGTGCAGCGGTGCGGAACACACACGGTTTTCAGATTTCTCCTAACATATCGAAAGCACTAACAGCGACAGAGTTGAAATATCCGCCTAAGCGTTTTGGGTCTTAATTACCCCGTTGGCAATGAAGCCTCCAATCTCATCCCGGCTACTCGAGATCCTAGCCTTCGGGGTGTAAAAAATCCTAGACGGAAGGGGGCATTGGACTGAGCGAAAGCCGCGAATCCATGCTCGTTTTTCAAACGAAAATGTTTATTTCGGAAAGAAATTTTCAGCAGTTTTTAAATTGCCAAATCGACTAAATACCTAGTAACAAATAACGATCACTGAACGCCAGCTGCCTACTAATCTTAATTTGCTAGTAATTCGACGGAGTCAACCTCATGCGGAAGGTAGCATTCTGTATCATAGCAATGGGTTCTGCTGGAGCGCAGACCGTACTAGCACAGGATGTCTCTACTCTCTTGCAGACCAATGCCTGCTCTGCTTGTCATCAAGCGACAACCCGCGCCGTCGGGCCTGCGTGGAAAGAAATTGCCGATCGTTACCGGGATGGCAGTAAGACCGCCGCTCAGCTCAGCGAGAGCATAAAAAGTGGAGGCTCTGGTACTTGGGGCCAGATACCTATGCCTCCACAGGCCCACTTGAGTGAGCCGGATCGCATCGCTATTGCACAATGGATCTTAGCAAATCACTGAGCTAGCTATTGAAAAAGCACCAAAGCGGTGCGCCTTTCGCTCATGCATTATGCGAAGTAAGCGCTGCAGAGAAATAGGTTTCGTGGCTATGCAGTAATTTTTAAGTTTTCCTTCAAGGCCCTTTCGCGAAAACATAGCAATAATCTGTCAGCAATTGCTTTAGCTAGACAATTCAATGCGTTTCGGAACATTGCTATTGTCTCTTGTAAAATTAAGCTGCTTTCCCGATGGTTAACATTCTGTGCTAAGACTTAAAATCCACGTGCATTTGTAGTGGGAACAGGGAGTTGCGGAGACTCCCTTGTTGCGTCCGCATCTCTACTCCCCATCCAATGCACCTGCTTGCCCGTAGACGGTGGAGATCGCTTATGAAAATGCGCGCAGCCCGAATGCACGGCTACAAACAACCGCTTGTCCTTGAGGAAGTAGAAGTCCCTAAGATTTTACCTACAGAAGTACTCGTTCATGTCGAAGCGGCAGGGATGTGCAGAACAGACTTTCAGTTGGTCGATGGCTATTTCACCGCGCTAGATCTCCCTTTTCCAGCCACTCCAGGGCATGAAATCGCGGGTTCAATCGCAGCCGTAGGTGCAGGAGTTCCGGCAGCCTCCGGCCTTGCCAAAGGTGACCAGGTCGTAGTGGTCGGTGGTTGGGGCTGTGGCGAGTGTGATCAGTGCCGTGTAGGCAACCATCAGATCTGCGGCAAAGGGCGCTGGCCGGGCTTCGGTCTGTATGGCGGTTATGGCGAATATGTACCGGTGCCTTACCAGTGGCTGATTCGGCTGGGTAGTGAAAACAACCTCAAGCCAGAGGAGCTCGCACCTCTGACCGATGCCGGCCTGACGCCATACCGTGGTATCAAGAAGCTGCAACAGGCCGGCGTACTTGGCCCGAACAGTATATTGGCGGTCAACGGCCTGGGTGGTCTTGGCATGTACGCGGTTCAGTATGCGAAGTTACTGTCCGGTGGCTCCCTTGTCGTGGCTTTAGCACGCAGTGATGAGAAGTTGGCCATCGCCAAGGAGTTTGGAGCCGACGTCATCATTAATGTCAAAGGAAAAACCCTGGATCAGGTTCGCAAGGATTTGATACGAGAGACTGGGCGAGGCGAGTTCAACGCTGTCATCGACTGCTCAGGGGCGGAGGAGAGCATTGGCTTGGGCACCGGCTTGCTCGCCACCAGTGGGGCGTATTGCTCTGTGGGACTCGTGGGAAACCGAATTAACATTCCGTTGTTCCCACTTGTGGCGCGCGAGCAAACCTTTTACGGCTCATTCTGGGGTAACTACGTCGATCTTAGTGAGGTTATAGAGCTTGCAAAGAAGGGTCAGATCAAGCACCAGATCAACATCGTTAGGTTTGAAGATGTGAATGATTGCCTGGATCGCTTGCGGGACTCGGATTTCGTAGGCAGGGCTGTCCTCACGTATAAGTGAGGCGTTGGCACCGAGCGCTGCCTAATTTGGCGCTGGGCAGCGTTCGAGTGCGTTTACCCGATTGACACGACGAGAGCTGAGATATGAAAACCATGGCGTGTTCGTTTCGAAAAGAGCTCCTGGTTGTTGCCTGGGCGGTAATTGGTCTGTTGTTCGTGAGTACGAACAATGTGGCGCAAGCGCAGCATCCCGGGGTGGCCAAGTCAAGTAATACAGCCCTGATTCAGCAAGCTTTCAATGCTTGGGCTGCTGGAACTGGCGGCCCCTATGACTTACTTGCAGATGACGCCACTTGGACGATTACCGGTAACTCGCTCGCATCGAAAACTTACATTAATCGGGAAGCATTCATGAGTGAGGTCATCCGTCCCTTCAATGCGCGTATGAGTGAACGGCTTAAGCCAAAGATTACTCGGATCTACGAAGACAAAGGGACAGTGATTGTGCTGTTTGATGCAAGCGGTACCGCCAAAGACGGAAAGCCTTACTCCAACACCTATGCCTGGTTCCTCGACATGCGTGAGGGAAAAATTGTGAAGTCGACAGCCTTCTTCGACTCCGTGGCATTCAATGAATTGTGGAGTCGGGTGCAACCAACTCCATAGTCTAAGGCTCCGAGCTTTCCAATCGGCATGACATGAATTGCGCCTTGAAGGGGAAGACGATGAAAACCTGGTTCATTACCGGAGCGTCCCGCGGCTTTGGGGCTCGGGTTGCTGAGTTGGCACTTGGGAAGGGTGAGAGCGTCGTCGCCACAGCACGTAACACGGCTGCTCTGATCAAGCGGCTAGGAATCCACCCGAACCTACTGTCTCTGCCACTAGATGTCACGGATAAGCGTCAGGCACGTGTTGCGACGGAGCACGCCATATATCGATTCGGCCGAATCGATGTCTTGCTGAACAATGCCGGGTTTGGGCTACTCGGCGCTGTAGAGGAAGCGACGAAAGACGAAGTGGAGCGGCTCTTTCAAACCAATGTGTTCGGCGTGCTTTGGGTTACTCAGGCTGTGTTGCCGTACATGCGGGCGCAGCGTTCCGGTCGAATTCTGAATATCTCTTCCGTTGGAGGTTATCGAGGGGGAGCTGGCTTCGGTGTGTACTGTGCATCTAAGTTTGCGGTGGAAGGGCTTACGGAAGCGCTTTACCAGGAACTGGCTCCGCTGGGTATCCATGCAACAGTGATTGAGCCTGGATATTTTAGAACAAACTTTCTTGACTCAATATCCCTCGCAATGAGCCATGCACGCATCGACGACTACGCCAATACTGTCGGGGCTGTTCGCAACCGGGCCGTTGATCTGAATCACATCCAGCCGGGTGATCCAAATCGTCTCGCACAGGTGATTGTGGATTTCTCTGACGTCCCCAATCCTCCAGTTCGCTTGCCCTTGGGCAGCGATACTGTTTCTGCAATTGAAACCAAAAATGCTGCAGTTGCAGACATCCTGGCCCGCTGGCGGCATGTGTCAGTGTCGACAGATTTCCTGAAATCCGATTGAGACCCACTGGGATCCCCGGCGGCCGTCGGCCCGTGAGGGAAGTGCCAGTGCAAGACAACTTCCCGGCGCTTAGCGTCATTGAGGGGAACATGAAAGCTGACGTGGTGGCGCATTCATCGCAGGCCAAGCGTGAGCGCTATGGGCTAGCTTTCGGGATGTTCGCTGTCGTGATTTGGGGCGGCTACCTGGCCGTAACGCGGCAAGGCATATCGGCTGGCCTGACAGCTGAAGACCTATCCTTTCTCCGCTATTCGACGGCCGGCATCATCATGTTGCCATGGCTTTGTCGACATCAGCCCTTGCAGCTTGCCGGCATCGGCTGGTTTAAAGGCTCAGTCCTTGCGTTACTTGCTGGCCCGCCGTTTGTGCTAGTCGGAGCGTCTGGATTTAACTATGCGCCGCTTGCGCATAGCGCAGTGATCCAGCTTGGGACGTTGACGCTGATGGGGATCGTCTTGTCGGTGGTCATCACCCGCGAGCGGACTTCGAAGCGACGCCTAGTGGGAGTGGCGATCATCATCACAGGTCTTGCCGTGACTGCAGGGCCCGCGTTGTTAGATGGCAGCTCAGACGCGTGGAAGGGGGATTTGCTGTTCGCAACGGCGGGCAGCATGTGGGCGTTATTTACCGTGCTTCAACTGCGTTGGAGGATTGCCCCCATGGCTGCTACAGCAGTTGTTTCGGTGCTTTCGGGGTTGATCTACTCGCCGTCTTATCTAGCCACCCATGGGCTTTTCAACCTGATGCGGGTCGATACCTCAATGCTGATCCAGCAAGCGTTAGTACTAGGTGTCCTGTCGGGTGTGGTGGCGTTGTTCACGTTCTCTCGGACGGTCGAATACTTAGGCGCTGCGCGAGCCTCGCTGTTTCCAGCACTTGCTCCAGCGATAGCCATTATGATTGGCATCCCTCTCACCAAGGAAATTCCGACGATTTGGCAGATGGTCGGCCTGGTGACTCTCTCAGCAGGCCTGCTGTTGGCGATCCAGGTTACCCATGCGGGCCGCCGCACTCCTCACTGAACGAAGAAGCTTGAAATGACCTGCTTCTAGTACCCATATTGCGTCACAACGATAGGGGATAGCGCCTGCCTGAGGGCTTTGGATTTCGTACTCTGGTACCGATGGAGACCCTCAGCAGTCGTTCGCCGTAGGGCCGCATTGATAAAAACTCAGCCGTGACGACCATTTTAATCGATTGTCATTGGGTTTGGCCGGTTTCTACGATCAGCTCCGCACACTGCGCTCCGGTAATCGCTCCGGACACAACAAGAATAAGAGAGCTCCTCATGAAATTGTCCCATTCGATCGACCAGATCAACGAATCCTTGTGCCCGCACCTCCCGCTTTTCAAAACTCGTCATCCTGCTCCACACGCCTGGTCACTACTAATCTGCGGCATGGTAGCAGGGGCTCCGCTCAGCGCCAGCGCAGACTTTATCGGTGACAGCAAAGCCAGCCTGGAAACCCGTAACTACTACTTCAATCGCGATTTCAGGCAGGCCGGCGCAGCGCAAAACAAGGCTGAAGAATGGGCGCAAGGGCTGATTTTGCGCTACGAGTCGGGGTACACGGGAGGGCCGGTGGGAGTCGGTGTTGATGCCATAGGTTTGCTGGGTATCAAGCTGGACTCCAGTCCTGATCGCACGGGTACTGGTCTACTCAAATCTGACCGGGAGGCGCCGCACCGGGCACAGGATGAGTACGGTGAAGTAGGCGTGACAGGAAAAATTAAGGTATCCGACAACACCTTGAAGGTCGGTACATTGATCCCGAAATTGCCGGTGGCATTCTCCAATGATAGTCGACTGTTGCCACAGACATTTCGGGGCGGCTGGTTGAACAGCACGGAGATCGACAATCTGTCTGTGGATCTGGGGAAGCTCGACCGAGTAAACCTGCGCAACTCTTCTGATTACGAGACGATGGCTGTCTACAACGGGGTGTCACGCAACATTCGACTTGGACGGAATCTGGACAGCGAGAAATTTAACTTCGGTGGTGCCACCTACAAGTGGTCACCCGACCTGAGCACCAGCTACTACTACGGTGGGCTGGAGGACATCTACAAGCAGCACTACCTGACCCTAAACCATGTGTGGAACGTAACGACAGGGCAGGCATTGAAGTCGGATGTACGCTTTGCACGCAGTGTCGACGATGGCGAAAGCAACGTCGATAACCGAGCACTGCAGGCGATGTTCACCTACAGTCTGGGAGGCCATGCATTCGGTCTTGGATACCAGCGAATGGATGGTGACACCGGCTTCGCCAATATCAACGGTACTGACGCGTATCTGGTCAATCTGGTACAGATCAACGACTTTGGCAATCAGGACGAGAAGTCGTGGCAGGCCCGCTATGATTACAACTTCGCAGCCCTGGGTGTCCCAGGGTTGACGTTCATGACGCGCTACATCTCGGGCGATGACGTCGTGGTGCGGGGCAGGAGTGGGGCAGGTAAGGAGTGGGAGCGAGACAGCGAGTTGGGCTATGTGATTCAGAGCGGCCCCCTGAAGAACCTTGGTATACGCTGGAAGAACGCCAGTATGCGAAGTAACTTCACCAGCGACATCGACGAGAACCGCCTGATACTGACCTACACCGTGGCGTTGTGGTGATGACTTCACCACGGTGAGTGTGCGGCCAACTCGGCCCGCTCAGTGTTACTTGGGGGCGTCAGAGCGAGTCGATTTCCTTCTACCTCAACAGGCATACCGTTTGCCTGAGTAAAGGCCGCCTCTGGGCGGCCTTTACCTTATTGGGCGCGCCGAAGCCCACCTCATTTGTTAAGTCACTTGGTTGAGTATTTCTAATGTCAGTCGTCCATTTTCTTCGCTTGTCGGGCAGGTGCTCCAGATGGATCTTTGCATTCAAAAGCCTTCTTGGTTCCTAAGTTGAGCTGTCGCCAGTAAGGCGTTCGGAGTGCGGTTATGCGCCAGGATCAACTTGATGGTCTGTTGACCTTTGTACAGGTGGCGAAGCAGCGGAGTTTCACCTCGGCTTCACACCAATTGGGTGTATCGCCGTCGGCTGTCAGTCAGGTGGTCAGAAGCCTCGAGCACAGGCTTGGGGTTGTGTTGTTCAAACGCACGACCCGTAGCGTCAGATTGACCGAGGCGGGGGGGCGCTTCCTCAAGCAGATCGAGCCCTTGGTGGAGGAGCTGGTTAAAGCGTCACAAGATATTGCAGACAGCGCCAGCGTACCTTCCGGAGAATTGCGCTTGGTCGCGACAACTTCGGCTTACATGACCATCCTGCGACCTGCACTTGGCAGCTTTCTTGAGCAGTATCCCGCCATTGAAATTGAGGTCATTTTGCATGAGTCCAGGATCGATTTGGTTCTGGAGGGTTTTGACGCTGGCTTTGGTTTGTATACACAGGTCGAACGGGATCTTGTCGCCGTGAGTGTTGGTTCTTCCCTGAGGATGGGGGCCTTTGCGTCACCAGCCTACCTATCTCGTCGACCAGCGCCAGATCACCCGGATGACCTGCATCGTCATGAGTGCATTGGCTATCGGCAATCTGAAAGCGGCGCCCTAGAGCGTTGGTCATTCGACAATGGTCAGGAAAGTATTCAAGTCCGGGTCAAGAGCCGCTTGATTTACAGCAATCCCGTAGCCTTGACACAGGCTGCAGTGGATGGCTTTGGCATTGCCTACATGGCTGACGGTCATTTGGACACGTTACTGCAAGAAGGGAAGTTGGCACGTGTATTAGCCGACTGGAGCCTGCCAGCATCGCCCTATATGTTGTATTTCCCTGACCGGAGAAGCATTTCCAATCGCCTGCGCCTACTCATTGAACATTTGCGTCGAATCAACGCCACAGGGCACTAAACTATCAATTACCTGCGGTACCGGGTGCCTTGTCCAGGCCGTCAGTTTTCAGTTTTCCTTCAAGGGTTATGCAGCAAAACACGCCAATTCCAAATAGCAAACTCTCTACGCTTGTGAAGGGCGAATTGCCCGGAGGTTTTGTCGCGGCTGAAACAGATTGATACACGTACAAGGATGTTTCCCGGTCGCCCTCCCGCACAGATGGTTCACGATTGAATGGGTCAGGAGGTCGTATGAGTCAAACTCTCAACATCAATGGTGCCGTTCATGAAGTGGACGTCGATCCTGACACTCCGCTGTTGTGGGTGTTGCGTGATGTTCTTGGTATGACAGGCACCAAGTTCGGGTGTGGGATGGCGCTCTGTGGGGCATGCACCGTCCATATGAACGGCACAGCCATACGCTCATGCATGATGCCTGTAAGCGCCTTGGTATCAGCCCAGATCACCACGATTGAGGGGGTAGGTGCGACCGAAGTCGGGAAACGCGTGCAGGCGGCCTGGCTGGCTCAAGAAGTGGTGCAATGTGGGTACTGTCAGTCAGGACAGATCATGTCTGCTACTGCATTGCTGACCAGCAACCCAAAGCCGGACGACCAGGCCATTGATGGCGCAATGGCAGGTAATATTTGTCGCTGCGGCACCTACGTGCGAATTCGTGAGGCGATCAAGGTTGCGTCTGGTCAATCTGGCCAAAGCACAGCGGAGCAACGCTCATGAACACGCATCCCTCCTTGCCGCCACAAGACCCTTCACAGGAACCTGTCGGACTTAACCGGCGCAGCTTCATCATTGCAGGCGCCGCCCTTGGCGGTGGTTTGTTGATCAGTTTCTCACTGCCGATTTCTATGCGGGGCGCGTTCGCGCAGGGCGCAGAATTCTCTCCTAATGCCTATATTCGAGTTGATCGCGAGGGACGGGTTTTCCTGACCATTCAACCGGTCGAAATGGGGCAGGGTACCTACACCTCCATGCCGGCGCTGATTGCTGAAGAGCTCGAGGTCGGTCTCGATCAGGTCGTGATAGAGCATGCGCCCGCTGACGATAAGCGCTACGCCAACCCGATGCTGGGGTTCCAGGTAACAGGTGGTTCCACATCGGTACCTGCAAACTGGAAGCCGCTCCGTGAAGCAGGGGCGACCGCACGGACTCTCCTAATCACCGCTGCGGCGAATCAATGGGGCGTTCCAGCCAGCAGTTGCAAGGCTGACAAGGGCTTCGTCTCGCATCCAGAGAGCGGGAAGCGCGCCGGATATGGAGAGTTGGCAGATGCAGCGGCGCAACTGCCAATGCCAGAGACTGTCGCGTTGAAGGATCCGCGGGAGTTCAAGCTGATTGGGACACCCGCTAAGCGTACCGACACGCCTGACAAGGTCAACGGGAAAGCTGTCTTCGGCATCGATGCTCGCCCGGAAGGTGTGAAGGTGGCAGCGGTGATGCTGTGTCCCATCGTAGGAGGAACGCTGGACTCTGTTGACCCTGCACCGGCGATGACGGTGAAGGGTGTTCGCCAGGTGTTGCGCACCGATAATTCAGTGGCAGTGGTTGCCGACCATATGGGGGCTGCGCGTAAGGCCTTGGCGATGCTGCAGGTCAAATGGAATGGCGGTGAGAATGCCAGCGTCTCGAGTGAGTCGATGCTCAAGAACATCATGGCAGCGTCAATGGAGCCAGGACTTGAAGTGCAAAACGAAGGCAACGCCAAAGAGGCGCTTGCCAAATCAGCCAAAAAAATCGAGGCGGTCTATCAAATACCGTTCCTGGCCCATGCGTGCCTTGAGCCTGTCAACTGTACCGTGCATGTCCGCAAGGATGGCTGTGATCTGTGGCTGGGCATTCAGGTACCGGCGAGGGCCAAGGCCGTAGCCGCGAAAATCACCGGGCTGCCGGAAGAGTCGGTACAGGTGCATAACCATCTCATCGGTGGAGGCTTCGGCAGACGGCTGGAGGTCGATTTCGTCGAAGACGCAGTGAAGCTTGCTCGCCAGGTTGATTATCCCTTGAAGGTCATTTGGTCTCGCGAGGAGGACACGCGTCATAGCACGCTACGACCGTTCCACTACAACCACCTCAGTGCAGGCCTGGACGACAAGGGAAAACCGATTGCCTGGACGCACAAGGTCACTGGAGGCTCGATCCTTGCGCGCTGGTTACCGGCTGCTTTTACCGATGGTATTGACCGCGACGCCATTCGTGATGCTAGCGGCCCTTACGCGTTCCCAGCGCTCAGCGTGCACTACGTTCGCCACGAACCCCCCAAGGGTATTACACCGGCGTTCTGGCGTGGGGTAGGGCACACGCAAAACGCATTTATGGTCGAAGGACTGCTTGATGAGTTGATACAGCTCAGCGGCTCTGACCCGTTTGAGTATCGCTATCCGCTTCTTCAGAAGCATCCGCGGGCGGTCAAAGTACTGCAGATGCTCAGGGAAAAATCTGGGTGGGATACGCCTGTCGCCCCTGGGCGTGGCCGTGGTCTCGCCTTGACTTCGTGCTTCAGTACCTATGCCGCCCAGGTTGCGGAGGTCAGCGTCAGTCCCAGTGGTGAGGTGCGCGTGCACAAGGTCTCTACCGTGGTGGATTGCGGCATTGCGATCAACCCTGACAGCGTAGTTGCGCAGGTGCAGGGTGGCACGATTTTTGGCTTGAGCGCAGTGCTGTTTGGCAACATCACATTCAAGGATGGCAAGGTCGAGCAAGGTAACTTCGACACCTATCGTGTCTTGCGTATCAATGAAACGCCACAAATCGAAACTTGGCGAGTGGAGAGTGATGAGTCTCCCGGTGGTTTGGGAGAGGTGTCGACGGTGACCATCGCACCGGCTGTGGTGAACGCAATTTATGCCGCTACTGGCAAGCGACTGCGCACCTTACCAATTGATCCGGCAGCTCTGAAAAAGGCTTGAGAAAAACGACTGGGTGCCCGCCGTCCGACGCATTGGCGGGCACCTGGCAGGCGATTAGCACAGAGCTCCTCGCGTGCAGTTTTGGAAGTGGCGGTGCGGGTTCGTTTGGTGCGGGTCTCGTTGCGACATGCGATTTGAATTTTTCTCAAACCAAAGGCGTCTTTATATCGTTTGTCTGGCCTCCCCGGACTGTTGAACATGGCTTCCACGGCGCCGCGATCGCGGCATCTGTTACTGGAGGTCGAACAATGAATACATCCCTTTGGAGCAGCCAGGCACCCTCGAGGTTGCTGGCATCCCGTCATCGTGTATCGGGTGATCTGGTTTTCCCGCCTGTCTCTGCCCATTCCCCGCTGGCTGAACAGTACGACGCGGTCGTCCTGGCCGGCGAAGGTTGGATTTACAGCTACACCATCATCAATCCAAGCCCCAAGAGCGGGCTGCAGCCGTTTGCCCTTGGTTATGTGGACATGCCTGGCCCAGTGCGGTTGTTCGGTCGTGTGAACGGCCCACGGCGCCCTGAGATCGGCGATGTTTGCCGGGTGTTGCCGGACGAAACCTTTGGCTATGTCTTTGAATTGGTGGAGGATGCGCAATGACAGCCATGCACGTTATGGGCGGGGCGATGACCCGCTTTGGTAAGCACCCAGGGGTGAAAGCCCCGGAGCTCGCTCAGCAGGCGATTCTGGCTGCCGTAGCCGATGCCGGTATTGAGCTCAAGGATATTCAGGCGATCTACTGCGCCAACGTTCTGGGTGGAATGATTCTGGGTCAAGTGATCCTACGTGACCTCGGTCTGGCAGGGATCCCGGTTTACAACATCGAGAATGCTTGCGCCAGTGGCGCCACCGCCGTACACCTGGCGCGCCACGCATTAATCGCCGAGCAGTACGACACTGTTCTGGTCTTTGGTATCGAGCAGCTGACCCAACTGGGCGGCGGCACCATTCCAATGCAGCGCAATGACGAGAAAACCGACCTGTTCGCCCAAGCCGGCATGGTACTGCCAGCAGTGTACGCAATGCGTGCCACTCGTTTCCTGCACGAGCGTGATGCACAGCCAGCTGATCTAGCTGCGATTGCCGTGAAGAACCGTTACCACGGCTCGCTGAATGAGTATGCGCAGCAACAAACTACCGTGACCCTGGAAGAAGTACTGGCTTCGCGCATGATTGCGGATCCACTGACGCTGCTGCAGTGCTGCCCATCGCAAGTAGACGGCGCCGCTGCACTTGTGCTGAGCAAACGTGCTGGCCCTCACGCCAAAGATGTTCGTGTCCTTGGCTCCACCGTCGTTTCCGGTCTGGTTGAAGGTGCGCGCGACGACATCCTGGATGCGGAAATTACTGCACGTGCTGCTCGCCAGGCTTACGAGCAGGCTGGCATCGATCCGCGCGATATCGGTGTAGTCGAACTGCATGACGCCTTCACCATCGCTGAGTTGTTGTACTACGAAGCCCTCGGTCTGGCACCGCACGGAGAAGCCGTAGCTCTGCTTAAATCCGGCGCTACCCAAATCGGTGGGCGTGTTCCGGTCAACCCAAGCGGCGGCTTGCTCGCCAAGGGCCATCCACTGGGTGCAACGGGTGTAGCGCAAATGGTCGAACTGATGTGGCAATTGCAAGGCCGCGCCGGAAAACGCCAGGCCAATGCTCCACGTATCGGCGTAGCGCAATGCACCGGCGGCGGGATTGCCGGGGTTGACCATGCGGCGTCGTCCGTCCACGTACTGGGGGTGTGATATGTCGGCACAACGTTTTCATAACGGCCAGGTAGCCGCCGTCACCGGCGCTGCTCGTGGCATTGGCCTGCGAATCGCTCAACGCCTGGCGGAATCGGGCGTTACCACCTACCTACTGGATCGCGATGAGCAGGTGCTGAATGAAGCTGTCGAGCGCCTCACTGCCGAAGGTCTGCGCGTCCACGGAATCGCCCTGGATCTGACCGAAGCCGCCGCAGTCGACCGTGCTTTCGCGCAAATCGGCGAAACCCATGGTGCCCTGGACTTCCTGGTGAACAACGCTGGGGTAGTGCGCGATAAACGCTTCCTGAAAATGACTGAGGAAGACTGGGATCTGGTGGTGAACACCAACCTGCGCGCGCAGTTCCTCTGTTGCAAAGCTGCATTGCCATTGATGCTGGATCGCAGCTTCGGCCGAATCGTCAACTTGTCCTCGCGTGCGTGGCTGGGTGGTTTCGGCCAGGCTAACTATTCAGCCGCCAAAGGCGGTGTGGTTAGTCTGACCCGTAGCCTGGCGATCGAGTTCGCGGCCAAGGGCATCACGGTCAACACCATTGCCCCGGGTATCGTTGATACGCCGCTGTTCCAGAGCTTTGACGAGGCGGTTCAAGCGCGGCTGAAGGACACCGTCCCGGTCAAGCGTATCGGTACTCCGGACGACATTGCCAATGCTGTGGAATTCTTCCTCGACCCGGCAAGTAGCTACATTACCGGTCAAACCTTGTACGTCTGCGGTGGACGAAGCCTGTCTTCGGCCAGCGTCTGAAGGAGGTTTCCATGCCTGTAACTTTGGAGCTGCACGGTGCGGTAGCGAAAATTACGCTGGATCGCCCCGAAGCCTTGAACGCACTGAACCTGGACTCCTTGCGTGAGCTGCGTGCGCACCTTGCAGAGGTGCGCGACCGCCGTGAAATTCGAACTGCGATCATCACCGGCAGCGGTGACCGAGCCTTCTGCGTTGGTGCTGATCTGAAGAGCACACGCGAATCGTCTGCATCTTACGCCGAAGCCCTGTTTTTGGAGAACGAGGCAGCGGCCGATGCAGGCCTCTACATCCGGCTGATGGATCTGACTGACCTTGACCTCCGAAAGCCGCTGATCGCTGCCGTTAACGGCCACTGCCTCGGTGGTGGGTTGGAGTTGGCATTGCAATGCAGCCTGCGTATTGCATCGGGCAATGCCAGTTTCGGCTTGCCTGAAGCGGTAGTTGGCTCCATTCCGGCGGTTTCCGGGCTTCATCGCTTGCTGCGGGCTGTCCCTTCGGCCCATGCGATGCAGATGGCACTGACTGGACAGCGTATTGATGCCGTTCACGCGTCGATGATTGGCCTCGTGTCGGAAGTTGTCAGCACCCAGCAAGAGCTTACAGAGCGTGCTTTCGCTCTGGCTGAGCGCATTGCAGCCGCAGCACCGTTGGCAATACAGGCGCTGCAATCGCTGTCGACCCAAACCGCTCACCTGTCTGACCGCGACGCTCAGCGATTGACCGAACTGTATTGGGGAGTATTGCGCGATACCGAGGATCGTCTTGAAGGTCGCGCAGCATTTGCCGAGAAACGCTCACCGCAGTATCTGGGCCGTTAGAATCTGGAGGGAATCATGACAATAAAAAATCCCTGCACCTTCAACCCAGGAGGGCGATGCTATGTTGCGTGAAGCTTTGAAGGGGCTGACTGTTCTGGACTTCACCCAGATCGCCGCCGGGCCGACCTGCACCATGTTGCTGGCGGATATGGGGGCGCAGGTGATCAAGATTGAGCCGCCAGAAGGCGAACTGGGCCGTACCCTCGGCCCAGCTTGGGTCGGTGAATCCAGTGCGCTATACCATGGCTTTAACCGAGGAAAGTTGGGCGTTTGCCTCGATCTCAAACACCCGGAAAGCCTGGCTGTTGTGATGCGTATGGTGGCCGAAGCTGACGTGCTGATCGAAAGCATGCGTCCAGGTGTGATGGCTCGCCTGGGACTGGGCTATGAGGCAGTAGCTGAGGTAAACCCTAAGCTTATTTACTGCTCGATCTCTGCCTATGGGCAGCATGGCCCGTACGCTGAGCGCGCGGGTGTTGATGGCATTCTTCAGGCGGACTCTGGATTGATGAGTCTGATCGGTTTGCCAAACTCGCCACCGTGCAAAGTGCAGGCGCCGATCGTTGATGTGGTGACCGGCTACATGGCGAGCATGTCGATTCTTGCCAAGCTGCAAGCGCGCCACGTCACCGGCCTGGGAGGTCACCTGGACGTCAGCTTGATGAACAGTGCCCTGGCGTTGCAGCAATCCTCAATCACTAGCTTCCTCCGAGATGGGCAGCTGCCTAAGCCTATTGGCAGTGCGGCACCGTATGCGGCGCCCAACGAGGCCTTCTGCACGTCGGATGGCTGGATCATGGTGGCCGCGTACAACGGCAATCGCTGGGAGCGTCTCTGTACTGTGCTTGGACGTGAAGAGTGGACAAATGACCCGCGCTTCGACAGTTCTAGTAATCGGGTAAGCAATCGGGGAGTGATGCAGGCTTCGCTTGATTCGGTCTTCCTCACCCGTCCGACAGCCTATTGGCTCGAAGTGTTACGCGAAGCCGATATCCTGTGTGCGAAAGTTGCGGACTACAGTGACTTGCTCAAGCATCCGCAACTGGCCGAGAACGGCATGTTGGCCAGTGTTGAGCATCCCCGTTTTGGTACGTTGCGTACTGTGGGCTTCCCGGTCAACAGTGCGGCTGCTGCAGCCGAGCCCTATCGGCCGGCACCCGACCTGGGGGAGCACTCGCGCAAGGTATTGAGAGAGTTTGCGTTCAACGAAGAGGAAATAGACCGGCTGCTGCAGAGCGGTGCTATACGTGAAACCGAGGGGGCTACGCCCTACGATAAGTAAGACATGAATCCCGGCCTAAGCCGGGATTTTTTATTCTGCGGAACGGGTTATGCGCGCCTGTTCCAGAATCCACTCGCGGAAGATCGTCATGTCTTCGCGCTCGGGGCGATGCTTGGGAGTTAGCAGATAATAGGTGTACGCACCACGGTCGACTGTTTGCTCGAACGGACGTACTAGCGTGCCTTCGCGAAGCTCCTTTCCGACCAAAAACAATTGGGCCATAGCAATACCTTGGCCACCGATAGCCGCTGCATAGACCATCGATGAGCTCTGGTAGATCATGCCGGCGCTGGCATCAACCTGACCAATGAAACCCGTTGCCTCCAGCCAGTAAGCCCAGTCGTCAGGGCGGGCGATGGAGTGCAGCATCGTGTACTCAGCGACGTCTGCTGGAGATTTCAGGCCAGGCTCAGTATTGAGCAAGGCGGGGCTGCACACTGGCGCAAGCAGGTTGTCACTGAGCACATAGCTGTTGCAATTGGGCCAGTCCCCCGCGCCAAGGCGTATGGCTGCATCCAGGTCTTCCTTTTGAAAATCGACCGGATCCAGCGATGCAGTCAGTAACACCTCGATCTTGGGGTTCTCTTGATGAAAACTGGCCAGGCGCGGGATGAGCCATTGCATGGCAAAGGTGGTGTAGGCGCGCACCTTGATCTGCCGGCGTTTGGTCGGTCGCTTTAAGTGGCGTGTTGCACTGCGCAGCTCTTCAATGAAGCGTGCCACCGCGTTGAAATACTGCTCTCCAGCGGGTGTCAGGCTGACCTGTCGATGACCGCGGGTAAACAGCGGCTGCTCCATGAAATCTTCTAGCGTACGGATCTGGCGCGAAACGGCACCAGGGGTGACGTTCAGCTCTTCAGCAGCCAAAGTAATACTCAGGTGGCGAGCAACCGCTTCGAAGGCGCGGACAGCATTGAGCGGCGGCAGTTTGTCCTTCATGGGGATCTTCTTGTAGGGCATAGATGACCGTATTTTTAGCATGACAAAAGCTCAAGCGAAACACTTTGTCAAACGACAACACCCCGCCGTGATTCAATCACGGAAGGGTGTCGGTTTTCGCGGAGGAGGAGAGGTATCAGAGGCGGATGATGACTGACTTGAGCTGGGTGTAATGGGACAACGCATCAATGCCCTGCTCGCGCCCGTAGCCGCTTTGCTTAAAGCCGCCACAAGGGGTCTGTACGAATCCGCCACTGTACTCGTTGACGACGATCCGCCCGGCATCCAGGCCGGCGGCAACCCGGTGGACGCGACCAATATCACGACTCCAAATACCGGCCCCCAGACCAAAATCGCTATCGTTGGCGATGCGCAGGGCGTCTGCTTCATCTTTGAATGGGATGACACAGACGATCGGCCCGAAAATCTCTTCTCTAGCCAGCGTCATGTCATTGTGCACGCCAGTGTAAACGGTCGGTTCAATATACCAGCCGTTGCCCAGGTGTTCGCCAGTTGCAACTTTGCCACCGATAGCTGGTTTGAGACCTTCACGCTCCGCCACTTCGAAGTAGCTTTGAATTTTCTTGAACTGGGCTTCGGTGGTGATCGGCCCTGAGGTGGAGTCAAAGTCCGGCCCGACATTCAGCGCTGCGACTTCAGCGATAAATTTCTCAACGAACTGATCGTGAATGTCTTCTTGTACCAGCAGGCGAGTACCGGCTGCACACCACTGACCGCTGTTCCAGGTGAATGCGCGGGTAGCGCCTTTGGCGGCAGCGGCCAGGTCAGCGTCGTTGAATACGATGTTGGCAGATTTACCACCCAGCTCCAGCGTCAGTGGCAGGATGCGCTCTGCAGCAATGCGTCCTAGCTCCTGTCCAGCAGTCAGGCCACCGGTGAAGGAGATCTTCCGCATCAATGGATGGCGCGCCATGACGGGGCCGATGATGCTGCCTTTGCCTACAACGACGTTGAACACGCCTGGCGGCAGACCAGCTTCTTCCACGGCGATACGCGCGAGCTCAACGAGCGACGCAGAGGTGTGCTCAGAAGGCTTGGCAACTACGGTGTTGCCGGTCGCCAGCGCAGGCGCGATGGCGCGGGCGGCCTGATGCAGCGGGGCGTTCCATGGCAGGATCACACCAATGACCCCGAACGGGTCGCGGCGGGTATAGACGTGATAGTTCGGGCCCTGGTTGATAACCTCACCGTCCATGACGTTGACCAGGCCTGCGTAGTATTCAAAGTATTGGGCAGTCAGATCCATCAAAGCGGCCATTTCCTGGCCAGGCTTACCAGTTTCGGCGCTCTCCAGGGCTCCGATACGACCGACACTCTGACGCACAATACGCGCCAGTTCAATCAAAATACGACCACGCTCCGAGGGGCGCATATCACGCCAGGCAGGTACGGCCTCGTTAGCGTTTTCGATGGCAAACTCAACATCTTGCGGGCCGCTGTTAGCGATTTCGCCCATTTTTTCGCCGCTGCGAGGATCAATCTTGTCCACGAAGTGGCCGGTGCAAGGTGGCAGGGTAGCGCCGGCGATGTAACTCTCAACTTTTAACATCGGGTGTCTCCTCAGCCCACGCGACAGGCAGTGTCAGCGGGCCTCTTGTTGTTTGAGCTTTGATGACTGGCAGCAGATTCGACCTTTGTGCACGTGTTGTTCAAGGGAATTTTCAGCGGCCTTCGGTTGAGAAAAACTCAGCCACGTGCTCTGCACTAGTATGTGCTGACCAGTGACATTGACTCCCAAATTGAGTTGATCAAACTTCAATTGAGTACGGCATTAAACTCGCTTCACCACGATGGCTAGCGATGCCATCGTTCCCGTCACAACAAGAAATGTGCTCACGGGAGCCAAACCATGACTAACGACAAAGAAGCGGTTCTTGACCGCATGCCTAATATCGAAACTGCTGCGCCAAGCCAAGGTAGGTCGCTCAACAAAACAGAACGTAAAGCCATCGTAGCCGCGACGCTGGGCACGATCGTCGAGTACACCGACTGGGTGATCTACGCGACATTCTCCTCAATTTTAGCTCGCCAATTCTTCCCGGCAGGTGACAGCCTTACGGCATTGCTCTCGGTGCTGGCGGTGTTTGCCGTTGGCTTCCTTATGCGCCCGATCGGTGGCGCAGTACTTGGTGTCTTCGCTGACCGTTATGGACGGAAGAAGGGTCTGACCCTGTCCATCCTGTTGATGTCGGTGGCCTCCTTGGTTATCGGTATCTGCCCAAACTATGAAAGCATCGGCATTGCCGCACCCATCATCCTGGTTCTCGCTCGTTTGACCCAAGGCTTCTCGGCCGGCGGCGAGTTTGGTTCTGCCTCGGCTTTCCTGATCGAATCGGCGCCGTCTGATCGTCGAGCCTTTGCTGGTTCCTGGCAGTGGTTTGCCATCAACGCCGGTACCCTGGTGTCGTTCCTGCTGGGCTATGTACTGGCTTCGATCGGCAGCGACACCGCGCTGGAAGAGTGGGGCTGGCGTGTAGCGTTTGTGATCGCTGCATTGATGGGGCTGCTGACCCTGTGGATTCGTCTGTCGGTGCGTGAGACCGAAGTGTTCCAGTCGCGCGTGAAAAAAAAGGTGGTCGAGAAGAGCCCCCTGCGTGACATCTTCACTAAACACCGGAAAGACGTATTCCGGGTTATCGGTGTGGCAATGGCCGGCAACCTGTTGAATTACGTTTGGATGGTGAGCTACCCGTCACAAGTACATCTGATTACTGGGATGCCAATCCGTGACACTCTGTTGGCAGGCTCCGTAGCGGTTGGTGTATCGCTGCTGCTGATGCCCTTTGCCGGCATGCTTGCCGACCGTATCGGTCGTCGTCCAGTGCTCATCGCTTTTGCGCTTTGCTCTGCTCTTTGGGCTTGGCCGAGCTTCGGGCTGTTGCACCAAGGCATAAGCCTAGTTGAAGTGACCATTTTGCAAACGATCTCAATGGTAATCATGACCGGCTTTGGGGCCGCCTCGGCAGTCACTATGGCTGAGCAGTTCCCCGCTGAGGTTCGTGTTACCGGGATTGCCTTGCCTTATGCTCTGTCTGTCACGCTGTTCGGTGGTACTTCGCCCTACATCATGACGGCAATGACAGGGTCGGGTTATGGACACTTGTTCTGGATCTACCTGGTAGTGATCAGCCTGATCAGTGCGGTGGTTTACATGCGTATGCCTGAAATGAAGGGGCAGCCGTTGCGTTAAACGCATAGGTGTTCCCAAAGGCCGCCCTAATCGGGCGGCCTTTTCGTTTTTAAGGGTAATTGTCCGGATTGATAAGTAAGGCTTCAAAGGGTGACGGTCTAAGCCACCTTGTTCGTTGGCGCTGAGAAACCCACCATACATCCACCACAGAGACTGCTTACCACGCCCGACCACTATTTATTCTGGAGACGAAAATGCACTTGATCACTCGCTTTGAACTCTTCAATACAGCGCCATGCCAAATCGCCCATGGCGATGTGGGCCTGGAAGCGAAGGTGCTGTGATGAACGAGCATTTCCGTCCTTACCCTTATCGCCATGTGCTCGGATTTGTGGCCAGCATGTGGATGCGTCGCCGTGGGTATTTCTTCTCCGGTATTTTGCTAACGCTTGCTGCTACAGGGTTTGACCTTCTGTTGCCATGGGCCTCCGCAAGACTGATCGAAAGCGTCGCGCAAAGTACAGATGCAAATGCGGTATGGCAGAACTGGTTTATGCTCCTGGGCGCCTTCGCCGGATTCGCCATCAGCCGAAACCTTGCTCACCGGTTGTGGATCCCGCTTGCGTCGAGAAATATGCAAGCGGTGCTGCTGAAGAGTTTCGAGCATGTGCTGTCCGCTCCCGCGCACTGGCATGCAGTGCAGTCGTCCGGTGACACCTTGCGCCGCTTACGCCGCTCGATGTCCGGCTATGACAAAGTCACTGACGCTGTCACGGTGCACCTAGGGCCCGCTTTGATGGTGTTGTTGGGCCTGGTCGTGATGATCGGCTGGCGCGAACCATTGGCCGGCGTCTTTGCGCTACTGGTAGCGATTGCGTTCATCGTAAGTAACTTGGTGGTGGGCATGCAGTGGATACGCCCGGCTCATCTGAACGCCAATTTCAACGACGGGCAACTGAGCGGGCTGGCCGCTGACGTGCTGGCTGCCGCTACGACAATCAAGAGCTTCAGAGCGGAGACCCGTGAGCGCGCTCGCATGGAGGAGGTCGCTCAAGAATGGGGGCAGGCTTCTTCGAAAGCCTGGCGTCGAGTGGTTGATCTGGGCCTTATGCAAAACCTGCTGCTGCTGTTGCTGCTCGCTGGACTGAGTGGCGTGGCATTGCTTGCCTGGTCAAAAGGGGCCACCCGCCCAGGTGACGTCGCCTTTGCTGTGACGTCGTTCTTATTGATGGCGGGCTACTTGCGTGGATTTGGTGAGAACCTGCGGACAGCCCAGTCGGGACTGGAAGATGCGGCCGACGCTCTGTTTTTGACTGGTTTGCCACAAGAGGAGTCTGGCTCAGGCGAGCCCTTGACGGGCGTTGAGAATCGGCGTGGAGAAGTGATTTTTGACAATATCGAGTTCACCTATCCGGGGGCGGGTGCTGCTGTGCTGGATGGGCTGAACCTGAACGTACAGGCCGGTGAGACTGTCGCCATCGCTGGCGCCAGTGGATCCGGAAAATCAACGGTATCCAAGTTGCTGCAGCGATTCTACGAACCTGATAGTGGGCAGGTCTTGTTGGATGGTCGTGACATCTCCACGTTACCGTTGGATGTTCTTCGTCGCTCCGTATCCATGGTTGGCCAAGACGCAGTGCTGTTGAGTCGCTCTATTCGTGACAACATCAGTTACTCAAAGCCCAAGGCAAGCATTGAGGAGATTGTGGCCGCGGCGACTGCCGCTTGCGCACATGATTTTATCATGGCGTTACCGGACGGCTATGACACGCATGTAGGCAGCTATGGGGCGTTGCTATCTGGCGGTCAGCGTCAACGCATCGCACTGGCTCGGGCGTTGCTCGCGGATGCTTCGGTGTTGGTACTTGACGAGGCTACCTCCGCGCTGGACTCACAAACTGAGGCAAGTGTTTTGGCAGGTATTGTGGCCTTCCGTCCTCAGCAAACGCGGATCGTGATCGCCCATCGCCCAGCGGCTATTCTTGCGGCCGATAGGGTGCTCTGGTTGGAGGAGGGCGTAGCGCTCGAAACTGCAGCGACCGCGGTCGTCTGAATCGGATTAGAGTATGAGCCCCTCCGGTTGCGCTTCTGCATGCTCGCTTCGCAAGAAGTCGATGAAGACTCGTAACTTGGCAGGGACGCGCCGGCGGTCTGGATAGTAGAGGTGGAGGGGAGGGATCACTGGGCTCCACTCCTCTAGGAACCGTAACAACCGCCCTTGTTGGATAAAGGGCTCAATGTATCCATTGATCATGTACGCGATACCAAGCCCGTCCAATGCTGAGCGAACCAGTATTTCGGAGTCGTTGAGGATCAACCGGCCTTTTATCTGTAGATCGATTTTCTCCTGGCCGTTGTCGAACTCCCAGCGCTCGATCTGCCCGCTGGAGGAATGGCGGAAGCTGATGCAGTCATGCTGCAACAGGTCGCGCGGATGCTCCGGTTGACCAAACTGAGTGAGGTACTCGGGCGAAGCGATAATTTGCGCTTTAAGGGGAGGGCCGATAGCCAAGGCGACCATGTCTTTTTCAACCGCGTTACCGAAGCGGATGCCGGCATCGAATCCCTGGCCGACAATATCCACAAGATGATTTTCGGCACGGATCTCCAAATTGATCTCGGGGTAAGCGGCCATGAACCGGCGCAAAATCGGTTGCAGGACAATTAAGTAGGCAGCACGGGGCACGTTGACCCGTAGGAGGCCTGCAGGATGATTGGCCTCCCGGCCAAGCTCTTGGGAGGCATTCGACAATTGCTCAAGCGCCGGCTGTACTCGCTCTAGGTAACGTTCTCCTATCTCTGTCAGGCATACGCTGCGGGTCGTGCGGTTGAACAGTACCAGGCCCAGCCGCTGCTCCAGCACCCGGATGCTTTGGCTGACCGCTGAAGGTGAAATGCCAAGTTTCACTGCAGCATTGGAAAAACCTTTTTCCTCCGCCACCGCCATGAAGGTTACCAATCCATCCAGGTGATCCTGACGCATGGTTGTTCTCCGCCACGATGGGGTCGATTTCACTGAAGCTTTAGCACCTACCAAATGAGCTTGTACAGGCCACGTTTGGTACATTCGTACCGAAAGATTTCATAGTATTCCCTGAACATGCGTAACTCATTCACGCCTTTGGACGAGCCGCGCGGGCAAACTCGATGAATGCCTTGAGTGGCGCCGGCACGTGACGGCGGCTGGGGTAGTAAAGGTGCAGGCCAGGATAGAAGGGGCACCAGTCCGCCAACACCTGAATCAAACGCCCGTCGGCCAAATGGTCGCTGACCATATCCTCGAAAACGTAGGCTAGACCAACCCCTTGCAATGCAGGGCCTACCATCAGACTCACATCACCCAGGGTCAGCGGGCCGCTGACTTCAATTTCCTGGGCGATCCCACCGCGCTCGAACTCCCATCGGTACAGTGAACCACTGGGGAACCGATGACGGATACACGGCAAACCGTGTAGATCCTCTGGTTTTTGCGGGATCGCATAACGCTCGAAGAAAGCCGGTGTGCCTACGACCACCGAGCGCATGTTTGGGCCTATTGGCAGTGACACCATGTCGGCTTCCAGGCGATTGCCAAACCGAACACCGGCGTCAAAGCCTCCCGCCACTACGTCCACCAACGCATCGTTTTCGACCACCTCCAATCTGATGTCCGGATACTCCTGCAGGTACTGGCTGAGTATCGGTAAAAGCACCAGTTCACACGCCTGGCGACCGGCAGTGATGCGCAAGTTGCCGGAGGGCTTGTCTCGAAAATTATTGAGGTCTTCAAGGGCATCATCAATGTCCCGAAAAGCCGGTTTCAAGCGTGAGTAGAGTCGCTCCCCAGCTTCTGTCAGGGCGACACTTCGAGTGGTTCGGTTGAATAAACGTACGCCCAGGCGGTTTTCCAAGGCGCGCAAAGAGTGACTTAGAGCTGAAGGTGACAGGCCCAGTTCGACCGCAGCACGGCTGAAATTCAGGTGCTGCGCAATGGCTAGGAAGATCGTCAAGTCGGCAGTGCTAGGAGCTTTCATTCATGAGTCCTTTTCACCAAGTCATGCGAAATAAGTGGGATTATCACATAAGTACCATGGCTTTAAAGTGGCATCAACTCATCGAGAAGGCCCGGCAATAACGCTCGGGTCGCTGACAGGAGGAGTTGATATGCGTACTTGGTTCATTACTGGAGCTTCCCGTGGTTTTGGCACCCTCATCGCAGAACACGCCCTGCGTGCCGGCGACGCAGTGATTGCCACCGCTCGCAAACCGCAAGACATCACTGACCGCCTGGGTACTCACCCGAACCTCCTGGCTGTACGCCTGGACGTGACCAGCGAAGAAGAATCGCATCAGGCTGTCGCGGAAGGCATCAAGCGTTTTGGTCGTATCGATGTCGTCATCAACAATGCCGGTTTCGGTGTACTGGGTGCGGTGGAAGAAACCAGCGCCAGCGAAACCGAGCGACTGTTCGCTACCAACGTGTTCGGTGTCCTGAACGTCACCCGCGCTGTCCTGCCGCACATGCGTCGCCAGCGCAGTGGTCACATCGTCAACATCTCGTCGATCG
>NZ_JACAFQ010000019.1 GCF_015354575.1 Pseudomonas sp. UFMG81
CCCTTCGTCTACCATTGAAACCTGCCCCCCACCGCCCCATCTAAGCACCATAGCCATTCACGCAGGTGCCCCATGAGCGACCAGCAGGAACTCCCGGAACGCCCCGACGAACACACCGAAGTCGAACACCTCGACCCGGCGACCGAGCCCGGTCAACACCTCGCCCTGCCCGGCCAACAGCTGCCGGACAAGGTCTACGTGATCCCGATCCACAACCGCCCGTTCTTCCCCGCGCAAGTGCTGCCGGTGATGGTCAACGAAGAGCCGTGGGCCGAAACCCTCGACCTGGTGGCCAAGACCCCGCACCAATCGCTGGCGCTGTTCTTCATGGACACCCCGCCGGAAGACCACCGCCACTTCGACACCAACGCACTCCCCGAATACGGCACCCTGGTCAAGGTGCACCACGCCAGCCGCGAAGGTGGCAAATTGCAGTTCGTCGCCCAGGGCCTTTCGCGGGTACGCATCCGCACCTGGCTCAAGCACCATCGCCCGCCGTACCTGGTCGAAGTGGAATACCCGCGCCAGCCGGCCGAGCCCACTGACGAGGTGAAGGCCTACGGCATGGCCCTGATCAACGCGATCAAGGAGCTGCTGCCGCTCAACCCGTTGTACAGCGAAGAGCTGAAGAACTACCTCAACCGCTTCAGCCCCAACGACCCGTCACCGCTGACCGATTTCGCCGCCGCGCTCACCTCGGCCACCGGCAACCAGTTGCAGGAAGTGCTCGACTGCGTGCCCATGCTCAAGCGCATGGAGAAAGTACTGCCAATGCTGCGCAAGGAAGTGGAGGTCGCGCGCCTGCAAAACGAGATCTCCGCCGAGGTGAACCGGCAGATCGGCGAGCACCAGCGCGAGTTCTTCCTTAAAGAGCAGCTCAAGGTCATCCAGCAGGAGCTGGGCCTGACCAAGGACGACCGCAGCGCGGACCTGGAGCAGTTCCAGCAGCGCCTCGAGGGCAAGACCCTGCCCGACCAGGCGAAAAAGCGCATCGACGAGGAGATGGGCAAACTGGCCATCCTCGAAACCGGCTCGCCGGAATACGCCGTCACCCGCAACTACCTGGAATGGGCCACCGCCCTGCCCTGGGGCGTGTATGGCGACGACAAGCTCGACCTTGCGCATGCGCGCAAGGTGCTCGACCGCCACCACGCCGGGCTCGATGACATCAAGGAACGTATTCTCGAATTCCTCGCCGTCGGCGCCTGGAAAGGCGAGATCAGCGGCTCGATCGTGCTGCTGGTGGGCCCGCCCGGGGTGGGCAAGACCAGCATCGGCAAGTCCATCGCCGAGTCCCTCGGCCGGCCGTTCTACCGCTTCAGCGTCGGCGGCATGCGTGACGAAGCCGAGATCAAGGGCCACCGCCGCACCTACATCGGCGCCCAGCCCGGCAAGCTGGTGCAGGCGCTGAAGGAGGTCGAGGTGATGAACCCGGTAATCATGCTCGACGAGATCGACAAGATGGGCCAGAGCTACCAGGGCGACCCGGCCTCGGCGCTGCTGGAAACCCTCGACCCCGAGCAAAACGTCGATTTCCTCGACCATTACCTGGACCTGCGCCTGGACCTGTCCAAGGTGCTGTTCGTCTGCACCGCCAACACCCTGGACTCGATCCCCGGGCCCCTGCTCGACCGCATGGAAGTGATTCGCCTGTCCGGCTATATCACCGAAGAAAAACTGGCCATCGCCAAGCGCCACCTGTGGCCCAAGCAACTGGAAAAGGCCGGCGTGTCCAAGGCCAGCCTGAGCATCAGCGACAGCGCCCTGCGCACGGTGATCGAGGGCTATGCCCGCGAGGCCGGGGTACGCCAGCTGGAGAAACAGCTGGGCAAGCTGGTGCGCAAGGCGGTGGTCAAGCTGCTGGAAGACCCGGACGCGAAACTGAAGATCGCCAACAAGGACCTGGAAGCGGCCCTTGGCATGCCGGTGTTCCGCAGCGAGCAAGTGCTGGCCGGCAAGGGCGTGATCACCGGCCTTGCCTGGACCAGCATGGGCGGCGCCACCTTGCCGATCGAGGCCACGCGCATTCATACCCTCAACCGCGGCCTCAAGCTCACCGGCCAGCTGGGGGATGTGATGAAGGAATCAGCGGAGATCGCCTACAGCTACGTCAGCTCGAACCTGAAGCAGTTCGGCGGTGCGCCGGGTTACTTCAACGAGGCCTTCATCCACCTGCACGTGCCCGAAGGCGCCACCCCCAAGGATGGCCCCAGCGCTGGCGTAACCATGGCCAGCGCGCTGTTGTCGCTGGCCCGCGACCAGGCGCCGAAGAAAGGCGTGGCCATGACCGGCGAGCTGACCTTGACCGGGCAGGTACTGCCGATTGGCGGGGTGCGCGAGAAGGTGATCGCCGCGCGGCGGCAGAAGATCTTCGAGCTCATTCTTCCCGAAGCCAACCGCGGCGATTTCGCGGAGTTGCCGGAGTATCTGAAGGAAGGGCTGACGGTGCACTTCGCCAAGCGCTTTGCCGACGTGGCGAAAGTGTTGTTCTGACAGACCGCCATCGCGGGGCAAGCCCGCTCCCACAGGCATACCGCAGACCCTGTGGGAGCGGGCTTGCCCCGCGATGAGTCCGGCACAGTCAACACAACTTCGGTTATCCTCAGGCCATTCCAGCCTCCGGAGCCAACATGACCCTCCCTCGTCTGCTCGTTCCCCTGGGCCTCGCCCTGCTTACCGCCTGCGCGCAACAACCGCAGCGTACCGTCGAACTGGACGCTGAAAGCGAATGCCCGACGCGCCTGCAGGTCGGCCAGAACATGACCCTCACCCTGCCCAGCAACCCCACCACCGGTTACCGCTGGCTGCTGCAGAACCCGGCCCCGGAGATCCTGCGTGCCCTCGGCCCCGAGGTGTACAGCAGCCCCGAGGAAGCCGGTATCGTCGGCAGCGCCGGCCTCTCCAGCTGGCGCTTCCAGGCCAAGGCCGCAGGCGAAGGCCACCTGATCCTGGTCTACCAGCAGCCCTGGGCCCCGGAAGTGCGCCCGGTGCAGACCTTCGATTGCGTCATCCGGGTCAAGTGAGCCAGCGGCGCCGGTCAGCCAGTCATGCAAGCTTGCCGTGGTTTGGCTAGAATGCCGCCCCTGTAGATTGCCAGCCGCCCGGACCCTTCGTGAGCAAACAACCCGACCGCCTTTTCGCCCAGCCCCTGGAGCAGGTGCCCGACTTCGTGTTCAACGAGGACGTGGTGCAGGTGTTCCCGGACATGATCAAGCGCTCGGTGCCTGGTTACCCGACCATCGTCGAGAACCTCGGCGTGCTTGCCGCGCGCTTCGCCCAACCGAATACCGCGCTGTACGACCTCGGCGCCTCGCTGGGTGCGGTCACCCAGGCGTTGCGCCGCCACGTGCGCAGCGATGGCTGCCGGGTGATCGCGGTGGACAACTCTGCGGCCATGGTCGAGCGCTGCCGCCAGTACCTCACTGCCCAGGACTCGATGTTCCAGGAGTTGCTGCCGGTAAAGGTGCTGGAGGCCGACATCCTGTCGCTGCCGTTCGAGCCCGCCTCGGTGGTGGCGATGAACTTCACCCTGCAGTTCATCGCTCCCGAACAACGCCTGGAACTGCTCGGCCGCATCCGTCAGGCCCTGCTGCCGGGCGGTGCGCTGATCCTCTCGGAAAAACTGCGCTTCGCCGACGACCAGCAGCAGCAATTGCTCAATGACCTGCACCTGGACTTCAAACGGGCCAATGGCTACAGCGAACTGGAAATCGCCCAGAAGCGCAGTGCCATCGAGAACGTGATGAAGCCCGACACCCTGGAAACCCACACCGAGCGCCTGCGCGCCGCCGGTTTCTCCAAGGTCGTGCCCTGGTTCCAATGCCTCAACTTTGCCTCGCTGATAGCCCTGCCATGATCGATCTGTCCCCCCTCGTCCGCCGCCTGGCGGGCACCCCTCTTGCCACCTGGTCCCAAGGCCTGCAGGCGCAACTGCAAGCCAAGCTGGAAAAGGGCCACGGCGACCTCGATCGCTGGCGCGGCGCGCTCGATGCGCTGCCGCAGCTGACCCCGAGCGAAATCGACCTGGTCGACGGCCTGCGCCTGGACTGCGACTGTGACGACGCCACCCGCGCACAGATGCGCCAGGCCTTGATGGGGTTGTCGCCTTGGCGCAAGGGGCCATTCGACCTGTTCGGCGTGCATGTGGACACCGAATGGCGTTCGGACTGGAAATGGTCGCGGGTCGGCCCGCACCTGGACCTTAAGGGCAAGCGTGTGCTCGACGTGGGTTGCGGCAATGGCTATTACCAGTGGCGGATGCTCGGCGCCGGTGCCGACATGGTGATCGGGGTCGACCCCAACTGGCTGTTCTTCTGCCAGTTCCAGGCGGTGCAGCAGTACCTGCCTGAGCTGCCGGCCTGGCACTTGCCGTTTGCCCTGGAAGAGTTGCCGGCCAACCTCGAAGGCTTCGACACGGTGTTTTCCATGGGCGTGTTCTACCACCGCCGCTCGCCCATCGAGCACCTGCTCGCGCTGAAGGACTGCCTGGTCAAGGGTGGTGAGCTGGTGCTGGAGACGCTGGTGATCGAGGGTGATGAAAACCAGGTGCTGGTGCCTGAAGACCGCTACGCGCAGATGCGCAATGTGTGGTTCCTGCCTTCGGTGCCGGCGCTGGAGCGCTGGCTGCGGCGTGCGGGGTTCAGCGAAGTGCGTTGTGTGGATGTCAGCGTTACCAGCGTCGAGGAACAGCGCAGTACCGAGTGGATGCGGTACCAGTCGCTTGGCGACTTCCTTGATCCGAATGACCATGGCAAGACGGTCGAAGGGTTGCCGGCGCCGCGCCGGGCTACGTTGATAGCGCGTAAGTAAGGTCGAGGTCGAGGTCGAGGTCGAGGTCGAGGTCGAAAATTTAGCGTTTGGGTGTTGGTATTGCGTGAATATCCATTGGCGATGGAGACGTTGATTCACCTTTCCGCCCTTACGGCGGCTTACTTTGCTCTTGGGCAAAGTAAGCAAAACCGCCTGCTCCCATCATCCGGCCCCTACGCTGCGCTTCGGGGTTCCCTCACTCCGGCCTTGCTCCCGCGTGGACGCACCGAAGGGCCATCCATGGCCCATCGGTGCTCGATGGGCATCCATGCCCATCGCCCCGCTCCGCAAGTCCTCCGATCGGCCTCCTGAAGTCGCGTTTGGCGGTGACTGGACTATCGCGCGCTTAGAAGCAAGAGCAAGAGCAAGAGCAAGAGCAAGAGCAAGAGCGGATCGTATTTAATTGTTATTGATGTGTTGTTTGTAATGGCCTCATCGCCGGCAAGCCGGCTCCCACAGTGACCGCGTGAGTTTCGAGCTCAGCGCAGTACTTGTGGGAGCTGCGGTTCGCCGCTGCGACTTGCCAGCGATTGCAATTTGAAGTTCAACAAAATAATCAACTAGCGATAGCAGCGCCAATATAGGCGCCGCCCCTAACTTCGCGACTTCAGGAGGCCGATCGGAGGGCTTGCGGAGGGAGGCGACGGGCATGGATGCCCGTCGAGCACCGATGGGCCATGGATGGCCCTTCGGTGCGTACTCCCGGGAGCAAGACCGGAGTGAGGGAACCCCGGAGCGCAGCGCAGGGGCCGTATGAATGGAGCGAGCGGTTTTGCTTACTTTTTCCAAGAAAAAAGTAAGCCGCCGTAAGGGCGGAAAGGTGAATAAGCGTCACCATCGCAAACGGATATGCTCACAACTGTTAAAACCAACTAACCAACTAACCAACTAACCAACTAACCAACTAACCAACTAACCAAAGCATCAGGGTAGTTTTCGCCTTTTCTGTATCCAATCAACACTCGAACACAACATTGTCATTCTTCGATATCAAGCAGGGCTCCATAAAAAAGGCGCCCATATGGACGCCTGAGTACACCTACCGCGAGGAGCCATCGCAACGCAGGTGCCTGTTACTCAATCCTTGGCCAACTCACGCGCCCTTTCCTCAGCCTTGCGCTCACGCTCAACCAGCGCTTCCTGCTTGTCGCCATGCAACCGCGCCTGGTCCTCGCGAAACGCCTGCCAGAACTGCTTGGAACGCTCCGCGCCACCCTCGGCGAAGACGCTGGTGCTGCCCAGGGCGAGGATCGCCAGCAGCAGGTATTTACTCAGGTTCATCGTGCTTGCCTCGTGATAACCGTATCGACAGGGCCATCATCGCAAGTGGCAGCTAACGCCAAGGTGAGGCGCAGATTACAGTGCTGCAAGGCTGGCCTCATCGCCGGCAAGCCGGCTCCCACAGGGAACGCGCCATCCCAAGGCCCGCTTGCCAGCAATGAGGCCAGGCCTGTCACACACATGACCCACGCATTACAAATCCGTAATCCCCACCGTTTACCCATTCGCATCCAGTAACATCCTCGCCGCTTGACCCTGATGTCACTACAGGGTCGAGAATCGCCCCCTTTCCGCCACCCGAGCCCGACCATGCGCCTACTGATCATCGAGGACGAACCCCGCACCGCCGACTACCTGCAACAGGGCCTGCGCGAAAACGGCTACGTGGTCGACTGCGCCCACACCGGCACCGATGGCCTGCACCTGGCCCGCCAGCAGCCCTACGACCTGGTGATCCTCGACGTCAACCTGCCCGAGCTCGACGGCTGGAGCGTGCTGCAACGCCTGCGCGCCGAGTCGTCCACGCGGATCATGATGCTCACCGCCCACGGTCGCCTGGCCGACCGGGTCAAAGGCCTGGACCTGGGGGCCGACGACTACCTGCTCAAGCCATTCGAGTTCCCCGAGCTGCTGGCGCGTATCCGCAGCCTGCTGCGACGTAACGACCAGCGCCTGCAACCGAGCACGCTGAAAGTCGCCGACCTCGAGCTCGACCCCGGCCGCCACCGCGCCTGGCGCGGCGGCCAGCGCATCGACCTGACCGCCAAGGAATTCGCCCTGCTGCACCTGCTGATGCGACAGAGTGGCGAGGTGCTGTCGCGCACGCAGATCATCTCGCTGGTGTGGGACATGAACTTCGATTGCGACACCAACGTGGTGGAAGTGTCGATCCGCCGCCTGCGGGCGAAGATCGACGACCCCTTCGACGACAAGCTCATCCACACCCTGCGCGGTGTTGGCTACGTGCTCGAGGCCCGGGCTTGAAGCGCCCGACCTTGTCCCTGCGCCTGGGCCTGACCGTCACCCTGATGGGTGCGGCACTGGTGCTGCTGCTGGCCACCCTCGCGGTGTTCGCCCTAGACCACGAACTGGACAGCCGCGCGCGCAAGGACCTGACCCGCAAGATGCTGCAGGTCGAGCACAACCTGCGGGTCGACTTGCGCAGCGACGACCTCGGTACCCGAGCCCATCCGCTGCTCGACGTGGTCATGGGCCACGACAACCTCAGCCTCAGCGTCATGGCCGCCAATGGCCGCCACCCTGCCCTGCTCAGCCTCGGTCAGCCCCTTCAATCCCGGCACCTGCTGGCGCTGGAGGCCGATGCGCGAATGACCTTTCATGCCTGGCGCGACGACGAAGGCAACCAGGTGCTGACGGCCAGCCGCCTGATGCGCCTGCGCGACGACACCCCGGTGAAGGTGCTGATGTCGCTCAACCGCAGCGACGATAACGCCCTGCTCCAGGCCTACCTGCACTCCACCCTGCTCGCCCTGCCCCTGCTGCTGGTGCTGATCGGTATCGCCGCCTGGAAGCTGGTACAGCGCGACCTGCGCCCATTGCGCCATTTCCGCCGCATCGCCGGGCAGGTGTCGGCCCAGGAGCTTGGCCATCGCCTGCCGGACGAAGGCCTGCCGACCGAACTGGCCGACCTGGCCCGGGCCATCAACGTCATGCTCGATCGCCTCGACCAGGGCGTGCGCCAGCTGTCGCAGTTCTCCGACGACCTGGCCCACGAACTGCGCACACCGATCGGCAACCTGATGGGCAAGGCCCAGGTGACCCTGGCCCGCGAACGCGATGGCGACAAGTACCGCGAGGCACTGGAGGACAGCGTCGAGGAGCTGACCCGGCTCAACCGCATCATCAACGACATGCTGTTCCTCGCCCAGGTCAGCCAGCCGCAGAGCCAGGTGGCCTTGCAGCCGCTGCCACTGGCCGACGAGGTGGCCCGGGTCAGTGAACTGTTCGCCTTCAGTGCCGAGCTCAAGGGCATCTCCCTGCACCTGCAAGGCTGGGGCACGGCGCTGGCGGACCGGCTGATGTTCCAACGGGCACTGTCCAACCTGCTGAGCAATGCCATTCGGCACAGCCCTGAGCAACAGGCAGTGGCGGTGGGCATCGAGCGCCACGGCAACGAGGTCGCGGTGTGGGTGGAGAACCAGGGGCCGGGGATTGGCGAGGTGCACCTGCCGCACTTGTTCGAACGCTTTTATCGGGCCGGGGCCGGGCGTTCGCGGCTGGAGGGCGGGACAGGGTTGGGGCTGGCGATCGTGAAGTCGATCATGCAGCTGCATGGGGGGCGGGTCGAGGTGAGCAGCCAGGCCGAGGGGCCTATCCGGTTTACCCTGTTATTTCGCAGCGAATAGCGGCTTCACCTGCACTGGCCTAATCGCCGGCAAGCCGGCTCCCACAGGTACTGCGCGGAACCTGAGGCTGGCGCTATACCTGTGGGAGCCGGCTTGCCGGCGATTGTCCCTAGAAGATCAGTGCGAAGCAGCGACGATCAGCGCCTTCATCTCCGCCACCGCAGCTTTGAAGCCGACGAACAGCGCATGGGCCACCAACGCGTGGCCGATGTTCAGTTCGTTGATGCCCTTGATCGCGGCAACGGCTTCGACGTTGTGATAATGCAGGCCGTGACCGGCGTTGACGATCAGGCCCTGGCCGATACCGAAGGCCACGCCATCGACGATGCGTTTGAGCTCTTCGGCCACTTCGGTCGGGGTCTCGGCGTCAGCATAACGGCCGGTATGCAGCTCGATGGCGGGCGCGCCAACACGACGCGAAGCTTCGATCTGCCGTTCGTCGGCATCAATGAACAGCGACACTTCGGCGCCGGTGCGCGACAGGCGCTCGACCGCCGCCTTGATCCGCGCTTCCTGCCCGGCCACATCCAGGCCACCTTCGGTGGTCAGCTCCTGGCGGGTTTCCGGCACCAGGCAGATATGCGCCGGGCGGATCTTCTCAGCGAACAGCATCATCTCTTCGGTGACGCCCATCTCGAAGTTCATGCGGGTCTGCAGCACGTCCTTGAGCACCAGTACGTCGCGCTCCTGGATGTGCCGGCGGTCTTCGCGCAGGTGCACGGTGATGCCATCGGCACCCGCTTCCTCGGCGTCCAGCGCGGCCTTGACCGGGTCCGGATAACGGGTGCCCCGGGCCTGGCGCAGGGTCGCCACGTGGTCGATGTTGACGCCGAGAAGCATGCGGTTGCTGTGAGTCACGAAGGGGCACTCCTGAAAGTTGAGGGCCACAGCATACGTGCTGATCAGCGCTTGCGAAACAGTTCCCGGCTGACCAGCGGCTTGGGCCCCAGGTGCACCGCCAGGGCCTGGCGCATCAGGCGCTTGGCCGCGAGCAAGGCGCCCGGTGCGTCCCAGTCGGCCTGGGCCAGCGCTTGCAGTTCAGTGCCTTTGAACAACCCCGGCTGGAACAGCTCGACCCGCTCCAGGCCCGCGTCCACTTGCAGGCGGTAGAGACCGTCGGCGACCAGCGGATCGTCGTTCACATCATGTTCCAGCGAGAAGGCGTAGCCCAACTCGTCCAGCAGGCGCCATTCGAAGGAGCGCAGCAGCGGCTCCAGCGCCCGGCCGGCGGCCAGGGCCTGCAAGGTGAGGGTGTAGTGCTCGAACAGCGCCGGATGCGGCGCTTCGGCGGGTAACAGGCGCATCAGCAGCTCGTTGAGGTACAAGCCGCTGAACAGCGCATCGCCGTGCAGCCAGGCGGCGATGCCGCTGCTGTCCAGGCGCCCGACGTTCTTCAACTCGCCGCGCCCGCGCAGTTCCACTTCCAAGGGCACGAACGGCCGCACCAGGCTGCCACCCTTGCCCCGCGCCCGGCGCAGCACCGCCCGTACCCGGCCCTGGGGCGTAAGGAAGTCCACCAGGGCGCTGGTTTCCTTGTAGGCGCGGCTGTGCAGCACGTAGGCCGGTTGCGGGGTGGGTTGGTCCATGGGATATCACTCAGACCGGGAGCGTCGCAAGCCCTGTAGGAGCGGCCTTGTGTCGCGAAAGGGCTGCAAGGCAGCCCCAGCAATCTGCGTATCGACGCTGAAATTTTGGGGCCGCTCTGCGGCCCTTTCGCGACACAAGGCCGCTCCTACAGGCAGAGCAGATTCGCGCGTGGGTCTACAGGTCGCCGTAACCCAGCGAACGCAGGGCGCGTTCGTCGTCGGACCAGCCACCCTTGACCTTGACCCACAGGTTGAGCATGACCTTGGAATCGAACAGCACTTCCATGTCCTTGCGCGCTTCGGAGCCGATGCGCTTGATGCGCTCGCCCTTGTCGCCAATGATGATTTTCTTCTGGCCGTCACGCTCGACCAGGATCAGCGCATGGATGTGCAGCACATGGCCCTGCTGCTTGAACTCTTCGATTTCCACGGTGATCTGGTACGGCAACTCCGCACCCAGCTGGCGCATGATCTTCTCGCGGACCAGTTCGGCGGCGAGGAAGCGGCTGCTGCGGTCGGTGATCTGGTCTTCCGGGAAGAAGTGGTCGTTCTCCGGCAGGTGCTTGGCGATCTGGGCTTCCAGCGCGTCGAGGTTGTGCCCCTGCTGCGCGGAAATCGGCATCACTTCGGCGTTCGGCAGTTGTTCCTGCAACCACTGCAAGTGCGGGATCAGCTCGGCCTTCTCTTCCATGCGGTCGGTCTTGTTGACCGCGATGATCAGCGGGCCGGTGACGTACTGCACGCGCTCGAGCACCAGCTGGTCCTCGTCGGTCCACTTGGTGCGGTCAACCACGAAGATCACCACGTCGACGTCCTTCAGTGCCGCCGAGGCGTTGCGGTTCATGTAGCGGTTGAGCGCTTTGTCATTGGCCTTGTGCATGCCGGGGGTATCGACGTAGATCGCCTGCACGTCACCCTCGGTCTTGATGCCGAGCATGTTGTGGCGGGTGGTCTGCGGCTTGCGCGAGGTGATCGCCAGCTTCTGCCCGAGGATGTGGTTGAGCAGGGTCGACTTGCCGACGTTGGGGCGGCCGACGATGGCAACATAGCCGCAGCGGGTCGAAGTGTTTTCAGTCATTGCCATTCTCCACGCCCAGGGCGATCAATGCGGCGGCGGCGGCGACCTGTTCGGCGATACGCCGGCTTACGCCCTGGCCACGGCTTTTCTTGTTCAGCAGGACCACTTCGCATTCCACGAGGAAGGTCCGGCAGTGCGGTTCGCCCTGGATGTCCACCACTTCGTAACGTGGCAGGTCGCAGGCACGCGATTGCAGGAACTCCTGCAGACGGGTCTTGGGGTCTTTGTTGGTGTCGACCAGCGTGAGGCCTTCGAACTCGTCGGTCAGCCAGGCCAGAATGCGCTCGCGCGCGGTCTGCATGTCGGCGTCCTGGTAGATCGCGCCGATCAGTGCCTCCAACGCGTCCGCCAGGATCGACTCGCGGCGGAAACCGCCGCTCTTGAGTTCGCCCGAGCCCAAACGCAGGTACTCGCCAAGGTCGAAGCCGCGGGCCAGACGGGCGAGCGTCTCGCCCTTGACCAGGCGTGCGCGCAGGCGCGACAGCTGGCCTTCGCGGGCCTGCGGGAAGCGCTCGAACAGCGCCTCGCCAACCACGAAGTTGAGAATGGCATCGCCGAGGAATTCCAGGCGCTCGTTATTGCGCCCGGCATAGCTGCGATGGGTCAGGGCCAGCAACATCTGGTCCTGGTCCTTGAAGGTGTAGCCGAGCTTGCGCTCCAGGCGGGCAAGGGAAGCACTCATGGGGCCACCCGTACAAAGTTCAACGCGTTGTTCAAATCAACATCCTGAAAGACGGTTTGGCTGTGGCTCGCCATCAAGATGGCGAAACCTCTCGTTCCCTGAGAACACAGCCTATGTCAGAAAAGCAATCGGCGCTGTCCGCAGACAGCGCCGTCGATACTTAGTGGATCAGGCCGACCCGCGACAAGTTGGGCAGGTGGCTCAGTTTCGGTTCTGGCCAGCTCATCCATACGGCGAACGCCTTGCCGACGATGTTCCGGTCCGGAACCATGCCGTGCAGCTCTTTGGGGATGTTCGGGTCATCCCAGTAGCGGCTGTCGTTGGAGTTGTCGCGGTTGTCACCCATCATGAAGTAGTGACCCGCCGGCACGGTCCATTGCTGGTCCGGCGGCATGCGGTAGCGGGTCATTTCCTTGCGGATCAGGTGCTCGACCTCACCCAGTTTTTCCTTGTACAGCTCGGCGCTGCCCAAGGTGCCCGGCTCGCTGCCGACCAGTTGCTCGGCGACCGCCTGGCCATTGACGAACAGGCGCTTGTCGTTGGTGTAGCGGATCTGGTCGCCCGGCAGGCCGATTACCCGCTTGATGTAGTTGACGTTCGGGTCGCTCGGGTAGCGGAACACCATGACATCGCCGCGTTGTGGGTCACCGACTTCGATGACCTTCTTGTCGATCACCGGCAGGCGGATGCCGTAGGAGAACTTGTTCACCAGGATGAAGTCGCCCACTTCCAAGGTCGGTTTCATCGAACCCGACGGGATTTGGAACGGCTCAACCAGGAACGAACGCAACACCAGCACGATGAACAGCACCGGGAAGAACGACTTGCCGTACTCGACCAGCAACGGCTCCTTGTTCAGGCGTTCGACCACGGCCATTTCTGGCTGGCTGACGCTGCCCTGGTAGGTGGCGATCGCCGCACGCCGGCGCGGGGCCAGGAACAGCAGGTCGATCAGACCCAACAGGCCGCAGACGGCAACGGCGATGACGAGCAACAGCGGGAAATTTAGCGACATAGGACCTAGCTATCCAACCTGAGCACGGCGAGGAAGGCTTCCTGTGGAATTTCCACGTTGCCGACCTGTTTCATGCGTTTCTTACCGGCCTTCTGCTTCTCCAGCAGCTTCTTCTTACGGCTCACGTCGCCGCCGTAGCACTTGGCCAGTACGTTCTTTCTGAGCGCCTTGACGGTGGTCCGCGCAATGATCTGGCCGCCAATGGCTGCCTGGATCGCCACGTCGAACATCTGCCGAGGGATCAGTTCCTTCATCTTCTCGGTCAACGCACGGCCTTTGTAGGCGGCGTTGTCGCGGTGCACGATCAGTGCCAGGGCATCGACCTTGTCACCGTTGATCAGCACGTCCAGCTTGACCAGGTTGGCCGACTGGTAGCGGTCGAAATGATAGTCCAGCGAAGCGTAGCCGCGGCTGGTCGATTTGAGGCGGTCGAAGAAGTCCAGCACCACCTCGTTCATCGGCATGTCGTAGCGCACCTGCACCTGGCTGCCGAGGAACTGCATGTCGCGCTGCACGCCACGCTTCTCGATGCACAGGGTGATGACGTTGCCCAGGTGCTCCTGGGGTACCAGGATGGTCGCGGTGACGATCGGCTCACGGAAATCGGTGACGGACGACACATCAGGCAGCTTCGACGGGTTGTCGACGATGATGGTTTCGCCAGTCTTGAGCTCGAGCTCGTAGATCACGCTCGGTGCGGTGGTGATCAGGTCCAGGTCGTATTCGCGCTCCAGGCGCTCCTGGATGATCTCCATGTGCAGCATGCCGAGGAAGCCGCAACGGAAGCCGAAGCCAAGCGCGTCGGAGCTTTCCGGCATGTATTGCAGCGACGAGTCGTTCAGGGTGAGCTTCTGCAGCGCGTCACGGAAGTCTTCGAAGTCGTCGGAGCTGACCGGGAACAGGCCGGCGTACACCTGTGGCTGGATCTTCTTGAAGCCTGCGAGCACTTCGACCTCGGGGGTCGAGGACAGGGTCAGGGTGTCACCGACCGGCGCACCATGGATGTCCTTGATGCTGGCGATGATGAAGCCCACTTCGCCTGCCTTCAGGTCGGCGGTTTGCGTGTGCTTGGGGGTGAATACGCCGACGCTGTCGACCAGGTGCACCTTGCCGGTGGACTTGACCAGGATCTTGTCGCCTTTCTTGACGCGGCCCTGGCGCACGCGCACCAGCGAGACCACGCCCAGGTAGTTGTCGAACCAGGAGTCGATGATCAGTGCCTGCAGGGGGGCGTCGATTTCGCCTTCGGGCGCAGGGATGGTGTGCACCAGGCGCTCGAGCACCTCGTCCACGCCCATGCCGCTCTTGGCGCTGCAGGCCACAGCGTCAGTGGCGTCGATGCCGATGATCTTCTCGATCTCGTCCTTGACGCGGTCCGGGTCGGCCTGGGGCAGGTCCATCTTGTTCAGCACCGGCATGACTTCCAGGCCCTGCTCGATGGCGGTGTAGCAGTTGGCGACCGACTGCGCCTCGACGCCTTGGCCGGCGTCGACCACCAGCAGTGCACCCTCACACGCCGCCAGCGAGCGCGAGACTTCATAGGTGAAGTCGACGTGGCCGGGGGTGTCGATGAAGTTCAGCTGGTAGGTTTTGCCGTCCTGCGCCTTGTAGTGCAGGGTGACGCTGTGGGCCTTGATGGTGATCCCGCGCTCGCGCTCCAGGTCCATGGAATCGAGGACCTGGGCCTCCATTTCGCGTGCCGACAGGCCACCGCACATCTGGATGAAACGGTCGGCCAGCGTCGACTTGCCATGGTCGATGTGGGCGATGATGGAGAAATTGCGGATATGACTCAAATCACTCACGGGTCAACACTCGAAAAGGCTGCGAGCCGGACGCCCGCCGAAAAATAGCCGGGAATTGTACCTCAAGCCGGAGGGATATGGGAGATTCCTCTATCGGCCAGCGGCATCACCCTGCGGCTGAGCTGAGAAAAACATGTACTTGTGGGAGCGGGCTTGCCCGCGAACACCGGCAAAGCCGGTGCCCTCCACCGCAGCGCCTGCTTCGCGGGCAAGCCCGCTCCCACAGGGCCCGCGCTGCCTGCCAGCGCAGCAGATTGTCCCATAGCAATTTGAGAGCGCTCATGAAAAAGGGCAGCCAGCGCTGCCCTTTTCCTACCTGCCAATCCGCTTATTCAGCCAGCTTGAAGGTGATGAAGCTGGCGCGCCCCTGGCGCAGCACGCGCATCGACACCGAGCGGTTCTTCGGCAGCTCCTTGGCCACCTCGGTGAACTGCTTGGCCGAAGCGATCGGCTGGTTGTTCAGGTGGCTGATGACATCACCCGGACGCAGGCCGATCAGGGCCGCCGGGCCATCCTGAACTTCCTTGATGACCACACCGCCCTTGAGCTCCAGCGATTTTTTCTGCTCGGCGGTCAGGTCGGTCACGGAAACGCCCAGGCGGTTGCTGCTGCGCTCGGCGCCGCCTTCTGCGCCAGTGCCGATGTCTGCCTCGTCGTCCGGCAGCGCTCCCACGGTCACATCGAGGTTCTGGCGCTTGCCGTTGCGGATGATCTCCAGCTTGGCCTTGGCGCCATCCTTGAGGCTGCCGACCAGGTGCGGCAGGTCGGCCGACATGACGATCGGCTGGCCGTTCATGCTCAGGATCACGTCACCGACTTGCAGGCCGCCCTTGGCCGCCGGGCCGTCTTCCAGCACCTGCGCCACCAGGGCGCCGGCCGGCTTGTCGAGACCGAAGGACTCGGCCAGGTCCTTGTTGACCTCCTGGATCACCACGCCCAGCCAACCACGGCTGACCTTGCCGTCTTTCTTCAGCTGGTTGGACACATCGATCGCCACATCGATCGGGATGGCGAACGACAAGCCCATGAAGCCGCCGGAGCGGGTGAAGATCTGCGAGTTGATACCCACCACTTCACCTTTCATGTTGAACAGCGGGCCACCCGAGTTGCCCGGGTTGATCGCCACGTCGGTCTGGATGAACGGCACATAGGTGTCGTTGGGCAGGGTGCGCCCCTTGGCGCTGACGATACCTTTGGTTACCGAGTGGTCGAAACCGAACGGAGAGCCGATGGCCAGCACCCATTCACCGACCTTGAGCTTTTCCGAATCGCCCAGTTTCACGGTTGGCAGGTTCTTGCCCTCGACCTTGAGCAGGGCGACGTCGGTGCGCGGATCGGTGCCGACCAGCTTGGCTTGCAGCTCGCTGCGGTCGGACAGGCGGACGATGATCTCGTCGGCATCAGCGACCACATGGTTGTTGGTCAGCACGTAGCCATCGTCGGAGATGATGAAGCCCGAACCCAGCGACTGCGCCTCGCGCTGGCGATCACCGCGGGGCGAACGCGGCTGCTGCGGCATGTTGCGCTCGAAGAATTCGCGGAACATCGGCGGCAGGCCTTCGAGGTCAGGCATCTGCCCGGCGGCAATGCGCCGGTCCGGCAGTTTCTGCTTGGTACTGATGTTGACCACCGCCGGCGAGGCCTGCTCGACCAGGGTGGTGAAGTCCGGCAGCGACTCCTCGGCCTGGGCACTGAGCACCTGGCCGAGCATCAGCACGGCGGCGAACATCGAAAGGTAGGTTTTCAAGCGTGGTATCGACATACGGCTCCCGTCACAACGAGCGTAGTTAGCAGTGAGTCCCCTGCGAACGCAGGAAAGGCCAGACTCCGAGAAGCCTGACCTATAGAAAATTTACGTCTGGAATGCAAATGACAATGCCTGAAATTCATGTCAGCACTGTGTAACAGAAGCTGTCAAAGCGCGGCCTGACATCATTGTTTGGCCTGGACATCCTGGGCACGCATCGACAGGGCCACTCGCTCGGCGGTACCCAGCGGGATCTCGCCGACCACGGTGACCATCACCTTTCCCTTGGGCGTATTGAGGTGCCGTGAAACCGCGACGGTGGGGCCGAGCTGGGTGCGGGTGTCGGTCCCTGAATCGCTGCCGATTGGCTCAAGGAACACAGAGAAACGTGCCAAACCATCGTCGTACATCAGGCTGGTGACCATGCTTTTACGCTGCGGGTCGCGACGAACATGGCTGTTGACCAGCTCGAAACCTGGCGGCAACCAGTCGGAGCGCCAGCCAGCGACCGTTTCGGAGGCAGTCGCCGCGGTTCGTTCCACCGGTCTGCACGCACTGCTGGCGCTCAGATCGGCGTCGGTCGGCAGGTCGTCGGTGTCCAGGCGAGTCATCTGGAAGCGTTCGAGCAACTGGCCTTTGTCGTTGAGCATCAACGAGCGCAGGGGCAGGCCGGTCTTGGTGTCCAGATGCAATTCGAAAGCGTAGCGGTGCTGGTCACGGGGGGTGAGCGTGACGATCACGGCATCACGCCCGGCGACGCGTGACTTGCCTGCCACACTCAAGTCGTACCAGCTCATCAACTTCAGGGGATCGAGCACACGCGCTGTCGAGTCTGGCGGCGTACCTACGCCACTCACCAGGGCGCCACTGACGCATTGCACCTTGCCATCGACACGCACGATTTCCTGGGCAGCGCCATCGAGCTGAAGCAAACGCTCGCTGACCTTGCCGTCCTGGACGCGATGCCAGATATCGTGGGTGGAGAAGCTGCCGTTACGTTCGTAGACGAAAGAGCCCTGGTAACTCTGCTCTTGCTCGGCCCGTGCCAGCTTGCTCAGCCAACCACTCGCCTCGGGCGAAGAGTTGGCTGCCAGGGCCTGCACGGTCAGGCTGCTGCCAAGCAGCAGCGACACGAGAGGTAGCGCGCGCATGTGCCTCCTTACTAGCGGTTTTCCAGGCTGGCGGCGCGGGCGTAAGGCAGAGCGGTCTCGGTGCCCTTGAGCGCGGATTCCTGGGCATGCTGGCGCAGGTAGCCTGGCAGACGCTGATCCCAGCCGGCCTGGTTCTGCAGCACACCGTTGGCCATCGGCCCGGTCGGTTGTTCGCTGCTTTCACTATAGCCTGCCAGAACGGCCGGGCCTTGAGCCTGAGGCATGCTCAGCCCCTGCTGTGCAGGTTGCTGGGAAGCCAGCTCGGCGCCAGTGATTTCGTCCTGGTTGTAGAAGCGTACGCCGGCCAGCACCGCAACGGTGACCGAAGCGGCCACGGCCAGGCGGCCAATACTGCGCCATGGGCCCTGCTTGACCTTGGCCGGTACGGCCTCGTCGGCCAATGCGGCGGATACCGCCGAAGCGATGTCCAGCTTGGGCAGCAGCAATTCCTTGTGCATGGCTGCACGGGCTACCTGGTAACGCGACCAGGTGGCACGGGTTTCGGCATCGTCGACGGCACTAAGCACCCGACGCAGTTCCAATTCGTCCGCTTCGTTATCCATCACCGCGGACAGCGATTCCTGCAAAGCTTCACGACTCATGGCGGTTCCTCTCTTGGCTGTCGCCGCTGTCTCAGGTTTCCTGCAACAACGGTTGCAGGGCTTTGTCTATGGCCTCCCGAGCGCGGAAAATTCGAGAGCGCACGGTACCCACTGGACATTGCATGACACTGGCAATGTCTTCGTAACTCAGTCCATCGAACTCGCGCAGCGTCAATGCCGTACGCAGGTCTTCCGGGAGTTGCTGGATGGTGCGATGGACAGTGCCTTCGATTTCATCCCGCAACAACGCGCGCTCTGGGGACTCGAGATCCTTGAGACCGTGATCGCCGTCGTAAAACTCCGCATCCTCGGAGCTCACATCGCTGTCTGGTGGCCGCCTGCCGCGGGACACCAGGTAGTTCTTCGCCGTGTTGATGGCGATGCGGTACAGCCACGTGTAAAACGCACTGTCGCCGCGGAAGTTACCGAGCGCCCGGTAGGCCTTGATGAAGGCTTCCTGCGCTACGTCCTGCGCTTCATGGGTGTCGTGTACAAAACGCACGATCAACCCGAGAATCTTGTGCTGGTACTTCAGCACCAACAGATCGAACGCTCGCCTGTCTCCGCGCTGAACGCGCTCGACAAGCTGCTGATCCTCTTCCTGGGTTAGCATGAACACTCCTCGGTGAACTCGAAGGAGCGTTGCATTAGCCATCGTTCAGGCTTGCAACCATAGACTCGGGCTTTGCGCAAAAGTTCTCCCCTCCAAGCAAGTTTCCTGCGGCCCTTGGTCGGCTCGCACGGAAGACGCAGCGCGGTCACGGCCGGCTACGTCGATATTCTGGTTTCATTACGCAGGTGTCAGCCCAAGATAGAGCCGCTGCCTGCGTCGCCGCGGCAAAATGTGGCGTGCGGGCAGCCTTCTTAGGATTTCCCGGGGTGCCGGAAAGTTCCCAAAAAGATCGTTCCAACGTCGCAAGCGCCATTGGAAATCAGGCCCTCGTGCCTGCTATAAAGGCATCCCGGCCAAGTTTCACGATAGTTTCACAATGCCATCTGCGCTCGACTATTGTGCCGCGCCCCCTCCAAAGATTACTAGTGTCCCGACATGAGCCAACAATTCCAACATGATGTCCTGGTGATCGGCAGTGGTGCCGCCGGTCTCAGCCTGGCACTGAACCTCCCTGGCCACCTGCGCATCGCCGTGCTGAGCAAAGGCGACCTGGCCAATGGTTCGACCTTCTGGGCCCAGGGCGGTGTCGCCGCGGTGCTCGACAACACCGATACCGTGCAGTCCCACGTCGAGGACACCCTCAACGCTGGCGGCGGCTTGTGCCATGAAGACGCCGTGCGTTTCACCGTCGAGCACAGCCGCGAAGCCATCGAGTGGCTGATCGAGCAAGGGGTGCCGTTCACCCGTGACGAACACTACAGCGTCGACGACGGCGGTTTCGAGTTCCACCTCACCCGTGAGGGCGGCCACAGCCATCGGCGCATCATCCATGCCGCCGACGCCACCGGTGCAGCGATCTTCAAGACCCTGCTGGACCAGGCGCGCCAGCGCCCGAACATCGAACTGCTGGAGCAACGCGTGGCGGTCGATCTGATCACCGAGCGTCGCCTGGGCCTGGACGGCGACCGCTGCCTGGGCGCCTACGTACTGGACCGCAACACCGGCGAAGTCGACACCTTCGGCGCCCGCTTCACCGTGCTGGCCACGGGCGGCGCGGCCAAGGTCTACCTCTATACCAGCAACCCCGACGGCGCCTGCGGCGACGGTATCGCCATGGCATGGCGCGCTGGCTGCCGGGTGGCGAACCTGGAGTTCAACCAGTTCCACCCCACGTGCCTGTACCACCCGCAAGCCAAGAGTTTCCTGGTCACCGAGGCCCTGCGCGGCGAGGGTGCGTTGTTGCGCCTGCCCAACGGCGAACGCTTCATGCCACGCTTCGACCCGCGCGAAGAACTGGCCCCGCGCGATATCGTCGCCCGCGCCATCGACCACGAAATGAAGCGCCTGGGCGTTGACTGTGTGTACCTGGACATCAGCCACAAGCCGGCCGAGTTCATCAAGAGCCACTTCCCCACCGTCTACGAGCGCTGCCTCACCTTCGGCATCGACATCACCCGCCAACCGATCCCGGTGGTGCCGGCGGCCCACTACACCTGCGGCGGGGTGATGGTCGACGACCGCGGTCACACCGACGTGCCTGGCCTGTACGCCATTGGCGAAACCAGCTTCACCGGCCTGCACGGTGCCAACCGCATGGCCAGCAACTCGCTGCTCGAATGTTTCGTCTACGGCCGCGCCGCCGCCGCCGACATCGAGGCGCACCTCGACCAGGTGAACATGCCGCGCGCCCTGCCCTGCTGGGATGCCAGCCAGGTCACCGACTCCGACGAGGACGTGATCATCGCCCACAACTGGGACGAACTGCGCCGCTTCATGTGGGACTACGTGGGGATCGTGCGCACCACCAAGCGCCTGCAACGCGCCGAGCACCGCGTACGCATGCTGCTGGACGAGATAGACGAGTTCTACAGCAACTACAAGGTCAGCCGCGACCTGATCGAGCTGCGCAACCTGGCCCAGGTGGCCGAGCTGATGATCCGCTCGGCGATGCAGCGCAAGGAAAGCCGGGGGCTGCATTACACCCTCGACTATCCAGGCATGCTGCCCGAGTCCGTGGATACCGTCTTGAGCCCACTCTGAATCGGCGCCGTGGCCTTCGCGGGTAAACCCGCTCCCACAGGTGCAGCGAAGGCCCTGTGGGAGCGGGTTTACCCGCGAAGGCCACGGCGCGATTTCGAATCAGGGGGCAGACACTTCAGCCCACCGGCGCCGGCTGAACTTCAGCCGGACCCGTAGCCGCCGATGCTGCTCGTGGCCCAGCGCATCCCGCGCGATACATTGGCTTTGTGCCCACCAGCGCCCCTTGCGGACAAATCGGAGCACCACCAGCCCCGGCAACGCCAGGCTGTCCCGGCACAGCTGCACGGGCTGCCACCCCTGCGCACGGCTGAACAACTGCCAGCCACGGCTATCGCGGCGCAAACCTGTTATCGCTTCGGGATGCGTCAGCAGAATACGACGAGGAATGGCCCAGGATGCATGGGCGATGCAGGCCGCAAGTATCGACCCGCGCAGCCACAGCGGCATGGCGACGGCGGCGAGGGTGATGATCGCCAACGCCAGGCTGGCGAGGTAGGCCGTCAGCAGCAGGCGCGAACCCTGCCAACGGCACTCGAAGACTTCACTTGGGCTGGACACGGTCCAGGATGATGCGGACCATGCGCTGCAGTTCAGGGTCTTCCGATTCGGTGCGTTCCATGAACCAGCCGAACATGTCCTGGTCTTCGCAGCTCAGCAGGCGAACATAGAGTTCACGGTCGGCTTCGCTCAGGCTGGGGTAGACCTCCTGGGTGAAAGGTACCAGCAGCACGTCCAGTTCCAGCATGCCGCGGCGGCTGTGCCAGAAAAGCCGGTTGAGTTCAGTTTGTTCGACCATGGGGCCCTCCTCGAATGGTCGCGCAGTATACCGCGCGACGCGCGAAGCGACACCGGGCGTTGGTCTAGTCACCTACCTATTTTGTTACCGGCGTTCTATGATGGCCGCCAGTCTCTAGCTACCGCGATGACCCATGGCCGATTCCGCTTTCTTCTGTACGCTCGCCCACGAGGGCATCCTCGCCGTGCGCGGCTCCGACGCCGGCAAGTTCCTGCAAGGCCAACTGACCTGCAACATCAATTACCTCAGCAATGAGCACGCCAGCCTTGGCGCCCGTTGCATGGTCAAGGGCCGCATGCAGTCGAGTTTCCGCATTCTCCCCGAAGGCAACGGCTACCTGCTGGCCATGGCCAGCGAACTGCTCGAGGCGCAACTGGCCGACCTCAAGAAGTACGCCGTATTCTCCAAAGCCACCCTCAGCGACGAAAGTGCTGCCTGGGTACGCTTTGGTGTGCAACAAGGTGAGACAGCCTTGCAAGGCCTGGGCGTGACAGTGTCCGACGAGGCCGGCGCTACCATTCGTCATGAGGGCCTGATCGCCGTCACCGTGTCCGCCGGGCGCGTGGAATTGTGGGTACCTGCCGACCGGGCCGACAGTGTGCACGGGCAACTGGCCGCCAGCCTCGCCCAAGGCACGCTCAATGATTGGCTGCTGGGCCAGGTCCGCGCCGGCATCGGCCAGGTCATGGGCCCGACCCGCGAGCTGTTCATCCCGCAGATGATCAACCTGCAAGCCGTCGACGGGGTGAGTTTCAAGAAGGGTTGCTACACCGGGCAGGAAATCGTCGCGCGCATGCAGTACCTGGGCAAGCTCAAGCGCCGTCAGTACCGGCTGGCACTTGAACAGCACGACGTGCCGGCACCCGGTGCCGAGATCTTCTCGCCCACCCACGGCTCGTCGGTCGGTGAAGTGGTGATCGCCGCCAGCGCGGGCCACGGCGTCGAGCTGCTGGCTGTGCTCAGCGCCGACGCCGTGGCCGACGACAACCTGCACCTGGGCAACCTCGAAGGCCCACGCCTGACGCTGCTCGACCTGCCTTACGAACTGGACCGCGATCGGGAAATCCAACGCTGACCAGCCCGCCCCGTCACGCTGGCGGGGCCGCACCACCTTTGCGGTAGAGAAGTCCATGAACAAGCTGGCCGAGATGGTCCAAGGGCAATTGCTCGCAGCCATCGACAACGACGACCTGGTGCTGCCGACGCTTCCGGAAGTCGCCCTGAGCATCCGCGAAGCCGCCGAAGACAGCGAAATCAGCGTGGCCGCCCTGAGCAAGGTGATCGGCCGCGATGCTGCCTTGTCGGCGCGACTGATCAAGGTGGTCAACAGCCCGCTGCTACGTGCCGCCGTCGAAGTCACCGACCTGCACACCGCCATCACCCGCCTGGGCATCAACTACAGCTGCAACCTGGCCATCGGCCTGGTGATCGAACAGATCTTCCATGCCCGGGCGCCGGCGGTTGAACAGAAACTGCGCGATATCTGGGCCAACAGCCTGGAAGTGGCAGGTATCAGTTACGAAATCTGCCGCAGGTTCACCCAACTCAAGCCCGACCAGGCCACCCTCGGCGGCCTGGTTCACCAGATCGGCGCACTGCCCGTGCTGATCTATGCCGAAGAGCACAACGAACTGATCTCGGACCCAGTCTGTCTGCATTACGTGATCGAGCAGATCCAGCCGGCGCTGGGCGACAAGATCCTCAGCGCCTGGGAGTTCCCCGAGCAGTTGGTCAAGTTGCCTGGCCAAGTGCAAGACCTGGATCGGCGCACCGACCAGATCGACTACATCGACGTGGTGCAGATCGCCCGCTGCATCAGCCAGCGCGGGCGCAGCCGGCCATTGGCCGCCCTGCCCGCCTACCGTCATTTGGGGCTGCCCTACGGGACTGAACTGGATGTCGCCGAGCTGCTGGAAGCACGAAACATGTTGCGTTGACTAGGATGGCCGATCGCGGGTCAAGCCCGCTCCCACGCACGGTGTGGGAGCGGGCTTGACCCGCGATGAGGCTGTCGATCAATCGGCGATGAAACTCACCCGCACCTTCAACCCACCGCGCTCGCCGTCATGCAGGCTGATCTGCGCCAGGTGCGCCCGGCAGATCTCACCGACGATCGCCAACCCCAACCCGCTACCCTGGGCGCTGCGCCGGTAGAAGCGCTCGAACACCCGCTCACGCTCTTCTTCGGGGATACCCGGCCCGTCATCTTCCACCTCCAGCACCGCTGGCGCCAGCACCCGCAGCACCACATCCCCACCAGGCGGGGTATGGGCCAGGGCGTTGTCCACCAGGTTGCTGAGCAGCTCGTTGAGCAGCGTCGGCTCGCCCTTGAGCCACACCGGCGCCTCGGCCTCCAGCGCCAACGACACGCCACGGGCATGGGCCAACGGTGCCATGGCCATGCCCAGCTCGCGGGCCAGTTGGCTCAAATCCAGGCGCTGCGCGCCACCTTCGGCGATGGCCCGGGCGCCATTCTCCACCCGCGCCAGCGACAGCAGCTGGTTGGCCAGGTGGGTCAGGCGGTCGGTGCCCTGGGCGGCGGCGTCCAGGGTCTCGCGCCATTGCTCCGGCGCCTGCGAGCGCCGCCCCAGTTCGATCCGCGCCTTGAGCGCCGCCAGTGGCGTGCGCAGCTCGTGGGCGGCATCGGCGATAAATTGCGCCTGGCGCTCGAACTGCCCGCGCAGGCGCTCGGTGAAGTGGTCAAGTGCCCGCACCAGCGGCCCCAGCTCCCGCTGTACCTGCACCACCGGCAAGGCACGCAGGTCGTCCGGCTGGCGCTCCTCCACCGCCGTGCGCAAGCGTTCCAGCGGGCGCAGGGCGGCGCTGACGGCGAACCACACCAGCACCAGCGCGCCCAGCGCCAGCATGCCCAGGCGCAGCAGGGTGTCGGCCATCAGCCCACGGGCCATGCGCACCCGCGCCTCTTCGGTCTCGGCCACGCGGATCTCGGCCATGCCGTTCATGTTCGGCTCGCTCACCGCCTTGAGCAGGCTTACCACACGCACGTCCTGACCTTGGTAGGTCGCGTCGTAGAAGCGCGCCAAGGCGGGGTAGTCGTCAGTGCGCGGCGTGCCGGGCGGAGGGGGCGGCAGGTGCTCGTAGCCGGAAATCAGCTTCTGGTGGATGTCCAGCACCTGGTAGTAGATGCGCCCGGCACTGTCGTAGGCGAAGGTGTCCAGGGCCACGTAGGGCACATCGGCGCTGAGGGTGCCATCGCGCTGCGACAGGCCGGCGGCGATGGTTCGCGCCGAGGCCAGCAGGGTACGGTCGTAGGCGGTGTCGGCGGCCTCGCGGCCGTTCCAGTAGGCGCTCAGGCCGCTGGCCAGCATCAGCACCACCAACAGCAAGGCTAGATTGCCCAGCAAGCGCCCGCGCAGGCTGCCGTTGTCACGCATCGCGATGCTCGAGCAGGTAGCCCAGGCCACGGAAGGTGACGATGGCCACCGGGTGGCCGTCGAGCTTCTTGCGCAGGCGGTGGATGTAGATCTCGATGGCGTCGGGGCTGGCCTCCTCGTCCAGGCCAAACACCTGGGCGGCCAGCTGCTCCTTGCTCATCACCCGCCCCGGGCGGGCGATCAACGCCTCGAGCACGCTTTGTTCGCGCTGGGTCAAGGTCAACGGCTCGCTTTCCAGACTGAAGCGACGGGTGTCGAGGTCGTAGACCAGCGGGCCGCAGCGCTGCTGGCGCTCGCCGCCGAGCACGCTGCGACGCAGCAAGGCCTTGACCCGCGCCTCCAGCTCACTCAGCTCGAACGGCTTGGCCAGGTAATCGTCGGCACCCAGGTTCAGCCCGTGCACCCGGTCTTTCACATCGCTGCGCGCGGTGAGCATCAGCACTGGCAAGGTCTTGCCGCGCCCGCGCAGGCGCGCCAGCACCTCGAAACCATCCAGGCGCGGCAGCCCGACATCGAGCACCGCCACGGCATAGTCTTCGCTGGCCAGGGCCAGGTCGGCGGCCACGCCATCGTGCAGCACATCCACGGTCAGCCCTTGGCTCTTGAGGGCCTGGGCCACGCTCTCGGCCAGTTGCAGGTGGTCTTCGACCAGCAGCACACGCATCGGATTCTCCCAGCCCGGGCAGGGCTTTTTGCGCGGAGTGTACCGCCGTCACCGGGCCTGTGAAGCCCTGGCGGTAAACCTTTCACGCTGAAAGGTTAGCGAAAGGTTGATTGCCTAGCATCGCACCACGGTCGCCCCACGCGCCGCAAAAAGCACCAGCAAGGTGCAACTCATAAGAACAATAAATGGAGTCATCGACGATGCTGTCTTCGCAGCCGCAGGCGTTCGCGCCTACCCGTTCCTTCGCCGCACGACCTTCCGCCCTCGCCAGCGCCTTCGCCCTTGCCGGTGTCGCGCCCCTGAGCCAGGCCGCCTTCTTCGAAGACAGCACGGCCACCTTCGAAACCCGCAACATGTACTTCAACCGCGACTTTCGCGATGGCACCAGCGCGCAGCAATCCAAGCGCGACGAATGGGCCCAGGGTTTCATGCTCAACTTCGAGTCCGGCTACACCGAAGGCACCGTCGGCTTCGGCCTGGACGCGCTGGGCATGCTCGGGGTCAAGCTCGACTCCAGCCCCGACCGCACCGACACCGGCCTGCTGCCCACCCATGACGACGGCAAGGCCGCCGACGAGTACTCCAAGCTCGGCCTCACCGGCAAGGTGAAAGTCTCGAAGACCGAACTGAAGATCGGCACCCTGATCCCCGAACTGCCCACCCTGCAGCCCAACGACGGGCGCATCCTGCCGCAAACCTTCGAAGGCGGCCTGGTCACCTCCAACGAAATCAAGGGCCTGACCTTCACCGGCGGGCGCCTGGACAAGGCCAAGGACCGCAACGATACCAACTGGGAAGACCTGGCCCTCAACAACAAGAACGGCCGTTTCGGTGGCAGCTTCAGCGCCGACAACCTCGACCTGGCGGGCCTGGACTACAAGTTCACCGACCGCATCACTGGCAGCTACCACTTCGCCCAGCTCGACGACATCTACCGTCAGCACTTCATCGGCATGCTCGCCACCCAGCCCTGGGGCCCGGGCACTTTCGGCGCCGACCTGCGCCTGGCGGTGAGCGACGAGGCCGGCCAGGCCAAGGCCGGGCGCATCGACAACACCACCTTCAGTGGCATGCTCAGCTATGGCCTGGGCGGGCACAAGCTCAGCGCCGGCTGGCAGCAACTGAGTGGCGACAGCGCCTTCCCCTACGTCGACGGTGCCGACCCCTACCTCGTCAACTTCGTGCAGATCAACGACTTCGCCGGCGCCGACGAGCGCTCCTGGCAAGCGCGCTACGACTACAACTTCGCCGCCCTGGGCATCCCCGGCCTGACCTTCATGACCCGCTACATCAACGGTGACAACGTCAACCGCGCCGATGGCAGCGAGGGCAAGGAGTGGGAACGCAACACCGAGTTCAAGTACGTGGTACAAAGCGGCCCGTTGAAGAACGTCGCCGTGCGCCTGCGCAACGCCACCTTCCGCTCCAACTTCGCCCGCGACGCGGACGAGGTGCGGCTGCTGGTGAGCTACAGCGTGGCTCTGTGGTAATCCATAACAACAATGCTCACGGAGAAAGACGATGACCTTTTCACTGCGCCGCCTCGCCCTCGCCACCGGTTGCCTGCTGCTGGCCGGCAACGCCCTGGCCGCTGAACCGAAACGCCCCGAATGTATCGCCCCGGCCTCGCCGGGCGGTGGTTTCGACCTGACCTGCAAGCTGGTGCAAAGCGCCCTGGTGGAAGAGAAGATCCTCAGCAAGCCGATGCGCGTGACCTACATGCCTGGTGGTGTCGGCGCGGTGGCCTATAACGCCGTGGTTGCCCAGCGGCCAGGCGATGCCGGCACCCTGGTGGCCTGGTCCAGCGGCTCACTGCTCAACCTTGCCCAGGGCAAGTTCGGCCGCTTCGACGAGAACGCGGTGAAATGGCTGGCGGCGGTCGGCACCAGCTATGGCGCCATCGCAGTGAAGAACGATTCGCCCTACAAGACCCTCGACGACCTGGTCGCGGCGCTTAAGAAAGACCCGAGCAAGGTGGTGATCGGCTCCGGCGGCACCGTCGGCAGCCAGGACTGGATGCAGACCGCCCTGATCGCCAAGGCCGCCGGCATCAACCCGCGCGACCTGCGCTACGTGGCCCTGGAGGGCGGCGGCGAGATCGCCACCGCCTTGCTGGGCGGGCACATCCAGGTCGGCTCCACCGATATCTCCGACTCCATGCCGCACATCCAGGCCGGCAACATGCGCATCCTCGCGGTGTTCTCCGAAAAGCGCCTGGACGAGCCGGAAATGAAGGACATCCCCACCGCCAAGGAGCAGGGCTACGACATCGTCTGGCCGGTGGTGCGCGGCTTCTACCTGGGGCCGAAGGTCAGCGACGAGGACTACGCCTGGTGGAAGGCCTCGTTCGACAAGATGCTGGCCTCGGAAGACTTCGCCAAGCTGCGTGACCAGCGCGAGCTGTTCCCCTTCGCCATGACCGGTGAAGAGCTGGACGGCTACGTGAAGAAGCAGGTGGCCGATTACAAGGCGCTGGCCCGTGAGTTCGGGTTGATCCAGTAACGAGCACGCTACCCGATCCCTGTAGGAGCGGCCTTGTGCCGCGAAAGGGCTGCGAAGCAGCCCCAGCGATTCAAGCGTCGCCGCTGAAATCCTGGGGCCGCCATGCGGCCCTATCGCGACACAAGGCCGCTCCTACAAGGGTCCGCGTTATGCCCATTACCACCGAGGATTCTTCCATGATCCTGCAACGTATCTTCGCCCTGTTCTTGCTGGCGATATGCGCCATCCTGGCCGTGATGGCCTGGCCCTACCAGGCCGCGTTCTCCTATGAACCAGTAGGCCCGCGCGCCTACCCGCTGCTGATGCTCGGCCTGATGGGCCTGGGCCTGCTGTACCTCGCCATCCGCCCCACCCCGATCGTGCGCAAGGACGACGAACCGGAGCTGGACCGCGAAACCCTGATCAAGATCAGCGCCTGCGTCGGCCTGCTGCTGGTGTTCGCCAGCACCTTCGAAACCCTGGGCTTCATCCTCAGCGCCGTGCTGGTCGGCATCCCCATGGCCCGCCTGTATGGCGGGCGCTGGCTGCACAGCGCCATCGTGGTGGTGGGCATGAGCGTATTCCTCTACTGGCTGTTCGACCGCGTGATGGACGTGCCCCTGCCCCTTGGCCTGCTGAGCGTACTGGAGAACTGACACATGGATACCTTGAGCTACCTCGGCCAGGGCTTCGGCGTCGCCCTGAGCCCTTACAACCTGGTCACCGCCCTCACCGGCACGCTGATCGGCACCGTGGTCGGCCTGCTGCCGGGCCTGGGCCCGATCAACGGCGTGGCCCTGCTGATCCCCATCGCCTTCGCCCTGGGCCTGCCGCCCGAGTCGGCGCTGATCCTGCTGGCCGCGGTGTACCTGGGCTGCGAGTACGGCGGGCGCATCAGTTCGATCCTACTGAACATCCCCGGTGAAGCCTCCACCGTGATGACCACCCTCGACGGCTACCCCATGGCCCGCCAGGGCCTGGCTGGTGTGGCGCTGTCGCTGTCGGCGTGGAGTTCGTTCATCGGTGCCTTCATCGCCACCTGCGGCATGGTGCTGTTCGCCCCGCTGCTGGCGAAATGGGCGATCGCCTTCGGCCCGGCGGAATACTTCGTGCTGATGGTGTTCGCCATCGTCGCCCTCGGCGGTATGGCCGGCGACAAGCCGTTGAAGACCTTCATCGCCGCGCTGATCGGCCTGTTCCTGTCGGCGGTGGGTATCGACGCCAACAGCGGCGTGTACCGCTTCACCGGTGACAGCGTGCACCTGGCCGACGGCATCCAGTTCGTGGTGCTGGTGCTGGGCCTGTTCTCCATCAGCGAAATCCTCCTGCTGCTGGAAAAGACCCACCACGGCCACGTGGCAGTCAAGGCAACCGGGCGCATGCTGTTCAACCTCAAGGAAGCAGCCTCGGTGTTCGCGGTCAATGTGCGCTGCGGCCTGCTCGGCTTCGTCATGGGCGTGCTGCCCGGCGCCGGCGCCACCCTCGCCAGCGCCGTGGCCTACATGACCGAAAAACGCATCGCCGGTGAAAAAGGCAAGTTCGGCAAGGGCGACGCCCGTGGCCTGGCCGCCCCGGAAACCGCCATCGGCGCCTCCTGCTGCGGTGCCCTGGTACCGATGCTGACCCTGGGCGTACCGGGCTCTGGCACCACCGCCGTGATGATCGGCGCGCTGACCCTGTACAACATCACCCCCGGCCCGCTGCTGTTCGAGCAACAGCCGGACATCGTCTGGGGCCTGATCGCCTCGCTGTTCATCGCCAACATCATGCTGGTGATCCTCAACATCCCGATGATCCGCATCTTCACCCGCATCCTCGCCGTGCCGAACTGGGCGCTGGTACCGGTGATCGCGATCATCACCGCGATCGGCGTGTACGCCGTGCATGCCACCACCTTCGACCTGTTCCTGATGGTCGGCATCGGCATCATGGGCTACATCCTGCGCAAGCTGGACTTCCCACTGTCGCCGATCCTGCTCGGTTTCATCCTGGGTGGCCTGATGGAGCAGAACCTGCGCCGCGCACTGTCGATCTCCAACGGTGAACTGGGCATCCTCTGGTCGAGCCCGATCAGCATGTCGGTATGGGTACTGACGGTGCTGATGCTCAGCCTGCCGCTGCTGCGCATCTGGCGCAAACGTGCCCTGCAGCGCCGGGCCATGGCGGATGCCTGATCGGTCGCTGCCCCTGTTTTGGGCCACCGGGCTGGTCGGTCTTGCTGGCGGTTTCGCCGCCAGCAAGGTCGGCTGGCCTTTGCCGTGGATGGTCGGCTCATTGCTGGCGATCATCCTGGTGCGCTGCCTGACCCCCTGGCAGCTCAGCGAAATCCCCAATGGCCGCAAGTGCGGGCAGTGGATCATCGGCATCGGCATCGGCCTGCACTTCACCCCGGCGGTGATCGAGCAGGTCGCCGACCACTTCGCGCTGATCTTCTTCGGCGCGTTGTTCACCACCCTGTCCAGCGTGATCAGCGTGTGGCTGCTGCGGCGCACCGGCGAGGACCGCGCCACGGCGTTCTTCGCCAGCATGCCGGGCGGCTCGGGGGAAATGGTCAACCTGGGCGCCCGCAACGGTGCGGTGCTCAGCCAGGTGGCGGCGGCGCAGAGCTTGCGGGTGCTGGCGGTGGTGCTGTGCGTGCCGGCGCTGTTCAAGCTGCTGCTGGGCGATGGCGTACCGCCGAATCATGCGGGCAGTGTCAGCTGGGGCTGGCTGGCCTTGATCGCGCCACTGGGCGTGGTCGTGGGGCTGATCTGGCAACGCCTGCGCCAACCCAACCCATGGCTGTTCGGGCCGTTGCTGGTGGCCGCCACGGTGAGCCTTGCCGGCAATCTGCAGATCGGCCTGCCCAACGGCGCCAGCCAGATCGGCCAGTGGTTGATCGGCAGCGGCCTGGCCTGCCACTTCAACCGGGCGTTCTTCCGCCGGGCACCGTCGTTCCTCGGGCGCACCTTGCTGGCCACCGGGTTGTGCATGCTGATCGCCGCAGGCGCGGCGTGGGCATTGAGCCTGCTGACGCACCTGGACCTGCGCTCGCTGACCTTGGGGATGATGCCGGGCGGCATTGCGGAGATGAGCCTGACGGCGGAGACGCTGCAACTGTCGGTACCGCTGGTGACGGCGTTGCAAGTAATGCGATTGTTGTTCGTGCTGTTTCTGGCGGAGCCGTTGTTTCGGCGTTGGAATGCGAGTGGAGGGTGAGTTTCAAGAGAACGTTGGCCGCTGCCGCAACTGGCATTTTTGCCAGTTTCGCTCGTTCTTGCAGTGACGTTGAATGGGCTCCAGCAACTCACTCCAGGAGCCATCGATGACCATGATAAGCGTGACCAACCTCCCTACGCTCGAGTGGCTCTTCGAGTGCCGTAGATTCACCCGGCCATCCTTGTTGCTTATACGCTCCGACAGCTGTCCGCCCTGTGTCGAACTGCACCCACAAATCGAGGCACTGGCCAAGGAGCGGTCAAGGCAATTCGACTTCTACGAGTTCAATGTCGAGCACTGTGCAGCCCCAGAGCTGGATGCAAGGTTGACCTTGCTGTTCCAGCGCTGGAGTGTGAAATACCTGCCTTCGCAGGTGTTCCTCGCCACAGGTCTGCCTCCCACCGTCATCAGTACCCGACGGCTGGACGTGATCGAGCGCCGGTTGCATCTGCTCGCACGCCCAGGCGTTGCCATTGGTCAGAAGTCGTAACGCACGCCTACATTCACGCCATAAGGCTGTTCGATGCTCTTGCCGTTGCTGTACTCCACGTCGGCATGCACACGGAACTGCCTGGACAGCGCCAACGACACCCCCGCACCCAGCTCGGCACGCGAGCCGGACAGGTCATTGTTGAACACATTGTTGTTGACCTGTACCTGGTTGCGCTGGGCAAATTCATGGGCGAACGCACCTTTCACATATGGCTGCACCATGGCCCCGCCATCGAGCGGGATGGTCTTGCCGACGGTAGTGCCCACTTTGCCCAGCAACGACTTGGCCATGTCGCCTTCGGCGCGCAGGCCGTTGTCGAAGGTGTAGTCCTTGCCGGCGACAGCAGCGGTGGCAACCTGGACGAAGGGCTCGATGAAGTAACCGTCATTGAGCTTGATGTGCTTGCCCGCCTCCACCGACGCACTCACACCGTGAGTGTCGTAGTCGCCCTTGCTGCGGGTGTGGTCGCTCATGCCGACCTTGGCGTTGTTCTGATAGCGGTTGTACTTGAGCACGGTGTCGACGTAGAAACCTGTCTCGCGGTCCAGCCAGGTGGCGTAGCCGCCAACGTAGTAGCTATCCACGGTACCGGAAGTGCCATAGTCGAGGTTCAGGTCCGAACGGCTGCTACCGGCCAGCAGGCCCACCAACCAGTCGCTATCGGACAGTTGCATGTCTGCGCCCAGGCTCAGGCCGCGCTGGTTCTGCTGGTAACCTACGCCCTGGGAAGCACCGCTGACGTTGTATTGGTTGCCGTAGGCACGCATCCACACGCCGGCGTTGCGCCCTTCGCTGTAGCGCAGTTCGCCCATGCGGCTGCGCAGCGAGCTGAGTTCGCCGTAGGCCACGGTGATCGGCGTGTTGAACAGCGCCATGGCGGCCATGGTGATCGGCGCGACGGTGCGGGTCTCGCGGTTCAACACCCAGTCATTGCCGTTTTGCGCCAGTTCGTAGGAGTAAGCGCCCACATCGACCCGTTCGCGGTCGTTGAGCAAGTGAAATTGCGCACCGCCGTCGGCGGTCTGGACCAGGCGCAGCGACTCGACGCTCGCCTCCTGGCCGCTGCTGCCCACCAGCAGCCCGTGATTGCCTTCGGACGTGCCGGTGACGATCAACTGGTCACCATTGCCGGTGACAAAGTCGCTGTCCATGACGAAGGTGCCGTTACCGGAGAGGTTGGTCACCGTCAGCGTGTGGAAGCTGCCTGGATCGCCAAAGGTGACCTGCCCGCCGCGCATGGCAAGGTTACCGACGTTGCTGTCAGCCGTCATTGTCCAGTCGGAATCAGTCCCTATGGTTGCCTGGCTAACGTTGGTCAGCGTGCCACGCAGCTGCGAGCCACTGTTCATATTCAGTTGCGCTGTGGCACCGGCTTCTACTGCGATGTCGCCCACCAGCCGGCTCTGCTCCATTGCCAGGTCCAGTGAGCCCGGGCTGGCAACCGCGATGTTGCCGGTCATCGACGATCGTGCGAGCTGTACATGGCTCGTGCCACTGGTTAGCAAGTCACCATTGAGTGTTGCTTGATCCAGTGCCGCAGTAAGTGTTCCCGCATTGCGGATGCTGCCTTGAACTGTCGAATTGCCGACTGCCAGATCTGCCTTGGCTTGCGAGGCGAGCTGGATGTCACCTTGCAGTTGCGAATCGGTTACCTGAATGGTCGACTCACTCAAGCGCCCCAGATTGATAGCGGTACCATTGCCTCCATCAAGGCTTGAGCCATTGCGCAGGATGATGGAACTGCGCGCATCGTTGCCAACATCGATTGCCGCGCCCGTGACACCGACCACACGCGAACCGTCGAGCGTCAGCGACGGGGTATTGTTGGTGGCGCTTTCACGGATCATGCGAATACCCGAGGCCTGCCCGGTAATGACGCTGCCATCGCTGATCGTGGCCGTACCTCCGATCAGGCGAACACCGGTCCCGGTAGGGCCGGTGGCGCTTACCTGGGACCCCTGAATATTCAGCTGGCCGAGCGCGCTGGCCTGCGCGCCCACAGCGCCCCCACTGATCTGGCTGTTGATGACCGTGGCGGATGAACCAGTGGTCATCCGCCCGAGCACCAGACCAATACCATTGGCTGAAGTCGAAATGGCGGCATTGGCAATGGTCGCCTGACTGTCCAACAACTCGATGGCATTCCCCGTTGTTGTTGTGGTTGTTCCGCGCAAAATATTTAATTGCGACTGTGTCGATACAATACTGAGCGTGGTGGCATTATCCATGGTCAAAACCGAACCTGCGCTCAGGTTATAGCGATCCAAAGGCGTCGATGCGTCGATCGTCAGTTGCTCCCCAACCAAGTCCCTCGCCAGTGCGGCACCGGAACAAATAGTCAACAGGGTAATGACACCTGCAAGTGAGAGCGTACGTTTTACAATTTCTTCCGGACGAATAGGTTCACTTACCATCGTCGAGCTCCAAAGTTGGGCATGAGAGGCAATAGAGGTGCCCATCGAGCGCACCGCTGTGTTGAGCGCCGGAAAGTTAATCTATCGAGTGACTTTTTCGTGTAGGAATTTTCATCAATAATTCGATATATTTCCCACACGTTCTATCTCACAACAAAAATTGCGGTGGTCAAATGACCACCGCAATGTCTACATTTTCACTGCCCCCAGTTGTCGCAACGCACGCCACCGACCAACGACACCCCCCAGCGCACCATGCACTCCGTAGAGCGACCAATGCTTTCGTCTGCTTTGGTTACCGTGAAGCTGCTGACGAAGCTGCCCCCCAAAGGATCCTGCGGCTGCTCGGCCCCCCTATTGAAGAAGCGGATCGCCAAGTAAGGCACGGTGTGATTGATCGCCCGGCCGTTTAGGTCTGCCTGGCTCACTCGATGTTCGAAGCTGTAGAACTGGTTGACGAACGTCTCGGCAGTGGCTCTGGTGCTCGTGGCGTATTGCAGCCTGATCGTGACCACATCGCCGACAACCACCCAGCCATCTTCGCTCCGCATCCAGTTGACCCTGAGCTGGACGCCGTTCCAGGGTCGGGCCGCACAGTTGATCACGCCCGTCTGATTGACCACCGCTCCTGGACGCTGATTTTGCTGAGCATTCTGGCTCAGGTAGGGGTAACGCACGAAGAGATTCACTGGAATAGGGAAAGTCACAGCTCTCACCGTGACCACGGTGATCGGTGAGCGCTGATAGTTGCCAGCGCTTTCTGACGTATTGTCCGGATAGACCTCGTAGTAGGCTTGCTTCTGGCCATTGCCACTCTCAAGGAAGACATCCCTGGGCAATACCACAGACTTCGTACCCGCCTCGTTACCCACCAGGGTGAGGACTTCCGCCAACTCCTTACCGTCGTAGAAGAACTTGATCACATGCCCCGCCCCTACCTCGGTGTAGTAGGTGAAGGTGATGCCAGCGTCATCGTTTGCATCGGCTTCCGTGATCAGGTTGTCCTGCTGCGATACCGTGCCACGTACCACGATCGGAACCAAGGCGTCGTTGACAGGCCCTTCATCGCCAGGCACTGGCCCCACTGTCCGCAGGTCCACCGGCACCGTATGTGGAAGCGAAGGCCCAACGGTGGTAGTGCCGCGCATCAGTGAATACGTGATCCGCAACAGGTAGTTTGCCTGGCCGTCAGGTACCGCCAGATGCTCCCAGCTTGCCGTGGTGCTACCGGCACCGACGGTGAACTCTGGCAACACCACAGGATTTCCGGGGCGATCTGGATGATGCAAACTCATGCTGATCCGATCGGTCGGCAGTGCGTTGGGAATCACCGGCAAGCTGATCTGGAGCCCAGCACGCGCCACCTCACGATTTACCCGCGGCACAGTGACAATAGGTGGTGGCAATGGGTCGATTGGCACATTCTCCAACCTCAGCGTAAGAGGGCGCGCAAAGGACACTGTAGAGGCCCACCCGGCACGATCGATCAGCTCGTAGACCAGTTCCTTTACACCCTCCCCTAGGGCCTGCAACTGCGCGGAAGGAACATCGGCCGTTGGATTGGGTTCGTCTTGGTCAGCAGGCCACATCAACGCCGTATGCACGATGGTATTGGTACGTCGCTCCCGAACGACGATGCGATCCTCCTTCGCGGCCAAGGTGGCGAGCGGGACAGGGAACTCGAAGATCGGACGGGCCTCAAGCATGGCTTTAGTGATGATGCCTGGCTCCGGGACGTCTGCTGGCAGATTCAGGGCTGCCGGCGTCACACGGTAAGATGGCGGTCGCAGATCGATATAGAGGGGTTGCAGTGGCGAAACCGACGTATTCCTCAACGCGTCGTTACTGACTCGATAGAAGATGTCGTACTGCCCTTCTCTGGGGAACCACTCCAGAAACTTGGGTTCGAGGGTGAAACTCACGCCATTGGGGAAAGCATTCGGATCCGGCGGGAACGGCGTGCTGAACAGCACCTCCGAGTAAGGAACTTCGATGTAGGTAACCTCACCACCCTCATCTACGCTATACTCCCGTCGATAGAGTCTGACAACGTCATTGCTCCCAGCGTAGTCTCCAGCCTCTGCATCGGGAACAGTGGGATCCCAGAGTGGCATGGTTATGCTGATGTAATTGTTTCCATCCGGCTCGACGAGAAACGCAGCAGCAGGCACGGTGTTGAAACGACCGTCATCAATGTTCGGTAGCGTTCCGACAAACTGGAAGTCCGGGGCGACGGGCTCTTCATTGGCATTGATACCAAAAAACGAGAACGAACCTGACACCTTTGACTTTGACTTTAACTTTTCGTTAGATTCTTCACGTATAGCATCAATCTTTGCTGCCAGTTTCTTTTGCTCCTCCAGCGTTGGCCCAGTGCTACTGTAATTTTCATTTTTTTGCACAATACCTTGCGACTCTGGGCTCACCGAGTCGGCTTCTACCAAACCCTGTTTTTCATAAATTGTCATGGCATCTACTCTCAGGATTGAAACGTCGATGTAAAACCTCAACAACTAACCTGCCCTACGCTTACCCAACCGCCCACTCGTCAAGTTACACACTCCTCTCCCCCCTAACGGATGAAAAAAAGTTTCGCTCTTTAATCAAGGGCCAGGCCTCAATGCCCAGCGGCATGAACGTCAATCATTTATTGGTGCTGACATCACCTGAAGCAGTACATACCAGGCTGCCAGGTCTCTGAATATCAATTGCCAGCCATGTCAATTGCGCTTCCCCGGACCGACCATCGACCTTGGTCAACCGGTAGCCAATTCTTGCGTAGCCACTGAATGCTCCCGCCGCGTCACGGAAGACATCGAAAATCAGACGCGTAAATTCGTTCATCAGCAGGACTTGCCCTGAGGCGGCCCCTTCCGTTGTGATTTCTACCGCTGGCAAATACACCGGGGCAGGCATCAATGGCTGCGCTGGCGGAGGCGCTGGCAAACCGGGCTGGGTAGGCTCCTCACCATCACGTTGGGTCCGGAACATCTGCCAACGCACCTCGACGCGATCCCCCGCCTGAACATCTGCCTGAGCTCCCGGTACGATCAGCGGAATGCCCAGCCAAGGTTTGGAAGCACAGTTGATCCAGCCGAAAAGCGACAATGGCGGGCTTTTCACCTTCAACGAAACGAGTTGGCCAATCGGTGGGCGGGCGGCGGTGTCAACACTGACCCGAGTAGCCTTGGCCCGCTGAAAGTTGACCCCGTTGAATGTCCGATAGAAAACCGGTATGGCGGGACCATCACCGACATCCAGAATCACACTCAGGGGCACCAGTGAGAATGTGACTTCCTGCCCTGGAGCCTCAAGGCCGGTTACTGAATAACGTGCCACAACCTGCGCATTCGCATCCGTGTCCGGATCACGCCCCCAATACAAATGGAGAAGGTCCCCCGCTCGTGGATTGTCATAGAGCCTCACCCTGACGGTTACGGGCAGTTCGGCCTCGATATCCTCCCGAGCGATCACATTGTTTGCCGTAAGTCCTTTCACAACGACCGGTTGCAGTTGCGGGTTGATTTCAACAGGCTCCTGCGGGTCGGGACCCGCGACACGCAAGTCGACATTGACCTGGATACCGGTCTCGTCCTGCGAGCCACCATGGCGGCTGCTGGTGTAGTACACACTTGCAGGCACAGGCCCGACAAAGCCCGGGGCCGTGATATCCGCCCAAGGTACCTCCACACGCACCGGCCATTGCTGGACGACCCCCACCGTGACGGCCTGCAATGGCCGGGTGTTCCAGTACACCTGCAGCACGTCGCCAGGCTGCGCCATTTCAATCCTGGGGATCTCGACCCTCACAGGCGTGCGGGCGTCCTTCAGGTCCACCAGCCCATCGGTGGCCAGTGGCACGTGGGCACGTGGAAGCACGACGGGCCCTGACTGCAGCAGCACTTCCACATCGAGTGAAGGTGATGAAGCCCCCACATTTCCAGAGCGATCCAACAACCTGCAAACCACACGAAACTTGCCATTGGTCAATCGCGCGGCAGGTACTTCGACCAGAAACGGAGTTTGCTGTTTGTTATCAGCATTGACAGAAACTTCGAACAAGGGATCAAAAGGCAGGTTCGTCGTGTCCGACGTGCTCGAATCGAGCATGAACAGTTGCACCGTGTCTTCAAGACGGATGTCGGGCCAGCGGTCAAGCTTGAAGGGCGCCTTGTTTCCGTTCTGGTCCAGATACGCTTGATCGATGAGCGTTACATTGTCTTTTCGCAACGGGCAAGGGCGGCCAATATTGGGTGCCGTCTGGTCTATCCGGATGCTGGTCTCAGGAGAAAGTTCTCGGTTGTCGATATACTCGAACCAGACTTCGCACTTGAACGTGCCCTCACCGGGGTCAAGTTTTGACGCAGGTACACTCAGATCGACCGGGAAAAACCGTTCACCGTTTTCATCTTCTTCGACACTGGGCTGCATGTCCCACTGAACGACTTCGCCTATCGCTATGCCGTCCCAGAACGGCTGGAACACCAGCCGAGGTCTCTCATAACCTTGCTCGATCAACCACCTGTAATCGTTTTCGTAGTCAGCCCAGGCCTTTACCCGAAAAGGCAACGCAGTGATCTGCCTTTCAAGGGGCAGTGTGAGGGCACCTTCCTCGTCAGCGAGCAACGGCAGCACACCCACCGGCACAGGGGCGTCGAGAAAGACTTCGCCGGGTTCTGGAGAGAAAATGGAGCCCTTGCTTTTAGCCTTCACCAGTCTCGACATTTTCAAACCCCTGTAATTTACAGCCCCTGCACTGCAAGGGCTGTATGGCTTCTATGGGGTTGAATCTAGCGCTGACGGAAACTCCGCGAAACTGGCAAAAATACTAGGTGCGGCGGTACTACAACGGTGGCAGCGACCAATCGATCGGCGCCATCCCATGCTGCTGCAGGAAGCCATTGGCACGGCTGAAATGCCCACAGCCGAAGAACCCGCGATACGCCGACAACGGCGATGGATGCACCGACTTGAGCACCAGGTGGCGGGTGCCGTCGATCAGCTTCTGCTTGCTCTGGGCATGGGCGCCCCACAGCAGGAACACCACGTTCGGGCATTGTTCGCTGACCACCTGGATCACCCGGTCGGTGAAAAACTCCCAACCCTTCTTGGCGTGCGAGGCGGCATTGGCGCGCTCCACGGTCATGGTGGTGTTGAGCAGCAGCACGCCCTGCTCGGCCCAGCTTTGCAGGTAACCATGGTTGGGGATCGGCAGGTTGAGGTCGCGATGCAGCTCTTTGTAGATGTTCACCAGCGACGGTGGCGTGGGGGTGCCCGGCTGCACGGAGAAACACAAGCCGTGGGCCTGACCAGGCCCGTGGTACGGATCCTGGCCGAGGATCACCACTTTCACCTGCTTCAACGGCGTGGAATTGAGGGCGTTGAAGATCATCGGCCCTGGCGGGTAGATCTCCTTGCCGGCAGCGTATTCACCGCGCAGGAACTCACGTAGCTGATGCATGTAGGGCTGGTCGAACTCGGCACGCAGCGCGGCCTTCCAGCTGGGTTCGAGTTTGATGCGGTCGTCGTCGGTCATGGGGCGGTCCTGAAGCGAAGTGCCGCGACACTAGGAAAGCCGCCGCGGCTTGTCAATCGATCCGACCGACGACCGGCAGCTTCAACGCAGCGGGCCATACTGGTGGGATGACTTGCGCGAGGTAGCCCATGTCCATTCAATGCGAGGTTCTCATCGGCGCCGACGGCGCCCGCATCGGCATCGCCACCCTGGATGCCTCCAAGGCGCTCAACGCCCTGACGTTGCCCATGATCGAAGTGCTCGACGAGCGCCTGCACGCCTGGGCCAGCGACCCCAGCATCGTCTGCGTGCTGCTGCGTGGTGCCGGGCCCAAGGCGTTCTGTGCCGGCGGCGATGTACGCGCGCTGGTCCAGGCGTGCCGTGACCACCCCGGTAGCGTGCCGCCGCTGGCCGCCACCTTTTTCGCCAGCGAATACCGCTTGGACTTTCGCCTGCACACCTACCCCAAACCGCTCTTGTGCTGGGGCCACGGCCATGTGCTGGGTGGCGGCATGGGCTTGCTGCAGGGGGCGGCGGTACGCATTGTCACCCCCAGCAGCCGCCTGGCCATGCCCGAGATCAGCATCGGCCTGTACCCCGATGTCGGCGCCAGCTGGTTCCTCGCCCGCCTGCCCGGCAAGCTCGGGCTGTTCCTCGGTTTGACCGGGGCGCCGATCAACGCCCGTGATGCACTGGACCTGGGGTTGGCCGACCGCTTCCTGGGGGAACATCAACAGGAAGCGTTGATCGAAGAACTGCTGCAACTGAACTGGCAGGAGCAGACCGCGCTGCAACTCAACAGCCTGCTCAAGGCCGAACAGCACCGCGCCTGTGCCGAACTGCCCGAAGGCCAGTGGCTGGCGCGCCGCTCGCTGATCGACGAGGTGCTCGATGTGGCCGACCCGGTGGCGGCCTGGCGCGCGCTGACCGCGCTGGCCCAGCATGATGACCCGTTGCTGGCTGCCGCCGGCCAACGCCTGCACGAAGGCTGCCCGCTGACCGCGCACCTGGTATGGGAGCAGATCCGCCGGGCGCGCCACCTGTCGCTGGCGCAGGTGTTCCAGATGGAATACACCCTGAGCCTCAACTGTTGCCGGCACCCCGAGTTCAGCGAGGGAGTGCGCGCCAGGTTGCTGGACAAGGACAACACCCCGCACTGGCATTGGCCGGACGTGGCGCAAGTGCCGACGGCGGTGGTGGCGGCGCATTTCGCCAAGGTGTGGGAGGGGCGTCACCCGCTGGCGGACTTGGGACAATGAGGGGCGCCGTGTGCCCCATCGCCGCCAAGCCGGTTCCACCCTAAGGCTTGCGCGCCCTCTGTAGGAGCGGCCTTATGTCGCGAAAGGGCTGCGCAGCAGCCCCAGCAATTTATGCGGGAACGCAAGAACCTGGGGCCGCTTCGCGCCCCTTTCGCGACACAAGGCCGCTCCTACAAAAACGGTGCACTCCCATCAACGATGCCGGTTGCGATCCCCGCCCCAGCCACCGTCCGGCCGTCGATCGCCCTGCCCGTTGGAGTGCCAGCGGTCGCCACGCCCCCCACGGTTGTCATTGCGGTAGTCGTTGCGGTTACGGTCACCGCCGTAGTCATAGCGCTGGCGGTTGCCATAGTCGTAACGCGGGTTGCCCTGCCAGCGCGGCTGCATGCCGGGGGCGGGATAGGGCCGGTAGTGCGGCACTGGCGCCGGGCGGTAATAGCGTGGCGCGGGCTGGTAGTAGTAACGCGGCGCCGGGGCCACGTAATAGCGGTCCTGGCGGTAATAGCCGGGGTACACATAGCGATCGGCGGTGTAATAGTCCGTGCGGTAGTAGCCTGCGCTTTCGTAGTACGGCACGCAGGCGGATGTCAGCAGCCCAAGCAGGACGATGAACAGGATTCTCAGGGACATGGCGGCCTCCTGGACCGCGGGGGTGCCCGGCACAGCGGCGCTGGCGGGCGTCGATGGCGATGCGTTGCTCGACACTGGATAAGACAGTCATGCCAGGGTTCGGTGCCATTTACGCAACAAAAAGAAACATCTCGTATAACCCTGAAAAACATGCAGTCATTTTTCGGTCATCTCACTAGAATGTCGCCACCGGCACCTTCCACGGGACGATCATGCCCTCGCCTTCCGCCCTGCTCTCGCAACGCTCGCTGATCTTCACCCTGCTGCTGTTGCTGGCCTGCGGCTTCCTGGCCACGTCGCTGCTGAGCTACTACGCCTCGCGCGGGGCCATCCGTGACGGCATCGTCAACACCGAACTGCCGCTGACCTCCGACACCGTCTATTCCGAGATCCAGAAAGACCTGATCCGCCCGGTGCAGATCGCCTCGATGATGGCCCAGGACACCTTTGTGCGGGACTGGGTGCTGGCCGGTGAGCAGGATGCCACGCGCATCACCCGCTACCTGGGCGAGGTGATGGGCAGCCAGGGCACCTGTACCAGCTTCCTGGTGTCCAACCGCAGCCTCACCTACTACCAGGCCAAGGGCGTGCTCAAGCAGGTCAAGGCCGATGCCTGGCGCGATGCCTGGTACTTTCGCCTGCGCCAGTCCAGCGAGCCCTACGAAATCAACGTGGACCTGGACATGGCCAACCAGGACAAGCTCACCGTGTTCATCAACTACCGCATGCTCGATTACCAGCAGCGTTTCATCGGCGCGGTCGGGGTGGGGCTGAGCGTGGAGTCGGTGGTGAGCCTGATCGACGACTACCAACGCCGCTACCAACGCGCGGTGCTGTTTACCGACGCCCAGGGCAAGGTCCTGCTGACCGGGTCCGACGGTGGCCCCCACGGCCTGCGCGCCGGCCAGCAGTTGAGCGACAGCCGGCAGTGGCAGGAACTGCTGGCACGCATGCCGACCCCCACCCCCGGCAGCCACGAGTACCACGACCGCGACGGCCATAGCCACTTCCTCAACGTGCGCCAGTTGCCTGAGCTTGGCTGGTACCTGCTGGTGGACAAGCGCGAGACCGGCGCCCTGGACCGCATCCGCCAGTCGCTGTACCTGAACCTGGCCATCTGCGCGATGATCACCCTCGTAGTGCTGTCGCTGCTAAATGCCATGATCAAGCGCCATCAGGACAACGCCGAGGCACTGGCCACCCTCGACAGCCTCACCGGCCTACCCAACCGGCGCAGTTTCGACCTGCTGGCCGGCCAGGCGCTGGTCGATGCCCAGCGCGACAGCGCGCCGCTGGTCGCCCTGCTGATCGACCTCGACCACTTCAAGGCGCTCAACGACACCCATGGCCACCTGGCCGGCGACGAAGTGCTGCGCCAGTTCGCCAATGTGCTGCAAGGCAGCCTGCGCCAGTCCGATATACTCTGCCGCTGGGGCGGCGAGGAGTTCATCGTGCTGCTGCGTGAAACCCAAGGCCGCCAGGCCATCGAGGTGGCCGAAAAAATCCGCCGGCGCACCGAGCAGCTGACCTTCAGCCATGCCGAGCAGCCGCTGCGCCTGACCGTCAGCGTCGGCCTCGCCGGCCTGCGGCCAGGCGACACCCTTCACAGCCTGCTCGGCCGCGCCGACCACGCCCTGTATCGTGCCAAACAAGGCGGACGCAACCGTGTCTGCAGCGAAATGCCCGGAACCGAACATGCCTGACGACCAGCGCTGCCCTGCCTGTGGCGCCCCCAACCAATGCGGCTTGGCCGACCCACGCAGCGCCACCCGAGGGTGCTGGTGCTTCGACGTCCGCATCGACCCGGCCGTGATCGCCGCCCTGCCCGCCGAACTGCGCGACAAAGCCTGCCTGTGCCCGGCCTGCGCGCAGGTGGACGAACAGCTCAAGGCAGCGTCATCTGCCGCGATCCGTTAAACTGCGCGCCGATTCCCCGCGACCTGCCGCCATGCGCCTCGACCGTTTTCTCACCAACCTGCCCTGCTACAACCGCCAGCACGTGCGCCTGCTGCTGGCGCAGCGACGTGTGAGCGTGGATGGCGTGGCGGTCAGCGACCCGCTGCACGAAGTGCGTGAGTTCAGCCGGGTCGTAGTGGACGAACAGGTGCTGCAGCCAGGCCGCCCGGCACGCTACCTGATGCTGCACAAGCCCGCCGGTTGCGTCAGCGCCACCCGCGACCCGCAGCACCCCACCGTGCTCGACCTGCTGCCGGCCGACCTGCGCGACGACCTGCACATCGCCGGGCGCCTGGACTACAACACCACCGGCCTGCTGATCCTGACCAACGACGGCCAGTGGTCACGGCGCCTGACCCAGCCGAAAACCCAGGTGGCCAAGACCTACCTGGTGCAGACCGAGGACGAGATCGGCGCTCATTACGTGGACAAGTTCCGTGAAGGGTTCTACTTCGCCTTCGAGGACCTCACCACCCAGCCCGCCCAGTTGGACCTCCTCGGCCCACGTGAGGCACGGCTGGCGATCGTCGAAGGGCGCTACCACCAGGTCAAGCGCATGTTCGGTTTCTTCCAGAACAAGGTGGTGGGGCTGCATCGGCAGAGCATGGGCGCGATCGAACTGGACCCCGGCTTGGCACCCGGCCAATTCCGCGTACTCAGCGACAGCGAAATCGCCTGTTTCTGACGTAACGCGAGCGCCCTGCGACGGCGTTTTTCGCGCAAACGATTGGGTAGTCGCAACGCTTTTCCACTACACCGACCGCCTGGCAGTTCAGCACAAAAAATACCCCGAACGGCACTTGCGCGATGCCGCCCCCGCTGCTTGACTGCCAACTTGTCGGTCCGCATGTGACTCAACGGTCACAAACGCAGTCCAAGACACCTTTTTGCCGGCCACCCAGGGTCTCGATGCCTTGGGGCACGGCAGAATCGCCCGCCACAACAACACCGTCGACACAAGCGTCAAGGATCGACACAAGGGCCTACCGGTTTATCTTCCAGGCGAATGCCTACCTGTCATAAAGCACGTGCACCCTGATGGGCCTGTACGGTTGATCCGCGAATCAACCACACAGACCACCAGGAGACGCGAACACCCTTTTTGCGCCAGGAGTCGATGACATGAGGCCAGAAATCGCTGTACTTGATATCCAAGGGCAGTACCGGGTTTACACGGAGTTCCACCGCGCACAAGGCGCCGAAAAGACCATCATCCTGATCAATGGCTCGCTGGCCACCACCGCGTCCTTCGCCCAGACCGTGCGCAACCTGCACCCGCAGTTCAACGTGGTGCTGTACGACCAGCCGTATGCCGGCAAGTCCAAGCCGCACAACCGCCAGGAACGGCTGATCACCAAGGAGACCGAGGCGCACATCCTCCTCGAGCTGATCGAGCACTTCCAGGCCGACCACGTGATGTCGTTCTCCTGGGGCGGGGCTTGCGGCCTGCTGGCGCTGGCGCACCAGCCGCGGCGGGTGAAGAAGGCCATCGTCAGCTCGTTCTCGCCGGTGATCAACGAACCGATGCGCGACTACCTGGAGCGCGGTTGCCAGTACCTGGCCGCTTGCGACCGCTACCAGGTGGGCAACCTGGTCAACGACACCATCGGCAAGTACCTGCCGTCGCTGTTCAAGCGCTTCAACTACCGCCACGTGAGCAGCCTGGACAGCCACGAGTACGCGCAGATGCACTTCCACATCAACCAAGTGCTCGAACACGACCTGGAACGGGCGCTGAAGGCCGCGCGCAACATCGACATCCCGGTGCTGTTCATCAACGGCGACCGTGACGAGTACACCACCGTCGAAGATGCCCGCCAGTTCAGCAAACATGTGGGGCAAAGCCACTTCAGCGTGATCCGCGACGCCGGCCACTTCCTCGATATGGAACACAAAGGCGCCTGCGAGGATACCCGTGGCGTCATGCTGGGCTTCCTCAAGCCGAGTGCGCGCGAAACCCGCCCACGCCACACCCACACGCAGGGGTACCATGCACTGGCCTACTGAAAGCAACGGTGTCCTGTAGCCCGACTACCCGCAGGCTGCAGGTCGCCAACAGGCTTTTTATGACTTCGGGCTATTAATTGGGTGGGGGTTATGGTAAAAAGTCGAGCGCAAACGCGGGTATAGTTTAGTGGCAAAACGAAAGCTTCCCAAGCTTTAGTTGAGGGTTCGATTCCCTCTACCCGCTCCAGATCGCATTCCCCGCATGACGTTCAAGTAACGTCATCGCTGTCAAAAGGAGCCTCGGCTCCTTTTTTCGTTTCCGCCTTCCAGGTTTATTGACCTGGCCCATGACCACCGTGCGCCCGATCCGCTTGAATGCCCGGCTCCGGTACTGACTTGCAAGCGCCAGGGCCGGCGGCGCATAAGCACCTAAGCTTGAGCAAACATCTCCAAAGGACTGCCCATGTTTCTCTCCCGCTGGCTACCGGGCCTGGCCAATCTGCTGCACTACCGCCGCGAGTGGTTCCACGCCGACCTGCAGGCAGGTCTCTCGGTGGCCGCGATCCAGATCCCCATCGCCATCGCCTACGCGCAGATCGTCGGCCTGCCGCCGCAATACGGCCTGTATGCCTGCGTGCTGCCGATGATGGTTTATGCGCTGGTCGGCAGTTCGCGCCAGTTGATGGTCGGCCCGGATGCCGCCACCTGCGCCATGATCGGCGGCGCAGTGGCCCCGCTGGCCATGGGCGACCCTCAGCGCATCGCCGAACTGTCGGTGATCGTCACCGTGCTGGTGGGGGCGATGCTGATCGCCGCCGGGGTGGCGCGGGCGGGCTTTATCGCCAGCTTCTTCTCGCGGCCGATCCTCATCGGCTACCTCAACGGTATCGGCTTGAGCCTGATCGCCGGGCAACTGTCGAAAGTGGTGGGCTTCAAGATCGAGGGCGACGGTTTCATCCTCAGCCTGGTCAACTTCCTCCAGCGCCTGAACGAGATCCACTGGCTTACCCTGGCCATCGGCCTGGCCGGGCTGGCCTTGCTTATCTGGCTGCCGCGCCGCTTCCCGCGCTTGCCCGCGGCCCTGGTGACGGTGGTGGTGTTCACTGCCGTGGCCGGGCTGTTCGGCCTGGACCACTACGGCGTGGCGATCCTCGGCCCGGTGCCGGCGGGCATCCCGGAGCTGGCCTGGCCACAAAGCACCCTGGCGGAAACCAAGAGCCTGCTGCGCGACGCCCTGGGTATCGCCACCATCAGCTTTTGCAGCGCCATGCTCACCGCCCGCAGCTTCGCCGCCCGCCACGGCTACGCGATCAACGCCAACCATGAGTTCGTCGCCCTCGGCGTGAGCAACCTGGCCGCCGGCATCTCCCAGGGCTTCGCCATCAGCGGCGCCGACTCACGCACCGCAGTCAACGACATGGTCGGCGGCAAGAGCCAGCTGGTGGGCATCATCGCTGCGCTGGTGATCGCCCTGATCCTGCTGTTCTTCACCGCGCCCATGGCCTGGATCCCCCAAGCCGCGCTGGGAGCCGTGCTGCTGATGGCCGGCTGGGGGCTGATCGACGTCAAGTCGCTCAAGACCATCCGCAAGCTCAGCCGCTTCGAGTTCTGGCTGTGCCTGCTGACCACGGTTGGTGTGCTGGGCCTGGGGGTACTGCCGGGCATCGTGTTCGCCGTCACCCTCGCCATCCTGCGCCTGCTGTACAGCATCTACCAGCCCACCGACGCCGTGCTCGGCTGGATGCCGGGCATCGAGGGGCAGGTGGACGTGCGCCAGCACAAAGACGCCCGCACCGTGCCGGGCCTGGTGGTGTACCGCTTCGACGACGCGATCCTGTTCTTCAATGCCGACTACTTCAAGATGCGCCTGCTCGAAGCCGTACAGGGCGCGGAAAACACCGAAGTGGTGCTGTTCGACGCCGAAGCCGTGACCAGCATCGATGTCAGCGGCATCGCCGCCCTGCGCGAAGTGCGCGACACCCTGGCCGCCCAGGGCATCCACTTCGCCATCGCCCGCGCGCGCGGCACCTTCCTGCGCATGCTGGTGCGCTCGGGGATGGCGAGGGAAATGGAAGACAAGCTGCTGTTCGGCTCGGTGCGGGCGGGGATCAGGGCGTATCGGGTGTGGCGCAACAGGAGTCGGCAGAACCCCACCGACAAGTGATGGCCCGGGGAAACCCGGGCCTGACCAAATCAAGCCTGCGGATAACTGCACCCTACGTACAGGTCGCGGTCCTTGTCCTCGGTCGAGACCACCCGCAGCGTGCCTTTGCTGTCGAGCACCCGCTGGTAATCGACGTAACCGTCGGTATCCAGGGTCTTCTTCAACTTGAGCCCGTTGGCGAGCTTGGCGGCATCGGCCTGGGGCGCGGTGCTGCTGGTCAGCAGGTAGAAGCTGAAGCGGTCGGTCATCACCAGGGTGCTGGACGTTACGCCATTGATGCTCAGCGCCGAGGGGACCTGCCAGGCTGCGCCGCCCCAGGGGCTGTGCTCATCGTCCTTGGTGAAGGTCAGTTGCTCGGCATCGGCCAGCTGGTTGAACTGCTCCACCTGCTGCGCGCTGGCCTGGCACTGCGCCAGCGCGGTGAACAGGGCGACCTGGGCCGAGTCGGCAGCGGATACGGAGAACGAGGCCAGGCAACCGGCCAGTGCAATGATACGAAGCGATGTTTTCATGAGAACTTCCCTGTTCAGTCGAATGTGCATTGTTTGAATGCCATGAAGTCACTGCCGGAGGTGAATTGCAACACGCACTCGGCATCGAACTTCTGGCCCAGGCGCATGGCTTTCATGCGCGCGTCCTGGGCCTCGTCGGCACCATTGAGGCGGGCCAGTTCATAGCCGTCATCGTCACCGGCGACGAGCATCGGCGCGCCCTGGAGGTTGCTCTTGACCCCCAGCGCCACGGCCGTGATCTGCACCGGCTGGTTCAGCTCTTCCATGCTCAGCGTGGAATAGCCCTTCTGCTCGTACACCTGGTACAGCGTGGAAATATCCTGGGCATTGGCGCCCGGGGCAAGCAAGAGGCCGCAGGCAAGCGCAGCCATGATCGTGGGTTTCACACTAACTCCTTGTGTCGAATCTCCGGTGCTGGTGCGCCGAAGGCAGGCACTGTGCCATCAACCTGCCCGGCGCGCCATCGGGGTCTCCCTGATTCGCCTAATGTGGCACGCAGGCCTGCGGCGATGCCTGGATGCCACGGCCAAGCAAGCTGATCAACCCGCACGGCAGGCTCCCGCGCCATTGCAGGTAGTCGTGCCCGGCGGGGTATTCGACCTGCTCCACCGCATACCCCTTGGCCAACAGCACATCGCGCAGGTGGCGGTTGGTGTCGAGGATCTTCGGCCCTTCGAACAACCCAGACTGCAAGTAGAAGCGCAGTGGTTGGCGCGGCGCCCTGGCGTACTCGCGGGTCAGCCAGCCGGGCTCATCAGCCGCCTGCGCCCACCAGTAGGAGCCTGACAGGCTCAACACATTGCCGAACAGTTCCGGGTGGGTCAGCCCCATGTAGGCTGAGGCCAGGCCGCCATAGCTGGAGCCGGCGACCACCGTGCGCGAGGCCGGCGCCGACAGCCCCTGCTCTCGCGCCCAGGGCATCAGCTCCTCGGCCATGAAGCGGGCGAAACGTGGATTGGGCGGCAACTCCTGCTGTCGGCTCAGGTCGCTGGGGTTGGCGATGATCAGCGCGGCGGTGGCAGGGATCAGGCCATCGGCGATGAGGTTGTCGAGGATCGTCGGGGTCGGCACCTGGCGGGTGTAGGCATGGGCATCGAACAGCACCAGCAGGCCTTGGTCGGCCTTGCCCGGGCGCCAGCCGGCCGGGCGGTACAGGTAGACGTCCCGCTCGTTGCCCAGCAGCCGGCTGGCCAGGCGCTTGCGCTCGACGCTGCCACGGCGCACGCCTTCGCGCGCGGCCACCCAGGGTTGCGGGGCCGCATCCGGCAGCTCCAGGCGCGAGCGCGACAACCACGGATCACCGCTGCCATCGGCGAAGGTATTCGGGTTGAGCGGGTCGCGTCGTGTGGTGGCGAGGATCACCCGCCGATCATCCGACACCGGCACGTCGGGCGCCATCTGGTAGCTCAGGCGAGTGCCCGCCGGCACCACGAAACTGTGGTACCAGACATCGCTGTCGGCAAGCCGGTGCAATGGCTCGTGATTGCCCGATGGCGCGCCGAACATGCGCACATTGTCACGCGCACCGCGCCACAGGAAGGTCACCAGGCGCTGCTCGGGCTGGCCGTCGAGCGCCTCGACCAGCGGCGTGCCCTCGGCCCCACGGGCCTGCCAGAACGCCACGCTGGTGCCGCCCTCGCTCAACTGCTGTGCCAGCTGGCGCAAGGTCGGGCTGGCCAATGGCACTTGCCCGCGCCGCTGCCCGACGTCAGGCAGCACTTGCTCCAGACACAAGCTGAAGCGTTCGCCCGGGCGGATCGCCAGCGGCTCGGCGCGCAGCGCGTACTGCCCATCCTGCCCCGCAACGAAGAGAAATTCGCGTGGCTGATCCAACCCATCGATCAGCAGGCGCAGCGGATGCCCTTGGGCATTGAGCAGGCGCAGGTCGATATCACCGTCGACACGTCCGCGTACCAGATCCCCGGCCTTGAGGGAAAGGTTCCAGGTTGGCCGGCGTGACTCACCCACCTGCCCCGTCACTGCCCCGCCCACTTCAAGCACCGCCTGCCCTGAAGCCATCACGACCCCAGAGCAGGCCAGCGCCAGGCACAACCCTGCGGCTATTCGCTTGATTCGTTGCATGCCCACCTCAGAAGTCGATGCTGGCGGACAGCTTGACGGTACGCGGCTCGCTGACGGTGGCATAGCCGTCGTTGAACACCCCGGCCCAGTAGGCGCGGTTCTCGACGTTCTCCAGGCTGGCGCGCAGGGTCACGTCCTTGCTCAGCACCTTGGTCGCGTAGCGTGCGCCGAGGTCGTAGCGGGTCCACTGCGGGATCTTCAACTGGTTGGCGCTGTCCAGGTACTGCGAGCTGCTGTGGATGCCCAGCGCGGTCAGGGTCAGGCCCTGCACCCAGGGCAGGTCCCACTCGGCACCGAGGTTGGCCGACCAGGCCGGCACGCCCCGGGCGGTATTGCCGTCCATGGCGCCGTTGGCGGTCTTGCTCAGCACGGCGCGGGTGTAGGTCACGCCACCGAGCAGGCGCACCTGCGGCGTGACCTCGCCGAACATCGTCCATTCCACACCCCGGTTGCGCTGCTCGCCGTCATCGTTGTACCGGTTGCTGGCCTTGTCGTAGATCATGCTCGGCTTTTCGATCTGGAACAGCGCCAGGGTGTGGGTGAAGTCGCCCAGGTCCCATTTCACCCCGGCCTCCATCTGCTTGGCGACGTAGGGGGCGAACTGCTCGTTGTAGTTGGCCGCCTTCACATCGGTGACCATGCCACCCTGGGTCAGGCCTTCGATGTAGTTGGCGTACAGCGACACCGGTGCCTCCCAGGGCTTGAGCACGATACCCAGGGCCGGGGTCAGCTTGCGCTCGTCGTACGACGGCTCGCTCATCTTCTGCCGCACGCGCTGGGCGCGCACGCCGAGGGTGAGCAGCACGCGGTCATCGACGAAGCCCAGGGTGTCGGCCACGGCAAAGCTCGACAGCGTGTTGTCGCCGGTCTTGTCGTTGCTGCCGTGGTCACCGGCGATGATCGGCTTGCCGGGGTGGTAGATGTTGGTCTTGTACTTGCGGCCTGTAACCGTCGGCGCCCGGCCGATGTCCTGGTGCAGCAGCGTGGTGCTGAGCACCAGCTGGTGGCTGACCGGCCCGGTCATGAAGTCGCCACGCAGGCCCGCCTCGGTGGACAGGCTGTGGGTGTAGCCGGCCTGGTTGTAGGTCTCGCCGGTGGCGGTGCCATCGGCCTTGTTCACCACCACCCGGGTGCCGTTGAGGAAACCGTCGTAGCGGGTGCGCGCGCCGCCGACACTGGCGAACGCGCTCCAGTGATCGTCCAGCTGGTACTCGCCGCGCAGTATCACCGCCTTGCTGACCTGCTTGGCATCAATGCCTTCGAGGATATTGGTGTCTGGCTTGGGCGCCTGGGTGACATGGCCGAGCGCGCTGAAGCCGGCCATCATCGGGCTGCCGTTGTCGAGCTTCTCGTGGCTTTCGTAGGCGTCCAGTGCGAGTTTGAAGTCGTCACCCCGGTAGTCCAGCGCCAGCGAGGCCAGTGTGCGGTCCTTGGACTGCTCGTCGACGCCGGTGTCGCCGCTGCCGTACACGCCGTTGAAGCGGATACCGAAGCGGCCGTCGGCGAAACGCCGACCGACATCGAGGTGTTCGGCCACATAGCCATCGGACACGTAGCTGGTGGTCAGGCGGGTCAGCGGCGCATCCCCGGCCCGCTTGGGCACCAGGTTGACCACCCCGCCCACGCCACCGTTGGGCGCCATGCCGGTCAGCAACGCACCAGGGCCCTTGAGCACTTCGACCCGTTCCAGAAACTCGGTGGGTACGTGGCCGTCGGGGGCCAGGCCGTAGAGCCCGTTCATCGCCAGCTCCGTGGAGTCGAGGGCATAGCCACGGATCATGAAGTTCTCGTAGGCATGGCCCTCGCCAGTGCTGAAGCGAATCGACGGGTCGTTGCGCAGCACCGCGCCAACGGTGCCGCTCTGCTGGTTCTCGATGGTTTGCGCGGTGTAGGCGGTGACGCTGAACGGCGTGTCCATGATGTCGCGGTTGCCCAGCATGCCGATGCGCGCACCACGGGCCACCTGGCCGCCGCTGTAGGCCTCGGGCAGGTCGCTATTGAAGGCACTGGCATTGACCGTGGTCGCGCCCAGCGTCAGCGCCCCCTCCTCGGCGCTACCGCGCAGGATGATCACGCCGTTCTCTTCCACCGCCACCAGGTCGCTGCCCGCGAGCAGTTGGCGCAGGGCCTGCATCACCGTGTAGCGCCCGTGCAGGGCCGGGGCATGGCGGCCGGCGAGCAAGCGGCTGTCGGCGGCGATGGCCACGCCGGACTCATGGGCCAGCGCGTGCACCGTGGTTTCCAGCGGCTGGCTCGGCAGGTCGAGGGCCAGCGGCTGGCTGTCGGCCATTGCCAGGCCAGTCGACAGCAGGCCGGCACATGCCAGGGCCAAGCGCCGCAGGGTGCCGGGGAAGCGGGTGGAGGGAAGCGACATGATCTGTCCTTGCAGAAGGTGGGTTCACAGCTGATGACGCGGCACCTTCGCTTTACCCCTCAAAGAAATTCCCGGGCGGTTTCAGCGCCGTACGATCAGGCGCTGCCCGCCCTGTTCCACGATGCTGACGGGCAGGATGCGTGGCAGGGCTTCCAGCAGCACCTCGGGCCGGTCACTGGGGAAACTGCCGGTCAGGCGCAAGTCGGCTGCCCCCGGGTCGAGGTCGAGCGGCCTGGCCACATAGGCGTTGAGTTCGCCGATCACCTCTGCCAGTGGCTGGTCGGTGAACGACCACCAGCCCCGCTGCCAGTGCGCTGGGTCCGGGCCGAACTGGCCGCCGGCGCGCAGGGTGCCAAGGCGGCCCTGTTCATCGAGGCAGACGCGCTCACCGGCTTGCAGGATCTGCTCGCCACCGCGCAGGTCGCGCACTTGCACTCGCCCGCGAGCGACCGCCACCTGCACCCGGCCGCCCCGGTCGCTGACACTGAAGGCGGTGCCCAGTACCTGCACCAGGCCCAGGCGAGTGCTGACCTGGAAGGGGCGCCACCGTTCGTGGGCGACATCGAAGAAGGCATTGCCGTGCAGCAGCAGGACCTGCCGCTCGCCGTGGTCGAAGTTGACCCGCAGGTTGCTCTCGGCCGCCACCAGCACCTGGCTGCCGTCGGGCAGCGCCAATGTGCGAGGCGTTTGGGCGTGGGCGGTCTGTACGTCCTGCCGGTACGGCGCGGTACGCTTGAACATCCAGCCCAGCCAGCCGCCAGCGGCGAGCAGCACTGCCATAGCACTCCCTTGGCGCAGCAGCCGGCGACGGCTTGGGTCGCAGGCCTGCGGCTGAATCGCGCCGCGCAGTTGCGGCGCCAGGCGGTGGACCATCTGCCAGCGCTGCTCGGCTTCCTGCCAGGCACACTCATGTTCCACGCTCTTGCCGCGCCACTGCCGGGCCTGACCATCGACCTTGCGCACGCGCTCAGGGTCATCCCCCTGCAACCCCGCCAGGTACGCCAAGGCCTGCTGCACCTTGCGCGGCGATGCCGGCTCAATCATGGCCTGCCGCCAATCTCAGTTCGGAGAGGTCGAACACCGCCCGGGCGATGTGCAGCTCCACCGCCTTTGCCGACAGCCCCAGCGCCGCGCACACTTCGCGATGGCTATGGCCATGCAGGCGCACGCGGACGAACACTTCGCGGCGCAGCCTGGGCATGCGCTCGATCCGGGCGATCAGTTGCTGCAACTGCTCGCGGGCGATGATGATGTCTTCCACGCTGGGGCTCAGCGGCTCGGCGCGTAGCAGCCAGTCCTCCAGTGCCGCCAGCTCGGTACTGCGCCGCCGGTACTGGTCGATGCACAGGTTGCGCGCGGCCTGGAACAGCAAGGCGCGGGCATTGATCACCGGTGCGTTGAGTGCATGGGCATACGCCTGGGCGAAACTGGACTGGGCAATGTCGGCGGCGTCGTCTGGGTTGCGCAAGCGCCCGCAGAGGTATCGGCGCAGGTCGCTGTAATGCGCCAGCAGGTCGTCGACCACCGCCGCCAGCGGCGGTTGGGTGATCCAGGGCGTGGATAGGGAGGTCATTGCGAATGGCTGTGCAGGAATCGCTTAATAGGAATTCCTATCATTCTCACACATGTCATTCGGCCATCGCCAGCTTCATCTGGGGCTGCTGGGCAGCCCCCTCTGCACTCAATAGCCGAGCTTGCCCAACAGCGTGGCCTCGCTGCCCTGCACCGTACGCCCGTAGAAGCGCATCAACTCACCGGCGCGGTTGGTGAAGATGCCGTCCACGCCGGCGGCCATGGCTTTGTTGAAGTCCACCGCGTCATCGAGGGTATAGACGTGCACCAGCAACCCGCGGTCGTGGGTGGCCTGGTTCATCCACGGCTGGATCAAGTCCGAATAGCTCTGCTCGCCCAAGTTGCTGCGCACCGCCGAGGGCCCGGTGCCGATGGCACCGCCTTGCTTGGCGTAGTCCAGCCAGCGTTCGAACTCGGCGCGGTCCTTGGGGTGCTGGCGGGCATAGAAGGCCGACTTGTCACGTTCACCCGACTCAACGAAGGTTTGCCCCGAGGCCGGTTCGATGCTGCCCTTGGCCACCCACAGCAGGAGGATCTTCGGCACCTTGGGCATGGCCTCGTGCAGCAGCTGGAGGCTGTTGCGGTCGAAGGTCTGCAACACCACCTTGCCCGGTTTGTCGAGCCAACCACGGGCTTCGAGGCGTTGTTTGAGGTCCTTCTCGATGCCGGGGAACTGGGCGGGTTCCTTGGTCTCGATGTACAGGCCGGGGTGGCGTTGCGGGTCACCCTCGGCAATGTCGATCACTTCGTCGAGGGTGAGGATGCGCTGCCCGACAAAAGCGTTGCGGGCCCGTTCGGGGTAGGCCTTGTTGAACCAGCTGCCGGCATCCAGGGACTTGAGCTCGGCCAGGGTGAAGGCACTGACCGGGCTGTTCTTGCGCTCGGGGAAGCGCTCGGCGACATCACTGGTGCGCCCCAGCACATCGTCGTGAACCACCACCAGGGCACCGTCGCGGGTACGCTGCAGGTCCATCTCCAGGTAGTCGGCCCCCAGCTCGCGGGCCAGCAGGTAGGCTGCGGTAGTGGATTCGGGGGCGTCGAACGAAGCACCGCGGTGGGCGATTACCGCCGGGTATGCAATACCCTGGGCGGCGGCAAGCTGGCTGCCATCAGCGGCATGGGCGCCGGTAGTGGCCAGCAAGGTGGCCAGGGCGAAGGCCTGGAACTGAGGCTTGTACATGCAGGGGAATCCTTTTCAATCCAATACGGTCCGTGGGCGGCGAGCCTCTCACACTTTGCATGACATGCTAAAGTCCTCGCGTTTTGAGCCACGCCCATCGGACCCACCATGCCCGCACTCGACGTCCACCTGCCCGCCTGGGCCGACCTCAACCAGCGCCACCCCTGCCCCGCCCTGCTGCTGGGCAATGGCGCCAGCCGCGCGCTGTGGAAGCCATTCGGTTACTTCTCGCTGTACGAAGAGGCCCAGCGCGCCGGGCGCAAGAAAGGCCTGGCGGTCAGCGACCAGGCGCTGTTCAAGTCGCTGGGCACGGAACTGTTCGAGCCGGTGTTGAGCACCCTCAACCACACGGTGCGCGCCAACGCCGCGCTGGCCATCAGCTCCACCGCGCCGCTGAACCGCTACTACTCGATCAAGGAAGCGCTGATCCATGCCGTGCGCACCGTGCACCTGCCCTGGGCGTTGATGCCGGCGAGCACCCTGGCGACGATCAACCAGGCGTTGCGCGGCTATCGCAGCGTCTACACCAGCAATTACGACCTGATCCTGCCCTGGGCCATGCAGCATGCGCCGCAGGGCTTTGCCGCGCTGTTCGACGAGCAGGGCTTCTTCGATGTGCGCCGCACCCGCGCAAAAGGAACACGGGTGATACACCTGCATGGCGGCCTGCATCTGCTCAAGCTGCCGGACGGATCAACCCGCCAGCGCAGCGCCGAAAGCGCCGAACTGCTCGACGGCGTCGCGGTGAATATCCCCGGCGAGGTGCCGCTGTTCATCAACGAAGACCGCAGCGATGAGAAACTGCGCGCCATCCGCCACTCGGACTACCTCGGCTGGTGCCTGGGGCAGTTGGCCGCTGAACGTGATGGGCTTTGCCTGTTCGGCCAACACCTGGACGCCAGCGACCAGCACCTGGTCGAGGCCATCCGCCAGGCGCGCCCGAAACACCTGGCGATTGCCATCCGCCCCTTGAGCGAGGCGTCGATCGTCAATCAGAAGCAGCACTTCACCGAGCGGTTCGCCGGCCTGGACGGGGTGCCACTGCACTTCTTCAACGCGCAAAGCCATCCGCTGGGGCAGGTCGAACTGATGATCAGCGCGCGGTAAGCGCGCTGATGTTTGCTCAGGCTTCCTGGCCGCCGTACACCCGCTCGTGGGCCGTACTGACATTCACCCGCATGGCCGCGAGCGCCAGCTCCAGTATGTCCTGGGCCACGGCATAGGTCCCCCGCATCTGCATCCAGGCGAGGATGTCCGCCAAGTGCCAGAGCGAGGTGGTGCCTTCGTGGATGGGCGTTGGAAAGCTGTGCGAATGGGTGAGCATGAGCTTGCGCATGTTCTGCCGGGTCACGCCCATCAGTTGCGCGACATCGGTCAGGCCGACCAGGTCGGGGCTGGCTTCGATCAAGCGGGCATGCGGCACCACGCGCTGAACATCCGCCAGGGCGCTGTGCATGGCGTCCCTGGCGCTTTCGCCTTGCCGGGCGAAAGCCAGGGCCAGGCGGCCCGGCTGGCCGATGCCGACCAGTGCATCATCGCAGCCGGCCGCGCCCAGGCGCTCGACCAACGCGTCGATATCCTCGTCGCCGGTCAGTTGGTATTTGAGGGTGAATTGGTATTCCATCACTGCTGCTCCACATGCGGGTGGTTGCTGCCGCGGTTCGAGGTGCAGTTGTCCACTACGCGGCGCAATTGACGGGCAAAGGTGCCTGGATTCTTAGGCTTTGTACGAAAAGTGCCTGCGCGACGATCATGCTGCGTTGAAAACAGGCTCGGAATGCTCATTTACAGCCAGTAAACTCCGCTTCCTCGCCTGTTTTCGCCTTGCCTGATCGCCGCTCGGCGACTTTTCGTACAAGCCTAGGTGTGCTCCACACACTGGTGATGCAGAACTCGCCACAGCGGCATTCACGATCATTAAGGGGACAGTAGATCCGCCCCCAGCAATGCCCGCCCCCTACCGTGATCCTCCAGCCCTGCGCCTCGGCGTATCTCAGGGTCTGCTCGACTTCCTTGCTTGGATGGGTAGGACGGGACATCGAGTGCGCTCCAGTATGGTCATGGGAATATCGGTTGTCGAGTGACAACCAGAAGACGCCGACGAACGTCTTCCCCAAACCAGCCTAGGCAGGCTGGAAGCGCTTTTTCGCGCATGGCGACTCTTCCGGAAGAGTCCCATCGCAACTGCAGAACATTCCGCTACCCGCTCGTCCAATCAGCCAGCGATCAGCCCATCCGCCTGCAACAGGCTCTCCAGGCAGTGCTCCTGAACCCCGTAGAACGCCTTGAGCTCGGCGATCTTCTGCAGCAGCGCAGCGTTGTCCTGTGGCTGCCGGCGTTTCACCGCAAGGATCATCTTGTTCTTGTTGGTGTGCTCCAACGAGATGAACTCGAATACCTTGGTCTCATAGCCACAGGCCTCGAGATACAACGCGCGCAGGCTGTCGGTGAGCATCTCGGCCTGCTGCCCCAGGTGCAGCCCGTACTGCAGCATTGGCTGCAGCAGGCCCGGGCTGTGCAGTTGCGGGCGGATCTGCTTGTGGCAGCACGGCGAGCACATGATGATCGCCGCGTTGCAGCGGATGCCGGTGTGGATGGCATAGTCGGTGGCGATGTCGCAGGCATGCAGGGCGATCATCACTTCGATGGCCTCCGGCACCACGCTGCGCACGTCGCCGCACTCGAACACCAGGCCCGGATGCTCCAGGCGCGCGGCGGCGCCGTTGCACAGTTCGACCATGTCCGGGCGCAGTTCCACGCCGGTGACCTGCGCTTCGCGCCCCAAGGTGTTGCGCAGGTAGTCATGCATGGCGAAGGTCAGGTAGCCCTTGCCGGAACCGAAGTCGGCCACCCGCAACAGCTGATCGGCCGCCACCGGTGCACCGGCCAAGGCATGGTCGAAGACTTCGATGAATTTGTTGATCTGCTTCCACTTGCGCGACATCGAGGGGATCAGCGCACCCTGTGCATCGGTCACCCCCAGATCGCGCAGGAAAGGCCGCGACAGTTCCAGGTAGCGCTTCTTCTCCCGGTCATGCCCGGCCGGCGCCGCTTCGCGCTTGGCCGGCTGGGCCAGGTGGCGGCGCAGCATCGGCTTGCCTTTCTTGCTGAACTCCAGCTGCACTTCGCCCGCGCCCGTGTACAGGTGGGCGTTGCGAAAGCTCTCGGGCAACAGTTCGGCAACCAACGCCTGTGCTTGGTCCAGCGGCAGGTTGCGCGTGAGGTCGCGGGTCTGGTGGCGGTACACCAGTTGCAGGCAGGTTTCGCCCTTGAGCTGCACCGGTTTGGCGATGATCCGTTGCAGGCTCTGGTCGGCGCCGACATGGCGAGCCAGCACCAGTTTGCCCAGGCTGCCATCGGCCAGGGCATCGGCCAGCAGGCTCAGGAACTGGGCGCGCGCATCCGGCGCGGTACTTGCGTTTGTTGAGGAAGACATGGGGAGCAGGTGCCTCGGAATGCGGGGAGCGCGTTGCGCAATGCCGCGCATTCTACGTGGGTGACGGCCCATCGCGAAGGTTTTCGCGATGGGCGCGGCTCAGTCGAGGATCACCAGGCGGTTGGGCAGTTCGTTGCGTGCGTGGGTCGGCGGCACATGTTCGCTGAGCAGCTCGCCACAGGCTTCGATGCAATCGACGAAGCCCTGTAGCGTGTGGCCCTGGCAAACCTGTTCGGTGAACCGCGCGACGATCGCCTCGCGGGCGTGCTCGGGGAGGTGTCGGGCAATCCCCTCATCGACCAGGATCTCCACGTGCCGCTCGGCCTCGCTGACGAAGATCAACACCCCGGTGGCGCCAGCGGTGCGCTGCAAGTTGAGTTCGAGAAACTGCTGCCGGGCCAGGCCCGAGGCGCGCCGGCGGCGCAGCATCGACGGTACCAGCCAGGCGGCCACGCGGGGGTGGCGCAGCAGCAGGCACAAGGCGATGAACGTCAACATCTGCGCCAGCAGCAGGCCATTGAGCCCAATGCCGCCCTGCCAGCGGTGCAGCAGCAACGGAATGACCAGCGCCAGCAGCGCGGCCCACAGCAAGGGTAGATAAGGGTAGTCATCGGCGCGCCGGGCCAGCACGGTCACCAGCTCCGCGTCGGTGCGCCGCTCGGCGCGGGCGATCGCCTCGGCGATCTGGCGCTGTTCGTATTCGGTCATGCCATCGTCTCTCGAGCGTTCTTATCGTTGTTATCCCGGCATCGGGGTGGCGAGAGTGTATCTCAACAAGCGCTTCATATAAGGCATAATCCGCGGCTGCGCTGGAGCATGGACGATTGCGCCGCAAGATCGCCAGCAGACTCCCTAACAACAGGCGTACGAATCCTCTCGGAAAAACGCCCCACTCGACAACGGAACTGATGATGAAACTGTCTTTGCTGGGCCTGGCCATGGGCCTCGCCAGTCAGGCGGCCCTTGCCGCCACCCCCGCCCCGCCCCTGCAGGACAAGCAGGCGTTCATCGACCACCTGGTCGGGCAGATGACCGAAGCCGAGAAGATCGGCCAGTTGCGCCTGATCAGCATCGGCCCCGAAATGCCCCGCGAGAAGATCCGCGAGGAAATCGCCGCCGGGCGCATCGGCGGCACCTTCAATTCGCGCACCGCTCCCGAGAACCGGCCGATGCAGGACGCCGCCATGCGCAGCCGCCTGAAGATCCCGATGTTCTTCGCCTACGACACCATCCACGGCGAGCGCACCATCTTCCCGATCGGCCTTGGCCTGGCCTCGTCCTGGGACATGGACGCCGTGGCCAAGGTCGGCCGCACCTCGGCCATCGAAGCCGCCGCCGACTCGCTGGACATGACCTTCGCGCCGATGGTCGACATCGCCCGCGACCCACGCTGGGGCCGCACCAGTGAAGGCTTCGGCGAAGACACCTACCTCACCGCGCGGATCGGCCAGGTAATGGTTCGCGCATTCCAGGGCAAGAGCCCGGCCGAGCACGACAGCATCATGGCCATCGTCAAGCACTTCGCCCTGTACGGCGCGGTGGAGGGCGGGCGCGACTACAACACGGTCGATATGAGCCCGGTGAAGATGTACAACGACTACCTGCCGCCCTACCGCGCCGCCCTCGACGCCGGTGCCGGCGGGGTGATGGTGGCGCTGAACTCGATCAACGGCGTGCCGGCCACCTCCAATACCTGGCTGATGAACGACCTGCTGCGCAAGGAGTGGGGCTTCAAGGGCGTGACCATCAGCGACCACGGTGCCATCCAGGAGCTGATCCGCCATGGCGTGGCCCAGGACGGTCGCGAGGCGGCCAAGCTGGCGATCAAGGCCGGCATCGACATGAGCATGAACGACACCCTGTACGGCGAAGAGCTGCCGGGCCTGCTCAAGTCCGGCGAAGTGACCCAGGCCGAACTGGACCAGGCGGTGCGCGAAGTGCTCGGCGCCAAGTACGAGATGGGCTTGTTCAAGGACCCGTACGTGCGCATCGGCACGCCCGAGACCGACGTCAAGGACTACTACGCCGACAACCGCCTGCACCGCGAGGCCGCCCGCGACGTGGCGCGCCGCAGCCTGGTGCTGCTGGAAAACCGCGAGCAGACCCTGCCACTGAAAAAGGCCGGCACCATCGCCCTGGTCGGCCCGCTGGCCGACGCGCCGATCGACATGATGGGCAGTTGGGCTGCCGACGGCAAACCCGAGCATTCGGTGACCGTACGCGAAGGTCTGCGCCGCGCCGTCGAAGGCAAGGCCAAGCTGGTCTACGCCAAGGGCTCGAACGTGACCGGCGACAAGGCCATGCTCGACTACCTCAACTTCCTCAACTTCGACGCGCCGGAAATCGTCGACGACCCACGCCCGGCCGCGGTACTGATCGACGAAGCGGTCAAGGCGGCCAAGCAGTCCGATGTGGTAGTCGCCGTGGTGGGCGAGTCCCGTGGCATGTCCCACGAGTCGTCGAGCCGCACCACCCTGGAAATCCCGGCGGTGCAACGCGAGCTGATCAAGGCGCTCAAGGCCACCGGCAAGCCGCTGGTGCTGGTGCTGATGAACGGCCGCCCGCTGTCGATCGCCTGGGAGCGCGAACAGGCCGACGCCATCCTGGAAACCTGGTTCAGCGGTACCGAAGGCGGCAACGCCATCGCCGACGTGCTGTTCGGCGACTACAACCCGTCGGGCCGCCTGCCAATCACCTTCCCGCGCTCGGTCGGGCAGATCCCGATGTACTACAACCACATGCGCATCGGCCGCCCGTTCACCCCCGGCAAGCCCGGCAACTACACCTCGCAGTACTTCGAAGAGCCCAACGGCCCGCTGTACCCGTTCGGCTACGGCCTGAGCTACACCAGCTTCGACCTGACCGACCTCACCCTGTCGCGCACCGAGCTCAAGCGCGGTGGCACGCTCAAGGCCAAGGTCACGGTGAAGAACACCGGCAAGCGTGACGGCGAGACCGTGGTGCAGCTGTATCTCCAGGACCAGAGCGCGTCGATCAGCCGCCCGGTCAAGGAGCTGAAGAACTTCCAGAAACTGATGCTCAAGGCCGGCGAAGCACGCACCTTGACCTTCGACATCACTGAAGAAGACCTCAAGTTCTACAATGGCCAGTTGCAGCGGGTGGCCGAGCCTGGTCAGTTCAATGTCCAGGTCGGTTTCGACTCGCAGACGGTGCAGCAGCAGAGCTTCGAACTGCTGTAAGCCGTACCGGCCCCATCGCCGGCAAGCTGGCTCCCACAGAGATCGTGCCGTACCTGTGGGAGCCGGCTTGCCGGCGATGGGGCCCTCATTGACACCCCATGACCAGGATCCGGTCCATGCCCTCTTCCTTCCGCGCCCTGCGTCTGGGGCTGATCATCCTGCTGATCCTGGTCGGCACCGCGCTCAGCGCCGGCTGGGCCATGCACCAGGCCAAGCGCGAGGCGATGCAGACCGACGCGCGCCGCGCCAGCCAGCAGCTTGGCCTGTACGCCAACGCCCTGCACACCTTGATCGAACGCTACCGCGCCCTGCCCGCCGTGCTGGCGCTGGACCCGGAGCTGATCGACGCCCTGCGCGGCCCGGTCACCGAACCGGTGCAGGACGCCCTGAACCGCAAGCTCGAACGCATCAACGGCGCCGCCAACTCATCGACGCTGGAGTTGCTCGACCGCACGGGCCTTGCCATCGCCGCCAGCAACTGGCGCCTGCCGACCACCTATGTCGGCTCCAACTACGGCTTTCGCCCCTATTTCAAACAGACCCGCAGCCAGGGTAGCGGCCGCTTCTATGCGGTCGGTGTAACCAGTGGCGTGCCGGGCTACTTCCTGGCCAGCGCGGTAAACGACGAACACGGCCGCTTCCTCGGCGCCATGGTGGTCAAACTGGAGTTCCCGGAGCTCGAGCGCGAATGGCGCCAGGGCAACGACATCCTGCTGGTCAGCGATGCCCGTGGCATCACCTTCATCGCCAACCAGGACGGCTGGCGCTACCGCGAGCTGCAACCGTTGAGCAGCGCCGACCGCGCCGAGCTGGCCGAAACCCGTCAGTACGACAAGCAGCCCCTGGTGCCGCTGCAGCACCAGGCCCTGACCCGCTTCGCCGACAACAGCCACCTGACCCGTGTGCAGAGCCCGGACGGCACCGCCGAGTACCTGTGGGAGAGCCTGCCACTGGAAGCCGAAGGCTGGACCCTGCACTTGCTGCGCAAGCCACAGGTCGCCGAGGACGGGCGCAACGCTGCCCTGGCCGCCGCCGCGATCTGGCTGACCCTGGTGTTCGCCGCACTGTTCGTCAGCCAGCGCCTGCGCCTGGCCCGCCTGCGCCAACGCAGCCGCGAAGAACTCAAGCGCCAGGTCGAGGAGCGCACCCGCGAACTGCGCACCGCCCAGGAGGGCTTGGTGCAATCGGCCAAGCTGGCGGCGCTGGGGCAGATGTCCGCCGCCCTGGCTCATGAAATCAACCAGCCGCTGACCACCCAGCGCATGCAACTGGAAACCCTGCGCCTGCTGCTCGACCAGGGTCGCCACGACCAGGCGCGCCAGGCCCTGGAACCACTGGAGCAGATGCTCACGCGCATGGCCGCGCTCACCGGCCACCTGAAGACCTTCGCCCGCAACAGCCCCGGCGGCCTGCGCGAGCGGCTGGACTTGGCCGGCGTGGTCGACCAGGCGCTGCACCTGCTCGACGCCCGCATCCGCGCCGAAGACGTCGAAGTGGCCCTGTACCTGGCACGCCCGGCCTGGGTACGCGGCGACGCGATCCGCCTGGAGCAGGTGCTGATCAACCTGTTGCGCAATGCCCTCGACGCCATGGCCGACAAGCGCTACAAACGCCTGGAGATCCGCATCGAAACCGAAGGCGAACAGTGGCGCCTGAGCGTGCTCGATTCCGGCGGCGGCATCGACGAGACCGACCTGGCCAAGGTCTTCGACCCGTTCTTCACCACCAAGCCGGTGGGTGAAGGGCTGGGCCTGGGCCTGGCGATCTCCTATGGCATCGTCGCCGATGCCGGTGGCCACTTGCAGGTCGAGAACCTGCCGGGTGGCGCGCGTTTCAGCCTGACACTGCCCCGTGACCTGGAGCCGGTATGTTGAATTCAGTGATCGTCGTCGATGACGAAGCCAGTATCCGCACCGCGGTGGAACAGTGGCTGAGCCTGTCGGGCTTCAGCGTGCAGCTGTTCGCCCGCGCCGAAGAATGCCTGGCGCACCTGCCGCGCAACTTCCCTGGGGTGATCCTCAGCGATGTGCGCATGCCCGGCCTGTCTGGCATGCAACTGCTGGAGCGCCTGCAAAAAGAGGATCCCGGGCTGCCGGTGATCCTGCTGACCGGCCACGGTGACGTGCCGATGGCGGTCGAAGCGATGCGCAACGGCGCCTACGACTTCCTGGAAAAACCCTTCACCCCGCAACACCTGATGAGCAGCCTCGGCCGCGCCCTGGAAAAACGCCAACTGGTACTGGAGAACCGTCGGTTGCACGAACAGGCCGACCTCAAGACGCAGCTGGAAAGCACCTTGCTCGGCATGTCCCAAGGCTTGCAGCAATTGCGCCGGCAGGTGCTGGACCTGGCCAGCCTGCCGGTCAACGTGCTGATCCGTGGCGAAACCGGTAGCGGCAAGGAACGCGTGGCCCGCTGCCTGCACGATTTTGGCCCGCGCGCCGGCAAGCCTTTCGTCGCACTCAACTGTGCGGCCATCCCTGAAGCGCTGTTCGAAGCCGAGCTGTTCGGCCACGAGAGCGGCGCGTTCACCGGTGCCCAGGGCAAACGCATCGGCAAGCTGGAATACGCCAACGGCGGCACGCTGTTCCTCGACGAGATCGAAAGCATGCCGCTGGCCCAGCAGGCCAAGCTGCTGCGGGTGATCCAGGAGCACAAGCTCGAACGCCTGGGGGCCAACCAGAGTATCGACGTCGACCTGCGGATCATCGCCGCGACCAAGCCCGACCTGCTCGATGAGGCCCGCGCCGGGCGCTTTCGCGAGGACCTGGCCTACCGCCTCAACGTCGCCGAACTGCGTTTGGCGCCGCTGCGCGAGCGGCGGGAGGATATCCCGCTGTTGTTCGAGCACTTTGCCCGCACCACCGCCGAACGCTTGGGGCGGACCGCGCCAACAGTCAGCGGAGGACGTCTGGCGCAGCTGCTGGCCCATGACTGGCCGGGCAATGTACGCGAATTGGCCAATGCCGCCGAGCGGCATGCGCTGGGGCTGGACTCGCCGAACCTCGAGGCATTGCCGGGTGGGCAGTCGCTGGTCGAGCAGATGGAAGCCTTCGAGGCCCAGTGCCTGCGTGCGGCGCTGCGCCAGTACAAGGGGGAAATCAAGGGGGTGATGGAGGCGCTGCAACTGCCGCGGCGCACGCTGAACGAGAAGATGCAGCGGCATGGGCTGGTGCGGGAGGATTTTCTCGGCAGCGAATGAGCGGAATTCCGCTTATTGATTCGGAGAGATGAGCGGAAGTTCGCTTATTGCTTGTTGGATCGCCGGGGCTGCTTTGCAGCCCATCGCGGCACAAGGCCGCTCCTACAGGGATCGCGCAAACCCAGGCACTGCAAGGCCTGTAGGAGCGGCCTCGTGCCGCGATGGGGCGCAAGGCGCCCCCAAATGGATCGCTGCGCACCCATTTGGCACAGCTCCTGCAAAACCCTTCTCAAGCTGCGCCCCGAGCGCGCTCCACAAAAACAACGAGAAGGTATCCCTGATGGATAACGCCAGCACTCTGCCCACCGGGGCGGCCGTTGCGCCCGCCGCGGAAAAATCCACCGCCAGCCGCCTCAAATCGATCTTCAGTGGCTCCATCGGCAACATGGTCGAATGGTACGACTGGTACGTCTACGCCGCGTTCTCGCTGTACTTCGCCAAAGCCTTCTTCCCCGCCGGCGACACCACCGCACAACTGCTCAACACCGCCGCGATCTTCGCCGTGGGCTTCCTGATGCGCCCGATCGGGGGCTGGCTGATGGGCATCTACGCCGACCGCAAGGGCCGCAAGGCCGCGCTGATGGCCTCGGTGCTGCTGATGTGCGCTGGCTCCCTGGTCATCGCCCTCACCCCCGGCTACGAAACCATCGGCGTCGCCGCACCGATCCTGCTGGTGGTCGCGCGCTTGATGCAAGGCCTGTCGGTGGGCGGTGAATACGGCACCTCGGCCACCTACCTCAGCGAGATGGCCAGCAAGGAGCGCCGTGGATTCTTCTCCAGCTTCCAGTACGTGACCCTGATCTCCGGCCAGCTCATCGCCCTGGCGGTGCTCATCATCCTGCAGCAGACCCTCACCACCGAGCAGCTGTATGCCTGGGGCTGGCGTGTACCCTTCGTGATCGGCGCGTTGTGCGCAGTGGTCGCGCTGTACCTGCGCCGCGGCATGGAAGAGACTGCTTCGTTCACCAAGAAAGAGAAGTCCAAAGAAAGCCTGATGCGCACCTTGATGCGCCATCCCAAAGAGCTGATGACCGTGGTCGGCCTGACCATGGGCGGCACCCTGGCCTTCTACACCTACACCACCTACATGCAGAAGTACCTGGTCAACACCGTGGGCATGAGCATCAGCGACTCGACCACCATCTCGGCGGCCACGTTGTTCCTGTTCATGTGCCTGCAACCAATCATCGGCGGGCTGTCCGACAAGATCGGTCGTCGCCCGATCCTGATCGCCTTCGGCGTGCTCGGCACCCTGTTCACCGTACCGATCCTCAGCACCCTGCACACCGTGCAGACCTGGTGGGGCGCGTTCTTCCTGATCATGGCCGCGCTGATCATCGTCAGCGGCTACACCTCGATCAACGCCGTGGTGAAGGCCGAGCTGTTCCCCACCGAGATCCGCGCCCTGGGTGTCGGCCTGCCCTACGCCCTGACCGTGTCGATCTTCGGCGGCACCGCCGAATACGTGGCCCTGTGGTTCAAGAGCAACGGCATGGAAACCGGCTTCTACTGGTATGTCACCGGCTGCATCGCCTGCTCGTTGCTGGTGTACGCGACCATGAAGGACACCAAGCAGCATTCGCGGATCACCACTGACTGATCCGTATCCGCCGAATGTAAAAGGGGCGCCTCGTATGACGAGGCGCCCTTTTTTGTGGGTGGTGAGCCGAATAAATAGCGCTATTCGGCTCACCAGATGAGCCGAATAGCGCTAGTATTCGGCTCATGAAGCCAAAAGAGCACACTGCTGCAGACGCCTTCTGGATCTGGCAGCAGGCCGACTGGCCCGACTTTCATTGGGACCCGTCGCAACTCACACCCTTGCTCAGGGACTGTGTCCAAGCGCAGGGCTGCCTGCTGGGCAGAGCAGGGGCGGTGACCGAGGCCAATGCCAACCTCGATACACTCGACACGCTGCTGCAAAACATTGTCACGTCCTCGGCCATCGAGGGCGACCAGCTCAATGTGGAGTCCGTACGCTCTTCCCTGGCCCGCCGGCTTGGCATTGGCGAGCTGGGAACAACCACGACACGCAGCGAGGGCCTGGCCGAACTGATGGTGGATGCGACCATGGGCTATGTTCGCCCGCTGGATCAGCAGCGCCTGTTCCTTTGGCATCGCTGGCTGTTCCCCGAGAATGACCCTTCGCTCGCACCTGCCCAGCCCGTTGGCGACTGGCGTGACGACGCACCGATGCAGGTGGTATCAGGGCGCACCGACAAACCTCGGGTGCATTTCCAGGCACCACCGCGTACGGGCCTTGAGCAGCAGGTACAGCAGTTCCTCGACTGGTTCGAGCGCAGCCGCAACGATCGGCAACTCGACCCCCTGCTACGTGCAGGGCTCGCCCATTTCTGGTTCGTCACCTTGCACCCCTTCGCCGATGGCAATGGCCGCCTGACCCGCGCCATCACAGACCTGGCGTTGGCCCAGGGCGAGCAGCGAGCGGTCCGTTTCTACGCCATGTCCAGCAGCATCCTCGAGGATCGGGCCGGCTATTACGCAATACTGGAAAGCAGCCAGCGCGGCGGCCTGGACATCACAAGCTGGCTGGCCTGGTTCCTTGCCACCTTGCTGCGCAGCCTTCAGCAAGCGCTGTTGCGCATCGACCGGGTGCTGGCCAAGGCACGCTTCTGGCTTATCCACCGCGCCGACGGTTTGCTGCCCGAACAGGTCAAGGTACTTAATCGCCTGCTCGACGGTGGGCCTCGTGGTTTCGAGTCCGGTATCAGTGCCAGCCAGTACCAGGCTGTGGCCAAGGTTTCCAAGGCCACTGCCACCCGGCATCTGGCCGACCTGCTGGACAAGGGATGCCTGGCTCGACAACCGGGTGGCGGGCGTAGTACCCGCTACACCATCAAGGCGCAGGCTCTCTGAGCCTGGCAGCTCACAAACGCTCCATGACTGGCAGCGGCTGGCGACGTTGGTAATACGTGGCCGCCAGCACCAGCACCAGCAGCACCCCGCCCAGCACCATCGACGAACCCACCGTACCGAAGTCCAACCCGCCCTTTTCGTGGCTCTTGGTCAGTACGTCGCCCAGGGTCGCACCGAATGGGCGAGTGAGCACGAAGGCGATCCAGAACAACACCACGCCGGAGATTTTCGTCCAGTAGCGGGCAGCCGCCACCACGGCGATTGCCGAGCCGATCAACAGCGCACCGCCGGCAAAGCCCAGCCCCGAGTCGTCAGCCAGGTAGTCGCCCAGCGCAGTGCCGAGGGTGTTGGAGAACAGGATCGCCACCCAGTAGAACAGCTCGCCGCTGCGGCTCTTGATGCGCGTGACATCCAGCGGATTGCCGCTCAAGCGCCACACCACGAAGGTCAGCAGCAGGATGCCGATCAGCAGCGCCGAACCTGTTGCATAACCCAGCCCCAGGGTGCGGTCCATGAAGTCGGACATGGTGGTACCGGCAGTGCTGGTGGAGAGGATCACCAGCCAATAGAGCATCGGGTTGTAGCGGCGCGAGTAAAGCTGGGTGACCAGGGTCAGCAGGAACACGCTGATCAACAGCAGCGAGCTCATCGCGTAGCCGATGTTCAGGGTCATCGACAGCAAGTCGCCCGCCGTCTCCCCCAGGGTGGTTGCGCAGATCTTCATGACCCAGAAGGCCAGGGTGATGTGCGGAAGTTTGTTCATCGTTGTGCCGCTCCAGGTGTGGGTGCGGCGATGGTGAAGAGCGGAGCCTGAAAAATTGGTTGGGCGTGTATGAAAAATGCGTTGGGCTTTAACTGCCCATTAATTTCCAACACCCATCCTGTGCTCAACGATGACCTTCTGCGGGAGCCGGCTTGAAAACACTCTAACGGCTGAGGGCCCTATCGCTAGCAAGCCGGCTTCCACCCTGAAGCTTGCACGTCACCTGTAGGAGCGGCCTTGTGCCGCGAAAGGGCTGCGCAGCAACCCCAGCAATTGATACGGGAACGCAAAAACCTGGGGCCGCTTCGCAGCCCTTTAGCGGCACAAGGCCGCTCCTACAAAAAATGAGCAAGACAGTTACTCCCACAGGGAAAGCCTTGCCCACAAACATCGAATTAATCGATTTTTAAGCGCTATTTTTTGCGCTTTTTAATCAAATTAATCGGCGTAGCATTGAATCCATAGAAACAAACAACCCCAACGACATCCCCGGAGCAACGACCATGAAAAACCAACTGATCCTCGCCTTCGCCCTCTCCGCACTGGCCACCGGCGCTTTCGCCGAAGACGGTTTCAACCGCACTAGCGCGCACACCTTCGCCGCCGTGCAGAGCCAATCGGCCAACTACGCAGAAGATGGTTTCGACCGCACCAACGGCCAACGCTTCACCGAAGATGGCTTCGACCGCACCAACGGCCAGCGCTTCGCCGAAGACGGCTTCGACCGCACCAACGGCCAGCGCTTCGCCGAAGACGGTTTCGACCGCACCAACGGCCAACGCTTCACCGAAGATGGCTTCGACCGCACCAACGGCCAGCGCTTCGCAGAAGATGGCTTCGACCGCACCAACGGCCAGCGCTTCGCCGAAGATGGTTTCGACCGCACTAACGGCCAGCGCTTCGCCGAAGATGGCTTCGACCGCACCAACGGCCACCGCATCAGCTGATTGCTGATGCGCGCAACCAGCCCGGCTTCGGCCGGGCTTGATCATTTGCAGCCAGGCAAAGCCTTGGCACACTAGGCGCCTTGTTCCCCACCAGGAAGGGCCTTGCGGCCTTGCACAGATGTACTACTACGAACCCGCCAAAGGCCACGGCCTGCCCCACGACCCATTCAACGCCATCGTCGGCCCCCGGCCCATCGGCTGGATCTCAAGCCACGACAGCGAAGGCCGCTTGAACCTCGCGCCGTACAGCTTCTTCAACGCCTTCAACTACATTCCGCCGATCATCGGTTTCTGCAGCGTCGGGCGCAAAGACAGCCTGAACAACATCGAGCAGACCGGCGAATTCGTCTGGAACCTCGCCACCCGTCCGCTGGCCGATCAGATGAACCAGAGCTGTGCTGCCGTGGCGGCAGAGGTCGACGAGTTCGTGCTAAGTGGCCTGACGCCGGGCCCGTCTCGCGTGGTCGGCGTACCGCGCGTGCAAGAGAGCCCGGTGAGCTTCGAATGCAAGGTGAGCCAGATCGTGCAGCTCAAGCGCGCAGATCAGGAACTGGTGCCCAGTTGGCTGATCCTGGGTGAAGTGGTAGCGGTGCACATTGCCGAGCACCTGCTCAAGAACGGTATCTACGACACCGCTGCTGCCGAACCGATCCTGCGTGGCGGCGGCCCGGCGGATTACTTCGCGCTGGGCGAGCTGTTCAAGATGACGCGCCCACAGGCCTGATCAGAAGACCAGCTCGCCGTCTTCATTCACGCCTTGCAGGCGTTCGAGTTCGGCGCAGGCGGCCTCGTCGGCGGCGATGGCGGATTTGAACACCTGCCCGTCGAGGACTTTGTGAAAGCGCGGCGCGCCGCCCATGACCAGGGCCTTGACGGCAATCGCCGCGTGATAGCCACCGCCTTCCACCGGAACCATTGCCGAAACCGCTTCGAAGTGGGGGAATTCTCTACGTGCCATGCTGAGTGTCGCCTGATTGATCGAAGGCCGGCATTCTATACCTGTAGGAGCCAGCGTTGCTGGCGAACCGCTTCGACGCGGTATCGAGGCGGTTCGCCACGATCAGGCAAAGGTATGCAGGTCCAGGCTGCTGACCACCTGCTCCTGCACCAGCTCACCAAACACCTCTAATGTGGGCGAGGCGAAATAACCGCTCATCGCTTGCTGGTCGGACCAACTGCCGCTGAGCAACCACAGGTCGGCATCGACCTGCGACTGCTGCACGCTAAAGGCCAGGCAACCCGGCGCACACAGCGTGGGCTCGAGCAGATCGCGCAGGCGCATGCCGAGTTCTGCCGAGCGACCGTTGCTGGCACGGATGAAAGCCAGGTGGGTGACCGGTTGCTGCTGGGTCATGAACGATCTCCTTGAAACCTTGGGACGAAAACAGGCTGCCAAGGTTAGGGCCGGCCCCGCGCGCGCCGTTAGGCCAATACTGCCGGGCGATTGCCTGATCCTGCATCACGGCAGGATCAGGCAATCGCTCGGCAGGTTTCGACTAGCGCCCAACTTTGCCCAAACCTATCCTGCGTCGGTCAGCACAGGAAAACCGCCATGACCACACCCCCGCCCCTCGACCCGAACCTGGAGCCACAGCGCCAGGAGCTGGCCGGCCTGATCCAGCGCCACGCCGGCGAACCGCACGGCCCGGCCTCGGCCATCGAAGATCTGTACCTCACGCGTTACGAAGAGGACATCCGCGGGATGCCGGCCTTGGCTCAGCCGGCGCTGTGCATCCTCGCCCAGGGCAGCAAGACGTTGATCCTCGGCGATGAGCACTACGCCTACGACCCGCTGAACTACATGGTGGTGTCGGTGACCCTGCCGATCAGCGGCGCCCTGCTCAAGGCCAGCCCCGAGCACCCGGCGCTGGGCCTGCGCCTGGATATCGACCCGGCGCAACTGAGCCAGCTGATCGCCGAAAGCAGTCCGATGGTGGTACCCAACCGCCCCTCGGGGCGTGGCCTGTACGTGGAAAGAAGCGACCCGCAACTGCTCGACGCCTTGATTCGGCTGATCCGCCTACTGGATTCGCCTCGCGACATCCCCATCCTCGCCCCGCTGATCCGCCGCGAGATCTTCTACCGCCTGCTGCGCGGCCCGCAGGGCCATCGCCTGTACGAGATCGCCCTGGCCAACAGCCAGACCCACCGGGTGTCCCAGGCCATCGCCTGGCTCAACCAGCATTATCAGCAACCGCTGCGCATCGAGGACCTGGCCCGCGAGGTGAACCTCAGCACCTCGACCCTGCACCATCGGTTCAAGGCGGTGACCTCGATGAGCCCGTTGCAGTATCAGAAGCAGCTGCGCCTGCAGGAGGCGCGGCGGTTGATGCTCAATGATGGGCTGGAGGCGGCGGTGGCGGGGTATCGGGTGGGGTACGAGAGCCCGTCGCAGTTCAGCCGTGAGTACAGCCGGCTGTATGGTGCGCCGCCGATCCGCGATGTGGCGCGGTTGCGCGCCAGCGCAGGTTGATCAAAACATCGCGGGGCAAGCCCGCTCCCACAAGGCCATGTGGGAGCAACTGTCTTGCCCACAATTTAAAGACCTGGCGCGATACCTGTGGGAGCGGGCTTGCCCCGCGATGGGGTTTAGCGCCTTACCCAACTACAGCGGCTTGCCATCGGTTCTGATCCACCTGTATCAACGTCGGCCCCTTGCGCTCCACCGCCCGCCCCAGGGCCGCCTGCAACTGCGCGACATCGCCGACGTTTTCGGCCTCTGCGCCCAAGGCCCGCGCCACGCCGATGAAGTCCGGCGTGTGGATATCCACGCCCACCGGCTCGATGGCGCGGTTGACCATGTATTTCTTGATTTCCTCATACCCCTGGTTGTTCCACAGCAGCACGATCAGCGGCACCTGCGCCTCCACAGCGCTGGCCAGCTCCGGCAGGGTGAACTGCAGGCCGCCATCACCAATCAGGCACACCGCCGGTGCGCGCCTGGCGGGCACTTCGGCGCTGCCCAGCCAGGCGCCCATCGCCGCCGGCAGGGCGTAGCCGAGGGTGCCGTAGCCGGTCGAGGCATTGAACCAGCGACGCGGTTGGGCCATGTCCAGGGTCAGGTTGCCGGTGTACACCGGCTGGGTCGAGTCACCCACCATGATCGCGTTGGGCAGCGCTTCGAGGATGCCGGTCAGCAGGCGCGTCTGGCTCAGGGTCACTGCGTCCCACGTCGCGGCATTGTCCTGGCGCAGGCGGGCGGCACGGGCGGCGCCCCAGAGGTTGTCGCGAGGTGGCTGCGGCTGCGCTTGCAGGGCCGCGAGCAAGGCTTGGGCCGCCTCGTCGGCATCGGCCACCAGCGCCAGCTCAGGGAGGTAGTTGCGCACCGTCTGGTCCGGGTCGATATCGATACGCAGCACGCTGCCGGGGATCAGGAAGCCGCCCTTGAAGGTCACGTCGTAGTCGGTCTCGGCCAATTCGGTGCCAATGGCCAGCACCACATCGGCCTCGGCGACCAGGGCGCGGGTGGCTGGCAGGGTCTGAGTCGAACCGATTTGCAACGGATGCTCCGCTGGCAGCAAGCCTTTGGCGTTGATGGTCAGCGCCACCGGTGCCTGCAAGTGCTCGGCCAGCCGGGCCAATGAATGCCCGGCGGCCAATGCGCCGCCACCGGCGAGAATCAGCGGACGACGCGCCTTGGCCAGGCGCTCGGCCATGCGCTTGACGGTCTGCGGCGCGGCGCCTGCGCGGGCGGTACGCACCGGGCGCGCCGGCAGCAAGTGGTCGGCGGGCTCCACCAACACGTCCAGCGGAATTTCGATATGCACCGGGCGTGGCCGGGCGCCGTCGAACACGGCGAATGCACGGGCCAGGGCTTCGGGCAGGTCGTCGGCGCTCATCAAGGTGTGCGAGAAGGCCGCCACCCCCGCAACCAGGCCAGACTGGTTGGGCAGTTCATGCAGCTTGCCGCGCCCGCCACCGAGCTGGCTGCGCGACTGCACGCTGGAGATCACCAGCATGGGGATCGAATCGGCATAGGCCTGGCCCATGGCGGTGGTGATGTTGGTCATGCCCGGGCCGGTGATGATGAAGCACACCCCCGGCTTGCCCCGCGTGCGCGAGTAGCCGTCGGCCATGAAGCCTGCGCCTTGCTCGTGGCGCGGGGTGATGTGGCGGATGGAGGAAGCCGCCAGGCCACGGTAGAGCTCCACGGTATGCACACCGGGAATGCCGAAGACATGGTCCACGCCATAGCCTTCGAGGAGTTTGACCAGCACTTCGCCACAGGTTGCCATCATCGAATACCTGATTCTTGTTGAAATCGGTGTTCATGGAAACAAGCTGCGGCTACCGCCACAATGCAAAAAAACACATACTAGCCATAACTCCACATCATGGCTTATCTCAATGAAACGCCTGCCGCCCCTGCCCGCCCTGTACACCTTCCTGGTGACCGCCCAGCACTGCAATTTCACCCGTGCGGCGCAACAGCTGCATATCACCCAGGGCGCGGTCAGCCGGCAGATCGCCGGGCTCGAGGAACACCTGGGTTATGCCCTGTTCCAGCGCCAGGCCCGCGGCCTGGCCCTGACCCGCGAAGGCCAGGACTGGCTGCCCCGGGTACAGCAGATCTTCGCCCTGGTGGAGCAAGGTGTGCGCGAGGTCGGTGGGCGCAGCGCGACGCTGCAGCTCAAGGCGCCAACCTGCGTGATGCGCTGGCTGTTGCCACGGTTGATGGAATGGCAGGCATTGCGCCCCGATGTACCGGTGGAACTGACCACCACGGTGCAGCATGGGGTGGATTTTCGTCATGAAGGTTTCGATGCGGCGGTGGTTTACGGCGCCGTGCCGAACCACGGGTTGCAGGTACGCAAACTGTTCGACGAGCAGCTGACGCCGGTCTGTGCGCCGTCCCTGATGAACGGCCCGCTGCCGCTGAGGCAGTTGCAGGACCTGACGCGGCACATGTTGCTGCATCCTTCGCGCGATGAGCACGATTGGCGGCTGTGGTTGCAGGTGGCGGGAGCCGGGTTCGAGCCGCAGGGGCCGAAGCAGCATTTCGAGACGTTGGACATGGCGATGGCCATGGCTTCGCAAGGCACCGGCGTGGCCATCGGCGATTGGGCGTTGATCGGTGACGACTTGCGTAGCGGTCGGTTGTGCATGCCATTCGCGTTGAAGGTGACGACCGGGAAAGGGTATTACCTGGTCAGCCCGGCGAAGACGATGGCACCCGGGTTGGTCGAGTTGCTGGAGTGGCTGCAGGAGCGTGCCCGGCATTGAATCGCCGGTGACGCACACAAATCCTGTAGGAGCGGCCTTGCCGGGGCGCCGGACCGGCCGGAAAGGGGTGCGAAGCGCCCCCAGAATCTTGGCCATGCCTTAAAATTGCCGGGGCTGCTGCGCAGCCCTTTCCGGCCGGTCCGGCGCCCCGGCAAGGCCGCTCCTACAAGGGGGGTGTGGACTTGCCGGCGATGCAGGCGCCTCAGTAGCCGACGGTGAAACGCGTTCGCGAATGCGCTGGTTTCTCCAGCTCATCGAGCATCGCGATGGCATGGTCGGCAAAGCTGATCCAGCTTCTGCCCTCGGTATCGATCAGCAGGTGATCCTTGCCCAGCGTGTAGTGCCCCTTGCGCTCACCCTCGACAAACTCCGCCGATGGCGAAAGGAAAGTCCAGTCCAGCACCGACTCCTGGCGCAGCGCCTCGAGAAAGCGTACGCCGCCATTGGCCTCGGCCTTGTAGGCCTCGGGGAAATCCGGGCTGTCGATCACCCGCTGCCCCGACGGCAGCAGCAGGCTGCCGGCGCCGCCCACCACCAGCAGGCGCTTGACCCCGGCCCGCTTGACCGGCTCGATGATCGCTTGCGGCTCAAGGGTGGAAAAATGCGCCGCGCTCAGCACCGCGTCGCAGCCACTCACGGCGGCTTGCAGGGCAGCACCATCCTTGGCGTCCAGCGCCTTGGTGGTCACCCCTTCGCGACCGTGCAGGGTCGAAGGGTCACGGGCAATGGCGACCAGGCTGTGGCCACGGCGCAAGGCCTCTTCCAACAACTGGCTGCCGGCACGGCCGGTGGCACCGATGATTGCGATCTTGCTCATGGGAAACACTCCGTCAGGTTGAAAGGGATTACCACTTCATCTCGCCCTTGGCGACCTTGGCACTCAGTTCCAGAGAGCTTTCGTCACCCAGGTTGGGGTAGCGTTTTTTCATGGCCGCGATCAGCGCCTGGGCGTTGTCGGCCTTGGCGGTCTCGGCATCGAAGTCACGAATGTAGTTGGCGGTGAAACGCACCGCGTCCAGCGAGCGGCTGCTATCGCCCAGGTAGTGCCCAGGGATCACTGTGCGTGGCGCGAGCTTCTCGATGTCATTCAAGGTGCCCAGCCAGTCGGCATGGGATTGCGCGGTCTGGGTGTCGGCCATCCACACGTGGATGTGCTCGGCAACCACCACACCACCCACCACGGCCTTGATCGACGGGATCCAGACGAAACTGCGGTCCGGCTGCGGGCCATCCAGGCCAACCACCTCCAGGGCCTGGCCTTCCAGCTCCAGGCGATTACCCTCGAGCACCTGTGGCACCACCAGTTTCGCCGGTTTGTCCGCGCCCATCTGCGGACCCCAGTAGGCCAGCTTGGCGTCCATGGTCTTGCGAATATGCGCTACGGTGGCGGCCGAGGCCAGCACGCGGGCCTTGGGGAACGCCTGGGTGAGCGTGTCCAGGCCAAAGTAGTAGTCGGGGTCGCCATGGCTGACGTAGATGGTGGTCAGCTGCTTGTCGATACTGCGCAGGCGCTGGACCAGCTGCTCGGCCTGGGCCTTGCCGAACTGGGCATCGACCAGGATGGCATCGTGCTCGCCGCAGACGATCACCGAGCTGACCGGGAAGATGGCGTCATGGCCGGGGTTGTACACCTCGAGTTTGAGTGGTTCGGCGGCCATGGCCGGGCCGGCCAGGGTGATGCAGGCCAGTACCAGGCTGCGCAGCGGCGTGAAGATCGACATCGGGAAATCCTGTGTGCGGGACGATGGAGGCAAGCTTAGTTGCCCGATTCAATACAAAAAATGCGATGCTGCGACATAGTTCATTTCTGAAATCGGGCAAATCATGGACCGACTGAACGCCATGCGCGTGTTCGTCACCGTTGTCGACCTGGGCAGCCAATCGGCGGCAGCGGATCATCTGGAGCTTTCCAGGCCAGTGGTGTCGCGCTACCTGGCGGAGCTGGAGGAGTGGGTCGGCGCGCGGCTGATGCAGCGCACCACGCGCAAGCTCAGCCTGACCGCCGCCGGCCAGGAGACCTTGCCGCGCTGCCGGCAACTATTGGAACTGGCCGGTGACCTGCAGCACGCCGTGCGCCAGCCAGATGACGCCCCTCGCGGCGAGCTGCGCATCAGCGTCAGCACCTCGTTCGGCCAGGCCCAGCTGGTGGATGCCGTGGCGGCCTACGTCAAGCGCTACCCCGGGGTGAAGGTGGAGCTGCAGATGCTCGACCGCACCGTCAACCTGGTGGACGAGCGCATCGACCTGGCCATCCGTACCAGCAACGATGTCGACCCCAACCTGATCGCCCGACGCCTTAGCGTGTGCCGCTCGGTGGTCTGCGCCAGCCCCGCCTACCTGCGCGAGCACGGTACCCCACAACGGGTGGAGGACCTGAGCCGGCACAACTGCCTGACCCACGCCTATTTCGGCCATAGCCTCTGGCATTTCGAAGTGGACGGGCAGAGTGTCGCGGTGCCGGTGCAGGGCAATATCAGCGCCAACGAGGCCATGACCCTGCAAAAGGCCGCGCTGGCCAGCGCGGGTATCGCCATGCTGCCCACCTACCAGGCCGCTGCCGCGTTACGCAGTGGCGAGCTGGTGCGCCTGCTGCCCGATGCGAAGCCACGGCAGCTCAACCTGAATGCGGTGTATACCTCGCGCAAGCACATGCCGGCGACCTTGCGCAGCATGCTGGACTTTCTGGCGCAGCGGTTCGGGGATGAACCTGAATGGGATCGGGATGGCGCCTGACAGAACATGGCGCGGATTCTGACGCCCATCGCCGGCAAGCCGGCTCCCGCCCTGAAGTTTGCACGTTTCCTGTAGGAGCGGCCTTGTGCCGCGAAAGGGCCGCAAAGCGGCCCCGGCAGTCTGTGATGTGCTTGAAATCCTGAGGCCACTGCGCGGCCCTTTCCGGCCGGTCCGGCGCCCCGGTAAGGCCGCTCCTACAGGGGGCGCATGCTAGCCGCCAGGTGGGCCGACTTGCCGGCGATGGGGCACACACAAATCCTGGGCCCGGCCTATGCTTATCGGTAACACCCTGTTGCAGTAACAGGAGGTAAGCACCATGACTATCAAATCCAGGCGTTGCGCCCTGATTCTCGCCTTGGTCGCCGTGGCCGGGGTCTACGGTTCGGCCTGCTGGCGGGTCGAGTTGCTACGCAATCAGCCCAGCGCCGCCAGCAACTGCCCGCAGGAACAGTGCGTGCCACACACTGCATCCTTGAGCGCCGTCCGCTAGAGCGACGGCGCCTCGCCGGTCACTCCTCGACGCTCATGTACTCCTTGGCCCAACGGATGTAGTCCTCGGGCTGGGTATACGTATGCGAAAGTTCGGTGGCGTTGAGGCTGTCCGACTTGTGCTGCAGGCCACGCTGCAAGCGCAGGCAGTCGTATGTAGCCTTGATTGCGGCAAAGTAAGCGGCGTGGCCATCGACCACGATACGCACGCCCAAACGCGCCAGGCGCTCGTCGTCACGCAGGTTAGGGTTGGCGTAGGTGACCAGCATCAGCGGCACGGTCAGGTGCTCGGCGATCTGCTCCAACTGCTCGAAATCCTTAACCCCCACCATGCAGATGCCATCGGCCCCGGCCTTCTGGTAGCTCTGGGTGCGCACGATGATTTCTTCGGTGCTCAGCACCCCGGCGTTGGTCCGGGCGATGATCGCCATCGCCGAATCGACGCGTGCCTCCAGCGCAGCGCGGATCTTGCCGACCCCCTCCTCGACCGAAATCAGGTCGGTGGACTTGCGACCGAACTGGGCCGGCAACAGAGTGTCCTCGATGGTCAGCGCGGCAACGCCAGCGCGCTCCAGTTCGATCACCGTGCGCATCACGTTGAGCGCATTGCCATAGCCATGGTCGGCGTCGGCGAGTACCGGCAGCTGGGCGACACGGCCGATACGGGTGGCCTGCTCGACGAATTCGCTGAGGGTGATCAGGGCGAAGTCCGGCGCGGCCAGGACCTGCAACGAGGCGACCGAGCCGCCGAGGATGCCGACTTCGAAGCCAAGGTCAGCGGCGATGCGCGCGGACATGGGGTCGAACACCGACGCGGTGTGATAGCACGAACCTGAAGCGAGCAGTTCGCGGAAGGCAAAACGCAGATCGTGGTGGGAAGCCTTGGGCATGATCACTCCGCTTGTAATAAGAAATGTTGAACGGCTGACAACCGACCCCTGTATCGGGTCTACCTGACTGATCCAACCGTCGCCATCGGGGCGGTCATGCTCGACATGCAGGCAGAGGAATAGAAGGTGTGGACATACAGCAACGCGAAACCCTGTGGCAAAACGTTGCACCATGCTGGTGCAAGCCCCGGATTTCAGCCTCTGCAGCCTTTGCACGATATCACGCGGCCATGCACCACTGGATGAATGCGCCAATGCCGATCGTGCATAGGGGATGCACAGAGTACATAGGAAGCTACTCAACTCGGGTTACAATCTTCCCTTCCTCGGCTTACATCTTCTAAAGAGGGACGCGGGCTTTGTGGGAGCGGGCTTGCCCCGCGATGGCGACTGTCTTGCCCGACGCTATCGCGGGGCAAGCCCGCTCCCACAAACCCACGCTCACGTCACCGACAATGACAACAAGGTACCCCCGTGACCGCCGCCCTGCCCCCCACCGTTCTGCGCAATGTGCTGACCGCCCTGATGCTGGCGATCTTCCTCGGTGCCCTCGACCAGACCATCGTCGCCGTGTCGATGCCGGCCATCTCCGCCCAGTTCAACGATGTCACGCTCCTGGCCTGGGTCATCTCCGGCTACATGGTGGCGATGACCATCGCCGTGCCGATCTACGGCAAGCTCGGCGACCTGTACGGCCGGCGACGGATGATCCTCACCGGCACCGCGCTGTTCACCCTGGCCTCGGTGGCCTGCGGCCTGGCCCAGGACATGCCGCAGCTGGTGCTGGCGCGAGTCGTCCAGGGCATCGGTGCCGGGGGCATGGTGTCGGTGAGCCAGGCGATCATCGGTGACTTCGTGCCACCGCGTGAACGTGGCCGCTACCAGGGTTATTTCAGCAGCATGTACGCCCTGGCCAGCGTCGCCGGGCCGGTGCTGGGTGGTTGGCTGACCGAATACCTGTCATGGCGCTGGGTATTCTGGATCAACCTGCCGCTGGGGCTGGTCGCCCTGTGGGTGATCCACCGCGCCCTCGATGGGCTGTCGGTGAAACGCCGCGAAGCGCAGGTCGACTACCTCGGCGCCGTGCTGATGATCATCGGGTTGGGCAGCCTGCTGTTGGGTATCACCCTGGTCGGCCAGGGGCACGCCTGGCTGTCGACACCCGTATTGGTGCTGATGGGTTGCGCACTGCTCGGGCTGCTGGTGTTCGTCGCCCACGAGCGGCGCTGCCGCGAGCCTCTGCTGCCGATGAGCCTGTTCGGCAACCGGGTCGCAGTGCTGTGCTGGTGCGTGATCTTCTTCGCCAGTTTCCAGTCGATTTCCCTGACCATGCTCATGCCCCTGCGCTATCAAGGCATCACCGGCGCTGGCGCCGACAGTGCCGCTTTGCACCTGCTGCCACTGGCCATGGGGCTGCCCATCGGCGCCTTCACTGGCGGGCGCATGACCAGCCGCACCGGCCGCTTCAAGCCGCAGATCCTGTTCGGTGCGCTGCTGATGCCGCTGACCATCGCCGCCATGGCCCTGACTCCACCGCAGTCGGGGCTACTGAGTGCGCTGTTCATGCTGTTGACCGGGATCGCCTGCGGGTTGCAGTTCCCCACGTCGCTGGTGGGCACGCAGAGTGCGGTGGCATCGCAGGATATCGGTGTCGCCACCAGCACCACCAACCTGTTCCGTTCGCTGGGTGGGGCGATGGGCGTGGCGTGCATGTCCAGCCTGCTGCTGGCGCTGCTGCACCAGGGTGGGTTCGAGATGCTGGGGAACCCGTTGCTCGGCAGCCTCAAGGCGGGTGAGGCGGATCCGCTGACCCAGGCGCGGTTGCTGGAAACATTCAGGTATCTGTTGCTGGCCAGCGCCGGAGCATCGCTGCTGGGGCTGCTGGCGGCCTTGGCGTTGCCAGACAAACAATTGCGCGGTCGTTAAGGCGACGCCATCCCCGTAGGAGTCAGCCTTGCTGGCGAACCGATTGCGAGCAAAAGCTTCGCCAGCAAGGCTGGCTCCTACGAGACTCGGCGTAATATCCTCTTAATCTTCAGGGGAAACACTTCCTCACAATCCTTCACAAAGTGTCATTTGCGCAGGCCTGGGCTCAGGCGCAGCATATCCAACCCTGTGTCGACCCATTTTTCGACATCACCCAACAGATCGAAACTGTCCGGCAGCAGCAACCAACGCCCGATCAAACCGTCGACGTAGGCGAACATCGCCACGGCGGCACGTTCGCAATCGAGATCCATCGGCAACTGCCCACGCCGCACGGCATTGGCCAGGGTCAGGGCGATGCCCTCATGACAATCCAGCACCGCGCCCTGGCGCTGCTGGCGAATCTCACACATGTCGTCGGTGAACTCGCACTTGTGATGCAGGATTTCATTGATACGCCGCGTCCGCGCATCGAGCACCAGCTCGTTGAACACTTGCAGCAGCAGCTTGCGCATGCAACCCAGCGGGTCGAGCTCATCCTCGCTTTCACTGGCCCGGGCCAGGTGGTCGTGGGTTTCGTGCAGGCTGTCGAGCAACGCCTGCACCAGTTCGGCCTTGTTACTGAAATGCCAGTAGATCGCCCCACGAGTGACTCCCGCGAGTTCGGCGATATCAGCCAGGGTGGTACGCGCAACCCCGCGCTTGTAGAAGGCCTTTTCCGCCGCCTCGATGATCTGGGCACGGGTTTCCTGGGCTTCTTCTTTGGTTCGACGGACCATGGCAGCACAACCTCATCAGGCCCCGCGCGCTCGCATGGCGAGCGGGAATCAGCTCGGGACGGCCTCTTTCAGGGCCGCTCCCGGGTGTATGTGAACAAACCGCAGCGCTGAACACCCTGCACCTGCGGTATTTACAAACAAGCATGAATGTAAGTATATTCGGTAGCAAGCTATTTATCTATCGGATAGCGTTTTTCCGACAAGACACTTCCATTATTCTTGAGCTCCCTTGCTCCAGCGACCCGAGGATCCTCATGCAATTCAAGCCAGCCGTAACCGCCCTGGTTTCCGCCGTGGCCCTGGCAACCCTGCTCAGTGGCTGTAAGAAAGAAGAAGCCGCATCCGCGCCGCAGGCTCCTCTGGTCGGCGTCGTCACCGTGCAACCGCAAAGCTTCACCCTGACCTCGGAACTGCCGGGGCGTACCAGTGCCTACCGCGTCGCCGAAGTGCGCCCGCAGGTCAATGGCATCATCCTCAAGCGCCTGTTCAAGGAAGGCAGCGACGTGAAGGAAGGGCAGCAGCTCTACCAGATCGACCCCGCCGTGTACGAAGCCAACCTGGCCAATGCCCAGGCCAACCTGCAGGCTACCCGCTCGCTGGCCGAGCGCTACAAGCAACTGATCGACGAGCAGGCTGTCTCCAAGCAGGAATACGACGACGCCAATGCCAAACGATTGCAGGCCGAGGCGGCACTCAAGAGCGCCCAGATCGACCTGCGCTACACCAAGGTGCTGGCACCGATCAGCGGTCGCATCGGCCGCTCCTCTGTCACCGAAGGCGCGCTGGTGAACAATGGCCAGGCCAACGCCATGGCCACCCTCCAGCAGCTCGACCCGATCTACGTCGACGTCACCCAGTCCACCGCCGAGCTGCTCAAGCTGCGCCGCGACCTTGAGAGCGGCCAGTTGCAGAAGGCCGGCGACAACGCCGCCCAAGTGCAGCTGGTGCTCGAGGACGGCAGCCTGTTCAAGCAGCAGGGCCGCCTGGAGTTCTCCGAAGTCGCCGTCGACGAAACCACTGGTTCCGTCACCCTGCGCGCGATCTTCCCCAACCCCGACCACACCCTGCTGCCCGGCATGTTCGTGCATGCGCGCCTGAAGGCCGGAGTCAACGCCAACGCCATCCTGGCCCCGCAACAGGGCGTGACCCGCGACCTCAAGGGCGCGCCGACCGCGCTGGTGGTCAACCAGGAGAACAAGGTCGAACTGCGCCAGCTCAAGGCCAGCCGCACCCTGGGCAGCGACTGGCTGATCGAGGACGGCCTGAACCCAGGTGACCGCCTGATCACCGAAGGCCTGCAGTACGTGCGCCCAGGCGTCGAGGTCAAGGTCAGCGATGCCACCAACGTCAAGAAGCCAGGTGGCCCTGATCAGGCCAACGCGGCCAAAGCAGACGCCAAAGCGGAGTAAACCATGTCGAAGTTCTTTATCGATCGCCCGATCTTCGCCTGGGTGATCGCCCTGGTGATCATGCTGGTCGGCGCCCTGTCGATCCTGAAGCTGCCGATCAACCAGTACCCCAGCATCGCCCCACCAGCCATCGCCATCTCCGTCACTTATCCTGGCGCCTCGGCGCAGACGGTGCAGGACACCGTGGTGCAGGTGATCGAGCAACAGCTCAACGGTATCGACAACCTGCGTTATGTATCGTCGGAAAGTAACTCCGACGGCAGCATGACCATCACCGCCACCTTCGAGCAGGGCACCAACTCCGACACCGCCCAGGTCCAGGTGCAGAACAAGCTGAACCTGGCCACGCCGCTGCTGCCGCAAGAGGTGCAGCAGCAGGGTATCCGCGTCACCAAGGCCGTGAAGAACTTCCTGCTGGTGATCGGCCTGGTGTCCGAAGACGGCAGCATGAGCAAGGACGACCTGGCCAACTACATCGTCTCCAACATGCAGGACCCGATCTCGCGGACCGCCGGTGTGGGTGACTTCCAGGTGTTCGGTGCGCAGTACGCCATGCGTGTCTGGCTCGATCCGGCCAAGCTCAACAAGTTCCAGTTGACCCCGGTCGACGTGCGCACCGCAGTGGCGGCGCAGAACGTGCAGGTATCCTCCGGCCAGCTCGGCGGCCTGCCTGCCCTGCCCGGCACCCAGCTCAACGCCACCATCATCGGCAAGACCCGCCTGCAGACTGCCGAGCAGTTCGAGAAGATCCTGCTCAAGGTCAACAGCGACGGCTCCCAGGTACGCCTGGGCGATGTCGCCAAGGTCGCCCTGGGTGGCGAGAACTACGCCATCAGCGCCCAGTTCAACGGCAAGCCGGCCTCCGGCCTTGCGGTGAAGCTGGCCACCGGCGCCAACGCCCTGGACACCGCCAAGGCACTGCGCAAGACCATCGGCGACCTGGAACCCTTCTTCCCACCAGGGGTGAAGGCCGTGTTCCCGTATGACACCACGCCCGTGGTCACCGAATCGATCAGCGGTGTGATCCACACCCTGATCGAGGCCGTGGTGCTGGTGTTCCTGGTGATGTACCTGTTCCTGCAGAACTTCCGCGCCACCATCATCACCACCATGACCGTGCCGGTGGTGTTGCTCGGTACTTTCGGCATCCTGGCCGCCGCCGGCTTCAGCATCAACACCCTGACCATGTTCGCAATGGTCCTGGCCATCGGCTTGCTGGTGGACGACGCCATCGTCGTGGTGGAAAACGTCGAGCGGGTCATGTCCGAGGAGGGGCTGCCGCCCAAGGAGGCGACCAAGCGCTCCATGGAGCAGATCCAGGGCGCGTTGGTGGGTATCGCCCTGGTGCTGTCGGCGGTACTGCTGCCAATGGCCTTCTTCGGCGGCTCCACCGGTGTGATCTACCGCCAGTTCTCGATCACCATCGTCTCGGCCATGGGCCTGTCGGTGCTGGTCGCACTGATCTTCACCCCGGCCCTGTGCGCCACCATGCTCAAACCCTTGAAGAAGGGCGAGCACCACGTGGCCAAGCGCGGCTTCTTCGGCTGGTTCAACCGCAGCTTCGACAAGAGCGTCGTGGGCTACGAGCGCAGCGTGGGCACCATCCTGCGCAACAAGATCCCGTTCCTGCTGGCCTACGCCCTGATCGTGGTCGGCATGATCTGGCTGTTCGCCCGCATCCCCACCGCGTTCCTGCCCGAAGAAGACCAGGGCGTACTGTTCGCCCAGGTGCAGACCCCGGCCGGTTCCAGTGCCGAGCGTACGCAAGTGGTGGTCGACCAGATGCGTGAGTACCTGCTCAAGGAAGAAGGCGACACCGTCGCGTCGGTATTCACCGTCAACGGCTTCAACTTCGCTGGCCGCGGCCAGAGTTCGGGCATGGCGTTCATCATGCTCAAGCCATGGGACGAGCGCTCGAAGGAGAACAGCGTGTTCGCCCTCGCCCAGCGCGCGCAGATGCACTTCTTCAGCTTCCGCGACGCAATGGTGTTCGCCTTCGCCCCGCCTGCGGTGCTCGAACTGGGTAACGCCACCGGCTTCGACGTGTTCCTCCAGGACCGCGCCGGCGTCGGTCACCAGAAGCTGATGGAAGCACGCAACCAGTTCCTGGCCAAGGCCGCGCAGAGCAAGATCCTTGCCGCTGTGCGCCCGAACGGCCTGAACGATGAGCCGCAGTACCAGCTGACGGTTGACGATGAGCGTGCCAGTGCCCTGGGCGTGACCATCGCCGACATCAACGCCACCCTGTCGATTGCCCTGGGCGGTAGCTACGTCAACGACTTCATCGACCGTGGCCGGGTCAAGAAGGTCTACATCCAGGGTGAACCCGGCGCACGCATGAGCCCGGAAGACCTGCAGAAGTGGTACGTGCGCAACAGCAAGGGCGAGATGGTGCCGTTCTCCTCCTTCGCCAAGGGCGAATGGAGCTACGGCTCGCCGAAGCTGTCGCGCTACAACGGCGTCGAGGCGGTCGAGATCCTCGGTACCCCGGCACCGGGCTACAGCACCGGTGAAGCCATGGCCGAGGTCGAGCGCATCGTCGGTGAGCTTCCGAGTGGCATCGGCTACTCCTGGACCGGCATGTCCTACGAGGAAAAACTCTCCGGCTCGCAGATGCCGGCGCTGTTCGCCCTCTCGGTACTGTTCGTGTTCCTCTGCCTGGCAGCGTTGTACGAAAGCTGGTCGATCCCGATCGCCGTGGTGCTGGTGGTACCGCTGGGCATCATCGGTGCGCTGGTCGCCACCAGCCTGCGCGGGCTTTCGAACGACGTGTACTTCCTGGTCGGCCTGCTGACCACCATCGGGCTTGCGGCGAAGAACGCGATCCTGATCGTCGAGTTCGCCAAGGAACTGCACGAACAGGGCCGCAGCCTGTACGACGCGGCCATCGAGGCCTGCCGCATGCGTCTGCGCCCGATCATCATGACGTCCCTGGCGTTCATCCTCGGCGTGGTACCGTTGACCATTGCCAGCGGCGCTGGCGCCGGCAGCCAGCACGCCATCGGCACCGGGGTGATCGGCGGCATGATCAGTGCGACCGTACTGGCCATCTTCTGGGTACCGCTATTCTTCGTCGCAGTGTCGTCGTTGTTCGGCAGCAAGGAACAAAAGGACGCCACCCCTGAAACCCCACGTTATGAGGCTGGGCAATGACCAAGTCTTTGTTGTCCCTGGCGGTCACCGCCTTCATCCTCGGCGGCTGCTCGCTGATCCCCGACTACCAGGCGCCAGAAGCGCCGGTGGCCGCGCAGTGGCCGCAAGGCCCTGCGTATTCGCCGACCGAGTCGGCCAATGTCGCCGCGGCAGAACAAGGCTGGCGCCAGTTCTTCCACGACCCGGCGTTGCAACAACTGATCCAGAGCTCGCTGGAAAACAACCGCGACCTGCGCGTGGCGGCGTTGAACATCGACGCCTACCGCGCCCAGTACCGCATTGCCCGCGCCGACCTGTACCCGGCGGTTTCGGCAAACGGCAGCGGCAGCCGCCAGCGGGTGCCGGCAAACATGTCGCAGACCGGTGAGGCGGACATCACCAGCCAGTACTCGGCAACCGTCGGTGTCAGCGCCTACGAGCTCGACCTGTTCGGCCGCGTGCGTAGCCTCAGCGAGCAGGCCCTGGAAACCTACCTGTCCAGCGAGCAGGCGCGCCGCTCCACGCAGATCGCCCTGGTGGCCAGCGTGGCCAACGCCTACTACACCTGGCAGGCCGACCAGGCGCTGTTCAAGCTGACCGAAGAAACGCTGAAAACCTACGAAGAAAGCTACAACCTGACCCGCCGCAGCAACGAAGTCGGCGTGGCCTCGGCACTCGACGTCAGCCAGGCGCGCACCGCCGTGGAAGGCGCGCGGGTCAAGTACTCGCAGTACCAGCGCCTGGTCGCCCAGGACCTCAACAGCCTGACCGTGCTGGTGGGCACCGGCGTGCCGGCCAGCCTGCCCAAGCCGCTGGCGCTCGACGCCGACCAGCTGGCCGAAGTGCCGGCCGGCCTGCCGTCCGACCTGCTGCAACGGCGCCCGGACATCCAGGAAGCCGAGCACCTGCTCAAGGCCGCCAACGCCAACATCGGCGCCGCCCGCGCAGCGTTCTTCCCGAGCGTCAGCCTGACCGCCAACGCCGGCACCCTGAGCTCGGACATGGGCGGCCTGTTCAAGGGTGGGTCGGGCACCTGGCTGTTCCAGCCGCAGATCAACCTGCCGATCTTCAACGCCGGCAGCCTGAAGGCGAGCCTGGACTACTCGAAGATCCAGAAGGACATCAACGTCGCCAAGTACGAAAAGACCATCCAGACCGCCTTCCAGGAAGTCGCCGATGGCCTGGCCGCACGCAAGACGTTCGAAGAGCAGTTGCAGGCGCAACGTGACCTGGTGGCCGCCAACCAGGACTACTACCGCCTGGCCGAGCGCCGCTATCGCATCGGCATTGACAGCAACCTGACCTTCCTCGATGCCCAGCGCAACCTGTTCAGCGCGCAGCAGTCGCTGATCGGCGATCGCCTGTCGCAGCTGGTCAGCGAGGTCAACCTGTACAAGGCCCTCGGCGGGGGCTGGTACGAGCAGACCCAGCAGCAGGCCTCGATCGAAGCGCCGAAAGGCTGATCGCAAGAGCAACAGCATCAAGCCCACCCTCGCGGTGGGCTTTTTGTTGCCGGTACCGGCCCTATCGCGGGGCAAGCCCGCTCCCACAAGGTGATGGCAAACCTTGTGGGAGCGGGCTTGCCCCGCGATAAGGCACCCCGAACATTACGTTCGATAATCGCCCCATTCCGCTTGCGACGAATTGCCT
>NZ_JACAFQ010000002.1 GCF_015354575.1 Pseudomonas sp. UFMG81
TGGCAAAGAACACTGCCGCCTTTTTTAAGATTTCACGCTCCATCTTGAGCTCAGCGATTTCGGCTCGTAACCGCGCTAGTTCGCTGTCTTCCTTGGTGATGGTTTTACGCTCGGGAGAGCTCAGCGGCAGGCCTTTACGCGTAGCATCAACCCAGTTGTCGAGCGTTTTGACGGACATCTCAAGCTGACGTGCAGCTTCAGTTCTGCCAACGCTTTCGGCTAGAGCTACGGCTTGCGTTTTGAACTCATCGGTGTAGTTGCGGCGAGTACGTGGGTACATGGCGACCTCCAAGAGAACGATGTAAGTATCGCTTCTTGGCGTCCGTTGTCAGGGGACAGGCCCAGCAAAACCGCTCGCTCCCATCATCCGGCCCCTACGCTTCGCTTCGGGGTTCCCTCACTCCGGTCTTGCTCCCGGGAGTACGCACCGAAGGGCCATCCATGGCCCATCGGTGCTCGACGGGCATCCATGCCCGTCGCCTCCCTCCGCAAGCCCTCCGATCGGCCTCCTGAAGTCGCGAAGTTAGGGGCGGCGCCTATATTGGCGCTGCTGTCGCTGGTTGGTTGTTGTGTTGGATATCAAATTGCATTCGCCGGCTTGCCGGCGAACAGGCCATTAAAAACAACATATCAATAACAATTGAACACTCGCTGCTCTTGCTCTTGCTCTTGCTCTTGCTCTTGCTCTTGCTTCTAAGCGCGCGATAGNGCTCCCGGGAGTACGCACCGAAGGGCCATCCATGGCCCATCGGTGCTCGANGGGCATCCATGCCCNTCGCCNCNCTCCGCAAGCCCTCCGATCGGCCTCCTGAAGTCGCGAAGTTAGGGGCGGCGCCTATATTGGCGCTGCTGTCGCTGGTTGGTTGTTGTGTTGGATATCAAATTGCATTCGCCGGCTTGCCGGCGAACAGGCCATTAAAAACAACATATCAATAACAATTGAACACTCGCTGCTCTTGCTCTTGCTCTTGCTCTTGCTCTTGCTCTTGCTTCTAAGCGCGCGATAGTCCAGTCACCGCCAAACGCGACTTCAGGAGGCCGAACGGAGGACTTGCGGAGCGGGGCGATGGGCATGGATGCCCATCGAGCACCGATGGGCCATGGATGGCCCTTCGGTGCGTCCACGCGGGAGCAAGGCCGGAGTGAGGGAACCCCGAAGCGAAGCGCAGGGGCCGGATGATGGGAGCAGGCGGTTTTGCTTACTTTTTCCAAGAAAAAAGTAAGCCGCCGTAAGGGCGGAAAGGTGATGAAAAGTCGCTATCGTGAATGGATATGCACCGAAATATAAAAACCAGCACATTAATCTTCGAGCCCGAACTCACAGAAGCCTCGTGGATCATGGCCGTTACGCTATCGATGGCGTAGTCCTCAAGGTGGATAGCAACCAGAGGCGCCCCCTGCCCAGCGCAAACGCCGCTGCCGGCAACAACGTCAGCCCGCTTTACCCGCCGGCGCCGGCCGCAGCACCAGCCACAGCGCCGCCCCGATCAGCACCCCGCCATACAGGTGCGCCATCGACAGCGGCTCATCCAGCAACCAAGCCCCCCACAACACCCCGAACACCGGAATCAGAAAGGTCACGGTGCTGGCCTTCACCGGCCCAATCTCGTTCAGCAGTCGGAAGTACAGGATGTAGGCGAACGCCGTACACAGCAGCCCCAGCCCCAGCAGCGACAACCATACCTGCCAGCCGCCCCAGCTGGCCGGCGGTTGCGTGAGCGCGCTCCAGGCAAACAGCGGGCTTAACAGCAGGGTGGCGCCGAGTATGCTGCCAAGGGCCGATAACCGGCTGTCGAGCGTTCCCACCCAACGCCGTGCGAGAAAGCCCGCGAAACCGTAGCAGGTAGTCGCCGCCAGGCAGGCCAGGGCGCCTTGCACCAGGGCCAGGTCCAGCGCCACCGGGCCGGCACCGCTGAGAATGCCAACGCCGAACAACCCAAGGAAGATCCCGCAGAGCTTGGGCAGGGTCATGGCTTCGCGGAAGCACAGCGCGCCGATCAGCACGCCCATGAGCGGTGTGGTGGCGTTGAAGATCGCCGAGTAGCCGGCCGGCAACACTTGCGCGGCCACCGAGTAGAAGGTCGCCGGGATACCAGAGTTGATCATGCCCAGTACCAGGCAGGCGCCCAGCTTGCCCTCGAAGTCCCAGCGCACCCGCGCGGCGGCGAGGATTGCGATCAACCCCAGGCAGGCGATCGACACCCGGAAGAACGCCGTCGGCACGGTGCCGAGTTCCGGGGCGATGATGCGCATGAACAGGAAGCTCGCCCCCCATACAGCGGCAAGGGTCAGCAGGCGGGCTAGGGCGATGGGGCTCACGGGGGTCTCCGGCGGTAGGGCAGGGGCGCGAGTGTACGCCAGGGTGGGCAGGGGATTCTTGTGCTTTCTTGCTATGTAATAGCGCCCGGGCGGGTGCGCTCGGGGTCACCGATTGCCTGCGCTGCGGCTAAGCTCTTGCGATGCCCCTCCCGCACAGAGACCCCGCGCATGACCCAGCACTGGCCCGCCGGCGAAATCGCCCGGATGATCCTCGACGGCTTCGACGACTACCGCGAACAGTTCCGCCGCATCACCCTCGGTGCCCGCGAGCGCTTCGAGCAAGCGCGCTGGCAGGATATCCAGCGGGCGGCGGCGGCGCGCATCAACCTCTACGAACAGAAAGTCGGCGAGGTCAACGGCTGGCTGCGCGACGGCTTCGACGAGGAAGTGCTGCTGGACGTGGAGCAGTGGCCGCTGGTCAAGAGCGCCTATATCCGCCTGATCGACCCGCGTCTGGACGACGAGCTGTCGGAGACCTGGTACAACTCGCTGTTCTGCAGCCTGTTCAGCCATGACCAGATCAGCGACGGCTGCATGTTCATCCACACCACCCGGCCGTCGATCCGCAGCCACGCGCGTGCCACGCAAACCCGCACCTACACGCTCGACGAGGGCCTCAAGGGCTTGCTTGGCGCTGTGCTCGCCGAACATGGGTTCGCCTTCGGCGACCTGGCCGGTGATATCGCCCGGCTCGAAGAGCAATTGCGCGAAAGCCTGCCCGACTGGGTGTGCAAGGACCCGGCCCTGGCGCTGGAGCTGTTCACCCCGGTGCTCTACCGCAATAAGGGCGCCTACCTGGTCGGCCGTCTGTACAACGACGACGAGCAATGGCCGCTGGTGATCCCGCTGTTGCACCGCGAGGGCCATGGCATCGAGGCCGATGCGCTGATCACCGACGAGGCCGAGGTGTCGATCATCTTCTCCTTCACCCGTTCCTACTTCATGGTCGACGTGCCGGTGCCGGGCGAGTTCGTCAACTTTCTCAAGCGCATCCTGCCGGGCAAGCACATCGCCGAGCTGTACACCTCGATTGGTTTCTACAAGCATGGCAAGTCGGAGTTCTACCGCGCGCTGATCGGCCACCTGGCGCGCAGTGACGATCGCTTTGTCATGGCCCCGGGGGTGCGTGGCATGGTCATGAGCGTATTCACCCTGCCGGGCTTCAATACCGTGTTCAAGATCATCAAGGACCGCTTCTCGCCGTCGAAGACCGTCGACCGCGCCACGGTGATCGACAAGTATCGGCTGGTGAAAAGCGTCGACCGGGTCGGGCGCATGGCCGATACCCAGGAGTTCGCCGACTTTCGCTTCCCACGGGCCAAGTTCGACGCCGAATGCCTGGCTGAGCTACTGGAAGTGGCACCGTCCACCGTGGCCCTGGAGGGCGACACGGTGCTGATCCGCCACTGCTGGACCGAGCGGCGCATGACCCCGCTCAACCTGTACCTGGAACACGCCAGCGAGGCGCAGGTGCTGGAGGCGCTGGAGGACTACGGGCTGGCCATCAAACAACTGGCGGCGGCCAACATCTTCCCTGGTGACATGCTGCTGAAGAACTTCGGCGTCACCCGTCATGGCCGGGTGGTGTTCTACGACTATGACGAGATCAGCTTCCTCACCGAGGTGAACTTCCGCCATATCCCGCCGCCACGGTACCCGGAGGACGAGATGTCCGGCGAGCCATGGTACTCGATCGGGCCGCATGATGTGTTCCCCGAGGAGTTCCCTCCCTTTCTGTTCGCCGATATCGGCCAGCGCCGGTTGTTCAGCCGGTTGCATGGCGAGCTGTATGACGCCGACTACTGGAAGGGGTTGCAGGAGGCGATACGTGAGGGGAAGGTGATCGATGTGTTCCCGTACCGGCGCAAGGGGCGCTGAGTCGCCACGCCCAATTGCGCGCCAGCTCTCATAGCTGTCTTGCACGGACCCTCTGTAGGAGCGGCCTTGTGCCGCGAACGGGCGGCATCGCAGCCCCAGCCATTTAAGTAGCAAAATCGATAGCTGGGGCCGATCTGCGGCCCTTTCGCGGCACAAGGCCGCTCCTACAGGGTACGTGCTACCAGGTGGGGCTTGCCGGCGAAGGGCCGCATGGCTGTACTCGAAGGGTCAATGCTTGAGGCACTTGAGTTCACTGAAGTCGGTACGTACCTGGCCCAGCTTCTGCTGAAGCAACTGACGCTGTGCCGGGCTGCTCTTTTTCATCAAGTCCACCAGCAGGCTGCGGGCCTGCGCTTCGCTGTTCTGGAAGGCCTGGCGATACTCGGGCGTCCACAGGCTCTCCTTGCGTTGCAGCAGCTGCGCCAGGCGCGGCTCGAAGTTGGGCGAGGTACGTTGGTTCATCGCCAGCACCAGTTGTTGTTGCCAGTGGGCACGGTTGGCGATCGCCTGGCGATTCTGGTCGCCCAGCGCCTGGGACCAGCTCAACACCCGTAGCCGCTGCTCGCCGCTGAGCTCGCCCAGCCAGGGCTCCAGGCGCTTCTGCATGCGCTTGGCACGGTTTTCGACTTGTTGCGGCACGGGGGTGTCGGCGTTTTCCTTCTGGCGCTTGTCGATGTCCTTGCGAAACGCCTGGCGCATCTCGGCCACCTGGCTGTCGCTCATGCCGCGCAGCAGCTCGGTGGCGGAGGGGGTGATCTGCTCGGCGACCCGGCCGATGGCCTGGCGAGCTTCAAGGGTACGTTGTTGCAGGGCCGTATCGGTGACCGCGTCGTTGGCCACCATCGCCTGCACCCGGTCGAGCCAGTCGAGGTAGCCGGGCAGTTGCGTGCGGCAGTGCCAGGCCAGCTGTTCCTTGAGCCGTTCGTCGAGCAGGGCTTTCTGCTCACGGTTCATGTCCAGGTAATCATCCAGCGACCACGGCACCAGCCGGTCGAGGTTGCGGTAGGCCAGGTCGATGCGGTTGCAGGCCGCCAGCAGCACGGCGCAGGCGACCAGGGCGAGCAGGGCGTGGGACAGGCGTGCGGGCATGAGCGAACCCTTGCAAGGACTGGCCAGGCGATAGACGCAAAGGGGGCTCGGCGGTTCCGGCGGATGTGTGCTCGGGCGGCCGGGCGGGTCAGGTGTTAGAATAGCCGCCTTGTCTTGAGGATCATCGGAAATGGCTCTGCTTGGGCGCTACAACAGTTTGCAAATCGTTAAACACGTGGAATTCGGCCTGTACCTGGACGGCGGTGCCGATGGCGAAATTCTTCTGCCGCGCCGCTACTTCCCCAAGGATGCAGAGCTTGAACTCGACGACTGGCTCAACGTGTTCATCTATCTGGACAGCGAAGACCAGCTGATCGCCACCACCGAAAAGCCGAAAATGCAGGTGGGCGAATTCGCCAGCCTCAAGGTCAAGGACATCAACGGTGCCGGCATCTTCCTCGACTGGGGCCTGTCCAAGGACCTGCTGATGCCGTACTCGGAAGAGTCGCGGCCGCTGAAGATCGGCGACTACTGCGTGGTCCACGCCTATCTGGACAAACGCACCCGGCGTATCACCGCCACCGCCAAGCTGGACCGCTACCTGGACAACGCCCCGGTTGACTACAAGCCCGGCCAGCCGGTCGAGCTGCTGGTGGCCGGTGAAACCCCGATGGGCTTCAAGGCGATCATCAACAACCGCCACTGGGGCCTGATCCACAAGAACGAGGTGTTCAAGTTCCTGCGCTCGGGCATGCACGAGAAGGGCTTCATCAAGGAAGTGCGCCACGACGGCAAGATCGCCCTGAGCCTGCAGCCGGTGGGCGAGGCGCTGGCCGACAGCCTCAACGAGCAGATCATGCAGCGCCTGGAAGCGGCCGGTGGCGTGCTGCCGGTGTGCGACAAGAGCGACCCGGCGGTGATCAGCCAGATGTTCAACGTCAGCAAGGGCAACTTCAAGAAAGCCATTGGCGCGTTGTTCAAGCAGGGCAAGATCGTCATCCATGACGACCGGATCGAGCGGGCCTGATCAGCCCTGCACGAAGGTGCGGAAATCCAGCTGCTCGCCGCCCGGGCGGGTGTCGCGCAGCAGGGAGTCGCGGTCGGCGCTCAGCGCCAGGCTGATGGTCGAGCGACGCTTGCCGGGGTGACGCACTTCCATCTGCTCCTGGTGAGCGCGCAGGAAGTTGACCGGCACTTTCAAGTGCTGCAGTTCGTCGGTCTCGGGGGTGTGCAGCAGCAGGTTGACCCAGTCGGGCTGGCCTTTGCGCAGCAGTGCCACCGGCACTTCGAACCACCACAGGTTGCGCTTCTTGTCGAGGATGGCGAACAGGGTGTTGTCGCGGTCGAGTACCGGCCGGGCCAGCGCTTCGTTGCGCCGGGCGATGGCGGTGGGTTTATCGAGTTTCATGCAGGTTCCTGCGGGTTGACGCCAGAAAGGCCTGACATTGTGCGGGGTGGCGCAGGGCGGGGCAAGGTTTGCCGATCGGCTTTGCCCTTTCGGGCCAATCGCCGGCAAGCCGGCTCCCACAGGGCCAGGCGCGGTCCTTGTGGGAGCAACTGTCTTGCGCAGGCTTCTGTAGGAGCGGCCTTGTGTCGCGAAAGGGGGGCGCAGCGCCCCCAGGATCTCGAGTACGCCCAAGATCGCCGGGGCCGCTCCGCGGCCCTTTCGCGACACAAGGCCGCTCCTACAGAGACCACGCAAGATGTGGGAGCCGGCTTGCCGGCGATTGGCCCGTCGACTCAGCGACGAAGCGGCTGGCTCAACTCGGACGTGGCCCCGTCGCTGGTTGTCACTGTCGCGGTGAAGCTCTTCGACCTTGCACTCTGCTCCAGCGCCTGGGCAAACCGCGCCCGCCCCTGGTCATCGCTGTTCACCAGCACCTCCCCCAGATACTGCTCGGCCTCGGTCCCGGCCGCCTCGGCATTGCCGAACACCTCGACCCGCAATAGGCTCGACGCCGGCCCCTGCACCTCGCCCCGCAGCACATTCCCTTGCAGGGCAATGAGCCTGGGCGGCTGCTGGTTATGGTTGGGCAACGGCTGGCAGGGCTTGGGCTGGCCATTGCCATCGCAGATGATCGCCTGGTCCTGTTTCGGCAAATCCGCCCCCACACCCCGCGACCCGACGTACAGCGCGTGGGCCTGGGCCGGCACGCCGAACACGATGGCCCCGGTGCGCTGGCCTTCCACGCACGAGCCACCGGCCTCGCAGCGGCGGATGTCCTGGCTGTTGCCCCAGATGCGGTTGGCGCTCAGGCGCGTGGCGGTGCTGTCCGGCTCCGGACGCAGCGCCACGCCGATGCGGTTGCCATGGATCAGGTTGCCGTCGAGGATGTTGCCCTCGCCGGTGACGCTGATGCCGATGGAGTTGCCGGTGAAGGTGTTGGCGGCCAGGTAGTTGCGCTTGCCCCAGTTGATCTGCAGGCCGTCGGAGTAGTCCTCGAAGCGGTTGCGCACCACGCTGTTGTCGTTGCCCAGCAATATCTCGATGCCCTGCGACGGTTCCGGGTTGGCCGGGGTGGAGCGGAACAGGTTGTCGGCCACCAGGTTGAACGCCGCGCCGCGAGTCAGTTCCAGGCCGTCGCCATTGTCGATCAGCTGGTTGCGCAGCACCTTGTTGTTATTGGTGGTGGTGGCGGTCGGGTTGCCGGCGCCGTCGTCGCCAGTGAGCATGATCCCGGCGCCGCCCTTGTTGGCGACGATGCGGTTGTCCTGGATGACGTTGCCGCTGGCGCGGTTGACCAGGATGCCGATGCAGAAGTTGCGTACTTCCAGCCCCTGGAGCTGCACGCCCTGGGTGTCGCGCAGCACCAGCCCCGGGTGGGTGGTGGTGCGCACGTTGGTGCCGAACTGGCCGGGCAGGGCGCCGGGGCAGGTGCGCGCGCCTTGGTCCTTGATGTAACCCGAGCCGTCGATGGCGATGTATTGCCCGTCGCGGGCCCAGGCTTGGCCGGTGATGGCCACCGGCCCCTTGATTTCGGGCAGGGCGCGGGTGGGGCGAATCACATAGGGCGGCTGGCCGACGGCGGCGATGTCGATGCGGTATTGGCCCGGGTGGCGGTTGTTGGTCTCGATGGCCCAGCGCAGGGTGCCGGGCTGGTCGTCGTCGGCGTAGCGATCGACGGTCAGCACTTGCGGTTGCGGGGTGGCCAGGGCAGGCAGGGGGAGTAGCGGCAGCAAGGCCGCCAGCGCAGGCAAAAGGCGCATGGGTGCGGGTTTCCACGGGCTGTTGTTGTTATGCGGCGCGCCGGGCGGAGGCGGCCTGTCTGCGGGCGATTCTAGGGGAGGCCGCTGGCTTCGCGGCGCGCAGCAAGGCGAATCGGTGCGGTATTCGCCCGCTGTTTGCCGTTCGGCTGGCGTTGATCGAACCATTTGAAACTCTAGCGAACAGGCGCGGGTCGATCTGTTGTCGACACGATTTCGCGTGTCTTTCCCGCAAGGAGACATCCCATGAGTGGCACCAAGGACAAAGCGAAAGGCCTGGCCAACGAGGCCGTGGGCAACATCAAGCAGGGCGTCGGCAAGGTCACCGACAACGACCGGCTGCGCGCCGAAGGCAAGGCCCAGGAGCTCAAGGGCGAGGCGCAACAGGCGGTAGGCAAGGTCAAGGATGCCGTGAAGAAACCTTGACGTGTCACGTAGGAGCCAGCCTTGCGGGCGAACCGGGCGTTACGCGATATCGGCGCCCGGTTCGCCAGCAAGGCTGGCTCCTACGGATTTGTAGGCGTTTTCTTGCATTTGCCACGCAGCAGTCACAGTACCGACGCTGTCTATTAGACTTGTCAGCATTGACAAGGCCTTCCTGTAGTCGGCCAGCCCCTCAGACGATCAAGCGGCGAAAGGAGACGCTATGATTTTCCCCGACCTGCGCGGCCTGCCCCTGCACCGCGTGCTGGTGCGCACCGTCAAGGAATTCCTCGACGACGAGATGTCCACCTACGCCTCCGCGCTGGCCTACCAGATGCTGTTCTCGCTGTTCCCCTTCCTGCTGTTCCTGATCGCCCTGATCGGCTTTCTGCACCTGCCGGACTTCTTCTCCTGGCTGCGCCTGCAATCGGAGCTGGTGTTGCCGCCCCAGGCGCTGGAGCAGGTCAACCCGGTGATCGACCAGTTGCAGCAATCCAAGGGCGGCTTGCTTTCGGTGGGTATCGTCATCGCCCTGTGGACCGCCTCGGCCGGCGTGCGCCTGATGATGAGCGCGATGAACGCAGCCTACGACGTGCCTGAAGGCCGCCCCGTGTGGAAGCGCGTCCCGCTGTCGATCATCTACACCGTCGGCATCGCCGGCATGCTGCTGGCGGCGGCCGCGCTGATGGTGCTCGGGCCGCAGGTGATGGAGTGGATCGCCGCGCAAGTGGGCTTGCAGGAGGCGGTGGTGATCGTCTGGACCGTGCTGCGCTGGCCGGCGATCATCATCCTGATGATGGTGGCGGTGGCGCTGATCTACTACGTGATGCCCGACGTGAAGCAGAAATTCCGCTTCATCACCCCAGGCTCGGTGCTGGCGGTGGTGGTGTGGATCATCGCTTCGCTGGGTTTTGCCTACTACGTGAAGACCTTTGCCGACTACAACGCCATGTATGGCAGTATCGGGGCGATCATCGTGCTGCTGCTGTATTTCTACATCTCTGCCGCCGTGCTGTTGCTGGGGGCGGAGATGAACGCGGTGATCGAGCACATGTCGGCCGAGGGCAAGGACCCCGGCGCCAAGGACTTCGCCCACGACAACCCGCAGGAAACCATCACCGTGCTCGGCCATGAGCACCCGGTGACACCCGAACCCCACAGCCACGAGCCCAACCCCCGATGATCCGCGACATTCTCAAGATGGGCGACGAGCGCCTGCTGCGCATCGCCCCGCCGGTCCCCGAGCACATGCTTGGCAGCCCCGAGCTGCAACAGCTGATCGACGACATGTTCGAAACCATGGCCCATGTGGGTGGCGTGGGCTTGGCCGCGCCACAGATTGGCGTCGACCTGCAACTGGTGATCTTCGGCTTCGAACGCAGCGAGCGCTACCCGGATGCCGAGGCGGTGCCGCGCACCATCCTGCTCAACCCGGTGATCACGCCGCTGGCCACCGAGGTCGAAGATGGCTGGGAGGGTTGCCTGTCGGTGCCTGGCTTGCGCGGCGTGGTGCCGCGCTACAAGCACATCAGCTACACCGGCCTCGACCCGCAGGGCAACCCGATCGACCGCTTCGCCGATGGCTTCCATGCCCGGGTGGTGCAGCACGAGTGCGACCACCTGATCGGCCGGCTCTACCCCTCGCGCATCCAGGACTTCAGCAAGTTTGGCTACACCGAGGTGCTGTTCCCCGGGCTCGAAGTCGCCGACGACTGACCACGCACCAACGCCACCAGGGGCTTGCTGCGCTGGTAGCGGGCCAGGCGCGAGGCCAGGGCGTCGGGCAGGCGGTCCGCCGGGGTGAAGGCCAGGTGTTGGTAGAAGGGCTGCAATGCTGGCTCGCAGAACAGCCAGACCGGGCCGGCTCCCGCTTTGAGTGCGGCTTCGATCAGGCGCGAAGCCAGCTGTTGCCCACGCCATCGCGGGGCGACGAACAATCCCGTCAGCCACTGGCCCCCTGCGACCGGTATGAGGTTCATGCCTGCCACGATCTCATCGGCGCGGGCCACCCACTGCACACCCTCGCCCGCAGCGCGCATGCGCGAGCCGTGCTGGCGGTAGAACAGGTCCAGCAGGCGGCGCTGGAGAGGGGGGAGGGGGGTGAAGTTCAGCAGGGGAAGGCCTAAAGGGCTGCGGCGCCGCCCATCGCTGGCAAGCCAGCTCCCACAGAGACAGCGCAGAACCTGTGGGAGCTGGCTTGCCAGCGATGAGGGCGAGCGCATGGCTGGAAATATCGAATGCGCACTTTGTCGCAGATTGTTGCAAATCCGGCAAGGCTGAATATCCGACTTTGGGGTTCAACTATTCCTGGCCGGGAGTAGACTTTTCCACATCCCCCCGGCAGTACGACAAAGCGGGATCGGTACTTCGTGTCATCTTCGTAGTCGATGACAACTTCTCCGCGCCAGTGACGGCATCAGAAGTCACACGATCAGCTTGATAGCCATCAAGGTCGCATCCATGAAAGCCCTACTGATTCTTGCATTGGTCGGTATGTCCTCGTTCGCCCTCGCCGAAGAGGCCAAGCCCGCCGCCAGCCAACCCGTGGTCGAGCAGTACGACTATTCCACCAACCTCGACATCAAGCGCGTGATCAGCCTGTCGACCATCCCCAATGTCTGCGAGGTGGTGCCTGCCACCATGACCTACGAAGACCACCAGGGCCAGATACACACCCTCCAGTACCGCGCCATGGGCGAGGGTTGCAAGCAAGGCTGAGGTGATCCTGTGGCAGCGGGTTTACCCGCGAACATGACGCCGCGGTGCATGGCACGGGCTGCGCCCGTGTTCGCGGCTAAAGCCGCTCCCTGACCGCGCCATTCTCAAGGCTCGCGGTGTATCTGTAGGAGCCGGCTTGCCGGCGAACCGGGCACCACGGTGGATGGCACCGGCTGCGCCGGTGTTCGCCGGCAAGCCGGCTCCTACGGAGACTGGGTTGACTGTAGATGCCGGCTTTACTGGCGAACCGGCCGATACCGACATCCCGGCTCAGCCACTGGCCAGCACCTTGGCGACCACCTCCAGCCCCTGCTTCAACTGCGCCCGGCTGTGCGCCGCCGACAGGCTGATGCGCACGCCCTGTAGCGCCTGGGCACCTATCGCGAACACCGCCGCCGGCACGATCTCCACCCCTTGTTCACGACAGCGCGCCACCACCCATTCGGCGTCCCTGGGCGTGACCACCCAGGCATGCGGCGAGGCTTCGCTGTCGGCCACCAGCGCCGGCCCCAGCAACGTGCGCGCCAAGCGCCAGCGCTGGCCGATCTCTTCGCGCTGCCAGGCCAGGCGCCGGGTGGCCGTGCCATCGGCGATCCACTGGCAGGCGATGCGCAGGTTCAGCGGCGAGACCGGCCAGTGGCTTGCCCGGGCATGGGGGTCGACCTGGTCGAGCAGCGCGGGGCTGGCGACGATCCAGCCCAGGCGCAGCCCGGCGGCGACGGTCTTGGACAGGCTGCTGATCAGCACGCCGCGCCCCTCCAGCAGCGGGTAGAGCGGCGCGCGGTCGGTCAGTGCGCCGTACACATCGTCCTCGATCACCAGCAGCCCATGGCGCTTGACCACCTCGGCCAGCGCCTGGCGGCGCGCCTCGTCCATGCAGGCGGCGGTCGGGTTGTGCAGGGTGGGGGTGATCACCAGCACCCGCGCCCCACTGGCACGGGTGACCCGGTCCAGCTCGTCCGCGCGCAAGCCCTGGCCATCCAGCGCCACACCATGCACCGGCAGGCGCAACTGGCGGCAGGCGGCCTTGATCCCCGGGGCGGTCAGCGCTTCCACCATCACCGGCTCGCCCGCCTGGCACAGCGACTGCAACAGGGTGGTCAGGGCCTGCTGCGCGCCACCGCAAAGCAGCAACTCGTCCGGCGCCAGGGCCAGGCCACGGTTGGCCAGCCAACGGGCACCGTGCACGCGGCCGAGCAGCAGCTGTTCGGGCCCCAGGTAATGGTCCAGCAGGTCGCTGGCCCCCTGGGCGAGCAGGGCCCGCAGGCTGTGTTCGAGGTCGTGGTTGTGCGGGTCGGCCACCGGCACGTTGGTCGACAGGTCGATCAGCGCGGGTTGGTGGCCCTGCTGCTTGAGGCGGAACAGCGTCGCCTCCTTGCTCCCCGCCAGCACATAGGTGCCGCGGCCCACCTCGCCAGACACCAGGTGCCGCGCCGCCGCCTCGCGGTAGGCCTGCTGCGTGGTGCTGGGGTTGAGCCCCAGGCTCCAGGCCAGGCGCCGCTGCGGCGGCAGGCGCTCGCCCACTTTCAGCTCGCCACGCTCGATGGCGTTGGCGATGGCGTTGACCAGGGCCAAGTAGCGGGGTTGGTCGTCATCAGCAAGCGTTGGGGTCCACACGAAATTGCCACCCATGCAATATAACTTTGGACCCATACAATGCCCGGCGCTTAGGATCGGTACAACCTCCCAGCGATAAAGGACACCCGCCATGTTCGACCTGCCCGCCCTGCGCGAAGCCGCCACCTTCGTCCACCAGCATGTTCCGCCCACCCCGCAGCACGCCTGGCCGCTGTTGAGCGAGCGGGTGGGCTGCGAGCTGTGGGTCAAGCATGAAAACCACGCCCCCACCGGCGCCTTCAAGGTGCGCGGCGGGCTGGTCTACGTGCGCTCGCTGTTGGCCTCCGGCCAGGTGCCGCGCGGGCTGGTCACCGCCACCCGCGGCAATCACGGCCAGAGCATGGCCCTGGCGGCGCGCCAGGCCGGCCTGCCGCTGGTGATCGTGGTGCCCCAGGGCAACTCGCGGGAGAAGAATGCCGCGATGAAGGCGCTGGGCGCCGAGCTGGTGGAACACGGCGCGGACTTCGACGTGGCGCGCGAGGAAGCGGCGCGGCTGGCGCAGCAGCGTGGCTACGCCATGGTGCCGTCGTTCCACCCGGAGCTGGTGCGCGGCGTGGCCACCTACGCGCTGGAGCTGTTCGAGGCGGTCGCCGACCTGGATTGCGTGTACGTGCCGATCGGCATGGGTTCGGGCATCTGCGGGCTGATCCAGGCGCGCAACCTGTTGGGGCTGCGCACCGAGATCGTCGGGGTAGTGTCCAGTGCGGCGGACGCCTATGCGCAGAGCTTCGAGCAAGGGCGCATCGTCACCACCGCCAGCGCCGACACCTTCGCCGACGGCATGGCCTGCCGGGTACCGCACCCCGAGGCCTTCGCCCTGGTGCGCGAGCATGCCGCGCGCATCGTGCGGGTGAGCGACGCCGAGATCGCTGCGGCCATGCGCCTGTACCACGAAACCACCCACAACACCGCCGAAGGCGCCGGGGCCGCAGCGCTGGCCGCGCTGATGCAGGAGCGCGGGCGCCAGGAAGGCAAGCGGGTGGCGGTGGTCCTGAGCGGGGCGAATGTGGACCGTGAACGGTATGCGCGGGTGTTGGCAGGGGAGGCGCAGACCTGAGAGGAGAAGTCTGTACGGGGCAGTAACTGTCGGGTTCAATGGGCGCCCCTGTATTCAGCCTAGAGCCCCCCATGCCTTTCTCGAATGGATTCCTCCTCAGCCTGTCCCTGTGCCTGGACATCGGCGTGGCCAACATCGCCATGATCACCTTGGCCATGCAACGCGGTTTTCTCAAGGGCTTCTGGCTTGGCCTGGGCACCTGCGTCGGCGACCTGGTCTATGCCATCGCCGCCCTGGCCGGGATGACCGTGCTGCTGCAGTTCGAAAGCGTGCGCTGGACCCTGTGGCTGGGCGGTTCGGCGTTGCTGGTGTGGTTTGCCGTGAAGATGCTGCTGGCGGCCTGGCGCGGCGGGCACATGCAGGCCAGCCGCGAGGTGGTGATCGAATCGGGCTGGCGCGAGTTCCTGCGCGGGATCTTCCTGGCCATGTCCTCGCCTACCGCGATCCTGTGGTTCGCCGCGGTTGGCGGGGTGCTGATCTCCCGGTCCGGTGGCGGCAGCGCGCTGGAGGCGGGGATGTTCCTCGGTGGTTTCTTCGCCGCCGGGTTGGTCTGGTGCGTGTCGCTTTGCACCATCGCCAGCCATGGCGGGCGCCTGCTTGGCGACCGGCTGCTGACCTGGTCGTACCTGCTGTCGGCGGCAATCTTCTGCTACTTCGCGGTGTACGTGATCTGGTCCGGCTATCGCGAGTTCATCCTGGCTGTTCCCGCCTGAAACGGCAGGGTTGCGCCAGGCGCTGTTTATAACTTTGTTTAATCGCCTGCTTAATTATTCAGACGCTTCCTATGCATGTATAGGAAGCGTCTGAATTGATAAATTCATGGTGGTTAAAATCTCTCGTTATTTTTATAAATAACGATTTGAAATAATTTCGTAATTCTTCTTTTGAATCATTAACTTGTATATGAGTGCGCAAAAAGTTGCGCACTTTCATTGCCTTATGATCCGGGTACTTATTTACCGCTCTAGCGCGACCTCTTACTTGCACGCAATGCAAGTGGGGCGCCTTGGACGTACCTGTCATAAGGAATGCGAATGTCCGGCCCTGGCGATCAACCCCCTTTCAGTTTGCAGGTTCATGGTGTTCAAACGGACTTGCAGGTTTTGCGCTTCAAAGGGTCAGAGGCACTGAGTTGCCCCTATTCATTCCACCTCGAACTGGTCAGTGAAGACCCGTCGCTCGACCTCGAAAGCCTGCTGCACAAACTGGCCACGCTGCGGGTCGGCAACGACGAACAGTGCTTCCACGGCCAGGTCGCCAGCGTCGCCCAGGCTGACAGCGGGCGGCGGCTGACCCATTACCGGCTGGAGCTGGTACCGCGCCTGGCCAGCCTGGCGCACTGCCGCAACCTGCGGATTTTCCAGCAGCAAACCGTGCCGCAGATCATCGCCGGGGTGCTCAAGGCCCACGGCATCCTCGCCGACGCCTACGTGTTCCGCCTCGGCCCCGCCCCATACCCAAAGCGCGAGTACTGCACCCAATACGACGAGACCGACCTCGCCTTCGTGCAGCGCCTGTGCGAGGAGGAGGGGCTGCACTACCACTTCGAGCACAGTGCCGACGCCCACCTGCTGGTGTTCGGTGACGAGCAGAGCGCCTTCCCGCGCCTGGCGCGGCCCACCCCCTTCGCGCCGGACAGCGGCCAGGTCGCCCAGCAGCCGGTGGTCAGCCAGTTCGGCGCGCGGGTAGCGGCGCGCACCGGGCGGGTCAGCCGGCGCGACTACGACCCGCTCAAGCCCAAGCTGCTGCTCGAAGCCCAGCATCAACCCGAGCTGCCCGTGCCCCAGCCAGACCTTGAGGACTACGGCTACCCGGGGTACTTCAGCGACCGCGAGCGTGGCCGCCAACTGAGCCAGCGGGCCCTGGAAGGCCACCGCGCCGACTACCTGCAAGCCGAAGGCAACAGCGACCAACCGGCCTTGCGCTGCGGCCATTTCTTCACCCTCGAAGCACACCCACGCGCGGCCTGGAACGCGCTTTGGCTGTTGGCCGAGGTGACCCACGAGGGCCACCAACCCCAGGTGCTGGAGGAGGCCGCCGGCAGCACCGCCGGCGAGGCCTGGCAAGGCTACCGCAACACCTTCAAGGCCTTGCCCTGGGGCACCCCCTACCGGCCCCCCGCACCCAGCCCTCGGCCTCGGGTGCATGGCGCCCAGACCGCCCGGGTGACCGGCCCGCAAGGGGAGGAGATCCACTGCGACCGCCTTGGCCGGATCAAGGTGCAGTTCCACTGGGATCGCGAAGGCCGGCTCGATGAAAAGTCCAGCTGCTGGCTGCGCGTCGCCAGCCAGTGGGCCGGCAACCAGTACGGCGGGCTGGTCATCCCGCGGGTCGGCATGGAAGTGCTGGTGAGCTTCCTCGACGGCAACCCCGACCGGCCGCTGGTCACCGGCTGCCTGTACCACGCCGAGCACCACCCGCCCTATGAGCTGCCCGCCAACAAGACCCGCAGCGTGTTCAAGACCCAAAGCTCGCCCGCCGCCCAAGGCCACAACGAGCTGCGCATCGAGGACCGCGCCGGCCAGGAGCAGATCTACATCCACGCCCAGCGTGACTGGGAGCAGCGCATTGGCCACGACCAGCGCAGCCACGTCGGCCATGAGCGCCACGACACGGTGCTGGCCGACGTGCACAGCGAGTACCACGCCCAGCAACACCGCACCGTGCACGGCGACCGCAAGACCGAGCTGCGCGGAGACGATCACCAGACCGTCGGCAACACCCGGCACATCACCCTGGGCCAGGCCCTGCTGGTGGAGGCCGGGCAGGAAATCCACCTGTCGGCCGGCAAGCGCCTGGTGCTGGATGCCGGCAGCGAGGTGGTGCTGCGGGCGGGCGGTGGTTTCGTGCGGATCGCGGCTGGCGGGGTGACCGTGGGTGGCTCGCTGTATGTCGACTCCAGTGGCCAGGTCGCCGCCGGCACCCCGGCCGCGCCGCTGCTGCCGGGTATCACGGCCGAAGCCGAACGCTCGGTGGCGGGCCTGCCGCTGACCCAGGCGCAACTCGACACCTTCCGGCGCAGCGCCGCGTTCTGCGAGGAATGCGAGCGGTGCAAGGAGGGTGTCTGTGAGCTGTGAAACCCTCACCCCCCAAGCCTGGCTGGCGGCCAGCCCGCTGGCCGATGGCGAGCGGCTGTACGTGGTGTTCGGCAGCCTTGCGCAGGCCGACACACTGGCGGCCTACCGGCAACACGATGGCTCGCACGTGCCCCAGCCGTTGTGGAAAGGCACCCCCTACGCCGGCTGGCTGGAGGCCATGCCCTACCTGGTGGAGGCCGCGCCGCAAGGGGCGTTCCTCACCTGGTGCGGCAACCAGCGCTGCCGTGACTGGGGCTGGCTGGCGGTGTCCTCGCACCCACCGGCCCTGGTGTTCGACTACCTGCGCAGCCTGACCCAGGTGAAGCTGCCCGACGGCACCGCGGTGTTCCTGCGCCTGTGGGACGGCCATCAGTTGCTGGCCCTGCTCGATCACCACGCGCCAGGCGAGGCGCCGCTGCTGCCGGTGTTCAGCCGCGCCTGGAGCAACGGCCAGGCCCGCCCGCTGCGCCAGGTGCCGCGCCTGAGCATCGAACCCTTCCCCTGGTGGCAGGCCAGCGCCGCGCTGCTCGAGCACCTGCACCGCCACGACCCCGGCCCGGTGCTGGACAACCTCATGCAATGGCTGCGCGAGGCCCATGCCGACCTCTACTTCGCCCTCCCCGAGGCCAACCTGCGCTGCAAGGTCGCGCGCCTGGCCCTGGGTGCTCCGCTCGACCCGCCAGCCCTGGAACGGCTGCTGGCGCACGTGAACAAGGACATCACGCCATGAGCTTGATCATCTACGCCAAGTTCCTCCTCGACAATCTCGACGCCCACACGCCCGATGGCCCGGCACGCATCGCCGCCTTCCGCCAGCACAGCCTCGCCACCTTCGAAGCGCTGCAGGACAGCTTCCTGCTGGGCTGGGCGCTGGACCTGGAGCAAGAGCTGCGCTTCACCGACAGTGCCGGCAACGAGGTGATGCGCCTGGCCAAGGGCCTTGGCGAACGGCGCATCACCGGCTACGCCAACTGCCCGGCCAATGGCGTGCTGAACATCGTGCACCGCTTCGAAAGCCTGGCCTTCGTGCCCATCGGCGGCACCCCCTACCAGCTGGTCGAGCAGGTGGCGGCGGGCCAGAGCCCACAGCGCTTCGAAGGGGTGCTCGACGGCAACGGCCAGGCCACCATCAGCGGCTGCCACGCCAACCGCCGCTACCGCCTGCACTTCCACCCCAAGGTCGGCGCGGCCGAGGTCCAGGCCCTGTACGCCTCCTACGACAGCCTGCTCGACCAGCTCAAGGGTTGGTTGGACGGCGAGTGGGCCGAGCGCATCGCCCCACATTGGGACCGCATGCCGCCGGTGGGGTCGATGCAGCGGGTGAACGACATCCACAAGGCGATGGCCAAGGGTGTCGGCAGCGTGCTGATGAACCTGTTCGACGACCTCAAGGCCTTGGTCAAGCTGCTGTTCAACCTCGACGGCGCGCGCGACCAGCTGTTGCAGTTCATCAGCGAGGCCGACTTCGACAAGCTCAAGGCCCAGGCCGGCAGCCTGCTGCACACCGCCTACCTGATGCTCGACGACGAGCTGCTGATGTTCTACTACGCCACCGCGATCCTGCAGTGGCTGGCGCTGAGCCCGCCCGAGTGGCAGGCCCAGGCCTACGCCATGCTCAATGCCGGGCTGTTGCTGGATGTGCTGTTGGGGATCGTGCTGTCCGGCGGCCTGGGGCTGGCGTTCCGCCTAACGGCCAAGGGCGTCAAGTACGCCAGCAATGCCGCTCGTGGCGCCGACGGCTTGCTGGACGGCCTGCAACGGCTGATCGACCTCAGTCGCCAGCATGCCCTGGCGGCCCACACCAAACGTGCCCAGCCGCTCCTGACCGGCGGCAGTGTCGAGGTCAACAGCGCGGCCAAGGTGCCGCTGGCGATCAAGAGCGCCCCGCAGGACCTCGACCTGGTCGTGGACGACGCCGTGTCGGTGGTGCGCGGCAAGCGCCACAGCACGCTAAGGGTGGAGCAGGAGCTCGACCTGCCCGACGCCCCCAGCCAGCCGCGCACCCCCAGCGACAAGCCCGCCCAGCGCGCCGACGAAACCGCCACCCACCGCTGCCCGGTGTCGATGGTCACCGGCGAGGAGCTGCTCACCCTCAAGGACGCCGAGCTGTTCGGCGTGTTGCCGGTGGAGTGGGTGCGCCTGTACCGCACCAGCGCGGCCGAGATCGACCACGGCCTGGGCCCCGGCTGGAGCCACAGCCTGAGCCACCGCTTGCAGGCCGACGGCCAGGGCGTGCTGTGGTGCGACCACGAAAACCGCCGCACCCGCTTCCCGATGCCGGACAGCCGGCGCCCGGTGATCGGCAACAGCCTGTGCAGCGCGGCCATCTACCTGGGCCAGGCCGACGGCGAACTGGTGATCGCCGAAGCCGGCGCGCGCCCGCGCTACCTGCACTTCATCGACGGCCGGCTGATGGCGCTGAGCGACGCCTACGGCAACCGCGTCAGCCTGGCCTACGACCACGGCGGCCGTTTGCAGCACATCGACAACGGCGCCGGCAACCGCCTGCTGCTGAGCTACCAGCACGGCCGCCTGGTGACGGTGGAGCAGCAGTTCTGGCAGTCGATGTACGACAGCAAGGGGCGCGAGCAGGCGCCCTGGGTGCGGGTGGCGACCCTGGCCACCTACCACTACAACGACGCCGGGCAACTGACCGAGGCCGGCAACGGCCTGGACGAGCGCGAGCGCTACCGCTACGACGCCGCCAACGTCATCCTCGAGCGCCAGCTGGCGGGGGGCGCGGCGTTCTACTGGGAGTGGGAAGGCGAGGGCCGGCACGCCCGCTGCGTGCGCCACTGGTCCAGCGTGCCGGGCCTGGAGGCCCGCTACCAGTGGGACGGCCAGGGCGGCGTGACGGTGCGCAACGCCGATGGCAGCCAGCAGTTCTACCAGCACGACGACAAGGCCCGGCTGGTGCGCCAGGTTGACGCCGACGGCGCCGAGCACCACAAGACCTACGACGCCAAGGGCCGACTGATCGGCGAACGCAACCCGCTGGGCGCCGAAACCTTCTACAGCTACGACGACGCCGGCTACTTGCTGTCGGTGCGCCCCGAGGACGGCGAGGCCACCCACTACCACTACCGCGACGGCCATGTGTGCGAGGTGCGCCGTGGCCAGGCGCGCTGGCTGTACCAGCGCAATGCCCAGGGCGATGTGCTCAGCCAGACCGACCCCTGCGGGCAGGTCACCGGCTACCGCTACGACGAACAGGGTCGCCTGGTCGCCATCCGCCAGGCCGACGGCGGCGTGCACGAGCTGGGCTGGAACCCCTCCGGGCAACTGGTCAGCGAAGCCCTGCCCGGCGGCGGCTCGCGGCGCTACCGCTACGACGCCCTCGGCCGCCTGGTGATGCGCCTGCGCGAAAATGCCTCGGCCACCCAGTACACCTGGGACCTGGCCGGGCGCCTGAGCGAAGTGTCGCTACCTGGTGGAGGCGTGCGCCGCTATCAATACAACGCCTACGGCCGGGTGACCGCGCAAAGCGACGAGCTGGGCCGGGTGACCCGCTTCGAATACGAAGGCGGCCTGCACCTGCCGTCGCGGCGCATCAACCCCGATGGCAGCTGCCTGCATTACCGCTACGACAACGGCCAGCTGCAACTGTCGCAAGTCATCAACGAGCGCGACGAATGCTACCGCCTGGCCTACCACGCCAACGGCCTGCTCGCCGAGGAAACCGGCTTCGACGGGCGCGTCACCCGCTACGGCTACGACCTCAACGGCCAGTTGCTGGAAAAGACCGAGCTGGGCGACGACGGCGAGCCCTGGCTGACCCGCTACACCCGCGACAAGCAAGGCCGGCTGCTGGTCAAGACCCTGCCCGACGGCCAGCAGGTCAGCCACCAGTACGACGCCCTGGGCCGCCTGGTGCGGGTGGACGACGGCCACTGGCCGCTGGCCTACGAGTACGACCTGTGCGACCGCCTGATCACCGAGCACCAGGGCTGGGCGACCCTGCACTACGGCTATGACCTGATGGGCCAGGTCAGCCACTGCCGCCTGCCCGACGGCAGCCGCCTCGACTACCGCTACCAGCCCGGTGGCCACCTGCAAACCATCGACCTCGACGGCCAGCGCCTCACCGCCCACCGCCACGGCCTCGGCCAGGAACTGGCCCGCGAGCAGGGCGAGTTGCTCAGCCAGTTCCAGCATGACGGCCAGGGCCGCCTGGTAAGCCAACGGGTCGATCGCAAGGAAGGCCCGGTGTTCATGCGCCGCTACCACTACGACGACAGTGGCAACCTGGCACGCCTGGAGGACACCCGCCGCGGCACCCGCAATTACCACTACGACCCCCTGGACCGCTTGACCAGCGTGCGCGGCGAACTGGCCGAGTACTTCGTCCACGACCCCGCCGGCAACCTCCTGGCCCAGAGCGGCCTGCGCGGCGACCCCCGCGACGTGCGGGTACAGGCCAACCGCCTGCTGATGCACGGCGACTGCCATTACAGCTACGACCGCTTCGGCAACCAGGCCAGCGAACGCCGCGGCCACGGCCAGCAGCTGGTCACCGATTACCACTACGACAGCCAGCACCGCCTGGCCAGCGTCCAGCTGCCCGACGGCCGCCAGGCCCGCTACCGCTACGATGCCTTCGGCCGGCGCGTGTCCAAGGACGTCGACGGCACCCAGACCGCCTTCATCTGGCAAGGCGAGCGCCTGCTGGCCGAGCACTGCCAGGGCCGCTGGCGCAGCTACGTGTACGAACCCGGCAGCTTCCGCCCGATGGTGATGCTGCTACGCGACGGCGACACCCCCGCCGAGGCCCTGCACTACCACCTCGACCACCTCGGCACCCCCCAGGAGCTGACCGCCGCCAACGGCCGCATCCGCTGGTCGGCGCGCTACCGCGCCTACGGCCACGTGCTGCGGCTGGACGTGGACCACGTCGACAACCCCCTGCGCTTCCAGGGGCAGTACTACGATGAAGAAACCGGGCTGCACTACAACCGGCACCGCTATTACAACCCGCAGACAGGACGGTACCTGACGCCGGATCCGATTGGACTGGCGGGTGGGGTTAATGGGTATTTGTATGGTGTGAACCCGACGGGGTGGGTGGATCCGTTGGGGTTGGCGGCGTGTTGTCCGGAAGTATTCACTTATAAGGGAGTGCCAGTTAGTGCTGGGGTTCGAAACCATTTGGAAAGGTTTGATGGCTACGATAAAGATACTGGTATCAAAGGGGCTCATAATCGGGAAGAGTTTATGCGAGCCGTAGCTGATCATGACTTGTATATTATTCGTGAGGAAGTTAGTGATGTTCCTGGTTTGACGGAAGTTTTCTACGGTCGAGATAAGCTGAACGCCCAAGGAGATGTGATTGGGCTAAGGCAGTTCAAAAATCAGAAAACTGTTTATGATCCTAGTGTCATCTCTGCTAGTGATGTCTACTCAAATGGCTTAGAGGCGGCGCGGTTGGGTTATGAAAAGGCAGTGGCTTCGGGGGTGGTTTCATACAGTCAGGTTGTTCGTGGTGTGAAATTTCGTGTGTATATCAATAGTGATAAGGTTGTCGTAAATTTTCATCCGTCATTGAGGTGAGTGTTGTGGCCCAATTTAGTTCTGCTGAAATTGTTAGTGCGTGCCTAATGGATTTTCGAGATTCAGGGGCAAAATATGTAGAGAGCTATCTGGATGTTTTGCTTGATTGTTTGCTGCAGTTTGAGGGTGTCGGTATTGAGATGTCTGGCGTGTTTGTTCAGAAAGATGAGGATCTAGATAATATGCCAGCATACCTGGTTGATTTTGAAAATGGAATGGCGTTCGAGTTTATTGGGGAGTCTGCTGTGTATAAGATGTCTGAAGGTGCGAGGATGATTTTTGATTGGTGCGAGATGAATGTGAGTAAGGATAAAGCGGAGGTGATGAATAAGTGTAGTCGTTTGGTTTGTTTGTACGGTGACTATGGCTAATTGGCTGATTTTTGTGTTTGGATAAGTAGTTGTGAATGGTCGTGTGCGAACGTGAAAGTTGGCAGTATACGGCCACGTGTTGCGGCTGGACGTGGACCACGTCGACAACCCCCTGCGCTTCCAGGGGCAGTACTACGATGAAGAAACCGGGCTGCATTACAACCGGCACCGCTATTACAACCCGCAGACAGGACGGTACCTGACGCCGGATCCGATTGGACTGGCGGGTGGGGTTAATGGGTATTTGTATGGTGTGAACCCGACGGGGTGGGTGGATCCGTTGGGGTTGGAGGCGTGTTGTCCGGAAGTATTTACCTACCGGGGGATGCCGGTTAACAAAGGTATAAAACAGCATATGGAGAAGTTTGATGGTTTTACCCAAAAGCATGGAGTTAAAGGGGCGCATAGTCGCAGTGAGTTTATGAGGGTGGTGGATGAAAAACGGTTGCGCGTGATTTCGGAGACTCCAGGCGATGTTAAGGGCATTACACAGGTGTTTTATGAGGGGGATGCTTTGGATAGAGGGCTGAATGTGGTTGGTGTTAAGGAGTTTCGTACGCCGAAAACGCTTTATGATGACCTTCAACACTCAACGAATAGGGTTTATCTTAATGGCCTAAGAGCGGCATTGCTAAAGTATCGAGAGGCGGTTGCGGAAGGTGCAACTGGTTATAATTCTTCTTACAATGGTATGACTTTTAGGGTTTACTTGAATAAAGATACTAAGGCAGTGTCAAATTTTCATCCGTCTATCAAGTAATTTTTTGGGGGCTTCATGTTTAGTGAGAATGATTTGGGGGTGATGGGGGCTTGCATGCTTGATTTCAATTTGTGTAAAAGTTTGGAGCGTGAAAGTTTTATTGCTGTTCTGCTTGATCGGCTGTTAAGCCTTGAAGGTATTGGTACAGAAATGTCGGGGGTCTTCCTAGGGTGTGATAGCGACCCGCGCAGTATTCCAGACTATTTGGATGCTGATGGGTTTTGTATGTCGTTTGAATATATGGATGAGTATGTTGTTTGCTCCATGCTTGAAGGTGCGAAGTATATAGAGGAGTGGTGTGATAAAAATGTGGTTTTTGAAAGGGAGTCAGTGGTTTGTCTCAGTAGAAAGCTGGTGGGGCTTTATGGCGGCATGACTAATCTTGTGAGTAGTGGTGTTCCGAAAAATAGCTTGTTGGATTTTTATCTTTACTCCAGTTTGCAGGTGAATAGCTATGTTGGGGTTTTGTTGGAGTGTCTTTTGAGTTTCGATGGGGTGGGGGTAGGTATGTCGGGAGTGTACCTGGAGTGCGATGAGGATCCAGATAACATCCCGGCTTACCTGAATCCTAAAGGAGGTAAAATGTCATTTGAGTTTATGGGGGAGTACGTTGTTTGCTCTATGTCTGTGGGGGCTTGTTATATTCGTGATTGGTGTGGGAAAAATGTCCGCTCTGAAGATATGGGTTCTGAAAGGTCAGTGATAATGGCTGCGTGTGATAAGTTGGTGGAGCTCTACAAGGGGTATGATGACGCTAGATTTGGAACTTAAAAAGGTATGGGTTTGGTAATCTAATATGGAGCGGATTTCGAAGGGGCTTGATGACGTACTATGGGGCGTCGTCAGATTTGTGTGCGCGAGTTTCCGAACTGCTAGGTCTAGCTGTTGAAGAGATGGGAGGGGATTGGAGAATAATTCTAGCCGACGTTCGCTTGATTTCTCCAGTGATTCATATTCTTGAAAGGTGTAAGGCGCCTTGGATGGTTAGGGCTGCTATCGAATGTGTTTTGGTGGAATGCTTATATGGGTATCTCGATAAATAAGGTCTATTTGTCAGGGTCGCGAACGGCGTTGTTAGGTGTTATGAGGCGATTAAAAATGGAAGTAGGCTGTATGATTCGAGTTGTGATTGTATGGGCTTTAGGGTGTATTTAGACATGGAGACAAAGGTGGTAAGAAATTTTCATTCGAAAGCGGAGTGAGTTTAATTATGAATGTCATGAAGTGTGAGGTATTTGACTTATGTTTAACGGGCTTCAGGGGTTGCAGAGATGTGGAGTGCGGAAGTCTTCTTGAGGTAATGATTGACTCGCTCTTAAGGCTTGAGGGTATTGGCATGGAGATGTCAAGCGTCTTTCTTGGGTGTGATGCAGAGCCCGCAGGGCCGGAAGACATACCGAACAATGTTTTTTTAGGGCGTTTTGATATGTCATTTGAGTTTATGGGTGAGTATTTTGTTTGTCCAATGCCTGAAGGGGCTCTAGCTGTTTTGCAATGGTGTGAAGTTAACGTTTCGGAGAATAGGGAGAGGGTGCTTGAGAAGTGTGCTGAGATGGTGTTGTTTAGAGAGGTTGAAGGCTCAGGAGTCGCTAACGGTTGTAGGGGACGCTAAAGAGGAGTGAGGTTTTGGGTATTTAGCTGTGCTTGATGGGGGCGGGGAGTCAATGGAGATAGGGAGGAGGCATGCAATTAAGTGTTTAAGAGGTTTACGCCATCTTATAGGTGATTAGTTATGCATAGTGCTGCGGGTAGGAAGATAATGGGTATCTGTATGGATATATTCAATGATACCTCTAGTTTGGAGTGTCGGTGCTTTGTAAGGGTTTTGCTGGATGGTTTGTTGAGGTTTGAAAGTGTCGGCTTGGAGATGTCTGGAGTTTTTCTTGGGTGTGATGAGGATTTAGGTAATGTGCCGGACTATCTAGAGTCGGGTGGGCTTGAGATGTCTTTTGAGTATATGGAAAGCTATGTTATTTGTTCAATGCTGGAAGGGGCTAAATATATTGAGTGGTGGTGTGAAGAGAACGTGGTAATTGAAAGGGAAGTGGTGATGAATGACTGTAAAAGATTGGTGAGTCTTTATAGTGATTTTGAAAGAGGGAGGAGGGCTTATAAGGGGTGAAGTGCTAAGTGCTAAGAATGAAGAGGGCGGGCTTGTATAGGCATGGTGATCATGCCGAAACGGTCTCTGATGAAGCTCTACATGCTACGGGTAAGTTGTAATTTGGAGGGTTGGCGGCTGTTTTGAGTAAGTGCAATGAAATGATTGGCGCGAAGGATGGCTCCTGTGTTCCATGTTGCGGCGACATAAGTCTTATCGTTTGTTCTGGCAAGAATATCAGGGCAGGCTCTGATGTTTATCCATCTTATAGAGAGGTTAATGTGTTTAGCGTTGTTGATAGAGAGATAATGAGCACCTGTATGCTTGATTTCAACATCCCTGCAGCTATTGATGGTGTGGGTTTTATTGGGGTGCTAATTGAACGGCTGCTTGACTTTGAAGGGGTGGGTACGGAAATGTCGGATATTTCATTGGGTTGTGATAGTGATCCTCTGAGTATTCCGAGTTACTTGGATTCTGATGGGTTTGACATGTCGTTTGAATATAATGGTGAGCATGTTATTTGCTCTATGGAGGCTGGTGCGAGGTTCATAGAGGAATGGTGTTATAGAAACGTGGTCGTTGAAAGGCAGTCAACGCTCAAAGCATGTAATAAGTTGGTTAGCCTCTACGACGGAATGAGTAGCCTCACTCGGAGTGAGATTTCAGGTGAGTGTCTGCTTGCTATTTTTCTTTCTTTGGATGCGTGTGGAAATAGTAAAATTTTACAGTTGTTGGATTGTTTGGTTAAAGGTGGGGGTATGGGAGTAGGTGTCGCTGGGGTGTACGTGAAGGAGGGGGAGGTGTTTGGCTGTGATAGGGGTATGGTCTTTGAGTTTATGGGTGAGCGTATCACTTGTTCTGTTTTGGTAGGTGCTAGTTATATTAGAAATTGGTGTAAGAATAATATCCATTCCGTAGGGGGTGCTTCAGATAAGGTGGCGATAATAACTGCTTGTGATAAGTTGGTGGAGCTCTGTGATGGTTCTTATCGCGCTGGGCGCGTTCTGTAGATGGATAAGTCTTGCAGGGTTTCATAATTTGTTTGGATGCAATTTTCTTAGATGGGCAGGGAGTTTGGTTGAGAGGAATTTATGGAGTACTTTGGCGCGCCGCCGGATGTGTGTTTGCGAGTTGCAAGGTTGTTGGGCCTCCCAGCTGAGGACATGGGGGAGGATTGGGAGATTATTTTGGCTGATGTTTCCTTGATTGCTCCGGCGATTAAAATTCTTGACGCGCGCAAGGAACCTTGGATGGTGCGGGCCGCAATTGGCTGCGTCCTGGTGGAGAGCTTATTTGATTTCAAGAGATGTAAGGGAGTCGTTCATTGCCTTCATGCAAGAGCTTATTCCGCTCTTCATGGTGATCTGGAGGTTTTGAGTGCTGTGAGAAATTTTTGGATTGGCGGTGGTGTGCGTAGTTCGTATATCAGGGGGTTGCTGTTAGATTGAATGAAGTGGTTTGGTCGTGTGTAGAGTGAGCTCGCATCGATTTTGAGTTTTAGGGTGGTTGCCTCCAGATTTGGAGGGTGAACGTCAGTGCTGCTAAGCGACGGCGCTAAGATCTTCGCTCTGAAGTTTCGGTGAGTGAGCGCGGCATGCAAGGTAAAGTAAGTATGAGTGAGGCGAGATGAATTATTTGCAAAGGGAAATTGAAGAGGAATTGTTGCAGAATTCTATCGAGGTCGCTCGTGTGCTTGAGGCGGACCTGGATGACTTCCTGCGCTATGTGGAAGGCTCTTTTTATAAGTCTGGTGGTGGCATGGATCCTAATTATATCAGGGAGGCCTCTTGTAGTTATGATGCTGATTTCTGGAAAAAGGTGGCTTGTCAGAAGGAAAGGTTTGTCTATTTGCTGGTGCTGGATAATGAGTGGCATGCCTGGCAGTTTAGAACGCCAGAAGATTTGCAATTGCTGTTAAGTGAAACCACTGGATTTATATACTGGTTGCTTGATGCTACAAAAAAGGTGTTGGTGTTCTGTGGAGACAGTGACGAGGTTGTGTGGTCGCGGGCTTAGTTTGTTCTGATCACAGCGCTGACTGCGGTGATCGGTGATGGTAAGGGTGTTTGTAGGGAAGGGATGATCGGGTGAATTACTTAAAGGTCGAGATTGAAGAAGAAATATCATCGAATGCCCTTGAGGTCGAGCGACTCGAAAAGGATGCTTTACGCGAGTTGCTCGATTATCTAGATTGTAATTTTTATGGCGGCTGCGGAAGTTTAGACTCCTATCATATGGTGGGCGCTTATAGGTACTATGATGCCGAATTCTGGAGGCTGATCGCAGAACAAGAAGAAGACTTTGTATATTTGTTGGTGGTGGATAGGGCTTGGCATGCCTGGAAGTTCGAGCGAAAGGAGGATTTGCAGGTGCTGATCAATGAAACTACGGCCTACGTGTTCTGGTTACTTGACTCCACAAAGCGAGTACATGTGTATTTTGGGGATAGCGACTGTGTGCACAGGGCACGACTTGAGTGATGTTGTGGCATGCAGGGTCAGCTTACGTCGAGTTGAAACAATAGGGTGGGCATCGTCGAGTGCATAAGCCCCTCGCACCGCGGATTGACGCCAGCCCAAGGCGTTACTACCGTGCCTCTGACCCATAAGGCAATGCGCGCCGCCACCCGCGAAGCTCCGGGGGAACGCGCCCACCGAGACCTGATCAACCATGACCACACCCACCCGTTTCGAGGATGGCCGCACGCTGACCCTGGCTGGCCTGTCCGAGCGCTATGACTTCACCCGCCTGGCCGAGCTCAAGCTGCTCTGGCAGCGTTTCGCCCCGATGCTGGGCCACGTCCCCGGCCAGCACGGCCACGACAGCTACGGCGTGTGCTACAACCCCGATGGCCAGGGCGCATTCGACTACCTGGCAGGTGTCGAGGTGACCGGCACGGCCACGCTCCCCGAAGGTTTCACCCGCCTGGTCTTGGCCCCCCAGCACTACGCGGTGTTCGAACACCGGGGCAGCTTGCAGGGCCTCAAGGCGACCTTCGACGCCATCTTCGAGCAGCGGCTGCCGGCCTCGGGCGAGCGCCAGGCCGACGCCGCCGTGTTCGAGCGCTACCCGGCCGGCTACGACCCGGCGGAGCCGCAAGCGCTGATGGAAATCTGGATTCCCCTGGAGCGCAAATGATCGAAACCTGTAGCGACTCGACCACCCCGGCCTGGCTGCACCTGCGCAGCGCCCTCTGGCCAGGCTGCCCGGCGGCCGAGCACCGGGACGAGATGGCCGACATCGCCCGCCGCCCCGACACGCTGGTGGCCCTGTTGGCCTTGGATGAGCAGGGCCGGGCGCTGGGGCTGGCCGAGGCGTCGGTGCGCCACGACTACGTCAACGGCAGCAGCACCTCGCCGGTGGCCTTTCTCGAAGGCATCTATGTCGAGCCGGCCGGGCGCGGGCAGGGCGTCGCCCGTGCACTGATCGCGGCTGTCGAGCGCTGGGCGGCGGCCAGGGGTTGCAGTGAGCTGGCCTCGGACGCCGCGCTGGACAACCTGGGCAGCCAGCGGATGCACGCGGCGCTGGGCTTTGCCGAGACCGAGCGGGTGGTGTACTTCCTTAAGCCGGTGGCGCCCCTCGGCTGATTTTTGCGCTGGCTGTCGATTTGCCGTTTTCCCGTTCGACCAGTGTTGAAGGCGCCGCTGTGCTTTGGTGCCACCCGCTGATGAATCTGCCGAGGGAATGCTGATGAACACCGCAGCCGAAACAGAGCTCCGTCAACTGATCGAGGGCTGGATGCAAGCCGTGCGCGACCGCGACGTCGACAAGATCGTGGCGCCCTACGCCGACGACATCGTCGCCTTCGATGCCATCCAGGCCCTGCAATTCAAGGGCAAGGCCGCCTATCGGGCGCACTGGGAGATGTGCATGAACATGTGCACCGGGGCCATGGTCTTCGAACTGGCGCAGCTGACGGTGCACGCCGACGGCGACCTGGGGCTGGCCCACTGGCTCAACCGTTGCGGCCCGGCGGAGGACGAGAGCCAGTGCGGTTTCATGCGCGCCACCGTGGGCTACCGGCGCACCGGGGGCCAGTGGCAGGTGGTGCATGAGCACTGGTCGGCGCCGTTCGACATGGAAACGCAAAAAGCCCTGTTCAACCTCAAGCCCTGAACGCGACGACCGCCCATCGCCCATTCACGCCGGAGACGATCATGAAATACCTGTGCCTGGTCTATTGTGACGAAGCGCTGTTGCACAGCCTGCCCGACAGCCCCGAAGACGCCGAGTGCATGGCCTACGCCGAGTCCATCCAGGGCTCGGGGTGGATGCTCGCCGCCGAGGCGCTCAAGCCGGTGCAGACCGCCACCACGGTACGGGTGCGCGGGGGGCAGATGAGCCTCACCGACGGCCCGTTCGCCGAAACCAAGGAGCAACTGGCCGGCTTCTACCTGGTGGATGCCCGCGACCTCAACGAGGCGCTGAACATCGCCAAGGGCATCCCGGCGGCACGGGTCGGCAGTGTCGAGGTGCGGCCGGTGCGTGAACTGCAACCCTGACCTGGACGGAGAACAACAACAATGACTTTGCCAGAACCGCCGCAACCCCAGCACGCGCTGGCCATCAGCCGTTTGATCGACGCCCCGCCGGCCAAGGTGTTCCGCGCCTGGACCGAGCCCGAGTGGCTGATGCAGTGGTGGGGGCCGCACGGCATGACCACCCCCGAATGCGAGATGCAGCTGTGGCCGGGCGGGCTGTTCCGCACCCTGATGCGCGCGCCCGACGGCAGCGAGTACCCGCACCAGGGGGTGTTCCTGGAGATTCATCCGCCGCACAAGCTGGTGTTCACCGACGCCTTCCGCCCCGGCTGGGTGCCGTCGGACAAAGCCTTCATGACCGCTGTGGTCAGCTTTGACGAGGAACACGGCAAGACCCGCTACACCGCATGTGCCTGGCACTGGAACGCCGCCGACTGCCGCGCCCATGAGGAAATGGGCTTCCATCAGGGCTGGGGAGAGAGCCTGGACCGCCTGGTGGAGGTAGTGACCCAGCGGATGCCTGACTGATGGCGGCGGCGGAGCAGGTGCGCGCCGAGGTCGAGGCCGTTTACCGTCGCGACTCGCGGCGCATCCTGGCGACCCTGATCCGCCTGCTGGGGGACTTCGACCTGGCCGAGGAGGCCCTGCACGATGCCTTCTTCATTGCCGTGGAGCGCTGGCAGCGCGATGGTATCCCCGACAACCCACGGGCCTGGCTGGTGTCCACCGGGCGCTTCAAGGCCATCGACGCGCTGCGCCGGCGCGCGCGTTTCGACCGCTCCCAGGCCGACCTGATCATGCTGCTCGAAGGCCAGGGGCAAGACCCCAGCGACGAAGAACTGCTGGCCGACGACCGCCTGCGGCTGATCTTCACCTGCTGCCACCCGGCGCTGGCGTTCGATGCCCAGGTGCCGCTGACCCTGCGTGAGGTCTGCGACCTGACCACCGAGCAGATCGCCCGGGCCTTCCTGCAAAGCCCGGCGACCATCGCCCAGCGCATCGTGCGCGCCAAGGCGAAGATCCGCGATGCGAAAATCCCCTACCAGGTGCCCGCGCTGGCGGAGCTGCCCGAGCGACTGGACAGCGTGTTGCGGGTGATCTACCTGGTGTTCAACGAGGGCTATTCGGCATCGGCCGGCGAGGATGTGGTGACCCAGGCCCTGACCGACGAGGCGATCCGCCTGGGGCGGCTGCTGGCGCAGTTGCTGCCGGACGCCGAAGTGCTCGGCCTGCTGGCATTGATGCTGCTGCAGGCCTCGCGCCAGCGCGCGCGCAGCGATGCCGAGGGTGAGTTGGTGGTGCTCGATGAACAGGACCGCGGCTTGTGGGACCGGGCGCAGATCGAAGAAGGCTGCCAACTGGTGCGCCAGGCGCTGCGCAGTGGGGATTTGGGGCCCTACAGCGTGCAGGCGGCGATTGCCGCGGTGCATGCCGAGGCGCCCAGCGCGCAGGCCACGGACTGGGATGAGATCGTCGGCTTGTACGAGCTGTTGCAGCGGCACTGGCCGTCACCAGTGATCGAGCTCAACCGCGCGGCAGCGTTGGCCCGGCGCGATGGCGCCGAGGCGGGGTTGCGGGTGATCGAGGCGATTCTGGGGCGCGGCGAGCTGGCTGATTACCACCTGGCCCACACCGCGCGGGCCGAGCTGCACCGCCAGCTGGGCCACATCGAACAGGCCCGGGAGGCCTGGCGACGGGCGCTGGCGCTGACCCGGCAGGGGCCGGAGCGACGGCATATCGAACGGCGCTTGCGCGAGCTGGGCTGAGCGCCTGAGCGCATTGCGGGGCAAGCCCGCTCCCACAGATGCCAGGTGAACACTCGGCTTGTGTAGGAGCGGCCTTGTGTCGCGAAAGGGCCGCAGGGCGGCCCCGGCGATCGATTGCGCGGCACGAATGGTCGGGGCTGCTTTGCAGCCCTTTCGCGACACAAGGCCGCTCCTACAAGCACGTGTAAGCCGACAAGTCGGCTTGCCGGCGAAAGGGGCCTGCAAGTCTCCCTGGCGGTGTATCAGCTGGCGACGAAATTCGGCGGGCTCACCAGCTCGACGGTCTGCTGCTTGCGCGGGGCGAGAATCTCGGCTTCGCCCTCAACCACCAGTTCGTCGTTCTGGTTGTACACGTTGGTGGCGATGCGCACCCTGAACTTGGGCAGCTTTTCGAGGATTTCCAGGCGCACGGTCAGGGTGTCGCCGATCTTCACCGGCTTCTGGAAGCTCATCTTCTGGCCTATGTAGATGGTGCCGGGGCCAGGCAGGGTGCAGGCCACTGCGGCGCTGATCAGCGCGCCGCTGAACATGCCGTGGGCGATACGCTCCTTGAACATGCTCTTGGCCGCGAACTCGGCATCCAGGTGCACCGGGTTGTGGTCACCGGACATCGCGGCGAACAGCTGGATGTCGCGCTCTTCCACAGACTTTTCGTATACGGCTTTCTGGCCGACTTCGAGGGCTTCGTAGGGCGTGTTGGTGACCTGGGTCATCGGGGCTTCCTTGAGGGCGAGGGAGGGCGCCTATCATTCACTGCGGGCAGGGCGGCCAAGGGCCAGCGCCTGCTCCAGCCAGGCGATGATGTCGGCGGTGACCTCGTCGCGATGGGTTTCGTTGAGCACTTCGTGCCGTGCGCCGGGGTAAACGTGCAACTGTACATGACGGTTGCCGTTCGCGCGCAGGGCATCGGCCAGAACGGTGAGACGCTTGCCGGCACTCACCGGATCACATTCGCCGCCGGTCACCAGCAACGGCAGGTTCGGATCGATCTGCGCCAGGTGCTTCGGCTGGCTGATCTGCGCAAGGCCTTGCAGCAGGTCAAGCCATAGCTGGTTGCTGCAACGAAAGCCGCACAGCGGGTCGGCGACATACTTGTCCACCTCGTCGGGGTCGCGGCTAAGCCAGTCGAACGCCGTGCGGTTGGGCTTGAAGGCCTTGTTGAACGAACCGAACGACAACCAGTCGATCAGCGCGCTCTTGCCCAGCGGCCCCTGGCGCCAGGCTTCGAGCCGGGCGATCAGGCGCGCCGCGCGGTACAGCGCCACCGGCTGGAAGTTCGAGCCGCTGAGGATCGCCCCTTGCAGGCTGGCGCTGTGGTGCAGCAGGTAGGCCTGGGCGATGTAGCTGCCCATGCTGTGGCCGAACAGGAACAGGGGGGTGCCGGGGAACAGCTGGCCGATGTGCTGGGCCAGCAGGCCCAGGTCGTTGACCACGGCATTCCAGCCATTGTGGCTGGCGAACAGGCCGAGGTGGCCCAGCTCGGCGGTGCGCCCGTGGCCGCGCTGGTCGGGAGCGAACAGGGCGTAGCCGGCGGCGTTCAGCGCCTGCCCCAGGCGCTGGTAGCGCCCGGCATGCTCGGCCATGCCATGGGCCAGCAACACCACGGCCTTGACCGGCGTGGCCGGCAGCCACTGGTGCACGTAGAGGCTGCAGTGCTCGCTGGCGGGCAGCCAGAAGGCGTCGTGGGGCATGGCGGATCCTTGCGCGCGGGGTTCGTCGGACAGTGTATGCGCAACCGCCCGGATTGCAGGAAGGGCACAAATAAGATTCACAATGTTAATGGCAGCACTTGGCGTATTTGCCACCTTTGCACGAACTGCTAACGTCGGCAGAACGCCTTTTTGCCAGCCGGCAATCAGGTCAAGGGACGCTCCGGCAGAGGACCAACAATAAATGCAAGCCGATTTCTGGAACGACAAGCGCCCGGCGGGCGTGCCTTCCACCATTGACATGAGCAGCTACACCTCCGTCGTCGAGGTGTTCGAACGCTCCTGCAAGCGTTTCGCCGATCGCCCGGCGTTCAGCAACCTGGGTGTCACCCTCAGCTACGCCGAGCTCGAATGCCATTCCGCGGCCTTCGCCGCCTGGCTGCAGCAGCACACCGACCTCAAGCCGGGCGACCGCATCGCGGTGCAGATGCCCAACGTCCTGCAATACCCCATCGCCGTGTTCGGCGCCATGCGCGCCGGGCTGGTCGTGGTCAACACCAACCCGCTGTACACCGCGCGGGAGATGCGCCACCAGTTCAAGGACTCCGGCGCTCGGGCACTGGTGTACCTGAACATGTTCGGCAGCCGCGTGCAGGAGGTGCTGGCCGACACCGGCATCGACTACCTGATCGAGGCCAAGATGGGCGACCTGCTGCCCACCGCCAAGGGCTGGCTGGTCAATACCGTGGTCGACAAGCTGAAGAAGATGGTGCCCGCCTATCAACTGCCCCAGGCGGTGTCGTTCAAGCAGGTGCTGCGTGAAGGGCGCGGGCTCACCCACAAGCCGGTGCCGCAGGTGCAGGAGGATGTCGCGGTGCTGCAGTACACCGGTGGCACCACTGGCCTGGCCAAGGGCGCCATGCTCACCCACGGCAACCTGGTGGCCAACATGCTCCAGGTGCTGGCCTGCTTCGCCCAGCCCGGCCCCGACGGCCAGCCGCTGATCAAGGAAGGGCAGGAGGTGATGATCGCGCCGCTGCCGCTGTACCACATCTATGCCTTCACCGCGAACTGCATGTGCATGATGGTCACCGGCAACCACAACGTGCTGATCACCAACCCGCGTGATATTCCCGGCTTCATCAAGGAGCTGGGCAAGTGGCGTTTCTCGGCGCTGCTGGGGTTGAACACGCTGTTCGTCGCGCTGATGGACCACCCGGGCTTCAAGGCCCTGGACTTCTCCGCGCTCAAGGTCACCAATTCCGGCGGCACCGCACTGGTCAAGGCCACCGCCGAGCGCTGGGAGGCACTGACGGGCTGTCGTATCGTCGAGGGCTACGGCCTCACCGAAACCTCGCCGGTGGCCAGCACCAACCCCTACGGCCAGCTGGCGCGTCTGGGCACGGTGGGCATCCCGGTGCCGGGCACGGCGTTCAAGGTGATCGACGACGACGGTGTCGAGCAACCACTGGGTGAGCGCGGCGAGCTGTGCATCAAGGGGCCGCAGGTGATGAAGGGCTACTGGCAGCAGCCGGAGGCCACTGCCCAGGCGCTGGATGCGGACGGTTGGTTCCGTACCGGCGACATCGCGGTCATCGACCCCGACGGCTTCACCCGCATCGTCGACCGCAAGAAGGACATGATCATCGTCTCGGGCTTCAACGTGTACCCCAACGAAATCGAGGACGTGCTGATGAGCCATCCGCAGGTGGCCAGCTGCGCCGCTATCGGCGTGCCCGACGAGCGCTCCGGCGAGGCGGTGAAGCTGTTCGTGGTGCCACGGGCGGGCGGGGTGAGCGTGGAAGAGCTCAAGGCCTTCTGCAAGGCCAACTTCACCGGCTACAAGGTGCCCAAGCATATCGTGCTGCGTGAATCGCTGCCGATGACGCCGGTGGGCAAGATCCTGCGCCGGGAGCTGCGCGATATCGCGTGAAAGGAGCAAGATCCTGTGGGGCCCTGCTGACGCCATCGTCGGCAAGCCGGCTCCCACAGGTACAGAGTGGCGCTTGAGAAGAGCGCTATTGCTGTAGGAGCGGCCTCGTGCCGCGAAAGGGCCGCAAAGCGGCCCCGGCGATTTAGAGGTGTGCTTCCAGATCCTGGGGGCGCTGCGCACCCCTTTCGCGACACAAGGCCGCTCCTACAAGGGCGGGCGTGCGGCTCTAGCGCGGACAATTCAGCCGAATTCGCGACATTTTGGATAATTACTCTAAAAATGACCTGTATTGTTCATAGAGTCATTTTTGTGACCTGCTGGCCCATTTCGGCCTCTAGGCGACCCCGAACAAAGCTGTTACGCTCGGCGCGCTTTCAGAGGATCCGGTTTGCAATGAGCCGGCCTCCCATATCAATAATAAGCGCATCGACGCGTACCGAATTCGCTGTTGCTGAAGGAGCGGGCTTCCATGATCGAACATTTTTGGAAGGATAAGTACCCAGCCGGAATTACGGCGGACATCAATCCTGACGAATTCCCCAATATCCAGGCGGTACTCAAGCAATCCTGCCAACGTTTCGCCGACAAACCAGCCTTTAGCAACCTGGGCAAGACCATCACCTACGGCGAGCTGTATGCGCTGTCGGGCGCCTTCGCTGCCTGGCTGCAACAGCATACCGACCTCAAGCCCGGCGATCGTATCGCCGTGCAGCTGCCCAACGTCCTGCAATACCCCGTCGTCGTGTTCGGTGCCATGCGCGCCGGCTTGATCGTGGTCAACACCAACCCGCTGTACACCGCGCGGGAAATGGAGCACCAGTTCAACGATTCCGGGGCCAAGGCGCTGGTGTGCCTGGCCAACATGGCCCACCTGGCTGAAAAGGTCGTACCCAAGACCCAGGTCAAGCACGTCATTGTCACCGAAGTGGCCGACCTGTTGCCACCGCTCAAGCGCTTGCTGATCAACAGCGTCATCAAGTACGTGAAGAAAATGGTGCCGGCCTACAACCTGCCCAACGCCGTGCGCTTCAACGACGCACTGGCGCTGGGCAGGGGCGGCGCGGTCACCGAGGCCAACCCACAGTCCGGCGATGTCGCCGTGCTGCAGTACACCGGCGGCACCACGGGCGTTGCCAAGGGCGCGATGCTCACCCACCGCAACCTGGTGGCCAACATGCTGCAGTGCCGGGCGCTGATGGGCTCGAATCTGCACGAAGGCTGCGAGATCCTCATCACCCCGCTGCCGCTGTACCACATCTACGCGTTCACCTTCCATTGCATGGCGATGATGCTGATCGGCAACCACAACGTGCTGATCAGCAACCCACGCGACCTGCCGGCCATGGTCAAGGAGCTGGGCAAGTGGAAGTTCAGCGGCTTCGTCGGGCTCAACACCCTGTTCGTCGCCCTGTGCAACAACGAAACCTTCCGCAACCTGGACTTCTCGGCGCTGAAGATCACCCTGTCCGGCGGCATGGCGCTGCAGCAGAGCGTGGCCGAGCGCTGGCGCACCGTCACCGGTTGCGCCATCTGCGAAGGCTACGGCATGACCGAGACCAGCCCGGTGGCCACGGTCAACCCGTCCGACGCCAACCAGGTCGGCACCATCGGCATTCCGGTGCCGTCCACGCTGTGCAAGGTCATCGACGACAACGGCCAGGAACTACCCCTGGGTGAAGTGGGCGAGCTGTGCATCAAGGGCCCGCAGGTAATGAAGGGCTACTGGCAGCGTGAAGACGCCACCGCCGAGATCCTCGACAGCAACGGCTGGCTGAAGACCGGTGATATCGCCGTGATCCAGGCTGACGGCTACATGCGCATCGTCGACCGCAAGAAGGACATGATCCTGGTCTCGGGCTTCAACGTGTACCCCAACGAGCTCGAAGACGTGCTCGTCGCCTTGCCGGGTGTGCTGCAATGCGCAGCCATCGGCGTGCCGGACGAGAAGTCTGGCGAGGTGATCAAGGTGTTCATCGTGGTCAAGCCGGGCATGACCCTGACCAAGGAGCAGGTGATGGAGCACATGCGCGCCAACGTCACCGGCTACAAGGTGCCGCGCTACATCGAGTTCCGCGACGCGCTGCCGACCACCAACGTCGGCAAGATCCTGCGCCGCGAGCTGCGTGATGAAGAGCTGAAGAAGCAGGGCCTGAAAAAGATCGCCTGATAGCTACCTGTGCGATCGCTGTAGGAGCGGCCTTGTGCCGCGAAAGGGCCGCGAAGCGGCCCCAGCAATTTCTGCATCAGTACTGAAATCCTGGGGCCGCTTTGCGGCCCTTTCGCGACACAAGGCCGCTCCTACAAAAGCGCTCAGCTTAAGATTCAGCGCAATTTTTCGAGCATCTGGTAGTACCACATCCCCGCCGCAAGCAGCGGATTGCCCAACAAATCCCCCACCGGCACCTTGATGTGCTTGCACGCCGCGAAGGTGTCGAACTTCTCCAGCGTCCCGGTCAAGGCCTCGGCCATGATCTCGCCCATGATGTGGCTGGTGGCCACGCCATGCCCGGAATAGCCCTGGCAATACCAGACGTTGTCCGACAGCTTGCCCAGCTGCGGGATGCGGTTGACCACGATGCCCATGGCGCAACTCCACTTGAACTCAATCGGCACGCCCTTGAGCGCCGGGAACGTGCGCTCGATGCACGGGCGCAGCTCGGCTTCGATGTCCCGCGAGTCACGCCCGGAATAGTTGGCGCCGCCACCGAACAACAGGCGCTTGTCGGCAGTCAGGCGGTAGTAGTCGAGCACGAAGCGGCAGTCGTACACCGCCAGGTCCTGCGGGTTGATCTGCGCCGCCAGCTCGCCCAGCGGCGCGGTGGTGACGATGCCGCCCATGGCCGGGAAGATCTTGCCCTTGAGCTGGCGCTTTTCCAGCTTGTGGTAGACGTCGCCGGCCAGCATCACCTGGCGTGCCTCGATTCGCCCCTGGGCGGTGACCACCGCCGGGCGCGGGCCATGGACGATCTCCAGCACCTCGGAGTTTTCGAAGATCAGCGCGCCCAGGCTGTGGGCGGCGCGGGCTTCACCCAGGCACAGGTTGAGCGGGTGCAGGTGCAGGTTGCGCTGGTTCTTCAGCGCGCCAATGTACAGCGGGCTCTCCAGGTGGCGGGCCATGGCGCTTTGGTCGAGCAGCTGCACCTGGTCGCCCATGCCGCGGCGCTGGGCCTCGGCCTCGAAGGCGCGCAGCTCGGTCATGTGCGAAGGCTTCATCGCGGTGTGCAGGTGGCCGCGCTTGAGGTCGCAGGCGATGCCGTAGCGCTCCACCCGCTGCTCGATGATCTGGTGCCCGCGCCAGCGCAGGTGCCAGATGAAGTCGTCCACCTCGGCGCCCAGGCGATCACGCATCTGCGTGCGCATGGCCTCGTCGCCCGACAGGCTGCCGGTGACCTGGCCGCCGTTGCGGCCACTGGCGCCCCAGCCGATGCGGTTGGTCTCGACGATGGCCACCTTCAAGCCGCGTTCTGCCAGTTCCACCGCGGTGGCCACGCCGGTGAAGCCGCCACCGATGATCGCCACGTCGACCTGCACCGTGCCCTTGAGCGTGGGGTACTCGGTGGCGTCGTTGAGGGTGGCGCTGTAGTAGGACGGCGCGCGCTGGGCCGGCCCCTTGTTCACTGCTGCGTTCATGAGTGTTCCTTGTTGTAGTGCTGGGCTCAGGCCTGGTGCAGGTACCAGCGCCAGTCCTGTTCGCTGACTTCGGCCATGAACTGGCGGTACTCGGCGCGCTTGACCTTCAGGTACACACCGAGGAAGTCCGCGCCGAAGGCTTCGCGTGCCCAGGGCGACTGCTCCAGGGCGTCGAGGGTGGTCAGCCAGTCGGTGGGCAGGTGTTCGCTGGCCTGGGCATAACCGTTGCCTTCGACCGGCGCACCGGGGTCGAGCTGTTCACGGATGCCCTGGTGGCTGGCAGCGAGGATCGCCGCGGCCGCCAGGTAGGGGTTGGCGTCGGCGCCGCAGATGCGGTGCTCCACATGCCGGCTGTTGGCCGGCCCGCCCGGTACGCGCAGGCTCACGGTGCGGTTGTCGACGCCCCAGGTGGGGGCCAGCGGCGCGTAGCTGTTGGCCTGGAAGCGGCGGTACGAGTTGGCGTTGGGGCAGAACAGCAGCAGCGACTCGCGCAGGTGGCGCAGCATGCCGGCCACGGCCTGGCGCAGCAGCGGGGTGCCGGCCTTGTCTTCGCTGGCGAACAGGTTGTGGCCGTCGGCGTCGGCCAGGCTCAGGTGCATGTGCATGCCGGTGCCGGCCAGCTGGGCGAACGGCTTGGCCATGAAGCAGGCCTGCATGCCGTGGGCGTGGGCGATGCCCTTGACCAGGCGTTTGTAGCGCACGGCCTGGTCCATGGCTTGCAGCGCGTCGCCGTGTTCCAGGGTGATTTCCACCTGGCCGGGGGCGTATTCGGAGATCGCCGTGCGCGCCGGAATCCCTTGCGCCTTGCAGGCGGCGTAGAGGTCGGCGAGGAAGGGTTCGATCTGCTCCAGTTCGCGCAAGCCGTACACCTGGGTGGTGCGCGGGCGGCCGCCGTCGTTGTCCAGGGCCGGTTGCGGGCGGCCCTGGGCGTCGCGCTGCTGGTCGAGCAGGTAGAACTCCAGCTCGCAGGCCATCACCGGGTGGTAGCCATCGGCCTTGAGCGCCTCGATCACCCGCAGCAGCACATGGCGCGGGTCGGCGATGCTGGCCGGCAGGCCTTCGCTGGGATGCATGCTGACCTGCACCGCGGCGGTCGGCACGCGGCGCCAGGGCAGGCGTACCAGGCTGCCCTCCAGCGGGTAGGCGCGGCAGTCGATGTCGCCGACGTCCCAGACCAGGCCGGAGTTTTCCACATCGTCACCGTTGAGGGTGAGGCCGAGGATGGTGCTGGGCAGCGGGCGGCCGCTGTCGAACACCGCCAGCAGCTCGTCACGGTGCAACAGCTTGCCGCGCGGCACGCCGTTGGCGTCGAGGATGAACAGTTCGATCAGGTCGATATCGGGGTTGTCGGCCAGGAAGCGTCTGGCCTGCTCGGCTGGAGCAAAGTGCATGATGGGTTCGCTCGCGCCCACGGGCGCACGGGACCGCCGTGGTTTTACGGACGGTCAAACTGAAATGGCCGGCGATGAGGCCGGAGCGGGTCAGTGCAAAGCGAGCGAAGTGTCCGGTGGGCGGGCGTGACGGCAGTGCCACAGGGCCCAGAAGGCGAGGATGATGTGCACCAGCGGATTCTCGCCGGCACGGGCCCTGGCCTTCGGCAGCGAAGGGCGGGACAGCGGGCGGGCGATGATCGGGTCGGGGAGCATGCCTTGGATACTCACATGGCCTGGAATGTTGATTAAAGCAGTGTATGGCGATGTTCATTCCGCGCTTGGCTAAACATTGGAGGTGCGGCCATCGCCGGCAAGCCGGCTCCCACAATCCCATCCTGTGGGAGCCGGCTTGCCGGCGATGGCGTCGCCGCGCACAGCAATCTGTCGGCAAATCTGCGACAATCCCGCCCCTCAACGCATGCCGATCATGAAAAGAGCAGCGCCCGCTGCGCCACTGAAAAGCCCCATGACAGACCACGCCATCGACCAACTGCTGAACAACCTCGACCACGCCATGATCGCCGACCGCCATCGCCTGCGGCGGCAACTGCACGAGCTGCGCAAGCGCCCCGACGAGGGCAAGCTGGCGCAGTGGGTGGACAAGGTCCAGGCCTCCTTCGCCCAGGTCACCGCGCGCCAGCAGAGCGTGCCGACCATCCGCTACGACGACAGCCTGCCGATCGCCGCCAAGCGCGACGAGATCAAGAAAGCCCTGGCCGAGCACCAGGTGCTGGTGATCGCCGGCGAGACCGGCTCTGGCAAGACCACCCAGTTGCCGAAGATCTGCCTGGAGCTGGGCCGTGGCAGCCATGGCTTGATCGCCCACACCCAGCCCCGGCGGATCGCCGCGCGCAGTGTGGCGGCGCGGGTCGCTGAAGAGCTGGGTACACCGTTGGGGGCGCTGGTCGGCTACCAGGTGCGCTTCGAGGACCAGAGCGACGCCAACACCCTGGTCAAGCTGATGACCGACGGTATCCTGCTGGCCGAAACCCAGCACGACCGCTTCCTCGAACGCTACGACACGATCATCGTCGACGAGGCCCACGAGCGCAGCCTGAACATCGATTTCTTGCTCGGCTACCTCAAGACCCTGCTGCACCGCCGGCCGGACCTGAAGCTGATCATCACCTCGGCGACCATCGACCTGGAGCGCTTCTCCCAGCACTTCGACGGCGCGCCGATCATCGAGGTGTCTGGGCGCACCTACCCGGTCGAGACCTGGTACCGCCCGCTGACCAGCGAGCAGGACGAGGAGGGCAACCAGATCGAGGACGACCTCACCGTCGACCAGGCGATCCTCGCCAGCCTCGACGAGATCGCCCAGCACGAGCGCAGCCAGGGCAAGGGCCCGGGCGATGTGCTGGTGTTTCTGCCCGGTGAGCGCGAGATCCGCGACGCCGCTGACATGCTGCGCAAGGCGCAACTGCGCCATACCGAGATCCTGCCGCTGTACGCGCGCCTGTCGCCGGCCGAGCAGCAGCGCATCTTCCAGTCCCACAGCGGCCGGCGCGTGGTGCTGGCGACCAACGTCGCCGAGACCTCGCTGACCGTGCCGGGCATCCGCTACGTGATCGACAGCGGCACCGCGCGCATCAGCCGCTACAGCTACCGCGCCAAGGTGCAGCGCCTGCCCATCGAGGCGGTGTCGCAGGCCAGCGCCAACCAGCGTAAAGGTCGTTGCGGCCGGGTCGAGCCGGGCATCTGCATCCGCCTCTACAGCGAGGACGACTTCAACGGCCGCCCGGCCTTCACCGACCCGGAGATCCTGCGTACCAACCTGGCCGCGGTGATCCTGCAGATGCTGCACCTGCGCCTGGGTGCCATCGACGCCTTCCCGTTCATCGAGCCGCCGGATGGCAAGGCCATCAGCGACGGCTTCAACCTGTTGCAGGAGCTGTCGGCGGTCAACCGCGAGAACCAGCTGACGCCGTTGGGCCGCCAGTTGGCGCGCCTGCCGATCGACCCACGGCTGGGGCGCATGCTGCTCGAAGGCGCGCGCCAGGGCAGCTTGCAGGAAGTGCTGATCGTTGCCAGCAGCCTGTCGGTGCAGGACCCGCGCGAGCGCCCGCCGGAGCGCCAGCAGGCCGCCGACCAGGCCCACGCGCAATGGAAGGACGTCGACTCGGACTTCGCCGCCCTGGTCAACCTGTGGCGTGGTTTCGAGGAGCAGCGCCAGGCGCTGACCGCCAACCCGCTGCGCAACTGGTGCCGCAAGCACTTCCTCAATTACCTGCGCCTGCGCGAATGGCGTGATGCCCACCGTCAGCTGGCGCTGATCTGCCGCGACCTGCAACTGACGGTGAACAAGGACGCCTGCGACTACCAGCCGCTGCACAAGGCCATCCTCAGCGGCCTGCTCAGCCAGATCGGGCAGAAGACCGAGGAAGGCGACTACCAAGGGGCGCGCCAGCGCCGCTTCTGGATCCATCCGTCGTCCGGCATCGGCCGCAAGCGCCCGCAGTGGGTGATGGCCGCAGAACTGGTTGAGACCACCAAGCTGTACGCGCGCATGGTGGCCAAGATCGAGCCGGACTGGATCGAGCCGTTGGCGGGCCACCTGATCAAGAAGAACCACTTCGAGCCGCACTGGGAGAAGAAGCGCGGCCAGGTGGTGGCCTACGAGCAGATCACCCTGTACGGGCTGATCCTGGTGGGCCGCCGGCCCGTGCACTATGGCCCCATCGACCCGGTCACCTCCCGCGAGCTGTTCATCCGCGAGGGCCTGGTGGGTGGCGAGATCCAGTCGCGGGCCAAGTGCCTGGCGGCCAACAAGCGCCTGCTCGAACAGCTCGACGAACTGGAGGCCAAGGCCCGCCGCCGCGACATCCTCGCCGACGAGGAGACGCTGTACGCCTTCTACGAGGCGCGCCTGCCGGCTGAGATCCACCAGACCGCGACCTTCGACGCCTGGTACCGGATGACCAGCCAGAAGGATGCCAACCTGCTGATCATGCGCGAAGAGGACGTGTTGGCCCGCGAGGCCAGCGAAGTTACCGCCGCGCAGTACCCGGACCATCTGCAAGTGGGCGATCTGCGCCTGTCGCTGAGCTACCACTTCGAGCCCAACCACCCGCGTGACGGCGTGACCGTGCGGGTGCCGGCACCGCTGCTGCCGAACCTGCCGGGCGAGCGCCTGGAGTGGCTGGTACCCGGCTTGCTGGAGGCCAAATGCATCGCCCTGGTGCGTAACCTGCCCAAGGCGTTGCGCAAGAACTTCGTGCCGGTGCCGGACTTCGTCAAGGCGGCGCTGGCGCGCTTGAGCTTCGGCCAGGGCGCGCTGCCTCAGGCATTGGGCCAGGAGCTGCTGCGCATGACCGGCGCGCGGGTGTCCGACGAGGCCTGGGCCGAGGCCGCCGGGCTGGTCGAGGGCCACCTGCGCATGAACATCGAAGTGGTCGACGCCCAGGGCAAGTTCCTCGGCGAGGGCCGTGACCTGGCCGAGCTGACCGCGCGCTTCGCCGCCGCCAGCCAGGCCGCGCTGGCCCTGCCGCGCAACGAAAAGGCCGAGCAGCCGGTGCAGGCCAAGGCCTTCGCCGAGGTGGCGCAGACCGCCCAGCAGAAGATCGCCGGGCTGTCGATGACCGTCTACCCGGCGCTGGTCGAGGACAACGGCACGGTGCGCGAGGGGCGTTTCTCCACCCTGGCCGAAGCCGAGTTCCAGCACCGCCGCGCGTTGCAGCGCCTGTTGCTGCAACAGCTGGCCGAGCCCGCCAAGTTCCTGCGCGGCAAGCTGCCGGGGCTGACCGAACTGGGCCTGCTGTACCGCGAGCTGGGACGGGTCGAGGCGCTGGTCGAGGATATCCTGCTGGCCAGCCTCGACAGCTGTGTGCTCGAGGGTGAAGAGCCCCTGCCGCGCGATGGCGCCGGCCTGGCTTCGCTGGCCGAGCGCAAGCGCGGCAGATGGGCCGAGCATGCCGAGCGCCTGGCCCGCCAGACCCTCGAGGTGCTCAAGCTGTGGCATGGCTTGCAGAAGCGCTTCAAGGGCAAGATCGACCTGAGCCAGGCGGTGGCGCTCAACGACATCAAGCAGCAACTGGCCAACCTGGTGTACCCGGGCTTCGTGCGCGAAACCCCAGGGGTGTGGTTCAAGGAGCTGCCGCGCTACCTCAAGGCCGTTGAACTGCGCCTGGAGAAGCTGGGCTCGCAGGTGCAGAAGGACCGGGTGTGGAGCGGCGAGCTGGCCAATTGCTGGGCCCAGTACAAGGCCCGTGCCGACAAGCATGCCCAGGAAGGTAAGCGCGATGAGCAGTTGATGCTGTATCGCTGGTTGCTGGAGGAATACCGCGTGTCGCTGTTCGCGCAGCAGTTGGGCACCAAGGTGCCGATTTCCGACAAACGACTGAGCAAGCAGTGGAGTCAGGTGGAAGCCTAACCGTTGCAAGTTGTGGCAAACTTGACGGAATTTGCGGCCGCTGTGCGGCCGTTTGCGGCACAAGGCCGCTCCTACAGACGAGCGCCGATATTGTAGGAGCGGCCTTGTGCCGCGAACGAGGGCGCAGCCCTCGCCTGAAAGTTGGCACCAAGGTGCCATGATGTTGCCCTTTTCCCGGCCTGCGCCGTTTGGCGATGGCCTTTGACCAGAGGAACGACCGTGCACAACGTCGTGATCAGCGGCACCGGCCTGTATACCCCGGCCCAGAGCATTTCCAACGAAGAACTGGTGGAATCCTTCAACACCTGGTCGCAGCAGTTCAACCGCGACAACGCCGCCGCCATCGAGCGTGGCGAGGTCGAGGCGGCGCCGCTGTCCGACGCCGCCTTCATCGAGAAGGCCTCGGGCATCAAAAGCCGCTTCGTGATGGACAAGGCCGGCATCCTCGACCCGCAGCGCATGAAGCCGCGCCTGCGCGAGCGCTCCAACGACGAACCGTCGATCCTCTGCGAGATGGCCGTGGCCGCCGCGCGCCAGGCGCTGGAACGTGCCGGCCGCACCGCCGCCGATGTCGACGGGGTGATCGTCGCCTGCTCCAACCTGCAGCGCCCGTACCCGGCCATCGCCATCGAAGTGCAGCAGGCACTGGGCATCCAGGGTTTCGCCTTCGACATGAACGTGGCCTGCTCGTCGGCCACCTTCGGTATCCAGACCGCCGCCAACAGCGTGCAGCTGGGCCAGGCCCGCGCGGTGCTGATGGTCAACCCGGAGATCTGCACCGGGCACCTGAACTTCCGTGACCGCGACAGCCACTTCATCTTCGGTGACGCCGCCACCGCCGTGCTGCTCGAGCGTGCCGACCAGGCCACCTCCAAGCACCAGTTCGACATCGTCAGCAGCAAGCTGTGGACCGAGTTCTCCAACAACATCCGCAACAACTTCGGTTTCCTCAACCGAGCGGCGGAAGAGGGCGAGGGCGCCGCGGACAAACTGTTCATCCAGGAAGGCCGCAAGGTGTTCCGTGAGGTGTGCCCGAAGGTGGCTGAGATCGTCGGCCAGCACCTGGAAGAGAACGACCTGCAACCGAGCGACGTCAAGCGCTTCTGGCTGCACCAGGCCAACCTGAGCATGAACCACCTGATCGTCAAGAAGCTGCTGGGCCGCGAAGTGGACGAGCAGGAAGCGCCGGTGATCCTGGACCGTTATGCCAACACCAGTTCGGCGGGGTCGGTGATTGCCTTCCACCTGTACCAGGATGACCTGGCCAAGGGTTCGCTGGGTGTGCTGAGCTCGTTCGGGGCGGGGTATTCGATTGGTAGCGTGATCCTGCGCAAGCGCTGATTACCAGGTTTGCCTGTTCCGGCCCTATCGCCGGCAAGCCGGCTCCCACAGGGGTGAGACCTACCCTGTGGGAGCCGGCTTGCCGGCGATAGGGCCGACGCATTTCTGGCAGGCAAAAAAAGGCAGGAAATGCCGGATGGGGTCGGCATTTCCCGCCTTAGAGTGAAACCAGACGCGCGTAACGTTTAGAACTTGGCTTCCAGGTCCACCTGCAGCGTATCGACGTCAGCATCGCTGTTCGGCAAGTTGGAGTAGTCGGTCTTGGCCATCATGTAGGCCGCGCCGAGGGCGAAGTTCTTGTCGATCTCGTAGCCCACCTTGAACTTGTGGCCACGCGAACCCGTGAAGCCGTTGCCGAAGTCCGAGTCGGTGAACAGGCTCACCACCGCGTTGCGCTGCACGTCGCGGTAGTTGTAGTCCAGGCTCCAGGCACCCACTTTGCTCTTCAGGCCGGCCAGCCAGGCCTTGTCCTTGCCATCGGTGCTCTCGGTGTTCTTGACGAACTGGCCGTATGCCGACAGCGGGATGGCGAAGCCGGTGAAGTCCAGTTGGCCGAAGCCTTCCACCAGGTTGAACTCGTTGGTGGTGTTGCCCAGCGAACGCAGTGCGGCCGACTCCTTGTCGTTGTCGTAGCCGTAGATGCTGCCGCCCACGGTGACCTTGAGGGTGTCGGCGGCGTTGAACTTGGTGCCCAACTGGCCGTGGTACAGCTGTGCATCGTGCTTGAACTGCACGCCGTCGCCGTCGACGTTGTCCTTCAGGTTGTAGTGGCCGAGGCTGCCGAACACTTCGGCCGGGCCCAGGTTGGTCTTGTAGGTGACGGCCACGCCTTCAGGGTTGATGTCGCTGTCCCAGATGATGTCGCCCATGCTCACCCAGGGTTGCAGCATCTTGCCGCCGATCAGGTGCAGGTTGGGCACGGCGGTGGGGTGCCAGTCGAGGTAGGCCAGGTCGACCCACAGCGATTTCTTCTCGAAGTAGTTGTCCAGGCTCTGGTTGGTGGAGCGGGCATCGGCGCTGCTGCCGGTGGCCACGCGCACGCCGGCGTCGACCTGTGGGTTGATCTCGCTGTAGAAGCCGACACGGGCGCGCACGCGCTCACGGTCCTGGTTGGGGCTGCGCGCGATCGGGTTGTCGACGTTGACGTCTTCGTAACGCAGGCGCACATCACCCTTGATCTGGGTCTTGGCGGCCCAGGCCACTTTTTGTTCGAAGGAGCTCAGACGCTCGGACTGCGCTTTCTGGTCGGCCTTTTCCTTGGTTTCTTTTGCCAGGTCGCCTTGCAGTTCGTTGTACTGCGCCTGGTTGATCGAACCGTTGGCGCGGAGCATTTCGAGCAGCTTGGCGTCGACAGCAGCACTGGCCGGAGTACTCAGAGCCAGCATCATGCCGGTGAGGCTCACTCCGGTAAGTGTAGAAACAAGACGCATAAGGTTCTCCCTGTTGGAAAGAGTGGGGAGGCTCAAGCGCCCGCCCCCAAGTTGGCATGTCAGTCGGAAAGGGCCTGGCTAGACAGGTTCTGGGCTTCCGAAAAACAGGCGCAAGTATTGCGGGGGGGAATGACAGAATAATGTCCAAACAGTGGCACTGTTGTTAAGCACGCAACCGTTTGAGTGTCGGCGCCGCTTTGGCAATACTGGCCATCTTCCTTCCGAGAGCCGTTACCGTGACCAGCCTTCACAGCCTTGCCCACCTGCGCGATTTGCCGGCGACCACCTGGGACGCGCTGGTGCCCGATGACCAGCCGTTCTTGCGCCATGCCTTCCTCAGTGCCATGGAAGACAGCGCCAGCGTGACGCCGCAGACCGGTTGGGCCGCCGAGCACCTGGTGCTGGAGCGTGACGGCGAGGTGCGCGCGCTCTTGCCGGCCTACCGCAAGTGGCATTCGTTCGGCGAATACGTGTTCGACCATGGCTGGGCCGATGCCTGCGAGCGCGCCGGCATCGCCTACTACCCCAAGCTGCTGGGCGCCGTACCGTTCAGCCCGGTGAGCGGGCCACGGTTGCTGTGCGCCGAGCCTGCCGATGGCCAGTTGCTGTTGCAGGCGATCCCGGAGTACCTGGGCAAGGGTGGGTTGTCTGGGGCGCATATCAATTTCACCGACAGCGCGCTGGACGAAGCGCTGGCTGAACTGCCGGGCTGGATGGAGCGCCTGGGTTGCCAGTTTCACTGGCGCAATCGCGGCTATCGGGATTTCCAGGACTTCCTCGACACCCTCAGCTCGCGCAAGCGCAAGCAGATGCGCAAGGAGCGCGAACAGGTGCTGGGGCAGGGTATCGAGTTCGAGTGGTATCGGGGCGATCAGCTCAGCGAGGCGCAGTGGGACTTCGTCTACCGGTGCTACGCCAACACCTATGCCGTGCGCCGCCGCTCACCGTACCTGACCCGCGAATTCTTCAGCCTGATCGCTGCGCGTATGCCCGAGGCGATCCGTGTGGTGATCGCCCGTCAGCAGGGCCGCGAGGTGGCCATGGCGCTGAGCCTGGTGGGGGGCGACAGCCTGTATGGCCGCTACTGGGGCTGCCTGGATGAGTTCGATCGCCTGCATTTCGAGACCTGCTTCTACCAGGGCATGGACTTCGCCATCGCTGAAGGGTTGCAGCGCTTCGATGCCGGGGCGCAGGGCGAGCACAAGCTGATCCGTGGGTTCGAGCCAGTGCTGACCCGCTCGTGGCATTACTTGCTGCACCCGGGGTTGCGGCGGGCGGTGGAGGATTTCCTGATGCAGGAGCGGGTGGGGGTGCGGGCCTATGCCGAAGAGGCGCGGGGGATGTTGCCGTATCGCAAACCATGATTGGTAATAAAGCGTGGGAGCGGGTTTCACGCCCCCTGTAGGAGCGGCCTTGTGTCGCGAAAGGGCTGCAGAGCAGCCCCAGATTTTTGCGCTTCCACATAAATTGCCGGGGCTGCTTCGCAGCCCTTTCCGGCCGGTCCGGCGCCCCGGCAAGGCCGCTCCTACAAACGGCGCAGCAGACTCAATCCACCCCGACGAACCCGCCGGTCTGGTGATGCCACAACCGCGCGTACAATCCGCGCTGGGCCAGCAGTTCGCTGTGGCTGCCGCTTTCGACGATATGCCCCTTGTCCAGCACGATCAGCCGGTCCATGCGGGCGATGGTCGACAGGCGGTGGGCGATGGCGATCACCGTCTTGCCCTGCATCAGCGTCTCCAGGCTCTCCTGAATCGCCGCCTCGACTTCCGAGTCCAGCGCCGAGGTGGCTTCGTCCATGATCAGGATCGGCGCATTCTTCAGCAGCACCCGGGCGATGGCGATGCGCTGGCGCTGGCCGCCGGACAGCTTCACGCCACGTTCACCCACATGGGCATCGAAACCGCTGCGGCCCTGGGCATCGGACAGCTGCGGGATGAACTCGTCGGCCCGGGCCCGGCGCACCGCCTCCCAGACCTCGTCGTCGGTGGCGTCGGGGCGCCCGTACAGCAGGTTGTCGCGGATCGAACGGTGCAGCAGCGAGGTGTCCTGGGTGATCATGCCGATCTGCGCACGCAGGCTGGCCTGGTTGACCTCGGCGATGTCCTGGCCGTCGATGAGGATGCGCCCGCTGTCGATGTCGTACAGGCGCAGCAGCAGGTTGACCAGGGTCGACTTGCCGGCCCCGGACGGGCCGATCAGGCCGATCTTCTCGCCTGGGCGGATGTCCAGGTTCAGCGCATCGATCACCTTGGCGCCCTTGCCGTAGTGGAAGTCCACCTGGTCGAAGCGCACCCCGCCACGGCTGACCTTGAGCGGCGGGGCGCTGGGTTTGTCACTGACGGTGACCGGCTGGGCGATGGTTTCCAGGCCGTCCTGGACCATGCCGATGTTCTCGAAGATGCCGTTGACCACCCACATGATCCAGCCCGACATGTTGATGATGCGGATCACCAGGCCAGTGGCCAGGGCGATGGCGCCGACGCTGATCAGCGACTGGCTCCACAGCCACAGGGCCAGCCCGGTGGTGCCCACCACCAGCAGGCCGTTGAGCGAGGTGATGACCACGTCCATGCTGGTGACCACCCGCGCGGCCAGCTGGGTTTTTTCGGTCTGCTCGCGGATCGCCTCGCGGGCGTACTGCTGCTCATGGTCGGTGTGGGCGAACAGCTTGAGGGTGGCGATGTTGGTGTAGCCGTCGACGATGCGCCCCATCAGCTTGGAGCGGGCATCGGAGGAGATCACCGAGCGCTCCTTCACCCGTGGCACGAAGTAGTACAGCGCGGCGATGTAGCCGGCAATCCACACCAAAAGCGGCAGCATCAGCCGCCAGTCGGCCTCGGCGAACAGCACCAGCGAGCTGATGGCGTAGATCAGCACGTGCCACAGCGCGTCCACGGCCTGCACCGCCGAGTCGCGCAGCGAGTTGCCGGTCTGCATGATGCGCTGGGCGATGCGCCCGGCGAAGTCGCTCTGGAAGAAATTCAGGCTCTGCTTGAGCACGTAGGTGTGGTTTTGCCAGCGGATCAGGCTGGTCATGCCCGGGCTGATGGTCTGGTGCACCAGCAGGTCGTGCAGGGCGAAGAACAGTGGCCGCAGCAGCAGGATGACCACCAGCATCCAGATCAGCTCGCCGCTGTGGTCGCTGAAGAAGCTGGCGCTGGGGGTGCCCTGGGCCAGGTCGATGATGCGGCTCAGGTAGCTGAACATCGCCACCTCGATCAGCGAGGCGAACAGGCCGACGATCAGCAGGGCGAGAAAGCTCGGCCACACCTGACGCAGGTAATAGAGGTAGAAGGGCCAGACCTTGCCGGGGGGCGCCTCGCTCGGCGCCTCGCGGAAGATGTCGATCAATTGCTCGAAACGACGGTACAGCATGGGTGCGATAACTCCTGTTCCATCCGACCCTCAGGCGGTTCACGTCCCTGTGAAGCCTGCGGTCAGTCGATACGTTTGGCCGACTTGATGTACACCGGGTCGGCCGGTACATCACGCATGCCTTTCTTGACGGTGGTGGGCGAATTGACGATCTGGTCGACCACTTCCATGCCTTTGGTCACCTTGCCGAACACCGCATAACCACGGTCGCGGCCCGGGTTGAGGAAGTCGTTGTCGGCCACGTTGATGAAGAACTGGCTGGTGGCCGAGTTCGGGTCGGAGGTACGGGCCATCGACAAGGTGCCACGGGTGTTCTGCAGGCCATTGCTGGCTTCGTTGCGGATCGGGTCTTTGGTGCTCTTCTGCACCATCTGGTCGGTGAAGCCGCCGCCCTGGACCATGAAGCCGGGGATCACGCGGTGGAAGATCGTATTGTTGTAGAAGCCGCTGTCGACGTACTGCAGGAAATTCTTCGTACTGATCGGCGCTTTTTCAGCGTTCAGCTCGATCTCGACCTGGCCGAAGCTGGTGTCCAGCAACACGTGTGGAGTCTTGTCGGAGGCCATGACGCTGGTGGCGAAGGCCACCGAGCAGGCGGTGAGCAGGAGTTTTTTCAGCATGGGCTCAAAGATCCTTGAGAGGTGGAAGCGGCTGCGAGGAATTGCAGCAGGGTGCGGTTGAAGACTTCGGGTTGATCCAGGGGCGTAGCGTGCCGTGAATCGTCGATGACCACCAGCCTGGCGTGGGGCATCAGGGCGACGTAGCGCTCTTTGAGTGGTATCGGTGTGTAATCGTGGTCGGCGGCGATCACCAGGGTCGGACAGCGGATCTGCCCGATGCGTTCCTGCACACCCCAGTCGACGATGGCGTTGAAGCTCTTGAGGTACGCACGCTTGTCATTGCGCGCCCAGCGTTCGGCCATCTTGCGCCGCAGCTCGGCTTGCTCGGGTTTGGGGAACAGCCGTGCGGCCAGGCCTTTGCCGACGGTTTCGACACTGAGCAGGTGCGCCAGGCCCCAGCGCTTGAGCCACCATAGCCAGTCGCTGCGGGTGCGCCGCTTGACCTCGGGGGCACTGTTGACGATGCACAGGCTGCGCAGGCACTCGGGGTGGTCGACGGCGAGCTGGAAACCGACCATGCCGCCCATGGACAGCCCCACGAAGTGTACCGGGCCGGTCCCCAGGTGGCGCAGCAGGGCCAGCAGGTCTTCGCTGAAGGTCTTGATCTGGTAGCCCTTGCGCGGCTTCGACGACTGCCCGTGGCCACGGATGTCCATGAGGATCACCCGGTAGTGACGGCTGAACTCGGGTACTTGCAGCTCCCAGTCCTGGCTGCTCGAGCCCAGCCCGTGCAGCAGCACCAGGGGCTCGCCCTGGCCGTGTTCCTGGTAATGCAGCAGGCATCCGTTGTGTTCGAAACAGGCCATGGGCGCGGTCCTCTCAGGCTTGCGGGGGGGCTGCGAAGGGCACGTCCAGCGGTGCGGTGTCGAAGTTGCGTAGCAACTCGATGAGGATCTGCGTGGCCGGGCCCAGGGTCTTTTCCTTGCTCGAATAAAGGTAGAACAGCGGGTGGCGGCTGCCACCCTGATCCAGCGGCAGGGGCTTGAGCACGCCGTCGCGCAGCTCACGCTCGATCATGTGCCGGGGCAGCCAGGCAAAGCCCAGGCCGCTGCCGACGAAGGTGGCGGCGGTGCCCAGGCTGCCCACTGTCCAGCGCTGCTCGGCGCCCAGCCAGCCGACGTCGCGCGGCTGGGCGCGGCCGGAGTCGCGGATGACCACCTGCAACTGGCTTTCCAGGTCCTGGAAGGTGATCTCGCGGCCCATGCGGTGCAGGGCGTGCTCGGGGTGGGCAACGGCGACGAACTCCACCGGGCTCAGTTCGGTGCCCAGGTAGCCGCCGATGTTGAAGCTGCTGATGGCAAGGTCGGCGATGCCTTCGTGCAGCACCTCCTCGACCCCGGACAGCACCTCTTCACGCAGGCGCACCCGGCAGCCACGGCTTTGCGGCATGAAGGCGCTGAGGGCGCGCACCAGGCGCGCGCTGGGGTAGGCGGCATCGACCACCAGGCGCACTTCGGCCTCCCAGCCCTGTTCCATGTGGTGGGCCAGGTCTTCCAGCTGGCTGGCCTGCTTGACCAGTTGCCGCGAACGGCGCAGCAGCACGTTGCCGGCTTCGGTCAGCACCGCCTTGCGCCCGTCGATGCGCAGCAGCGGCACGCCCAGTTGCTCTTGCATGCGCGCCACGGTGTAGCTCACCGACGACTGCGAGCGGTGCAGCGCCTCGGCGGCCTGGGCGAACCCGCCATGGTCGACCACCGCTTGCAGGGTCCGCCACTGATCCAGGGTTACGCGCGGCGCTTTCATCTATGGCTCCTGTTGTCCTAAGCTGCGCTCTTCTCAAGGAGAGCGCCCGTATGAAGAAATGTTGTCTGGCCCTGCTGTTGTCGTGCCTGCCCCTTGCTGCCATGGCTTACCCCATCGACGTGGAGAAGGAGCTGACCGGGGTCAAGGTCGACTACACCACCTACGACACCGCCTACGACATTGGCGCGATCACCCTCAACAACTACGGCAAGGTGCCGGCGGCGTGCCGGGTGATGTTCCGCAATGGCCCTGAGGCGCCACGGGTGCGTCGAGTGAACGTGCCGGCCGGCAAGAGCGTCGATGTCACCGCCAAGTTCAACCGGCAGATCATCAAGCTGCGCATCAACTTGGACTGCAAAGCGGAATAAACTGATTAATCGATAGATTGAACCCACTTTTTACGCTTTTTTATCGATAGGTCAACCTTTAATCTCACCTCCATCGAATCGCCACCCTTTACCGCCGATGGAGGCACCCCATGTCCCGCGTACTGATCATCGAAAGCAGCGCCCGCCAGCAGGATTCCGTTTCCCGTCAGCTGACCCAGGATTTCATCCAGCAATGGCAAGCGGCGCACCCGGCCGATGAGATCACCGTGCGTGACCTGGCGGTGACCCCGGTGCCACACCTGGACGCCAACCTGCTGGGTGGCTGGATGAAGCCCGAGGAGCAGCGCAACGCCGCCGAGCTGGAAGCCCTGGCCCGCTCCAACGCGCTCACCGACGAACTGCTGGCCGCCGACGTGCTGGTGATGGCTGCGCCGATGTACAACTTCACCATCCCCAGCACGCTCAAGGCCTGGCTCGACCATGTGCTGCGCGCCGGGATCACCTTCAAGTACACCCCGACCGGCCCCCAGGGCCTGCTGACTGGCAAGCGCGCCATCGTGCTGACGGCCCGTGGTGGCATCCACGCCGGCGCCACCAGTGATCACCAGGAACCCTACCTGCGCCAGGTGATGGCCTTCATCGGTATCCACGAGGTGGCGTTCATCCACGCCGAGGGGCTGAACATGAGTGGCGAGTTCCACGAGAAGGGCCTGAACCAGGCCAAGGCCAAGCTGGCCGCGGTGGCCTGAGCTTCAACGAATTCCCAACCCTGACACCTTGTTGCTCCTTTGGGTGTACCTGCCCGGCCAGTTCATGGCCGGGCTTTTTTATGTCAGTGGGAAAGTCGTGGGAGCGGGCTTGCCCCGCGATGGATCCAGTTCGGACAATGAGGTTCGCCGCGCCGGCGCCATCGCGGGGCAAGCCCGCTCCCACGAGCAGCCCCACAATACCCATGGTTGAACTGCCCAGGCGCAACCCGCTAAGGTCGCCGCCTTGATCCCCGAGAGGCCACCATGGGCTACCTGATAATCGTTGCGCTGATCCAGGCGTACTCGTTCAACCTGATCGGCGAATACCTGGCCGGCCAGGTCGACAGCTATTTCGCCGTGCTCGCCCGTGTAGTGCTGGCCGGGCTGGTGTTCCTGCCACTGACCCGCTGGCGCCAGGTGGAGCCGCGCTTCATGCGCTCGATGCTGCTGATCGGCGCGTTGCAGTACGGCATCACCTACGTCTGCCTGTACCTGAGCTTCCGCGTACTCACGGTGCCCGAGGTGCTGTTGTTCACCATCCTCACGCCGCTGCACGTCACCCTGATCGAGGACGCCCTGAACCGGCGCTTCAACCCGTGGGCGTTGCTGGCTGCGCTGGTGGCGGTGGCCGGTGCGGCGGTGATCCGGTTCGACAGTGTCACCGGTGAGTTCTTCATCGGCTTCCTGCTGCTGCAGCTGGCCAACTTCACCTACGCCGCCGGGCAGGTGCAGTACCGGCATCTGGTCGCTCGCCACCCCAGCGACCTGCCGCACTACAAGCGCTTCGGCTATTTCTACCTAGGCGCGTTGATCGTGGTGTTGCCAGCGTTCCTGCTGTTCGGCAATACCCAGCACCTGCCAAGCACCGACACGCAGTGGCTGGTGCTGCTGTTCCTGGGGCTGTGCCCGACCGCGCTGGGCTTGTACTGGTGGAACAAGGGCGCCTGCCTGGTGTCTGGCGGCACCCTGGCGGTGATGAACAACCTGCATGTGCCGGTGGGGCTGCTGCTGAATCTGCTGATCTGGAACCAGGACGAACCGCTGGGGCGCCTGGCGGTTGGTGGGACGATCATCCTGCTGTCGGTGTGGATGAGCCGGTTGGGTGGGCGGGGCGTGGCATTGCCAGTGTCACGTTGATGCACTAGGTCCAGCGGCCTCATCGCGGGGCAAGCCCGCTCCCACGCAGGTGTCACCTGTGGGAGCGGGCTTGCCCCGCGATTGCGTTTTCAAGCCGTTTCGCGATAGCTGGCCCGCGCTGCCAGCCCCGCACGCATGTCATTGCCACTCGGCTGCTGGTACAGGCTCAACCCAAACTCCGGCAGCACCGCCAGCAGGTAGTCGAAGATATCGCCCTGGATCCGCTCGTACTCGGCCCACACCGTGGTGGTGGTGAAGCAGTAGATCTCCAGCGGCACGCCTTCGGCGGTGGTCTGCATCTGGCGCACCATGCAGGTCATGTTCGGGTGCACGTTGGGGTGGTTTTTCAGGTAGGCCAGGGCGAAGGCGCGGAAGGTCCCGATGTTGGTCAGTTGCCGGCGGTTGGCCGACAGCCCGGTGATGTGGCCCTGGGCCTCGTTCCATTCACGCAGCTCCTGGCGCTTGCCGGCCAGGTAGTCACCGAGCAGGCGCACCTGGCCCAGGCGCTGTTCTTCTTCCTGGGTCAGAAAACGCACGCCCGCGGCATCGATGAACAGGCTGCGCTTGATCCGCCGCCCGCCGGACTGCTGCATGCCACGGTAGTTGCGGAACGATTCGCTCATCAGGCGCCAGGTGGGGATGGAGACGATGGTCTTGTCGAAATTCTGCACCTTGACCGTGTGCAGGGTGATGTCCACCACGTCGCCGTCGGCCCCGGCCTGGGGCATCTCGATCCAGTCGCCGACGTGCAGCATGTCGTTGCTGGTCAGCTGCACGCTGGCGACGAACGACAGCAGGGTGTCCTTGTACACCAACAGCAGCACCGCCGACATGGCGCCCAGGCCGGAGAGCAGCAACAGCGGCGAGCGGTCGATGAGGGTGGCGACGATGACGATGGCGGCGAAGATCCACAGCATCATCTTGGCCAACTGCATGTAGCCCTTGATCGAGCGGGTGCGGGCGTGCTCGGTGCGGGCGTAGATGTCCAGCAGGGCATCGAGCAAGCACGACAGCGCGCGGGTCATGAACAGCAGGGTGATGGCCAGGGCGAGGTTGCCGAGAAAATGCTGGGCGGTGGCCGACAGCTCGGGCACCAGCTTCAGGCCGAACTGCACCACCAGCGACGGGGTGGTTTGCGCCAGGCGGTGCAGCACCTTGTTGTGACGTAGGTCGTCCAACCACTTGAGGGCCGGTTGCCGGGCCAGCAGGCGGCTGGCGTGCAGGATGAGGAAACGCGCCAGGCGGCCGATCAGCAGCGAGACGAGCAGCAGCACGGCCAGGCCAAGGGCGGCGTGCAGCAGCGGGTGTTGGTCGAGGGTGCCCCAGAGGTCGAGGGCATCGCGCCAGAAGCGATGAAGGTCCATAAGCGTGGAAACGGTCTGTGTTGCGGTACGAAGCAGCATTAGAGCGTGGATCGGGGCAAAGTTGCCAAAAGAAATTCGGTTCTGGCGGCGGAAAACGTTACCCTATGCAACTTGAATTTTTCGCACTTGCCCGAGGTTACCCCCGTGTTTTCCCAATTCGCCCTGCACGAACGCCTGCTCAAAGCCGTGGCCGAGCTGAAATTTGTCGAGCCGACTCCGGTGCAGGCAGCGGCCATTCCCCTGGCCCTGCAAGGGCGTGACCTGCGGGTGACGGCGCAGACCGGCAGCGGCAAGACCGCAGCCTTCGTGCTGCCACTGCTCAACCGCCTGGTCGACCGCAGCGGCCCGAGTGTGGAAATCCGCGCGCTGATCCTGCTGCCCACCCGCGAGCTGGCCCAGCAGACCCTCAAGCAGGTGAAGCTGTTCTCGCAGTTCACCTACATCAAGTCGGGCCTGATCACCGGCGGTGAAGACTTCAAGGAACAAGCCGCCATGCTGCGCAAGGTGCCGGACGTGCTGATCGGCACCCCGGGCCGCCTGCTCGAGCAGCTCAATGCCGGCAACCTCGACCTGTCCCACGTGGACGTGCTGATCCTCGACGAAGCCGACCGCATGCTCGACATGGGCTTCGCCGAAGACATGGAGCGCCTGTGCAAAGAGTGCCAGAACCGTAAGCAGACCCTGCTGTTCTCCGCCACCACCGGCGGCGCAGCCCTGCGCGACATCATCGGCAAGGTGCTCAAAGACCCTGAGCATCTGATGCTCAACAGCGTTTCGCAGCTCGCCGAAGGCACCCGTCAGCAAGTCATCACCGCAGACCATGACCAGCACAAAGAGCAGATCGTGCAGTGGCTGCTGGCCAACGAGACCTTCCAGAAGGCGATCATCTTCACCAATACCCGCGTACTGGCCGACCGTATCTACGGCCATCTGGTGGCCAAGGATGTGAAAGCCTTCGTGCTGCACGGCGACAAGGACCAGAAGGATCGCAAGCTGGCCATCGACCGCTTCAAGGAAGGCGGCTCCAAGGTGCTGGTGGCCACTGATGTCGCCGCCCGTGGCCTGGACATCGACGGCCTGGACCTGGTGATCAACTTCGACATGCCACGCAGCGGCGACGAATACGTGCACCGTATCGGCCGTACTGGTCGTGCCGGCGGCGAAGGCCTGGCGATCTCGCTGATCACCCACAACGACTGGAACCTGATGTCGAGCATCGAACGCTACCTCAAGCAGCAGTTCGAGCGCCGGGTCATCAAGGAGGTCAAGGGCACCTACAGCGGGCCGAAGAAGGTCAAGGCCTCGGGCAAGGCCGCCGGCACCAAGAAGAAAAAAGTCGAGAAGAAGACTGGTGACAAGAAGGGCGCCGTCAAGCGCAAGCCAACCGCCAAGCCGAAGGCCAATGCGCCACTGGCCAGCGCCGATGGCATGGCGCCGCTGAAAAAGCGCAAGCCAGCGGCTGAATAAGCCACGCTGGCAGCAAGCCCGTCATCGCAAGGGTGGCGGGTCGCTTAGGCTTTGTACGAAAAGTGCCTGCGCAACGATCAAGCTGCGTTGAAAACAGGCTGGAGCGCCAGCCCGGTCGGAATGCTCATTTACAACCAGTAAAGTCGGGCGCGACCCCGGCCGTTCCTCGCCTGTTTTCGCCTTGCCTGATCGCTGCTCGGCGACTTTTCGTACAAACCCTAGCACCTTCCCCAGGTGCTTGTAGCCCATTTCCCAAACTGCTTTCCTGCCCGGGTATTCTGCGCTCTAGCCTCCACACTCCACTGGCATGTTTTCGCTGGCAGGAGTAGCGTATGTACAACTGTAAATACGAAAGCCCCATCCGCTTCGAATGGGATGAGGACAAGAATCAGCTGAACATCCGCAAGCACGGTATCGATTTCAATGATGTGGCTGAGATGTTTCGCCACCCGATGCTGGCGCTCAAGGATGAACGGTTCGATTACGAGGAGACACGCTGGATCAGCATGGGCTGGATCAACGCATGGGTCAGCGTGGTCGCCTACACCGAACGGCACAAGGGGATGTGATCCGTGTCATCTCCGCCAGAAGAGCCACCCGACGCGAGGTAATGCGCTATGTCGAAACCATCGAAAAGCAGTGATGAGCAGTTTGCTCACGTGCCTGTCGACACCTCGGACATCCCTGAGCTGGACGATGCGTTCTTCCGCCAGGCCGAGCTTCGTCTACCTACCAAGCAAACCGTGACCATTCGCCTCGACGCGGATGTGCTGGCCTGGTTCAAGGATCAAGGCAGCGGTTACCAGACGCGGATCAACCACCTGTTGCGTCAATACATGCTGGCCCAGCAGCGCCGCTGAGCCTGAGCAACCTCAGGTCTTTTTCTCCGCGGCCTTGAGCTCCTGGATGCGCTTGTCGATCAACTGACACTTGTCCGGCAGGTCCTTGCTGGCCGTGCCGAGTTCCATGTTCTGCAACTCGTCGTTGATCTCCTTGGCCTTCTGCGGGTTCTGTTCGGTCAGCTTGGCAACCAGCCCAGCCAGTTGTTCGCGTTTCTGCGTCGCCTCTTCCGGCGTGCAGGCCCAGACGGGCAGGGCACACAGCAGGGCGGTTGCGCAGGTGATACATAGCAGCGGCTTCATCCTTTCTACCTCCAGCGGTGGGTATACAGGATGGAGGTACCGGCAGCCGTGGAAGTTCACTTCCAGGGTGCAGGTGAGGTTGTACCCCCGATGACCCGCTTTCAGGAGATGAACAAGGATGTATGAAGACTTGCTGGCGCAAGGAACCAATAGGCTGCTTTCGAAACTGGTCGGCGCCAATGCCGAGCTGATTACGCAGCTATCCAGTCAATATCCGCAGCTACCTGCTGATTATCTGGCGTTCATTCAGGCGCTGGGATGGGGCGAAGTGGGGGCGGCGGGTTTCATGTTGTACGAAGGGCTGCTTACTCCGGACCAGGTTTTTGATGGCAGCGAAGGTGAAGCACTGGCGGGTATCGTGCTGTTTGGCGATGACTTCCAGGGGTACTGTGCAGGCTTCGATACTGCAAAGGGTTGGACGGTTGTCGACATCGACCCCATCAGCCATGAAACACAGCCGGTTGCTGCCAGCTTTTCCGAGTTCATTCGTCAACTGCTGCACGACCTTGATTAAGCACTCGGTCTCTTTGGCTTCATGCTGCTTGAGCCAGCGACGCCTCGCTGATGCCGCCGGGCATGTCTGTGCGGTTTCGATTGGAACGCTTGTCATCCCTCACCAGTCCCACGCTGTGTACTCCATCCGTCCACAGCAGGAGAGCTTTGCCATGAGCAGCTACGACTGGGACCTGATCGAACGCCTGCTGCACGAGGTGCAGAATGGCGCCGGCCACAGCTTTACACCCCGTCCCTATGCCGAGCAGCACGCCGCGGCGCTGGCTGCCAAGGGCCAGGCGCCGGGGGATCTCGATCACCTGAAGACCCGCGCCTGCCAATACGAGAAGATTCTCTTCGAGCGCGGCTTTATCGAAAGCCGGCCTGAGGAGGACGGCGGCAACGGCGAGAACTTTGTGCTCACCGAGCGCGGCTCGCGGCTGCTGAGTCTGATCGACAGCAGCATCCCGGGCTTCGAACACCCGCGGCAGGTGCTCGATGAGCAGGACGATGCGCTGGACGAGCATACCTTCGAGGAAGTGTCAGGCAAGGCACAGATCGCCTAAGGTCGTTTACAGGCTGGCAAGGGGCGGCCGGAACGGCTGATAATCGCCGTTCGTCCGCCACTGCCGAGCCTGAGACCATGTCTGTACACACCAAGGCGGCCCGCTCATGAGCGAGGTCCGCAAGAACCCCGATGCCTTTGCCCTGCAGGTGATGCTGGGGCTGTGCCTGATCTGGGGTTGCCAGCAAGTCTTGATCAAATCTGCAGCTGTGGATATCGCGCCGGTGATGCAGGCGGCGTTCCGTAACGGCATCGCTGCCGTGCTGGTAGGCCTGCTTATCTGTTTCAAGGGCGGCTGGAGCCAGGTGGGCACGACTTGGCGTGCCGGGCTGTTGGCAGGGGCGCTGTTCGGGTTGGAGTTCCTGTTCATCGCCGAGGGGCTGAAGCTGACATCGGCGGCGCATATGTCGGTGTTCTTGTATACCGCGCCGATCTTCACCGCCCTGGGGCTGCATTTCATGATGCCCAGCGAGCGATTGCGCCTGCTGCAATGGCTGGGGATCCTGCTGGCGTTCGGCGGGATTGCCCTGGCCTTCGCCGGCGGCGTTTCATTCGATCAGCTCGACGGCCGCATGTTGCTGGGGGATGCCCTGGCGATCCTGGCCGGGCTGGCCTGGGGCGCAACCACGGTGGTGGTGCGTGGCTCGCGGCTGTCGGAGGCGCCGGCGACCCTGACCCTGTTCTATCAACTGGCCGTCGGGTTTGCCGGGCTGGTGCTGATTGCCCTGGTGAGTGGCCAGATCTCTGACTTCTCGCTGACCCCGCTGGCGGTGGGCAGTGTGCTGTTCCAGGGCATCGTGGTGTCGTTCATCAGCTACCTGACGTGGTTCTGGTTGCTGCGCAAGTACCTGGCGTCGAACCTGGCGGTGTTCTCGTTCATCACGCCACTGTTCGGGGTCACCTTCGGGGTGGTGCTGCTGGACGAGCCATTGAGCCTGAACTTCGTGCTGGGCGCGGTGTTGGTGCTGGTCGGGGTGATCATGGTCAGCGCCGAAAGTTGGGTGCGCCAGCAACTGCGCAAGGTGGTGGGTTAGCGCACAGGCTGGTTCGCCGGCAAGCCGGCGCCTACAGGTGTATCGCTGATTCCGTAGGCGCCGGCTTGCCGGCGAACGCGGTGGTTCATTCACCCCATGCGTCCCAGGTGGCCGCATGCTGGCGAGCGAGCTGTGTGCGCATTAAGCACCAGCACACCGGCCACCCCCAACCCTGCGGCCGCCGCCACCAATGCCGGCTGCAGCCCACCACTGAAGTGGCTGCTCAACGCCGCCAGCAATGGTCCGCTCAATTGTCCCAGGGCAAAACACGCGGTCAACAGCCCGGCATTGCGCTGCGTGGCATGGGGCGCCAGTTCCCGCGAGCGTTGCATCACCAGTTGCATGCAGGCCAGGAACGGCCCACCGCAGAGCAACACCCCAAGGCCCAGGCCAACCCCGCCACCCAGCAGGCAGGCCAGCACGCCCAGGCCCTGCAACCACAAGGTCACGGTCAGCCACAGCGAGGTGCGCCCCGGCCGGCGTAGGCTGACGAGCACCACCCCAAGCGCCGCCGCCAGGCCGAACGCCGGCCAGAACAGATCGGCCATCCAGTGCCCATGGAACTGTTGGTTGGCCATCTGCGACAGGAACGTGGCCGGCAGGATGTAGCCGATGCCGTACAACCCGTACACCAGGCCCAGGCGGCCGATTCCGCCGACGCGGGCCTGGCCATTGTTGCCAGAGGCGGCGGGCGCAGGCTCCAGCGCACGCGGCAGCCACGGCAGCACGGCCAGCAGCATGACCAGTGCGGCCACCGCATAGATCAGCCACAGCGCGGCCGAACCCAGCCCCAGCAGGTGCGCGCCGAGGGCCAGCAGCCCGGTCACGGCAATGCCGACACCAGGCCCGGCAAACACCTGGGCGCCAAGGCGCTGGCGACCCTGGGCGTTGGCCAGTTGCTGGCTAAGGCTGGTGATCATCACCAGCACCCAGGCGCTGGCCACGCCGGTGCCAAAGCGCAGCAGCAGGTGGCCCCAGAACCCCTCGACGAATGCCGAAGCGAAGGTCAGCACCACGCACAACCACAGGCCGCCGTGCAGACGCAGGCGCACCTGGGCTGGCTGACGGGCGAACATGCCATCCACCGCACCGAGGAAGTAACCGAGGTAGTTGGCCGCGGCGACCAGGCCGCCGGCGGTCAGGTCGAACTGGCCCTCGGCGATCAACCGGGGCAGTTGTGGGGTCAGGGCGAAGCGGCCGATACCCATGGCCATCATCAGGGCCACGGCGCTGGCCAGCAGTTGCACAAAGGGCGACATGGAGCGTCTCCTGCTCGAAGGGTGGCGATGGATGGCAGGGTAGGGTGGATTGACTTTCAATAAAATTGAATAATGATGATCAAGTTGTTCTGTTTTGGAGAATACAATGGAGTTCAGTCAGTTGCGCATCTTCCAGGCCGTGGCTGAGGAAGGTTCGCTTACTCGCGCCGCCGAGCGCCTGCATCGAGTGCCGTCGAACCTGTCCACCCGCTTGCGCCAACTCGAAGAGCAGCTAGGTGTCGAGTTGTTCCTGCGCGAGCGCCAGCGCTTGCAGCTGTCGCCGGCCGGCAAGGTGTTGCTGGACTATGCCAACCGTCTGGCGGCGTTGCGCGACGAGGCCATGGCCGCAGTGCAGGGCGGCCAGCCGGCAGGTAGCTTCGTGCTCGGTACCATGTACAGCACGGCGGCGATCCACTTGCCTGCGCTGCTGGCGCGCTATCACCAGGCTTATCCTGCGGTGAACCTGCAAGTGCAGGCGGCGCCCAGTGCGGAACTGCTCGAAGGGCTGCTCAGCCACCGGCTCGACGCCGCGTTGATCGATGGCCCGCCCAGCCTGGCTGGCCTGGACGGTGTGCCGCTGTGCGACGAAACCCTGGTGTTGATCAGCAGCCCCGAGCACCCGCCCGTGCACAGCGCCAAGGATGTTGCCGGCGAGGCGATGTTCACCTTCCGCCGGGGGTGTTCGTACCGCATGCGCCTGGAGGCCTGGTACGCCCATGCCCATACGCCCATGGGGCGGGTGATGGAGATCGAGTCCTACCAGAGCATGCTGGCCTGCGTGATCGCCGGCGCCGGGGTGGCGCTGATGGCGCAATCGATGCTCGACAGCCTGCCAGGGCGTGATCGGGTGCGCGCCCACAGGTTGCAGGCACCCTTCGATCAGGCCACTACCTGGTTGATGTGGCGCCAGGGCATGTGCGGGGCGAATTTGCAGGCTTGGATCGATCTGCAACAAAGCGAAACGATTGACCGACCGTCGGGTGCTGCCGCCAGCGCTTGATCCGGGTCAAAATCGCCCCTATCTGTAAGAACAGAGGCATGCGTAATACAGGACATCGGACTATGATCTGTATGACGCATCGCAGAATTGATTGACCGTGAGGCTGACCCGTAAAGGGGGCACTATGAACGAACGCATGTACAACTGGCTCCACGACCTCGCCGTCGCCTTGGGCTTGCTCCCGCCACCGCTGCAGCCGGTGCCGATCCCTACCGACGAAGAACAACGCAAGCGCCAGCCGCGTCGTCGCTGAAACCCCAGGAAAAAGGCCGCCGCATCGACAGGATGCGGCGGCCTTTTGCGTTTCATAGGGTACAGATCACGGCCCAGCCTTAAACCCGTAGGAGCCGGCAAGCCGGCTCCTACACCGATTCATGCAGGGCGAAGGCGTCAGGCCAGGTTCACCGCCGCAGCCGGCTTGCGCGAAGCCAGGCTGACCACCACGAAGCTCACCAGGCCGATGGCCAGGCTGTAGTAGATCGGCGAGTTGGCATCCAGGCCATCCTTGAACATGAAGAACAGCGCGGTGACAAAGCCCAGCGACATGCTGGCAATGGCGCCGGCGGTGGTGGCGCGTTTCCAGAAGATCGCGCCCATCAGCGGGATCAGCATGCCGCCCACTAGCAGGTTGTAGGCCAGGGTCAGGGCGCTGATCACATCGTTCACCGCCAGGGCGATGCCCAGCACCACCAGGCCGGTGAGCAGGGTGAACAGGCGGTTGATGCCCAGGCTCGACTGCTTGCCGCCACGCAGCTTGGGCAGCAGGTCTTCGGTCAGGGTGGTCGATGCAGCCAACAGGCCGGCGCTGGCGGTGGACATCATCGCGGCCAGGGCGGCGGCCATCAGCAGGCCACGGATGCCTTCGGGCAACTGGCCCTTGATCATCTCGGCGAAGGCGTTGTTCGGGTTGGCCAGGTCTGGCATCAGCACATGGGCGGCCATGCCGATCAGGGCGCAGGCCAGGCCGTACAGTACGCAGTAGACACCGGCGGTGGTACCGGCGCGCTGGCAGACTTTCTCGTCACGGGCGGTGAACACCCGCTGCCAGATGTCCTGGCCGATCAGGATGCCGAAGAAGTAGATCAGGAAGTAGGTGATGATGGTGTCCCAGCCGATGGTGGTCCAGCTGAAGCTGGCCGCCGGCAGCTTGGCCACCAGCACATCCCAGCCACCGGCCTTGTACAGGCACACCGGCAGCAGGATGAACATCAGGCCCACGGTCTTGATCACGAACTGGACGATGTCGGTCAGGGTCAGCGACCACATCCCACCAATGGTCGAGTACACCACCACCACGCCGCCACCGAACAGCAGCGCCATCCAGAACGGCACGTCGAGCAGTACCTGCAGCACGGTGCCCATGGCCAGGGTCGAGGTCACGCCGATCATCAGCGCATAGGCGAGCATGATCGCCGCGCTGGCCTGGCGTGCCATCGGGTTGTAGCGGCGCTCCAGCACCTGGGTGACGGTGAAGATCTTCAGGCGCAGCAGCGGTTTGGCGAGGAACAGGTTCAACGCGATGATCCCCAGGCCCAGTGCGGCGCACAGCCAGAAGCCGGAGATGCCGTGGACGTAGCCCAGGCGCACGGTGCCGACGGTGGAGGCGCCGCCGAGCACGGTGGTGGCCATGGTGCCCATGTACAGGGTCGGGCCGAGGTTGCGCCCGGCCACCAGGTAGTCTTCGTGGGTCTTCGCACGTCGCATGCCGTACCAGCCAAGCGCGAGCATGCCGGCGGCATAGATCAGTACAACGATGATGTCCAAGGCCATTGGGGGTCTCCCGATTATCTTTATTATGGCGAGATCGGCCGTCCGGGCGGGTTCACGCGCCCGGCGGTCCTTTAATGTGTTGGCGGGCCTCTATGGCCCTCCCGAATGGCTCCTGCCGGGGTGTTTCTGTGGCTTGACGAGCTGTTGTGGGAGCGGCGGTGCGCCGATGCGACTTGCCCCGCGATTGCTATCGCGGGGCAAGCCCGCTCCCACAAGCCTTCATGCCAATCAGCGGCGTACCACGCCCGGCAGCACGCAGAGCATTTCGAACAGCAGGTTGGCGCCCAGCAACGAGGTGTTGCCGGTGGTGTCGTAGGGTGGGGAGACTTCGACCAGGTCACAGCCGATCAGGTCCAGGCCGTGGCAGCCGCGGATGATCTCCATCGCCTGGATGGTGGTCAAGCCACCGATCTCGGGGGTACCCGTGCCAGGTGCCCAGGCCGGATCGATGCCGTCGATGTCGAACGACAGGTAAACCGGGCCACCACCGACTTTTTCGCGCACTTCGGCCATCAGCGGCTCCAGCGACTTGTGCCAGCACTCTTCGGCCTGCACCACACGGAAGCCCTGACGACGGCTCCAGTTGAAGTCGTCGGCGGTGTAGCCCTGGGCGCGCAGGCCGATCTGCACCACGCGGTCGCAATCGAGCAGGCCTTCTTCCACGGCGCGGCGGAAGGTGGTGCCATGGGCGATCTTCTCGCCGAACATGTGGTCGTTGACGTCGGCGTGGGCGTCGATGTGCACCAGGCCGATCTTGCCGTGCTTCTTGTGCAGGGCACGCAGGATCGGCAGGGTAATGGTGTGGTCGCCACCCAGGGTCAGCGGGATGACATTGTGCTCGACGATTTCATCGTAGGCTTCTTCGATGATGCGCACGGCGTCGAGCAGGTTGAAGGTGTTGATCGCCACGTCACCGATGTCGGCCACCGACAGCGAGTCGAAGGGGGCGGCGCCAGTGGCCATGTTGTACGGGCGGATCATCACCGATTCGGCGCGGATCTGCCGTGGGCCGAAGCGGGTGCCCGAGCGCAGCGAGGTGCCGATGTCCAGCGGCACGCCGATGAACGCGGCGTCCAGGCCTTCGGCACTTTGCAGGTGGGGCAGGCGGAGCATGGTGGCGATGCCGCCGAAACGCGGCATTTCGTTGCCGCCCAGTGGTTGGTGGAGAATCTTGTCCACGGTGGGCCTCATCAGTCGGTCGATTGTTGTGTTTGTTCGAACCTGTGCCGCCGCGCGTCTCGTCAGGCTGAACTGGCTGGCGGGCAGGGACATTTCGCCGCAGTCTGCGCAAGGTAGTGCGGCGAAAGAATCGCTACCGACAAATACTTACTTCAGGAATTTATGAACTATCCGCCTGAAGGCGCGTTAGACTCTGGCGATTTACAGCCCGCGGAACCTTCGCACCATGGCCTCATCGCTACCCGACCTGAAACTGCTGCGCATCTTCGCCAGCGTGGTGCGCCACCAGGGCTTCGCCAACGCCCAGCGCGACCTCAACCTGTCGACGTCGGCGATCAGCACCTACATGAGCCAGCTGGAAGGCGCCCTGGGCATCGTGCTCTGCCACCGTGGCCGGGGCGGTTTCAGCCTGACCAGCAAAGGCGAGCTGTTCCACCAGGAAACCCTGCGCCTGCTTGGCGAGCTGGACGGTTTCGAACAGTACGCCGCTGCCCTCAAGGGCGAGTTGCGGGGCACGCTGAACCTCGGGGTGATCGATTCCACTGTCGGCGACCGCGCCTTGCCACTGGCCGAGGCCATCGGTGCCTACAGCCAGGAGCATCCGGCGGTGCACCTGCACCTGTCGGTGTCCAGCCCCTACGAATTGCAGCTGGGCGTGCAGGACAACCGTCTGGACCTGGCCATTGGCGCGTTCTCCTCGCGCATGAGTGGGCTGGTGTACCAACCGCTGTACCGCGAACAGCACTGGCTGTATTGCAGCAGCCGCCACCCGCTGTTTGCCGAACGGCGCATCCCGGAGCCGGTGGTGACCCAGCAGCGCATGGTCGGGCGTGGCTACTGGAGCCAGGCGGAATTGGCCCGGCATGGCTTCAAGCACAGTGCGGCGACAGTCGAGAGTATGGAGGCGCAGCTGATCCTGATTCTCTCTGGCGCCTACATCGGCTACTTGCCCGAGCATTACGCCCAGGCCTGGGTCGACAAAGGCGATCTACGGGTATTGTCGCCGGCCACCTTTGGTTATCAGGCGCCGTTTTCATTGATCATCCGCCGCGGCCGTAGCCGGGAACCCTTGATCCAGACCTTCCGCGACCTGCTCAAGAGCCAGCTCAACGTGGGTTGAGCCTGGTCGTTTTCAGCACATTCCGTCAGGGCGGGTCAATTTCCTGCAAAAGTTGACCGCTGGCGTGCTGGCCATCTGCTAAATATCTACTTGCTTTGATGAATTCCCCACTCATCTGGATAAGCAAGGGACCGCCAACGATGCGCATGAATTTGCCCGTCACCGAGCACGAAAGAACCTTCCCCAACCACCAGCGGCTGATTTCCACCACCGACCTCAACAGCCGCATCACCTATTGCAACGACGCATTCGTGGCCATCAGCGGTTTCACCTACGACGAGCTGGTCGGGCAGCCGCACAACCTGGTGCGTCATCCCGACATGCCGCCGGCGGTCTTCGGCCATATGTGGGACACCATCAAGCAAGGCAAACCCTGGATGGGCGTGGTCAAGAACCGCGCCAAGAACGGCGATTTCTACTGGGTCAGCGCCTATGTCACGGCGGTTTATGAAAATGGCCGCATCAGCGGCTACGAGTCGGTGCGCTCGGTGCCGACCCGTGAGCAGATCCGCCGCGCCGAGCAACTGTACGCCCGCTTGCGCGCCGGCCGTTCACCCGTGCCGCTGGCGTCACGCCTGGGCCATGGCATCGGGCATGGCTGGCCGCTGATCGGCGCCGGCCTGGTGTCGGCAGCGGCTTATTTGTGGCTGCCCCAGTACGCCGCGTTGGGCGTGCTGATGGCCAGTCTGCTGGTCGCCTGGTACCTGGTGGAACATCGGCAGAACCAGGCCATTCGCCGCACCTTGCAAGAGCATCCCAAGGCCTTCACCAGCCCGCTGGTAGCCCTGACCTACAGCGACAACCCTGGTCTGCAGGGCCAGCTGGACCTGGCGATCATCAGTGAGGAAGCGCGCCTGCAAACCGCGCTGACCCGCCTGGTGGATGCCGGGGTCGGGGTCAAGTCCCGCGCCGCGCAGTCCGCCGACCTGTCTGACGCCCAAGCGCAGATGCTCGACCGCCAGCGCAGCGAAACCGACCAGTCGGCCACCGCCATCGCGCAGATGGCCGCGACCATCCAGCAGGTCACCCACAACGTGCAGAGCACTGCCCACGCCGCCAGCGACGCCGACCAGCTGGCCCAGCAGGGCAGCGACCTGGCCCAGCAGAGCCTGCGCGCCATGGGCAGCATGAGCGAAGCGGTGAGCGACATCGGCCAGGCGGTCAATGCCCTGGCCGAGCAAACCCAGTCGATCGGCAGCGTGGTGGACGTGATCACCTCGATCGCCGAGCAGACCAACCTGCTGGCGCTCAACGCCGCCATCGAAGCGGCGCGTGCCGGCGAGCAGGGGCGGGGGTTCGCGGTGGTGGCCGACGAAGTGCGCTCGCTGGCCCAGCGCACCCGGGCCTCCACCGAGGAAATCCACCACATCATCGCCGGCCTGCGTTCCGGTGCCGACCGCGCGGTGGCCAGTGCCAGCCGCGGGCAGCAGATTTCCAGCGACAGCGTGCACAGTGTCGAGGCCGTGCAGGAAGCGCTGGCCGGCATCGCCCAGGCAGTCAGCCGCATCACCGGCATGAGCCAGCAGATGGCCACGGCGTCCGAGCAGCAGAGCCATGTGGCGGAGGATATCAACCAGCAGATCGTGCGCATCGCCCAGCTGTGCGATGAAAGCGCCGGGCAGGCCAGGCAGGGGGCCGAAATCAGTCAGGACCTGGAAAAGATGGCGGAGTACCTGCACAGCCTGGCGGAGCGGTTCAATCGCTGAAGGGTTTGGCGTTCATCGCCGGCAAGCCGGCTCCCACAGTGATGGCACTCGAGCTCTTGCGGGAGCAACTGTCTTTTGTAGGAGCGGCCTTGTGTCGCGAAAGGGGTGCGCAGCGCCCCCAGGATCTTGAGTACGCCCAAGATCGCCGGGGCCGCGTTGCGGCCCTTTCGCGACACAAGGCCGCTCCTACAGGGGCGCGCAAGCCTTGGGATGTGGGAGTCGGCTTGCCGGCGATGGGCTGCCCCGCAATCGTGGCCTCGACGCAACCTTGTGGCACACTACGCCCCCCAAGGAGCCCCCGATGTCCAGACCCTCGTGCGAGCGCTGCCAGCGTCCGCTCAACCACTGCCTCTGCCCGCTTATCCCGCAACTCGACAGCCGTACCCGGGTGCTGCTGCTACAGCATCCCAGCGAAACCTCGCATGCCCTGAACACCGCGCGCTTGGTGGCGCTCGGCCTGCGCAATGCGGAACTGCGGGTGGGTGAGGTGTTCGAGGATCTGAAGCAGTTGCTGGCCATGCCTGGATACCGCCCCGCGCTGTTGTTCCCCGGCGACGGGGCGCAGGTGCTGCAACCCTATGGCGCGAACGACGATCTGCCGCTGCTGTTGGTCGTTCCCGACGGCACTTGGCGCAAGGCACGCAAGATGCTCTACCTGAACCCGCTGCTGGAGGCATTGCCGCGCGTGACGCTGGGTACGGTGACGCCGTCGCGTTATCGGCTGCGCAAGGCGCCGGAGCCTGGGGCCTTGTCGACGATCGAGGCAGTGGTGCAGGCGTTGAATGTGCTCGAAGGGGCAGGGCGGTTCGATGCAGTGCTGCGGCCATTCGAGGCGCTGATCGAGGGGCAGATCAAGGCGATGGGTTCCGATACCTTCGAGCGTAATCACACAAAAAGATGAGTGCTGGGTCGCTTGTTGAGTCTGTGACGAACTTGCAGGTGGTAACGGTCCTGTCGCAGGCAGTCCGCTTGACGGGTAGGTGCCGGCTTTTCAACGTTGGACCGCAGCGATCTCAAGCATGCTTGAAACCCTTTGAAACCACTGGTCGCATGCTCAGGCGACCATCTGCGCTAAGGTTGCCAGTCAGTGAAATGCCAGGAGGGTGTCGTCGTGAGTTCCAAAGTCATTTTTTCCCAACGCCTCATCGCCGAAGCCAACGCCAAGCTGAGTCAAAGGCGTTCTGGCAGATGGCCTGAGCGAGAGCGTCGATGGCCGCAGGCTGTGCAGGACATTCTTTACAATACGCGCCCTAGTCGCGAAGAGATCAGGGCGGCACTTGAGGCTGCAATGCGCAGGTTAAATCAGGGTTGAGTAGCAATGGCGACGGAGCGCTATAACTTCATTTATACGGACCTGGTGCAAAGCGATGTCGATCTTCTGGGAATGATCGCCTATGCACTGTACAAACGGCAGAAGATCGAATTCATTCAGGGATGGCGGGACAGATTGGGCGATGATCCCAGCGAGGTAGACCGTCAGCATTTTCACGAGATCAGCAACTCTCGCTACCAGCTGGAAACCTACCGTAACCAGGCAGGCGAGTTGGCCGAGGACTTTCTCAATACGTCGCTCGAGGAGCGGGCTCAAGAGCTGGAGCATCGGCTGGCAGTGCAGGCGACCGATGAACTCAGGCGCTACAAGCCCAACTACTGGACCGGCGTATCGCAAGGCGTGGTCGCCTCGGCAATCTCCGTGTTGCTGCTGGGCTTGCTGGTGATGTTCACCTGGAGCCTCAACCAGGGGCCAAGGCACGTCATCGAGCAGGTCTTCAACGTCAAGATCATCGATCTGCAGTCCGCGAGCGATGGCCCGCTCGCCCTGTAGCTCAACTCGATCAACGCTCGCGCAACGCCTCGGTCCGTGCCTTGAGCACCGGCTTCAACAGGTAATCCAGCACGCTCTTCTGCCCGGTGATGATATCCACCGTGGCCACCATGCCCGGGATGATCAACAGCGGTTTGTTATCCCCCCCAAGATGATTCTTCTCGGTGCGCACCTGGATCAGGTAGAACGCATTGCCCTTGTCATCGGTCACCGTATCGGCACCGATCAGCTCCAGCTTGGCCTTGAGCCCGCCGTAGATGGTGTAGTCATAGGCACTGAACTTGACCATCGCCGTCTGCCCCGGGTGCAGGAACGCCACGTCCTGTGGTCGCACCTTGGCTTCGATCAGCAGGTTGTCCTCGATCGGCACGATCTCCACCAGGTCGCTGCCCGGCTGCACCACGCCGCCGATGGTGTTGATCTTGAGCAGCTTGACGATGCCACGCACTGGCGACACCACCGTGGTGCGGTTGACCCGGTCATCGATGGCGATGCTGGTGGCGGTGATCTTCGACAGCTCCGTGCGCTTGTCATTGAGTTCCTTGGCGGCTTCCGAGCGGAAGCTTGCGTCGGACTCCTGGATCTTGCTGCGGATTTCGGCAATGGCCGCTTCGGCCCGAGGGATGGCCAGGCTGGTGGCGTTGAGCTGGCCACGGGCTTCGACCGTGCGCTGCTTGAGGCGCAGGATCTCCACCGGGGAGATCGCCCCTTTGCTCACCAGCGGTGAAGACATGTCCAGTTCCTGCTGCAACAAGCCCACGGCCGAGCGGTATTGATCGACCTTGGAGCGAAACTCGGCGAGCTCCTGGGTCTTCTGCCGCAATTGTTCGTTGAGGGTCTGCTTTTCACTGGCCAGGCGACGCTGGCGCGACTCGTACAACGCGGCCTCGTCCTCGGCCACCTGCGGGGCCTTGGCGCGTACTTCGTCTGAAAGTACAAACGGGCGGCCTTCGGACTCGGCCGACAGGCGCTCTACCTGCGCGGTGAGGGCATAGCGGTCAGCCTCACTCTCGCCCTTGTTCGACTTGAAGCGGGTGTCGTCCAGGCGCAGCAGGGTCGCCCCCTTGTCCACCATCTGGCCCTCGCGCACGAAGATCTCGGTAACGATGCCGCCTTCGAGGTTCTGCACCACCTGCACCTTGCTCGAGGGGATGGCCTTGCCTTCGCCGACGGTGACCTCGTCGAGCACGGCGAAGTGGGCCCAGGTCACCGCCACCAGCAGCAGGATCGCCGCCAGCCACACGGTCAGGCGCGACAGGCTCGGCGCATCCTGCAAGGTGGCGCCGGCCAGTTCCGGCATGTAGTCGCGCTCGGCGCGCTTGTCAGTGCCGTGGAGGTAGCTGCGAACGCTATGACCTAAGGACATGCACAACCTCCGAGGGATTCAGCGAACCCTGTGGGAGCGGGTTTACCCGCGAATACTGCAGTGGAGCCAACGACGCTTTCGCGGGTAAACCCGCACCCACAGGGAGGGCATCGCTGTTACAACGCCGCGCCGATGCGGCCCTTGCGCAAGGCATCGACGACCGCATCCTTCGGCCCGTCGGCAACGATCTTGCCGTTGTCCAGCACCAGCAGCCGGTCCACCAGGCTGAGCATCGAGGTGCGGTGGGTCACCAGCAGCAGGGTCTTGCCCGGTACCCAGGCGAGCAGGCGCTGGCGCAGCTGCTCCTCGCTGCTGTTGTCCATGTGGCTGGTGGGTTCGTCGAGGATCAGGATCGGCGGCTCCAGCAATATCGCCCGGGCCAGCAGCACGCTCTGGCGCTGGCCGCCGGAGAGCAGCTGGCCGCGCTCGCCCACCGGGCGGTCGAAGCCTTGCGGATGCTGGCGGGCCAGCTCGCTGACACCGGCCAGCTCGGCCACTTCGAGCATGCGCGCGTCACTGACGTGGCGTGCGCCCAGGGTGAGGTTGTCGCGCAGGCTGCCGGCCAGCAGGGGCAGGTCGTGGGCCACGTAGCCGACCTGGCTGCGCAGGTCGGCGATGTCCAGCTGGCGCAGGTCGAGGTTGTCCAGCAATACCTGGCCTTCGTCGGGGTGGTGGAAGCCCAGCATCAGGCGCGCCAGGGTGCTCTTGCCCGAACCACTGCGGCCGATGATGCCGATGCGCTCGCCTGGTTTGACGGTGAAGCTGACGTCATTGAGCGCCGGGGCGCTCTGCCCGGGGTAGCGGAAGGTGGCGTGGCTGACGCTGATACCACCGTGCAGGGCGGTATGCCCCAGGGCCTGGTGCTCGGCCTGGCGTTCCTGCGGCAGACTCATCAACGCATCGGTGCTGCGCATGGTCAGTTGCGCCTGCTGGTAGCGGGTGATCAGCCCGGCGATCTGCCCCAGCGGTGCCAGCACCCGGCTGCCGAGCATGTAGCTGGCCACCAGCGCGCCGACGCTGAGGTTGCCGGCGATGATGCTGTACACCCCGGCGACGATGGTGGCCATGCCGCAGAACTGCTGGATGAACAGCGTGCCGTTGCTGGCCAGCGACGACAGGTTGCGGGCGTGGGCGTCGAGGCGGGCGATGGCGCCGTTGGTGTGTTCCCACTGGTACTGGCGCTCGCTCTCGGCGCCGCAGGCCTTGAGGGTCTCCAGGCCACCGAGGGTCTCGATCAGCAGAGCCTGGCGCACCGCACCCAGGCTCAGGCTCTTCTGCACGGTGTCGCGCAGGCGCACCTGGATGAACAAGGCCAGGCCCACCGCCACCGGGAAGGCGATCAGCGGGATCAGTACCAGCCAGCCCCCCAGCAAGCCGATCACCACCAGCATCAGGGCGACGAAGGGCAGGTCGATGATGCTGGTCAGGGTCACCGCGGTGAGGAACTCGCGCAGGCCCTGGAAGTCGTGGATGCTCTGGGCGAAACCGCCAATGGTGGCTGGGCGGGCCTTCATGCTCATGCCGGTGATGCGTTCGAACAAGGTGGCGGAGAGGATCAGGTCGGTCTTCTTGCCAGCCTGGTCGAGCAGGTGGGCGCGCACCATGCGCAGCACCAGTTCGAAGGCGGTGCCGATGAACAGGCCGGCGACCAGCACCCACAGCGTCGACAGCGCCTGGTTGGGCACCACGCGGTCGTAGGTCTGCATGACGAACAGCGGCACCATCAACCCCAGCAGGTTGATCAGCAGGCTGGCCAGCAGGGCGTCGCCGTACAACCAGCGTGAGTGGCGCAGGGTGTCGCGAAACCAGGCGTTGACCCTTGGAATCAACGGTGCGCGTACGTCTTCCAGGGTGTGCCGAGGGCGAGCGAACAGGGCTTGGCCGCTGTAGGCCTCGGCCAGGGCTTCACGTTCCACCCATTGCTCGCCCCCTTCGGCCTCGCAGGGTAGCAACAGTGCCTGGCCGTGCTCGCCCCAGCGTTGCAGCACGGCGCTGCGGCCGTCGTTGAGGATCAGCAGCACGGGGAGGTTGAGCGACGAGATGGCATCCAGTTCCCGTTGCAGCACCCGCGCCTGCAACCCGGCACGGGCGGCAGCGCGTGGCAGCAGCGGCAGGGCCAGACGCTGCTCGGCCAGGGGCAGGCCGCTGCACAGGCTGGCGCGGCTGGCGGGGCAGCCGTGCAGCTTGCACAGGATCAGCAGGCCATCGAGCAACGGATCATCCACATCCAGGCGCGGTTGCGCGCTTTGCATACTGGTCACGATGGCCTACTCCTGCCGCGGTGGACGGGTAAACGCTTTATGAGCGCCCTGTACCTAACGCATGTCGGGCAACCTGGCTTCGTTACGCACTTCGGTCTTGGCGATGGCCTCCGGCGGCAGCGAGATGCGTTGCTTGCTCAGCAGTTCGCCCATGGTCGCCAGCACCCGGTACATGGAGAACTCCTCGGTGTAACGCACCTCGGTGTAGCGGCGGTTGGCGTTGTACAGCTCGTTCTCGCTGTCGAGCAGGTCGAGCAACGAGCGTTGGCCGAGGCCGAACTGGTCCTGGTAGGCGGCGCGTACGCGCTGGGTGGTTTCGGCGTATTCGCGTGCGGTGGGGGTCTGCTTGCGCGCGTTGGTCATGGCGTTCCAGGCCAGGCTGAGGTTCTCGTTGAGCTGGCGCAGGGCATTGTTGCGGATGTCCATGGCCTGGTTGATCTTGTGCGCGTCGGATTGCAGGCGAGCCTTGTCGCTGCCGCCGCGGAACAGGTTGTAGCTGAGCTCGACGCCGGCCTGCCAGTCGTTGTTGTCGTGGCCCTTCTGGCCGCCGATGTTGTTGTTGGCACCGGTGGCCAGCACCGCATCCAGGCGCGGGTAGAAGGGCGACTTGGCCACTTCGTACTGTTGCTCGGCGGATTGCACGTCGGCCTGGGCCGACTTGAGGTAGGGGTTGCTCTCCAGCATGCCCTGGCGAGCGTTCTGCAGGTCAACGGGCACCTCGCCCTTGATCGTCACCGGCGTTTCCAGCTCGTCAGGCATGCGCCCGACCACGCTGAAGAAGTTGGCCTCGGCATCGGCCAGGTCCACCTCGGCGGTGTCCAGGTTGTTCTCGGCCAGGGCGCGACGGGCGCGGGACTGGTCGAGGTCGGCGGTGCTGCCCACGCCACGCTCGCTGCGCAGGCCGATCTGGTCGTTGACCCGCAGGTGGGCCTGCAGGTTGTTCCGGGCCAGGGTCACCAGCTCGCGGCGCTTGAGCACTTCGAGGTACACCTCGACGGTGCGCAGGGCCACGGTTTCGGCGGTGGCCTGGGTGAAGTAGGCGCGCGAATTGGCGACCGCTTCGGTGCGGCCGACTTCATTGGCGGTGTTGAAACCGTCGAACAGCATCTGCCGCAGGCGCAGTTCGGACTGGGTGTAGCTGAGGGTTTCCTTGTTGTGGTTGCGCGTGCCGTCCGGATTGAAGCCGCGGGTGTTGGTGTTGTCCGAGCGTTGGCGACCGTAGCCGCCCACCAGGTCGACGGTGGGGTAGTAGCCGCCACGTGCGAATTTCACGTCTTCGTCGGCCGACAGGCGGCTGTTACGGCTGGCGCTGATCTCGGGGTGCTGGTCAACGGCGTTCTGTACCGCCTCGGTGATGGACATCGCCTGAGCATTGGCACAGGCCATGGCCAATAAAATCGCACTGGTGATGGGGGTTAACGCGCGCATGGGGTACTTCTCCCTGGTCTCAAAAAAGTCCTGCTGCCGCCAAAAAAATGACGACTTATAAGAATCAAACCGTTTCAGGCTTGTAACAACAGAGCTAAGAACATTTATCGCGCGAGCTAAGAAGAATTTTTCATAAGGTATATGCGAAAAAAAACTTATGAGGTCTAAGGAATACGCGACATTGTTGCAAACAGGCGGCTCGAACAACTGGCTGGGATACGCGGTTTTCGGGCTTCGGAGAAAGTTCCAGATTTTTTGCAGCTAAGGACGCAGGGGAGGAAGGCGAAAGCGGAATTTGGCGACAAAAATTTGGCATCCAATGATGGCCATTGTCCAGTACCGCTATCGCAGCAGTTGTCACAGGGAGCGTGATTTTCACGAATGTGACAGCAACGGTTCGCCTCACCAGGACGGCTGTTGCGCCATTACCCGACCGCCTTGATCTGCAAAAGCCCATCGGCAGGGGAGGCGTGCGCTCATGGCCAAATTAGTCGGCGTGGTCAGCAAGGTGATCGGCCAGGTGTTCGCGGTGACGGATGACGGTCATCGACGGTTGCTGGTGGAGGGGGATCGCCTGTTCGTCGGCGAACAGCTCGCCACCGGGGAGGCTGGCGCAGTGGCGGTGCGCCTGCACAATGGCGCCGAGCTGACCCTGGGCCGCGACAGCAGCCTGGAGATGACCCAGGAGCTGTTGGCCAACCGTGCGCCCCAGGTGCTCACCCCCGACCCCGTACCGAACGATGCACAGCTCAGCGATGTCGAGCGCCTGCAACAGGCCATCGCCGCCGGCGCCGACCCGACCGAGGAGGCCGAGGCCACTGCAGCAGGCGGCAACCCCGGTGGCGCGCCGGGCGCGGCGGGCGGTGGGCACAGCTTCGTGCTGCTGACCGAAGTGGCCGCGCGTGTCGATCCCACCATCGGCTTCCCCACAGCAGGCTTCAACGGCATCCCGGAGCTGGCCAACCGCTACCTGGGCGAGCGTGACACCGACAGCGATGGCAACCTGAACCCCGTTGCGCCACCGGTCACCCCGACCGATCACCCGGTGACGCTTGAAGGCCTGGAGGTGAAACCCGGCGAGCTGAGCCTCGACGAGGCCAATCTTGCCCAAGGCTCGGCCAGCAACCCGGCGGCGCTGACCCAGGCCGGCAGCTTTACCGTGGTGGCGCCGGATGGCGTGTTCAATTTGAGCGTCGGCGGCATCAACGTGGTCACGGGGGGCGTGGTGACCGGCGTTGGGCAATCCATCGTCACCGGCCTTGGCAACATACTGACCATCACCGGCTACAACCCCGCCACGGGCGTGGTGAGCTACAGCTACACCCTCACCGGTGCAGAGCAGCATCCAAACGGGGGGGGTACCAACAGCCTCGGTGAAAGCTTCCCGGTGCTGGTCAGCGATACCGATGGCGACGTGGCCAGCGGTTCGCTGGACGTCACCATCCGCGACGACGTGCCCAGGGCGGTCAACGACAGCAATGCCGTGACCGCGACCGAGCAACACACCGAACTGACCGGCAATGTGCTGGCCAATGACATCCAGGGCGCCGACCGTGTCGTGGGCGGGCCGGTGCAGGCCGGCACCTTCGTCGGCACCTACGGCACCCTGGTGCTGGCCGCCGACGGCACCTACACCTACACCCTCAACACCAATGACGTCGACTTCAAGAACCTGCTGGGCGGTGGCCAGGGGGTGGAGCACTTCACCTACACCATCAAGGACGCCGATGGCGACTCCAGCAGCGCGACCCTGACGCTCAACGTCAGCAACCTGAACGACCCGGTGACGCTCGGCGGCCTGGACACCCAGGGCGGCGGGGTGACGGTGTACGAAAAGAACCTGTCCGATGGCAGCGCACCAAACCCCGGCGGGTTGACCCAGGGCGGCACCTTCACCGTGACTGCGCTCGATGGCTTGCACACCCTGACCGTGGGTGGCATCTCGATCGTCAATGGCGGGGTGGTCGCAGGCTTCCCGCAGTCGATCACCACGCCCCTGGGCAACACCCTGACGATTACGGGCTACAACCCGGCGACCGGCGTAGTCAGCTACACCTACACGCTGCTGGATACCGAAAGCCATGCCAGCGGCAATGGCATCAACGACCTGGTCGAGCACTTCACCGTCACCGCCACAGACACCGATGGCAGCACCGCCAGCGGCAACCTGAACGTGACCATCGTCGATGACGTGCCCAAGGCGCATTGCGATTTTGCCCATGTCACCGAAGGCGATACCGTCAGCGGCAATGTGCTGGCCAACGATGTGACCGGGTCCGATGTGCGTGCCAACGGCCAGTATGTGGTCGGTGTGCGCGCCGGCAGTGACACGTCGAGTTCTGCGATCGGCCATGTCGGCGACCAGATCATGGGCCAGTACGGCTACCTGACCCTGGACGCCCAGGGCAACGCCACCTACCACGCCAACCCCAACCTTGACCTGCCGCCGTGGGCGACCGATGTGTTCGTCTACACCATCCGCGACGCCGATGGTGACGAGAGCACCACGACCATCTCCATCAAGCTGCACGACAGCCAGCTGATTGCTGGCAGCGACAGCGAGGTGACGGTCTACGAGCAGGCGCTGGACCTGGTCAAAGATGGCAACGACCTGGCGGCGGGCAACGTTGCGGGGAGCAATCCGCAGTCAACGAACGAAACTGCCTCCGGCTCGCTCGCAGGCTCCGTGACCGGTGGCGTGGGTGCGCTGACCTTCACCCTGGTCGGCAACGCCGTGGGCCAGTACGGGCAGATCCTGCTCAACCCCGATGGCAGCTACACCTACACCCTGACCTCGGCACCGAACTCGCCCAACTACGTCAATGACGGCCCGAACGTGATCACCGAGAGCTTCACCTACCAGGTGAAGGATGCGGTGGGTAACACCACCACCAGCACCATCGTCATCAGCATCGTCGACGATGTGCCGAAAGCGAACATCGATTACGCCCACGTTACTGAAGGCGACACCATCGGCGGCAATGTGCTGGCCAACGACGTGACCGGCGCCGATGTGCGAGCCAACGGCCAGTACGTGGTCGGCGTGCGCGCCGGCAGCGACACCTCGACCTCGGCCATCGGCCATGTCGGCGACCAGATCGTGGGCCAATACGGCTACCTGACCCTGGACGCCCAGGGCAACGCCACCTACCACGCCAACCCCAACCTCGACCTGCCGCCATGGGCGACCGATGTGTTCGTCTACACCATCCGTGATGCCGACGGCGACGAGAGCACCACGACCATCTCCATCAAGCTGCACGACAGCCAGCTGATCGCCGGCAGCGACAGCGAGGTCACGGTCTACGAGCAGGCGCTGGACCTGGTCAAAGATGGCAACGACCTGGCGGCGGGTAACGTTGCGGGGAGCAACCCGCAGTCAACGAACGAAACCGCCTCCGGCTCGCTCGCAAGCTCCGTGACCGGTGGCGTGGGTGCGCTCACCTTCACCCTGGTCGGCAACGCTGCCGGCCAATATGGGCAGATTTTGCTCAATCCCGATGGCAGCTACACCTACACCCTGACCTCGGCACCGAACTCGCCCAACCACGTCAATGACGGGCCGAATGTCATTACCGAGAGCTTCACCTACCAGGTGAAGGACGCGGTGGGTAACACCACCACCAGCACCATCGTCATCAACATCGTCGACGACGTGCCGAAGGCGAACATCGACTACGCCCACGTCACAGAAGGCGACACCATTGGCGGCAATGTGCTGGCCAACGATGTGACCGGTGCCGATGTGCGAGCCAACGGCCAGTACGTGGTCGGTGTGCGCGCCGGCAGCGACACCTCGACCTCGGCCATCGGCCATCTCGGCGACCAGATCATGGGCCAGTACGGCTACCTGACCCTGGACGCCCAGGGCAACGCCACCTACCACGCCAACCCCAACCTCGACCTGCCACCGTGGGCGACCGATGTGTTCGTCTACACCATCCGTGATGCCGACGGCGACGAGAGCACCACGACCATCTCCATCAAGCTGCATGACAGCCAGCTGATCGCCGGCAGCGACAGCGAGGTGACGGTCTACGAAAAAGCGCTGGACCTGTGCAAGGACGGCAACGATCTGGCGCCGGGCACTGTCATCGGCAGCGATCCGCACGCCAATGCCGAGACCGCCTCTGGCTCGCTGGCAAGCTCGGTCACTGGCGGATCCGGCGCACTCATCTTCACCCTGGTCGGCAATGCCGTCGGCCAATACGGGCAACTGCTGCTCAACCCCGACGGAACCTACACCTACACGCTGACCTCGGCACCGCACTCACCGAACCCGGCCAACGATGGCCCGAACGTGGTGACCGAGTCCTTCACCTATCAGGTGAAGGATGCGCTGGGTAATACCACCACCAGCACCATCGTCATCAGCATCGTTGACGATGTGCCCAAGGCGCATTGCGATTTCGCTGACGTCACACAAGGCGGCAATGTCAGCGGCAACGTGCTGGCCAACGATGTCATCGGCGCCGATACGCGCGGCGATGGCCAGTACGTGGTGGGCGTGCGCTTCGGCCACGATACGTCGAGTTCGGCCAGCGGCCATGTCGGCGAGCCGATCATGGGCCTGTACGGCTACTTGACCCTGGATTCGCAAGGCAACGCCACCTACCACGCCAACCCCAACAGCGTGCTGCCGCCCTGGGCGACCGATCACTTCGTCTACACCGTGCGTGATGCGGACGGCGACGAGAGCACCACGACCATCACCATCAATGTCCAGGCCAGCACGCTGCAGGCGGGCGAGGACAGCGACGTCACCGTGTACGAGAAAGCCCTGGACCTGCACAAGGACGGCGCCGACCTCGCCGCTGGCAGCGTCACGGGCAGCGACCCGGGCTCGACCGGCGAGACCGCCTCCGGCAGCCTGGTCGGCTCGGTCAGTGGTGGCGCCGGCGCGCTGACCTACAGCCTGGTGGGCAACGCCACCGGCCAGTACGGGCAGATCCTGCTCAAGCCAGACGGCTCCTACACCTACACCCTGACCTCGGCACCGAAGACCCCGGGCGGCGCCGACGACGGTGCCAACACGCAGGTGGAACACTTCACCTACAAGGCCACCGATGCGCTGGGCAACAGCGTCACCAGCACCATCGCCATCAACATCGTCGACGATGTGCCCACGGCCCAGAGCCAGGTGCGCAGCGTCACCCCGGGCCAGGTCGACAGCAACCTGCTGCTGGTGATCGATGTGTCCAGCAGCATGGCCTCGGGTTCCGGGGTGCCGGGCCTGAGCCGCCTTGACCTGGCCAAGCAGGCGATCAACGCGCTGCTCGACAAGTACGATGCGATGGGCGACATCAAGGTGCAGATCGTCACCTTCTCCACCAACGCCACCGACAAGACCCCGGTGTGGGTGTCGATCGACGAGGCCAAGAGCCTGATCGCCGGGCTGAGCCCCGGCGGGCTGACCCACTACGATGCGGCCTCGACCACGGCGCAACAGGCGTTCGCCACCGCCGGCAAGATCGAAGGGGCGCAGAACATCGGCTACTTCTTCTCCGATGGCGAGCCGAGCTCGGGCCATGGCATGAGCCCCGCGCTGGAAACCAGCTGGGAAACGTTCCTCGACAGCAACGGCATCAAGTCCTACGCCATCGGCCTGGGCAACGGTGTCGATACCGCCAACCTCAACCCGTTGGCCTATGACGGCAGCAATCATGTCGACACCAACTCGGTGGTGGTCACCGACCTCAGCCAGCTCGGTGCGGTGCTGTCCGGCACTGTGCAGGGTGCACCGATCACCGGCAGCCTGATGAGTGGCGGCAACTTCGGCGCCGACGGTGGTTTCATCAAGGCGCTGCTGGTGGACGGTACCAGCTACAGCTACGACCCCAAAGCCAATGGCGGGCAGGGCGGCTACACGGTCAGCGGCGGGGTGGACAAGGCGGTGTTCGACACCGCCAGCAACAGCCTGACCATCAAGACCGGCCTGGGTGGCACCCTGCTGGTGGACATGGACAACGGCGAGTTCACCTACACCTCGCCCAAAGGCAGCGTCGGCAACCAGCAAGAGCAGTTCGGCTTCACCGTCAGTGACAACGACGGCGACACCCGAGGTGCCAGCTTGACCGTGAACATCGGCGGCAACGCCGCACCTGTCGCCGGGGCCGACCACATCATCACCAACATCGCCGGGGCCAGCCTCACGGTGCCGGCCGAGGCGCTGCTGGCCAACGACAGCGACGCCAACCATGATCGCCTGAGCGCCGCGCCCATCACCTTCAACACCGGTTTTGCCGACAAGGGCGCGGGCTTCAGCGCCGGCTCACAGGCCCAGACCGTCAACTTCAATGGCACCGGCAATCAGTCAGGGAACCAGTTCCGGGAGCTGGCGCGCAGCGAGTTCACCAGCCTGTCGGGCAGCATGACGGCGGCACTGGTGGTGGCGGGCTACCTGGGGTCGATCACCAGCGGCAATGCCAATGACGAGGACACCCTCACCGTCACCCTGCGCAAGGGCGAGACCCTTACCCTCGACCATGACCGCCCGGCCGGCAACCTGGCGCTGGAGTGGAAGGATGCCGCCGGCAACTACCAGTCCATCGCCGATGGCGGCAGCTTCACCGCCAGCCATGACGGGGTGTACAGCATCCATGTGATCAATACCGAGAACAGCCTGGGCAACAGCAAGGCCGCCGAGAACTACAAACTGAGCCTGGTGGTGGACTACAGCAACGCCAGCAACCCGGTGGTTCACGACACCTACACCGTCAGTGATGGCCATGGCGGCTCGGCGACCGGCAATGTGGACATCAGCTACCAGGCGGGCCACACCCTCAACGGCACGGCGGGTGACGATGTGCTGTTGGCCGGCGGCGGTGACAACACCCTGCTGGGCGGCAATGGCAACGATGTGCTGGTGGCAGGCGCCGGCAACGACAGCCTGTATGGCGGCGAGGGCAATGACCTGCTGATCGCAGGGCCCGGCAACGACCTGCTCGACGGTGGGGCGGGCATCGACACGGCCAGCTATGCCAAGGCCACGGCCGGGGTGACGGTGGACCTTGGCCATAGCGGGCCGCAGAACACCCTGGGCGCCGGCACGGATACCTTGACCGGCATCGAGAACCTGATCGGTTCGGACTACAACGACACCCTGACCGGCAACGACGCCGACAACGTGCTGAACGGTGGCGCCGGCAACGATGTACTCAAGGGTGGGGGCGGCAACGACACGCTGATCGGTGGGCCGGGCAATGACACGCTGACCGGCGGCAGCGGCAACGATGCGTTCGTCTGGCAGAAGGGCGACAGCGGGCATGACACGGTGACCGACTTCACCCCGGGCAGTGATCGCCTCGACCTGTCACAACTGTTGCAGGGCGAGAACGCCACCAGTGCCTCGCTGGACGACTACCTGCACTTCAAGGTCAGCGGCACCGGCAGCAATGTGGTGTCGACCATTGAGGTGAGCAGTGTCGCGGGGGCGGCGCCGACCCAGACCATCGAACTGGCGGGGATCGACCTGGCGCAGCACTACGGGGTCACGGCCGGGGCGGGTGGGGTGATCGCGGCAGGGCATGACACCGCGACCATCATCAACGGCATGCTCAACGACCATTCGTTGAAGGTGGATACGGTGTAAGGCGTCGATCGGCGGTTGGCCGCGAAAGCGCAATCGCCGGCAAGCCGGCTCTCACAGGTAGGGCCTGATCGTGAAGGTGGTGCGGTCCCCTGTAGGAGCGGCCTTGTGTCGCGAAAGGGCTGCAGCGCAGCCCAGCAATATGCGTCGCACAATCGATGCAGGGGCCGCGATGCGACCCTTTCGCGACACAAGGCCGCTCCTACAGGGGCGTGCAAGCTTCAGGGTGGTGGCCGGCTTTACCGGCGCAAGGTCTTCTGCTTGAGAATCCAGGCGCTCACCAGCACCGCGCTGGTGAGCATGAAGGCGCGCGCCCAGAACAGCGGCACCAGGTAGCACGACAGGCCGATGCTCGCCCACATCAGGCCGATGGCGTAGACCTTGCCCTTGAGCGGAATACCTTCACCGCTCAAGTAGTCGCGAATCCACGGCCCAAGTTGCGGGTGGTTGACCAGCCAGGCATGAAAGCGCGGCGAGCTGCGGGCAAAGCAGGCGGCTGCCAGCAACAAAAACGGGGTGGTGGGCAGCACCGGCAGGAAGATCCCCGCCACCCCCAGCGCGACGCTGAGCCAGCCGATGGCCAGCAGCAGGTAGCGCACCACGCCTGATCAGTGGTGGCGCGGCTTGAGCAGGGCGGGTTTTTCTTCAGGGGCGTGCAGCAGCAGGAACAGCGCGCTCAACGCCTCGGGGATCTGCACGATCATGTCGTCCTGCAGGTTGGCGTTGCTGGCGATGTCAGCGAACTCCGGCTGTTCGTCGAACAGGCCCGAACCGACCATGATGGGTAGCAGCATTTCGCTGACTTCCTCTTCGGCGTTCTCGAACCAGGCTTCTTCGCGCAGGAACACGCCCTCCATGAAGCCGATGCACCAGCCGCGCAGGTCGGAATCGTCCGGCTCGTCGGTCAGGTCCAGCTCGCACGGCAGGTCGAATTCTTCATCGCTGGCCAGTTGGCGGGCAATGTGCCCCTTGAGCGCCACCAGGGTGGCCTCGATCTCGGTGCGCTGGGCATCGCTGGCGTAATGGGGTTCTTCGGCGAACAGCGCGTCGATCCATTCGCGTTCAGGAACGTCCTCGGAGCAGATCGACAGCGCGGTCAGGTAGCCGTGGGCGGCGACGTAGTCCAGCGCTTCTTCGTGCAGCTCATCGGCGTCGAGGAAGGCTTGCAGGCGGGTCAGTTGCTCGGCGAAGGACATTACAGGGCTACCTTGGGGGAATAAACGATGCTGAATTCTAGCACCTTGCGGCGCTGGCGGGGCAAAGGGAACGTCTGTCACCGGGGTGTGCCGGGGGGCGGGGCAGTCGGGTATACTCCGCGCTTTTTCGTGCCTCGAGGTGTTTTCGCGCCTTGCGGCAAAAGCCGCTTACGCATTCGTTGGGTGCGCGGCGGATTTATCGTCCAGCCTGTGTCCAGGATGGTACGGCGATTTTGGAGTGGCAAATGCTCGAACAGGCTCAGCGCGTCCTCAAGGATGTCTTCGGTTACGACAGTTTCCGTGGGCGCCAGGCGGCGATCATCGAATGCGTGGCCAACGGTGGCGACGCCCTGGTGCTGATGCCCACCGGCGGCGGCAAGTCGCTGTGCTTCCAGGTACCCGGGCTGCTGCGCCCAGGCCTGACGGTGGTGGTCTCACCGCTGATCGCGCTGATGGCCGACCAGGTCGCCACGCTCGACGAACTGGGCGTGGCGGCTGCAGCGCTCAACTCCTCCCTGAGTGCCGAGCAGCAACGCGAGCTGGCCGGGCGATTGCGCCGTGGCGAGGTGAAGATGCTGTACCTGGCCCCCGAGCGCCTGGTGCAGCCGCGCATGCTGGATTTCTTGCGCGACCTGGATATCTCGCTGTTCGCCATCGACGAAGCCCACTGCGTATCGCAATGGGGCCACGACTTCCGCCCTGAATACCTGCAGCTGGGCCAGCTCGCCGAGCTGTTCCCCCATGTGCCGCGCATCGCCCTGACCGCCACCGCCGACATGCGCACCCGCGAGGAAATCGTCCAGCGCCTGCACCTGCAGGGCGCCGAGCGGTTCCTGTCGAGCTTCGACCGGCCCAACATCTTCTACCGCATCGTGCCCAAGGAAGCGCCGCGCAAGCAGCTGATGGCCTTCCTCGGCGAACGCCGTGGCAACGCCGGCATCGTCTACTGCCTGTCGCGCAAGAAGGTCGATGAGACCGCGGCCTTCCTCTGTGACCAGGGCTTCCCGGCGCTGCCATACCACGCCGGCCTGGCGGCGGAAACCCGTGCCGCCAACCAGCATCGCTTCCTCAACGAGGAAGGGCTGATCATGGTCGCCACCATTGCCTTTGGCATGGGTATCGACAAGCCCAACGTGCGCTTCGTCGCCCACCTCGACCTGCCCAAGTCGCTCGAGGCCTACTACCAGGAGACCGGCCGTGCCGGCCGTGACGGCCTGCCGTCGGATGCCTGGATGGCCTACGGCCTGCAAGACATGGTGATGCTCAAGCAGATGTTGCAGAACTCCGAAGGCGACGAGCGCCACAAGCGCATCGAGCAACACAAGCTCGACGCCATGCTGGCGCTGTGCGAGGAGACCCGCTGCCGCCGCCAGTCGCTGCTGGCCTACTTCGACGAGGTGCTGGAGCAGCCGTGCGGGCATTGCGACAACTGCGTCGACCAGGTGCAGACCTGGGATGCCACCGAGCCTGCGCGCCAGGCCCTGTCGGCGGTGTTCCGCACCGGCCAGCGCTATGGCGTCGGCCACCTGGTCGATGTACTGCTGGGCAAGGACACCGAGAAGGTGCGCAATTTCGGCCACGAGAAGCTTTCGGTGTTCGGCGTCGGCAAGGCGCTGGCCGAGGCCGAATGGCGTTCGCTGTTCCGCCAACTGGTGGCCCGTGGCCTGGTGGACATCGACCTGGAGGGCTACGGCGGCCTGCGCCTGTCCGACAGCTGCCGCCCGCTGCTGCGTGGCGAAGTGAACCTGCAACTGCGCCGCGACCTCAAGCCGCAGACCGTGGCCAAGAGTTCCGGCAGCAGTGGTGGCAGCCCGGCCAGCCAGCTGGTGCGCGCAGAAGAACGCGAGCTGTGGGAAGCGCTGCGTACCCTGCGGCGCAAGCTGGCCGAAGAGCACAGCGTGCCACCGTACGTCATCTTCCCCGACTCCACGCTGCTGGAAATGTTGCGCAGCATGCCCACCAGCCTCAGCGACATGGCCCAGGTCAGTGGCGTTGGTGCGCGCAAGCTGGAGCGCTATGGCCAGGCCTTCCTCGAGGTGCTCAACGGTGCTGGCGGCACCGAGGAGGCGCCCAAGGTGGTGCTCGACCTGCGCCACGAGCTGGTCAGCCTGGCCCGCGCCGGCATGACCCCGGCGCAAATTGCCGGCCAGCTCAATTGCAGCGAGAAGAACGTCTACAGCCTGCTGGCCGAGGCCATCGGCCGCCAGGAGCTGAGCCTGGAACAGGCGCTGGACCTGCCGGAAGACCTGATGATGGAAGTGCAGGACGCCTTCCTCGATGGCGAGGGCGAGCTGCCGCCAGTGTCTGCCGTGGCGCCGTTGTTCGGGCCACGGGTGCCGGAAGGCGTGTTGCATTGCATGCGCGCGGCATTGGCGGTGGAGTTTGGCCTCTGATCGCCGGCATTTGTGCCAATTGCTGATCTTTGTCATGCCCTTACAGCAATATCAGCGATTTCCCCGGCGTACAGCCTTGCCTGATCGGTCGGGGCATGATTAGCTGACTAATAATTAGTTCTATTCATTGAGTTGCTTATGCCCCTGACCGACAACCAACACCGCTTCGGCATGCAGCTGGCCCAGATGTCCCGGGGCTGGCGTGCCGAACTGGACCGCCGCCTGGCCGGGCTCAACCTGTCGCAAGCCCGCTGGCTGGTGCTGCTGCACCTGGCGCGTTTCGACGAGGCCCCCACCCAGCGTGAGCTGGCCCAGAGCGTCGGGGTTGAAGGCCCGACGCTGGCGCGCCTGCTGGACAGCCTGGAAAGCCAGGGGCTGGTACGGCGCCAGGCAGTGGTGGAGGATCGCCGGGCCAAGAAGATCGTGCTGTGCCCGCCGGCCAAGCCTTTGATCGACCAGATCGAGACCATTGCCAACGCCCTGCGCCTCGAGTTGTTCACCGGGGTGGACGAGGCGGATCTGGAAGTGTGCATGCGGGTGCATGCGAAGATCCTCGGTAACCTCGAGAAATCTTGACAGCAGCGGCAAGCATCAAGCGGTAAGCCACAAGTAAAAGCGGATCTGCGTTCTGGAGCGATCCGCTTTTTTCTTGCAGCTTCAAACTTGCCGCTTGCCGCTTGCCGCTTAGAAGGTATGCCCCAGGTTCAGATACACCGCCCGCTCATGGGCATCGTTGGCCCCATAGCTGAGGTTCAACGGCCCCAGCGGCGTATCCAGCCCAAGGAAGACGCTGGCGGCGTTGATGTAGCCGCTGTCGAACTCATTGTCGTTGTTCCAGGCCCGCCCGCGTTCCAATGACCCGCCCAGGTACAACGGGAAGTCCAGTGGCAGGTAGGCGCGCGGGGTAAGCCTGCGATAATAGACCATGCGCAGCAGGCTCATGTTCTGCCCGGATATCGAGTCCTGGCGGAAACCCGACAGTTGTCGGGCGCCGCCGAACACGAAGCTCGAGGTGACGACCTCAGCGTCATCCAGGGTGCGCCCGTAGCGGCCGCCCAGCACCAGGGTGTTCGGCCCGCTGCTGAAGGCCTTGTCCAGATTGAACAACCACTGCCGGTAGTCCTGATCGGAATCCAGCGACTTGTCGTACTTGCGCACCGTCAGGCCGATGTCTTCGCCGCTGTGGGGGAAGTAGACGTTGTCGAAGGTGTCGTAGGAATACTTGAGCTCGTAGAAGCCCTCGTTGAAGCTGACCTTGGGCAGGCTCTGGTCGCCGATGCGTACGTCGGCCTCGCCCCACGCCTTGCCCACGCCCAGGCGCACCTCGCCGTAGGTGCTGATCTGCCGCCCCACGTTCAGGCCGAAACCGTAGCGCTCCAGGCGGTATTCGGCCACCGGGTCGTTGTCCAGGGTGGCTTCGACGTTCTGCGAGCCAAGGTCCAGGTAGGGCGCGACGAAGTAGCGCGAACCGACGTCCAGTGGCTGGTAGAACTCGCTGTACAGCTCCTGCTGGTCGCCGATCTGCGCCCGCGTAAGCCACTCGGCGCCCAGGCGATTGATGCCGTTGACCCGGTAGCTGGCGCCCAGGTTGAAAGCGCTGTCGCCGCGCAGGTCATCGGACAGGTTCAGCCCCAGGCGCAGGTAGTCGGTGCCGCCGCGCCGGCCGCGGGCCTTGATCACCAGGGTGTTGTCGGTGCCCTTGTGCACCACGCGGTATTGCACCTGGTCGAAATAGTCGAGGCCGTACAGGGTGCCCATGTCGGTTTGCAGGCGATCGAGTTGTAGCGGCTCGCCGATTGGCTGGCGGATGTAGTAGCGGATCACGTCGTCGCTGACCTTGGAGTCGTTTTCCACCTTGATCGCGGTGATCACCGGGGTGCGTTGCAACGGCGAGCGGGCCAGCGCCAGGTTGCTGTCGCCCTCCGGCTGGCGCAACACCCCCAGGCGCGGGTCGAGGGCGCGGGTGGCACGGTAGCCGGCGTCGATCATGTCCTGGGCGCGGCCGAAGTCGGTGACGCCGAAGCTGGCCAGCGGCGGTTGCACCAGGATGTCTTCACGGCCCAGGCTGGCCAGCTGTTCCTCGGAGTTGCGCCGGGTCATCAGGGTGATCGACTGGTTGAGCACATCGACCACCGTGGCCAGCTGCTTGCGGTTGCGCAGCGGGGTGCCGATGTCGACGACGATGGCCAGGTCGACGCCCATCTCGCGCACCACGTCCAGCGGAATGTTGTCGGTCATGCCGCCGTCCACCAGCAGGCGGCCGTCGAGCTCCACCGGGGCGAACACCGCCGGGATCGACATGCTGGCGCGAACCACCTGGGGCAGGTGGCCGCGGCGGAACACCACTTTTTCCCCCGTGGTGATGTCGGTGGCCACGGCGCGGAAGGGGATCGGCAGCTTGTCGAAGTCGCGAATGTCGGCGGTGTGCGCCAGCTTGCTTTCCAGCAACAGCGAAAGGTTCTGGCCCTGGATCACCCCCAGCGGCAGGCCCAGGCTGCCGTCGTCACGAAAGCTCAGCTTCTGCTTGACCAGGAAATCGCGGTCATCCTGCTTGCGACGGAACGGGATGTCCTTGCGCGGCGGGGCGTCGGACAGCGCCTGTTGCCAGTCCAGGGTGGTGGCCAGTTTTTCCAGCTCCTCGACGCTGTAGCCCGAGGCATACAGGCCGCCCACCACCGCGCCCATGCTGGTGCCGGCGATGGCGTCGATGCGCACGCCCTGTTCTTCCAGGGCCTTGAGCACGCCGATATGGGCCAACCCGCGGGCGGCGCCACCGGACAGCACCAGGCCGACCTTGGGCCGGGCAGGTTCGGCGGCGAACACGGTGAGGGTGGTGAGCGTCAGCAAAAGGCAGAACAGCAGGCGGCGCATCGTGAGTCTCAAACCTGGGGGCAAAGACCGCTAGTATAAGCGGCCACTCACCTGGAGATGCCCACCATGGCTGATAGCAAGCCGCACATCGTCATCACTTACTGCACCCAGTGCCAATGGTTGCTCCGCGCCGCCTGGTTGGCCCAGGAGCTGCTCAGCACCTTCACCGATGACCTTGGCCAGGTGGCCCTGGAGCCGGGCACCGGTGGTGTGTTCCGCATCACCTGTGACGGCGTGCAGCTGTGGGAGCGCAAGGCCGATGGTGGTTTCCCCGAGGCCAAGGTGCTCAAGCAGCGGGTGCGCGACCAGATCGACCCGCAGCGCGACCTCGGCCACAACGATCGCTGATCAGGCGTTTTGCGCTTGCTGCTGTTGCCGTACCGGTTGTTCGGCGGCCATGCGGCTGGATAGCACGATGGCGAAGATGATCAGTGCGCCGCCGGCGAGCATGCGTAGCGTCGGGGTTTCGGCAAACACCACCCAGGCCACGGCGATCCCGTAGACCGGCTCCATGCCGAACACCACCGCCGCGGTGCGCGCCTTGATCACCGCCAGGCTTGCGACGAACAGGCTGTGGGCGACCCCGGTGCAGAAAATGCCCAGCAAGGCGATCCACAGCCAGTCCATAGGTTTCACCGCAGTTAGCCCCGGCGCTGCGAACGGCAGCAGGCACAGGCTCACCACCAGGTTTTGCCACAGTGCCGCCTGTACTGCTGGCAGGCGCCCGGAGCCTGCGCGATTGGTCAGTGACAGCAACGAGAACAGCAGCCCCGACAGCAGCGCCCAGAGCAGGCCGCCCGTAGCTTCGCTGGCCAGGTCGAATGCGGGTGTGACCAATACCAGGCCGATGCTCACCAGCAGCACCAGCACGGCTTCGTTGCGGCGGATGCGCTCACGGAACAGCAGGCCTTCGAGGATTACGGTGAAGGCCGGGAAACTGGCGAAGCCCAAGGTAGCGATGGCCACGCCAGCGACCTTGACCGCGATAAAGAAACTCACCCAGTGCCCGGCCAGCAGCACGCCGCCGAGCAGCAGGCGGCGCAGGTCCTGGCCGCGCAGCGGTTGCCAGGCCTGGCGCGCGAGGCTGGCGAACAGGCCCAGGGCGAGCACGGCGAAGGCCGCGCGGCCGAAGACGATGATCGAGGGGCTGGCGCTGGCGGCCAGCTTGCCGAAGACGCCGGTCAGGCCGAAGAACAGCGCGCCGATGTGCAGGGCGCCGAGGGCGGTGCGGTGGTTCATGGTGGTCCTTGGAATGCGGGGCGTGCGGTTCCGGCTTGCGGAAGTTTGCTCGGCCCTGTGGGAGCCGGCTTGCCGGTGAAAGGGCCGGAACAGACGCGATGGATGTTGCTGCCAGTCTAAGAGGCTGGTTCACCGCTGTCTGTCGCACAGCTAGCGTCAATTGTCGCCAGGCTCTCGCCGCAGGGCTGAAGGGGTACAGCCGAAGGCCTTCAGAATGGCCGCCGAAAATGCGCTCTGCGAGCCATACCCGACTTGAGCGGCGATCTCACCCAAGGGCAACGCCGACTCGCGCAACAAGCGCCTGGCCATGAGCAACCGGCGCTGGCGCACGTAGTCCATCGGCGTCATGCCGCATTCGGCGCTGAAGCGGGCATGCAACCGCGCGCTGGACAGCCCGGCCAGGCGCGCCAGGTCGGCCACTTGCAGCGGGTAGGCGGCGTGCTGCTCGATGTGCGCATCGAACGCGGCGTAAGGCAGGCGCGTACTGGCAGCCACCGGTGCGGCCTGCGGGTTGAGGCTGGCCAGCAGCAGTACCGCACCCTGGCGGGCGATCAGCGGGTCGTCCACGGGGCTTGCGGCCAGCCAGTCCACCAGTTGCTGCTGGCGGCTGTCCAGGGTGAGCGCCCCAGGGCGATCGAGCAGGCGGCGGCTGTCATCGGCATGGGCACCCAGCTGCTCGCTCAGCCAGTGCTCACCCGGCACGTCCAGCACCAGACAATGGCTGCCGGCCGGGCTGCCGCAGGCGTGATGGGCGCCAGCCGGCACCACCATCAGGGCCTGGCGACCGAGCAGCGCGCCCCGGCCCTGTACCTCGAAGTTCAGGCGCCCTTGCAAGCCGAACACCAGTTGCGGGTGGTCGTGGCTGTGGGCGATCAGTTCGTGGCGGTAATGGCGCAGCGACAGCAGCGGGCCGGTGGTCATGGTGGTTCCTCGCGGGGCAGGGCAAGAGTGTACACCCAGTGCAGGCGCCATCGCTGGCGAACCGCAGGATCGTCACCGGGCTGCCACCAACCTGTCACCCAGGGCTGCCAGTCTCCAGCAAACAGCGCCGGAGCCTGCCCATGACCCACGCCGAACTCGCCCGCCCGTCACGCAAGCAGCGTGTCCGTACCCTGTGGATTTCCGATGTGCACCTGGGCACGCGGGATTGCCAGGCCGAGCACTTGTCGCACTTTCTCAAGGGCTACCAGGCCGACCGCATCTACCTGGTCGGCGACATCATCGATGGCTGGAAGCTGCGCGGCGGCATCTACTGGCCCCAGGCCCATACCAACGTGATCCGGCGCCTGCTGACCATGAGCAAGCGCGGCACCGAGGTGATCTACGTCACCGGCAACCACGACGAATTCCTGCGCCGCTACTCGAAGCTGATCCTCGGCAACATCCAGCTGCTGGACGAAGCCGAGCACCTGACCGCCGATGGCCGACGCCTGCTGGTGATCCATGGTGACCAGTTCGACGTGATCACCCGCTACCACCGCTGGCTGGCCTTCCTGGGCGATCGTGCCTACGAGTTCACCCTGGTGCTCAACCGCTGGCTCAATCATTGGCGCGCCCGCTACGGCTATGGCTATTGGTCGCTGTCGGCGTACCTCAAGCACAAGGTCAAGGGGGCGGTGAACTTCATCAGCGACTTCGAGGACGCCATCGCCCACGAATGCACGCGACGGGGGTTTCATGGGGTGGTGTGCGGGCACATTCACCATGCCGAAATCCGCAAGGTGGGGGCGGTGGACTACCTCAACTGCGGCGACTGGGTGGAGTCGTGCACGGCGTTGATCGAACATTGGGACGGGCAGATCGAGCTGTACCGCTTCGCCGATGCCCAGGCACGCGAGACGGCGCGGCGGTTGGCGGAGCTGGGTGAACCGGCCTGATTCTGCGCCGTCCCCATCGCCGGCAAGCTCTCCATTCCAGTGGTTTGCAGGTGTTCTGTAGGAGCGGCCTTGTGTCGCGAAAGGGCCGCAGAGCGGCCCCAAAGATCGATGGTGCGACACAAATAGCTGGGGCCGCTTCGCAGCCCTTTCGCGACACAAGGCCGCTCCTACAAGGGGTGTGTGCACATTCAGCTCAGGCGGACGCTTGCAGCGCGACCTTGTACAGCGACTGCCTGGGCTGGGCGAACACCCGCTCCAGCATCGGCTCGAAGAATGAAAGCGGCAGGTTCTCGTAGTCGGGATCGAACGCCGCGGCGTCGTAGCGCGCACAGAATTCGATGGTCCGCTGATATTGCGGGTGCCCGCTGAACTGCTCGCGCAGGTGCCGATCCATGCCCAGGTGGTGGAAGAAGTAATAGCCCTGGAAAATCCCGTGTTTTTCCACCATCCACAGGTTTTCCGGGCTGACGAAGGGCTTGAGGATCGCTGCGGCGATGTCTGGGTGGTTGTAGCTGCCCAGGGTGTCGCCGATGTCGTGGAGCAGGGCGCAGACCACGTACTCCTCGTCACGGCCGTCGCGCCAGGCACGGCTGGCTGTCTGCAGCGAATGGCTCAGGCGGTCGATGGGGAAACCGCCGAAGTCGCCATCGAGCAGGCGCAGGTGGGCGAGGATGCGCCCTGGCAGTTGGCGGGCGTAGGCGCGAAAGTCGTCGGCGATGATTGCCCAGTCCTGGGCGGTGCCGTCGCGCATGTGGTTGAAGTTCGCTTGCTTGTTCATCGCCAGGGGATGCTCGTACCGGGGACATGCCCGCAGTGTTGGGCAAGTCGCCGGTATTTTGCAGTGGCCGGGCGGGACGCGAACCTGGCCTTGCGGGCCGATCTCAGAGGCTGAGCCGGCCCAGCAGGATGTCGCGGAACATGGCGAAATCGCCGATCAGGCTGTACCAGGGGTGGGTGAAGGTGGCCGGGCGATTCTTCTCGAAGAAGAAGTGGCCAACCCAGGCGAAGCCGTAGCCGGCCAGTGGCACCGCCAGCAGCAACAGCCACTTGCCGCTGGCAAGGGTGTAGGCGAGCAGGGCGATTACCAGGCTGGTGCCGACGAAGTGCAGGCGGCGGCAGGTGGGGTTGTTGTGCTCACCCAGGTAGTAGGGATAGAACTCGGCAAAACTGCGGAACTGCGCTGTGCGGGTCATGGCGATGCTCACGGAGCTGCTGGAGATAACAGGATACACGGCGTGGAGCCTGAATCGAGTCTAGAGTCAGCGGATGCGCTGGCCAGTGACAATAAGCGCCAATTGACTATCCTTTCGTATCACCGCAGGAGCGGTCAGCACAAGAAGCCTGTCATGAGCGAAAGAACCACGTCAGCCAGCTGGGCATCAGGGATCGTCAAGGCGCTCGAGCTGGAGGGGCTCGATTGCCCGGCCATGTTCAGGCAGCTGGGGCTGGACTTCGCCGCCCTCGAAGACCCCGACGCCCGCTTCCCCCAGGACGCCATGACCCGGCTGTGGCAGTTGGCGGTCGAGCTGTCGGGCAACGAGGCCATTGGCCTGAACATGGCGCGGGTGGTGCGCCCGGCCTCGTTCCACGTGGTCGGTTATGCCTTGATGTCCAGCCGCACCCTGGCCGAGGGCTTCGAACGCCTGGTGCGCTACCAGCGGATCATCGCCGAAAGCTCGGACCTGAGTTTCCGCCTGGGTGAGGAAGGTTATTCGCTGATCCTCACCGTGCACGGTGACCACCTGCCACCTACCCGGCACAGCGCCGAGGCTTCGCTGGCCTGCGCGCTGTCGTTGTCTACCTGGCTCAGCGGGCGGCCGATCCAGCCGCGGCGGGTGCTGATCCAGGGCCAGCAACCGAAGAACGTCGAACCCTACAAGGTCGCCTTCCATGCGCCGCTGGTGTTCGGCGCGCCCCATGATGCGCTGGTGTTCGAGCGTGCCGACATGGACGCGCCGCTGCCTACCGCCAACGAAGCCATGGCGGTGCTTCACGATCGCTTTGCAGGGGAGTACCTGGCGCGGTTCTCCGAGAGCCGGGTCACCCACCGCGTGCGCCAGGTCTTGTGCCGCATCCTGCCGCAGGGCGAGCCCAAGCGCGAGACCGTGGCCCAGGCCCTGCACCTGTCGCAGCGCACCTTGCAGCGGCGCCTGCAGGACGAAGGCACCAGCTTCCAGGCCCTGCTCGACGACACCCGCCGGGAGCTGGCCGAGCAGTACCTTGCCCAGCCCGGCACCACGCTGCTGGAAACCGCCTACTTGCTGGGGTTCGCCGACCCGAGCAACTTCTACCGGGCGTTCCGCCGCTGGTTCGATGCCACCCCCAGCGAATACCGCGCGCGGCTGTTGCTCAGTGACGCCAGAATGCAGGCATGCACAACACCAGCACCGTGATGATCTCCAGACGGCCCAGCAGCATGCCGCCGGCGAGGATCCACTTGGCCGCGTCCGGCAGCGTGGCGTAGTTGCCGGCCGGGCCGATCACCTCGCCAAGGCCCGGGCCCACACCCGAGACCGTGCCCGCCGCGCCAGTCAGCGCGGTCATCCAGTCGACGCCCAGCAGCGACAGCAGCAGGGCGATGATGCAGATGGTGATGGCGAAGAAGAACGAGAAGGTCAGGATCGAGCGCACGATCTCTTCGTCGAGGCGGTGGCCGTTGTATTTCTGCTTGATCACCGCGCGGGGGTGGATCAGTTGGTTGAGGTTGGCCTTGAGCAGGATGTAGGCGACCTGGAAGCGGAAGATCTTGATGCCGCCAGCGGTGGAGCCGGAGCAGCCACCGACGAAGCCGAGGTAGAAGAACAGCATCAGCGAGAAGTTGCCCCACAGGCTGTAGTCGCCCAGGGCGAAGCCGGTGGTGGTGACCACTGAGGTGACGTTCAGCGCCACGTGGCGCAGGGCGTCGAGCCAGTGCAGGTCGGTGGTGGCCCAGTACCAGGTGCCCAGCACCAGCCAGGTGGCCACCAGCATGCCGAGCAGGCCCTGGACCTGCTGGTCCTTGATCAGCGCCTTGCGGTGACCGCGCAGGGTGGCCACGTACAGGGTGAACGGCACACTGCCCAGGATCATCACCACCACCGCCACCCAGTGCACCGCCGGGATGTCCCACTTGGCCAGCGACTGGTCGGAGGTGGAGAAACCGCCGGTGGAAATCGCCGACATGGCGTGGTTGATCGCATCGAACAGGCCCATGCCCGCCCACCAGAACGCCAGGCTGCCGAATACCGTGATGCCCACATACACGCCGACGATCGACTTGGCGACCATGTGCGAGCGCGGCATGACTTTCTCGGAGCGGTCGGAGGACTCGGTCTGGAACAGGCGCATGCCACCGATGCGCAGCAGCGGCAGGATCGCCACCGCCATGCCGATAAAGCCGATACCACCGAGCCAGTGCAGCATCGAGCGCCACATCAAGATGCCCGGTGACATGCTGTCGAGCCCGCTGAGCACGGTGGCGCCAGTGGCGGTGATGCCGGACATGCTCTCGAAGAAGGCGTCGGTGTAGCTGATGTGCTGGGTGAGCAGGAAAGGCAGGGCGGCGAACACGCACACCACCAGCCAGCTGCTGACGGTCAGCAGGTACATGTCCCGTGGGCGCAGGTGCACGTGTTCCGGGCGGCCGGGGATGACCAGGGCGAGCCCGGCGAGGAAGGTGATCAGGCTCGACCAGAGGAACGACGGCATGTCGCTGGTGCGCTCGAAGATCACCAGGGTCGCCATGGGCACCACCATGCTCACCGCCAGGGTGATCAGGAAGATGCCGATGATGAAACCAATGATCCTTAAGGTCGGCAACGCCATGTGATCTGCTCTGACTGGCAACGGAAAGGGCGCCATTCTACCTATGGGTGACCTGATGTAAACGCACGATTGGGCGCGCCGTGGGAGCGCGCTTGTCCCGCGATGGCGCCCGTTCGGCCGTCGATGTTGCCAGGACCGGCGCCCTCGCGAGGCAAGCCCGCTCCCACGGCTCCTGCGCGTTAGTGCAGAATGGCGGCACTTTCAATCTGCCAGGAGGGTAGCCGATGGAGGCTCTCGACGCATTGCTCAACCGTGTTTCCGTACCGCGCCTGACCGAGCCCGCGCCCAACGCTGCCCAGCGCGAGGCGTTGTTCCAGGCCGCGCTGCGCGCCCCCGACCATGGCCAACTGCGTCCGTGGCGGTTCCTGACCATCGAAGGCCAGGGCCGCGAGAAGCTGGGCGAGCTGTTCGCCGAAGCGGTGCAAGCCAAAGGCGATGCCAGCCAGGCTGCGCTGGACAAGGCCCGGGCCATGCCGCTGCGCGCACCGCTGCTGATCGTGGTGATCGCGCGGCTGCAGGATCACTTCAAGGTGCCGAAGATTGAGCAGCGCCTGGCTGCCGGATGCGCGGCTCACGGCATCCTGATCGCCGCGCATGCCCAGGGTATCGGTGCGGTCTGGCGTACCGGCGACATGGCGTTCGACGCCCATGTGCACAAGGGGCTCGGGCTTGCCGAGAACGAAGAGTTGATTGGCTACCTGTATGTGGGTACGCCGATGGCCGAGCCGCGCACCGCGCCGATCCTTGAGACTGCCGACTACGTCAGTGTCTGGGGTGAGTGATGTGAATGGAGGCCGCGCTCTTACAGACGGTCGCGTTCTCTGTAGGAGCGGCCTTGTGTCGCGAAAGGGCTGCGCAGCAGCCCCGGGATCTCTCAGCCAGCGCTGACCTCACAGGGCAGCTCCAGCGTCGCCACGAACCCACCCTGCGGATGATTCGCAAGCGTCAGGCGGCCGCCATGGCGTTCCGCCGCCTTGCGCGCGATTGCCAGCCCCAGCCCATGCCCCGGCGCTTCCTGCCCCGGTGCACGGAAGAACGGCTCGCCCAACTGCGCCAGGTGTTCTGCCGCGACCCCCGGCCCGTGATCGCGCACGCTCAGGACGATGCGCTCCTGCTCTCGAATGGCGTGCATCTCGATCGGCTGCCCCGCCGGGTTGAAGCGCAGGGCATTGCGCAACAGGTTGTCCACGGCCCTTTCAATCAGGGTCGGCCAGCCTTGCAAGGTCAGCCCCGGTTGCGTCTCAAGGCGCACGTCCTGATCCGGCGCGGCCAGCTGCGCGTCCTTGCGCACGCCACCCAGCAGCGCATTGATATCCACAGGCTCGGCATGGGCCTGCTCGGCATCGACCCGGGCCAGCACCAGGATTTCGCTGATCAAGCCTTCCAGGCGGTCGCACTCGCGGGTCAGGCGTGGCCACAGGGCCTGGCGCTGTTCGGGTTCGGCGCGTTCGGCCAGGGCCAGGGCGATACGCAGCCGTGCCAACGGCGAGCGCAGTTCGTGGGACACGTCGCGCAGCAGCTGGCGCTGGCTGCCGATCAGGCTTTGCAGGCGTGCGCCCATCTTGTTGAAGTCATTGGCCAGCACGCCGAACTCGTCGCGGCGCACGGCCAGGCGCGCCAGGCTGTTCTGCTGGTAGCTGGTTTGCCCCAGGTCATGCACGGCACTGCGCAGGCGGCTGAGCGGGCGGGTGATCGACAGGGTCACCAGCAGGCTGAACAGGGTCAGCACCACCAACGCGATGCCCAGCGCGCTGAGGGGCCAGATCAGGCTCTCGCGGTGCCAGGCGGCCAGCTCCGGGTGGGGGATGCGGTAGATCAGCAGGTAGGTATCGCCGCTGGTGGGGCTGGTGTATTCCTCGGTCAAGCGGCGCCAGGGCAGGCGGCGCTGGTCATTGTGCTGGCGGGCCTCGAAGGCGGCGGCGCGGCGCGGGAAGGTGCCGGGCACCACGGCGTCGCCGCTGTCGTCGAGCACCTGCACGTCGATCTTGTAGCGCTCCTTGCGCCGTTCCAGAAAGCGTTGCGAGGCTTCCAGGCCTTCCTGTTCATAGTGCTGCGCCCAGCGGCTGGCCAGGGTGTTCAGGCCAGGGTGGCGGCTGAGGATCCAGGTGTCCTGGTTGAGCATATGGCCAAGCAGGATCGACAGGCCGGCGACCAGGGCGATGGCCAGCCAGAAGCTGGCCAGGATGCGCCAGAACAGTGAACGCAAGACGAGCACCTCCGAGAAATGGCAAAAGCCCGGCCCGCGAGGGCGCGGACCGGGCATGGGGTGGACAGCTTACTGGGCCTTGGTGCCTTTTTCAGCCTTCCAGGCCTGGAACTCCTGCCACTCGGCCTTGCGTGCGGCGCGTTCCTTCTGCAGTTCGTCGAACTTCTTCTGCTGGTCTGGCTTGAGCAGGGCGCGGACCTGGCTGTCGGTCTTGTCGTGGCTGGCCTTGAGCTCGTCCTTCATGGCTTTTTGCTCGGCGGCCGGCAGCTTGTTCATGTAGCGCTCGGTGATGTCGCGGCGCTGTTGCATCTGCTCGCCCATCAGCTTGCCGATCTGCTGGCGCTGCTCGCGGCTCAGGTCCAGCTGGGCGAAAGGCGCGTCACCGCGGTGATGCGGGCCGTCGTGGCGCGGGCCGCCGTCAGGCATGGCCATGGCCACGGTCGGCAGGGCGGCGGCGAACATCAGGGCGATCAGGGTCTTGCGCATGGTGTCTCTCCTTTCAGGGGCCGGTTGTTACCGGATGAGCCCAGTCTAGGGAGGTCAAGGTCAAGGGCGGTCAGGTGAGGGTAAAGGCTGGGTAAAGATGTAAGAGCTTGCTCGGATCCCTGTGGGAGCGGGCTTGCCCGCGAACCGGGCTATGCCCGGCCATCGGCTGATGTTGACTGGGCAGGCCTCTTCGCGGGCAAGCCCGCTCCCACAGCTTACAAGCTGTAGTAGTAACCGCGGCTACGCAGCGCGACGATGCGCGGGCGGCCGTCGGGGTGCGGGCCGATCTTCTTGCGCAGGTTGCTGACGTGCATGTCCAGGCTGCGGTCGTACAGGGTGAGCTTGCGGCCCAGGCTGAGCTGCGCCAGCTCCTGCTTGTCCAGCGGTTCGCCGGGCTGGCGCAGCAGGGCTTCGAGGATGCGGCTCTCGGACAGGGTGAGGGTCATCTCGCGCTCGTCGATGCTGACCACGCCGCGCACCGGGCTGAACACCAGGTCGCCGATCTCGACCTGGGTGCTGGGCGCGCTGGGGTGGCTGCGGCGCAGCACGGCGCGCAGGCGCGCGGTCAGTTCGCGAGGGTCGCAGGGCTTGGCCAGGTAATCGTCGGCGCCCAGCTCCAGGCCAAGGATGCGGTCCAGCGGCTCGCCGCGGGCCGACAGCATCAACACCGGCAGGTCGGTGTGCTCGCTGCGCAGTTGCTTGAGCAGTTCCAGGCCGCTGCCGTCGGGCAGCATGACATCCAGCACCACTGCCGCCGGGGCGTGGGCGGCCAGGGCCTGGCGCGCGGTCTTGCCGTCATGGCAGGCGCGTACCGCGAACCCCTCCTGGGTCAGCCAGCTGCCCAGCAGTTCGCACAGTTCCTGGTCATCATCAATCAGTAACAGCTCGCTCATGTCTCACTCAATTCAACCATTGCCGGCGTCGTCTGTGTCCGCCGCTGGCTAAGATACCGCAGACTGCCGACAACAGTGCAACGACCGAGCCGATCACGAACCACTGCTGCTGGTCGGTGAGCAGGCGTTGCGGGGCGCTGGCGCCTGCCTGCAGCTCCTTGATCGCCAGCTTCAGGCGCTGGTTGTCCTGGCGCAGGCGGGTGAGCTGGGCACTTTCGCGCTCGCTGTCCTGGTTCTGCAGTTGCTGTGTCAGCGCGCCGACCTGTTTTTCGCTTTCTTCCAGGCGCTGCTGCAATTCGGTGATCCGCGCCCCGGCTTCCAGCGACAGTGGCTGATCGGCCATGGCGAAGGGGGACAGCAGCAACAGGCAAAGCAGCAGGGACATCGGACCTTGAGGCATTGGAACTCCTGATTGATATCGGTTCAGGAGGTTGTCGGCCGTTGGTCCGAATTTATGAATGGCAGTGCGAACGCGTCGTGTTCTTCGCGGCTAAACCCGCTCCCACGGGTAATGAAAAAACCTGTGGGAGCGGGTTTAGCCGCGAAGGGCGCTTAAGGCAGGACTTGCTTGAACGGCTTGACCACGACCTTGTCGTAGACGCCCGCGGCAATGTACGGGTCAGCGTCGGCCCAGGCTTGAGCTGCGGCCAGCGAGTCGAACTCGGCGACGATCAGGCTGCCGCTGAACCCGGCAGCGCCCGGGTCGTTGCTGTCGATGGCCGGGTGTGGGCCGGCCAGCACCACGCGGCCTTCGGCCTTGAGCTGTTGCAGGCGCTCGATGTGGGCGGGGCGGGCGGCCAGGCGTTTTTCCAGGGAGTTTTCCACGTCGCTGGCGATGATGGCGTAGAGCATGTCAGTCCTTCGGTTTGGAGGTGGAGGGATCGGTATCGTGCAGGTGGCGCGAGAGGTACACGCCCTGGGCCACCAGGAAGACGACGGTCATGCCCAGGCTGCCGAAGACCTTGAAGTCGACCCAGAAGTCTTGATAGGTGAAGGCGACGAACAGGTTGGCGGCGCCGCAGAACAGGAAGAAGGCGATCCAGGCCAGGTTGAGCCGGGTCCAGACTGTTTCTGGAAGTGTCAGAGCATGACCCATGATGCGTTTGATCAGCACCCGGTCGCCGATGAAGTGGCTGCCGGCGAAGGCCAGGGCGAATAGCCAGTTGACCACCGGTGCTTTCCATTTGAGGAAGGTTTCGCTGTGGAAGGCGAGCGTGAGGCCACCGAACACCAGGCAGGCGACCAGGGTGAGCAACTGGCCCTTCTCGAGCTTGCGGTGGCGCAGGAACAGGGCGCCGTAGACCACCAGGGAGCTGACGATAAGCATTGCCGTGGCGCTGTAGATACCGCCGAATTCGAAGGTGTGGCCGGCGAATTCGACCGGACGAGGGTCCAGTTTGTAGACGATGAAGAACAGCAGCAGCGGGATGAAATCGATGAATTGTTTCACAGTGGCAGCCAGAAGCGGGATGTGACGGCATAATAACAAACATCGATTCCAGCGAAAGCGCTCCACCATGAATGTTGATCTGCACTGCCACAGCACGGCCTCCGACGGCGCCCTGTCGCCCACGGCATTGGTCGCCCGGGCCCATGAGCATGGGGTGCGAACACTCTCGCTCACCGACCACGACACCCTCGAAGGGCTGCCCGAGGCCCGCCAGGCCTGCCTCGACAATGGCATGCAATGGGTCAGCGGGGTTGAGCTGTCGTGTACCTGGGGCGGCGCCACCATCCATGTGCTGGGCTATGACTTCCCCCTCGACGCACCGCCGTTACTCGAAGCCGTCGACAATCTGCACCGTGGCCGCTGGCTGCGAGCCGAGGAAATCGGCCGCAAGCTTGCCGCCAAGGGTATGCCTGGGGCGCTGGAAGGCGCACGGGCGATTCAGCAGGAGCTGGGCGACAGTGGCAATGCGCCGGCCCGCCCGCATTTCGCCGAATTCTTGGTGCGCGCAGGCTTCGTCAAGGACCGTGGCGAGGCGTTTCGCAAGTGGCTGGGGGCCGGCAAGCTGGGCGACGTCAAGCTGCACTGGCCGACGCTCGAGGAAACTGTCGCCACGCTGCGCCAGTCCAATGCCTGGGTGAGCCTGGCCCATCCCATGCACTACGAACTGACCCGCAGCAAGCGCAGAAGGCTGATTGCCGACTATATTCAGGCAGGAGGGCAGGCACTGGAAGTGGTCAATGGGATGATGCCGCCCGAGCAGGTGGGAACGATGTCCATCCTCACCCGTGAGTTCGGCCTGCTGGCAAGCGCTGGCAGTGATTTCCACGGCCCCGGCACCTGGGGCGAGATCGGTGCCTATCGGCCATTGCCCGAGGACCTGCCACCCCTGTGGCGCCGATTCCGACATGAACAGCCTATGGCGGTATGAACAGGACGACTTCGTGAGCCAATTTTTCCAGATTCATGCGGAAAACCCGCAGGCGCGCCTGATCAAGCAGGCCGTGGAGATCATCCGCAAGGGTGGGGTGGTGGTCTACCCGACCGACTCGGCGTACGCGCTGGGCTGCCAGATCGGCGACAAGAACGCCATCGAGCGGGTGCGCTTCCTGCGCAAGCTGGATAAACAGCACAATTTCACCCTGCTGTGCTGCGACCTGTCGCAGATGGGCACCTTTGCCAAGATCGACACCGCCACCTTCCGCTTGCTCAAGGCGCACATCCCGGGCCCCTACACCTTCGTGCTCAACGCCACCCGCGAAGTACCGCGCCTGCTGATGCACGAAAAGCGCCGCACCATCGGTTTGCGCGTGCCGTCCAACCCTATCGTGCTGGCGTTGCTCGAAGAGCTCGGTGAGCCGCTGATGAGCGTGAGCCTGATCTTGCCGGGCGACGAAGAACCGATGACCGACCCCTACGAAATCCGCCAGCGCCTGGAACATCATGTCGACCTGATCATCGACGGCGGCTTTGGTGACCTCAAGGCGTCAACGGTGATCGACCTGTCTGGGGACGAGCCAGAGGTGATCCGCGTCGGCTGTGGCGACCCCGCGCCGTTCCTGGCCCCTGCGTGAGCCAGGTGGACGCACCCGAGGCGCCGGCCATCGAGGCCGAAGCGCCGTTCCAGTTGCAACTGGCCCTGGTCTACGGCGAAGCCCTGACCGAAATGCCGGTGGACCTGTACATCCCGCCGGACGCCCTGGAGGTGTTCCTCGAAGCCTTCGAGGGGCCGCTTGACCTGCTGCTGTACCTGATCCGCAAGCAGAACGTCGACATCCTCGATATCCCGGTGGCGGAAATCACCCGCCAGTACATGAGCTACGTCGAGCTGATGAAGAATGTGCGCCTGGAGCTTGCCGCCGAGTATCTGGTGATGGCCGCGATGCTCGCCGAGATCAAGTCGCGCATGCTGCTGCCGCGCTCCACCGAGGTGGAGGAAGAGGAGGGCGACCCACGCGCCGAGCTGATCCGCCGCTTGCAGGAGTACGAGCGCTTCAAGGCCGCCGCCGAGGGCATCGACGAGCTGCCGCGGGTTGGCCGCGAGGTCGTGGTGCCGCAGCTGGATGCACCGCAGGCCAAGGTGCGCAAGCTGCTGCCCGAGGTCGCCCTGGAAGAGATCCTGCTGTCCATGGCCGAGGTCATGCGCCGCAACGACCTGTTCGAAAGCCACCAGATCACCCGCGAGGTGCTGTCGACCCGCGAGCGCATGAGCGAAGTGCTCGAACGCCTGAAGGGTGGGGCGTTCGTGCCGTTCGTCGAGCTGTTCACCCGCGAGGAGGGCAAGCTCGGTGTGGTGGTCACCTTCATGGCGATTCTCGAGCTGGTGAAGGAATCGCTGATCGAACTGGTGCAGAATGAGCCCTTCGCCCCGATCCATGTCCGTGCCCGGGCAGAATGACCTGACGATTACCGATGAACCTGAACGAACCCCGCGAACTGGCCTCGCTGATCGAGGCCTTCCTGCTCGCCTCGGGCAAGCCGCAATCCCTCGAGCGCCTGTACGAGCTGTTCGAGGAGGCCGAGCGCCCGGCGCCGGCCGTATTCAAGAAAGCCCTGGACGTGCTGGGCAAGTCCTGCAATGGCCGCGCCTTCGAGCTCAAGGAGGTCGCCACCGGCTATCGCCTGCAGATCCGCGAGGACTACGCGCCCTGGGTCGGCCGCCTTTGGGAGGAGCGCCCGCAGCGCTATTCCCGCGCGCTGCTCGAAACCATGGCGTTGATCGCCTATCGCCAGCCCATCACCCGGGGTGAAATCGAGGACGTGCGCGGTGTGGCGGTCAACAGCAACATCATCAAGACCCTGATGGAGCGCGAGTGGATCCGCATCGTCGGCTACCGCGAGGTGCCGGGGCGCCCGGCCATGTTCGCCACCACCAAGGCGTTCCTCGACCACTTCAACCTCAAGAGCCTCGACGAGTTGCCGGCCCTGGCCGAGCTGCGCGAACTGGAGCCTGAGCCTGCCCTCGACGACCCGGACGAGGCACCGGTGCCCGCGCACTTGCAGGCGTTGGCCGATGCCAGCCTGGGCGAGGTGGGCGATGAGCCGGCGCCGAAGGATGAGACCAGCTTCCGTTCGCTGTTGGTGGAACTGGATGCGATGGAAGAAGGGCTCAAGACCGATTTCGATGATTTGCGCGAAGAGGATCAGGTTCCTGAGGCTGAGGATAAGCTGCAGTCCTGATTGTTTTGTATAGCCTGTGCCGGCCCCTTCGCGGGCAAGCCCGCTCCCACAGGCGACGCGCGAACCTGTGGGAGCGGGCTTGCCCGCGAAAGGGCCGGTACAGGTGAAAGCAGGTCACTCGGCAGAAAACGATCCAATGCTTCGAAAAACCCTCTACCCTCCAGTGCGTTCGATCCCAGAACCGCGTATGATGCGCGCCCCTTCGGCGCATCCGTCGCCGAATACCCGCTTTCACTACTACACCGGGAGGTGCCCAGATGAGTGAGCAAGACCTGCAGGACCAACAACCCACCCCGCCGTCCGGCGAAAAGCTGCAGAAAGTGCTGGCGCGCATCGGCGTGGGCTCGCGGCGTGACGTCGAGGCCTGGATCAGCCAGGGCCGTATCAAGGTCAACGGCGTCGAGGCCACCCTCGGCCTGCGTGTCGACCTGCACGACGCCATCACCGTCGATGGCAAGCTGATCAAGCGTGTCGAGGCCGCCGAGGCGACCCGCCGCGTGATCATGTACAACAAGCCCGACGGCGAAATCTGCACCCGCGACGACCCGGAAGGCCGCCCGACCGTGTTCGACCGCCTGCCACGGCCGAAAGAAGGCCGCTGGATCAACATCGGCCGCCTGGACATCAACACCACCGGTCTGCTGCTGTTCACCACCGACGGTGAGCTGGCCAACCGCCTGATGCACCCGTCCTACGAGATGGACCGCGAATACGCCGTGCGTGTCCGTGGCGAAGTCGACGACGACATGATCGACCGGCTCAAGGCGGGCGTGATGCTCGAGGATGGCCCGGCCAAGTTCACCGACATCCAGAAGGCCCCGGGCGGTGAAGGTTTCAACCACTGGTACCACTGCGTGGTGATGGAAGGCCGCAACCGTGAAGTGCGCCGCCTGTGGGAGTCGCAAGGCGTGGTGGTCAGCCGCCTGAAGCGCGTGCGCTTCGGCCCGGTGTTCCTCAACTCCGACCTGCCGATGGGCCGCTGGCGTGAAATGAGCCAGGGCGAGATCGACATCCTGGCCGCCGAAGTGGGCTTGCAGCCGGTGGCCCTGCCAACGCTGAACCTCAAGGCCAAGGACAAGATGGAGCGCCTGCAGCGCAAGTCTACCCGCCCGCTGGGCCGTGGCGAGCGCGTGCGCACCCTGCGCCCGGCCGCCGAAGGCCAGGCCGAGCGCCCGGCGCGTGCGCCGCGTGAAGAGGCTGCGCCGCGCAAGGGCAGCCGTGGCAGCGCGGTGGCCGAGCGCCCGAGCGACATGCGCAAGCGCCCCGCGCGCCCGGATGGTGACAAGCCAGCCGGCCGTGGTCGCGGCAAGCCGCGTGGCTGATCGAGCCGTGTAGCAAAAAAAGCCAGCCCTCGGGCTGGCTTTTTTGTGTCCGGTGGATTGACTCGATTCTTGTAGGAGCGGCCTTGTGTCGCGAAAGGGCTGCGCAGCAGCCCCAGGATCTCAAGTAACTTCAAGATCTCCGGGGCCGCTTTGCGGCCCTTTCGCGACACAAGGCCGCTCCTACAGGGGTGAGGCTTTAAACTGCCCAAATAGCTGATTCAAAGGAAATTTCTTTAGGTTTTGGAAAGTTTTCGAACCGTCTTGTAAAAAAAACTATACAAATTGCGGCAAATTTCCCAGCCAAACCCGATTTTTCTTTCCGCTGTAAACAGAACTTGCCGCGCCCACCATTCCAGAGCCTTCCGGCCTCGATCCGCCCCCTTGTCCAAACCCCGCCCACACGTTGATATAGCGCCATTGCCGAGTGCACAGCCTGGCCGCAGAGCCAGGTGGACAGAACAACAAATGGAGGCGCCATGTACGCCGATCACCCCGCCTTTTCAGGCCTTCACCCCAGGACCGGTGCGTTTTTTCCACAGGAAGCGACGCAACGCGTTGACGCCTGCGCGTTCGCAGGGGTATACAATGCGCCGCGTTTTACCTGTGACCCCTTTGCGTACCGCGCACTCTTGCTGACACCCGGTTGATCCCCTGGGCCTCGTGCCCATCGCGTAAGACCCGTCCAAGAACCCAAGGTAACCACCTTGCCCATTCCGCTGCGCCACGAGCGCGGTGGGTCCGATTCCGTCACAGATAAAAACAAGCAGGTGACTTCGTTCATGAGTGGACATAACTCACAGTCCGGCGAACTCAAGCGTGGCTTGAAGAACCGCCATATCCAGCTGATCGCCCTGGGTGGCGCCATCGGCACCGGATTGTTCCTCGGCTCGGCCGGGGTGATGAAATCCGCGGGTCCGTCGATGATCCTCGGCTACGCCATCTGCGGCTTCATCGCCTTCATGATCATGCGCCAGCTTGGCGAGATGATCGTCGAGGAGCCGGTGGCCGGCTCCTTCAGCCACTTCGCGCACAAGTACTGGGGTGGTTTCGCCGGCTTCCTGTCGGGCTGGAACTGCTGGGTGCTGTACATCCTGGTCGGCATGTCGGAACTGTCGGCAGTGGGCAAGTACGTCCATTACTGGTGGCCGGAGATCCCGACCTGGGTCACGGCGGCGGGGTTCTTCCTGCTGATCAACGCCATCAACCTGATGAACGTGAAGTTCTTTGGTGAGGCCGAGTTCTGGTTCGCCATCATCAAGGTGGCCGCCATCGTCGGCATGATCGGCCTGGGTGCCTACCTGCTGACCAGCGGCAGCGGCGGCCCCGAGGCTTCGGTGACCAACCTGTGGGCGCATGGTGGATTCTTCCCCAATGGTGTCGGCGGGCTGGTGATGGCCCTGGCATTCATCATGTTCTCCTTCGGTGGCCTGGAGATGCTCGGCTTCACTGCCGCCGAAGCCGACAAGCCGAAGACCGTGATCCCCAAGGCGATCAACCAGGTCATCTACCGCATCCTGATTTTCTACGTCGGCGCCTTGGTCGTGCTGCTGTCGCTGACCCCGTGGGACACCCTGGTCGCCAGCATCGACGCCTCCGGTGGCAGCTATGGCAGCAGCCCGTTCGTCCAGGTGTTCTCGCTGCTGGGCAGTGACGTGGCCGCTCACCTGCTGAACTTCGTGGTCCTGACTGCGGCGCTGTCGGTCTACAACAGTGGCACCTACTGCAATGCCCGCATGCTGCTGGGCATGGCCGAGCAGGGCGATGCCCCGGCGGCACTGGCCAAGGTAGACAAGCGCGGCGTGCCGGTGCGTTCGATCCTGGTTTCGGCGGCCGTGACCCTGATCGCGGTGCTGCTCAACTACCTGATGCCGCAGAATGCCCTGGAATTGCTGATGTCGCTGGTGGTGGCAACCCTGGTGATCAACTGGGCGATGATCAGCTACTCGCACCTGAAGTTCCGTCAGCACCTCGACCGTACCGGCCAGAAGCCCCTGTTCAAGGCGCTGTGGTACCCGTATGGCAACTATGTGGTACTGGCTTTCGTGGTGCTGATCCTGGGCATCATGCTGATGATTCCGGGCATTCAGGTGTCGGTGTATGCGATGCCGGTGTGGCTGGTGGTGATGTATGTGGCCTATGTGCTCAAGAGCAAGCGTGGGGCGCAGGCCAATGGCGCGGCTGGCACGGTTGCCAAGTAAGCGCTGAGGCGGTTTGAAAGAAACCCGATGCCGGGCGACTGGCATCGGGTTTTTTGTTGCCTGTTCCGGCCCTTTCGCGGGCAAGCCCGCTCCCACAGGGTTGCGCATAACCTGTGGGAGCGGGCTTGCCCGCGAAAGGGCCGGAACAGGCAACTGATCAATCAGATCTGTTCGAGCAACCAGCTGCGAAACGCTCTTAGCGAAGGCAGCGCCTCATTACGCGGCGGATAGATCAGGTAATAACTACGCTGGCTGGCAAACGGCTCCCCAGGGCTGAACAGCTCGCCGCTGGCCAACTCCTCCTGCACCAGAATGCGCGGCACCAGGCCAATACCGATCCCGGCGCGCACCGCCTGGATCAGGTGCGAGGTCAGCTCGAAGCTCGGCCCCAGGCGCATCGCGCGGTGGGGCAGGGCATGGTGGGAAAACCACTCGCCCCAGGCGTGGGGATTGTTGGCGACATTGAGCAATACCTGGCCGCTGATCCGGGCTGGGCCCCACGCCCCGTCCGTTGCCAGTTCTGGCGGCAGGATCACCACCAGCTCCTCGGCGTGCAGGCGATGGCAGACCAACCCGGGCAGGTCGTGGGTGGCCACACCGATGGCAGCGTCGATCTCGCTGGTGTCGAAGTTGATCGCTTCGATGCGTGAATGAATGTGCACCAGCATGCCGGGGTGGGCGCTGTAGAACGCGTGCAGGCGCGGCAGCAGCCATTTCGAGCCGAACGTCGGCAGCGTCGCCAGGCGCAGCGTGCCGACCCCGGACTGGTAGGCCAGTGCCTGCAAGGTGGCGCTGCGGATGCGCCCCAGGGCCTCGCTCAGCTCACGCTGGTACAGGCGCCCGACATCGGTCAGTTGCACCTGGCGCCCCTCGCGGCGGAACAGGGTCAGCCCCAGCTGCTGCTCCAGCGCCTGCACCTGACGGCTCACCGCGCTTTGCGTCAGGGACAGCTCGGCGGCGGCGCGGGTGTAGCTTTCGTGCCGGGCGGCGGCCTCGAATGCCAGCAGCAACGACATCGAGGGGGTGAGGTGGCGGTAATTCATTCATAAAACTCATTGATAGCGGCAGGAATATCCGTTTGCCCCTGGCGCGAAACTACAGGAACATTGGCGCATTCGTCACGTAGCTATGAACCATTCATGCGCAAGTGACAGGATTTCCGTGAATTAGCCGATATCAACGAGGCATCCTTCGATGATCGCCCAGCTTTTGCCCCGTGCGCCTGCCGCCCAGTACCCTGAATTCCTCGAAGCCCTGAACAACAGCGGCTTCCGTGGCCAGATCAGCGCCGACTACGGCACCCGCACCGTGCTGGCCACTGACAACTCGATCTACCAGCGCCTGCCCCAGGCGGCGGTGTTCCCGCTGGATGCCGACGATGTGGCGCGGGTCGCCACGCTGATGGCCGAGCCGCGCTTCCGTGATATCAAGCTCACCCCGCGCGGCGGCGGCACCGGCACCAACGGCCAGTCGTTGACCGACGGTATCGTCGTCGACCTGTCACGGCACATGAACCAGATTCTCGAGATCAACGTCGAGGAGCGCTGGGTGCGGGTGCAGGCCGGCACAGTCAAGGACCAGCTCAACGCTGCGCTCAAGCCCCACGGGCTGTTCTTCGCGCCTGAACTGTCCACCTCCAACCGCGCCACCGTGGGCGGCATGATCAACACCGACGCCAGTGGCCAGGGCAGCTGCACCTACGGCAAGACCCGCGACCACGTGCTGGAGCTGCACAGTGTGTTGTTGGGCGGTGAGCGCCTGCACAGCCTGCCGATCGACGACGCCGCGCTGGCGCAGGCTTGCGCTGCGCCCGGTCGAGTGGGCGAGGTGTACCGCATGGCCCGCGAGATTCAGGAAACCCAGGGCGAGCTGATCGAAAGCACCTTCCCCAAGCTCAACCGCTGCCTGACCGGCTATGACCTGGCGCACCTGCGCGACGAACAGGGGCGCTTCAACCTCAATAGCGTGCTGTGCGGCGCCGAGGGCTCGCTGGGCTATGTGGTCGAGGCCAAGCTCAATGTGCTGCCGATCCCCAAGTACGCGGTGCTGGTCAACGTGCGTTACACCAGCTTCATGGACGCCTTGCGTGATGCCAATGCGCTGATGGCGCACAAGCCGTTGTCGATCGAGACCGTCGACTCCAAGGTGTTGATGCTGGCGATGAAGGACATTGTCTGGCACAGCGTCGCCGAATACTTCCCGGCCGACCCCGAGCGCCCGACCCTGGGTATCAACCTGGTGGAGTTCTGCGGTGACGAGCCGGCCGAGGTCAATGCCCGGGTGCAGGCTTTCGTTGAACACCTGCAAGCCGACAAAGGCGTGGAGCGTCTGGGCCACACCTTGGCCGAAGGCGCCGAAGCGGTGACCCGGGTCTATGTGATGCGCAAGCGCTCGGTGGGCCTGTTGGGCAACGTCGAGGGCGAAGTGCGCCCGCAGCCGTTCGTCGAGGACACCGCGGTGCCACCGGAACAGCTGGCCGACTACATTGCCGATTTCCGCGCATTGCTCGATGGCTACGGCCTGGCCTACGGCATGTTCGGCCACGTCGATGCCGGCGTGCTGCATGTGCGCCCGGCGCTGGACATGAAAGACCCGGCCCAGGCCGCGTTGGTCAAACCCATCTCCGACGCTGTGGCGGCGCTGACCAAAAGCTACGGCGGCCTGCTGTGGGGCGAGCATGGCAAGGGCTTGCGTTCAGAATACGTGCCGGAATACTTCGGTGCGCTGTACCCGGCGCTGCAGCGGCTCAAGGGCGCGTTCGACCCACACAACCAGCTCAACCCCGGCAAGATCTGCACCCCGCCGGACAGTGCCGAAGGCCTGACCCCGGTGGATGGCGTGACCCTGCGCGGCGACCTGGACCGCAGCATCGACGAACGCGTCTGGCAGGACTTCGGCAGCGCGGTGCACTGCAACGGCAACGGCGCCTGCTACAACTACGACCCCAACGACGCCATGTGCCCGTCGTGGAAGGCCACCCGTGAGCGCCAGCACTCACCCAAGGGCCGTGCTTCGTTGATCCGCGAATGGCTGCGTTTGCAGGGCGAGGCGAACATCGATGTGCTCGCCGCCGCGCAGCGCAAGGCCTCCTGGCTCAAGGGCCTGCCGCAGCGGCTGCGCAACAGCCGCGCACAGCAGCAAGGGCAGGCGGACTTCTCCCACGAGGTGTATGACGCCATGGCCGGTTGCCTGGCGTGCAAATCCTGCGCGGGCCAGTGCCCGATCAAGGTCAATGTGCCGGACTTCCGCTCGCGCTTCCTCGAGCTGTACCACGGCCGCTACCAGCGCCCGCTGCGCGATTACCTGATCGGTTCGCTGGAGTTCACCATCCCGTACCTGGCCCATGCGCCGGGCCTGTACAACGCCGTGATGGGCTCGAAGTGGGTGAGCAAACTGCTAGCGAACCAGGTCGGCATGGTCGACAGCCCGCTGATCAGCCGCTTCAACTTCCAGGCCACGCTGACCCGCTGCCGCGTGCAGGTGGCCAGCGTGCCGGCCCTGCGTGAGCTGACCCCGGCTCAGCGCGAGCGCAGCATCGTGCTGGTGCAGGACGCCTTCACCCGCTACTTCGAAACGCCGTTGTTGGCCTCGTTCATCGAGCTGGCCCATCGTCTCGGCCACAAGGTGTTCCTCGCACCCTACAGCGCCAATGGCAAGCCGCTGCATGTACAGGGCTTCCTCGGCGCCTTCGCCAAGGCGGCGATCCGCAATGGTACCCAGCTCAAGGCCCTGGCTGACTGTGGTGTGCCCTTGGTGGGGCTGGACCCGGCGATGACCCTGGTGTATCGCCAGGAGTACCAGAAGGTCGACGGCCTGGAAGGTTGCCCGCAGGTGCTGCTGCCCCAGGAGTGGCTGATGAATGTGCTGCCGGAGCAGGCAGCGGCCAACGCCGGCAACTTCCGCCTGATGGCCCACTGCACCGAGAAGACCAATGTGCCGGCCAGTACCCGGCAGTGGGAGCAGGTGTTCGCGCGCATGGGCTTGAAGTTGGTCACCGAGGCCACCGGGTGCTGTGGCATGTCCGGTACCTATGGGCATGAGGCGCGCAACCGGGAGACTTCGCGGACCATCTTCGAGCAGTCATGGGCGACCAAGCTGGACAAGGACGGCGAGGCGCTGGCAACCGGTTATTCATGCCGCAGCCAGGTCAAGCGCATGACCGAGCAGCAGCTGCGCCATCCGCTAGAGGTGGTGCTGCAGTTCGCGCAGCGCTGATCTGATCGCCGGGGCCGCTTTGCGGCCCGTTCGCGGGCAAGCCCGCTCCCACCTGGGCCGCGTTGGTTTCAAACCATGCGCTAACCCTGTGGGAGCCGGCTTGCCGGCGATGAGGCCGGTGAAACTACATCCGCATCAGGATTGATGTGCGCACTGGCGCATCAGCCGCGCCTGGCGGTACAGGTAGAGACTCAACACCAGCCCGCACGCCGCTGCCCCTGCTGCAAACAGGAACATCGAGGCAAAACCGAACCCCGCCGCCACCCCGCCCACCAGTGGCCCGGTGATTCCCAGCGACAGGTCGATGAACAGCGAATACGCCCCCACCGCCGCGCCACGATTGGCCGCCGACACCTGGTTCACCGCTTCCACGCCCAGCGCCGGGAACACCAGCGAGAAGCCGAAGCCACTGAGTGCTGCGCCGGCCAGGGCCATCTCCGCGCTCGGGGCCAGCCACAACATCAGCAACCCCAGGGTCTCCACCGACAAGCAAACGATCGCCACGCGAAAGCCACCCAGCCGGTTGATCAGGTTGCCGAACAGCAACCGCGCGCTGATGAAGCTGGCGCCGAACAGGCTCAAGGTCAGTGCTGCGTTGGGCCAGTCGCGGCTGGCGTAGTACAGCGTGATGAAGGTGGCGATGGTGCCAAAACCGATCGAACCCAGGGCCAGCCCCGAGCCGTGCGGGAACACCTTGCCCAGCACCCGCAGGAACGGCAGGCGCACTCCGGCGACCACCGGTGCTGCGCGTTTGGGCCAGGCCAACAGCAGGCCGAGCACACCCAGCAGGATGATGCTCGCGCCCATGCTCCACAGCCCCAAGTGCTTGACCATCAGCACCCCCAGCGGCGCGCCGACTGCCAGCGCGCCATAGCTGGCGATGCCATTCCAGGAAATCACCTTGGCGGTGTTGTCCGCGCCGACCCGGCCGATACCCCAACCGATGGAACCTGAGCCCACCAGGCTTTCGGCGCTGCCCAGCACCAGGCGGCCAACCAGCAGGCAGCCCAGGCTCAGCCATGGCCACGGGGTGAGGAAGCTGCAGGCCAGCATGAATACGCCGCTCAGCCCGCAGCCGGCCAGGCCCCACATGACGGCCTTCTTGCTGCCGAGGTTGTCGATGATGCGGCTGGCGGTGGGGCGGCTGAGCAGCGTGGCCAGGTACTGGACGCTGATCACCAGCCCCGCGACCACCGCGCTGAAACCCAGTTGGTTGTGCACGTAACCAGGTAGCACGGCCAGCGGGATGCCGATGTTCAGGTAGCCGATGAAGGTGAACAGGACGATGGACACCACCTGGGCGGTGGTGGCGAGGGAGGAAGCTGGCTTTGACATGGAGGGGTCCGGAAACGATAAAGCGGATGCCTTGCCATGATAGCCCCCTCGCTCCTGGACGTGGGTGAAGCTTTGGGCTTGCGCCCGGCAGCGGCCTGCCGGGCGCAAGCCAATCACTCAATTATTGGTGTACGGCAACAGCCAGGCCACGCTGAAGGTTGCGTCCGGATAATCCAGGCGCAGGCGTGGCAGTACATGACCACCGCAGGAGCGGCAGGCATCGAGCAAGGTGAACACCTGGATGTCTTCAACCTGGTCGGCCTGGGTGAGCAGGTCGCGGTTGAGGGTCGAGGCGATCAGCCGCTCCGAGTCCAGGTGGCGCTTGTGCACCTTGATGGTCAGCCACTCGGCGCGGCGCAGGATGGGCAGGTCGGTGAAGCGCGGGTCCGGATCCAGGCCCTGCATGCGCGCCCTGGCGTCGATGTATTCGACCGGCGATCGCTCGCCTTCGGCAGGAGGGGCGATCTGGATGCGCTTGCTGGCTTTGCCCCCGGACAGCGAGAAGTACACCCGGCGGCTGCCATCCTTCAGCGTGACCGTGGCAAAGGCGAGGTTGGCACCGGACAGGTGCTTGCGCAGTTGCTCCTTGCCTGCGTCGCTGAGCAGTTCGGCGATGCTCAGCGGGGTGTAGGGTTGCTTGCTGCCGGCTGCGGGTAGCAGGCGATTGAGTACGCCATTGATGTGCAGTCTTTCGATGCTGCTCACGTCAACCAGGCTTTGCCAGTTCGCGATGACTTCCTTGTTCAGGCCGGAAAGGCCGCTCATGGACAGGCCGGTGAGCTGGTCCTGGGCATTGGGTGAAGTGAGGATGTTCCTGGCCAGTTCCGGGAGGCGCTGTTCCTCGACAGTATCGAGCAATTGCTCGATAGGCGTGGGCGCCGTTGGCGGATTGTTGCGCCGCCGGTGGCGGATCCAGTCGCCCAGCAGATTGGCCAGGTTGTCGATGTCCTGTTGCAGGTTGGCGCGGGTGGCTACCAGGCGATAGGTTTCACTGACATCCAGGTACTGGGTGATGGCATTGAGGTCGGTCACGCGGGTAAACGTCAGGCCTGTGCTTGCCGCGGGGGCGGGATGCAGGGTTGGTGTCAGTGTGCCTTGGAGCAACGCCCGGGTCTGGCTGCGTTGCCAGGCATCGAAGTCGAAGGGTGTGCCGTAGAACACGCCGGTGTCGGCTTCGACCAGCAACCAGTCCTCGTCCAGATACGCAACGCGTGCTCCACGCAGGGTGCGGCGGTCGGTGATGCTGTGGCTGAGCCTGCCGAGCCGGACCGGGGGGCAGTAGCCGGTGAGGCGTGCAACCTCGGCAGGCGTCATGTCTGCTGGCAGGCCGAACCAATGCTCGCCAAGCGGGTAGCCTCGCACGCCTTCGTTGTAGTAATGCGGCGGGTTGAGCACGCCCAGTGCTTCGGCCTCGTCATCACTCAGCGCCTTGAGGATCATGCGCCCGGTATGGCTGTGGCGGCCGCGGCCGGGGAGGATTTCTTCGGTGTATTGCACCAGCCGGTTTTCCCGCACCATGACCTGCGCCACGCTATCGCTGGCCGCGCCTGTTGGTCGATAGGTGATAGGGGCAGGCTCTATGCGGATGCTCTCGAATGCGCGACTGACGTGCTGGCCGTATGCCGGCGTGCCCGCCTGCTGGGTGGCCGGTGCCAGGTACAGCGCGATACCTTGGGCCGGGGCATCGGGGTAGGGGCTGGCCTGCAATACGGGGTTGTCAGCCCTTTGTAGCGGCATGTGCTGGACGCGCTGGGCCAGGCCACCAGGCTGGCCGATCCTGTGCCGGTAGGCGACACCGTTGATGATCGCATCCAGGGTGTCAGGGTCGCGGGCGATGAACAGGGGAAGGACAACCGGGTTGGAGGCCTTGTCCCAGGCGCGGGTGATGTCGTCGCCTTCGCCCAGCAGCAGGCTGATCACATCGGGCTTGTGGCCGGGCAGCAGCTTGTTCTGGGGGAGCGGGTCGGAGAGTTTTTGCCGCGCACCTGCCTCAAGCGGGCCGGGCCAATGCTTGGGGCCTGCGGCGTGTCGGTGCAGTTGCGTGGGTATCGCCTGGTCCTTCCAGTGCCTGGCGGCGCGGAACATGCCCAGGCGCATGGCGCTGGCGCTTGCGCCTGTGGTGTTTCTGAGCCTCATGAGCGGCTTGATGATCCGCCCCCCCAGCACGGTGACGGCGCCGAAGGTACCCAGTGCATCCAGGCCGCAACTCAAGGCTTCGCTGCCATTGCGTACGTCGAAACACCCCAGCAGCGGCACAAGGTTTGAAAAAAGCTTGAAGATATAGCGGCCCGTGCTGGTCTTGAGCTTTTGCGCGGCAGCATGTTCCAGGGGGGTTGCGCCCTTGCCTGCGATGTACAGTGCTTCGCGGTTACCCAGGGCGACCGATGTCGCGTAGCTGCGGCCTAGTGCCTGCAGGCGATTTTCGGCCGGTGAATCGATCAGCTTGATGGTCTTCGGCCACGGGCTGACGTGCCAGGGTAAGTCGGTTTCGTTGTAGTCGCGGTACTTCAAGTCGAGGCTGTCGGCCCAATGGCCTGCTTGCGCCTTGGGCAGTTGTCGGCTCCGCCACTCGAGCTGCTCTGGGAACAGTTCATAGAGGGTGTCGGACTTGTCGCCTGGAAGGTGCACGAGAATCCCCAGTGTGCCGACTTCGTCGCGCCAGTCAGACGCGGGTGTGTCTGCATAGGTGGGAATGGCGCCTTTGATCGACCCGATATAAAAGGGCCAGGTGACGGCGTGGGCGCTCCAGGTGCTGTTGCTCAAACGCTCCTGCTCAGTCAGCGGCAGGTGTCGCAGCATACGTTGCAGGATGTCTTCGTAGGTGTTTTGCGCGCGTTTGCGCCACTGCTCGAATGCTCGGTCATACATAGCGGTCGCATCAGGCAGGGGGCTTTTCTTGTAGTCCGCGCCATGATCCAGGTAAGCATTGATATGCAGTTGATTGTCCACGTTCTTGCCGTCTGGGGCGAAGCCCTCCAGGCGCAACATCTCCCTGGCGCTCTCGAAGCGGTCGGGCAGGTTGCGCAGGCTTTCCAGGTCCCAGGCGTTGAGGTAGTGGTCATAGGCCGTCTGCCATTGATGCTTCGACCATGGCGGGGCGTGCTGGGCGAAGCCTTGCAACTGCGCCCACTCGGCCAGCGTGTTGGCCAGGGCGCTGTCGAACAAGGCGGTGTCATGGTCTTGCGGTAGGTGGGTGGCCTGTTCGGCAGCGTCGAAGGTCAGTGGCGCGTGCCTCGCCAACAACAGCTGGGCACCTTGACGCAGGTTGGCCCAACGCAGGTCAGGCGTGTAGAGGAAGTCATCGGGCGCGTCGTCGATCAGCAGTTCGGGGGCGAATCGGCGCATCAGGAGTTCACTGGCCAGTTGCGCCATTGCCGGCAGGCCGCCGATACGGGCGTGCAGATGGCTTGTCAGGGCGAGGCGAATCTCGCTGAAGGGTGCGCTCTTGTTGAGTTCGCTGAACAGCTCGAAGTCGAGCAGGTAGCCCGGGCGACGCTGTTGGGCAGGGTAGAGCGCGTCGATCAGGGCTTGTTCGGCAAGGGCCAGGTACATCGGCTTGCCCTCATACGATGTGTCCCACTGCAACGCTGCCGCCAGCTTTTTGCCCAGTTGATCGAACGCCCTGGAGCCGAGCAATGCGTCGAGTGCCTGATCGGCAGGTGCATTCAAGGCCGAGCCCTCGAGAAGGGTGTGCGCGACGCGTTTCGACTGCACGCCGGCCTTGGGCTCGCGTGGGGCTGGTCGAGGGTAGAACCAGCCCCCGTAGTAGAGTGAGGCCTGCATGTGATTAAGCAACTTTTCGAACAGGTGGTGGCCAGGCGTTTGCTCGAGCAGGTGTTCGGCCAACACGGGCAGGTCGAGCGCGTCGCCAAGCTCGAGTGCCGGGAGATGCGGGCGTTGCACGATTGACTCGGTGGAGAATGCGCGCAGGAGTAGCGTGGCGATGATATAGGCGCTTGTTCGCTTCAGCCGCGGGAAATGCTCCCAGATTGCCTGGGCGTAACTGCTGGCTCGGTGCGTCGCCCCTACATGCGCAAGGTGGAAGAGGTCAGGCTGTTCATAGGTATCAACGGTGCCGATCAGCAGGTTGGCAAGGGTCAGATAGAACTGGGTGCAAGCCTTGCTGTTTACATTTTCGTCGGGCCGGCGTCCGAGCATGCGGTTCAGCAGCACACTTGCCGGTTTGCCGCGCAGCGCAAGGTCAAGGGCAAGATTCAGTGCCGAGTCCTGCAGATCTTTTGGGAACTGTGAGTCGAAGCCAAACGCCTGGTCGAAGTGCTCATTCAGCGAGGTGGCAAGGTCGAGATCGCCGGAGAGCTCGCTTCGGATCAACACATCATTGATGCTGAGGGCGCGGATCGTGGCTAAGAGAGTGCTGGAAGGGTTCGTGGTTGCCATGGGGCCTCCTGGGTTAGGAGGGGCAAGTCTGGCCGGCAGTGATGAGGCAGGGTGGTAGCGGGTTATCGCGCCAGGATCGAGTTGGGTGTTGTGGGCGGTGTGAAAACGCGCTGGCGAATAGCGTCACTTAGGCCAGCCGTTTTCACACGGTCAGTGAATGCGCGGCTTATTCCTGGTCGGCGCAGGGTTGATCGTCGCTGCCCTGTTCGACGGCAGGCGTCGGTTCGGCGTGGGCGGCAACGGATTGCTCTTCGGGGTTCAGGCTTGGGAAGGGAAGATTCGGGATTTCATGCATCTCGTCGTTCCTCGCAAGTGTGAGTGAAAAGACTGCGCGTGGCGCGTGTGTGGCTTCGAAAAGCTGGGGCAGGATACAGCAGTAGGGATGACAGTTTGAGATTTTTCCGCCGCATTCGTCGGTTTTTGCCGACGGGTACCGAGCCGCAGTGCAGTGTTGAGTGCTGTGGGAGCGGGCTTGCCCCGCGATCGATTTATCGCGGGGCAAGCCCGCTCCCACTGAAGGTCTGCCGTCAGCGGCAGACGTCGGCGATGGCTGCAGCCAGCTGTTCCAGGCGCTTGGCATCGGCGCCGGCGATATTTGCCCGGCCGGTGCCGACCATGTACACGCTGTGCCGTTCGCGCAGCAGGCGCACCTGCTGCGGATTCAGCCCGGTATACGAGAACATCCCGCGTTGCGCGGCGATGTGCGCGAAGCGTTCGGCCAGCCCGTGTGGCTCAAGGGCCTCGACCAGCCCCTGGCGCAGTTCGGCGATGCGCTGGCGCATGGCCTCGACTTCCTCGACCCACAGCGCCTTGAGCGCAGGGTCACCGAGAATCTCTGCAACCACCGCGGCGCCATGGTCCGGTGGTGTCGACCACAGGTTGCGGGCGAGCAAGGCCAGTTGGCTGCGCACATCCTGGAGTTTCTCGCTGTCGTGGCTGCACACCAGCAGGGCGCCGGTGCGGTCGCGGTACAGGCCGAAGTTCTTCGAGCAGGAACTGGTGATCAGCAGTTCCGGCAGCTCGGCGGCGAACAGGCGCACGGCCCAGGCGTCTTCTTCCAGCCCGTCGCCGAAACCCTGGTAGGCGAAGTCGATCAGCGGCAGCAGGTTGCGCCGTTTGACGATCTCCAGCACCGCGCGCCAGTCATCCTGGCCCAGGTCGAAGCCGGTGGGGTTGTGGCAGCAGGCGTGCAGCAACACCACGTCGCCTTCCGGTGCCTGTTCCAGCGCAGCGAGCATGCCGGCAACGTTGAGGCGGTTATCGCTGCCCACGTAGGGGTAGTGCGACACCTTCAGGCCGGCACCGGCGAAGATCGTCTCGTGGATCGGCCAGGTCGGGTCGCTCAGCCACAGGCCACGGCCGGGCAGGCAGTGGGCGATGAATTCCGCTGCCAGGCGCAGGGCGCCGGTACCACCGGGGGTCTGGGTGGCACCGGCGCGCTGGCTGGCGAGCAGCGGCGATTCACTGCCCAGCACCAGTTCGCTGACCAACCGGCCGAAGGCTGCATCGCCGTGGCCGCCGATGTAGCTTTTGCTGGCTTGGCGCTCGACCAGGCGTTGCTCGGCTTGCTTGACCGCCACTGGGATCGGCGTCAGGCCTTGGGCGTCCTTGAACACGCCGACACCCAGGTCGAACTTGGCGGGGTTGTCGTCGCGGGCATAGGCCTCCATTAGCCCGAGGATCGGGTCCCCCGGGACCCGATCGATCGCCGCGAAATGCATCACTTGCGCCCTTCGGCGGTCTTGGCGACCTCGTCGGTGCGCGCGCACATGATGAAGTCGTTGCGGTGCAGGCCTTTGATCGAGTGGCTCCACCAGGTCACGGTGACCTTGCCCCATTCGGTCATCAGGCCCGGGTGGTGGCCTTCGGCTTCGGCGATTTCGCCAACAGCGTTGGTGAAGGCCAGGGCGTGCTTGAAGTTCTTGAACAGGAACACGCGCTCGAGCTCCATGTGGCCGTCGCGCACTTCGATGTTCCAGTCCGGGATCTCGCGGATCAGTACCGCCAGTTCCTCGTCGGTGACTTTCGGGGCATCGGCGCGGCAGGCTTCGCAGTGGGCTTGGTTCAAGGCATTCATGAGTGTTTTCCGGTTTGAGTTGTTATCGGCAGGACGGCTCAGGCGGCCGCCTTGGGTGGAAACTTCGGTGCGTGCAGACCCAGCTGCATGGCCTGGTGGACCATGGCCATGATGTCTTCGTGGGCCAGGTCGAACAGGCGCTTCATGTTCGGCAGGACGAAGTACAGGGGTTGCAGGATGTCGATGCGGTACGGGGTGCGCATGGCTTCGATCGGGTCGAAGGCCTGGTGCTCCGGCTCGCTGGAAAGACTGTAGACGGTCTCTTTCGGTGACGAGAGGATGCCGCCGCCGTAGATTTTCTGGCCTTGCGGAGTTTCCATCAGGCCGAACTCGATGGTCATCCAGTACAGCCGCGCCAGATAGACGCGCTGCTCCTTGGTCGCGGCCAGGCCGAGCTTGCCATAGGTGTGGGTGAACTCGGCGAAGAACGGGTTGGTCAGCAACGGGCAGTGGCCGAAGATCTCGTGGAAGATGTCGGGCTCTTGCAGGTAGTCGAGTTCTTCCGGAGTGCGGATGAAGGTGGCGACCGGGAAGCGCTTGCTGGCCAGCAGTTCGAAGAAGGTCTGGAAGGGGATCAGCGCCGGTACGCGGGCAACCTGCCAGCCAGTGGTGGCGCCGAGCACCTTGTTGACTTCGCCCAGCTGCGGGATGCGGTCATGGGGCAGCTTGAGCTGCTCGATGCCGTCCAGGTACTCCTGGCAGGCCCGGCCTTCGATGACTTTCAGCTGGCGAGTGATCAGGGTATTCCACACCGCATGCTCTTGCTGCGGGTAGTCGATAAAACCATGCGCATCGGGCTCGCGTGCCACGTATTGCGTGTGTTTCATGTGGCTCTCCTGGTGAGGGCTTTCTTGTTATGTGCAGGACATGCACTAGGAATATCCCCCTCGGCGCCGCTTTGCACGGGGGGTTGCGCACTCGGCAAGGGTCCGCTTATCCAGGTTTTGTAACGATAATTTTACAAAATCAGCGTCATCCCGGAAAATCACAGGCATAAGGCTGGCTGTTGGGCTGAAACTGTCAGCTTATCTTTACGACTTTTCCGCGGGCTCGGTAAAAACCTGGCCGGCTTCGAGAGCTTTCATGCGTATCAAAGTGCACTGCCAGAACCGCATCGGCATTCTTCGCGACATCCTCAACCTGTTGGTGGAGTACGGCATCAACGTGTTGCGCGGCGAGGTAGGGGGCGATCATGGTAACGCCATCTACCTGCACTGCCCGAACCTGATCAACCTGCAATTCCAGGCACTACGGCCGAAGTTCGAATCGATTGCCGGGGTGTTCGGGGTCAAGCGCGTCGGGCTGATGCCCAGCGAGCGCCGGCACATGGAACTCAATGCGTTGCTCGGGGCGCTGGATTTCCCGGTGCTGTCGATCGACATGGGCGGCAGCATCGTTGCTGCCAACCGCAGTGCGGCGCAGTTGCTCGGGGTGCGGGTCGACGAGGTGCCGGGCATCCCGCTGTCGCGTTATGTCGAGGACTTCGACCTGCCAGAGCTGGTGCGGGCCAACAAGTCACGGATCAACGGCTTGCGCATCAAGGTCAAGGGCGACGTGTTCCTGGCCGACATCGCGCCACTGCAATCGGAACATGACGAAAGCGAGGCGCTGGCCGGTGCAGTGCTGACGTTGCACCGCGCCGACCGCATCGGCGAGCGCATCTACAACGTGCGCAAGCAGGAACTGCGCGGCTTCGACAGCATCTTCCAGAGCTCACGGGTGATGGCGGCGGTGGTGCGCGAGGCCAGGCGCATGGCGCCGTTGGATGCGCCGCTGCTGATCGAGGGCGAGACCGGTACCGGCAAGGAACTGCTGGCCCGTGCCTGCCACCTGGCCAGCCCGCGTGGCCAGGCGCCATTGATGGCGCTCAACTGCGCCGGCTTGCCAGAGTCGATGGCCGAGACCGAGCTGTTCGGTTATGGGCCGGGGGCGTTCGAAGGGGCGCGGGCAGAGGGTAAACTCGGGCTGCTTGAGCTGACCGCCGGCGGCACCTTGTTCCTCGACGGGGTAGGGGAGATGAGCCCGCGTCTGCAGGTGAAGCTGCTGCGCTTCCTGCAGGATGGCTGCTTCCGTCGCGTGGGTAGCGACGAAGAGGTCTACCTGGATGTGCGGGTCATCTGCGCGACGCAGGTGGACTTGTCCGAACTCTGCGCCCGTGGCGAGTTCCGCCAGGACCTCTATCACCGACTCAACGTGCTGTCGCTGCACATCCCGCCGCTGCGCGAGTGCATGGATGGGCTGGAAGGGCTGGTGCAGCATTTCCTCGACCAGGCCAGCCGGCAGATTGGTTGCCCGATGCCGCGGTTGGCGCCGGCAGCGATGGACAAACTCAGCCAGTACCATTGGCCGGGCAACGTGCGGCAATTGGAGAACGTATTGTTCCAGGCCGTGTCGTTATGCGAGGGCGGGGTGGTGAAGAGCGAACATATCCGTTTGCCGGATTATGGTGCGCGCCAGCCGTTGGGCGAGTTTTCGCTGGACGGTGATCTTGCGCAGATTGTCGGGCGTTTTGAAAAGGCGGTACTTGAAAGTTTGATGGGTGAATATTCAAGTAGCCGGGCGCTGGGCAAAAGACTGGGTGTTTCACATACAACGATTGCCAACAAGTTGCGCGAATATTCGCTAGGTAAGTCGGCGGATTAGTTTCAGAAAGTTGTAAGCTTCAATATTTTTCGCGGCTAAAGCCGCTCCTACAGGGATGGTGCACAGCCTGTAGGAGCGGCTTTAGCCGCGAAAGGGCCCCAGTGGGGCCCCAATTCACAGGATCAGCCGTTGGAACAACCGTTCCCCATCACGCGGTATTCGAGAATGTGCTTCTGGCCCTGGGAGTCCTCGTAGGTCATACGGGCGGGCACCACTTCGCAGACATTCGGTACTTCGCTCATGGAAATGACGCGGGCGATGTCCAGGTGCTGCGAGTAACTGTACTGTTCAACCGGAATCTGCTCGACATCTTTTGCTTCGCTGGCGATCGCCATGCTGCAAAAACCGCCAAGTACCAATACCAGTAAAGCTTTCATTTTCTATTTACCTGTCTAAGGTCGTGTGGGGGCACGCGGCGCTTGTGGCGCCGCGAGTACAACGGTTGTTCAACTATCAGGATGAGGTGCGGATCAACTTTGCCTTCGTGGGGGCTGTAACCAGAAGTTAATCGCGTTGCCGTTGCTGGCGAGGTGAATTTTATGGAGGTGGCGGGGGTTGAAACAGAGGGGGTTTTGATAAAGTCTTTTGACAGAATCTGTAACAATCCCTCGGTGGTCAGGTTTTTTTCGCGCTCGGGATGGCCGTGTGCCATGGGCTAGAGCGGTTGCGCAAAATCGAAAGAGCACCGGTTCGTCGCGTTACTACCAACGTCGAATGGCATTGGCCGCTCTGGTACAGTTACAAACGATTCCATACAAAAACAACTATTACACCGAGGTAACACAGATGAGTGCGGCTCCACTGTATCCCGTTCGTCCCGAGATTGCGGCCAGTACCCTGACCGACGAGGCCACCTACAAGGCCATGTACCAGCAATCGGTGATCAACCCGGACGGCTTCTGGCGCGAGCAGGCCCAGCGCCTGGACTGGATCAAGCCCTTCACCAAGGTCAAGCAGACCTCGTTCGACGACCATCATGTCGATATCAAGTGGTTCGCCGACGGCACTCTGAACGTTTCCTCCAACTGCCTGGACCGCCACCTCGAAGAGCGCGGCGACCAGTTGGCGATCATCTGGGAAGGCGACGACCCTTCCGAACACCGCAACATCACCTACCGCGAGCTCCACGAGCAGGTCTGCAAGTTCGCCAACGCCCTGCGTGGCCAGGACGTGCACCGTGGCGACGTGGTGACCATCTATATGCCGATGATCCCCGAGGCCGTGGTGGCCATGCTGGCGTGTGCCCGTATCGGCGCAATCCACTCGGTGGTGTTCGGCGGCTTCTCGCCGGAAGCCCTGGCCGGGCGCATCATCGACTGCAAGTCGAAAGTGGTGATCACCGCCGACGAAGGTGTGCGTGGCGGTCGTCGCACGCCGCTCAAGGGCAACGTCGACCTGGCGCTGACCAACCCTGAAACCAACAGCGTGCAGAAGATCATCGTGTGCAAGCGCACCGGTGGCGACATCGCCTGGCACCAGCACCGCGACATCTGGTACGAAGACTTGATGAAGGTGGCGTCCAGCCACTGCGCACCGAAAGAGATGGGCGCCGAAGAGCCGCTGTTCATCCTTTATACCTCCGGCTCCACCGGCAAGCCGAAAGGCGTGCTGCACACCACCGGCGGCTACCTGGTGTATGCCGCGCTGACCCATGAGCGGGTGTTCGACTATCGCCCGGGTGAAGTCTACTGGTGCACCGCCGACGTGGGCTGGGTCACCGGCCATAGCTACATCGTCTATGGTCCGCTGGCCAACGGCGCCACCACGCTGTTGTTCGAAGGTGTGCCGAACTACCCGGACATCACCCGCGTGTCGAAGATCGTCGACAAGCACAAGGTCAATATCCTCTACACCGCGCCGACCGCGATCCGCGCGATGATGGCCGAAGGCGAGGCCGCCGTGGCCGGTGCCGACGGTTCCAGCCTGCGCCTGCTGGGTTCGGTGGGCGAGCCGATCAACCCCGAGGCCTGGAACTGGTACTACAAGACGGTCGGCAAGCAGCGCTGCCCGATCGTCGACACCTGGTGGCAGACCGAGACGGGCGGTGTGCTGATCAGCCCACTGCCAGGGGCGACTGCGCTTAAGCCGGGCTCGGCAACCCGTCCGTTCTTTGGTGTGGTGCCGGCCTTGGTCGATAACCTGGGCAACCTGATCGAAGGTGCCGCCGAAGGCAACCTGGTGATCCTCGACTCGTGGCCGGGCCAGTCGCGCTCGCTGTATGGCGACCATGATCGCTTCGTCGACACCTACTTCAAGACCTTCCGTGGCATGTACTTCACCGGTGACGGTGCCCGCCGCGACGAGGATGGCTACTACTGGATCACCGGTCGCGTGGATGACGTGCTCAACGTGTCTGGCCACCGCATGGGGACCGCCGAGATCGAGAGCGCCATGGTGGCCCACGCCAAGGTCGCCGAGGCGGCGGTGGTGGGGGTGCCGCATGACATCAAGGGGCAGGGTATCTATGTCTACGTCACCCTCAATGCCGGCGAGGAGCCGAACGAGCAGCTGCGCCTGGAGCTGAAGAACTGGGTGCGCAAGGAGATCGGCCCGATCGCCTCGCCGGACGTCATCCAGTGGGCGCCGGGGCTGCCCAAGACCCGCTCGGGCAAGATCATGCGCCGTATCCTGCGCAAGATCGCCACGGGCGAGTACGACGCACTGGGTGATATCTCCACCCTGGCCGATCCGGGGGTGGTGCAGCACCTGATCGACACCCACAAGGCGATGAGCCTGGCTTCGGCCTGAGCCATTCAATCGCGGGGCAAGCCCGCTCCCACGCTGTGTGGGAGCGGGCTTGCCCCGCGATGGTTTGAATCAAACCCCGCCGGGCAATCGGCGGGGTTTTTGCTTTACTGAATGAACTGTTACCCGACATTCATCGGTAACCTTGCCTGTAGGTCATTTCGCACGGAAATGGGGCTTGTGGAAACATTCGCGGGCCAGCGTGGTGCGATTTTTCCGCCATTTTCTGCGCCACGCCACGCTGCACTTGCCGGAATACAAGGCTTTGCCAATAATGGGCGCGCTTATTGCTTTGGATAAAGGTTATTTCTCTTTTGCGCTTGCATAATCTGCAAGAGCTGTCAATATCGCCCGCCGCGGTTTCAGGCGCTTCTGTAACTAGTTGTCGCTTTGAAGAAATATCGACTACCGGGCTGTCGCTAAAATGCCACTCACTCGCTCGTGGTCTGCGACCTTGGTCGAAACCTGCGCGGCTCGCGTTGTACCCATTCGCATATCGGGCAGCCGTTACAACTGCCTTGTATTGCCCCGTACCGATGGAGTTACCTGATGAAGAAGCTCGCACTGCTTGGCGCCCTGGCGCTTTCCGTGTTTTCCCTGGTATCGCAGGCCGATGAGAAGCCGTTGAAGATCGGTATCGAAGCCGCCTACCCACCCTTCGCCTTCAAGCAACCCGACGGCAGCATCGCCGGCTTCGACTACGACATCGGCAACGCTCTGTGCGAAGAGATGAAAGCCAAGTGCACCTGGGTCGAGCAGGAGTTCGACGGCCTGATCCCGGCGCTGAAAGTGCGCAAGATCGACGCCATCCTGTCGTCCATGTCGATCACTGACGACCGCAAGAAGTCGGTCGACTTCACCAAGCGCTACTACCTCACCCCGGCTCGCCTGGTGATGAAGGAAGGTTCCACCGTCAGCGCAAGCCTGGATGAACTCAAGGGCAAGAAGATCGGTGTGCAGCGTGGTTCGATCCACGACCGCTTCGCCAAGGAAGTGCTGGCCCCCAAAGGCGCCACTGTCGTCCCTTACGGCACCCAGAACGAAATCTACCTGGACGTGGCGGCTGGCCGCCTCGACGGCACCGTGGCCGATGCCACCCTGCTCGAAGACGGCTTCCTGAAAACCGACGCCGGCAAGGGCTTTGCTTTCGTTGGCCCATCGTTCACCGACGTGAAGTACTTCGGTGATGGCGTGGGTATCGCTGTGCGCAAGGGCGACGACGCCAACCGCGAGCGTATCAACAAGGCCATCGATGCGATCCGCGCCAACGGCAAGTACAAGCAGATCGAAGCCAAGTACTTCAATTTCGATATTTACGGCCCTGAAGCCCAGTAAGTCGTCGAGATTCACCTGTGCAATGGTGCAAACAGCAGAATCTCTGAGGTTTGCACCATTTTTCATTCCCAAGCCCTGAGGAATTGCAATCATGTTGAAAGGCTATGGGGCAGTCATCCTCGATGGGGCGTGGCTGACGCTGCAGCTCGCCCTGTCGTCGATGGCCCTGGCCATCGTCCTCGGTCTGATCGGTGTGGCGCTGCGTTTGTCGCCGGTGCGCTGGTTGGCCTGGCTGGGTGACCTGTATTCCACGGTGATTCGTGGCATCCCTGACCTGGTCTTGATCCTGCTGATCTTCTACGGCGGCCAGGATCTGCTCAACCGTGTGGCGCCGCTGCTCGGCTACGATGACTATATCGACCTGAACCCGCTGGTGGCTGGTATCGGCACCCTGGGCTTCATCTTCGGGGCCTATCTGTCGGAGACCTTCCGCGGCGCCTTCCTGGGCATCCCCAAGGGCCAGGCCGAGGCGGGCGCGGCCTACGGCATGAGCAACCTGCAGGTGTTCTTCCGCATCATGGTGCCGCAGATGATCCGTCTGGCGATCCCGGGCTTCACCAACAACTGGCTGGTGCTGACCAAGGCGACCGCGCTGATTTCGGTGGTCGGCCTGCAGGACATGATGTTCAAGGCCAAGCAGGCGGCCGACGCCACCCGCGAGCCCTTCACCTTCTTCCTGGCGGTGGCGGCGTTGTACCTGGTGCTGACCAGTGTCTCGCTGCTGGCGTTGAAATACCTCGAGAAGCGCTACTCGGTAGGCGTCAAGGTGGTTGAACTATGATCTTTGACTACAACGTCATCTGGGAGGCCATGCCGCTGTATCTTGGCGGCCTGCTCACCACGCTGAAGCTGTTGGCGCTGTCGCTGGTGTTCGGCCTGCTGGCGGCCATCCCGCTGGGGCTGATGCGCGTATCGAAACAGCCGGTGGTGAACATGACGGCGTGGCTGTACACCTACGTGATTCGTGGCACGCCCATGCTGGTGCAGATGTTCCTGATCTATTACGGCCTGGCCCAGTTCGAGGCGGTGCGCGAGAGCTTCCTGTGGCCGTGGTTGTCCAGTGCAACCTTCTGCGCCTGCCTGGCGTTCGCCATCAATACCAGTGCCTACACCGCGGAAATTATCGCCGGCAGCCTCAAGGCCACGCCCCATGGCGAGATCGAGGCGGCCAAGGCCATCGGCATGTCGCGCTTCAAGATGTACCGCCGCATCCTGCTGCCGTCGGCACTGCGCCGGGCGCTGCCGCAGTACAGCAACGAAGTGATCATGATGCTGCAGACCACCAGCCTGGCGTCGATCGTCACCCTGATCGACATCACCGGTGCCGCGCGCACGGTCAATGCCCAGTATTACCTGCCTTTCGAGGCCTACATCACGGCGGGCGTGTTCTACCTGTGCCTGACCTTCATCCTGGTGCGCCTGTTCAAGATGGCCGAACGCCGCTGGCTCGGCTACCTGGCGCCGCGCAAGCACTGACCGCTCTGTGAGAACCGACAGCATGTACAAACTGCAAATCCAAGACCTGCACAAGCGCTACGGCAGCCACGAGGTGCTCAAGGGCGTCTCCCTCGAAGCCAAGGCGGGCGACGTGATCAGCATCATCGGCTCCAGTGGCTCGGGCAAATCGACCTTCCTGCGCTGCATCAACATGCTCGAGCAGCCGCACGCGGGCAAGATCCTGCTCAACAATGAAGAGCTCAAGCTGGTGGCCGGCAAGGACGGCGCGCTCAAGGCCGCCGACCCGAAACAGCTGCAGCGCATGCGCTCGCGCCTGTCGATGGTGTTCCAGCATTTCAACCTGTGGTCGCACATGACCGCGCTGGAGAACATCATCGAGGCGCCGGTCCATGTGCTGGGCGTGAACAAGAAGGAAGCGCTGGAGAAGGCCGAGCACTATCTCAACAAGGTGGGCGTTGCTCATCGCAAGGACGCCTTCCCCGGGCACATGTCCGGCGGCGAGCAGCAGCGGGTGGCCATCGCTCGCGCCCTGGCCATGGAGCCTGAAGTGATGCTGTTCGACGAACCCACCTCGGCGCTCGACCCCGAACTGGTGGGCGATGTGCTGAAGGTGATGCAGTCGCTGGCCCAGGAAGGCCGCACCATGGTGGTGGTCACCCACGAGATGGGCTTTGCCCGCGAAGTGTCCAACCAGCTGGTGTTCCTGCACAAAGGCCTGGTGGAAGAGCGTGGTTGCCCGAAGGAAGTGCTGGCCAATCCACAGTCCGAGCGCCTCAAGCAGTTCCTTTCCGGCAGCCTGAAGTAAAGGCTGCACTTTTGCACCATGATGGGGCATGCTGCGCAACGCACGCAGTATGCCCCGGCGCCACAAGCGCCACTCTTCCTTCCCAGGTTTCGGATCACGCCCTATGACCACCCAGCGAATCGGATTTCTCATCTGGCCCGGCACCAAGCCATTGACCCTGGCGCTGGCGGACGAGGTGTTGCAGGTGGCTCAGCGGGTGCACCCGGATGTGGTCTACGAGCTGGTCTATCTGCAGGCCGAGGCGGGTCAGGAGGGCGCCTGGCGTTTGCCGGGCGAGGCGTGGGCGGGGCGGTTGGAGGGGTGTCACAAGCTGTTTTTGGTGGCCGACGAGCCGCCGGCGGCAACCGGCTCGGCACTGTCGAGCGCGCTCAAGCAGCTGGCGCGTAGCGGCTGCATGATCGGCGGCCTGTCCGCTGGCGTGTATCCGCTGGCGGCGCTGGGGCTGCTCGATGGTTATCGTGCGGCCGTGCACTGGCGCTGGCAGGATGATTTTGGCGAGCGCTTCCCCAAGGTGATCGCTACCAGCCATCTGTTCGACTGGGATCGTGACCGTTTGACGGCCTGTGGCGGTATGGCGGTGATCGACCTGCTGCTGGCGGTGCTGGCGCGGGATCATGGGGCCGAACTGGCTGGCGCGGTGTCCGAGGAGTTGGTGGTCGAGCGTATCCGCGAAGGCGGTGAGCGTCAGCGCATTCCGTTGCAGAACCGCTTGGGTTCCAGCCATCCAAAGCTCACCCAGGCGGTGCTGCTGATGGAGGCCAATATCGAAGAGCCACTGACCACCGACGAGATCGCCCAGCATGTCTGCGTGTCCCGCCGCCAGTTGGAGCGGATCTTCAAGCAGTACCTCAATCGCGTTCCCAGCCAGTACTACCTGGAGCTGCGCCTGAACAAGGCGCGGCAGATGCTGATGCAGACCAGCAAGTCGATCATCCAGATCGGTTTGTCCTGCGGCTTCTCTTCCGGGCCGCATTTCTCCAGTGCGTACCGCAACTTCTTTGGCGCCACCCCGCGCGAAGACCGCAACCAGCGCCGCAGTAGCAGCCCGTTCGAGCTGAGCTCGGCTCCAGCCGAAAAGGGCTGACAGGCGGTTTGGGGCGAGGGGTGCATGCCTTGAGTTTGGTGCTGGGCAGAGATCGAGCGCCGCCCGCGCGGCGCATCGCTGGCAAGCCAGCTCCCACATCTGTTTCGGGCCAATTACTTCTGGCTCATCTCCACTGTCCGCCTTGTTGGCATGACGCGGTGTCTCGGTGGGCATTGCCGGCCTCTCACAAGACTTGAGACATGCACCAAGGCGTGCAGCGGTACCTTCACAGGAATAATTGGCCCGAAACAAATGTGGGAGCTGGCTTGCCAGCGATGCGCCGCNCGNGCGGCGCTCGATTTCAGCCACTACGCAATAACCTCGCCCTACGCGGCATCCCCGCCATATAACCTGTGAACACCCGTTCACCCATTCTCCCTCTGCCGTTACACTGCGCGATTGCGACACTGTTTGTCGCATTGCCGAAAACCCGCTGGAAACAGGGTTTTGCGCTGTAACAAGTTGTCGCCTGGCAGCAAGGACAGGCGCCGATCAGTCCTTACAATCCCCCCATCGCTCGCCACTTCCAGGCCAGCGTTCCTCTTCAGGAGACTCAGATGTCCGTTGAGCAAGCCCCGGTGCAACGTGCCGATTTCGACCAGGTCATGGTTCCCAACTACTCCCCGGCGGCCTTCATCCCGGTCCGAGGCGAGGGTTCCCGAGTCTGGGACCAGACCGGTCGCGAGCTGATCGACTTCGCCGGCGGCATCGCGGTGAACGCCCTGGGTCACTGCCACCCGGCGCTGGTCAAGGCGCTGACCGAGCAGGCCAACACCCTGTGGCACGTCTCCAACGTATTCACCAACGAGCCGGCCCTGCGCCTGGCGCACAAGCTGGTGGACGCGACCTTCGCCGAGCGCGCGTTCTTCTGCAACTCCGGCGCCGAGTCCAACGAGGCGGCCTTCAAGCTGGCCCGTCGCGTCGCCCATGACCGCTTCGGCCCGGACAAGCACGAGATCATCGCCACCGTGAACAGCTTCCACGGTCGCACCCTGTTCACCGTCAGCGTCGGTGGCCAGCCCAAGTACTCCGACGGTTTCGGCCCGAAGATCACCGGCATCAGCCACGTGCCGTACAACGACCTGGAAGCGTTGAAGGCACAGATTTCCGACAAGACCTGCGCCGTGGTGATCGAACCGATCCAGGGCGAGAGCGGTGTGGTCCCGGCGGACAAGGCCTACCTGGAAGGCGCACGCAAGCTGTGCGACGAGCACAATGCCCTGCTGATCTTCGACGAAGTGCAGACCGGCGTTGGCCGTACCGGCTCGCTGTACGCCTACCAGCACTATGGCGTGACGCCAGACATCCTCACCAGCGCCAAGAGCCTGGGTGGCGGCTTCCCGATCGGCGCCATGCTGACCACCAGCGACATTGCCAAGCACCTGGCCGTTGGTACCCACGGCACCACCTACGGCGGTAACCCGCTGGGTTGCGCCGTTGCCTGCGCGGTGCTGGACGTGATCAATACCCCAGAGACGCTGGCCGGCATCAAGGCCAAGCACGCGCGCTTCAAGACCCGCCTGGAGCAGATCGGCCAGGACACCGGCCTGTTCACCCTGGTGCGTGGCGTTGGCCTGCTGATCGGCTGTGTGCTGAGCGACGCCTGGAAAGGCAAGGCCAAGGACATCCTCAACGCCGCCGAGAAAGAAGGCGTGATGGTGCTGCAGGCCGGCCCGGATGTGGTGCGCTTCGCCCCAAGCCTGGTGGTCGAGGACGCCGACATCGATGAAGGCCTGGACCGCTTCGAGCGCGCTGTGGCGAAACTGACCAAGGGCTGATCGCCCGTTCGCCGGCCTCGACCTGGGGCCGGCGAACCCTGAATTCCAATGCGGGCACCTGCTTGCAGATAGCGGTGTGTGTCCGCTGTTTTTCCGTGCCGATGTGATCGGCGTGCTTTCCCGAAAGGAGTGACACCATGCTGGTGATGCGCCCCGCGCAAATGGCGGATCTGAACGAAGTGCAGCGCATGGCTGCCGACAGCCCCATTGGTGTCACCTCGCTGCCGGACGATACCGGCCGCCTGGGCGACAAGATCGCCGCCTCGGAAACCTCGTTCGCCGCCGAAGTGAGCTTCAATGGCGAAGAGAGTTACTTCTTCGTGCTCGAGGACAGCGCCACCGGCAAGCTGGTCGGCTGCTCGGCCATCGTCGCTTCGGCCGGCTACTCCGAGCCGTTCTACAGCTTTCGCAACGAGACCTTCGTGCATGCTTCGCGCGAGCTGAAGATCCACAACAAGATCCACGTGCTCTCGCTGTGCCACGACCTCACCGGCAACAGCCTGCTGACCAGTTTCTATGTGGTACCGGAACTGGTGAGCAGCGCTTTCGCCGAGCTCAACTCCCGTGGCCGCCTGTTGTTCATGGCTGCGCACCCGGAGCGCTTTGCCGATTCGGTGGTGACCGAGATCGTCGGTTACAGCGACGAGAAGGGCGAGTCGCCGTTCTGGGATGCCATCGGGCGCAACTTCTTCGACCTCAACTACGCCGATGCCGAGCGCCTGTGCGGCCTGAAGAGCCGCACCTTCCTCGCCGAGCTGATGCCGCATTACCCGATCTATGTGCCGCTGCTCCACGACGAAGCGCAAGAAGCGATGGGGCAGGTGCACCCGCGGGCGCAGATCACCTTCGACATCCTTATGCGCGAAGGCTTCGAGACCGAACACTACATCGACATCTTCGACGGCGGCCCGACCCTGCACGCGCGCACCTCGGGCATTCGCTCGATCGCCCAGAGCCGTGTGGTGCCGGTCAAGCTCGACGAAGCGCCGGTCAAGGGTGGCCGCCCGTACCTGGTGTGCAACGGCCAGTTGCAGGATTACCGGGCGGTGCTGCTGGAGCTGGACTGGGTGCCGGGCAAACCGCTCAGCCTGAGTAGCGAGGCCGCCGAGGCATTGGGTGTCGGCGAGGGCGCCAGCGTGCGCCTGGTCGCGGTCTGATAAGCCGGAACAGAGAGTTTCGCGGCAGGCGAAGTCCGCCGCACAAGGAGATAGCATGATCGTTCGTCCTGTACGCAGCAGCGATTTACCCGCGCTGATCGAATTGGCCCGCAGTACCGGCACCACCGGGCTGACCACCCTCCCGGCCAACGAGGAGCGGCTCGGCCAGCGGGTCGGCTGGGCCGAGAAGACCTTCCGTGGCGAGGCCGAGCGCGGCGACACTGACTACCTGTTCGTGCTGGAGAACGACGAGGGCCTGGTGGTGGGTATCAGTGCCATCGCCGGCGCCGTCGGCCTGCGTGAGCCCTGGTACAACTACCGGGTGGGGTTGACCGTCAGTGCTTCGCAAGAACTGGGCATCTACCGCGAGATCCCCACGCTGTTCCTGGCTAACGACCTGACCGGCAACTCCGAGCTGTGCTCGTTGTTCCTGCGCAGCGACTGTCGCAGTGGCCTCAATGGCCGCCTGCTGTCCAAGGCGCGCATGCTGTTCATCGCTGAATTCCCCGAGCTGTTCGGCAACAAGATCATCGCCGAGATGCGCGGCATGTCCGATGAAGCCGGTCGTTCGCCGTTCTGGGAGAGCCTGGGGCGGCACTTCTTCAAGATGGAATTCAGCCAGGCCGACTACCTGACCGGGGTGGGCAACAAGTCGTTCATCGCCGAGCTGATGCCCAAGTTCCCGCTGTACACCTGCTTCCTGTCGCAGGCCGCGCGCGATGTCATCGGCCGCGTGCACACCGACACCGAGCCAGCCCTGGCCATGCTCAAGCGTGAAGGCTTCAACTACCAGGGTTATGTCGACATCTTCGACGCCGGCCCGGCCATCGAGTGCGAAACCTCGAAAATTCGCGCCGTGCGCGAGAGCGAAACCCTGGTGCTGGCCGTCGGCACGCCGGGTGACGACGCTACCCCCTACATCATCCATAACCGCAAGCGCGAGGACTGCCGCATCACGGCCGCACCGGCGCGCCTGGCCGCGGGCACCCTGGTGGTCGATCCGCAGACCGCCAAGCGCCTGCGCCTGGGCGCCGGCGACAATGTGCGCGCAGTGCCGCTGTCCGCCGGCCGGGAGGCTCAGTAAATGAATACGCATTACATCGCAGGCCAATGGCTCGCTGGCCAGGGCGAAGCGCTGCAATCGCTCAATCCGGTCACCCAGGCGGTGGTCTGGCAAGGGCAGGGCGCCGACGCCGCCCAGGTGGAAGCTGCCGTGCATGCCGCTCGTGAGGCGTTCCCCGGTTGGGCGCAACTGAGCCTGGACGCCCGTATCGGGGTGCTCGAAGCGTTCGCTGAAAAGCTCAAGGCGCGTAGCGAAGCGCTGGCGCGCTGTATTGGCGAGGAAACCGGCAAGCCGCTGTGGGAGTCGGCCACCGAAGTGACCAGCATGGTCAACAAGGTCGCTATTTCGGTGCAGAGCTACCGTGAGCGTACGGGGGAGAAGAGCGGCCCGCTGGCCGACGCCACCGCAGTGCTGCGCCACAAGCCCCACGGTGTGGTGGCGGTGTTCGGGCCGTACAACTTCCCCGGCCACCTGCCCAACGGCCATATCGTGCCGGCACTGCTGGCAGGCAACTGCGTGGTGTTCAAGCCAAGCGAGCTGACACCGAAAGTCGCGGAGCTGACGGTGCAGTGCTGGATCGAGGCCGGCCTGCCGGCCGGCGTGCTCAATCTGGTGCAGGGTGCCCGTGAAACCGGTGTGGCGCTGGCCGCCAACCCTGGCATCGACGGTCTGTTCTTCACCGGCTCGAGCCGCACCGGCAACCTGCTGCACCAGCAGTTCGCCGGTCGCCCGGACAAGATCCTGGCCCTGGAAATGGGCGGCAACAACCCGCTGGTGGTCGACGAGGTCAAGGACCTGGACGCGGCGGTGTATACCATCATCCAGTCGGCCTTCATTTCCGCCGGCCAGCGCTGCACCTGTGCCCGCCGACTGCTGGTACCGCAAGGCGCGTGGGGTGACCAACTGCTCGCCCGCCTGGTAGACGTCAGCCGCAGTATCAGCGTTGGTGCCTTCGACCAGCAGCCGGCGCCCTTCATGGGCTCGGTGATTTCGCTGCAGGCAGCCCGCGCGTTGATCGACGCCCAGGCCGAACTGCTTGGCAAGGGTGGTATGGCGCTTCTGCAAATGACCCAGCCGCAAGCCAATGCCGCATTGCTGACGCCAGGCATCATTGATGTCACCGCCGTGGCCGGTCGCCCGGACGAAGAGTTCTTCGGCCCATTGCTGCAAGTGATCCGCTACACCGACTTCGATGCGGCGATCGAGGAGGCCAATAACACTCAGTACGGCCTGGCCGCCGGCCTGCTGTCGGACTCCAATGCCCGCTACCAGCACTTCTGGTTGCGCAGCCGCGCCGGCATCGTCAACTGGAACAAGCAGTTGACCGGTGCTGCCAGCAGCGCGCCATTCGGCGGCGTGGGCGCCAGCGGCAACCACCGCGCCAGCGCCTACTACGCGGCCGACTACTGCGCCTACCCCGTGGCTTCGCTGGAGACCGCGAGCCTTGTACTGCCGGCGACCCTGACGCCGGGCGTCACCCTATAACAACAGGTCTCGGAGCCTAGCCGATGAAATCCTATGAAGTGAATTTTGATGGCCTGGTGGGGCCGACCCACAACTACGGCGGCTTGTCCTACGGCAACGTGGCGTCACAGAGCAACAGCCAGCAGGGTTCCAACCCGCGCGAAGCTGCGTGCCAGGGCCTGGCCAAGATGAAAGCGCTGATGGAGATGGGCTTCCAGCAAGGCGTGCTGGCGCCGCAGGAGCGCCCGGATGTGGCGGCCTTGCGCAGCCTGGGCTTCACCGGCAGCGACGCCGAGGTGATCCAGCGCGCGGCGAAAGAAGCCATGCCATTGCTGGTCGCCAGTTGCTCGGCCTCGAGCATGTGGGTGGCCAACGCCGCTACCGTCAGCCCCAGTGCCGACACCGCCGATGGCCGTGTGCACTTCACGGCCGCCAACCTCAACTGCAAGTACCACCGCAGCATCGAGCACCCGACCACCAGCCGCGTGCTCGGCGCCATGTTCAGCGATGACAAGGTCTTCGCCCACCATGCAGCGCTGCCGGCGGTGGCGCAGTTCGGTGACGAAGGCGCGGCCAACCACACCCGTTTCTGCCGCGCTTATGGCGAGGCCGGCGTCGAGTTCTTCGTCTATGGCCGCAGCGCCTTCGACAGCCGCTACCCGGCGCCGCAGAAGTACCCGGCGCGCCAGACCCTGGAAGCCTCGCAGGCGGTCGCCCGGCTGCACGGCCTGCGTGACGAGGGCGTGGTCTACGCTCAACAGAACCCGGCAGTGATCGACCAAGGGGTGTTTCACAACGACGTGATCTCGGTGGGCAACGGCGAGGTGCTGTTCTACCACGAGGACGCCTTCCTCGAGACCGATGCGGTGCTCGGCCAGCTGCAGGCTAAACTGGCCAGCAAGGGTGGCAACTTCAAGGGCATCTGCGTGCCGCGCGCGGCGGTAACGGTGGAGGACGCGGTGCGTTCCTACCTGTTCAACAGCCAGCTGCTCAGCCGTGATGACGGCTCCATGCTGCTGGTGGTGCCGGAGGAGTGCCGCAACAATGAACGCGTCTGGGCCTACCTCGGCCAGCTGACCAGCCAGGGCGGCCCGGTGAAGGAGGTCAAGGTGTTCGACCTCAAGCAGAGCATGCAGAACGGCGGTGGCCCGGCTTGCCTGCGTTTGCGGGTGGCGTTGAAGGAAAACGAACTGGCGGCGGTCAACCAAGGCGTTATCATGACCGCCTCGCTGTACGACACCTTGGTGCAGTGGGTCGACAAGCACTACCGCGATCGCCTGGGCGAAGCGGACCTGGCCGACCCGCAACTGCTCACCGAGTGCCGCACGGCCCTGGACGAACTGACCCAGATCCTCAAGCTGGGCTCGGTCTATCCGTTCCAACGCCAACCCTGATAGAGAGAAATTGCAATGTCCGACGCCCTGCGCCTGATCCTGGAAGATGAAGACGGCACCCAGCTGGAAACCTCCTGCACCCGCTTTGCCGTGGTGTGGCAGGGCAAGGAAGTGTGGATCCAGCAGGATGGTCGCGGCCAGCTGCTGATCGGTGTCGATGTCGACGAGAACGACACCGAGTACGCCAACCTGCTGCTGCGCCCGATGGCCACCAACCTGGTCAGCTTGCAGCTGGAAATGGAACCGGCGCAAGCCGGAGATGACGACGACCACGTCCACGGCCCGGACTGCGGCCACCACCACTAAGGAAGCGCCTATGCTCGCCCTCGGCAAACTGCTTGAGCTGACCCTGACCGATCACGAACCGGCCGAGAAGACCCAAGTGACGACCAAGGGCGCGCGTTTGCGCTGGCTGGGGGAGGGCGCACTCGAAGTGCGGCCACCGGAAGGCGAAGACAGTGGGTTGGACCTGCTGTTGTCGGCCGGGATTCACGGCAACGAGACAGCGCCCATCGAATTGCTCGAGCGGCTGCTGCATGGTGTGGCCAATGGCAAGATCAAGCCCCGAGCGCGGGTGTTGTTCCTGTTTGGCAACCCGGCGGCCATCCGCAAGGGCGAGCGCTTTATCGAGCAGGATATCAATCGCCTGTTCAATGGCCGTCATGAGCTCTCCAGCGGTTTCGAGGCGCTGCGTGCCGCTGAGCTCGAGCAGTTTGCCCGGGTGTTCTTCAGCAAGCCAGAGCGCACCCGCCTGCATTACGACCTGCATACCGCGATTCGCGGGTCCAAGATCGAACAGTTCGCCTTGTACCCTTTCAAGGAGGGGCGTAAGCACTCTCGGCGTGAGCTGGCGCGCCTGGCGGCGGCGGGGATGGAGGCGGTGCTGCTGCAAAGCAAGTCGTCGATTACCTTCAGTGCCTTCACCTACGAGCAGCTGGATGCCGAGGCTTTCACCCTCGAATTGGGCAAGGCACGGCCGTTCGGCCAGAACGAAGGGGTCAACCTCGACAAGCTCGAGGAGCGCCTGATCCAGATCATCGAAGGGACCGAGCCCGAAACCACAGGCTCGCTGGATGGGCTCAAACTGTTCAGCGTCGCCCGCGAGATCATCAAGCACAGTGACAGTTTCCATCTGCACCTGCCAGCGGACATCGAGAATTTCTCCGAACTGAGCAAGGGTTACCTGCTGGCCGAGGACCTCGCCGAAATGCGCTGGGTCGTCGAGGAGGAGGGCGCGCGGATCATCTTCCCCAACCCCAAGGTCAAGAATGGCCTCAGGGCGGGGATACTCATCGTGCCAGACAACGGTCAGCGGCTATCCTGACGCGTCTCAATAGACGTTGCGTCGGGGCAGCCCCAGCTCGCGGCGCAGGGCATTTTCGTTGAAGGGGTCTGGGTTGGTGTTGTCGGGTGGGGTGCTCGGATCGCCGTCGAAGTCGAAGGTGTTTGCGGTCCAAAGGCCGGTGACCTGGTTCTCATGCTCCGGCATGACCGTGCCATTGGCGTGATTCCAGGCGTGGCACAGCTCGTGGTACAGGATCACCACAGCCGGCGTGTTGGGGCGCTGGGCCAGCGGGTTGAAGCCGATCTTGCCCGTCAGCACCCTGGTCCCGGGTTGCCCGTCTCTGATACTGGGGTCGCCCAGTGCATGATCGAAGTCGAAACGACCGTTGTCCGTTTCAGCGATGTCGTCAATGGCGATCTGCACATTGCTGGCATCCAGGCTCTGTAGCAGCGCTTCACCCGTCGAGGTGGCGAGCAGTAGCTCGAGGTTAGCGATCACCAGTTGTCTGTATTCGGGCGTACCGTTGATCGTGATTGAGCGGTAACCGGCATGTGCGCCTGACCTGGGGGTTAGTCGGGTGTCGAAGTTGTTGGCAATCAGCAGGCTCTGGTCGTTGGCATAGACATGATCACGATGTGGTGTTCTCACCACCCGATTCACACCGACGGTCGCGTCCACGATCGACTCGCCGAGGCAGAGCACATGATCGTCTCCTGCTCCTGTGAATACTGTCGACCGTTGCATCCTGGTGGTGACATGGTCATCGCCGTCACCTGCATAGATAGTCCCGAGGCCCCGTCCGTCCAATTCGATCCGGTCATTACCCTGTGCGGTGTTGACCAGAATATTGGCATTGGAGCTGGCATGGCCTTTCACCCAATCGTCGCCTTCGCCTGTCTCGACGATGATTAGGTGCTCTTGTTCGGCATCAATCTCGACCTTGTCGTCACCATCCTTGGTAATGATGTGCAGCACGTCGCGCTCGTTAAGGGCGATGAAGTAGCAGCGGGCTTCGGTCTGCAAGTGGGCGCCGTGCTTGTCGCGCCGGGCGTACAGGTCGATGCGCTGGCGTTGCGATTTGACCAGGAGCTTGCCGGGCAGGGCTTGCAGATCGAGATTCTGATCCAGATAGGGAAGTGGATGGTCGTCGTTGAGGGCTTTTGGCGACGGGCCAGTGCTGACACGCTGCAAGGGCGTGACAGGTTGATTGATGGGCATGTGTTGCTCCGTATTGCCGAGAATGAAGGGGCAATCTTCGGAGTCGTGCAGGTGGACGCGGCGGTACATATTGCAAGCCGGTGTAGTTGTCCCGGCGCGGTGAACTGTATAGCCTGCGGATATGACCGCCAAAATGAAGGTCATTTCACCTTCGATTGAACGTTTCTATCTTATAAACACACTGCATCCGCCGTTCAGGCTGGATATAATGGCGCCCTTTGCCGTCGTTTCGTCGATTTGACGAGTTTGCCCAAAGGGGCCGGCCGTTTCCGTGGAAGAACCTATGAAAAGCGCAGAAATCCGTGAAGCCTTCCTTCGCTTCTTCGAAGAGCAGGGTCACACCCGCGTCGCCTCCAGCTCGCTGATTCCGGGCAATGACCCGACCCTGCTGTTCACCAACGCCGGTATGAACCAGTTCAAGGACTGCTTCCTCGGCCAGGAAAAGCGCGCCTATACCCGCGCGGTGAGCAGTCAGAAGTGCGTACGCGCCGGCGGCAAGCACAACGACCTGGAAAACGTCGGCTATACCGCCCGTCACCACACCTTCTTCGAGATGCTGGGCAACTTCAGCTTCGGTGACTACTTCAAGCGCGACGCCATCACCTTCGCCTGGACGTTCCTGACTTCGGACAAGTGGCTGGCGCTGCCGAAAGAGAAGCTGTGGGTCACCGTCTACGCCAGCGACGACGAAGCCTACGACATCTGGACCAAGGAAGTCGGCGTACCGGCCGAGCGCATGGTGCGCATCGGTGACAACAAAGGTGCTCCGTACGCGTCCGACAACTTCTGGACCATGGGCGACACTGGCCCATGCGGCCCGTGCACCGAGATTTTCTACGACCACGGCGCCGACATCTGGGGTGGCCCACCCGGCTCGCCGGAAGAAGACGGCGACCGCTACATCGAGATCTGGAACAACGTCTTCATGCAGTTCAACCGCACTGCCGACGGCGTCCTGCACCCACTGCCGGCCCCTTCGGTGGACACCGGCATGGGCCTGGAGCGCATCAGTGCGGTGATGCAGCACGTGCACTCGAACTACCAGATCGACCTGTTCCAGAGCTTGCTGGCCGCCGCCGCCAAGGCCATCGGTTGCAGCAATGACGAGCAGCCATCGCTGAAAGTGGTTGCCGACCACATCCGTTCCTGCGGCTTCCTCATCGCCGATGGTGTGCTGCCGTCGAACGAAGGCCGTGGCTACGTGCTGCGCCGCATCATTCGCCGCGCTTGCCGCCACGGCAACAAGCTGGGCGCCACCGGTAGCTTCTTCCACAAGATCGTCGCTGCGCTGGTCGCTGAAATGGGCGAAGCCTTCCCTGAGCTGAAAAGCCAGCAGGCGCACATCGAGCGCGTGCTCAAGACCGAGGAAGAGCAGTTCGCCAAGACCCTGGAGCAGGGCCTGCGCATCCTCGAGCAGGACCTGGCCCAGCTGCAGGGCAAGGTCGTGCCGGGCGACGTGGTGTTCAAGCTGTATGACACCTACGGCTTCCCCATGGACCTCACCGCCGACATCGCCCGCGAGCGCGAGCTGACCATCGACGAAGCCGGCTTCGAGCGTGAAATGGAGGCCCAGCGTGAGCGTGCCCGTTCCGCCAGCGCCTTCGGCATGGACTACAACAGCCTGGTCAAGGTCGACACCGCCACTGACTTCCTCGGCTACGACGCCACCGAAGGGCAGGGCAAGGTCATCGCCCTGTACAAGGACGGCCAGGCGGTCGAGCAACTGGGCGAGGGTGAAGAGGGTGTCGTGATCCTGGATCGCACCCCCTTCTACGCCGAGTCCGGTGGCCAGGTGGGTGACAGCGGCTACTTGCAGGCTGGCCCAGCGCGCTTCGACGTGCGCGACACCACCAAGACCGGCGGCGCCTTCCTGCACCACGGTGTGGTCGCCAGCGGTGCGCTGACTGTTGGCGCTGCGGTCCAGGCCCAGGTCGATGCCGAGGTGCAGCACGCCACCTCGCTGAACCACTCCGCCACTCACCTGCTGCACGAAGCGCTGCGCCAGGTACTGGGCGAGCACGTACAACAGAAAGGCTCGCTGGTCGACAGCCAGCGCCTGCGTTTCGACTTCAGCCACTTCGAGGCGGTCAAACCGGAGCAGATCAAGGCCCTGGAAGACATCGTCAACCGTGAAGTGCGCCGCAATACCGAGGTGCAGACCGAACTGACCGACATCGAGACCGCCAAGGCCAAGGGCGCCATGGCGCTGTTCGGCGAGAAGTACGGCGACACCGTGCGCGTGCTGAGCATGGGCGGCGATTTCTCCGTCGAGCTGTGCGGTGGCATCCACGCCAAGCGCACCGGCGACATCAGCCTGTTCAAGATCATCAGCGAAGGCGGCGTGGCCTCTGGCGTGCGCCGTATCGAAGCGGTCACCGGCGCCGCCGCGCTGGCCTACCTGAACGCTGCCGAAGAGCAGGTCAAGGAAGCCGCGCAACTGGTCAAGGGTAACCGTGACAACCTGATCGACAAGCTGTCGGCTGTGCTTGAGCGCAACCGTCAGCTGGAAAAGCAGCTCGAGCAGCTGCAGGCCAAGGCCGCCAGCGCCGCCGGGGACGATCTCTCCAATGCGGCCGTTGAGGTCAAGGGTGCCAAGGTGCTCGCCGCCCGCCTGGATGGGCAGGATGGCAAGGCCCTGTTGGCGCTCGTCGATCAACTGAAGAACAAGCTCGGCCACGCAGTGATCCTGCTGGGCAGCGAGCATGAGGGCAAGGTCGTGCTGGTGGCTGGCGTGACCAAGGACCTCTCCGGCCAACTCAAGGCTGGCGATCTGATGAAGCAAGCCGCTGCGGCAGTGGGTGGCAAGGGCGGTGGCCGTCCGGACATGGCCCAGGGCGGTGGCGTCGACGTCGCCGCGCTGGACAATGCCCTGGCCCTGGCCGTGCCGTTCGCCGAGCAGGGACTTTGAGATGGCGGGGCGGTGGTCTAGTCACCGCCCCACCATGTTGGATTGTTTTTTGGGGCCCTTGTGGGCTGAGGCACCTTTGAAATGGCGTTGATCGTACAGAAATTTGGCGGTACCTCTGTCGGTTCCATCGAGCGGATCGAGCAGGTTGCCGACAAGGTCAAGAAATTCCGTGAGCAAGGCACCGACCTGGTGGTGGTGCTGTCGGCCATGAGCGGCGAGACCAATCGCCTTATCGACCTGGCCAAGCAGATCACCGACAAACCGGAACCCCGCGAGCTGGACGTAATCGTTTCGACCGGCGAGCAGGTCACCATCGCCCTGTTGTCCATGGCCCTGATGAAGCGTGGCGTGCCGGCGGTATCCTATACCGGCAACCAGGTGCGCATCCTCACCGACAGCGCGCACAACAAGGCGCGCATCCTGCAGATCGACGACCAGAAGATCCGCGCCGACCTCAAGGCCGGGCGTGTCGTGGTGGTGGCCGGTTTCCAGGGTGTCGACGAGCACGGCAACATCACCACCCTCGGCCGTGGTGGCTCCGACACCACCGGCGTGGCCCTGGCGGCGGCTCTGAAGGCCGACGAGTGCCAGATCTACACCGATGTCGATGGCGTCTACACCACCGACCCGCGCGTTGTGCCCCAGGCCCAGCGCCTGGAGAAGATCACCTTCGAGGAGATGCTGGAAATGGCCAGCCTCGGCTCCAAGGTGCTGCAGATCCGCTCGGTGGAATTCGCCGGCAAGTACAACGTCCCGCTGCGCGTGCTGCACAGCTTCAAGGAGGGTCCGGGTACCCTCATTACCATCGATGAAGAGGAATCCATGGAACAGCCGATCATTTCCGGTATCGCCTTCAACCGTGATGAAGCCAAGCTGACCATTCGTGGCGTCCCGGACACCCCAGGCGTTGCCTTCAAGATCCTCGGCCCGATCAGTGCCGCGAACATCGAAGTGGACATGATCGTGCAGAACGTCTCGCACGATAACACCACCGACTTCACCTTCACCGTGCACCGCAACGAGTACGAGAAGGCGCTGAGCGTGCTGGAGAACACCGCCCGTGAAATCGGCGCGCGTGAAGTGATCGGCGACACCAAGATTGCCAAGGTGTCGATCGTCGGTGTTGGCATGCGCTCCCACGCAGGCGTTGCCAGCCGCATGTTCGAAGCACTGGCCAAGGAGAGCATCAACATCCAGATGATCTCTACCTCCGAGATCAAGGTCTCGGTCGTGATCGAAGAGAAGTACCTGGAGCTGGCCGTTCGCGCGCTGCACACCGCGTTCGAGCTTGACGCTCCCGCCCGACAGGGTGAGTGACACGCTGCCTGGAGGGGCGCGGCTTGCCGCGCCCTTCGCGTTTCTGGCTGTCGGCGCACCCTTGTCCAGGTGTAGCTGACGGTTTGTTCGGGCCAGTGCCGTCGTCCCCGGCCGGGCCCTGCTTAATCAAAGACTGTTGTCCCTGAAGTTTCATGTGAGGAGAAAGCTATGCTGATTCTGACTCGTCGGTGCGCCGAGAGCCTGATCATTGGTGACGGTGAAATCACCGTGACGGTCCTGGGTGTCAAAGGCAACCAGGTGCGTATCGGCGTGAGCGCGCCAAAGGAAGTGGCCGTTCACCGTGAGGAAATCTACCTGCGGATCAAGAAAGAGAAGGACGAAGAGCCAAGCCTTTAATTTTTTTGAAGTTTTTTTAAAAAAAAGGGTTGCAAACGAGGAAGGGTGTGTTTAATATTCGCCTCGTGTTGCGGTGAGGTGGCCGAGTGGCCGAAGGCGCTCCCCTGCTAAGGGAGTATACCTCATAAGGGTATCGGGGGTTCGAATCCCCCCTTCACCGCCATTATTCGCTTAGGGCGCTGTAAACGGTAAGAACGCTAAGTAGTTGATTTTAAACGAAAAAGTTCTTGCAAAAATGTTTCAGCGACCTATAATGCGCGGCAAGACACGGACTCATAGCTCAGCTGGATAGAGTACTCGGCTACGAACCGAGCGGTCGGAGGTTCGAATCCTCCTGAGTCCGCCACTTTTGAAGTGGCTTTGATTGCAAGGCTGCTTCAAATCACCAGTGGTAACCTGGTCTAAAACTACCATCACGGACTCATAGCTCAGCTGGATAGAGTACTCGGCTACGAACCGAGCGGTCGGAGGTTCGAATCCTCCTGAGTCCGCCACTTTTGAAGTGGCTTTGCTTGCAAGGCTACATCAAGCCACCAGTGGTAATCTGGTCTAAAACTACCCCACGGACTCATAGCTCAGCTGGATAGAGTACTCGGCTACGAACCGAGCGGTCGGAGGTTCGAATCCTCCTGAGTCCGCCACTTCTGAAAAAGCCCGCTTATACAAGCGGGCTTTTTCTTGTCCGGCGTTTACTGATTTCGAGTTCGCGCGACTAGACTCAAGTTGCTAGCCACTGCTGAACATCCCGTAGGCGAATGTGCTTTTTCCTACCCTCGAGCCGTCGCACTGTTGGCTTCGAGCGTTGTCATAGCTTTATCGTGCAAACGATTGTTCTGGCCAAAATTTTAAGCGATCCGACAGCTTGCACAGTGTATGATTGCGCCCGTCAGCCCCGCCGGGGCTTGTGGAATCCCACCATGGACTTACCCAGTAGTTACTCCCTAACGCGCATCAAACTGCCAGATCTGACCGATTGATTCTCCCGGCGTGCTCCGCTGCTGGGAGTGGAGTTCGCCTATGACCGAAGTTGAAGTAAAAAAAGCCCAAGAGAGCCTGCAGGATCGCCTTGCCCAGGTGATCGAACTGTTGCAGCGCCAGCGGGTGGTCGAAGACCTGACGCACCGTCAGGAAGGTCACCATCACGACCTCGTTGAGAACCTCGTCCACCGCCAGAATCTCGTCGAGCTGCAGCGCAAGCTCGATGACCTGCACCCCGCCGACATCGCCTATATCCTCGAAGCCTTGCCCCTGGAAGACCGCCTGACGGTCTGGCAGCTGGTGCGCTCGGATCGCGATGGCGACATCCTGCTGGAAGTATCCGACGCCGTACGCCAGACCCTGATCGCCGACATGGACGATCATGAGCTGCTGGCCGCTGCGAAGGAGATGGATGCCGACGAGCTCGCCGACCTGGCGCCAGAGCTGCCGCGTGACGTCGTGCATGAGCTGATGGAGAGCCTCGATGCGCAGCAGCGCGAACGTGTACGTTCGGCCCTGAGCTACGACGAGGAGCAGGTCGGTGCGCTGATGGACTTCGAGATGGTGACTATCCGCGAAGACGTCAGCCTGGAAGTGGTATTGCGATACCTGCGTCGCCTCAAGGAGCTGCCAAACCATACCGACAAGCTGTTCGTGGTTGACTATGACGGTCTGCTCAAGGGCGTGTTGCCGATCAAGCGGCTGTTGGTCAACGACCCGGACAAGAAGGTTGCGGAGGTCATGGCCAATGACCCGGTGGCCTTCCACCCTGAGGAAGATGCCTACGATGCAGCCCTGGCGTTCGAGCGTTACGACCTGGTTTCTGCGCCGGTAGTGGACAAGAACGACCGACTGATCGGCCGCCTGACCATCGACGAGATGGTCGATCTGATTCGCGAAGAGAGCGAGAGTGAAGTGCTCAACATGGCCGGTCTGCGCGAAGAAGAAGATATCTTCGCCTCGGTCTGGCGTTCGTTGCGCAACCGCTGGGCCTGGCTTGCGATCAACCTGATCACTGCTTTTGTGGCCTCGCGTGTCATCGGTCTGTTCGAAGGGTCGATCGAGAAGCTGGTGGCGCTGGCGGCGTTGATGCCGATCGTTGCTGGTATCGGTGGTAACTCGGGCAACCAGACCATCACCATGATCGTTCGTGCCATGGCGCTGGACCAGGTGTCGCCGGGCAATACCAGCCGCCTGATGCGCAAGGAGCTGGCGGTGTCGCTGCTCAATGGCCTGATCTGGGGTGGAGTAATCGGTGTGGTGGCGTTCTGGCTTTACGGTAGCTGGTCGCTGGGCTTGGTGATGACGGCGGCGATGACCCTCAACCTGCTGCTCGCTGCCTTGATGGGAGTATTGATCCCCATGACCCTGACGCGCCTCGGGCGGGACCCGGCCATGGGGTCGAGCGTCATGATCACGGCCGTGACCGACAGTGGCGGCTTCTTCATCTTCCTGGGCCTGGCCACGCTGTTCCTGCTTTGAATGAGCCGAACGTCACGCACAAAAAAGCCAGCTTGCGCTGGCTTTTTTGTGCGTGACGTTCCGTATCAGGAAGCGTCGGCGGCCATTTCCACATCGTGAGCGATGAGGGCGACCAGGGCGTTCTGCTGGCGATGGGACAGCTGGCGGAAGCGTTGCAGCAGCTCGCGCTCGTGCAGGCTGAGCTCTGGGCTGTCCAGGCGCATGCTCAGTTCATCGCCCAGTGCGCCTTCTTGGATAAGGCTTTGCTCCAGGCGTGCAATGATCTCGGAGTTCATGCTGCGGTGGTGGTTGCGCGCTACTTCGGCAATGCGCTCACGCATCCCGTCAGGCAGGCGGACGACGAACTTGTCAGCGGTGCGGCTCGAGTAGATAGCCTGTTTCATTGGGCGCATATAGATTGACCGGTTGTTCTGGTTCAGTGGAAGCGGTTCGCAAATTGGCCGCACGGTGGTGGTACGACCGCGGCGACGACAAAATGTTCAACCGTTATGTGATTTTGGTTCTTCATCTTGCCTCAGGGTCGCCGTTTCCTTGGCGTCAATTCTGTGACTAATAGTGAATCCGATAAAGGCTTTTTGCCAGTACCAATTATCAGAAATGAGTACTGGTTTGAAAAGTTTCACATATTACGGCGCATAGGAGTGTCAGACCTTTGTCGTCAAAATCTGGTAACTAGCAACAAAGGGTACGGAAAAAGCCTACAATGCGCAGCTTCCCACACATTGAGCATAGTGGCTATGCAATATGACGCAAGCGGTGCAGCGCCCTCAAGGGGGCGGCTGATCTTCCTGATGGGACCTTCTGGTTCGGGAAAAGATTCCCTTATCGATGCAGCGCGCGCGCAGCTGGCTGCCCACGGTGTCGAAGTCGCCCGGCGGGTCATTACCCGCTCGGCCGAAGCCAGGGGCGAAGCTGCCGAGGGGGTCAGTGTCGAACGCTTCGAGGGCATGCGTGAGGCTGGTGAGTTTGCCCTGAGCTGGGAGGCCAATGGTCTTCGCTACGCAATACCCGCGCACGTGGAGCACTGGCTGGCTGGCGGCCGCTCGGTGCTGGTCAATGGTTCGCGCGGTTACCTGCCTGAGGCCCGTCGGCTTTACCCAGACCTGCTGGCAGTGGGTTTGAGCGTTTCACCCGCGACGCTGCGTCAACGCTTGCTGGCGCGAGGGCGGGAGAGCGCCTGGGAGATCGAGCAGCGGCTGGCGAGGAGCGCGGGCATGGCGGCATACGATGCCGCCGTGCACGTACTGGACAATTCCGCTTCATTGACCGATTCAGTCGAGGCGTTGATGAGGTTGTTGCGTGAGCAAGGTATTGTCGGGCAGGCAGAGTAGAAACAGCTGACGTGCAAAATGCCCGATTGAGGCATGACAAAAGGCGATACGCTGGTTAACATGCACGCCGTCCCTTCTAGGCATCGTGTGTTGCCTGTCTCGTGTCTCAGTAGCTCAATTGGATAGAGCATCCCCCTCCTAAGGGGAAGGTTGCAGGTTCAAATCCTGCCTGGGACGCCATCTTGCGATCTCTCTCTTTGCAGAACGCCTCAGCGTTGCTCGCCAAGCGACACGTGTTCACTTTGTGCAGGCCGCGCCCGCGTGTAGCTCAAGGCGAAGTGTGCCAGCAGCCCAAAGATCAACCCCCAGAAGGCTGCGCCCAGGCCGAGGAAGCTCATGCCCGAAGCGGTCACCAGGAAGGTGATCAGCGCCGGTTCGCGTTGTTTCTCGTCGGCCATGGCGCCGGTAAGGCCCGTGGCGATCGCGCCGAACAGGGCCAGGCCGGCGAGGGCGGCGATCATTTCCCTCGGCAGGGCGGCGAACACCGAAGCCAGGGTGGCGCCGAAGGTCCCCATCAGCAGGTAGAAGGCGCCGCAGGCAATGCCGGCGATATAGCGCTTGTCGGCATTCTCATGAGCTTCCCGGCCTGTGCAAATGGCTGCGGTGATCGCCGCCAGGTTGACGCCGTGGCAGGCAAAGGGTGCGAGCAGCAACGAGCCGATGGCGGTCACCGAGACGATCGGCCGTGCCGGCGTCTGGTAGCCCGATGTACGTAGCACGGCGATACCCGGTACGGACTGGCCGGTGAGTGACACCAAGGCCAGGGGCAGACCGATGTTGATGATGGCGCTCCAGTTCCATTGCGGTGTGGTCCAGACCGGCGTGGCCATTTCCAGTACCAGGGCCTGGCTATCAAGGTGGCCCAGGCTGCTGGCCAGCCCGCCGCCCACGATCAGCACCGCGAGGATGGCGTAGCGCGGCGACAGGCGCTTGAACAGCAGGTAGGTGGCGAGCATCGTCAGCACGAGCACCGGCTGCAGGCTGATCGAGTTGAACAGCTCGGCCCCGAAGCGGAACAGAATGCCTGCCAGCATGGCAGCGGCAATGGCCTTGGGCAGGCGACTCATCAGTTTGTCGAACGCACCGCTCAACGCAATCACCGCGATCAGCAGCGAGGCGACGATGTAGGCGCCTACCGCCTGGGCCAACGATACGCTTGGCAGCATCGACACCAGTAATGCCGCCCCAGGCGTCGACCACGCGGTAATCACCGGCACGCGCAGTTTCCAGCTCAGCAGCATGCCGGTCAGGCCGCTGCCGATGGAAATCGCCCAGATCCACGAAGCGGTCACTTCGTTGCTCAGTTGGGCCTGGTGGGCTGCCTGGAACACGATGATCAGCGGGCCCGCATAGGAGATGATCACCGCGATCAGGCCGGCGACCAGCGCCGAAAGTGAGAAGTCTTTTCCAAGTCGGTCCATGACGAATTCCAGTGAGTAATATTGAATTGATTGAGTCGATTGAGTCGGTGCGAAATGAATCTATACCGTCGTGGCAAGCCAATTCAAGCGTAGCGCTACAAAAATGCGTAGAAATTGCACGGCTTGCGAGATCTGTCGGGCACTTTTGAGTCGATCAATGGATCGATTCAAGTCATGTGATAAGCTGCGACTTCATTCATTTGCACTTCGGTACGTTCCATGTGGGTCCCCCAGATCAGCGAAAGCCATCAGCCCATGTACCTGACCATCGCCGATGCCCTGGCCCGCGACATCGCCAGCGGAACCCTTCGGCGGGGCGAGCGCCTACCCACCCTGCGGGAACTGGCCCAAGCCCTGGACGTCACTCCAGGCACGATCAGCCGTGCCTACATGGAGGCCTCGCGACGCGGGTTGACCCATGGCGAGGTTGGGCGGGGTACCTACGTCCTCGATCGTATTGGTGAAAAGCCCCAGCAGCCTGTGGTAGACAGAAGCCCCGCCGCCCATGCGCAACGGGCCGAGGAGCTCGACCTGTCGATCATCAAGCCCTACGGCGATACCTTGCAGTACTGGTTGCGCAATGCGCTGGTCGAACTGGCCGGGGCCGAACATCTCGAGCAGGCGCTGGACTACCCCCCCGACGGCGGCCACCCGGCGCATCGCGAAGCCGGCGCGCAATGGCTGCGGCACTGGTTGCCTGGCGCCCAGTGGCAGCAAGTGGTAATCACCAGCGGCGCCCAGCATGGGCTGATGGTGGCGCTCAGCGCCATGACCGAGGCCGGTGACCTGGTGCTCTGCGAATCGTTGTGCTACCCGGGCATCATTTCCGCGGCACATGGCCTGGGCCGGCGCCTGCGTGGTGTGCCCATGGACGAACAAGGCATCATTCCCGAGGCCCTGCGTGAGATCTGCCAGCGTGAGCGTCCAGCCATGCTGGTGTGCGTGGCGACCTGTCAGAACCCGACCACGGCGATCATGTCCAACGCCCGCCGTGCGCAAATCGCTGCCCTGGCCGAGGAGTTCGACTTCCTGTTGCTCGATGACGACATCTACGGCTTCCTCGCCACCGATGCCGACACCCGACCGCTGTCGACCTTCGCGCCTGAGCGCTCGATCTACCTCACCAGCCTGTCCAAGTCGGTGGCGCCGGCCTTGCGTACCGGGTACCTGTACAGCCCGGCAAGGATGCTGTCGCGCCTGACATCGATGGTGCGCAGCACGGTGTGGATGCCGTCACCCTTGACCGCGCAACTGGCCAGCCAGGTGATCAATCAGGGGCTTGATGGCCAACTGATCCGTTTGCACCGGGCTGAAGCCGCCGCGCGCCAAGCGATCGCCCGCGAAGTGCTCGGTGACGCGGTGCGTGCGCAGCCTTACAGCTATCACATCTGGCTGAACCTGCCGGAACAGTGGCGCAGCGATGAGTTCGCGCTGTTGGCGCGGGCCAATGGCGTGATCGTCATGAGCGCCAGCCAGTTTCAGGTGGAACGTGGCGATGACCCGCGGGGTGTGCGCGTGGTGTTGATGTCGCCTACCAGCCGTGAAGAGCTGCGTTTTGCCCTGACACGGCTGGCCAGCCTGCTTGAATCAGGCGACCCGAAGCGCTTCTATTGAGTGGCGTGGCCCGCATACGGGCCACGCCCAACCGTCAAAGCTCGATGGTCTTGCGTTTGTCTTCGGCCTGCGCATCCCCCGTGCCCAGGTGCGCGCCCAGCTGGCTGGCAGCTTGTGTACGCTGTGCCTGCTGTTCGAGCTTGGCCTGGGTCTTCATTTCGACATCTTCCTTCATGCGCTGGGCGATCTGCTGGTCGACGATGGCTTTACGCTCCGGTGGCAGCGCGTTGTACTCGTCCTCGGTCAAGCCCAGCTCCTGGAGGATCTTCTCCTTGATCTTCTCTTCCGGCGACTTGGCCATGTAGTCGCGGAACGCCTGGGCGGCGTCGGTTTCTTTCTGCTCGCCGATGCTGGCCTGCTGGCGGGCGGCCACATCCGGGTTCTGCAGCATCACCATCAGCTTGGCGAAGGCTTCCTTGCGGTTGTCCTCGGTGTTCTGCTGCGACGTGCTGCCCTGGCTGCCCTGCTGCGCTGTGCTGTTGCCGGGGGCCGCAACCGGCTCGAATGCAGCCAGTGGCGCCAGGCTCTGGTCGCTGGCAATGCGGTTATACGATTGTATCGGGGCCTGCCAGCTCAGGCCGTTGGCTGAAATCAGCATGTCTCCTCCTTGAATGGTTCATCGAACGCGACAAATGGGGCAAAAGCTGTGCCAGTGCGGGCGGTGGTGTGAAATAGCCCGTCCGGGCTATATCGACATGTGCGCTGTGGGCATATGCTTGCCCGGCAGAGGAACAGGATTGCCACATGCGGCAATTCGGGTAACGCCGGCAGCACCGAAACCGGGGCGCAGTTGCCGGCTGGTTTAAGGAGAGCGTCCCATGAGTAAGGCACCAAGGCCCATACCGGCCGGTTTCAGCGAACAGCAACTGCACACCTTGTTCGATCTGATCAGCGATGGCATCTGGGATTGGGATGCCAACAGCGGGTACGTCTACCGCAACCCAGGCTGGTACGCGATGCTGGGTTACCCCAGCCACTCGATGGACAATTCGGTGCTCACCTGGGAGAGCGTGATCCACCCGGAGGACTATCCGCGAGTCATGGCCCACTTCGAGGCCTACATCAACCGGCGCAACGAGCACTATCGCATCGAGTACCGCTGCCGCTGCCAGGACGGCAGCTACCTGTGGATTGAGGACAGCGGCCACATCATCGCCCGCAACGGGGACGGCTCGGTGGCGCGCATGCTCGGCGCCCATCGCAACATCGACGCTGGCAAGCGCCTGGTGGCGGAGCTTGAGCAGCGCAACCAGTCGCTGGAGAGCCAGGTAGCCGAGCGCACCCGCGAGCTGTCCTGGGTCAATCAACAGCTGCAACGCCAGTTGGACGAGAACCGTGAGCTGGCCGAGCGCGACGCGTTGACCCGCACCGCCAACCGCTACCGCCTGGAAAAGACCCTGGAGCAGGAGTGCGAGCGGGCCCGGCGCTACCGCCAGCCGCTGGCGCTGATTGCCATGGACCTGGACGATTTCAAACCGATCAATGACCTGCACGGCCATGCCCGCGGCGATGCGGCGCTGGTCGAGGTGAGCGAGCGCATTCATGAGTGCCTGCGCGCTCAGGATCTGCTGGCACGCTGGGGTGGCGACGAGTTTGTCGTGGTCCTGCCGCAGACCACGCTTGAGGAGGCGCGCGAAGCAGCGCGCCGGATTCGCCAGGCCGTGGCCGCGATCGCGCGAATCGGCGAGTGTCAGCTGACCATGAGCTATGGGGTGGTGCAATGGCGAGACGGGGAGGACCAGCGCAAGCTGCTGGCCCGCGCCGACAAAGCCCTGTACCAGGCCAAGGCGGCGGGCAAGGACGCGATCGTGCACCAACCCATTTTGTAGCAGCCAGCGTCGCTGGCGGAGGGTGTGATGTTGGTTGTGTGTTGAGGCTGTTCGCCAGCAAGGCTGGCTCCTGCACCCTCCCGGGCCAGGGGCGTGTTGGCAAAAAAATGCCCGCTGCGCCTGGTAACGCAACGGGCCAAATCGGCTATTGCCGCTTCAGTGTCTAGATGTGCAGGGCATGGCCCAGTGCACGCAGTGCCGCTTCCTGGACGGCTTCACCCAGCGTCGGGTGAGCATGGATGGTGCCAGCGACATCCTCCAGTCGTGCGCCCATCTCCAGCGACTGGGCGAAGGCTGTGGACAACTCCGAGACTGCCACGCCCACCGCTTGCCAGCCGAGGATCAAGTGGTTGTCGCGGCGCGCCACCACCCGCACGAAACCGCTTTTCGATTCCAGGCTCATGGCCCGGCCGTTGGCGGCGAAAGGGAACTGCGCGACGATGCAGTCCAGCCCTTGCTGGCTGGCCTGTTCCGGCGTAGTGCCCGCCACCACGACTTCCGGGTCGGTGAAGCACACCGCGGCGATGGCGCTGGGCTCGAAACGTCGGCTCTTGCCGGCAATCATCTCGGCGACCATCTCGCCCTGGGCCATGGCCCGATGGGCCAGCATGGGTTCGCCCGCCACGTCGCCGATGGCCCAGACATTGCGCATGCTGGTCTGGCAGCGTTCGTCGATGGCGATGGCCGCGCCGTTCATCCTCAGGTCCAGGCTTTCCAGACCGAAGCCCTGGGTGCGTGGGCGACGGCCCACGGCGACCAGTACCTGATCGGCCTCCAGGCGCAGTTCCGTGCCTTGGCCATCGCGGGCCAGCAGGCAGCCATCGGCATACCCCTGAACGCTATGGCCAAGGTGCAGGGCAATGCCCAGCTTCTTGATCGAGTCGGCCACCGGGGCGGTCAGCTCGGCATCGTAGGTCGGCAGGATGCGCTCACGCGCTTCCACCACGCTGACCTTGGCCCCCAGCTTGCGGTAGGCGATACCCAGCTCCAGGCCGATGTAGCCGCCGCCGACCACCACCAGGTGTTGCGGCACGCGCTTGGGCGCCAGGGCTTCGGTGGACGAGATGATCGGCCCGCCGATCGGCAGCATCGGCAGCTCGACGCTGTTCGAGCCGGTAGCCAGCAGCAGGTGCTCGCAGTGGATGCGCTGGCCGTCGACCTCGACGCTCTTGCCGTCGAGGATCTTCGCCCAGCCATGGATCACCTTCACGCCGTGCTTTTTCAGCAGGGCGGCGACGCCGCTGGTGAGGCGGTCGACGATGCCATCCTTCCATTCGACGCTGCGGCTGATGTCCAGGCGCGGCGACGATACGCTGATGCCCAGTGCCGACGGTTCGGTATAGCGGCTGGTCTGGTGGAACTGCTCGGCCACGTGGATCAGCGCCTTGGACGGGATGCAGCCGATGTTCAGGCAGGTGCCCCCCAGCGCCTGGCCTTCGACCAGCACGGTGGGGATGCCCAGTTGCCCGGCACGGATAGCGGCCACGTAGCCGCCGGGGCCGCCACCGATGATCAGCAGGGTGGTGTTGAGGATTTCTGGCATGATCACTCCACGAACAGGCAGGCGGGCTGTTCCAGCAGGCCGCGCACGGCCTGGATGAACAGCGCGGCATCCATGCCGTCGACCACGCGATGGTCGAACGAGCTGGACAGGTTCATCATCTTGCGCACGACGATCTGGCCGTCGATCACCACCGGCCGTTCGACCATGCGGTTGACGCCGACGATCGCCACTTCCGGGGTGTTGACCACCGGCGTGCTGACGATACCGCCCAGCGCCCCAAGGCTGGTCAGGGTGATGGTCGAGCCGGACAGCTCTTCACGGGTCGCCTTGTTGTTACGTGCAGCATGGGCCACCCGGGCAATCTCGCTGGCGTTGCTCCACAGGCTGCCGGCTTCGGCATGGCGCAGCACCGGTACCATCAGGCCGTTGTCACCCTGGGTGGCGATGCCCACATGCACCGCACCGTGGCGGGTGATGACCTGGGCTTCGTCGTCGTAGGTGGCGTTGATCTGCGGGAAGTCGCGCAGGGCGACGACCATGGCGCGTACCAGGAACGGCAGCAGCGTCAGCTTGCCGCGGCTGTCGCCATGCTTGGCGTTGAGCTGCTGGCGCAGGGCTTCGAGCGCGGTGACGTCGATTTCTTCCACATAGCTGAAGTGGGCCACGCGGCGCTTGGCATCCTGCATGCGCTGGGCGATCTTGCGGCGCAGGCCGATCACCGGCACCTGTTCGCTGTCGGTGCGCTTGCCGTAGCCGCCCGGCGCTTGGCCGGCGCCGCTCTGCGGTTTGCTGATGAACGCGTCGAGGTCTTCGTGCAGGATGCGCCCGGCCGGGCCGCTGCCATGCACGTAGCGCAGCTCGATACCGGCATCCAGCGCGCGCTTGCGTACGGCAGGGGAGGCCAGCGGTTTTTCGTGTGCCTCGCGCGGCACGATCGGCGCGGCGACATGCCCCGCCGCAACCTGCGGCCGAGCTTCTGCACGCGGCTCAGGCTTGGCTTCGGCCACCACGGGCGTGGCGGGTGCCTCGGCCGGCTTGCTGTGCGGGGTATCGACATGGTTGCCGCTGCCCTCGACCTCGATGCGGATCAGCTCGCTGCCGACCGCCATCACTTCGCCTGGCTGGCCACCCAGGGCCAACACCTTGCCACTGACCGGCGACGGAATTTCCACGGTGGCCTTGTCGGTCATGACATCGGCCACCACCTGGTCCTCGGCGATCACATCGCCGACCTTGACGAACCACTCGACCAACTCGACCTGCGCGATGCCTTCACCGATATCCGGCATCTTGATGACGTGCGTGCCCATTCAGACCTCCATGACCCGTTTCAATGCCGCGCCTACCCGCGAAGGGCCGGGGAAGTAAGCCCATTCCTGTGCGTGGGGGTAGGGGGTGTCCCAACCGGTGACGCGCTCGATCGGCGCCTCGAGGTGATGGAAGCAGTGCTCCTGGACCAGCGACACCAGTTCGGCGCCGAAGCCGCAGGTGCGGGTGGCTTCGTGCACCGCCACGCAGCGGCCGGTCTTCTTCACCGACTCGACGATGGTCTCCAGGTCCAGCGGCCACAGGCTACGCAGGTCGATGACCTCGGCGTCGACGCCGGTTTCTTCAGCCGCCACTTGCGAGACATACACGGTGGTGCCGTAGGTCAGCACGGTGACGTCGTTACCCGGGCGCACGATCGCCGCCTTGTCCAGTGGCACCGTGTAGTAGCCATCCGGCACGGCGCTGTGCGGGTGCTTGGCCCAGGGGGTTACCGGGCGATCGTGGTGGCCGTCGAACGGGCCGTTATACAGGCGCTTGGGCTCGAGGAAGATCACCGGGTCGTCGCATTCGATCGAGGCGATCAACAGGCCCTTGGCGTCGTAGGGGTTGGAGGGCATGACGGTACGCAGGCCGCACACCTGGGTGAACATCGCTTCCGGGCTCTGGCTGTGGGTCTGCCCGCCGTAGATGCCGCCGCCGCAGGGCATGCGCAGCGTCAGCGGGGAGATGAACTCGCCGGCCGAGCGATAGCGCAGGCGCGCCATCTCCGAGACGATCTGGTCGGAGGCCGGGTAGAAGTAGTCGGCGAACTGGATCTCGACCACCGGGCGCAGGCCATAGGCGCCCATGCCCACGGCGGTGCCGACGATGCCGCTTTCGGAGATCGGCGCGTCGAACACCCGCGATTTGCCGTACTTGGTCTGCAAGCCTTCGGTGCAGCGGAAAACGCCGCCGAAGTAGCCAACGTCCTGGCCATAGACCACCACGTTGTCGTCGCGCTCGAGCATGACATCCATGGCCGAGCGCAGGGCCTGGATCATGGTCATGGTGGTGGTGGACATGGCGTTTTCCAGGTCGATGCTGTTGTTGTGATCGTTCATGTTCAGACCCCCAGTTCCTGGCGCTGACGGCGCAGGTGGTCAGGCATGTCCTTGTACACATCCTCGAACATCGAGGCCGCGCTGGGGATATGGCCATTGCTCAGGGTGCCGAACTGCTCGGCGTCCTTCTGTGCCTTGATCACCTCGGCTTCAAGCTCCGCACTGACCGCCTGGTGCTCGTCTTCGGACCAGTGCCCGGCTTTGATCAGGTGCTGCTTGAGGCGGGCGATCGGATCACCCAGCGGGAAGTGGCTCCAGTCGTCGGCGGGGCGGTACTTGGACGGATCGTCCGAAGTGGAGTGCGGGCCGGCGCGGTAGGTGACCCATTCGATCAGCGTTGGGCCCAGGCCGCGGCGGGCGCGTTCGGCGGCCCAGCGCGAGGCGGCATAGACGGCGATGAAGTCGTTGCCGTCGACTCGCAGCGAAGCGATGCCGCAACCCACGCCACGGCCGGCGAAGGTGGTCGACTCGCCACCGGCGATGGCCTGGAAGGTCGAGATCGCCCACTGGTTGTTGACCACGTTCAGAATGACCGGGGCGCGGTACACGTGGGCGAAGGTCAGGGCGGTGTGGAAGTCGGACTCGGCGGTTGCGCCGTCGCCGATCCAGGCCGAGGCGATTTTCGTGTCGCCCTTGATCGCCGAGGCCATGGCCCAGCCGACCGCCTGGACGAACTGGGTGGCCAGGTTGCCGCTGATGGTGAAGAAGCCGGCTTCGCGCACCGAGTACATGATCGGCAGCTGGCGGCCCTTGAGCGGGTCGCGGGTGTTCGATAGCAATTGGCAGATCATGTCCACCAGCGACACGTCGCGGGCCATCAGGATGCTCTGCTGGCGGTAGGTGGGGAAGCACATGTCGGTGCGGTTCAGCGCCAGTGCCTGGCCGCTGCCGATGGCTTCCTCGCCGAGACTTTGCATGTAGAACGACATTTTCTTCTGGCGCTGGGCCACGACCATGCGGCTGTCGAAGATGCGCGTCTTGAGCATGGCGCGCATGCCCTGGCGCAGCACCTGCGCATCGATGCCCTCGGCCCACGGGCCAACGGCGTCGCCGTGCTCGTTGAGCACGCGGACCAGGCTGCCGGAAAGGTCGGCAGTGTCGGCAGGTTCTACATCGATGGGCGGTTTACGGACTTGACCCGCGTCGTTCAGGCGCAGGTAGGAGAAATCGGTCTGGCAGCCTGGCCGGCCTGTAGGCTCGGGCACATGCAGACGCAGGGGGGCGTACTCGTTCATTGCTTTTTACGCTCGCTCGGATGTTGTTTTTGTGAGCTTTGAAGCGGCCGCCGCTGAGTGCCGGCTTGTGACTGGCAGGTCAGCGTCTGTTACATCATAGGGGGACGGCAGGAGAATTTTTCTCTCATGTTCATTGCCTTTGTTCTGCGCCGGAGATAAACATTCCGCACAAACACAAAAACCAGGTGAATTTGTCTCATGCGTAAACTGGATCGCACCGATATCGGCATTCTCAACAGCCTTCAGGAAAACGCCCGCATCACCAACGCGGAGCTTGCGCGTTCGGTCAACCTGTCGCCCACACCCTGCTTCAACCGGGTCAAGGCCATGGAAGAGCTGGGGGTGATCCGCCAGCAGGTCACGTTGCTGTCGCCTGAGGCGCTGGGGCTGGACGTCAACGTGTTCATTCACGTGAGCCTGGAGAAGCAAGTAGAGCAGTCGCTGCACCGGTTCGAAGAAGAGATTGCCGAGCGCCCCGAGGTGATGGAGTGCTACTTGATGACCGGCGACCCCGACTACCTGCTGCGGGTCCTGCTGCCGAGCATCCAGGCGCTGGAGCGCTTTCTCGACTACCTGACGCGCCTGCCCGGCGTGGCGAACATCCGCTCCAGCTTTGCCCTCAAGCAGGTGCGCTACAAGACCGCGTTGCCGTTGCCGGCCAATGGCATGACCTTGCGTGAGCATTGACCCGTCGCTGTTAAACCCGCTCCCACGGGGTGCCAACAATCCTGTGGGGGCGGGTTTACCCGCGAAGAGGACGCCGTGCTCCATGGGGTGCTTGATATTTTAAACACCCCAGGCCTATGTTGTGCTCGTCGCCATTCCCGGCACGCGCACACAACAAGAAGGACAGCGTCATGACGACCGAAGGCCCACGCAATCAGGCTGATTTCCTGAAGGGCATCGACGAGATCGAATGTGTCACCCCCGACCTCAACGGCGTTCCCCGCGGCAAGGTGATGACCGCCGAAGGTTTCCTCGAAGGGCGGCGCCTGCAGATGGCGCGTGGGGTGTTGCTGCAATGCATCATGGGTGGCTACCCGGCGGCGAAGTACTACGGCAGCGACGATGGCGACCTGGCGCTGGTCGCCGAGCCGACGCAGATCTATCGCCTGCCCTGGAGCGACGAACCCCGCGCCCTGGCCATCTGCGATGCAGTCGAACTCGACGGCAGCCCCTCGCAGCTGTCCAGTCGCGGTCAGCTCAAGGCCGTGATCGCGCGCTACGCCGAACGCGGCCTGGCCCCGGTGGTAGCGACCGAGCTCGAGTTCTTCGTATTCGCCCCCAACACCGACCCGCACCGGCCGTTCCAGCCGCCGCTGGGCAAGGATGGCCGGCGGGAGATGGGCCATTCAGCGTTCAGCGTCAGCTCCAACAACGGCCTGCGCCCGTTCTTCAACGAGGTCTACCAGCACATGGCGGCGCTGGGCCTGCCGCGTGACACCTTCATGCACGAGATGGGTGTCAGCCAGTTCGAGATCAACCTGCTGCACGGCGATCCGTTGCTGCTGGCCGACCAGACCTTCCTGTTCAAGCACCTGCTCAAGGAAGTGGCGCTGCGCCATGGCCTGACCGTGGTGTGCATGGCCAAGCCGCTGGCACACACGCCAGGGAGTTCGATGCATATTCACCAGAGCCTGGTGGATATCGCCAGTGGTCGCAACGTGTTCAGCGACGAGCAGGGCAGGGCGACCGATACCTTCCACCACTTCATCGGTGGCCTGCAGGCCTGCCTGGCTGACTTCACCGCGCTGTTCGCGCCGAACGTCAATTCCTACCAGCGCCTGTGTCACCCCTATGCCTCACCGAACAATGCCTGCTGGTCGGAGGATAACCGCGCTGCCGGGCTTCGTATCCCGGCCAGTTCGCCGGCGGCCCGGCGGGTCGAGAACCGTTTGCCGGGCGCCGATGCCAACCCCTACCTGGCCATTGCCGCCAGCCTCGCGGCCGGCCTGCATGGCATCGAACAGCAGATCGCGCCAGCGCCGGCGATCCAGGGCGAGTTCGAAGTACCCGAGCACCTGAGCCTGCCTTGCACCTTGCATGCAGCGCTGGAGCGGCTCAGGCGCAGTGCGCTGGCGCGGGAACTGTTCGGCAATGAGTTCATCGAAGGCTACGTCGCCACCAAGACCCTGGAGCTGACCGATTTCTTCGATGAAATCACACCTTGGGAGCGCCGGGTGCTGGCTGCGCAGGCCTGAGCGCGACACAACCTCCTCTGGATGCGCCCCCTCGCGGTCATTTTCGCCGCAGGGGGCCTGCGTCGCGGCTAATTTGCTTTTATGCTTGCCTGCAACCCAATGCCACCTGCGCCAGGAGCCTGACGGGACGTATGCGTAATATCTGGAAGCCGTTTCAGTCGCTGTACTTCGCTGCCTTGATGATGCTGATCGGCTCGGGCCTGCTCAGCACTTACCTGGCGTTGCGCCTGGCTGCGGACCACGTCGACAGTCTATGGATCGGCGCGCTGATGGCGGCCAACTATTTCGGCCTGGCGGTGGGCGGTAAGGTCGGCCATCGGTTGATCGGGCGGGTCGGGCATATCCGCGCCTATGCCACCTGTGCCGGCATCGTCTGCGCGGCGGTGCTCGGGCATGGCATGACCAACTGGTTGCCGGTCTGGATCGGGCTGCGGATGATCGTCGGCCTGGGCATGATGTGCCAGTACATGGTGATCGAGAGCTGGCTCAACGAGCAGGCCGATGCCAAGCATCGCGGCGCGGTGTTTAGCGGCTACATGATCGCTTCTTATCTAGGGCTGGTGCTCGGCCAGTTGATTCTGGTGGTGCATCCGCAGTTGGGGCCGGAGCTGCTGATGCTGGTAGCCATGTGCTTCGCCCTGTGCCTGGTGCCCGTGGCCATGACCCGGCGCATCCACCCCGCACCGTTGCGCCCGGCACCGATGGAGCCGAAGTTCTTCATCAAGCGGGTTCCGCAATCGCTCTCCACTGTGCTGGGCTCAGGATTGATCGTCGGCTCGTTCTACGGTTTGGCGCCGCTGTATGCCACCAGCCAGGGCATGTCCACCGAGCAGATCGGTCTGTTCATGGGTAGCTGCATCCTGGCTGGCCTGGTGGTGCAGTGGCCGCTGGGCTGGCTCTCTGACCGCTACGACCGTGCGGTACTGATACGCAGTGTGGCAATCGGACTGGCGCTGGCTTCGGCGCCTCTGGCGATCCTGCCAGGCGTGCCGCTGGAGTTGCTGTTCGCCATCGGGTTCGTCATCTCGCTGCTGCAGTTCTGCCTCTATCCACTGGCAGTGGCATTCTCCAACGACCATGTGGAGAGCGAGCGGCGGGTGTCGCTGACTGCCATGCTGTTGGTGACCTATGGCGTGGGTGCGTGCATCGGGCCGTTGGCGGCGGGGGTGCTGATGAAGGTGCTGGGCCCGCAGATGCTGTATGCGTTCTTCGTGTTCTTTGCGCTGGTGCTGGTCTGGCGCATTCGGCCCAAGGCGGTTACCGGGCTGCACCAGGTCCAGGATGCACCGCTGGGGCACGTGGCCATGCCGGCGGCCGGTTCGCCACTGTCGGCTGCACTTGATCCGCGGGTCGATGAGCAAACCGTGCAGGAGGTGATGCAGACGCCAGTGGCTGCTGAGGATACCGAGGAGGAGGCGGTTGCGCAGGAGCAGGGGGCTAAACGGGAGCCTGAAGTGGGCAAGCAGGTTTAAACGCTCATCGAAGACCGCGCCTCGGAGCAGTCACAACTCAAATTCCCACTCGCCATTGCTTTCGAGCACGATATTGCGCAGGGTGAAGGTCAGTATCTCACCCTCCTGCTCGCTTGCATTCAGGTACGACCCATTCCCTCGGCCATTGACCAAAGCTCTGGTCTGGGAGACACGATGCCCATGGTGGTCGCGAATATAGAACTCGATAGTCTCGGCGCTGTTCACATTACCGTCCCATTTTTGTAGCGGTTCGATCCTCCAGATGTACTCTTGGCTCCCATGAATGAGAGTACTGATCGCATCGATGTATCGTCCTGCTATGTGAGTGCCATACAGCCCCAGCCAGCCATTTTTGTTGCGCTCGAGTCTGGCGTCTATGTAGTCCCATTCGTCGGCACAGCTGATGGCGTATAGGATGCGATCACTGTTCTTTTTATGGAACTTGAAGTTGAATGAGACTGCCTTGAATCCCTCCTGGTTCGTGCGTGCATTGCGGGTGCACAGCCAGCCATCTTCGTCGGCGCTGGTGATAATGTTGTCGGTGAATGAGGTGTCTGCAACACCAACCTGGCCGTGTCGGCAGTGCAGCTCGGCAGTGAAATTCTCAAGAATCATGAAGCCTCCTGTTGCTGATGGTGCCCTGGATGGGCTTGAGGCCTGCATCATTAAGCAATTGTGTGCACTGACATCAGCTGGACGCCTTTCCAGCCTTGGGCGATGGCCAACAACGAAAACGCCACCCGATGGGTGGCGTTTGCATGTCTGGCGGTTGATCAGTAGTCGTCTTTATCGAAGCGCCGCGCCTCGCGCTGCAGCTGGTACACAAAGCTCTCGATCTTGCGCTGCGCCTGGCTGCGGATCACGTCGATAGCCTGAAGTCGAGGAAGGGCGTGCGGTGTAGGGTGTCAACGTCTGTCGAAACCCTATTGCGCGAGCCATCACCCGCGTAACCATGCGGTAAGGGCCAAGGATTCAGGACACTTTGATGTTACGCAGGTGGAATTTCAGTATTTCACCGTCGAGGTTACTTGCGTTGAGATACAGCAGTGTCCTCTCTCTACCTGTAATTTCACTCCATTCGACCTCAGTCTGCGCGACTCTATAGCCCCAGCGGTCGCGCAGCCAGAACTCCTTGCCTTCAGCGCTTGCGGCCTCGCCGTTCCAGTCATCCAAGACTTCGATTTCCCATCTATGCGGGGCGCTAAAAAAATGGTTAAAGGGATTCAGGGCGTCCGTAATGCGCCCTACAATATGTGTTCCATATAGGCCCACCCAGCCGTTGTGGTTACGCTCGAGCTTCGCGCCGTCGAAGTTCCAGGTTCCAACGGCGTTGATTCGGTAATGATTTTTGCCATCAATCGTGTCAATGAATTTGAAGGAAAAAGTGATGGGTGTGAAACCGAGGTTTTTCGGTCGAGTATTCTCTGTGCACAGCCATCCGTCCTGATCAATAGCGGTTGAGGTGAGGGATAGCGCTGGCGTGTCAGCGGCGCCTACCTGGCCATATTTGCAATGCAGTTCAGCGGTAAAATCTGTAGGAAGCATAGTGCGGGTACTCTCGAAAAGCGCTCTGGTTGAGCGCAGAGAATTCACACTATTCCGTCAGACGCCCGCGCATAAGTTGGAAGCGGTTGCTCCCTTAGCGCCGGTTCCGGCTTGTATTGCAAATGGGAAAATGCAAACGCCACCCAATGGGTGGCGTTTGCGCATCAGGCATAAGGATCAATAATCGTCTTTGTCGAACCGCCGCGCTTCGCGCTGCAGTTGATAGACGAAACTCTCGATCTTGCGTTGCGCCTGGCCACTGAGGTTGTGGAAGCGCACGCCGGCGAAAGTGGTGTTGATGCGCTCCTCGAAATGCAGGTGACGGAGCTCGACCATGGTGTCGGTGAGACCTAGCGGGTTAGCGGCCTTGAAGCGCTCATACACCTGGCCCAGTTGCAGACGCTCTTCGACATTGCCGTCGAAACGCAGCTTGCAGCCGGTGGCGGAGATGTCCAGCAACTTGCCACGCAGGGCGCCGTTACCCTTCAGGTGGGTGCCGTCGAGGACGACGTCGACCAGTTGCGACAGTTTCAGCGCCGCGCGGAAGGCGTTGCGGCGCTGGTGATAAGTGACCTCGTCGGGCAACGGGCCGCGGTAGCAGCGGTGGCCATCGATCTCGGTGATGGTCAGGGGCGTGCTGGATTCCCAGGCGATGCGTACGCCATCGTGGAAGCCTTCGACGCGGAACGGTTCGCCGTTCTCGATGAACCGCTCGCCATCGCGTGGGATCATTTCGTCCAGCGCCAGCACGCCGGCGTCACGGTCGACATGCACCACGTAGCTCTGGAATCGCTGGCTGCGCTCATGGAAGCTGATGATCAGCGGATCGTGGCTGTCCAGCAGCTGGCGCAGGTTGGCCGTGATCTCCAGAGGGGTGGTGAGCACCTTTGGTGGCTGGGGAGCATCGGTTTCATTGAACACGGGTTTTCAATCTCCAGGCAAAAACGTCACACGCAAGTTACGGCATTTTGCCAGTATGTTCCGTGCCTTGATAGAACTAATCACACCTGGCTGAGCGCCCGGGGCTTGGCCATTGGCGAGGTGGTGCCACGGCTGTCGTACAGCGAAGGGGAATCGCCGCCGTTGAGGATTCTGATCTGGTTGGCCGTGGCGTGCTGTTGCACCTGGATGATCCGGCCATTGGTCTCGTTGACCTTCTGGCAGGTGTCCATCAGCTGGGTGAGCACATCGAGTTGCTGCAGAATGATCTCGCCGTTGCTCGACTGCGCTGCCACAGCCTGCACGCCGGAACGGTCACAGCTCAGGCCGAGCTCGCTGAGCAGTTGGTTGCGGCGCATGCCCTGCTGTTCGAGCAAGACCACCAGTGACTGTTTGCGGGCCAGGATCTGCTCCAGGACCTGCATGTCACGGCCGTGCAGGGCCACTGTCTCCTTTTGCAGAAGGTCGAGCAGTTCCTGCGTGGGCGCGATGTCGTCTTCGATCAATTGCAGCAGCGTGATGTCGTGCATGGCTAACTCTTGGCTCGTTGCGTCCTTGAAGCCAGCGCGTCTGGATTCAGCGCTGGGCTTCGAAATCTAGCAGTTTGCTGGCGACCCGGCCGGCATCGACCTTGTAGCTGCCGTCGGCGATGGCCTGCTTCAACTCGGCCACGCGGGCGCTATTGACGGCGGGCTGGTCGCGCAGCTTATCGCTGATCTTCTGCAACTGCTGGGCCTCTTGGCTCAGGTGTACCGCTTCTCCGCTGGCATTGGCGCGGGCTGGCGCTTCGCTGGCTGCGCCGGCTTTATCGGCGTTGCCGGGCGCGGCATTGCCGCGAACGCCGCCGGTGACGGACGGAGAAGTATTCAAGCGACTGAAGTCGATGACCATGATCAGAACCTCTGGGTATTTGGACGCATGCCCTGTTTTCGGCCAACCCGAACAAAACTTTAGCCAGGAATGCATCGCCGCCTGTCTGCAGGCTGGCGTTACCCGATTTTCGACACAGTTTAGGGTGCAAGGTGCCTCACCGCCAGCGTTCTGTCGCTATAGGGCGATCAAAGGGTTACATGGCCACCTCGACCTGGCCGGGGCCTGTGACCCGGGCCTTGACCACGCGTTTGGAGTTGAGGTTGCGTACCCGGATCTGTTCCTGCAGCCCGCCTTTGCTCAAGGCTTCGCCTGGCATGCGTACGCTGAGGGTGCCGCTGCGCGCGATGATCACCACGTGGTCACCCTTCTGTATCACCTCCGCCTGCTGCATCGCCTGTTGCGTCAATACCTGGTCGATCACCGTGGGCCTGAGCAGTTTCATGCCCACGGCCTGGTCCAGTTGCGTCAGGTAGCCCGGCCCCAGGGTGCCGACATCACGCTCGCGCAGGGCCACGTCGCCGTCGCCGATCACGCTTTCGCGCTTGAGTGGCCGGGTCATCACCACCACCTCGCGCAGCAGCCGCACCTGGGCGGGCACGAACACCGTCCACGGGGCGCTGCCCTCGCAGCGCACCTTCACGGTGACGCGGCCGAGCGGGGTGGGGCTTTCCAGCGAGGCGTCCAGTTGCTGGCTGCACAGCGGCATGCGCAGGCGCGGATCGAGCTTGTTGACCTCGATCTCGTAGCGCCCGCTGGTCTGGGTGGTCGCCAAGTAATCTTCCACGGTGAATTCAAGAAACCCTTGGGTGACACCGATAAGCTGTTCAGGCAAGGTAACGGAATCCGCCAGCGTGTGAGCGCCGGGTGCCATGAGGCACAGCGCGGCCAGACAGCCCTTGAGCTGGCGCGTCAGTCGTCGGAAAAATGTCGTTTTCGTGTACATGGTGCTCAAAAAAGCAAAGCCCGTGCCGATTCGCTGCACAGGCAATCGTTGAAGGAGTCCGGCATGGCTGGAGTGATGGATTCGGTCAACCAGCGCACCCAACTGGTGGGTCAGAATCGCCTGGAGCTGCTGTTGTTCCGCCTCAATGGCGACCAGCTCTACGGCATTAACGTGTTCAAGGTCCGGGAGGTGCTGCAGTGCCCGGAACTGACGCTGCTGCCCAAATCCCACCCGGTGGTGCGCGGCGTGGCCAACATTCGCGGGGCGACCATCCCGATCCTGGACCTGTCGATGGCGACTGGTCTACCTGGGTTGAAGGAAGAAACGCGTAAAAGCTTCGTGATCATCACGGAGTACAACACCAAGACCCAGGGTTTTCTGGTGCACTCGGTCGAGCGCATCGTCAACATGAACTGGGAAGAGATCCATCCGCCACCCAAGGGTACCGGCCGCGATCACTACCTCACCGCCGTGACCCGGGTCGACAACCGCATGGTCGAGATCGTCGACGTGGAAAAAGTGCTGGCGGAGGTGGCGCCGTCGTCCGAGTCGGTGTCTGAAGGTGTGATCGACGCCGAGGTGCAGGACAAGGCCGTGCTGCTGCGGGTGCTGACCGTCGATGATTCGTCGGTGGCGCGCAAGCAGGTCAGCCGCTGCCTGCAGACCGTCGGCGTCGAGGTGGTGGCGCTCAATGATGGCCGTCAGGCCCTGGACTACCTGCGCAAGCTGGTGGACGAGGGCAAGCGACCCGAGGACGAGTTCCTCATGATGATCTCGGATATCGAGATGCCGGAGATGGATGGCTATACGCTGACCGCGGAGATCCGCAGTGATCCGCGCATGCAGAAACTGCACATCTGCCTGCATACTTCGCTGTCCGGGGTATTCAACCAGGCGATGGTCAAGAAGGTCGGTGCCGATGACTTCCTGGCCAAGTTCAAGCCGGACGACCTTGCCCAGCGCGTGGTCGACCGGATCAAGGCGGCGCATTGAAACGGCCGGGGCTCGTCCCCGGCGCTAGCGATTTAGAAAGAGGCGGCAGCATTGTCTACGGGTAATTTGGATTTCGAACAGTTCCGGGTCTTCCTGGAGAAAGCCTGTGGCATCTTGCTGGGCGAGAATAAGCAGTACCTGGTCTCCAGCCGTCTCAACAAGCTGATGGAGCAGCAGGGCATCAAGTCGCTGGGCGAGCTGGTGCAACGCATCCAGGCGCAGCCGCGGGGCGGCCTGCGCGAGCAGGTGGTCGACGCCATGACCACCAACGAGACGCTGTGGTTTCGCGACACCTACCCCTTTGAAGTGCTCAAGAACAAGGTGATCCCGGAGTTCATCAAGGGCAACCCGGGCCAGCGCCTGCGCATCTGGTCGGCGGCCTGTTCGTCGGGCCAGGAGCCCTACTCGATCTCCATGGCCATCGACGAGTTTGAGCGAAGCAACCTCGGCCAGCTGAAGATGGGCGCGCAGATCGTCGCCACCGACCTGTCCGGGGCGATGCTCAACAACTGCAAGACCGGTGAATACGACAGCTTGGCGATTGCCCGTGGCCTGTCGCAGGAGCGTTTGCAGCGCTACTTCGACCCGAAAGGGCCGGGGCGCTGGGCAATCAAGCCTCCCATCCGCAGCCGCGTCGAGTTTCGCTCCTACAACCTGCTCGACAGCTACGCGCCGCTGGGCAAGTTCGACATCGTGTTCTGCCGCAACGTGCTGATCTACTTCTCGGCCCAGGTCAAGAAGGACATCCTCATGCGCATTCACAGCACCCTGAAGCCGGGCGGCTACCTGTTCCTCGGCGCGTCCGAAGCGCTCAACGGCCTGCCGGACCACTACCAGATGGTGCAGTGCAGCCCGGGCATCATCTACCAGGCCAAGTAAGGTCTGAAAACTAAAAAAGGCCGGTATCGCGAGATACCGGCCTTTTTTCATGGGTGTGGCTAACGGTCAGAAGTCGTAGCGAACCTTGGCCGAGAATACGTCTGCATCGAAACCCGATTTGCCCACGTAGTCATAGTTGAGCCCGACGGTCACCGCGCCCAGCTTGTAGTCGGCGCCCACGCCGGCCTCGTAGCTGTTGCGCGCGGTGCTGGCGCCGTGGGTCACGAACGGTGTGCTGCCGACCAGGAAGGTCGAGGTGTTCTGGATCTTGTCGGCGGCGAAGTCGTGATAGGTCATCAGCTTGAACTGCGGCTCGAGGGTGCCGGTGCCCAGGGCATAGTGACCTGCCACACGCAGGCCGGCGCCCAGTTCGATGGCTTCGTAGCGCTGGTCTTCGGTCTTCAGCGCCGCGGACGATCCCTTTTCCTTGTAGCTGTCGATGTCGACGCGGTTGTAGCGTGCGGCCAGGCGAGGCTCGACCAGCCACTGCGAGCTGGCTTGCCAGGTATAGCCGGCGACCAGGTTCAACCCCAGCTGGGTGCTGTCGTAGTCGGACTTGGCCCGGGTATTGGCGATGTCGCGCTTGCCCTCGTTGTCATTGAAGCCATAGGTCAGGTTGCCGTCGATGAAGTAGTTGCCCAGTTCATAGCCACCGTACAGGGTGAAGGCATGGCCCTCGACCTCGGTCTTGTCGCCGCCTTTGCCATTGATATCGGTGTCGATGAAGCTGTAGGCCAGCCCCAGGGTCAACTGGTCGTCGAGCTTGCCGTCGGCGCCGACCGCGATGCCGCGGCTGTAGGCGTTGTAGCCCGAGATGCCGTCCCGGCGCTGCTGGGTGGCGTCGCTGTACAGGCTCTGCACCCATACGCCGGTGTCCTGGAGCGTGTCGCCCGAGGCCATGCCGCGCATGCCGCTGGTGCGGTTGAGGGTGATGTTGGTGATCAGGCGCTGGCTGGCGCTGGCGGCCTGGCGGGCGCCATCGCTGACGTCCGGCGCCAGTTGCTCGGCCAGCCTGGCCAGCTGTGCTTCGTCGGCGTGGGAGATGGCGCGCAGCAAAGCGTCGTCCTTGCCCAGGTACGCCAGCAGGCCGGAGCGCGCCAGGGTGTTGAGGGCGCGTTGGTCGTTGTCGCCACCGCCCTGTCGCTGGACCATCTGCTCGATGGCCTGCGCCGACTTGGTGTTGACCTCGATATAGACCTTGTTGGCTTCCAGGGTGCTGCTGCGCACATCAAGCAGGGCCGAGGTGCTGACCACCTTGGGCTTGCCGTTGGGGTCGAGCGCCTGGCCGCTGGCGTCGAGTACCTGGACCTGGCCGGCCTCGAGCAGCAGGTAGCGCCCACCGCCGGGCAGGTAGTCCTCGTTCTCGGGGGACAGGGCGATTCGCGCATCCTGGCCGAACTCGGCAATGCCGCTGACCTTGAGCACCGCCAGGGTGGGGTCGGTTTCTTCGCCCAGGAACAGGCCAAGCGCCGAGTGATCGGCCACCCGCAGGTTGCCTTCGACGACGGTGTGCAGGCTGTTGAGTGTGAAGGTCACCGGCGGCGAGCCGGCGTCGCCGACCTCGATCCAGCCGCCATTGCGCAGGCGAATGTCGGGGCCGCCCTGCTTGAGGAAGGACACCTCGTAGCTGGCGTTGCCTTCCACTTCGATGTTGGCCAGGCCGTCGAGGGTGCCCTGGATGTCGCTGCCTTCGCGCATGATCAGCTCGACCGGGCGATTGCTGGTGGTGGCGTCGATGGCCACCCTGCTGGCCCACAAGGCGCCGCTGTTGAAGATGTTCAGGTTGCCGTTGGCTTTGTATTGCGGCGACAGGCCGGCGCCGTCGTAGGCGACATTGCCGATCTTGATGGCGATGTTGCCGGCGGTGAGATGCCCGCTGTTGACCACCTGCTGGCCCATGCTGTCGACCAGGGTGGCGCCGTCCAGGTTGATGCCGATCGAGTCCTGTGCGCCGATGTTGATCAGGCCGTTGTTGGTGACGCCGGCAAGCGTGCTGCCGGTGGTGGCGTCGATGGCAACTGCGCCGGGGCCCAGTACGCGCAGCTCGCCGTTGTTGATCACTCGGCCCTCGAGGCTGGCGCCTGCCAGGTTGATGCCGCGCCCCTGGTCGCCGTTGACGATGATGCGCGCGCCGTTGGCGTTGATCAGGTCGCCGCGCACGAGGGTGCTGCCGCCGCTGGTGGAGGCCAGGTCGATGCCGTAGCGCGCAGAGGTGTTCTGGGAACTGAAGAAATCGATCCCCGACTGAAGCAGGCCTTCGTTGACCAGGTCGCCATCGATCGTGGTCGCGCTGAGCTTCAGGGCAGTGCCGCCTGGGCTTGTGACCTTGACATCGCCACGCTGGTAGAAATAGCCGCTGAGGTCGCTGTCGGCGATGCGGATACCGTTGGCGCTGCTCGCGGGGTTGATCGAGTTGCCGCTCAGGTCGTTGATCGTGCTGGCGAACGTCAGGTCACCAAGGACCTTGGCGTCGAGCAGGTCGATGGCGGTGTGGCTGATGTCGTTGAAACGGCCGTCGAAGGTCAGGTCGTCGCCGTAGGTCTGGTGCTGGCTGGCGTAGCCGGCATTGGTCAGGGTGATGGTCTGTGGGCCGCTAGCGGCCACCGCGGGCAGCGGGCTGGCGCTGAGGGCCAGGGCGAGGAGGGTCTTGCGAAATATCGGGGCAGGCACGTTTTCGTTCCTTGGAAATCGTCGTGGTAGCGGTGCGCTTCCCTGCGTGACGTAAGGCCTGCGGTCTCCTCCGAGAGCGTTGCTCAGCCACGCCTTTGCGCGGACGGCGATGCTATCCCGGATAGTGGCACATTGATACTTTTGTTTGGCGTCAATTTTTTGGTTTGCCGCTTTTGCCGTCTCTCATTTGCCGCTTTGGCCGTTGCAGGCGGAAGCGCTTTGCCGCTTTTCTGGCAGCGAGCGCGTGGATTGCAGGCGCCGGGCCAGCATTCATGCGGGAATCAGGTTTTGGCACAGCCTTTGCTAAAGCTTTGCCAACGCATCACTGGTCAACCTTCGAAGGTTTCCCCGACATGAGCATCAGCTTCGACAAGGCGCTTGGTATCCACGAAAAGGCATTGAGCTTCCGCGCTCAGCGCGCCGAGGTGCTGGCCAACAACATCGCCAACGCCGACACGCCGAATTACAAGGCGCGTGACATGGACTTCTCGTCGGTGCTCGCCGCCGAGGCGGACAAGCAGCAGAAGGGCCGCTTCGCCCTGGATCGCACCAACAATCGCCACATCGAGGCCGAAGGCCTGGCGATGGCCGACGACACCCTGCAATACCGCACCCCCATGCAGCCGTCGATCGACCAGAACACCGTCGATGCTCAGATGGAGCAGTCGAACTACGCAGAGAACGCCGTCGGCTTCCAGGCCAGCTTCACCCTGCTCAACAGTAAATTCAAAGGGCTGGTATCGGCCCTGCGTGGAGAGTGACCATGTCCCTTGCCAGTGTCTTCAATATCGCCGGTAGCGGCATGAGCGCGCAGAACACCCGCCTCAACACCGTGGCCTCGAACATCGCCAACGCCGAGACCGTCTCCTCGAGCATCGACCAGACCTACCGCGCACGCCACCCGGTATTCGCCACCACCTTCCAGGAGGCGCAGAACGGCGCGGGCCAGTCGCTGTTCGAGGACCAGGGCCAGGCCGGCCAGGGTGTTCAGGTCAAGGGCATCATCGAGGACCAGAGCAACCTCGAGGCGCGCTACGAGCCCAACCACCCGGCGGCGAACAAGGACGGCTACGTCTACTACCCCAACGTCAACGTGGTCGAGGAGATGGCTGACATGATCTCCGCCAGCCGCGCGTTCCAGACCAACGCCGAGTTGATGAACACCGCCAAGACCATGATGCAGAAAGTGCTGACCCTGGGTCAGTGATAAGGAATCCAGACCATGGCAGTCGACAGCACCAGCACGAACCTCAATGACGTCCTGGCCTCGTCCGGGGTCAGCACCGGCACCAAGAAGAACACCACCACCGAAAGCACCGACAAGAACGCCCTGGGCAAGGATGCGTTCCTGCAGTTGCTGGTGACCCAGATGCAGCACCAGAACCCGCTCGATCCCCAGGATAACGGCGAGTTCGTGGCGCAGTTGGCACAGTTCAGCAGCCTCGAGGGTATCCAGACCCTCAACAGTTCGGTCAACTCGATCATCAGTGGCATGGGCTCGTCCCAGGCGCTGCAGGCTTCGTCCCTGGTCGGCCGTTCGGTGATCGTGCAGAACGACAAGGCGGTGGTCGACACCGCCAAGAGCTTCAACGGCCAGGTGGTCGTGCCCCAGGCCATCACCGAGGGCAAGGTCACCATCAAGGACAAGGATGGCAACGTGGTCAAGACCATCCAGCTGGGCGAGCAGAAGGCCGGCAACGCCGACTTCATCTGGGATGGCAAGAACGAGAAGGGTGAAGTGGTTGCTCCGGGTAACTACACCTTCACCGCCACCACCACCGTCGATGGCAAGGCGCAGACGATGTACACGCTGCTGCCGGCGACGGTCAACAGCGTCAGCTTCCAGAACGGCGGCGAGATGATGCTCAACCTTGCCGGCATCGGCAAGATCGGTATCTCCAAAGTACAAACCATCGGAATCTAAGGCCGCTAGGACGGCAGAAGGAGCGAACACATGTCTTTCAATATCGGCCTTAGCGGCCTCTACGCGGCCAACAAGCAACTCGACGTCACCGGCAACAACATCGCCAACGTCAACACCACCGGCTTCAAGTCGTCGCGCGCCGAGTTCGCCGACGTCTATGCCGGCGCCAACCGTCTGGGCGTGGGCAAGAACCAGGTCGGCAACGGTGTGCGCACCGCCGCGGTCTCGCAGCAGTTCGCCCAGGGCGACATCAACAACACCGGCAACGTGCTGGACATGGGTATCCAGGGCCAGGGCTACTTCGTCCTGTCGGATAACGGCTCGCTGAGCTACACCCGTGCCGGTGCCTTCCAGACCAACAAGGACAACTTCGTCGTCACCTCCGATGGCCTGCGCATGCAAGGTTACGCTGCCGATGCCAACGGCAACATCATCAAGGGTGTGATGACCGACCTGAAGATCGACACCTCGGCGCTGGCGCCGAAGTCGACCACCCTGGTCGATCAGGGCATCAACCTGAACTCCTCGGCCGCCGATATCCCGCTGCAGGTCTCCAACGGCGCGACGCCGCCGGTGATGGTGCCGAACAAGCCGTTCGACCCGGCTGACCAGACCACCTACACCAAGTCGTTCCCGACCAAGGTGTACGACAGTCAGGGTAACGAGCACACCATGGAACAGTTCTACCGCAAGACCGGTCAGAACCAGTGGACCATGTACACCCTGGTCGATGGGCGCAACCCTCTGGACCCCGCCAGCACCACCCCGCTGACCGGCACCATGAGCTTCAATGCCGACGGCAGCATCAAGACCATGGCCACTGACAACACCAGCGTGCCGGCGGCCAACTGGAGCGTGACCAACAACACCTTCAGTCTGGTCGGCTGGGTGCCGGCGGCCAAGAACGCAGCGGGTACCTGGGCTGCCAACGGCTCGGCCGGCAACGCCGCCGGCATGCGCCTGTCGATGAACAGCACCACCTCGTACAGCACCGAAACCGCGCGCATGTCGCAGTCCCAGGATGGCTATGCCACCGGCATCCTGTCGAGCCTGTCGATCGACTCCAACGGTGTGATGTTCGCCAGCTTCAGCAACCAGCAGTCCCGCGCCATTGGCCAGGTGGCCATTGCCAGCTTCGCCAACGAGCAGGGCCTGCAGCAGGTCGGTGGTACGCGCTGGAAGGAAACCTTCGCCTCCGGTATCCCGGGCATCGACACGCCGAAGACCGGCACCCTGGGTTCGGTCGAGTCGAACTCGCTGGAAGCCTCCAACGTCAACCTCACCCAGGAGCTGGTCGAGCTGATCAAGGCGCAGAGCTACTACCAGGCCAACGCCAAGACCATCTCCACCGAAAGCACCATCATGCAGACCGTGATCCAGATGACCTGATGGTCGTTGGTGGGTGATGCATTGACGAACCCCTTGCTTGCAAGGGGTTCGTCGTCTTCGAGGAGTGCAATCGTGAAGAAGTTGATCGTTGCTGTTGCCGCTGCGTTCTGTTTGTTACAGGCGCAGGCCGCCATGGCGCCCTGGTGGCGCTGGGAGAGCCAGGCCGATGGGCGCCTGGTGTGCTCGCAGTGGTCGCCGGGGGAGGGCTGGCGGCGGTTTGCCGGGCCTTTCAACAATGCCGGGTGTCGCGAGCTGTAAGGGCTTGCCGCCTGCGGCAAACAGGCGCCGGATAACCGGCGTCGGCTGCCCTCGATGCTTCGCCAAGGGCCCGTATTTACGGGCTTTTTGTTGATTTTCAAAAGTTGGTTCGGAACTTGCTTTAGAGCCTGCATAGCCACGGCGACCGGCAAACGGCCGCCAGTGCAGCGGAGGATGACTGTGGACAAGATGCTTTACGTGGCCATGACCGGTGCCAGCCAGAACGCGCTGGCGCAGAAGGCCCATGCCAACAACCTGGCGAACGTTTCCACCAACGGTTTCCAGCGCGACCTGGAGCAGGCGCGCTCGATGCCGGTGTTCGGTGACAGCTTTCCGGCGCGGGCCTTCGCCATGAGCGAGCGGCCGGCCACCGACTTCAGCGCAGGCCCCCTGGTCGAGACCGGGCGCGAGCTGGACGTGGCGGTCACCGGTGATGGCTTCATCGCCGTGCAGGCGCCCGATGGCAGCGAAGCCTACGTGCGCACCGGCAGCCTGAACATTGACGCGCTCGGTGTGCTGCGCGCCGGCAACGGCATGCCGGTCATGGGCAATGGCGGCCCGATCGCCGTTCCACCCGAGCAGAAGGTCGAGGTGGGCGACGACGGCACCATCAGCATCCGCGCCATGGGCGAGGACCCGCGGGTCATGGCCGAGGTGGACCGGATCAAGCTGGTCAACCCCGACATCAAGACCATGACCAAAGGCACCGACGGGCTGATCCACACCAAGAGCGGCCAGCCGGCCGACGCCGATGTCAACGTGCGCGTGGTATCGGGCTTCCTGCAAGGCAGCAACGTCAATGCCGTCGAGGAAATGACCTCGGTGCTGGCGCTGTCCCGGCAGTTCGAGTTGCACGTCAAGATGATGAAAGCGGCCGAGGAAGGCGATCAAGCCATGGCTCGGGTTTTGCAAATCGGCTAATCACATTTGAACGGGTGCCGTAAAACAGGCGCACGAGGAGAACACTAAATGCTTCCGGCTCTTTGGGTCGCTAAAACCGGCCTGTCCGCCCAGGACACCAACCTGACGGTCATCTCCAACAACCTGGCCAACGTCTCGACCACCGGCTTCAAGCGTGATCGCGCCGAGTTCCAGGACCTGCTGTACCAGATCAAACGCCAGCCAGGTGCCCAGTCGACCCAGGACAGCGAGCTGCCGTCCGGCCTGCAGGTCGGTACCGGTGTGCGCATCGTCGGCACCCAGAAGAACTTCCAGACCGGCAGCCTGCAGACCACCGAGAACCCGCTGGACATGGCGGTCAACGGCCGTGGCTTCTTCCAGGTACTGCAACCGGACGGCACCGTGTCGTACACCCGCGACGGCACCTTCCACCTGAACTCCGACGGCCAGATCGTCACCGCCAACGGTTTTGCCCTGGAACCGGCGATCGTCGTGCCGCCGGAAGCGCAGAGCTTCACCGTCGGCCAGGACGGCACCGTGTCGATCACCACCGCCGGCAACCCGGCCGCGCAGGTCATCGGCAACATCCAGACCGCCGACTTCATCAACCCGGCCGGTTTGCAGGCGATTGGCGGCAACCTGTTCCTCGAGACCGCTGCCAGCGGCGCGCCGCAGATCGGCACCCCGGGCCTGAACGGTTTCGGCCCCACCCTGCAGCAGACCCTGGAAAACTCCAACGTCAGCACCGTGGAAGAGCTGGTCAACATGATCACCACCCAGCGCGCCTACGAGATGAACTCCAAAGTCATCTCCGCAGCCGACAAGATGCTGTCGTTCGTCACCCAGCAGCTGTAAGCCCTGATGGCCCGCCTGGCGGGCCATTGTTCATCCGCTCGCTGTTGCAGCGCCTGTTACACCGTGAGGTAAGCGTCATGAATCGTCTGTTGTCCGTTTTCGCCCTTGGGGGGGCGGTGTTGCTGGCCGGTTGCGTCGCGCCGACGCCCAAGCCAAACGACCCGTACTACGCGCCGGTCCTGCCGCGCACCCCGTTGCCGGCGGCGGCCAACAACGGCTCGATCTACCAGGCCGGTTTCGAGCAGAACCTGTACAGCGACCGCAAGGCGTTCCGGGTGGGTGACATCATCACCATCACCCTCAACGAGCGCACCTCGGCGAGCAAGAATGCAGGCTCGCAGATCCAGAAGAACAGCAAGGCCGACATTGGCTTGACCTCGCTGTTCGGCACCACCCCGAACACCAACAACCCGTTCGGTAGCGGTGACCTGTCGCTCGAAGCAGGCTACAGCGGCGACCGCACCACCAAGGGCGACAGCAAGGCCACCCAGGGAAACACCCTGACCGGCTCGATCACCGTCACCGTCGCCGAAGTGCTGCCCAACGGCATCATCGCCGTGCGCGGCGAGAAGTGGATGACCCTGAACACCGGCGAAGAGCTGGTGCGCATCGCCGGCATGATCCGCGCCGACGACATCGCCACCGACAACACCGTGCCGTCCACTCGCGTGGCCGACGCGCGCATCACCTATTCGGGCACCGGCTCGTTCGCCGATGCCAGCCAGCCCGGTTGGCTGGACCGCTTCTTCATCAGCCCGCTCTGGCCCTTCTGAGTACGGATGACCATGTTCAACGCTAGGCGGTTGATTGCCGCGACTCTTCTCCTGACCTGCGCGTTCGGCGCTCACGCCGAGCGCCTGAAGGATATCGCCAGCATTTCCGGCGTGCGCTCCAACCAGCTGATCGGCTACGGTCTGGTGGTGGGCCTGAACGGCACGGGTGACCAGACCACCCAGACCCCGTTCACCCTGCAGACCTTCAACAACATGCTGTCGCAGTTCGGTATCAAGGTACCGCCAGGCTCGGGCAACGTGCAGCTGAAGAACGTCGCTGCGGTGTCGGTGCACGCCGACCTGCCGGCCTTCGCCAAGCCCGGCCAGGTGGTCGACATCACGGTGTCGTCGATCGGTAACTCCAAGAGCCTGCGCGGTGGCAGCCTGCTGATGACCCCGCTCAAGGGTATCGACGGCAACGTCTACGCCGTCGCACAGGGTAACCTGGTGGTCGGTGGCTTCGATGCCGAGGGCCGCGACGGTTCGAAGATCACCGTCAACGTGCCGTCGGCCGGGCGTATCCCCGGCGGTGCGTCCGTCGAGCGCGCGGTACCAAGCGGCTTCAACCAGGGCAACAGCCTCACGCTCAACCTCAACCGCCCCGACTTCACCACTGCCAAACGCATCGTCGACAAGGTCAACGACCTGCTCGGCCCGGGCGTGGCACAAGCTGTCGATGGCGGTTCGGTACGGGTCACCGCGCCCATGGACCCCAGCCAGCGCGTGGACTACCTGGCGATTCTGGAAAACCTCGAGATCGACCCGGGCCAGGCCGTGGCCAAGGTCATCATCAATTCGCGTACCGGCACCATCGTCATTGGCCAGAACGTCAAGGTGTCGCCAGCGGCGGTCACCCACGGCAGCCTGACCGTGACCATCACCGAAGACCCGATCGTCAGCCAGCCGGGGCCGTTCTCCAATGGCCAGACCGCCGTGGTGCCGCGCTCGCGGGTTGACGCCCAGCAGGAAGCCAAGCCGATGTTCAAGTTCGGTCCCGGCACCACGCTGGATGAGATCGTCCGTGCGGTCAACCAGGTCGGCGCGGCGCCGAGCGACCTGATGGCCATCCTCGAAGCCCTGAAGCAGGCCGGCGCGTTGCAGGCCGACCTGATCGTGATCTGAGGACGGCTGGCATGAATTCGAAGAGCCTGGTCTCCGGGCACGCCGACAGCGGCGCCTACACCGACCTCAACCGCCTGAGCTCGCTCAAGCACGGCGATCGCGACAGCGACGCCAACGTGCGCAAGGTGGCCCGGGAGTTCGAGTCGCTGTTCATCAGCGAGATGCTCAAGGCGTCACGCAAGGCCACCGATGTGATGGCCGACGAAGACAGCCCGATGAACAGCGACACGGTCAAGCAGTACCGCGACATGTACGACCAGCAGCTGGCGGTGAGCATGTCCCGCGAGGGCGGTGGTATCGGCCTGCAGGACGTGCTGGTACGCCAGCTGTCGAAGAACAAGGCCGCGCACCCCAACACCAGCCCGTTCCCGCGCGGCGACGGGCCTGGTCCTGCGCTGTGGGCGTCGAAGGTCGCCGAGCCGGTGCGCACCACTGAAGCCGCGGGCACGCGCAATGACATGGCCGCGCTCAACTCGCGCCGCCTGGCCCTGCCTGGCAAGCTCACCGACCGCCTGCTGGCCGGTATCGTGCCGTCCGCTGCTACCGCCAACACCGCGGCGTTGCCCAACCGTGTCGACATTCCCCAAGGGGGCGTGGCCGCCGGTGACTGGCAACCGGCCAAGACGTACGCGGCGCCCACCCGCGAGTTGCAGATACTCGGTCGCGCCCAGCCGCCGCTGGCGCCGAAGAAAGCCTTCGCCGACAGCGATGCCTTCGTCGCCACCATGCTGCCGATGGCCGAGCAGGCCGCCAAGCGCATCGGCATCGACCCGCGCTATCTGGTGGCCCAGGCCGCCCTGGAAACCGGCTGGGGCAAGTCGGTCATGCGCAACACCGACGGCAGCAGCAGCCACAACCTGTTCGGCATCAAGGCCAGCGGCAACTGGCAGGGTGGCGAGGCGCGGGCAATCACCAGCGAATTCCGCGATGGCCAGTTCGTCAAGGAGACGGCGGCGTTCCGTTCCTACGACAGCTACCAGGACAGTTTCCACGACCTGGTCAGCCTGTTGCAGAACAACGCGCGCTATCAAGATGCGGTGAAGGCTGCCGATAAACCAGAACAGTTTGTGCGGGAACTGCAAAAGGCCGGGTACGCCACCGACCCGAACTACGCCAGCAAGATCTCGCAGATCGCAAAGCAGATGAAGTCGGAACAGAGCTACGCAATGCTCGGGACCACCACGACACTTTAAGGGCACGGAACCATGGCGAGTTTGATCAATATCGGTATGTCGGGCCTGGGCGCCGCCCAGTCCGGGATGTACACCCTGGGTAACAACATCGCCAACGCCGATGTGGAAAGTTACTCTCGCCAGCAGATCGTGCAGAAGACCAAGGGTGGCCAACAGACCGGCCAGGTGTTCATCGGCACCGGCACCACGCTGGCCGACGTGCGCCGGGTGTACAACTCGTACCTCGAGAACCAGCTGCGCACCACGACGTCGCTGTCCAGCGATGCCAGCTCGTATCTCAACCAGATCAACCCGCTGGACAAGGCCCTGTACGGCGCCGACACCGGCATCACCGCCGCGCTCAAGAGCTTCTTCAGCGCCATGCAGGATGCCTCTGCCAAGCCGACCGAAGATGCCTCGCGCCAACTGCTGCTGACCAGTGCCCAGGCCCTGGCCCAGCGCTTCAACTCGCTGTCGGCGCAGATGAACCAGCAGAACAGCGACATCAATACCAACATGAAGTCGATGGCCGACCAGGTGAACAAGCTCACCGCGACCATCGCCGAGTACAACCAGCAGATCGTCAAGATGACGGCGATCACCGGCAAGCCGAACGACCTGCTCGACCAGCGTGACGGCGCGGTGCGCGAGCTGAACAAGCTGATCGGCGTGGATGTGGTGGAGCGCGAAGGCAATTACGACATCTACCTCAAGAACGGCCAGTCGCTGGTGCTGGGCAACACCACCCAAACCCTGGAAACCGGGCCGAACCCCAGCGACCCGACGCGCTTGAACCTGATCCTCAACCGCGGCAGCACCAAGATGGACATCACCAGCTCCGCCAGCGGTGGTGAGCTGGGCGGCCTGATCCGCTACCGCAATGACACCCTCGACCCTGCCCTCAACGAGCTGGGGCGCGTGGCGCTGGTGGTGGCCGATGCCATCAACAGCCAGCTGGCCCAGGGCATCGACAAGAACGGTGAGTTCGGCGCGCTGCTGTTCGGCGACATCAACAGCGCCGCCAACATCAGCCAGCGCAGCGTACCGAAGCTGGGCAACAGCGCCGGCTCGGGTAACCTCGACGTGACCATCAAGGACACCGGCAAGCTGTCGACCAGCGACTACCAGGTGACCTTCACCAGTGCCACTGGCTACAACGTGCGCAAGCTGCCCGACGGCACCGACATGGGTACCTTCGACCTCAGCACCAACCCGCCACCGGTCATCGACGGTTTCACCCTTGCGCTCAATGGCGGTGCCATGAGTGCCGGTGACAGCTTCAAGATCACCCCGACGCGCAACGCCGCGGCCAATATCGACTCGACGCTCACCGACCCCAAGCGCCTGGCGTTCGCCGCCCCGCTGACCGCGGTCAGTGGTTCGGGCAACAAGGGCACCGGGCAGATCACCCAGCCGACCCTGACCTCCGAGCTGGACATCTACAACGCCGCCCAGCGTACCGACCTGCAGAACGGCCTGAAGTACTCCACGCCGGTCAAGCTGGTGTTCGGTGACGACAGCGTCTCGCCGCAGGGCTACACGCTGTACGACTCCAAGGGCAACTCCATTGGCACCGGCACCATCGTCCCGGGCCAGAGCAACAAGCTGCAGCTGTCCGTACCGATGGTCGATGGCAGCGGCGCCCCGATCATGGATGGCGCCACGCAGAAGAAATTCACCTTCGAGATGGACATCACCGGCGCCCCCAAGACCGGCGACAACTACACCGTGTCGCTGACCAAGTCGGGTTCGGCGGACAACCGCAACGCCCAGTCCACCATCGACCTGCAAACCAAGGGCACCGTCGAGGTGGGCGCCGATGGCAAGGGCATCAGCATGACCGATGCCTACGCCAAGCTGGTGTCGAACGTCGGCGGCAAGGCCGCCCAGGCGAGCATGGACAGCGACGCCACCAATGCCCTGCAAAAGTCTGCACTGGAGAGCCGCGATGCGGTATCGGGGGTGTCGATCGACGAAGAGACCGGCAACCTGATCAAGTTCCAGCAGTACTACACGGCGTCGTCGCAGATCATCAAGGCGGCCCAGGAAACCTTCGCCACCTTGATCAACAGCCTTTAAGGAGCGCTAGCCCGTGCGTATTTCCACTTCGCAGTTCTACAACAGCGCCAGCAGCGACTACCAGCGCACCTTCTCCAACCTGAACCGCACCCGCGAGCAGTCCAGCGACGGCATCCGCGTGCGCACCGCTGCCGACGATCCGGTCGGCGCGGCGCGCCTGCTGCAACTCGAGCAGCAGCAGAACATGCTCAAACAGTACGGCGACAACGTCACCAACGTGCGCAACGCCCTGGGCAACACCGAAAGCACCCTGAACTCCATCGGTGCCATCCTGCAGCGGGTCAACGAACTGGCGGTCAGCTCCGGCAACGCCAGCTTCACCGACGCCGACCGCAAGGCCAACGCTGCCGAACTGTCGTCGCTGGAAGACCAGCTGTTCTCGCTGATGAACAGCAAGGACGAGAACGGCAAGTACCTGTTCTCCGGCTCCAAGGGCGACACCCAGCCCTACGTGCGCAACGCTGACGGCAGCTACAGCTACCAGGGCGACCAGACCCAGCTCAAGCTGCAGGTCGGTGACATGCTCAGCCTGGCCGCCAACGAAACCGGCTACGACGCATTCGAGCAGGCGCTGAACACCAGCCGCAGCCAGACCCGCCTGACCGCCCCGGCGGTGGACGATGGCCGTGTCAGCCTGTCCAATGGCCAGGTGTCCGGCAGCGTCGCCTACAACGACAAGTTCCGCAGTGGTGAGCCGTACAGCGTCGAGTTCACCAGCAGCACCCAGTTCAAGATCCTCGATGCCGGCGGCAACGACGTGACCCTGGAAGCGACTCAAGGCGGCACCTTCGACCCGAAAGGCGACAACACCAGCATCAGCTTCCGCGGTGTCGACCTGCGCCTGAAGATCAGCCTTCAGCCGGGCGATGCAGCCAACCCTGACGCGGCCATCGCCGGCCACAGCTTTTCGCTGGCTTCCAAGCCTGACGATATCGCTGGCAGCCGCAGCCCGGGCAACACCTCGTCGACCCAGGTCAACGGTGCCACCATCACCAACCAGACCGCTTACAACGCGGCCTTCCCAGGCGGCGGTGCGGTGCTCAAGTTCACCAGTGCCACCGATTTCGAGCTGTACGCGGCGCCGATCACCGACAACAGCCGACCGGTGTCCACTGGCACGCTGGCCGGCACCACCGCCACTGCGGCGGGGGTGAGCTTCGACTTGTCGGGCGCACCGAACGCAGGTGACTCGTTCGCCATCAAGGTCGACACCCACCAGACCCAGAACGTGCTCGATACCATCAGCCAGTTCCGCGCTGCGCTGAGCACGCCGGTAGACAAGGACCCGGTGGCGCGCCAGAACTTCCTGTCATCGCTGGATGCGGCGGTGGGCAACATCGCCAGCGCCACCAACCAGGTGACATCGTCGATCAGCTCCATCGGTGGCCGTGGTCAGGCCTTGGATATACAGGCCGAAACCAACGACGCGCTGAATACCGAGAACACCAAGACCCAGAGTTCGATCCGTGAAGTCGATCCGGCAACCGTAATGCTGCGTCTGCAGATGCAGACCAACATGCTGCAAGCTTCGCTGCAGTCCTACGCCAAGATTGCCGGCCTGTCGCTGGTCAACTACATCTGACCCTGCCTCCCGCGTTACCCTCCGTGCGCCTGCCCCCCGGGCGCACGGGCCCCTCTGTAAGGTCCCGCATCGTGACTCATCCGGTTCTCGTCAGCATCGCCATCCCCGCCTTCAACGCCACCTTCCTGCGCCGTGCCTTGCAAAGCGCCCTGGGGCAGGACTATCCGTACCTGGAGGTCGTCATCGGGGATGACAGCAGCGATGACCAGATCAAGACGATCTGCGAGGAGCTGGCTGCGCTGTCGGTCATACCCGTGCGCTATGAGCGCAACTCGACGCCGCTTGGCTTTGCTCGCAACCTGCTGGCATGTCTGGAGCGCTGCGAGGGCGAGCTGGTCAAATTCCTGTGCGACGATGACTTGCTGATGGCGAGTTGCATCAGTGCTCAGGCACAGGTTTTCGCCCATTGCCCTCAGGTCAGCATCGTGTCTGGCCAGCACTTTCTGTGCGATGCCGAAGACACGCTGCTGCCGTCGCGTCTGCTCAACTGCCGGATATCCCCGGTCAGTGCGGTGCTCAAGGGGGGGGACCTGCTGGAGCTGATCGCCAGCGCCGCGCCCAACCTGGTCGGTGGCATCAGCCATGCGCTGATGCGCACTGAGCAGGTCCGGGAATTTCTGCCGGCGTTGGTTCAGGATGGTCAGGGGTTCGTCGCACGCCTGGATATGGCGTTGTACACCTGCTTGCTGCGCAGGGGCGACCTGGCCTATCTACAGGATGTGCTGAGCCTCGAGCGCCTGCACCATGGGCGCCTCAGCCATCGTGCTGCGATGACGCTGGCGAGTGAACGTGAGACCGAATGGTTGCTGCAGATGCTCGAGTCGCGTCTGGTGGATCCCGCGCCCGCCACGGGTTGGGTACGCTACCGTCCGTTGGGCGACGATCGCGTGCAGAGCAGTGAACCCTGGCAGGAGCTCGACCTGCAGCGCTTGTATTTTGGCCAGGTCGCCAACTTCCAGCAGCAGATCGGTAGCGACAGCCTGAGTTTCGACGAGCTCTACGATGAGTGGCTGGAGTGCCGCAGACTTTCTGTCGGGCAATTGCAGCTGCTGCCAAAGCGTATCGAACAGTGGTCCACCAGGCCACGGATCGTGCCGGTGATCATCGCGCCGCAGGCCGAGGAAGGCGTTCTCGCGTCGACCCTGGAGAGCCTGGCCTGCCAGTCCTATCCGGCCCATGAAGTCTGGGTGTTGACCGACGATGATGTGCAGTTGCCGACGAGCGTTGGGACGCATGTCAGGCGTTTCGAACTGCAAGGGGCGGTGGCGACGCAGCTCAACCAGCGCTTGAATGAGGAGCCGCAGGCCGACTGGATCATCCTGATGCAGCCCGGTGATCGCCTGCATCCGCATGCCTTGGTCATTATGGCCGAGCGCATGGTGTTGCGCCCCGACTGTGCCTGCGTGTATGCCGATGAAGGGGCCCACGATGGTTTGCGCGCGTCCAGCCCGGTGTTCAAGCCGGACTTCAATCTCGACCTGATGCGCAGCATGCCTTATGTCGGGCGGGTGCTGGCATTCGATAGTGCGATGGTTCGCGATATCGGTGGTTTCGACGCCGCCTTCCAGGACCTCGCCCCCCATGACGTGATCTGGCGAATGGTCGAGAGCCGCGGCCTGCACGTGGTCGAGCATATCGCCGAACTGCTGGTGCAAAGCCGGACGACCTACGAGGGCTGGCTGGTCAATGTGGCAAGCCAGGGCGTCGCGGACAAGGTGGTGCACGCGCACCTGCGTCGCCTGAACGTGCAAGGGCGAGTCGAAACCCTCGGTGGTGGGCTGTTCACGCGGGTTTTCTATGCCCACGACGCAACAGCCCCGGTGTCGATCCTGGTCCGTGCGGGGCGTGATGTGCAGGCGTTGGTACGCTGCGTGGAGTCGATTTTCGAACACACGGCCTACGCCAACCATGAAGTGCTGATCGTCACCGATGGTCACGAGCCCCAGCCGTTGGTTGACTGGTTGCAGGCGATGCGCGGGTTGGGTAGCGAGCAGTTGCGGGTTGTCAGTGGCAACGGGTTGACACCGGCGGCGGCCTTGAATCAGGCCAGCAGCCTGGCGCGCGGTGACTACCTGCTATTGCTCGATGCCCAGTGCATGGTATTCGAACGTGGATGGTTGGACGAGCTGATGAGCCATGCCCGTCGCCCGGAAGTCGGCGTGGTGGGGCCCAAGTTGTGCGATGCCGACGGCAAGGTGGCCGGAGCCGGGTTGGTGCTCGGCCTGCATGGCCCGGCCGGGACGCCGTTCCTGGGCTACTCGGCCAGTTCGGCCAGCTACATGAGCCGTGCCGACCTGGTGCAGAACTGGAGCGCCGTCAGCCAGGATTGCCTGCTGGTGCGTCGCGAGATCTTTGTCGCGCTCGGGGGGTTGGACTGTGAGCGCCTTCAACAAGGGCTTCTCGATGCCGACTTGTGCCTGCGGGTGCGGGAGCTGGGCTACCTTGTGGTCTGGACGCCCCACGCCCTGGTGGCGAAGCTGGGCACGGCGGCCGTCAACACGCTGGAGTGTGACAAGGAGGCGTTCTATGAGCGTTGGTTGCCCCAGGTGGCCAATGACCCGGCCTACAACCGTAATCTGAGCTTGACCCGCGCCAGCTTCAACCTGGAGCCAGGACATCGCAGTGGTTGGGACCCGTTCATCGGCCGTGTCCTCCCTTCGGTGCTGGCGTTGCCGATCAACACCACAGCGGTGGGCCATTACCGGGTAGCCCAGCCGTTCAGTGAGCTCGAGCGCGCCGGCTGGATCCAGGGGCGGTTGAACTACAGCACCCCGGGCATGCTCGAGCTGGAACGGGAAAAGCCGGATGTTGTCATCCTGCAGTGTCGTTACACCAGCGCTGCCATCAACGAGATCGAGCGCATCAAGCGCTACTCCAATGCCCGGCGAATTTACGAGATCGACGACTACATCCTCGATGTGCCGAAGAAGAATGCCCACGGGCGCAACATGCCGAGCAACATGCGCGAGATGGTCACCCGCGGCATTGGCTTGTGCGATCGACTGGTGGTGTCCACCGAGCCGTTGGCTGATGCGTTGCGGGGCATGATCGACGATATCCGCGTGGTGCCGAACATGTTGGCGGCGCCGCTGTGGGGGGATCTGGCCAGCCAGCGCCAGACCTCGGCCAGGCCGCGGGTGGGCTGGGCGGGAGGCACCAGTCACGGGGGGGACCTGGAGCTTTTGATCGACGTCGTGAAAACCCTTGCCGATGAGGTCGACTGGGTATTCTTCGGCATGTGCCCAGAGATCCTGCGGCCGTACATCAAAGAGTTCCACAAAGGCGTGCCAATGGGGTTGTATCCGCGCAAGCTGGCCAGCCTCAACCTTGACCTGGCGCTGGCACCTTTGGAGCAGAACCTGTTCAACGACTGCAAGAGCAACCTGCGCTTGCTCGAATACGGGGCCTGCGGTTTCCCGGTGGTGTGCACCGATACCAAGGCCTATCAGGGCTACCTGCCGTGCACACGCGTGCTTACGAACCGGAGCGAGGAATGGCTGGCGGCGATCCGCATGCATCTGAACGACCCGGCCGCCAGCTACCGCGAAGGTGATGCACTGCGTGAGGCGGTGTTGCGCGACTACGTGCTGACGCAACGAAACCTGCAGCACTGGGCCAATGGTTGGCTTGCCGATTGAGGCTAGCACCAGGCCTGTTATGAAAGACAACATCAAACGTTGGATGTGCCATGACTGAGCAAACTATCGAAAGTACATCGTTGCGGCACGCGATTGGCGTGGTGCTGTTGACGGGCCCACGGTCGGACCGAAGCCTGCGCGCTGGCGCCTATTACGATCGCCATGGTTGTCGTTGGCAGACTGTCGATGTGACGTCCAACGACGATCGGCAGGCGGCGATACGCCAGGCTGTGGACAAACTGGGCACACCCTACGTGGTGCTTGCCGACGAGCATGATTTCCTGCTCCCCGATGCACTGGATCTGGCGCTGCAGTATTTGCAGGCCCATCCCCACGAGATCATGGCTCAGGGGCATTTGCTGGCTTATCAGCCAGGCAGAAGCGAAGTTGCCTATTTCAAGGTCGGCGAGGCCGCCGATGGCGAAGACGGCAGTGGTGCCTTGGCCCGCCTGCGGCGTCATGCGCAGGCGAGCTTGCAGGCCTGGCGCGCAGTGGTGCGGGCCGAGGCGTTCACCCATGCGCTGAATACCGCACCAGGTGGCAATGGCGTTGAACACTGGCTACTGGGGTTGTCCTGGGCGCTGCTTTTGCAGGGGCCTTGCAAAGTGTTGGGCATTGCCAGCAGCGTGGTCGAGCAGCGTTGCACCCAATCTGGCGGGGCGGCTCATGAGCAGGTCCTGGCCCAGATCATCCGTGAGCTGCGTCAGGCCGACTCCGAGCATCAGGGTATCTGCGCTGGCGAAGAGGGTTACGCCGTACTACGCCTTTTCGTGCGCAACACCCATGATGCAGGGCAGGGACCTTTGCTGTTCACCTCCCAATGGACCAGTGTGATCGATGATCCGCAGCGCCGGTTCGAGCCACGGCAGTACGTTGAACTGCCTTACTACAGCGCCTCTTTGCACAAGCAATTGTCGGCTCTGGAGTTTCTCTTGCATGCCTGGCCGGTTGGTCAGGCGCACACCAAGGCGCTCGAAGGCGTCTGGGTTCAGCAGCGTGAGTTGCTCCAGGAGCATGCAGGCGATACGCCACAGAGCCTGCAAGAGCGGTACTGGCAGGCGCTGTCGCTGAACCTGTTCGACCGGCACGTGTGCAGCCGTCTGCGCGACAGCCTGGGTGGCAAGCGCGACGAAGAGCAGATCAAGGAACTCGATACCTGGGTCAAGCGTCTGGGCGCCGTATCGAACCTGGATCTTGCCAGGGCCCTGGACGAAACGCCTTCCGGGCAGGTGCTGCGGACAATCGCGGGCGCGGCGCCGAGCGCTGCCGAGACCCGTCGCATCCAGGCGCACCTTGCCCGGCGCAAGGCTCCGGAGCTGGCGTTCGTCGTGCTCGACGCACAGGACGACGACGCCGCGTTGCAGCGCACCTTCGACAGCATCGTCGCAAGTGGCATGCGCGGGATCCGCATTGTGGTACTCAAGGCGGGTACGCTCCCGGCCATCACTGCTGCGAAAGACACGTTGCACTTCATCAAGGTGACCAGCGCCAATCTGGTGGCGCACCTCAACCAGCTCCTGCGTCAAATGCCCAGTGAATGGCTGATGCTGCTGCGGGCAGGTGATCAGGTTACTGCCGGTGGCGTGCTGCGCGCCCAGGTGGAACTCGCCGAACAGCCACCTTGTCTGGCCATTTGCGGCAATGAAGTGCAACGCAGTGCGGATCAGCGCCTGCTCAGCATCATCAGGCCGGGTGCCGACATCGACCTGCTCCGCTCGCGTTCAGGGTTGATGGCGGGGCATTGGCTGATCAAGCGCGATGCCTTGGTTGAGATGGGCGGCTATCGCGAAGCCGCAGGGCGCGCGCTGGAACTCGACGTGTTGCTGCGCATGATCGAACAGCACGGCGTTGGCTGCCTGGGTCATGTCGACGAGTACCTGGTAATTGGTGATCAGCCTGAGCCGGCCCAGGCCGATGATGAGACTCAGGTCGTCAACCGCCACCTGGTCCAGTTGGGCTACAACCCGCAACTCGCCGCGCAGGGCGACGGTTGCGTGCAGATCGACTATCGCCATGGGGCGACACCTCTGGTCAGTATCCTGATTGCCGACGAGGGCGATCATGAGCGGTTACGGGCGTGCCTGACCAGCGTATTGCAGCGGACCCGTTACCCCCGTTACGAGGTTCTGGTTGCCTGCGAGCGAAGCAGTGAAGACCTGGCAAGCCTGGTGCAAGGCTGTGGTGCCCGTGTGCGGTTGCTCGAGACACACCAGGCCGCCAGCACCGGTGAGCTGTTGAACCTTGCTGCGGCCAACGCGCAGGGCGAACAACTGGTACTGCTTTCGGCTCATTGCCAGGTTGTCGCTCCGGCATGGCTGGAAGCCCTGCTCAACCAGGCGCAGCGACCTGAAGTCGGTGTGGTGGGCAGCTTGCTGGTGAATACCGAGGCGATGATCGTTCACGCCGGTTATCAGTTGCTGGCCGAGGGGCATGTTTATTCCCCGTGGCAGGGGAAACCGGTGGATGTGGATGCCGTGTCGCCCTGGATCGCTTCGGTGCGCAGTTGTCAGGCGGTATCGGGCAGCTGCCTGATGGTTCGACGAGAGCTTTTCGAGCACTGTTCGGGTCTGCAGGCAGGCGAAGGGCAGGACATCGACTTGTGTTTGCGTGCTGCGCAAGCTGGCATGCTCGTGCTGTGGACGCCTCATGCGCGGATGCTGGATCTGTCGGGAATTACCGCCGCACCTCAACTACCGGTCTTGTGCGGTTCGTGGCCCGAGGCATTCGTTAGCCGTGCGCCCCTTGATGCTGGGGCCGTTGCTCAACGGATGTCGCGAAGCTGGCTGCAGGCCATTGCCTGAGGTGTGAGGTGCCCCTGGTGCGCAGTTCGAGGCGTGCCAGGGGCAAGCGCTAAAGGCCATGTGCGCCCCGCGCGGGCACGGCGCTGACGACGGAGCGCCTGGCGGCGCCCCATCGACAGTTATCAGTCTGGCAACCAGGCTGCTTGCCAGTTTCGCAGGTGCGTCTCGTCCAGCAGCCCGTGTGCTTCAGCTTGCTGGGTGCGTTCAGCTGTGCCACGCAGTTGTCGTTCCAGTGCCGCTATCCAGTCATTGAGATCGTTATGCACGCGGATAACGTCATGCTCGCCCTGGAACGAGGCAACATCGCTACAGATCACCGAATGGCCGCAAGCGGCAAACTGCAGCAGTGCCAAGGCGTCGTCCAGCTGCTCGGCTGGATCGTCCGCGCGCAGCGCCAGGGTCGTCCCCAGATTCAGACTGGCAAGCATCCTGGGTGTGTACTGGACGCTGGCCGGATGAATCTCGCGGGCACAGCTATGCAGGTGCTGTGGTACATCGCCCCACAATATCCAGTCCACCTGGTCGGCGAAGTGGCGCACCAGCCTTTCGGCCAGTTGCGACGCTTTTGCCCAGCGAGCTGAGAAACCACAACCCACGCGTAGCTTCCCTTCCGGTTTCGAAGGCTGTGGCAGGTTGCCCCAGCGCGAGTCCAGGCGAGTGCCAATCACGCGAACGTCGGCATGCAGGGGCGCCAAGGCGTCCGCCATGGCCTGGGTCGGCACGACGATACGATCAACCAGTTGCATGGCCTGCATCAGGATCTCGCGCTCCAAGCGCGCCGTGTCGGCCTGTGGGCCCAGGCAGGCGAGGGGGCCGCTAACCTCCAATACCTTGAATGCCTGCGACAGTTCCACCCCAGGCCTGATCAGTTTCAGGCGGCGCAGATCGGACTGGTGCTGGATGACGATAACGTCCGGGCGTAGGCGTTCTACCTCGACGGGGCTGAGTGCGCGCGTGCTCAGGCAACCGTCAATCAGGCCGGCCTCGCGCAGAGTGGTGAAAGCCGGTTTCAGGCGCTCCGCGGCGCTCTGCTCATCGAGCGCTGGATACGCCAGAACCACGGGCAACGGGCGCCAGCACAGCGGTTTCCAGGTCAGATCGTGCAGGGCCTCGAACTCGTAACCGGTACCGCGCAGAGCGAGGTTCTTGTTGTGTGCCGGATCATTGGCCAAGGTCGCCAGCCACTTCATCTGCAACTGACGTTGCTCATGTTCAAAGCGCTGGCGCAAGGTCGCATCCTTGCGGGCATGGGCCCAGGTTGCGCCTCCTTCGTGAAGCAGCAGGGCATGAGGGGTCCAGACGTTCAGGTAGCCCAGCGCGGCGACTTTCAGGCACAGGTCCAGGTCGTTGCCGGTCAGCTGGAAATGCTCTTCGTCCATGCCGCCTGCCGCCGCGTAGACATCCTTGCGGATCATCAGGCAACTTGCGCTGACGGCGCTGATGTTCTGGTCGACCAGCAAGCGTTGAAGGTAACCGCCGTCATTGGCCGCCTGATCGAGTGATGGGCTGCCGGCGGGGCCGTTCAGGCCGCCGATCAGGCCCGCATGCTGAATGCGCCCAGCGGGGGTGACCAGTTTTGCACCGACAATGCCGACCTCGGGGCGTTGGGCGTGGTTGAGCATTTCATCCAGCCAGTCATCGCTCAGGGCTGCCACGTCATTGTTCAGCAGCACCAGGTACTCACCACGCGCATGGCTGGCGGCAATGTTGTTCAGGGCGCTGAAATTGAAGGGTCCGGGGCAACTCAGAATGCTCAGCTTGCTGCCGGCGATGCTCGCCATCAGCTGCAGCCATTCCTGGGTTTCCGGCAGTTGACTGTCGTTGTCGACCAGGATGATCTCGAAATGCGGGTAACGTGTCTTTTCCAGCAGGCTTTCGACACAACGGCTGAGCAGTGCCAGCTGGTCGCGCGTCGGTATCAGGATCGAGACCAGCGGCTGGTGCGGGTGCTGGTACTTGATGTGATAGTGGCGAGGCGGATTTTCCACGATCTGGGCGTTGGGATAGCCACGGTTGGCCAGGTGACGCAGGATCGCATTGCGCTCGTCGGGGGTTTGCACCATGGCGGGCGAGTCGCTGACGACAAAAGGCTCGTCCAGGTGCGCGATACCGTCGAGTCCCTCGGCATCGATCAGCCGTAGCACCAGGTCCAGCGCCAGCGCATCGGGGAGCGCGGCGTCGTAACCGCCCACCTGCAGCGCCAGCGGGCGGCGGATCAGCCAGTGCGATGCCATGACCAGCGGCAGGCTCAGCAGGTAATCCAGGTTGACGCCGGGGCGCAGCACTGTGGCAGGACCTTCGCTCGAGCGGAACATGCCGTCGCAATAGATCATTCTGCAATTCGCTGCGCCGGCCAGCTCAAGGTCGAGCATCAAGGCGCCCGACGGCAGGATCTCGTCGCCGGCATCGAGCAGCATCAACCAATCGCTGTCATCACTTTGCAGGACTTCATTGAGTTCGATGGCTCCGGGGTGGCCGACACTCTGCCAGCGTGTGTGCTCGTCGAGCCGGTGGGGCTCTGCAGCGCTCAGTACAACCGTACGCAGGTTGATGGCAGAGCTTGTCCGCCACCAGGCAATGCTGTCCAGTGTGTCGTTGAGCGCCTGGGCATCACCCAGCCTGTCGCGCACCAGCAAGGTCAGGGTAGTCAGGCCACGCAGTGACTGGCGACGCGCATCAACCAGCAACTGCTGGGCGGGGGTCGTTTGTCGGTGGCGCAGCCAGTCCTTGAGAGAGGGCACCTGATGTTCGGCGACATGCTGGATCGCCGCACGCTGGGTGATGTCGAGGAAACTCTGCAGTTGCGGCCAGAACGCCTTCTCGATATCCAGCCAGCGCATGCGCGCCTGCATGACTGTCGCACGTGCACGCTCCAGCCCGCCGGGTTCGTCGTAGAGTGCCGAGCCGGCATTGCCGAACTGCTCGGTGAACGGCTGGCTCTTGACGTGGCCACCAGGCATGTAGATTACAGGGCAACCGCACAGCATGGCTTCGGTGCAGGTGGCAGAGATTTCATAGCTGTAGAGCACGGACGCGGTGCGGAAGATTTCGGCCAGTTGCGCCAGGGTCTTCGGGTTGGCCATGCTGAGAATCTGCACGTCGTCCGGCATCAGGGAGTGGTCGACCAGCGACCGGTCGATGCGGTTCAGGTACAGGTAGTGGCCGCTGCGTTCGACCGGCTCCACGGGTGGAGAGAACAGTTCGGAGTCTATGATCGGCAGCAGCAGCAGGTCATCGCTGTTGGCGTCGCCACGGAAGTCCTGGGTGTAATAGAAATAAAGGTCGCTGTCCTGGGCATCGATCGCCCGTCCGGTCAGAAAGCCTTCGCGGTTGAGGATGTAGCGTGCCACGACTGACGCACCTAAAGGGTTGCCGTCCAGCACTTCGGGGTACACGGCAATGGGCGCCAGGCCGATTGCCTTGTGGCGTTGGCGGATCTCTTCGGTGAGGATCGGTGTGCGCAGGTTCGGGTTGGTCGCGCACTGGGTGACGTAGGCTTCGTACCCTGCCAGGTTGAGCGCATGGCAGAGGTAGTGCAGCACGCAGATACCGGAAGAGGTTTCGCGGTAGTCAGGAGCGAAGACATAGTAGGGATGGCGCGGCTTGCCGTGCAGGGCTGCGTTGATCATGGCGTGTCCACGGTGCTTTCGGGCTGTTCACAGATCACGTAGACACTGGCGCACAGGTCTGGGTAAACCATGCCCAGGGCTTGGCAGGCGTCCATGAAACGGTCGTCGATCAGTTGGGTCTCAAGGGCCTTGTCCAATTGGAAGTTGGCCAGCGGCTTGAAGAACACGCCGCCACGTTGGGCGATGTGCCAGCCTGCGTTGCGCGCTTCCTGTTCCAGGGTGTCGAGGCTATAGGTGACGCGATGGCCATGCAGGCGCTCGCCTTCTGTCACGGCACTGTTGTGCTCGATAAGACCCATCTTCACCGCAATCTGTCGCGACGGTGCATTGGCGTTGGGTACGGCGATGAACAGGCGGCCACCGGGGGCCAGCCAGTTACGCACCCGCTCGAGCACTTGGCACCGATCGTCGAGGTGTTCGAGGGTGTGGATGAGGAAGATGTTCTTGTAGCGTGGTTCGACCTGCGCCTGTTCAAAGGTGCTGCAGATGAACGTGATCGGCGCGTCAACCTTGTTGCGAGTCACCTCGATCAGGTCGCTGGCCGCCTCCACCACCGTCAGGTCGTCGAATCGCTCAGCGAACAGCGTGGTGAACGCACCCTCGAAGCAACCCATCTCCAATGCCGGGCCTTCGAGCAGCCACGGCGAGAAGGTCTGCAGCATGTAACGCCGCAGGCGCGCATCGAAGTCATAGAAGTAGCTACGGTGGGCGTTGTCCTGGAATTCCTGGTTGTAGTCGCGTGTGGTCATGGGGCTCATCCCTGGTTCTTGCGGTAGAAGCGCTGATCTTCAGGCTGATACCACTCATGAAGGGTCGAAGGGGTCCGGGCGTGCCAGCCGAGCAGTTGTTGCACGGCGGCAGGCTGGGCCAGGCAGAATGCCTCGCCCAGCGCCCGGCAGTAATCGAATTGCGGCTTGAAGTAGCTGCGGGTGAAGGTCAGTGTCAGGCAGCGGCGTGGGTCGGGCGTCCGGTTGATGCCGGCCGCGTGCCATATGCGCGAGTCGAACAGGTAGACAGAGCCTGCGCTGCCTAGCGCCTTGCGAGCGTCGACCTCGAATTGTGTGTCATCGGGTTTCTGCGGTTCGGTGTGCGAGCCTGGCAAAAACAGGGTCGCACCATTGTCGACGGTGAAATCGTCAAGCAGCACCAGCGCCTGGGCCATCTGCATGTTCTCGGCGGACCAGGAGCGCACGTCTCGGTGCACATTGCGCACGTAGGCGTCGGTGCTGTTGAGGTTGTTCAGGCCGCCGAAGGAATTGAGGATGGGCACACCGCCGAGCATGTGCCCGAGGGTGTCGGCCAGCCCCCACTCGGCGAGACTTGCCAGCAACTCGACGAAGCGGCTGCCGGGGGTCAGGATGTGGTGGGCCGTTTGCTCGGTGCGTTGGGTGATGCCGTTTTCCAGCTGGACCTGGCGGCAACGGTCGATGGCGGTGGCCAGGTCGTCGCGCAGTTGGTCGAGCAGCGGTTGCCTGATCAGGTCTGGCACGCAGGCGTAACCGTTACGCTCAAGCTCTTCGCGCAGGGCGTTCATTGGCCTCGCTCCTGCTGGTCGAGCCAGCGCCGGTAGTCGTCCACGGTGACGCCGAGCATGATCCGGTCCCAGCGGCGCCCCTTGCGGTAGTACCACTGGCGCTGGACGCCTTCGATGGTCCACGGCACCTTGCGGGTGTAGGTCGCCAGGGAGGCTTCGTTGTATTCGATGATGGTCGTCCACAGCCGGTGCAGGCCGAGTTCATCAAACGCATAGCGCATGACCGTGGCGATGACCTCGGTGCCGTAACCTTGGCCTCGCAGCGCTGTGTCGCCGATCATCATGCCGTGCTCGGCAGTTCCATCCTTCCAGTCGATACCCACCAGGTTGGCAGTGCCGATCAGGCCGTGCTGGGGCACTTCGATACCGAAGCGCTGGTTTGAGCGGTCGTTCTTGAGCCCCAGCAGCCAGTCCCTCTGCGCCTCGCGCGAGACTGGGAAGTGCCAGCCGCCGAGCAGGCTCCACAAGGCTTCATCGTTGGACCAGCGGTGCAGCGCGGGCAGGTCGTCGAGTTCCAGTGCTCTGAGCACGATGCGTTGACCGTTGATGCTCATGGTGTCCTCAGGTAAGAAGTAACGGCGTCGGCCAGTCGCTGCATGTCTTGGGCACCATAGCGCTGGTCCATGGGCAGGGGCAGCAGGCATTCGGCCAGATGGCGCTCCAGGGGAGGCGTTGCCGGATTGTCGATCAGTTCACGCCAGTAGCAGGGGACGTAGATGGCATGTTCCAGCAGGTGCTTGCGCAATCCGGATGCGCTGGAGGCCGAGTCGAGCAGCAAGGGGTAGCTGAGTGCCGGAACAATGGCACTTGGCCAGGCGTGAAAGGCGTTGAGTTCGTCCAGGCATTGGCGAAGCAAGGTCAGGTTCTCGCAACGTCTGCGGGCTACTTGCGCGTAATCGATACTGTCTAGTAGGCGCGCGGTGCTGGCGGACATCGCCGTGACGCCTTGCAACCCCAGCGCGGCCTCGTTGGCCTGGTAGTCGGCGTAGTGCTGTTCGGCCGGTTGCTCCAGGCGGCCGAGCAGCGCCGCGAAGCGCGGCAGCGAACTGCCTGGCAGGGCTTCCAGCCCCGGAGGGCCATTGACCAGCCAGCCACCATCTGCGACGCCGACGAATTTGCGCGGCGAGTAGAACGTGGCGATGCCGGGCAGGGCTTCGGTGAACAGCGCCTGTGAGTTGTCGACGATGAGTGTGTGCCCGTAGCGTGGGGCCAGCACTTCGCGGACATAGTCACTCCGAAGCCCGAAGTAGTCGACGTAAAGCAAGACGTCGTCGTCGGCCAGTTCAGGAGGGGTAGCCACCGCCAGCCCGGCAGTCAGTTCATACCGGCACAGCTCGACCGGCAGGCCCTGAAGCGCTTGTTCGACAACGCCGCAAATGTAGTAGGGCAGGTGAACGCGACGAGGTGCACGCGCCAGGACCCATGCCCGAAAAGCCGAACGCGCACTATTGAAGGCCGTAGCCTGGGGGTAGGGTGTCTGGCCTTTGCGCAACTCCAGCTCGAAGTATCCGCCAATGGCTTTAGGCATGCTGGATGTCCCCCTGCCTTGCCCAGGCGCCGACGACTTCAGGTTCGTTGAACATCAGGGCGTCGAGGATAGACAGGCCGGCAACGAACGGATGGGCGCCGCCACCCTGGGCATAGGGGGGCAGGTTGGCACCGAGCAGTTCGAGGTGTATGCCGGCTTGCCGGAATGCCTGTGGGTGATACAGGTGGCCACCCCCGACTGGGTTGAGGTAATGAGTGCCGCGGCAAGCCTGAACGATCTCGATGACCCGCTCCTGCCCCTGGAGTCCGGCGCCTGGCTCCAGCTGGCTGGCGCGCGTAATCGGAGTATCGATCGCCAGGCGGGCGCAGCATGCCCGCAGCAGGCGCTCGTTGAGCGTGGCGATACTGTCGGCCGGTGGTGTGAGCAGGTCTTCCAGCCAGGCCATCATCTCGGTGCGCAAAGGCGCCTTGCGGTAGGCGAACTCGAGCTTGTTGAGCAGGTCGCCCAACGCGAACTGTTCGGCGATTCGCCGGTGCGTGATCTGCTGGGTGTGACTGTCCTTGGCCAGGGAGATGCGAAACCACTTGGCTTCACCGTCCAGCAGATAGCGGTTGCGCTCGATCCAACCGTTCTTGATGAACTGAACGTTGTCATAGAGGACAAAATGGTCGGACGCGGCGATCAGCTGGAAATACCCCAGGTACGGCAGGAAATACGGCTGCATGAGGGCAATGCGCTGGCGTTCGATGGTGGGGGCGAGGTTCATGCCCGGCGCGCGCCCAGCAGGATGTCGATGATCTGTTCCTGGGTTCCTGGCTCGAGGTCCGGATAGATGGGCAGGCAAAGTACCTGTCGCGAGATTTCCAGGGCGTTGGGCAAGCGTTCGAGGTTGGAACTTGCCAGGCCGCGGTACATGGGGAACTCACAGATCAGTGGGTAGAAGTAGCGGCGGACCAGGATGTTCTGGTCACGATACAGCTGATAGACCATGTCGCGAGATGCGCCGAAGCGCTTTTCGTCGATAAGGATCGGGCAATAGGCATAGTTCCAGTCCAGTCCCTGCGGCTGTTGCAGCAGGGTGATGCCGTCGAGGCCTTTGAGCGCTTCGCGGTAGCGCTCGAAAACCCGTCGGCGACGCTGCAGCGCATCATCGATATGGCGCAGCTGCAGCACGCCGAAGGCCGCCTGGATCTCGTTCATCTTGCCGTTGATGCCGGTGGCCATGATCACGGTTTCATCGACGTAGCCGAAATTTTTCAGGAAGTCGATGCGGCGCTTGAGCTTTTCGTCCTTGCAGATGATGGCGCCGCCCTCGAAGGTGTTGAACACCTTGGTGGCGTGGAAGCTGAGGATCGACAAGTCCCCGTTGTTGAGAATGCTCTTCCCGTCCTGGCGAACACCGAAAGCATGCGCCGCGTCATAGATGACTTTCAGACCGTACGTATCGGCGATCTCCTGGATGGCATCGACATCGCAAGGGATGCCGTAGCAATGCACGGGGAGAATCGCGGTAGTCTCCGGCGTGATCGCTTCGATGATGCGTTGCGGATCCAGGTTGTTGGTGCGCGGGTCGATGTCGACGAAGACCGGTTTGAGGTTGTTCCACAGCAGCGAATGGCCGGTCGCCACAAAGGAGTAAGGGGTGGTGATGACTTCACCTGTCACGCGCAGGGCCTGCAGTGCCGTCACCAGAGCCAGGGTGCCGTTGGAGAATAGTGAAATATGCTCCACGCCCAGGTGCTCGGCCAACTCCTGCTCCAGCTGCTCATGGAAAGGCCCGGCATTGGTCAGTCGCTTGCTTTCCCAGATGCTTTCCAGGTAGGGCAGGAATTCTTCCAGCGGAGGCAGGAGCGGGCTGGTGACAGTGATGGGTTTGGCCATGAGGTGCGGCTCGTTTTGCGAGTTTTTAGAAGCAGGGCTTGTTAGACCTGACACCGAACAGTGTGCGCAGATGGTTTTCGCCATGAAACCGACGGGCGACACCGGATTTATCGCTTGGGTAGCAAGAAGTCGGCCAACCTCCCATATGCTTGCCATGGGAGCGTAAACGGAGTGTGATCGTGACTTGGCAGTCGAAACGCGCATCTCTAATCTATTGAGTCAGCGGGCAGCCACGTCAACGCACCGTGCAAGGCGTATGGCCATGGTCACCAGAGCCCGTGAATTTTCGCCATTTCCATCGGGAAGCCACAATGATTGGCATCAAAAGCATCGCCAGTTACGTACCTGTAGAGGGTGTCGACAATTACGCCCAGGGTGCGAAATTCGGCAAGGACCAGGATTTCATCTTCGGCAAGATCGGTTCGACCTTCCTGCCGCGCAAGGACGCTGGCCAGGAAACCTCCGACCTCGGCGCCGAGGCTGCCAAGGCGCTGTTTGCTGCAAATCCGACGCTGGATCCGGCAGACATCGATGTGGTGATCGTCGTTACCCAGAACGGCGACGCCGAAGGCCTGCCGCACACCGCGGCGATCGTCCAGCACAAGCTGGGTTTGTCGACCGCCATCGCCGCCTTCGACATCTCGCTGGGTTGCTCCGGCTATGTCTATGGGCTTTATGCAATGAAGGGCTTCATGGAGGCCGCCGGCCTGAAGAACGGCCTGCTGATCACCGCCGACCCGTATTCGAAGATCGTCGATCCCGAGGATCGCAACACCACCATGTTGTTCGGCGATGCCGCCACCGCCACCTGGATGGGCGAGGGTGCCAACTGGCAGTTGGGCAAGTCGCTGTTCGGCAGCGATGGTGCCGGCGCCGAACACCTGCGTACCACCGATGGCAAGTTCTTCATGAATGGCCGCCAGGTCTACAACTTCGCCCTGGTCAAGGTTCCAGCTCATTTGCAGCAGTTGCTCGAAGCGAGCCAGTTGAAAGCTGAGGATATCGACCTGTACTGCCTGCATCAGGGCAGCGCGGCGATCGTCGATGCGGTCTCGCAGCGCTTCGATGATGGGTTGCATCGCGGCAAGTTCGTCAAGGACATGGCCGAGACCGGCAATACCGTGTCGTCCAGTATTCCGCTGCTGCTGGAAAAGCATGTGCTCGGTTCGTCCTGCAAGCGTGTCGCGCTCAGTGGGTTCGGTGTTGGCCTGTCGTGGGGTTCGGCGATCATCGAGCGCATCGACTGACGTTGCGCAAACGGCTTATAAAGAAGCGCTGCCTGCATCCAGGCAGCGCTTTTTTGTTTTGTGGTGGTGGGAATTTGGCGTCAAACCCCTGATTTCATTGGGGTGGCAGGATGCCAGCAAAAAAATTGAGAATTCGCCCTAAAGCAAACTGCCCTGACGACGATAAACATTACGAAGGTTCTCTAGGCCACCTACCCGGCGAATTGCCAAGGCCGGAAGCCGTAGTACCCAATCCAACGAGGAATTCGTCATGGCTTTGACCGTTAACACCAACACCACCTCTCTGGGCGTTCAGAAGAACCTGAACCGTGCTTCCGACGCACTCAGCACTTCGATGACCCGTCTGTCCTCCGGCCTGAAAATCAACAGCGCCAAAGACGACGCCGCCGGCCTGCAGATCGCTACCCGCATGACCTCGCAGATCCGTGGTCAGACCATGGCTATCAAGAACGCCAACGACGGTATCTCCATCGCCCAGACCGCTGAAGGCGCGATGCAAGAGCAGACCAACATTCTGCAGCGTATGCGTGAACTGGCTGTCCAGTCGCGAAACGACTCCAACAGCTCGAACGACCGTGACGCTCTGAACAAAGAGTTCCAGTCGATGGCTTCGGAACTGACCCGTATCGCCAACAGCACCCAGCTGAACGGCAAGAACCTGCTGGACGGTTCCGCTAGCACCATGACCTTCCAGGTTGGTTCCAACACTGGCGCTTCCAACCAGATCTCCATCGACCTGAGCGCCAAGTTCACCGCCAGCGACCTGGGTGTTACCAGCGCCATCACCATCACCGGTGCCACTTCGTCCGACGCCGAAGCCAGCTTCAGCGCCGCTGTTTCGGCCATCGACAACGCCCTGCAGAAGATCAACACCAGCCGTGCTGACCTGGGTGCCGCTCAGAACCGTCTGACCAGCACCATCAACAACCTGCAGAACATCAACGAAAACGCCGAAGCCGCTCGTGGCCGCGTACAGGATACCGACTTCGCTTCGGAAACTGCACAGCTGACCAAGCAGCAGACCCTGCAGCAAGCTTCGACCTCGGTTCTGGCTCAGGCCAACCAGCTGCCATCGGCAGTCCTGAAGCTGCTGGGCTAATCTGCCTGATAGCTGATGGCGGGGGAGTGCTGTCCAGGCACTTCCCCGCCTTTTCATTGTGAGGTGGTAGACATGGACATGAGCGTCAAGCTGAACCTGTCTTACCCGGCCGCACGTTCGGCCGAGCAGGTTACCGAAAAGCCGGTTGCCCGGGCGGCTGATGCCTTCGGTGATGGCGAAAAGAAGCAGGACCCGGTCAAGGTGCAGGACGCCGACAAGGTCAAGCATGCCGTCGCGGAGATTGAAAAGTTTCTGAAGGAGACCCAGCGTAACCTGGAGTTCTCCACCGACGAAGAATCCGGCAAGATTGTCGTCAAGGTCATCGCCAGTGAAACCGGTGAGCTGATTCGCCAGCTACCCTCGGAAGAGGCCCTGCGGATCGCCCATAGCCTGAGCGATGTCAAAAGTGTTCTGTTCGACGCCAAGGTCTGACCGGCGGCGAACATCAATGGCGTGATCCATGTCGGCCTGCAGGAGCAGGACTGACGCGTTTACGAGAGGGATAACAGCATGGCAAGCCCACTTACTTCCAGCACGGGCCTGGGCTCGGGACTCGACATCACCAATATCGTCAAGGTACTGGTCAACGCCGACACGTCGGCCAAGGCGAACCAGATCGCTCGCCAGACCAACAACAACTCGGCGATGATCTCGGGTATCGGCTCCCTGCGTAGCGCCCTGACGGCGTTCCAGGATGCCATGAAGAAGCTCAACGATAAGGATGCGCCATCCTTCAACGCGTTCGCAGGCACCTCCGCCAACGAGAACGTGGTCAAGATCAAGTCGAGCAACACCGCGGTCGCGGGCAGCTACGACATCAAGGTCGATCAGCTGGCCACCAGTTCCAAGGTCGCCAGCAAGCAGTTCGTCGGCGGTGCCACCTCGGTCATCTCGGCCGGTGAGATGACCATCAGCCAGAACGGCAAGGACTACAAGATCAACGTTGCTGCGGGTGCGACCCTGCAGAGCGTACGTGATCAGATCAACAAAGAAATGAGTGTCAATGGCATCACCGCCAACATTGTCAACGAGGCGGGTGGTGCACGGCTGGTGTTCGGCTCCACCACCACCGGTGCCGGTAGCGATATCTCGGTCAGCGGTATCCCCGAGCTGGCAATCAATGGCACTCAGCAGATGAGTGGCAGCGGTGCGGGCTTCATCAGCGCCAAGGCGCAGGATGCGAAGTTCTCCATCGATGGTCTGGCGCTTACCAGTGCTACCAATACCGTCAGCAATGCCGTCAGTGGTCTTACCCTGGAGCTGACAGGTGCTTCGCCGAAAGACTCCGGTGGCAACATTACTTCCAGCACCAAGGTCACCGTTGCGGCGGACAATGAGGGTCTGAAGAAGTCCGTGCAGTCCTTCGTCGATGCCTACAACACGCTGCAGAAGGCGGTCACCTCGCTGACTGCGACTTCTCGTGACGAAAACGACAAATTGTCCCTTGGTCCGCTGACCAACGACCCGACCACGCGTTCGCTGCTGGCCGATGTGCGCAAGGTGCTGTCCGAGACCGGTGCCGGTGACAAGCTCACCACGCTCAGCCAGCTGGGTATCAACACCCAGAAGGACGGCACGCTGGAGTTCAACAGCGTCAAGTTCAACACGGCCATGAACGACAAGAAGCTCGGCCCTGAGATCCAGCAGCTGTTCACCGGTACCAATGGCGTGTTCGAGCGCATGAACAAGGCCATCGACCCGTACAATTCGACTGGTGGTGCCCTCGACACCCGCAAGGGCAACCTGGACAAGGCGGCCAAGAACCTTGCCGACCAGAAGGCGGCCCTGGACCGTCGCGCCGAAGGGCTCACCGAGTCGCTGACGCGCAAGTATGTGGCGCTCGATGCTGCCTTGGGCAAGATGAAGGCCCAGGCTGACCAGATCACCTCGATCTTCGATGCGCTCAACGCTCAGGCCAAGAAATCCTGATCGACGGTTGAAGACAAAGCCCGGGGCGTCCATCGATGCCCCGGGCTTTTTGCTTTGCCGCTAAAGTTTTTTGACAGCGCGGCGATACAGCGGGTATACGCAACCTTTTTCGCTGCAACGAGGTAGATCCATGAACCCCATGTTGGCCCTTCGGCAATACCAGAAAGTCAACGGCGTGGCGCAGACTTCCGAAGCCAGCCCGCACCGTCTGGTGCAGATGCTCATGCAGGGTGGTCTCGACCGCCTGGCCCAGGCCAAGGGCGCGATAGCGCGCAACGACGTCCCCCAGAAGGGCATCCTGATCGGCAAGGCCATCGATATCATCGGCGGCCTGCGCGAAGGCCTGGATCTTGAGAACCATGCCGACAGCCTGACCGAGCTGGACAACCTGTACACCTACATGAGCCGTCGCCTGATCGAGGCCAATGTCAAGAGCGACCCGGCGATCATCGACGAAGTGGCGCGCCTGCTGATCACCGTCAAGGAAGGCTGGGACGCGATCGGCGAACAGCAGCCGGAATCCTGATTCAGGAGAGTGTCATGAGCGAAGTGATCGAGCGTATCGAGCAGACGCGCGAGGCCCTGATGGCCGCGTTGGCCAGCCGTGACTGGGACGCGGTCGGTGAGCTCGACCTTGAGTGTCGTGTGTGTGTCGAGGATGTGCTGGCCGAGGCGTCCTCCAATGAGGCGGCCGTGCGCGGCAGCCTCGAGCAATTGCTGGGCGTTTATCGGCAGTTGATCGAGGTTGCAAGTGGCGAGCGTCAATCGATAGTCGACGAGATGTCGCAGATCCGTCAGGCGGAAAACGCCGCAAAGGTATACCATCTGTTCTCGTAACCACAGATGACACAAGAATCAGTGCGCCATTAATTTGACTGTGCGCTGATTTTTGACTTAACTAGTGGCTGTTTTCGAATTTCAGACGTCCGAACGCTGACCATTCAGTCGGAATGATGTCGAACACGCCCCATGGGCGCCGATATGACTAGGGAAGTTGCTATTGCATGTGGCGTGAAACCAAGATTCTCCTGATCGATGACGACAGCGCCCGCCGCCGCGATCTGGCGGTGGTCCTGAATTTCCTCGGCGAAGAAAACCTTCCGTGCTCCAGCCATGACTGGCAGCACGTGGTCGAATCATTGTCGTCGAGCCGCGAAGTGCTCTGCGTGCTGATCGGGACCGTCAATGCTCCAGCCAATGTGCTTGGGCTGCTTAAGACAGTGGCTGCGTGGGATGAGTTCCTTCCGGTGCTGCTTTTGGGTGAAATTTCTTCCGCGGAATTCCCCGAAGAATTGCGCCGGCGCGTACTCTCCAACCTCGAGATGCCACCCAGCTACAGCCAATTGCTCGATTCGCTGCACCGTGCCCAGGTCTATCGCGAAATGTATGACCAGGCGCGCGAGCGCGGTCGTCAGCGCGAACCCAACCTGTTCCGCAGCCTGGTCGGCACCAGCCGTGCCATCCAGCACGTGCGGCAGATGATGCAGCAGGTGGCCGACACCGATGCCAGCGTGCTCATCCTCGGCGAGTCCGGCACGGGTAAGGAGGTGGTCGCGCGTAACCTGCACTACCACTCCAAGCGCCGCGAAGCGCCGTTCGTGCCGGTCAACTGTGGGGCGATTCCGGCGGAGCTGCTCGAAAGCGAGCTGTTTGGTCATGAAAAGGGCGCCTTCACCGGGGCGATCACCAGCCGCGCCGGGCGTTTCGAGCTGGCCAATGGCGGCACGCTGTTCCTCGACGAGATCGGCGACATGCCGCTGCCCATGCAGGTCAAGCTGCTGCGGGTGCTGCAGGAGCGCACCTTCGAACGGGTGGGCAGCAACAAGACCCAGAGCATCGATGTGCGCATCATCGCCGCGACCCACAAGAACCTCGAAACCATGATCGAGGATGGGACGTTCCGCGAGGACCTCTACTACCGCCTCAACGTCTTCCCCATCGAGATGGCGCCGTTGCGTGAGCGCGTCGAGGACATCCCGCTGCTGATGAACGAGCTGATCTCACGCATGGAGCACGAGAAGCGCGGCTCGATCCGTTTCAACTCGGCGTCGATCATGTCGCTGTGCCGGCATGGCTGGCCGGGCAACGTGCGGGAGCTGGCCAACCTGGTGGAGCGCATGGCGATCATGCACCCCTATGGGGTCATCGGTGTGTCCGAGCTACCCAAGAAATTCCGTTACGTCGACGACGAGGACGAGCAGTTGGTGGACAGCCTGCGCAACGACCTCGAGGAGCGGGTTGCGATCAATGGCCATGCGCCCGGCTTTGCCGGCCAGGCCATGCTGCCACCTGAAGGGCTGGATCTGAAGGACTATCTTGGTAACCTCGAGCAGGGCTTGATCCAGCAGGCACTGGACGATGCCAATGGCATCGTGGCCCGTGCCGCCGAGCGCTTGCGCATTCGCCGCACCACCTTGGTGGAGAAGATGCGCAAGTACGGCATGAGCCGTCAGGGCGGCGAGGACCAGGCGGAGGATTGACGCCTGTACGATTCGTCGAGGCCCAGGGAGGGCCTCGCGAACTCAATATCCCTACCTTTCAAAGGGGCGCCAGGCCCCGTCTTCAGCGGCTTTCACCGCAAATCATGCAGCGTGCGCGCGGTTTTCGAGACGGTCTCCGGCACGTCTATTGCTATGACGCAGGCAACACACCGTTTTTGACGGTCAGCCACGCGAGAGAGCACGATGCCCCAGGCCGCCCAGATTTCCCGAGCCCCCGATCCGCAGGGGCGCACCCCGGTCGAGCAGGAGAGCCGACTGGGCCTTGAACAGGCGTTCGCCTTGTTCAGTCAGGTTTCCTCCCAGCTCAACGAGTCGTACAGCATGCTCGAGGCGCGCGTCAGCGAGCTCAAGGGCGAGCTGGCCGTGGTCAGTGCCCAGCGCATGGCCGAGCTGGATGAGAAGGAGCGCCTGGCCAATCGTTTGCAGAACTTGCTGGACCTGCTCCCGGGCGGGGTGATCGTGATCGATGCACAGGGCCATGTCTGTGAGGCCAACCCGGCGGCATGCGAGCTGCTGGGCGAGCCGCTGCTCGGCCAGCTGTGGCGCCATGTGATCGCGCGCAGTTTCGCGCCGCGCGAGGATGACGGTCATGAGGTGTCGCTGCGCGATGGTCGGCGATTGTCGATCGCCACGCGTTCACTGGATGCCGAGCCCGGGCAACTGGTGCTGTTGACCGATCTCACCGAAACCCGTCGCTTGCAGGACCAGTTGGCACGTCATGAGCGTCTGTCGTCCTTGGGGCGCATGGTGGCATCGCTGGCCCACCAGATTCGCACGCCGCTGTCGGCGGCCATGCTCTACGCCAGTCACCTGGCTGATGGCGAAAGGAACCTGCCGCCAGAAACGCGCCTGCGCTTCGCCGGCAGCCTGAAAGAGCGCCTGCATGAGCTGGAGCATCAGGTGCGTGACATGTTGGTGTTCGCCCGCGGCGAGCTGCCGTTGGGCGACCGGCTGACCCCCAAGGCCTTGTTCCAGGCCTTGCAGCAAGCGGCGCAGGTACATGTGCAGGGGCATGCGGTGCGCTGGCAATGCGATACGCACCTGGGGGAGTTGCTGTGCAATCGCGACACCCTGGTCGGCGCCTTGCTCAACCTCATCGACAATGCCCTGCAGGCCAGCCCCGAGCCGGCGCGCCTGAAGGTGCACCTGTATCGTCGTGAACAGAATCTGCACCTGTGCGTCAGTGACGCCGGCGCCGGGGTTGAGCCAGGGCTGCTGGCGCGCCTGGGTGAACCCTTCCTGACCACCAAGGCCACGGGCACCGGCCTGGGCCTGGCCGTGGTCCAGGCGGTGGCGCGAGCCCACCAGGGCAGCTTGCGCCTGCGTTCGAAGCCAGGGCGTGGCACCTGTGCTTATGTAGTCCTGCCACTGATCGGCGCCGCGTCGCAGGAGGGGGTGTGATGGAGGTCAAAGTGCTGTTGGTGGAGGATGATCGCACCCTGCGCCAGGCGTTGGTCGACACCCTGGAAATCGGTGGTTTTGCGCACCGCGCGGTGGGCTCGGCCGAAGAAGCGCTGCAAGCGGTCGCCAGCGAGCCGTTCAGCCTGGTGGTCAGCGATGTGAACATGCCGGGGATGGACGGGCACCAGTTGTTGGCGCAACTGGGGCGTCACCATCCGCACCTGCCGGTGTTGCTGATGACTGCGCACGCGGCGGTGGAACGGGCGGTGGATGCCATGCGCCAGGGCGCGGTGGACTACTTGGTCAAGCCGTTCGAGCCCAGTGCGCTGATCAGCCTTGTTGAGCGCCATGCCGCCGGGCATCTGGATGCTGCGAGCGACGAAGGTCCGGTCGCTTGCGAGCCGGCCAGTCGGCAGTTGCTGGAGCTGGCGGCGCGGGTGGCGCGCAGCGATTCAACGGTGTTGATCTCGGGTGAGTCGGGTACCGGCAAGGAGGTGCTGGCGCGCTACATCCACCAGCAGTCGTCGCGCGCAGCGGCGCCGTTCGTGGCGATCAATTGCGCGGCCATTCCCGACAACATGCTCGAGGCCACGCTGTTCGGTCATGAGAAAGGTGCGTTCACCGGCGCCATTGCCGCCCAGGCCGGCAAGTTCGAGCAAGCCGAGGGTGGCACCTTGTTGCTCGACGAGATATCCGAAATGCCGCTGGGGCTCCAGGCCAAGTTGCTGCGTGTGCTGCAGGAGCGCGAGGTGGAGCGGGTCGGCGGGCGTAAGCCGATCGCGCTCGACATCCGCGTGCTGGCCACGACCAACCGAGACCTGGTAGGCGAAGTGGCGGCGGGGCGCTTCCGAGAGGACCTGTTTTATCGCCTGTCGGTCTTCCCGCTCGCCTGGCACGCCCTGCGTGAGCGTCCCGGCGATATTCTGCCGTTGGCCGAGCGCCTGCTGGCGCGCCATGTCGGCAAGATGAAACATGCCCCGGTGCGGCTGTCCGCCGATGCGCGCGCCTGCCTGCAGGCCTATGCCTGGCCGGGTAATGTGCGCGAACTGGACAACGCGTTGCAGCGCGCGCTGATCCTGCAGCAGGGCGGGGTGATCGAGGCGGCGGATTTCTGTCTGGCAGGTGCCATTCCATTGTCGGCGTCGGTACCGGTCACGATGGCGCCCCCGGTGGGTGAGGCGGCGGCCGAAACGGGCGGGCTGGGTGACGACATGCGCCGCCATGAGTACCAGATGATCATCGACACCCTGCGGGCCGAGCGCGGGCGGCGCAAAGAGGCCGCCGAGCGGCTGGGGATCAGCCCGCGTACCCTGCGCTACAAGCTGGCGCAAATGCGCGACGCCGGCTTCGATGTCGAGGCCAACCTATTCGGCTGAGGCGCCATTTTCAGTGTTCTTTGCGCTGGCTGGCACTGCTCTTGCTAGCACCAGCTCATCTGCCGCATGAGTGTCAAAAAAATGCGGCCGCCGGAGAGAGAAGTCCATGACCCAAGGTGTTGAATTCAATCGTCTGATGTTGGACATGCGTGCCATGCAGGCCGATGCCATGTCCCTGCCGAAAACCGCCGCTGCCCCCGAGCTGGCGCCCGGGCAGAGCAGCTTCGCCGACATGCTCGGCCAGGCCATCGGCAAGGTGAGCGATGTGCAGCAGGCCTCCACGCAATTGTCCAGCGCCTTCGAGATCGGCAAGAGCGGTGTCGACCTGACCGACGTGATGATCGCCTCGCAGAAGGCCTCGGTGTCGTTCCAGGCGTTGACCCAGGTACGTAACAAGCTGGTGCAGGCGTACCAGGACATCATGCAGATGCCGGTATAAGGGCGAGATTGAGTCATGGCCGAAGCAGTCGTCGATAACGCACCCGCCAAGAGTGGCCCGCCAGCAGCCAAGCCGCCGCTGTTCGGCATGTCGTTCCTGGAAAACATCTCGCAGATGCCCATGCTGCGTCAGGTCGGCCTGCTGGTCGGCCTGGCCGCCAGCGTGGCCATCGGCTTCGCCGTGGTGCTCTGGTCGCAGCAGCCGGACTACCGGCCGCTGTACGGCAGCCTGGCAGGCATGGACACCAAGCAGGTGATCGACTCGCTCACCGCCGCCGATATCCCCTACCGCGTGGAACCGAATTCCGGCGCGTTGCTGGTCAAGGCCGACGACCTCTCCCGTGCGCGCCTGAAACTCGCCGCCGCCGGGGTAGCGCCGAGCGACGGCAACGTCGGCTTCGAGCTGCTCGACAAGGAGCAGGGCCTGGGCACCAGCCAGTTCATGGAAGCCACCCGGTATCGCCGCAGCCTGGAGGGTGAGCTGGCGCGCACCGTTTCCAGCCTCAACAACGTCAAGGCTGCTCGTGTGCACCTGGCGATCCCGAAAAGCTCGGTGTTCGTGCGCGACGAGCGCAAGCCCAGTGCCTCGGTACTGGTCGAGCTGTACCCGGGCCGCACCCTGGAAGCCGGGCAGGTGATGGCGATCGTCAACCTCGTGGCCACCAGCGTTCCGGAGCTGGACAAGTCGCAGGTGACCGTGGTCGACCAGAAAGGCAACCTGCTTTCCGAACAGTTGCAGGACACCGCCCTGACCATGGCCGGCAAGCAGTTCGACTACAGCCGTCGCATGGAAGGCATGCTCACCCAGCGTGTGCACAACATCCTGCAGCCGGTGCTGGGCAACGACCGCTACAAGGCCGAAGTGTCGACCGACGTCGACTTCAGTGCCGTCGAGTCCACCTCCGAACAGTTCAACCCCGACCAGCCAGCCCTGCGCAGCGAGCAGTCGGTCAACGAACAGCGCGCCAGCAGCCAAGGCCCGCAGGGTGTGCCAGGGGCGCTGAGCAACCAACCGCCAGCGGGTGCCTCGGCGCCTGAGAATGCCACCGCCGGTGCGACGCCCGCCGGCGCCATCCAGCCCGGCCAGCCACTGGTGGATGCCAACGGCCAGCAGATCATGGACCCGGCCACCGGCCAGCCGATGCTCGCGCCGTACCCGAGCGACAAGCGTCAGCAGAGCACCAAGAATTTCGAGCTGGACCGCTCCATCAGCCACACCCGCCAGCAGCAGGGTCGCCTGACCCGCCTGTCGGTGGCGGTGGTGGTGGACGACCAGGTCAAGCTCGACGCTGCCACCGGAGAGGCCACCCGCACCCCATGGGGCGCCGAGGACCTGGCACGCTTCACGCGGTTGGTGCAGGACGCGGTAGGCTTCGATGCCAGCCGTGGCGACAGCGTCACCGTGATCAACGTACCGTTCGCCGCCGACCGTGGCGACGAGCTGGTCGATATTCCGTTCTACTCGCAGCCGTGGTTCTGGGACATCATCAAGCAGGTGCTGGGCGTGGTGTTCATCCTGGTGCTGGTGTTCGGCGTGTTGCGCCCGGTGCTCAACAACATTACAGGTGGCGGCAAGCAGGCTGCCTCGGATAGCGACATGGAGCTGGGCGGCATGATCGGTCTGGATGGCGAACTGGCCAACGACCGCGTCAGCCTGGGTGGCCCGACAAGCATTCTGTTGCCGAGCCCGAGCGAGGGTTACGAGGCACAGCTCAACGCAATCAAGGGCCTGGTGGCCGAAGACCCGGGCCGCGTGGCCCAGGTCGTGAAAGAGTGGATCAACGCCGATGAGTGATAATCGAGCCATTACCGCCAAGCTGAGCCGCGTCGACAAGGCGGCGATCCTCCTGCTCTCGCTCGGTGAGACCGACGCCGCGCAAGTCCTGCGCCACATGGGGCCCAAGGAAGTGCAGCGGGTTGGTGTGGCCATGGCGCAGATGGGCAACGTCCATCGCGAGCAGGTCGAGCAGGTGATGAGCGAGTTCGTCGAGATCGTCGGCGACCAGACCAGCCTGGGCGTCGGTTCCGATGGCTACATTCGCAAGATGCTCAACCAGGCCCTCGGCGAGGACAAGGCCAACGGCCTGATCGACCGCATCCTGCTCGGTGGCAACACCAGCGGTCTGGACAGCCTCAAGTGGATGGAGCCGCGCGCCGTGGCCGACGTCATCCGCTACGAGCACCCGCAGATCCAGGCCATCGTCGTCGCCTACCTCGACCCCGACCAGGCCGGTGAAGTACTGAGCAACTTCGACCACAAGGTGCGCCTGGACATCGTCCTGCGCGTGTCGTCGCTCAACACCGTACAGCCAGCGGCGCTCAAGGAACTCAACCAGATCCTCGAGAAGCAGTTCTCCGGCAACTCCAACGCCGCGCGCACCACCTTGGGCGGCATCAAGCGTGCCGCCGACATCATGAACTTCCTCGACAGCTCCGTGGAAGGTGCACTGATGGATGCGATCCGCGAGATCGACAGCGACCTGTCGGAGCAGATCGAAGACCTGATGTTCGTCTTCAACAACCTGGCCGATGTCGACGACCGTGGCATCCAGGCGCTGCTGCGCGAGGTATCCTCGGACGTGCTGGTGGTGTCGCTCAAGGGCGCCGACGAACGCGTCAAGGACAAGATCTTCAAGAACATGTCCAAGCGTGCCTCGGAGCTGCTGCGCGACGACCTCGAAGCCAAGGGCCCGGTACGGGTCAGCGACGTGGAAACGGCGCAGAAGGAAATCCTCACCATCGCCCGCCGTATGGCCGAGGCCGGCGAGATCGTGCTCGGCGGCAAGGGTGCCGAGGAAATGATTTAAGCCAGCGACTGGTGCCGCCCCTGTGGGTGCGGGCTTGCCCCGCGATGACGTCCGAGTCGGCGAGAAAGATTGCCAGGACACAAGCCATCGCGGGGCAAGCCCGCTCCCACAGGGACCTGTAAAGGTTCTCGAGAAGCTCACAGCATGTCCACCAAAGAACATCCCAGCGACCTGATTCGCGCCCGCGACCTCGAGGGCGTCGATGTCTGGGCGCTGCCCAGCTTCGACCCTGAACCGGAGCCTGAACCCGAGCCCGAACCGGAAGTCGTCGAAGAAGAAGTCGAAGAGGTACCGCTGGAAGAAGTCCAGCCGCTGACCCTCGAAGAGCTCGAAGCCATCCGCCAGGAGGCCTACAACGAAGGCTTCGCTACCGGTGAGCGCGAAGGCTTCCACAGCACCCAGCTCAAGGTGCGCCAGGAAGCCGAAGTGGCCCTGGCGGCCAAGCTGGCCAGCCTGGAGCAGGTGATGCGGCACTTGTTCGAGCCGATCGCCGAGCAGGACACCCTGATCGAAAAGGGCATGGTGCACCTGGTCGCACACATGGCCCGCCAGGTCATCGGCCGCGAATTGCGCAGCGATTCCAGCCAGATTACCCATGTGCTGCGCGAAGCCCTGAAGCTGTTGCCAATGGGCGCCGACAACATTCGCATCCATCTCAATCCCCAGGATTTCGAACTGGCCAAAGCGTTGCGCGAGCGCCACGAGGAAAACTGGAAGCTGCTTGAGGACGAGGCCTTGCTGCCAGGCGGTTGCCGCATCGAAACCGCCCACAGCCGCATCGACGCGACCATGGAGACGCGCATCGAGAAAGCCGTGGCGCAGCTGTTCGAGCAGTCTCACGACCATTCCTTGCACCCGGCCGCGGCGGATATCACCCTCGAGCTGGATGAGCCGGCGGGTGAACACGATGCGCCTTGAACGCACCAGCTTCGGCAAGCGCCTGGAAGGGTATGCCGAGGCGGTGAAGCTGCCAGACCAGCCGGTGGTCGAAGGCCGACTGCTGCGCATGGTCGGCCTCACGCTCGAAGCTGAAGGCCTGCGTGCCGCAGTCGGCAGCCGCTGCCTGGTGATCAACGACGACAGCTACCACCCGGTGCAGGTCGAGGCCGAAGTGATGGGCTTCGCCGCAGGCAAGGTGTTCCTCATGCCGGTCGGCAGCATCGTTGGCATCGCGCCCGGGGCGCGGGTGGTGCCGCTGGACGACAGCGGCCGCCTGCCCATGGGCATGAGCATGCTCGGGCGGGTGCTTGACGGCGCCGGCCGCGCGCTCGATGGCAAGGGCGGGATGAAGGCCGAGGACTGGGTGCCGATGGATGGCCCGATCATCAACCCGCTCAACCGCGACCCCATCAGCCAACCGCTGGACGTGGGTATCCGCAGCATCAACGGCCTGCTCACCGTCGGCCGTGGCCAACGCCTGGGCCTGTTCGCCGGTACCGGTGTGGGTAAGTCGGTGCTGCTGGGCATGATGACCCGCTTCACCGAAGCCGAGATCATCGTGGTCGGCCTGATCGGTGAGCGGGGGCGCGAGGTGAAGGAGTTCATCGAGCACATCCTCGGTGAGGAAGGGCTCAAGCGTTCGGTGGTGGTGGCATCGCCTGCGGACGACGCGCCGCTGATGCGCCTGCGGGCGGCGATGTACTGCACGCGCATCGCCGAGTATTTCCGCGACAAGGGCAAGAACGTCCTGCTGCTGATGGATTCGCTGACCCGTTTCGCCCAGGCCCAGCGTGAGATCGCCCTGGCCATTGGCGAGCCGCCGGCCACCCGCGGCTATCCACCCTCAGTGTTCGCCAAGTTGCCCAAGCTGGTGGAGCGCGCCGGGAATGGCGAGCCGGGCGGTGGTTCGATCACCGCGTTCTATACCGTGCTGTCCGAAGGCGACGACCAGCAAGACCCGATCGCCGACTCGGCCCGTGGCGTGCTCGATGGTCACTTCGTACTGTCCCGGCGCCTGGCCGAAGAGGGGCACTATCCGGCCATCGACATCGAGGCCTCGATCAGCCGGGTCATGCCCCAGGTGGTCGACCCCGATCACTTGCGCCAGGCGCAAAAGTTCAAGCAGCTGTGGTCGCGCCTGTCGCAGAGCCGCGACCTGATCAGTGTCGGTGCCTACGTCCCCGGTGGTGATCCGGAGACCGATCTTGCCATCGCCCTGCAACCAAAGCTGGTGGATTTCCTGCGCCAGGGCCTGGATGAGAACGTCGGTATGGCGCAGAGCCGCGAACAACTGGGCGCGATCTTCGTGCCGCCGGCAGGCTGATAGGCCATGGCCCAGCCCAGCCGAGCGGCGCGCCTGGCGCCGGTGGTGGAAATGGCCGAGGAGGCCGAACGCAAGGCGGCCCAGCGTCTGGGGCATTTCCAGCAGCAGGTGGTCCAGGCCCAGGCCAAGCTGGCCGAGCTCGAACAGTTTCGTGAAGGCTACCAGGCGCAGTGGATCAACCGCGGCGGCCAGGGCGTCGATGGCAGCTGGCTGCTCAACTACCAGCGCTTCCTGGCGCAGCTCGAGGCTGCGATGACCCAGCAGCGCCAGAGCCTGGTCTGGCACCAGAACAACCTCAACAATGCCCGCAACACCTGGCAGCAGGCCTATGCCCGGGTCGAAGGCCTGCGCAAGCTGGTGCAACGTTACCTGGACGAGGCTCGCCGCGCGGAAGACAAGCGCGAACAGCGCCTGCTCGACGAGCTGTCCCAGCGCTTGCCGCGCCAGGGGCAGTTCTAGGTTCGCAGCTTGCGACCTGGGAAGCTGGCTGCTAAACCTTCAGAAGTCGCATTCGCCATCATCGAAGGAATCGCTCGCATGGCAGTCGAAACTGATTTCTCACAGGACGGGAAGAAGCTGACGATCAAGGTCAAGGGGCGTTTCGATTTCGGCAAGCATCAGGAGTTTCGCGATGCCTACGAACGTCAGCGTCCGCGCCCCGACTCCGTGGTGGTCGACCTGAAAGAGGCCACCTATCTGGACAGTTCTGCGCTTGGCATGCTGCTGTTGTTACGTGATCACGTCGGCGGCGAAGAGTCGGACATCCGCGTAGTCCATGCCAGCCCTGACGTGCGCAAGATCCTGGCCATCTCCAACTTCGAAAAACTGTTCGATATCAGTTGAGCATCGACATGCCTGCCGAACAGGCGTTGACCGTGCTGGTCGCCGAGGACGGTGCCGCCGACCGCATGCTGCTGGCGCAGATCGTCCGTCGCCATGGGCATCAGGTGTTCACCGCGGAGAACGGCGAACAGGCGGTGGCGCTGTTCGCCGAGCAGCGCCCGCAATTGGTGTTGCTCGACGCCATGATGCCGGTGATGGATGGTTTCGAGGCGGCGCGGCAGATCAAGATGCTGGCGGGTGAGGCGTTGGTGCCAATCATCTTCCTGACCTCGCTCAACGAAGAGCAGGCCCTGGTGCGGTGCCTCGAAGCCGGCGGCGATGATTTCATGGCCAAGCCCTACAGTGCGGTGATCCTGGGGGCCAAGATCCGCGCGATGGACCGCCTGCGCAGGTTGCAGGCCACGGTGTTGCGCCAGCGTGACGAGATTGCCCGGCACCACCATCATCTGCTCGCCGAGCAGCGTGTGGCCAAGGCGGTGTTCGACAAGGTCGCTCATTCCGGTTGCCTGAATGCGCCAAATATCCGTTATCTGCAATCGCCGTACGCCCTCTTCAATGGCGACCTGCTGCTGGCCGCGTTCACCCCGTCCGGCGACATGCACGTATTGCTGGGGGATTTCACCGGGCACGGCTTGCCCGCTGCGGTGGGCGCCATGCCCTTGGCGGAAGTGTTCTATGGCATGACCGCCAAGGGTTACGGGCTGGTCGAGACGCTGCGAGAGATGAACGCCAAGCTCAAACGCATCCTGCCTGTGGACATGTTCTGTTGCGCACTGCTGCTCAACCTGAGTTTCCAGCGCGGCACGGTCGAGCTATGGAGTGGTGGCATGCCCGATGCCTATCGGCTGGCCGCGGACGGCCAGGTGCTGACGGTGCTGCCTTCACAGCACCTGCCGCTGGGCATTTTGGCCCCGGAGCAGTTTGACGACACCACCCAGGTATTGCCGTTGTCTGTCGGGGAGCGATTGTTGTTGCTCTCTGATGGCGTGGTCGACACGGGTGACGATGCAGAGCGACTGTTCGGTGTGCAGCGCTTGCTCGACGTGCTGGCGGCCAATCGGCAACCGGAGCACTTGTTCGATGAGGTCATGCAGGCGCTGGCGCAGTTCGGTGGGCAGTCGCGGGACGACATCAGCCTGTGCGATATCCGTATGCTCTCGCCCGAGTGTGTGGCGCCCCAGCCTGTGGTCTATTCCGATAGCGGTCGCTCGAGCCCGCTTGAGTGGTCGCTGAATTTCCAGTTGCGCGCCGAGAGCCTGAGGCGTTTCAATCCGGTGCCCTACCTGGTGCAGCTGTTGCAGGAGATCCATGGGCTGAGGCCCAGTAGCGGCCAGTTGTACAGTGTGCTCAGCGAGCTGTACTCCAATGCCCTGGAGCATGGCGTGCTGGGCCTGGACTCGCAGCTCAAGCGCGATGCCCAGGGCTTTGCCGAATACTATCGCCTGCGCGGTGAGCGCCTGGCACACCCGATAGAGGGCTATGTCGCCATCGGACTGGTGGTTGAACCCTTGGGCGATGGTGGGCGTCTGACGATCGAAGTACGTGACAGCGGGGCGGGGTTCGATGTGGCCGGCATGCTGGAGCGTTTGCCGCCCCATCAGGGGTTCAGCGGTCGCGGCCTGGACTTGGTGCGGCGCCTGGGGCAGCGGGCGCAATGGCTCGAAGGTGGTCGTCTGGCGCGGGTGGAGTTCGAATGGTGAGTCCGGGCAGGGCCGCAGGCATGGGTGCAATCAGGCTGGCTTGATCAAGGAGAGAACAAGTGGTGGACATGCATATCGATCACAAGGTCCTGCGCGATCTGCGCGAGGTCATGGAGGATGGTTACCTGCAGTTGCTGGAAACTTTTCTCGAGGACTCCGAGCGGCGCCTGCAGCAGCTGCGCAAGGCCAGGGATGCCAAGGAGCTTGGGCTGGCGGCGCACAGCTTCAAGGGCAGCAGCAGCAACATGGGGGCCGTCGGGCTGGCCGACCTGTGCCAGCAGCTCGAGACGCGGGTCAGGCAGGTGCCGCTCTACGGCATCGAAGACCTGATCAACCGCATCGAGCAAGAGTACCTGGAGGTCAGGCGCTTCTATCGCAGCGAGCGACAGCGGATTTCCACGGGTTGAAGTGACCTGGCGCGAGTTTTGCGTGTCTTTGCCCAGACGTATTTTTCGAGTTCTGGCGCGGAGACCTTTCAATGCCTGTCGCACCCAATCCATTGTTGCAAGCCGGCCTGGCGAGCAAGGCCTCGCGCCCGGCCGCCGGTGTGGCGGACAAAGCGCTGCAGACAGCGGGCGATAAGGGCGCCGGCTTCGACCAGGTCATGTCCCGGCAAGGGCGTGACAAGGTGGCGCCGCGCGACGACAAGGCCAGCCCGTCTCCTGCTCAAGCCAAGGCCGGCGCCAAGCCGGAGCCTGCCGCCAGCGGCAAGCCGGCGGCATCGACCGCCAATGGCGTTGCCGATGACGGCAAGACCTTGCCAGCCAATGGTACCGCCCAGGCGGGTGATGACAGCGGTGAAAAGACCGACAGCGCCGACTCGGCGTTGCTGGACGCCAGCCTGGTTGCCGGCCAGGTCACTGACGCCCAGCCAGGGGCCCAGCTGATCCAGGCCCAGGCCGAGGCGGTCGCCCCGGTGTTGCAGGCGGCAGTGTCGCCGCCCGTGCAGCCGGCGCCTGCTGCTCCGCCGGCGCCGGTGCAAGAGCAGGCACAAGCTGCGGCGTTCGATCCGGATGCCGACCCCCTTGCTGACATGCCGACGCTGCGCTTGGCCCTTGAGCAGAACGCCCAGGCCCAGGGCAGGACGTCTGCGCATATCGCCAACGCTCGCACCGACAGCAACTCGCCAGCCACCGACCCCAACGCGGCTGCCGTCAATACCTTGGCGAACGTGGTGCAGGAGGTGGAGGCCGAGCCGGGCCACGCCGAGCATGGCGACAAGGCCTTCGCCGGGTTGCTGGATGATGGTTTGAAAGACCTCAAGGGTGCCAGCAGCGATACCCGGGTGGACGATTTCGCCGACCGTCTGGCCAGCCTCACCCAGGCGGTCACGGCAAAAACCGCCAACGCTGTGCCCGTGACGCCCAGCCCGCTGCAGCAGCCGTTGGCGATGAACCAGGGCGCCTGGGCCGAGGGCCTGGTCAACCGGGTCATGTACCTGTCCAGCCAGAACCTCAAGTCGGCCGACATCCAGCTCGAGCCCGCCGAGCTTGGTCGCCTGGACATCCGCGTCAATGTGGCGGCGGACCAGTCGACCCAGATCCACTTCGTCAGCGGCCATGCCGGCGTGCGCGACGCCCTCGACAGCCAGGCCTATCGCCTGCGCGAACTGTTCGCCCAGCAGGGTCTGGCCCAGCCCGACGTCAGCGTCGCCGATCAGTCCCGTGGCCAGCAGCAACAGCAGGCCCAGCAGGGCGGCTCGAACCTGTCCGGTGTCGCCGCGCGTCGCGCCGCGGAGGGCGGGGCAGAGGGTGGCGAGTTGGCCGATGCCACGCGTCCGGTGGAGCACCAGGTGGTCATCGGCGACAGCGCAGTCGATTACTACGCTTGATGCCGCCATCGCGGGGCAAGCCCGCTCCCACGGGAATGTAGTGTTTGCGTGGGAGCGGGCTTGCCCCGCGATGCGACCGGTGTCCGCTAAAAACAGCGCTCAGCGGCTTAATCTGGCATAACACTTGCTCAAGCCACGTCATCCTTCTTTGAAACCGCGATGGACGACGGATTATTGGCATGGCGAAGAGCGACGCAGTGAAAGACCCCGCCACTAAAGGCAAACTCAAGCTGATCCTGCTGCTGGTGCTGGCCTTGCTGCTGGCAGTCGGCCTGTCGGTGGGCGCCACCTGGTTCTTCATGCACAAGAGCGAGTCTGCTCCGGCGCCGGACCCAGCCCTGGCCAACGTCAAGCAGGCGGCCATCTACGAGCCCCTGGCACCGGCCTTCGTGGTCAACTTCAACCAGAACGGCCGCCAGCGCTACATGCAGGTGAGCATCACCATGCAAGGCCGCAACCAGGCCGACCTGGAAGCACTGAAAGTGCACATGCCGGTCATCCGCAACAACCTGGTGATGATGTTCTCCGGCCAGGGCTTCGACACCCTCGCCAGCAGCCCGGTCGGGCAGGAGATGCTGCGCCAGAAAGCCACTGCGGTGGTCCAGGAAGTGGCGCAGAAGGAAGTCGGCCGGCCCGTGGTCGACCAGTTGCTGTTCACCAATTTCGTATTGCAGTAGGAGCACATAGATGGCCGTGCAGGACCTGCTGTCCCAGGATGAGATCGACGCCCTGTTGCATGGGGTGGACGATGGTCTGGTACAAACCGAGAGCGCCGGCGAGCCCGGCAGCATCAAGAGCTACGACCTGACCAGTCAGGACCGTATCGTCCGGGGCCGCATGCCGACCCTGGAAATGATCAACGAGCGTTTCGCTCGCTACACCCGCATCAGCATGTTCAACCTGCTGCGCCGCTCCGCCGACGTGGCGGTTGGGGGCGTGCAGGTGATGAAGTTCGGCGAGTACGTGCATTCGCTGTACGTGCCCACCAGCCTCAACCTGGTCAAGATCAAGCCGCTGCGTGGCACCGCGCTGTTCATCCTCGACGCCAAGCTGGTGTTCAAGCTGGTGGACAACTTCTTCGGCGGCGACGGCCGCCACGCCAAGATCGAGGGCCGTGAATTCACCCCCACCGAGCTGCGCGTGGTGCGCATGGTGCTGGACCAGTGCTTCGTCGACCTCAAGGAAGCCTGGCAGGCGATCATGCCGGTCAACTTCGAGTACATCAACTCCGAGGTCAACCCGGCCATGGCCAACATCGTCGGCCCCAGCGAGGCGGTGGTAGTGTCGACCTTCCACATCGAGCTGGACGGCGGTGGCGGCGACCTGCACGTGACCATGCCGTACTCGATGATCGAGCCGGTGCGCGAGATGCTCGACGCCGGTTTCCAGTCCGACCTGGACGACCAGGACGAGCGCTGGGTCAAGGCCCTGCGCGAGGACGTGCTGGACGTCGCCGTGCCGGTATCGGCCACCGTCGCCCGGCGCCAGCTCAAGCTGCGCGACATCCTGCACATGCAGCCTGGCGATGTGATCCCGGTGGAGCTGCCCGAGCACCTGGTGCTGCGCGCCAATGGCGTGCCGGCGTTCAAGGCGCGGCTGGGTTCGCACAAGGGCACCCTGTCGCTGCAGATCATCGACCCGATCGAACGCCGCTGACGGCGTGCCGGTCGCTTAAAACGTATTGAATGCTTGTCGAGGAAAACATGGCTAACGAAAACGAGATCAGCTCCCCAGAGGAACAGGCCCTGGCCGATGAATGGGCCGCGGCCCTCGAGGAAACCGGCGATGCCGGCCAGGCCGACATCGATGCCTTGCTCGGTGGCGACAGCGGCGGCACCAACCGCCTGCCGATGGAAGAGTTCGCAAGCTCGCCCAAGCCCAACGAGAACGTCAGCCTCGAAGGCCCGAACCTGGACGTGATCCTGGACATCCCGGTGAGCATCTCGATGGAAGTGGGCAGCACCGAGATCAACATCCGCAACCTGCTGCAGCTCAACCAGGGCTCGGTGATCGAGCTCGACCGCCTGGCCGGCGAGCCGCTGGACGTGCTGGTCAACGGCACCCTGATCGCCCACGGCGAGGTGGTGGTGGTCAACGAGAAGTTCGGCATTCGCCTGACCGACGTGATCAGCCCCAGCGAACGTATCAAGAAGCTGCGCTGAGTGAAGGACATGGTGCGGGCCCTCGCGGCCCTTGGCACGCTGCTCGCGAGCGAGGCGGTGATCGCCGCCGGGGAGGCGCCTGCGGCACCTGCCGCCACGCCGGCCGGCCTGGGCGCGCAGCTGGCGCAGATGGTCTTCGGCCTGCTGCTGGTGGTGGGCCTGATCTTCTTTCTCGCCTGGCTGCTGCGGCGCATGCAGGGCACCGCCCAGCGCGGCGCCCCGGTGATCGAGATCGTCGGCAGCCGTGCCATCGGCCCACGTGACCGGCTATTGCTGGTGCAGGTCGGCAAGGAGCAGATTCTCATCGGCCACACCCCTGGCAGCATCGAAACCCTGCATGTGCTGGCCGAGCCTGTCGAGGTGCCCGCTGCGGCGCGCCAGGCCACGCCGGAGTTCGCCCAGCGTCTGCTCGAGCTGATGGGCAAGGACCACAAGGACAAGAAGTGATGAAGGGCGCACCGCGCTTGTTGTTGACCCTGGCGCTGCTGCTGGCAGCGCCATTGGCCCTGGCCGCCGACCCGCTGTCGATCCCGGCCATCACCCTGTCCAGCGGGGCGGACGGCCAGCAGGAGTATTCGGTCAGCCTGCAGATCCTGCTGATCATGACGGCGCTGAGCTTCATCCCGGCGTTCGTCATCCTGATGACCAGCTTCACCCGCATCATCATCGTCTTCTCCATCCTGCGCCAGGCCCTGGGCCTGCAGCAGACCCCATCGAACCAGCTGCTGACCGGCATGGCGCTGTTCCTGACCATGTTCATCATGGCGCCGGTGTTCGACCGGGTGAACAAGGATGCGATCCAGCCGTACCTGGCCGAGCAGATGACCGCCCAGCAGGCCATCGACAAGGCCCAGGGCCCGCTGAAGGACTTCATGCTGGCACAGACCCGGCAGAGCGATCTCGACCTGTTCATGCGCCTGTCCAAGCGCACCGACATCGCCAGCCCCGACCAGGCGCCGCTGACCATCCTGGTGCCGGCGTTCGTCACCTCGGAGCTCAAGACCGCGTTCCAGATCGGCTTCATGATCTTCATCCCGTTCCTGATTATCGACATGGTGGTCGCCAGCGTGCTGATGGCCATGGGTATGATGATGCTGTCGCCGCTGATCATCTCGCTGCCGTTCAAGATCATGCTGTTCGTCCTGGTCGATGGCTGGGCGCTGATCATGGGCACCCTGGCCGGCAGTTTCGGTGGCGTCTGACGCCGTGAAGGAGAGCTTCCCATGACCCCAGAAGTCGCAGTCGACCTGTTTCGCGGAGCGCTGTGGATGACCACCATGATGGTGGCCATCCTGGTGGTCCCCAGCCTGCTGATCGGCCTGGTGGTGGCCATGTTCCAGGCCGCCACCCAGATCAACGAACAGACCCTGAGCTTCCTGCCGCGCCTGCTGGTGATGCTGGTGACGCTGATCGTCGTCGGCCCGTGGCTGGTGCAACAGTTCATGGAGTACTTCATCGGCTTGTACACCAGCATCCCGCAGCTGATCGGTTGAGCGCGCCATGCTGGAACTGACCGACACGCAGATCGGCACCTGGGTCGCCACCTTCATCCTGCCGATGTTCAGGGTCGCCGCGCTGTTGATGACCATGCCGATCATCGGCACCAAGATGCTGCCGGCACGGATCCGCCTGTATGTCGCCCTGGCGATCACCGTGGTGATCGTGCCGGGCCTGCCGCCGTTGCCAGAGATCGACCCGCTGAGCCTGCACGGCGTGCTGCTGTGCGCCGAGCAGGTGATCGTCGGCGCGTTGTTTGGCTTCTCGTTGCAGATGCTGTTCCAGGCCTTTGTGGTGGCCGGGCAGGTCGTCGCCGTGCAGATGGGCATGGCCTTCGCATCGATGGTCGACCCGGCCAACGGCGTCAACGTCGCGGTGGTCAGCCAGTTCATGACCATGCTGGTGAGTGTGCTGTTCCTGCTGATGAACGGTCACCTGGTGGCGCTGGAGATCCTGACCGAGAGTTTCACTACCCTCCCGGTCGGGCATGCCCTGGTGGTCAACCACTTCTGGGAGATGGCCGGACGCCTGGGTTGGGTGCTGGGCGCGGGTTTGTTGCTGATCCTGCCGGCGATCGCTGCACTGCTGGTGGTCAACATCGCCTTTGGTGTGATGACCCGGGCCGCGCCACAGTTGAATATTTTCTCCATCGGCTTCCCGCTGACCCTGGTCCTCGGGCTCGGCATCTTCTGGATCGGCTTGGCCGATATTCTCTCCCACTATCACGCACTGGCCAGCGAAGCGCTGCAGTGGATGCGTGAACTGGCACGGGCGCGCTGAGCATGGCCGAGAGCGAAAGCGGTCAGGACAAGACAGAGGAACCCACCGACAAAAAGATCCGCGATGCGCGCGAGAAAGGTGAGGTAGCACGCTCCAAGGAATTGAACACGGTGGCGGTCACCCTGGGCGGGGCCGGGGGGTTGATCGCGTTCGGCGGGCACCTTGCCGAGACGCTGATGGAGTTGATGCGCCTGAATTTCAGCCTGAGCCGCGATACCCTGATCAACGAGCAAAGCATGGGCACGGCCCTGCTGCTCTCGGGCAAGATGGCCCTCTGGGCGGTGCAGCCGGTGCTGATCTTGCTGTTCGTGATTTCCTTTGTGGCTCCCATTGCATTGGGCGGTTTTCTATTCTCCGGCAGCCTGCTGCAGCCCAAGTTCAGCCGCATGAACCCATTGTCGGGGATCAAGCGCATGTTCACGCTCAACGCCATGACCGAACTGCTCAAGGCCATGGCCAAGTTCTTTGTCATCCTGTTGGTAGCGCTGGTGGTGCTGGCCAACGACCGTCAGGCCCTGCTGGCCATCGCCAACGAACCACTGGAGCAGGCGATCATCCACAGCGTGCAGGTGGTGGGCTGGAGTGCGGTGTGGATGGCGGCGGGGCTGTTGCTGATCGCCGCCGCCGACGTGCCGTTCCAGCTGTGGCAGACCCACAACAAACTGAAGATGACCAAGCAGGAAGTGAAGGACGAATACAAGGACAGCGAGGGCAAGCCCGAGGTCAAGCAGCGTATTCGCCAGTTGCAGCGCGAGATGTCGCAGCGGCGCATGATGGCCGCGGTGCCCGAGGCCGACGTGATCATCACCAACCCGACTCACTACGCCGTGGCCCTCAAGTACGACCCGGAGAAGGGCGGGGCGGCGCCATTGTTGCTGGCCAAGGGCACCGACTTCGTCGCCCTGAAAATGCGCGAGATCGGCGTCGAGCACAAGGTGCAGATCCTCGAGTCGCCGGCCCTGGCGCGGGCGATCTACTACTCCACCGAACTCGAGCAGGAGATCCCCGCCGGGCTGTACCTGGCGGTGGCGCAGGTGCTGGCCTACGTGTTCCAGATCCGCCAGTACCGCGCCGGCAAGGGCAAGCCGCCAGAGCCGCTGAAGAAAGACCTGCCGATCCCCGACGACCTGCGGCGCGACAACTGATCAGTTCTTCGAGCGGGAGTGGCGCCAGCCCTGGTCGAAGCACGCGAACACCACCACCAGCACCCCGGCCACCGCCAGGATCAGGGCCACCCCGTCAGTGGAATGGGTGGCCGAACCCGCCACCAGTGCCAGCCCGCCCAGCGGCGCCAGGCCACCGGCTACCGCGGTGCCGACCTCGCGGCCGGTACCGAAGCCTGAAGAGCGGGTCTGGGTGGGGAACTGGCGGCTGAGGAACGATCCCTGCGGCGCGAACATCATCGGCGCCAGGATGCCCGTGCCCACCGCGATGGCCAGGTAGATCATCAGCGGCTCGCCCGTGGCCAGCAAGTGCAGGAACGGGTAGGCGAACAGTGCCGAGAGCAGCCCGCCGAGCATCAGCACGGTCTTGCTGCTCCACTTGTCGCACAGCCAGCCGAAGAACGGCACGGCGAAGATCGCCACCAGGCTGGCCAGAGTCACCGACAACGAGGTGACGTGCGCCTCGACGCCCTTGAACTGAGTGAGGTAGGCCAGGGAGAAGGTCTTGAAGATGTAGCTCAGGGCGTTGTAGCCGACCGCCACGAAGAACACCACGGCCAAGCCCTTGAGGTCGTGTTTGAACAGCAGCTTCAGCGGCGATACCTGCGGCTTGTCATCCGCCTTGTCGAGCTCCTTGAAATCCGGGGTCTCGGGGATGCTCTTGCGCACCCACAGGCCCACCGCGACCAGGGCGATGCTGGCGATGAAGGGGATGCGCCAGCCCCCGGCGAGGAGGAACTCATTGCCGTTCATGGTCAGCAGGTACACGGTCAGCGACGACAGCAGCAAGCCCAGGTTCAGCCCCAGCGCCGGCCACGCCCCCTGGCTGCCGCGCTTGCCCTCGCTGGCATGTTCATACGAGGTGACCGCCGCGCCGGACAGTTCGGCGCCAGCACCCAGGCCCTGGATGATGCGGATCACCACCAGCAGGATCGGTGCCCAGATACCGATGGTGGCGTAGCCCGGGATCAGGCCGATGAGCGCGGTGCACAGGCCCATCATGCAGAAGGTGATCACCAGCACGTGTTTGCGCCCGAAGCGGTCGCCCAGGTAGCCGAACAGCACGCCGCCGAAGGGGCGGGCGACGAAGCCGATGGCGAAGGTGGAGAACGCCAGCAGCGAGGCGACCGCCGGGTTGCTGGGGTCGAAGAAGATCTTCGAGAAGACGATCGCCGCCATGGTGGCGTACAGGTAGAAGTCGTACCACTCCAGCATCGAGCCGAAGATGGTCGCCGCCGCCACCTTGCGCAGGCGCTTGCGTTGCTGTTCGGGGGTCTCGCTCGCGGCCGGGGCCGCCTCGTGTACCGACATCGTGTTTTCCTTGTTGTCTTTGTAGTTGTGGGTGCAGCGGGTGAATCAGCGGGCCTTGAGGATCTTCTCGGCGATCATCTGGCCGATGGGGATGGCCGAGGTGGCGGCGGGCGAGGGTGCGTTGCACACATGCACCATGCGGGGGGTCTCGGCGAACAGGAAGTCGTGCACCAGGGTGCCGTCGCGCATCACCGCCTGGGCGCGGATGCCGGCCTCATAGGGCAGCAGGTCCTCGACCGCGAGCGACGGGCAGTACTTGCGGCACTGTTCCAGGTAGCCGCGCTTGAACAGTGAGTTCTTCATTTCGGTGGTGCCGGAGCCGAGGTTGTTCCAGATGGTTTTCCAGAAGCCCGGGAAGCTTGCGTACTCGGCGACATCACGCCAGTTCACCGCGAATTTTCGATAGTTCTCCCGGCCCAATCCGAGCACCGCGTTGGGGCCGACGGTGACGCTGCCGTCGATCATCCGGGTCAGGTGCACCCCCAGGAATGGCAGCTCCGGGTCGGGGATGGGGTAGATCAGGTGATTGACGATCTGGTTCTTGCTCGCCGGCAAGCGGTAGTACTCGCCACGGAACGGGATGATCTGGTGGTCGATCTTCACCCCGGCCAGGCGTGCCAGGCGGTCGGACTGCAAGCCGGCGCAGGCCACCAGCTGGCGCGCCTGCCAGGTGTTGCCGTCGCTGCTGATACTGACGTGTTCGGCGTGTTCCTGGATGGCACGTACCGGGGTGGACAGGTGCAGCTCGCCGCCCGCCTGGCGAATCACCTTGGCCATGGCGTTGCACACCTGCTTGTAGTCGACGATGCCAGTGGCATCGAGGAACAGCGCACCCTGGCCGACGATGTTCGGTTCGCGTTCATGCAGTTCGGCGGCATCGAGGCGCTCGACCTTGAGGCCGTTCTGCTGTGAGCGTTCGTACAGTGCCTGCATGCGCTGCACTTCCAGGTCGTTCGAGGCCACCAGCAGCTTGCCGCACACTTCGAAGGCGATGCCGTGCTCGGTGCAGAAGTCCTTGGTCGCCTGTGCGCCACGCTTGCATAGCTCGGCCTTGAGGCTGCCCGGGGCGTAGTAGATACCGGCGTGGATCACGCCGCTGTTGTGGCCGGTCTGGTGGCGGCCGAGCGAGCTTTCCTTTTCCAGGATCAGCAACGAGGCGCCGGGGCGCTGTTCGAGCAGGGCCATGGCGGTGGCCAGGCCGACGATGCCGCCGCCGATGATGCAGTAGTCGTAGGTCATGCAGGGTTACCTTGGTGTTCTTGTCGGTGGATCTGCTTATCAGGTTGTCAGACTAACTAGTGCGCGTGAAAACCTCGCCAGGTTGCGATGAGGTTCTCCGAGGTCAGTCGAGGGTGGGCAGGTCGAGTTTCAGGCGTTTTGCCGAAGCGCGCAGGTGCGCTTCGGCACAGGCGGCGGCAGCGACGCGGTCGCCGTCATGGATGGCCTGGTACAGCGCCCGATGCTCACGCAGGGCATCGGCCGAGCCGCCTACCGAGTGGGCGGCGGAGTTTTCCCAGGCGTTGCGGCGTGCGGCGGCCAGCTGGCCACCAAGGAAGTCGTGGAAGGCGACGAAGTAATCGTTCTTGCTGGCTTCGGCGATGGCACGATGAAACGCGACATCGGCGGCCGAGGCGCTGGCCAGGTCGCTGCGCGGGTCTTCCATGGTGCCCAGGGCGAAGGCCATGTGGTTCAGATCCTGTGCGTCACGGCGGCGCGCGGCGATGGCGGCGGCCTGGGTCTCGATCCACAGGCGCATCTCGAACATCTGCACCAGGTCGGGTTTGCGCCCCTGGCTGCCAGGGAAGCGAAACACCGTGCCGTGTGGCGTCTGCGAGATGTACGAGCCAAGCCCGCGGCGGGCGATCAGCACGCCATCGGCCTTGAGCTGCGCCACCGCCTCGCGCACCACCGAGCGGCTGACGTTCAGCTGTTCGGCCAGTTGCTGTTCGGTGGGCAGGCGCGATTCGGCGGCCAGGCGGCCGGCATCGATCTCGGCGCGGATGGCGCTGACGACGCGTTCGACCAGGGTGTCGGGGCGCTGGAGCTCTAACATGGGGTGAGGGATGTCGTTTGATCAGGTTGTCAGACAATGCCTGCCGCAGCTAGGACTGTCAATGTCATCAAGTGGGTCATGTGTTGGTAGTGACCTCATCGCGGGGCAAGCCCGCTCCCACCCAAAGCCTTGCACGGTCCGTGTAGGAGCGGCCTTGTGCCGCGAATGGGTCGCAGAGCGGCCCCAGCGATCTTGGGAGTACTCGAGATCCTGGGGGCGCTGCGCACCCCTTTCGCGGCACAAGGCCGCTCCTACAGAAAACCTGCGCAGCTCCCACGCTTGAGGTTGTGGGAGCGGGCTTGCCCCGCGATCGATCTGTTCACAGCTCGCTGACGTATGTCCCTGTCCCGTCGAGGATTATGCGCAGGGTTTGTTCGACTTCCGACAGATCGGTTCCTTCGCTTGTCAGCACGATCTCCAGCTGCTCATCCCCCTTGAGCGCATCACGATCCCCCGCAGCCACCTCGATCAGCAGTCGCGCGGCACTCAGGGTCACTTTCAGCCCGTCCAGGGTCGAGGGTTCGTCATCCAGCGTCAGGTCGACAGTGTCCTCGTCCGGATAGCGGGTGAGCAGGAACATCTGGCCTTTGTCGCTGTGACAGCACAGGGTCGCCATGTTGTCTTCCTCGTCGTCACAGGGGGTGGCGAACAGCAGGGCGGTCTTCAGTTGCATGGGGTGGCTCTGGGCAATGAAATGAAAAGGAATTCTGACAGCCTTGCGGCCTTCGTTAAACGTAAAGTTACCGCGCATTGACCGAAATTGTCGCAGCGCTGCAAGCCGGAGTGACCGTTCAGTCGTTAAGCTGCCCTGTCGATGGGTTCCCGTAAAGGCACAGCCACCGCGCAGTCGCTTTTGCAGGTACCCAACGCCGCCGTTTTGCCACGGGTTGGCTATGGTTGATCCGTGCAAGGCGCATGTACGCGACGCTTCACCTATAACAAAGCCCAAGCGGAGTACCACAGATGGCGTTCTTCACCGCAGCCAGCAAAGCCGACTTCCAGCATCAACTGCAAGCGGCCCTGGCGCAGCACATCAGCGAACAGTCCCTGCCACAAGTGGCGCTGTTCGCCGAACAGTTCTTCGGCATCATCTCTCTGGACGAACTCACTCAGCGCCGGCTTTCCGACCTGGCCGGCTGCACACTTTCCGCCTGGCGCATCATCGAGCGCTTTGACCCCGAACACCCGCAGGTACGCGTCTACAACCCCGATTACGAACGCCACGGCTGGCAATCCACACACACCGTGGTCGAAGTGCTGCACCACGACCTGCCCTTCCTGGTCGACTCGGTGCGCACTGAACTCAACCGCCGCGGCTACAGCATCCACACCCTGCAGACCACGGTGCTCAGCGTGCGCCGTGGCGCCAAGGGCGAGCTGGTCGAGCTGCTGCCCAAGGGCACCCAGGGCGAGGGCGTCAGCCACGAATCGCTGATGTACCTGGAAATCGACCGTTGCTCCAGTACCGCCGAACTCAATACGCTCACCAAAGAGCTTGAGCAGGTGCTGGCCGAAGTGCGTGGCGTGGTCTGCGACTTCGAACCGATGAAGGCCAAGATCCACGAACTGCTGGAGTTGGTCGAACAGAACGCGTTCGGTCCGGCGCAAAACGACAAGGCCGAGGTGAAGAGCTTCCTGTCGTGGCTGCTGGACAACCATTTCACCTTCCTCGGCTACGAAGAGTTCACCGTCGAGTCCGACGCTGCCGGTGGCCATCTGGTGTACGACGAGCAGTCGTTCCTCGGCCTGGCCCGCCTGTTGCGCGCAGGGCTGGGGGCCGATGACCTGCGCATCGAGGATTACGCTGTCGCCTATCTGCGCGAACCGCGCCTGCTGTCGTTCGCCAAAGCCTCGCAACCGAGCCGTGTGCACCGCCCGGCCTACCCGGACTACGTCTCGATCCGCCAGATCGACCAGGACGGCAACGTGGTCAAGGAGTGCCGCTTCATGGGCTTGTACACCTCGTCGGTGTATGGCGAGAGCGTGCATACCATCCCGTATATCCGCGGCAAGGTCGCCGAAGTGGAGCGTCGCTCGCATTTCGACCCCAAGGCCCACCTGGGCAAGGAGTTGGCCCAGGTACTGGAAGTGCTGCCGCGCGACGACCTGTTCCAGACCCCGGTCGACGAGCTGTTGAGCACCGTCATGTCGATCGTGCAGATCCAGGAGCGCAACAAGATCCGCGTGTTCCTGCGCAAGGACCCGTATGGTCGCTTCTGCTACTGCCTGGCCTACGTGCCGCGTGAGATCTACTCCACCGAAGTGCGGCAGAAGATCCAGCAGGTGCTGATGGAGCGCCTGAAGGCCACCGATTGCGAGTTCTGGACGTTCTTCTCGGAATCGGTGCTGGCGCGGGTGCAACTGATCCTGCGCGTTGACCCGAAGAACCGCATCGACATCGACCCGCAACAGCTGGAAAACGAAGTGATCCAGGCCTGCCGCTCGTGGCAGGACGACTTCTCGGCGCTGGTGGTGGAGAACTTCGGCGAAGCCCAGGGCACCAACATCCTGGCCGACTTCCCCAAGGGCTTCCCGGCCGGCTACCGCGAGCGCTTCGCCGCCCACTCGGCGGTGGTCGACATGCAGCACGTGCTCAACCTGTCCGAGCACAAGCCGCTGGCCATGAGCTTCTACCAGCCGCTCACGCAGCTCGGTGAGCGTACCCTGCACTGCAAGCTATACCACGCCGATACGCCGCTGGCGCTGTCGGACGTGCTGCCTATTCTCGAGAACCTCGGCCTGCGCGTGCTCGGCGAGTTCCCGTACCGCCTGCGCCATGCCAGCGGCCGTGAGTTCTGGATCCACGACTTCGCATTCACCTACAGCGAAGGCCTCAACCTCGACATCCAGCAACTCAATGACACCTTCCAGGACGCCTTCGTCCACATCGTCAAGGGCGACGCCGAGAACGATGCGTTCAACCGCCTGGTGCTGACCGCCGGCCTGCCGTGGCGTGACGTGGCGCTGCTGCGCGCCTACGCCCGCTATCTCAAGCAGATCCGCCTGGGCTTCGACCTGGGCTATATCGCCAGCACCCTGAACAACCACACCGACATCGCCCGCGAACTGACCCGGTTGTTCAAGACCCGCTTCTACCTGGCGCGCAAACTGACCCAGGAAGACCTCGACGACAAGCAGCAGCGCCTGGAGCAGGCGATCCTCACCGCCCTGGACGACGTCCAGGTGCTCAACGAGGACCGCATCCTGCGCCGCTACCTGGACCTGATCAAGGCCACCCTGCGCACCAACTTCTACCAACCAGATGTGAACGGGCAGAACAAGTCGTACTTCAGCTTCAAGTTCAACCCCAAGCTGATCCCCGAACTGCCGAAACCGGTGCCGAAGTTCGAGATCTTCGTCTACTCGCCAAGGGTCGAGGGCGTGCACCTGCGCTTCGGCAACGTCGCCCGTGGCGGCCTGCGCTGGTCGGACCGCGAAGAAGACTTCCGCACCGAAGTGCTGGGCCTGGTCAAGGCGCAGCAGGTGAAGAACTCGGTGATCGTGCCGGTCGGCGCCAAGGGCGGCTTCCTGCCGCGCCGCCTACCACTGGGCGGCAGCCGTGACGAAATCGCCGCCGAAGGCGTGGCGTGCTACCGCATCTTCATCTCGGGCTTGCTCGACATCACCGACAACCTCAAGGACGGTGGCGTGGTGCCGCCGGCGAACGTGGTGCGTCACGATGACGACGACCCGTACCTGGTGGTGGCGGCGGACAAGGGCACCGCGACCTTCTCCGACATCGCCAACGGCATTGCCATCGACTACGGCTTCTGGCTGGGCGACGCGTTCGCCTCGGGCGGCTCGGCCGGCTACGACCACAAGAAGATGGGCATTACCGCCCGTGGCGCGTGGGTGGGGGTGCAACGTCACTTCCGCGAGCGCGGCATCAACGTGCAGGAAGACCCGATCACCGTGGTGGGTGTCGGCGACATGGCCGGTGACGTGTTCGGCAACGGCTTGCTGATGTCGGAGAAACTGCAACTGGTGGCGGCGTTCAACCACTTGCACATCTTCATCGACCCGAACCCGGACCCGGCCACCAGCTTTGTCGAGCGCAAGCGTCTGTTCGACCTGCCGCGCTCGGCCTGGAGCGACTATGACACCAGCATCATGTCCGAAGGCGGCGGGATCTTCCCGCGTAGCGCCAAGAGCATCGCCATCAGCCCGCAGATGAAGGAACGCTTCGCCATCGAAGCCGACCGGCTGACCCCGACCGAGCTGTTGCATGCCTTGCTGCAAGCTCCGGTGGACCTGCTGTGGAACGGCGGTATCGGCACCTACGTCAAGGCCAGTACAGAAAGCCACGCCGACGTCGGTGACAAGGCCAACGATGCCCTGCGCGTCAACGGCAACGAGCTGCGTTGCAAGGTGGTGGGCGAGGGCGGCAACCTGGGCATGACCCAGCTCGGCCGTGTCGAGTTCGGCTTGAATGGCGGCGCCACCAACACCGACTTCATCGACAACGCCGGCGGCGTGGACTGCTCCGACCACGAGGTCAACATCAAGATCCTGCTCAACGAAGTGGTGCAGGGCGGCGACATGACCGAGAAGCAGCGCAACCAGCTGCTGGGCAGCATGACCGATGAGGTTGCCGGCTTGGTGCTGGGCAACAACTACAAGCAGACGCAAGCGCTGTCGCTGGCTGCGCGCCGTGCCCGTGAGCGGATCGCCGAGTACAAGCGCCTGATGGCCGATCTGGAAGCCCGTGGCAAGCTGGATCGTGCCATCGAGTTCCTGCCCACCGAAGAACAGCTGGCCGAGCGCCTGGCCGCGGGTCAAGGCCTGACCCGCGCCGAGCTGTCGGTGCTGATCTCGTACAGCAAGATCGACCTCAAGGAGCAACTGCTCAAGTCGCTGGTACCGGACGACGACTACCTCACCCGCGACATGGAGACCGCGTTCCCGCCGTCGCTGGTGAGCAAGTTCGCCGACTCCATGCGTCGCCATCGCCTGAAGCGCGAGATTGTCAGCACCCAGATCGCCAACGACCTGGTCAACAACATGGGCATCACCTTCGTGCAGCGCTTGAAGGAGTCCACTGGCATGAGCCCGGCCAACGTGGCTGGCGCCTATGTGATCGTGCGCGACATCTTCCACCTGCCGCACTGGTTCCGCCAGATCGAGGCCCTGGACTACCAAGTGCCGGCGGAGATCCAGCTGACGCTGATGGACGAGCTGATGCGCCTGGGGCGTCGTGCTACTCGCTGGTTCCTGCGTAGCCGTCGTAATGAACAGGACGCTGGTCGTGACGTGGCGCACTTCGGGCCGAAGATCGCCCAGCTGGGGCTCAAGCTCGACGAGTTGCTGGAAGGCCCGACCCGCGAGCGTTGGATGGTTCGTTACCAGGGCTTCGTCGAAGCCGGGGTGCCGGAGCTTTTGGCGCGGATGGTGGCTGGTACCACCCATCTGTACACCCTGCTGCCGATCATCGAGGCATCGGACGTGACTGGGCATGATCCTGCGCAGGTGGCCAAGGCGTTCTTTGCCGTGGGCAGTTCGCTCGACCTGACCTGGTACTTGCAGGAGGTTAGCAACCTGCAGGTGGAGAACAACTGGCAAGCCCTGGCCCGCGAGGCGTTCCGCGACGATATCGACTTGCAGCAGCGGGCGATCACGATCTCGGTGTTGCAGATGGCCGATGCGCCGGAAGACATGGATGCCCGTGTGGCGCTGTGGTGCGAGCAGCATCGGGTGATGGTGGAGCGCTGGCGCGCCATGCTCGATGACCTGCGCAACGCTACGGGTACCGACTATGCGATGTATGCGGTGGCCAACCGTGAGCTGGTTGACCTGGCGATGAGTGGGCAGGCGGCGGTGATTCCGTCCTGATTCTAGCGTTGAGGTGAAAAAAGCCCTGGCAGTGATGCTGGGGCTTTTTTATTTGATCTTGGGTATGGGTGGATGTGATGAGTTGTTAGTTGGTTAGTTGGTTAGTTGGTTAGTTGGTTGGTTCTGAAGATTGTGAGTATATCCATTTTCGATGGTGACGCTTATTCACCTTTCCGCCCTTACGGCGGGTAACTTTTTGAAGGATCAAAAAGTCACCAAAAAATCCTCGCTCCATTCATACGGCCCCTACGCTGCGCTCCGGGGTTCCCTCACTCCGGTCTTGCTCCCGGGAGTACGCACCGAAGGGCCATCCATGGCCCATCGGTGCTCGACGGGCATCCATGCCCGTCGCCTCCCTCCGCAAGCCCTTCGATCGGCCTCCTGAAGTCGCGAAGTTAGGGGCGGCGCCTATATTGGCGCTGCTGTCGCTAGTTGCTTGTTGTGTTGGATATCAAATTGCATTCGCCGGCAAGCCGGCTCCTACGCGTGTACGAACTGTTAATTGCACACCCCGTCCGTAGGAGCCGGCTTGCCGGCGAGCAGGTCATTAAAAACAACACATCAATAACAATTAAATACTCGCTGCTCTTGCTCTTGCTCTTGCTCTTGCTCTTGCTCTTGCTCTTGCTCTTGCTCTTGCTCTTGCTCTTGCTCTTGCTCTTGCTCTTGCTCTTGCTCTTGCTCTTGCTCTTGCTCTTGCTCTTGCTCTTGCTTCTAAGCGCGCGATAGTCCAGTCACCGCCAAACGCGACTTCAGGAGGCCGAACGTAGGACTTGCGGAGCGGGGCGATGGGCATGGATGCCCATCGAGCACCGATGGGCCATGGATGGCCCTTCGGTGCGTCCACGCGGGAGCAAGGCCGGAGTGAGGGAACCCCGGAGCGAAGCGTAGGGGCCGGATGAATGGAGCAAGGATTTTTTGGTGACTTTTTGATCCTTCAAAAAGTTACCCGCCGTAAGGGCGGAAAGGTGAGTCAGCGTCTCCATCGCCAATGGATATTCACGCAGTACCAACACCCACACGCTAAATTTGCGACCGCGACCGCGACCGCGACCGCGACCGCGCACCAACGCTACCAACCTCTTCACGGCTAAACCCGCCCGCACAGTTCGGTGTACTGCTCGAGCATTGCAGCGAATGCGACAGATCGGCTCTACCTGCCAGCCACCCGTTACTTGAACCGCCGTTCCACGCCTTTCTCCACGAGGATCTTCGCCGAGATCTCCTCCACCGAAAAATGCGTGGAGTTGATGTTGGGAATGTTCTCCCGACGGAACAGGTTCTCCACCTCACGTACCTCGAACTCGCACTGGGCAAAGCTCGAATAGCGGCTGTTGGGCTTGCGCTCGTGGCGGATCGCGGTCAGGCGGTCGGGGTCGATGGTCAGGCCGAACAGCTTGTTCTGGTGCTTCTTCAGCACCGCCGGCAGCTGCAGGCGCTCCATGTCATCCTCGGTAAGCGGGTAGTTGGCAGCGCGAATGCCGAACTGCATGGCCATGTACAGGCAAGTTGGGGTCTTGCCGCAGCGCGACACGCCCACCAGGATCAGGTCGGCCTTGTCGTAGTAGTGCGTGCGCGCGCCATCGTCGTTGTCGAGGGCGAAGTTGACCGCCTCGATGCGCTCCATGTAGTTGGAGTTGCCGCCGATCGAGTGGGATTTGCCCACCGAATACGACGAATGGGCGGTCAATTCCTGCTCGAGTGGGGATAAAAACGTCGAAAAGATGTCGATCATGAAGCCATTGGACGTGGCCATGACCTCACGGATGTCCTGGTTGACGATGGTGTCGAAGATGATCGGGCGAACCCCGTCGCGCTCGGCCGCCGCATTGATCTGCTGGACCATGGCCCGGGCCTTGTCCAGCGTGTCGATGTAGGGACGGGTGAATTTATTGAACGGAATGCTCTCGAATTGTGCGAGCAGGCTCTGGCCCAGCGTTTCTGCAGTGATGCCGGTACCGTCGGAGATGAAAAACGCAGTTCGTTTCATTTGCACCTGGGGGCCTTAAGCTGCCGAAGATTTCTGGATATGATAGGTTCGGTTTGCCGAACGCGGTTGCTCGGCATTCTCACTTATTTTCCAGGTCCAGGCCACAAGCGTCCCGGCCCAGTCGCAGAGCAGACAGGCGGGCGCCCTTGAGCTTTTCCAATACAGTTAGTGGAGAGATCACCTTGGTAGAGTACGTAGTTTCCCTCGATAAGCTCGGCGTCCATGATGTGGAGCATGTGGGGGGCAAGAACGCATCCCTGGGCGAGATGATCAGCAATCTTGCTGGTGCCGGTGTGTCGGTGCCGGGCGGCTTTGCCACTACGGCTCAGGCGTACCGCGACTTTCTCGAACAGAGTGGCCTGAACGACCGTATCCATGCCGCGCTCGACGCGCTGGACGTCGACGACATCAATGCGCTGACCAAGACCGGCGCACAGATCCGCCAGTGGGTCATGGAAGCCGAATTCCCGGCACGTCTTGATTCGGAAATCCGTACGGCCTTCACCGCCATGGCCGCTGGCAACGACAACATGGCCGTGGCTGTGCGCTCCTCGGCCACTGCCGAAGACCTGCCGGACGCCTCGTTCGCCGGTCAGCAGGAAACCTTCCTCAACATCCGTGGCGTCGACAACGTGATCCGCGCGGCCAAGGAAGTCTTTGCCTCGCTGTTCAACGACCGTGCCATCGCCTACCGCGTACACCAGGGCTTCGACCACAAGCTGGTCGCCCTGTCCGCCGGTGTGCAGCGCATGGTTCGCTCCGAAACCGGTACCGCCGGTGTGATGTTCACCCTCGACACCGAGTCGGGCTTCCGTGACGTGGTATTCATCACCGGCGCCTACGGCCTGGGTGAAACCGTGGTGCAGGGTGCGGTCAACCCTGACGAGTTCTACGTGCACAAGAACACCCTGCAGGCTGGCCGTCCGGCCATTCTGCGCCGCAACCTGGGCAGCAAGGCGATCAAGATGGTCTATGGCGACGAAGCCAAGGCCGGTCGTTCGGTCAAGACCGTCGAAGTCGACCGCGCCGAGCGCGCGCGCTTCTGCCTGAGCGACGCCGAAGTGGCGGAGCTGGCCAAGCAGGCGATGATCATCGAGCAGCACTACCAGCGCCCGATGGACATCGAGTGGGCCAAGGACGGTGACGACGGCAAGCTGTACATCGTCCAGGCCCGCCCTGAAACCGTGAAGAGCCGCGCCAGCGCCAATGTCATGGAACGCTACCTGCTCAAGGAGAAGGGCACCGTGCTGGTCGAAGGCCGTGCCATTGGCCAGCGCATCGGCGCCGGCAAAGTTCGCGTGATCAAGGACGTGTCGGAAATGGACAAGGTCCAGCCCGGTGACGTACTGGTCTCCGACATGACCGACCCGGACTGGGAGCCGGTGATGAAGCGCGCCAGCGCCATCGTCACCAACCGCGGCGGGCGTACCTGCCACGCGGCGATCATCGCCCGTGAACTGGGTATCCCGGCGGTTGTCGGTTGCGGCAACGCCACCCAGCTGCTCAAGGATGGCCAGGGCGTGACCGTTTCCTGCGCCGAAGGCGACACCGGCTTCATCTTCGAAGGCGAACTGGGCTTCGACGTCAAGCAGAACTCGGTGGACGCCATGCCCGAGCTGCCATTCAAGATCATGATGAACGTCGGCAACCCGGACCGCGCGTTCGACTTCGCCCAGCTGCCCAACGAAGGTGTGGGCCTGGCGCGCCTGGAGTTCATCATCAACCGCATGATCGGCGTGCACCCCAAGGCGCTGCTGAACTATGCAGGCCTGCCGCCGGAGCTTAAAGAGAGCGTCGACAAGCGCATCGCGGGTTACAACGACCCGGTTGGCTTCTATGTCGAGAAGCTGGTCGAGGGCATCAGCACCCTGGCCGCAGCGTTCTACCCGAAAAAGGTCATCGTGCGCCTGTCGGACTTCAAGTCCAACGAATACGCCAACCTGATCGGCGGCAAGCTCTACGAGCCGGAAGAAGAGAACCCGATGCTGGGCTTCCGCGGCGCCTCGCGCTACATCAGCGAGTCGTTCCGTGACTGCTTCGAGCTCGAATGCCGTGCGCTCAAGCGCGTGCGCAACGAGATGGGCCTGACCAACGTCGAGATCATGGTGCCGTTCGTGCGCACCCTGGGCGAAGCCAGCCAGGTTGTCGACCTGCTCGCCGAGAACGGCCTGGCCCGCGGTGACAACGGCCTGCGCGTGATCATGATGTGCGAGCTGCCGTCCAACGCCATCCTGGCCGAAGAATTCCTCGAATACTTCGACGGCTTCTCGATCGGTTCCAACGACCTGACCCAGCTCACCCTTGGCCTGGACCGGGACTCGGGCATCATCGCCCACCTGTTCGACGAGCGAAATCCAGCCGTCAAGAAGCTGCTGGCCAATGCCATCGCGGCGTGCAACAAGGCCGGCAAGTACATTGGCATCTGCGGCCAGGGCCCTTCGGACCACCCGGACCTGGCCAAGTGGCTGATGGAGCAGGGCATCGAGAGCGTCTCGCTGAACCCTGACTCGGTGCTCGAGACCTGGTTCTTCCTGGCCGAAGGCCAGGGCGCGGCCTGATGTGGTGAGCGCGCGGGTGCCCTGGCACCTGCGCATCGAACCTGTGGGAGCGGGCTTGCCCCGCGATAGCGTCAGCAAGGACAACTGTGTGGTCCGATCTGGCGCTGTCGCGGGGCAAGCCCGCTCCCACGTTGTGTTTCCCCAGTTTGTTTGTGAACCCATGCAAAGCAGCAGCACCCAGTTTCCCGTCGCGTTGCTCAGTGCCGAGCGCCGCGGCGACCTCAGTGAAGACGTCTACCGGATCAAGGCCGCCAACAGCCCCGACCCGAGCGTCGAACTCGCCGTCACCCGCCTGGGCCTGGCCGACCAAGGGCGCGCCCAGGGCGTGCCGGTCATCCTGCTGCACGGCAGTTTTTCCAACCGACGCTTCTGGTACTCCCCCAAGGGTATCGGCCTGGGCGCTCATCTCGCCCGTGCCGGCTTCGATGTGTGGATCCCGGAGATGCGAGGCCATGGCCTGTCGCCGCGCAACCGTGACTGGCGGCACAACCAAGTGGCCGACTACGCCCGCTACGACCTGCCGGTGATCGGCGCCTTCGTTCAGGAGCAGGCCGGGCGCGCGCCGCACTGGCTGGGCCATTCCCTGGGCGGCACCACCCTGGCCGCTGCGCTGGGCAGTGGCTACCTGGCCAGTCATATGGTGGCCAGCGCGGCGTTCTTCGGTGCCCAGGTCAGCCGTGTGTACTGGCCATTGAAGGTGCCGCCGGTAGCCTGGGGGGCGAAGCTGTTGATCAAGCGCTTTGCGCAGATCTCCGGGTCGCGGCTCAAGCGTGGCCCGGAAGACGAACCGATCGGCTTGGCGCTGGAAAGCCTGCGCTGGAATGGTCTGTTCGGTCGCTTTGGCGACAAGGATCGCGATTGGTGGGCGGGGTTGGCTGAGGTCGAAGTGCCGGTGCTGGCGGTGGCGGGTGCAGGGGACTTCCAGGACCCGGTGTGGGCCTGCCGCAAGCTGTTCGAGCAATTGGGTGGCGACAACAAGCAGTTCCTGTGCTTGGGGCGCGAGCAGGGTTTCGACGCCTTCGGGCATGTCGACATGCTGGTCAGCAAGGCCGCGCAGGTTCAGGTGTGGCCGTTGGTGGAGCGGTGGTTGCGCGATCCGCTGCTGCCGGTGCATGAGTCGACGGTGGTGGCGGAGCCATTGGCCGCCAGCTGAAACTTTGGTTGCTGCATCTGGCCTTATCGCCGGCTTGTCGGCGATAAGGCCAGTCTGGACGGTACAAAATTGACTGTCCGGTCCCGGATGACGGTCATGCCTGCTACGGTGTAGCCTTGATCCCACCTTCGCTTTCGTTGTGACTGACAGGAGTTTCCCCATGCAGCATTACGTAACGCCCGACCTGTGCGACGCCTACCCGGACCTGGTCCAGGTGCTCGAACCCATGTTCAGCAACTTCGGCGGCCGCGATTCGTTCGGTGGCCAGATCGTCACCATCAAATGCTTCGAAGACAACTCGTTGGTCAAGGAGCAAGTGGAGCTCGACGGCAAGGGCAAGGTGCTGGTGGTCGACGGCGGTGGTTCGCTGCGCCGGGCGCTGCTGGGCGACATGCTGGCGGAAAAAGCCGCGAAGAACGGTTGGGAAGGCCTGGTGATCTACGGCTGCGTGCGTGACGTCGATGTGCTGATCCAGACCGACGTGGGCGTGCAGGCGCTGGCCAGCCACCCGATGAAGACCGACAAGCGCGGCATCGGCGACCTGAACGTCGCGGTAACCTTCGCTGGCGTGACCTTCCGCCCGGGCGAATACGTGTATGCCGACAACAACGGCGTGATCGTCTCGCCCAGCCCGCTGAAAATGCCGGAGTGACGCGCCGCGCGCGCTGATGGAGCTTTGATGTTCGAGGAAGACAACGCGCAGTGGGGGCTGGTGCATGCCCTGGTGCTCGATGGCAAGGGCGGCGCGCGTTCGATTGCTCGCACCGAGTTAGACGGCTTGCAGCTGCAGCCTCTGGAGAGCCTGTGGCTGCACTGGGATCGCAGCCATCCGCAGACCCGCACCTGGTTGCTGCACGACAGCGGCCTGAGCGAGTTCGCCTGCGACCTGCTGCTGGAGGAAAACACCCGCCCACGCGTGTTGCAGATGGCCAACGAGCAGATGCTGCTGTTCCTGCGTGGGGTCAACCTCAACCCCGGGGCTGAACCCGAAGACATGGTCTCGGTGCGTATTTTTGCCGAAGCGCGCAGGGTGATCTCGCTGCGTTTGCGGCCACTGCGCGCCAGCGACGAGGTGCTTCAGCAGCTGGATGAGGGCAGGGGACCGAAATCGGCCTCGGAGCTGCTGTTGTTGATGGGCGAACTGCTCACCGCCAAGGTCCAGGCGCTGGTCAGCGACCTGTCGGAAGCGGTCGACCTCGAAGAAGAGAAGGTGGAAGCCGACGAACGGTACACCCCCGAGCAGGGCAGCCTGCAGCAGATTCGTCGCCGCGCCGCCGGCCTGCGTCGTTTTCTCGCGCCGCAACGTGACATCTATGCCCAGTTGTCGCGCAACAAGTGCAGCTGGTTCGCCGACCCCGATGGCGACTACTGGAACGAACTCAACAACAGCCTGATCCGCTATCTGGAAGAACTCGAACTGGCCCGTGAGCGTGCCGCGCTGGTGCTGGAAAGCGAGGACCGGCGGCGCAGCGAACGGATGAACCGGACCATGTACCGGTTCGGCATCATCACCTGCATCTTCCTGCCCATGAGCTTCGTCACCGGTTTGCTGGGCATCAATGTCGGCGGTATCCCGGGCTCCAGCAGCCCGTATGGTTTCCTGTTCGCCAGCTTGATTGTGTTGGGGCTGGCGGTGGGACAGTGGTGGTTGTTCCGCAAGTTGCGGTGGGTGTAGATGGTCATTGGTCCGTACTGGCCCCATCGCCGGCAAGCCGGCTCCCACAGGTTTCGGGGTGCCTCCAGTGCTGTGGGAGCTGGCTTGCCAGCGATGGGGTCGGCGCAATTGTGTGAAACGCATCTTGAAACATTCGTCCCACATCCCTGTGTGACCCATCGCTCGCAGCCCTCGTCTTTGACTGACACTGCGCGAGGTGCCCATGCACGATCCGTTTGAAGAATCCCTGCGCGACCTGCTCAAGGCGTCGCCGTCCGGCCAGGACCGTGACGACGCTGCGTGCCTGGGGCGCGTGCTCAAGACCGCCAACCGCCAGGTTGGTGCGGGCGATCTGTTCAGCCTGCTGGGCCGTTGGAGCCAGGCGCTGCTGATCGCGGTCAACAATGGCTCGGCGCATGTCGCGCCGGTGCGTCGCAACGCTACCCGAAAACCTGCCGCCGGCAGCAACGTAGATAAGGCCGATTGATTATGGAACTCGATCTCTGGACCCAGAGCCTGGTCACCGCCATGACTGCCCTTTGGACCAAGGTGGCGAACTTCATCCCCAACCTGTTCGGCGCGCTGGTGGTGGTGCTGCTCGGTTTCGTCGTGGCGAAACTGCTCGACACCCTGCTCTCCAAGGTGCTGGCCAAGTTCGGCCTCGACCGTTTGATGAGCGGCACCGGGCTGACCAAGATGCTGGCGCGGGTGGGCATTCAGGTGCCGATCTCGACGCTGATCGGCAAGATCGTCTACTGGTTCGTGCTGTTGATCTTCCTGGTCTCGGCCGCGGAATCCCTGGGCTTGGAGCGGGTGTCCGCAACCCTCGACATGCTCGCCCTGTACCTGCCCAAGGTGTTCGGCGCGGCGCTGGTGCTGCTGGCCGGCGTGCTCCTGGCGCAACTGGCCAACGGCCTGGTGCGTGGCGCCGCCGAAGGCATTGGCCTGGAATATGCGGCGGGCCTCGGGCGCATCGCCCAGGGCCTGGTGATCATCATCAGCATCTCGGTGGCGATCAGCCAGCTCGAGGTCAAGACCGACCTGCTCAACCACGTGATCGTCATCGGTTTGATTACCGTTGGTCTGGCAATTGCGTTGGCCATGGGCCTGGGCAGCCGCGAAATCGCCGGGCAGATTCTGGCCGGCATTTATGTGCGCGAACTCTACGAAGTGGGCCAGCACGTGCGTATTGGCGAGGTCGAAGGCCATATCGAAGAGATCGGCACGGTCAAGACGACGCTGCTCACCGATGATGGCGAACTGGTGTCGCTGTCCAACCGTGTCCTGCTCGAGCAGCGTGTAAATAGCCGCTAACCGCACAAAAGCTGTTAATGTATGCCGCCGCAAAAATCGGCCCTTGGGGCTGAGCGGCGTCATTGACCTGTACTGTCGGCCAGATCCGTTTTGAATAGAGTTCACTCGCCGCCCATGCGTTATGACCCCCGTGAGCTCACCGACGAGGAGTTGGTGGCACGTTCCCATGAGGAACTGTTTCACGTTACCCGCGCCTATGAGGAGCTCATGCGGCGCTACCAGCGCACGCTGTTCAACGTGTGTGCGCGTTACTTGGGGAACGACCGGGACGCTGACGATGTCTGTCAGGAGGTGATGCTCAAGGTGCTGTACGGTCTGAAGAACTTCGAGGGTAAATCCAAGTTCAAGACCTGGCTCTACAGCATCACCTACAACGAATGCATCACCCAGTACCGCAAGGAGCGGCGCAAGCGAAGGCTGATGGATGCCCTGAGTCTCGACCCTATTGAAGAGGCGTCCGAAGACAAGGCTCCGAAGCCGGAAGAGAAGGGTGGGCTGGATAAATGGCTGGTGCATGTGAACCCGATCGACCGGGAAATCCTGGTGCTGCGATTTGTCGCAGAGCTGGAGTTCCAGGAGATCGCCGACATCATGCACATGGGCCTGAGCGCCACGAAAATGCGCTACAAGCGGGCGCTAGACAAGCTTAGAGAGAAATTTGCAGGTCTCACTGAAACTTAGTGGCCAGCAAATATCTCTAACCAACCGGCGAGTTCTGCTAGACTTGCCGTCGAGTTGTCCCCCGGATGTTGGTGGGACTGCTTAACTATCACCAGATGGGGATTTAACGGATGAAATTGAAAAACACCTTGGGCTTGGCCATTGGCTCGCTCGTAGCCGCTACTTCGTTCGGCGTTCTGGCTCAAGGCCAAGGCGCAGTCGAGATCGAAGGTAACGTCACCAAGCAGTACTACGACAGCGAACGTAACTTCAAGAACGACGGCACCAACCCTGGCGTGCGCCTGGGTTACTTCCTGACCGACGACGTCTCCCTGGACCTGGGTTACAACGAAACCCACAACGCCCGTGGTGAAGTCTTCAACAAGGACATCAAGGGTTCCAAGACCAAGCTCGACGCCACCTACCACTTCGGTACCGTGGGTGACGCTCTGCGTCCGTACGTTTCCGCTGGTTTCGCTCACGAGAGCCTGGGCCAGGCCACTCGCAGCGGCCGCGACCACTCCACCTTCGCCAACGTTGGCGCTGGCGCCAAGTGGTACATCACCGACATGTTCTTCGCCCGTGCTGGCGTAGAAGCCATGTACAACATCGACAACGGCAACACCGAGTGGGGTCCGACCGTTGGTCTGGGTCTGAACTTCGGTGGCAGCGGTGGCAAAGTTGCCCCGGCTCCGGCTCCAGTTGCCGAAGTCTGCTCCGACAGCGACAACGATGGCGTCTGCGACAACGTCGACAAGTGCCCTGACACCCCAGCCAACGTTACCGTTGACGCTGATGGCTGCCCGGCTGTTGCCGAAGTCGTTCGCGTTGAGCTGGACGTCAAGTTCGACTTCGACAAGTCGGTCGTCAAGCCAAACAGCTACGGCGACATCAAGAACCTGGCTGACTTCATGAAGCAGTACCCTCAGACCACCACCACCGTGGAAGGTCACACTGACTCCGTCGGCCCAGACGCTTACAACCAGAAGCTGTCCGAGCGTCGTGCCAGCGCTGTCAAGCAGGTCCTGACCCAGCAGTACGGCATCGAATCCAGCCGTGTTGACTCGGTTGGCTACGGTGAGACCCGTCCGGTCGCCGACAACGCCACCGACGCTGGCCGCGCCGTCAACCGTCGCGTAGAAGCTCAGGTAGAAGCCCAGGCCAAGTAATTGGTTTGACGCTTCACGAAAAACCCGGCCTCGGCCGGGTTTTTCTTTGCCTGGGGTTTGTGATCTGCAGGAGCGGCCTTGTGTCGCGAAGGGGCCGCATCGCGGCCCCAGGATCTTAGCCTTGATGCATCAATTGCCGGGGCCGCTCTGCGGCCCTTTCGCGACACAAGGCCGCGACTACAGAGGGCCGCACCACTTCACCAATCACCAGGATCGCCGGGCTGCGCAAGCCAAAGGCCCGCGCGTCTGCCTCCAGTGCCGCCAGGTGGCTACGACATTCGCGCTGCTGGGGCAAAGAGGCGTTCTCGATCATTGCTACGGGCGTACCAGGCGCCATGCCGCCTTCCAGCAGACCCTGGCGAATCTGCTCCAGGCGCGCCACGCCCATGTACAGCACCAAGGTTGTGCCGCCCCGGGCCAGGGCCTGCCAGTCCAGTTCGCTGTCATCCTGGGTATGCGCCGTCAGCAACGTCACGCCTCGGCTGACGCCACGCAAGGTCAGTGGGATACCACATTGGGTCGCGCCGGCCAGCCCTGCGGTGATGCCATTGACCACCTCGACCTCGATGCCATGCCCCTGCAACCAAAGCGCCTCTTCACCGCCGCGGCCGAAGATGCACGGGTCGCCACCTTTGAGCCGCACCACGCAGCGCCCCTGACGCGCGTGGCGCAGCATCAGGCGCTGGATGAAGGCCTGGGGCGTGGAGCGGCAGCCACCGCGCTTGCCCACGGCAATCACCCGCGCCTGCGGGCAGTGGGCCAGCACGGCAGGGTTGACCAGGTCGTCGATCATCACCACCTGGGCCTCAGTCAATGCGCGCACGGCCTTGAGGGTGAGCAGCTCGGGGTCGCCGGGGCCGGCACCGACCAGCCAGACTTTTGCATTCATCACGGGGTTCCTCATTGGCAGGCGCCGCTCAGCCCTTGAACAGGGCGAACAGCAGGATCAGGTTGAACAGCAGGGCCAGCAGCGCCAGGGTGCGCCAGACCTTCAAGGGCTCACGTTCCAGTAACGGGCGCGGGCGCTCAGGCAGCGCCTGGCGATCACCTCGCTCAAGCAGCAGCAACCATTGCTCGGCGGTTTCGAAGCGTTGGGCAGGGTCGGCGGCCACCGCTTGCTCGAGGTTGCGCTGCAACCATTCCGGCAGGTCGGGGCGGTAGCGTCCGGCATTGACCGGTACGCCGAAGCGCGGGCGCTGAAACGCCTCGACTTCGCCGTAGGGGTAGTGGCCGGTCAACAGGTGGTACAGGGTTACACCGGCGGCGTAGATATCCTGGCGCGGGCTCGGGGGCACGCCGTCGAACGCTTCCGGGGCGAGGTAGGACGGTGTGCCTGGCAGGGCGTGGGGTTGGTCTTCGGACAGCCCCGGGCAGTAGGCCAGGCCGAAGTCGAGCAGGCGCAATTGACCGTCTTCGCCCAGGTGCAGGTTTTCCGGCTTGATGTCACGGTGCAGCAGGTTGCGCCGGTGCAGCACACCGACAGCCTGCAGCAGCTGGCGGGCCGTCTCCAGCCATTGTGGCAAGGGCAGTGGCCCGTTGGTCTTGAGCAGGTTGGCGAGCGTCGTGCCGGGGTACTCGCGCATCAGGTAATAGAGGTGCTGGCGCTGACCGGCAGGGTGGGTTTCGGGGAAATGGCGACCGGCGACCCGGCGCAGGAACCACTCCTCCAGCAGCAGGCCCTGGGCGGCCCCGGGTTCGTCGTCTCGGGCTTGGGGCAACGTCTTGAGCAGCCAGTGCTGACCGTGCTCGTCGCGTGCTCGATAAAGCAGTGATTGTCGGCTTTGGGCCACCAGTCCTTCGATCTGCCAGCCATCGAGCGTCTGCCCTTCACGCAGTGGGCCGGGGAGTGGCCATTGTCCCAGCTGCGCCAAGGTGTCGCCGAGGTTCGTCGCACCCAACTGCTCGACCCGCACCAGCAGGGCGCTGGCGTTGTCCTGGCTACCACAGTGGTGGGCGGTGGCCACCAGCGTGTCGGCGGCGTCCTGCAAGTCAGGTTGTTCACGCAGGATTGTCTGGATGCGCTGGTCGCCAACACTGGCCCATACCCCATCGCTGAGCAGCAGGTAGCACTCGCCTTCGCGCAGTTCACCGTCCAGGTAGTCGACCAGCAGTTGCTGGTCCAGGCCTAGCGCGCGCTTGAGCACATGCTGCATACCGGGTTGGTCCCAGACATGATCTTCGCTCAGGCAGTGCAGCTGGCCGTCGTGCCAGCGGTAGATGCGGCAGTCGCCGACGTGGGCGAGGGTGAAGCGCCGCCCACGTAGCACCAGGGCGCTGAGGGTGGTGAGCAGGGGTTGGCCATTGCCCTGGGCTCGCAACCAGCGGTTCTGCGCCAGCAGCAGTCGGTCCAGGGCCTGGGCCACGCCCCAGGTGGCGGGGGTGGCGTAGTAGTCCAGCGCCAGGGCCTGCAAGCTGGCCCGCGCCGCCAGGCCGCCGTCGGCGCAGTGGCTGACACCATCGGCGAGGGCGAACAGGTAACCCTTGCTCGCCGCCAGTTCCGGCGCGGGGGTGACCAGGCGCAGGGCATCCTGGTTCTCCGCGCGCGGCCCGGTGGCGCTGGCCTGGGCGAAGCTAAGTTGCAGGCTCATGGCAGCGCCTCAGACCCGCGCCGCAGTGACGGCGGCCGAGCCCCAGGTGGTGCGCCAGCGCTGTTTCACGCCGTGCAGGCCGAACCAGGCCAGCAGGCCAAGGCTGGCGAACAGCCACAAGCCCAGCTGGTAGTCGCCGGTGTGCTGCTTGATGGTGCCCAGGCCCGCCGCCAATACGAAGCCGCCGATGCCGCCGGCCATGCCGATCAGCCCGGTCATCACCCCGATCTCCTGGCGGAAGCGCTGTGGCACCAGCTGGAACACCGCGCCGTTGCCGGCGCCCAGGCCGAGCATGGCGCTGACGAACAGGGCCAGCGCCGCCGCGGCGCTGGGCAGGTTGAAACCGACTGCGGCGATGCACACGGCGGCCACGCTGTACATCGCCAGCAAGGTGCGGATGCCGCCGAAACGGTCAGCCAGGGCACCCCCTAGCGGGCGCATCAGGCTGCCGGCGAAGACGCAGGCGGCGGTGTAGTAGCCGGCGGTCACCGGGCTGAGCTGGTATTGGTCGCTGAAGTAGCCGGGCAGGGCGCTGGCCAGGCCGATGAAGCCGCCGAAGGTGACGCTGTAGAAGAACATGAACCACCAGCTGTCGCGGTCACCGAGGGCCTTGAGGTAGTCGGCCATGGCCTTGGGCTTGGGCCGCTGAGGTGCGTTGCGCGCCAGCAGGGCGAACAGCGCCAGGGTCAGCAGCAGGGGCAGCACGGCGAAGCCGAACACGTTGTTCCAGCCATAGGCCGCCGCCAGCACTGGTGCCAGCAGCGCGGCGAACACCGTGCCGGAATTGCCGGCGCCAGCGATGCCCATGGCCTTGCCCTGGTGCTGCGGTGGGTACCATTGCGAAGCCAGCGGCAGCGAGACGGCGAACGAAGCACCGGCGACGCCCAGGCACACACCCAGCAGCAGTACCTGCTCGTAGCTGTGCACGCCCAGGTGCCAGGCGCAGGCCAGGGCGGCGATCACCACCACCTGGCCGATCAGCCCGGCGGTCTTGGGTGACAGGCGGTCTACCAGCAGGCCCATGGCGAAGCGCAGCACCGCACCGGCGAGGATTGGCGTGGCCACCATCAGGCCCCGTTGCTGTGCAGTCAGTTGCAGGTCGGTGGCGATCTGCACCGCCATCGGGCCGAGCAGGTACCACACCATGAAGCTCAGGTCGAAATACAGGAAGGCAGCGAACAGGGTGGGCACATGCCCGGATTTCCAGAAGCTCGTATTCATCGAACACCTCGTTCGGCGTGCAACACAGGGGCGGAAACGAAAAAGACGCCGCTGCCCGGTCCACGGCTGTGGAGGGGGAGCGACGTCTTTGTCGGGGTATGGGAGGGCAACCGCCGTTGGCTACCTGAGGGTTCACTGAGCAAGAGCCGGGCCAAGTGTGTTGGCGCCGGTAGCTGTAGGAGCGGCCTTGTGTCGCGAAAGGGCTGCGCAGCAGCCCCTGCAATCTTGAGATGGAATCGCGATCCTGGGGCCGCTGCGCGCCCCTTTCCGGCCGGTCCGGCGCCCCGGCAAGGCCGCTCCTACAGTTGAAAAATGGGGTTTCAGCCAAGCATCTCCGACATGGCAATGATCTGTTCCGCCACCTGGATCAGCTTCTGCTGGCGGCTCATGGCCTGGCGGCGCATCAGGGTGTAGGCCTGTTCCTCGTTGCAGTCCTTCATCTTCATCAGCAGGCCCTTGGCCTGCTCGATGCGCTTGCGTTCGGCCAACTGCTGGTCGCGGGCCAGCAACTGGGCCTTGAGTGCCTGGTCGCTTTCGAAGCGGGCCATGGCCACATCGAGGATCGGTTGCAGGCGCGCGGCGTGGATGCCCTCGACGATGTAGGCGCTGACCCCGGCCTGGATCGCCTGGCGCATCACCCCTGGGTCGTGCTCGTCGGTGAACAGTACGATCGGCCGGGGCTGGTCGCGGCTGACCAGCACCACTTGTTCCATCACATCGCGGCCTGGTGACTCGGTATCGATCAGCACCACGTCCGGGTGCACTGTTTCGACGCAGGCGGGCAGGTCGATGGTCAGGCCGGCGGCTTCGATCACCTCGAAGCCGGCCTCGACCAGGGCAGCCTTGAGGCGGCCGACTTTTTTCTCGGTGTCGTCGATCAGCAGGATGCGCAGCATGTTTGTGCCCTCATCCGCCGACGCGGGCGTCGGGCGCCGCGTCCAGGGCGTGCAGCCGGAAGCTGCGCGCGTAACCGTGGGGGTCGCTGCCGTCCCAGCGGTTGCCGTCGATCAGCAGGCTGCTGCGCATGGGCAGGTCGGCGCAGGGCACGCCCATCGCTTCGGCGGCCTGGCGATACAGCGCCAGCTGCTGGACCTGGCGCGCCACCCCGAGGTAGTCCGGGTCGTCGCGCAGGATGCCCCAGCGGCGGAACTGGGTCATGAACCACATACCGTCGGACAGGTAGGGTAGGGTGGCGCGGCCCTGGTCGAACAGGCGCAGGGCATGCCGGTCATGCCAGCGGTTGCCCAGGCCGTCGTGGTAGTCGCCAAGCAGGCGCGGCTCGATGCTGCTCGCCGGGGTGTCCAGGTAAGCGCTGCCACTGAGCAGTTGGGCGGTGCTGCGACGATTTTCCACGCTGCTTTCGATGAAGCGGCCGGCGGCGAGGATCGCCTGGATCAGCGCCCGGGCGCTGTTGGGGTACTGCTCGACAAAACCGCGCGCGCAGGCCAGGACCTTTTCCGGATGGTCTGGCCAGATCGCCTGGCTGGTGGCCAGGGTGAAACCCTGGCCCTGGGCGATGGCCTCGGCCGACCACGGCTCGCCGGCACAGAAGCCGTCGATGCGCCCGGCTTGCAGATGAGCGAGCATCTGCGCGGGTGGCACGACCACGCTGTTGACGTCATGCAAGGGGTGGATGCCCTGGCTGGCCAGCCAATAGTAAAGCCACATGGCGTGGGTGCCGCTGGGGAAGGTCTGGGCGAAGGTCAGGCGTGCGCCACCCTGGTGCACCAGGCGCGCCAGTGCCTCGGGAGTGGTCACGCCTTTGCGCTGCAGGGTGGGCGAGAGATTGATGGCCTGGGCATTCTGGTTGAGCCCCATGAGTACCGCCATGTCGCTGGCCGGGCCGCCACCCACGCCCAGTTGCACGGCGTAGACCAAACCGTACAGGCAGTGGGCGGCGTCGAGCTCGCCGCTGACCAGCTTGTCGCGCAGCCCGGCCCAGGACGCCTGGCGGCGCAGGTTGAGGGTCAGGCCTTGTTGCTGGGCGAAACCCTGGGTGGCGGCGACCACCACCGAGGCGCAGTCACTCAGGGCCATGAAGCCGATGTCCAGGCTGGGTTTTTCCGGCGCATCGCTGCCGTTGACCCAGGCCAGGGGCAATGTCGGGGGAGCTGTGTTCACGTAGTTCCTCGGGCGTTCAGCGGGCTGCATGGGTTCAATCAAGCAACCCATGTGCCATGGCCCTGTCGCCGTGGCGATGCGCTGGCTATAATCGCACCCCTCACACACCGCGAGTCCGCCCACCCATGTATACCCTGGCCCGCCAGTTGCTGTTCAAGCTTTCCCCGGAAACCTCCCATGACCTGTCGCTGGACCTGATCGGCGCCGGTGGCCGCCTTGGTCTCAATGGCGTGCTGTGCAAGCAGCCGACGGCGTTGCCGGTGAATGTCATGGGCTTGAACTTCGCCAACCCGGTCGGCCTGGCCGCGGGCCTGGACAAGAACGGCGCGGCCATCGACGGCTTCGCCCAGCTGGGCTTCGGTTTCGTCGAAATCGGCACCATCACCCCACGACCCCAACCGGGCAACCCCAAGCCACGGCTGTTCCGCCTGCCGGAAGCCACCGCGATCATCAATCGCATGGGCTTCAACAACCTGGGCGTCGACCACCTGCTGGCGCGGGTGCGGGCTGCGCGCTACAAGGGCGTGCTGGGGATCAACATCGGCAAGAACTTCGACACCCCGGTGGAGCGGGCCCAGGACGACTACCTGATCTGCCTGGAGAAGGTGTACAACGACGCCAGCTACATCACCGTCAATGTCAGCTCTCCCAATACCCCCGGCCTGCGCTCGCTGCAGTTCGGCGATTCGCTCAAGCAATTGCTCGATGCCCTGGCGGAGCGCCGTGAGCAACTGGCCGTGGCCAATGGCAAGCGCGTGCCGCTGGCGATCAAGATCGCACCGGACATGAGCGACGAGGAGACCGCGCTGGTCGCCGCGGCGCTGATGGAATCGGGGATGGACGCGGTGATCGCCACCAACACCACCCTGGGGCGTGAAGGGGTCGAGGGGCTGCCGTTCGGTGGCGAGGCCGGTGGCTTGTCGGGTGCGCCGGTGCTGGAGAAGAGCACCCACACGGTGAAGGTGCTGGCGGGCGAGCTGGGCGGCAAGCTGCCGATCATTGCTGCCGGTGGTATCACCGAAGGGCGCCACGCGGCTGAGAAGATCGCCGCTGGTGCGAGCCTGGTGCAGATCTACTCGGGCTTCATCTACAAGGGCCCGGCGTTGATCCGCGAGGCGGTGGATGCCATTGCGGCGATGAAGCGCTGAGCTGACAGGACCTGTTCGCGGGTTTACCGGCGAAGAAGTCGGCTCAGGAGCAAGATGGGACGCATGAACATAAAAAAGGGGCCCCGCATGGGGCCCCCTGGGCCGCAGCCCGCCGCCCGGATGGGGCGCGCATGGTGACTCGAATTCAGTGTCCTCGTTCAGCCAACGGCGTGATTTTCGTTGAGTCTATGGATGCCAGCGGTGCCGGTCATGCCGTCCCAGTTATCACCGCGACCTTCGCGCCAGCCATTGATCCAGGCTTGGCGTACAGAAGGTAGAGTAAATGGGCAAAGTTCGCGGGATTTGCCGGTGACCCCATACTGGTAGCCACGTGAAAATGCTCTTTCCAACGGATCACGCTTAAGTCTTCTCATAGGGTGTTGCCCTCACTTGTTGACTGTAATGTCCCGTCGGCCTCTCCGAGGCCGGGCAGAATCGTTCTGCCGGTGTGCGCCCGCTGCCGGCGTCGCGGGCTGAAAGTGCCGACCCATTGCGGGGCGGCCTGAGACCAGTTCTAACGAATGCAGGTCACAGTGTGAATGATCGATTTGTCATAAGGACGTAACCTTTCTGAGGGTGAAAGGATAAGTAAATAAATGCGACTCAACCTTGTTTGCCGTTGAGCCCGCTATGATCAGGGTTTAGTCAACATTGACGTCAATTGGCCAGCGTCTCGGTACGATGGCTTGAAACAACTGGTAATGCGACGAAGGGTCACATCTGGGCCCATCGGGCGCGAATTTTCATACTGCTCGACGATCAAAGCGTCATTTGCCACCTGGCGATGGCATGCTGCGTCGGGCGGCCAGGCCTGGCGAGATACCTCGCGGGCCACCTGGATGCCTGTTGAAAGGGTGTGCGGGAAAACCTCGGCAGGCCGATGCGTCGGCTGCCATCTACTTAGCCAAAGGCTCTGGATCAACCATGTCGGACCGTTTCGAAGTTTATCTCACCTGCCCCAAAGGCCTGGAAGGCCTGCTCGCCGATGAGGCCCGCCAACTGGGCCTGACCGAAGTGCGCGAACACACCTCGGCCATTCGTGGCGACGCCGACATGGAAACCGCCTACCGCCTGTGCCTGTGGTCGCGCCTGGCCAACCGGGTATTGCTGGTGCTCAAGCGTTTCTCGATGAAGAACGCCGACGACCTGTATGACGGCGTGCACGCCGTCGACTGGGCCGATCACCTGGCGGCCGACGGCACCCTGGCGGTGGAGTTCAGCGGCCATGGCTCGGGCATCGACAACACCCACTTCGGCGCCCTGAAAGTGAAGGACGCCATCGTCGACAAACTGCGCAACCGTGAAGGGCTGCGCCCATCGGTGGAGAAGGTCGACCCGGACGTGCGGGTGCACCTGCGCCTGGACCGTGGCGAGGCGATCCTCTCGCTCGACCTGTCCGGGCACAGCCTGCACCAGCGTGGCTACCGCCTGCAGCAGGGCGCCGCGCCGCTCAAGGAAAACCTCGCGGCAGCGGTGTTGATCCGTGCTGGCTGGCCGCGCATCGCCGCCGAAGGTGGCGCCCTGGCCGACCCGATGTGCGGCGTGGGTACCTTCCTGGTCGAGGCGGCGATGATCGCCGCCGACATCGCCCCCAACCTCAAGCGCGAACGTTGGGGCTTCAGTGCCTGGCTCGGCCATGTGCCGGCGCTCTGGCGCAAGCTGCACGACGAGGCCCAGGCCCGCGCCCAGGCTGGCCTGGCCAAGCCGCCGCTGTGGATTCGTGGTTATGAGGCCGACCCACGGCTGATCCAGCCGGGGCGCAACAACGTCGAGCGCGCAGGGCTGGGCGACTGGGTGAAGATCTACCAGGGCGAAGTGGCCAGTTTCGAGCCGCGCCCGGACCAGAACCAGAAGGGACTGGTGATCAGCAACCCACCCTACGGCGAGCGCCTGGGTGACGAGGCCAGCCTGCTGTATCTCTACCAGAACCTCGGCGAGCGCCTGCGTCAGGCCTGCATGGGCTGGGAGGCGGCGGTGTTCACCGGTGCGCCGGAGCTGGGCAAGCGCATGGGGATCCGCAGCCACAAGCAGTACGCCTTCTGGAACGGCGCGCTGCCGTGCAAGCTGCTGCTGTTCAAGGTGCAACCCGATCAGTTCGTCACCGGCGAGCGTCGCCAGGGCGCTGAGCAGGCTGCCGACAACGAGCCGCGTCGCGCAGCGCCTGTGGCCAGCGAGCCGGCGCGCCTGTCCGAAGGCGCGCAGATGTTCGCCAACCGTCTGCAGAAGAACTTCAAGCAGCTGGGCAAGTGGGCTCGCCGCGAAAAGGTCGATTGCTACCGCGTGTACGATGCCGACATGCCGGAGTACGCCCTGGCCGTCGACCTGTACCACGACTGGGTGCACGTGCAGGAATACGCCGCCCCGCGTTCGGTCGACCCGGAAAAGGCCCAGGCGCGTCTACTCGATGCCCTGTCGGCGATCCCCCAGGCCCTGGGTGTCGACCCGCAGCGCGTGGTGCTCAAGCGCCGCGAGCGGCAGAGCGGTACCCGCCAGTACGAGCGCCAGGCCACCGAGGGGCGCTTCATGGAAGTCAACGAGGGCGGCACCAAGCTGCTGGTCAACCTGACCGACTACCTCGACACCGGGCTGTTCCTCGACCACCGGCCAATGCGCATGCGCATCCAGCGCGAAGCGGCCGGCAAGCGTTTCCTCAACTTGTTCTGCTATACGGCCACGGCCAGTGTGCACGCAGCCAAGGGCGGCGCGCGCAGCACTACCAGCGTCGACTTGTCCAAGACCTATCTGGATTGGGCGCGGCGCAATCTGTCGTTGAACGGCTTCTCCGAGCGCAACCGCCTGGAGCAGGGCGATGTGATGGCCTGGTTGCAAGGGGCGACGGACAGCTACGACCTGATCTTCATCGACCCGCCGACGTTCTCCAACTCCAAGCGTATGGAAGGGGTGTTCGATGTGCAGCGCGACCATGTCGAGCTGCTCGACCTGGCCATGGCGCGCCTGGCACCGGGTGGGGTGTTGTACTTCTCCAACAACTTCCGCAAGTTCCAGCTCGACGAACACCTGGCGACACGTTACGTGGTGGAGGAAATCAGCGCGCAAACGCTGGACCCGGACTTCGCCCGCAACAACCGCATCCACCGTGCCTGGCAGCTGCGCCTGCGCTGAGGCGACGAGGTACATGGCGCGGCTGCTGGCCAGTGGCTATAAAGCACGTAAGGGTTAATCCATTCGCAGGACGCTGACAGTGGTGAGAGTCCTCTATGCCGAAGTCGGGCACACCTGCGAAGCGCTTCGGGCTGCTCGGCGACGAGCTGTCCGCCTGGGCCGTGGCCCTGGCGGCACTGGTCGCCGGCGGCATGCTCACGGCCGCGCTGGCCATCGCCACCCAGGGCTTCTACAAGCAGCAGCTGCGCCAGCGCTTCGAGCTGCTGGCCGCCGAGCGCTACAGCCGCATCGCCGAACGATTCGAGGAGCAGGAGCAACGCCTGGCTGGGCTGCGCCGGTTCTTCGAGTTCTCCACTGAAATTACCCCCCGCGAATTCGATGGCTATGCCCGACCGCTGCTGCACCGCACCCAGGCCTACTCCTGGGCGCCGAGGGTGGCGGCTGACCAGCGTCAGGCATTCGAGCAGCGCGCCGGCAACTTGCTGGGTCGGCCTTACCAGATCCGCGACCCTGACGCCCAAGGTGGCTGGCTGCCCGCGCCTGCCCGCGATCTGTACTACCCGGTGCTCTACACTCAGGCGGTAAGCCAGGAGAGCCAACCCTACGGCTTCGACCTGCTCGGCCAGACGGTGCGCGCCGCGACCCTGGCCCGGGCGATCACGCCGGGGAGCATGGCGGTATCGGCACCGTTGGACATGCTCAACGTCAACCCGTCGTACAGCCGTGGCCTGCTGATGGTCGCCCCGGTGTTCGCCGATTCGGCGCCCACCGGTGGCCCGCCCAGTGGCTATGTCATGGCGCTGCTCAGCCTGCGCCAGCTGATCGTCGAGAGCCTGCCGACGGTTGCCGACGACAACCTGGTGGTGCGCATCCTCGACCTGTCCACCGACGGTGGCCACGAGGTGCTGTTCGATTCCGCCAACCCGGTGGCGAGCATGGCCCTGGCCAGCAATCACCTGCTGCACCTGGCCGATCACCATTACCAGCTCGACATCCGGCCCAGCCTGGGTTTCCTGGCCGCCAACCGCTCCGCTGCGGTGCAGGTGGTGGGCCTGCTGGGCGGGCTGCTCAGCATGCTGTTGGCGACGCTGCTCTACAGCCTGTTCAGCCAGCGCCAGCGCGCCCTGGGCCTGGTCGCCCGGCGCACGGCCGAGCTGCGTGTCAGCGAGCAGTCGCTGCGTGAAACCCACAACCAGCTGCGCAGCGTGCTCGATGCGGCGACTCAGGTGGCGATCATCGCCACCAGCCTCAGGGGCGTGATCAGTACATTCAACGCCGGGGCCGAGCGCCTGCTCGGCTATTCGGCCGACGAGGCGCTGGGGCATCTCACCCTAGAGGACCTGGTGCTGCACGATGAGTTGCACCGCCGCGCCCATGCCTTGAGCTTGCGCTATGGGCGTGAGGTCGGCGCCGGCCAGGCGATGTTCGCCGAAACCGTGCAGGAAGGCGGCGCGGAGCCAGGTGAGTGGACGCTGGTGCGCAAGGATGGCAGCCATCTGCTGGCCAACATGCTGGTGACCGCATTGCTCGATGAGCAGGGCTTGTGGGTGGGCTACCTGGCGATCTGCATCGATGTCACCGAGCGGCGTCGCGTGCATGAGGCGTTGGCGGCGCGCGACCGCCTGCTGGAGAAACTCACCGCCGAGGTGCCGGGTGGGATCTACCAATACCGGCTCGATGCAGATGGCCACTCCTGCTTCCCCTACGCCAGCCAGGGGCTGCACGACATCTACGAGATCGACCTGGCGGTGCTGCAGCAGGATGCCACGCCGGTGTTCGAGCGCATCCACCCCGACGACCTGGAGCGGGTGCGTCGCTCGGTGCGCTATTCCGCCGAGCACCTGACGCCTTGGCGCGAGGAGTACAGGGTGTGCCTGCCCAGGGCGGGCCTGCGCTGGATACGGGGCGAGGCGACGCCGGAGATAGGTGATCATGACTGCACGCTCTGGCATGGGTATCAGACCGACATCTCCGACCTCAAGCGCGTGGAAGAGGAACTGCGGGCGCTGTCGATCACCGATGCCCTCACCGGTATCCACAACCGGCGCTACTTCCAGGAGCGGCTGCGCAGCGAGCTCGACCGTGCTCAACGGGATGGGTCGGAGCTGGCGGTGATCATGCTCGACATCGACCATTTCAAGCGGATCAACGACCTGCATGGGCATGCGGTGGGTGACCTGGTGCTGCGCAGCTTGTGCCAACGCATCGGCAACCGCCTGCGGCGCACCGATGTGTTCTGCCGGTTGGGGGGCGAGGAGTTCATGGTGCTGTGCCCGGGCAGCAATGCCGAGCAAGCGCGCTTGTTGGCACTGGAGTTGTGGCAGGGGGTACGCAGCGTGCCGATCGAAGGTGTCGGGCGGGTGACGGCGAGCTTCGGGGTGGCGGGATGGCGCAATGGCGAGGGTGCCGATGCCCTGTTGTTGCGGGCGGATGCGGGCGTATATGCCGCCAAGCAGGCCGGCCGTGACCGGGTCGAGGCGGAACTGCCTTAGTTCGTGGCCTGGCGACGCCGCCAGGCCACGGGTGTTGCAGGTTACAGGAACACGAACTTGGCAATGAAGATCACGGCCAGTACCCACAGGCTTGGCGAAATCTCCTTGAACTTGCCGGCACCCGCCTTCAGCGCCACGTAGCTGATGAAGCCCAGGGCGATACCGTCTGCCACGGAGAAGGTCAGCGGCATCATGATCACCGTCACGATCGCCGGGATGCTGTCGGTGGCTTCATCCCACTCGATGTGCGCCATGCTGCCCATCATCAGCATCGCCACGTAGATCAACGCACCGGCGGTGGCGTAGGCCGGGATCATGCCCGCCAGCGGGGCGAAGAACATCGCGGCGACGAACAGCAGGCCAACCACCACCGCAGTCAGGCCGGTACGGCCACCGGCGGCGACACCTGCGGCACTTTCCACGTAGCTGGTCACTGGTGGCACGCCCACTGCCGCACCGAACACGCTCGAGGCGCTGTCGGCCTTCAACGCCCGCGACAGGTTCTCGATGCGCCCATCCGCTGACACCAGGCCGGCGCGCTGGGCAACACCCATCAGGGTGCCGGCGGTGTCGAACATGTGCACGAACAGGAACGCGAAGACCACGCTGATCATGCTGACGTTGAACACGCCCGCCACATCCATGGCCATCCAGGTAGGCGCCAGGCTTGGCGGCATCGACATCACCCCGCCGAACTTGACCAGCCCAAGGCCCCAGCCGGCCAGGGTGACGCTGATGATGCTGATGAGGATCGCGCCGAACACACGTTTGTAGCTGAGGATCGCGATCAGCAGGAAGCACACGGCCGCCAGCAGTGGGCCTGGCTCGTGCAGCGAGCCCAGCTTGACCAGCGTGGCCGGGCTGTCGACGATGATGCCCGCGGTTTTAAGGCCGATCAGTCCGAGGAACAATCCGACGCCGGCACCCATGGCATGGCGCAGGCTTACGGGGATGCTGTTGAGCAGCCACTCGCGGACCCGCGACAAGGTGAGGAACATGAACAACACGCCCGAGATGAACACTGCACCCAGCGCGGCCTGCCAGGTGTAGCCCATGGTCCCGACCACGGTGTAGGTGAAGAAGGCGTTGAGCCCCATGCCCGGTGCCAGGCCCACCGGCCAGTTGGCGTACAGGCCCATCAGCAGGCATCCGAGTGCAGCGGCGATACAGGTGGCGACGAAGGCCGCTCCATGGTCGATACCTGCGTCGGCCATGATGTTGGGGTTGACGAAAATGATGTAGGCCATGGTGATGAAGGTGGTCACCCCGGCGATCAGCTCGGTTCTTACGGTCGTGCCATGTCGCTTGAGTTTGAAAATCCGCTCCAGCAAGCTCGTTTCGAGCGGCGGGGCGAGATCCAGCGTAGGGGCTTCGGATTTGCGGCTTTCCACAGCGAGTACTCCTCAAGTCTTTCTTGTTGTTCGAAGCCTGGCCTGAGCAGTGCACTTGGGGGCTTCGCGAGGGGGGTGTGTGGCAGACGTCCGACCATTTTGTTGACTTATGGGTCAGGAAGTTGCTCGCAGGATTATGCTTTTGTGTACAAATAATGCAAATAATGTTTTATGTTTTGTGCGCACAATCTGCCGAACAACGGCTATATAGGTTAAAGGCCCCCTGCAGAAACGGGTCAGCCTGTGTACAATGGCGCCATACCTTGGCCCATCATTTTCTTCCCGGACTTGCCACCCACCCGCTGACAGGCATTACAGTCACGGTCCGACTGGCAGATCCCTTGTGCTCGAGCGCCCATGAACGAACAGCTGCAACCTCTGAAAAAACCTGCGCGCACCGGCAAGGCCGGCCGCAGCGGTACCCAGGACGACATCGTCTACGCGCATATCTTCGAGGCCATTCTCGAACAGCGCCTGGCGCCGGGCACCAAGTTGAGCGAGGAAGCGCTGGGCGAGATCTTTGGCGTCAGCCGCACCATCATCCGTCGCGCCCTGTCGCGCCTGGCCCATGAAAGCGTGGTGCTGCTGCGGCCCAATCGCGGTGCGGTGGTGGCCAGCCCCACGGTCGAAGAAGCGCGCCAGGTGTTCTTCTCGCGGCGCATGGTCGAGCGCGCCATCACCGAGCTGGCCGTGCAGCATGCCACCTTGGATCAGCTCAACGAATTGCGCCAGATGGTGCGTGAAGAGCGCGACAGTTTCTCCCGTGGCGACCGCGGTGCCGGTATCCGCCTTTCCGGTGAATTCCACCTCAAGCTGGCCGAGGCCGCCGGCAACGCGCCGTTGGTGAGTTTCCAGCGCAGCCTGGTGTCACAGACTTCGCTGATCATCGCCCAGTACGAGAGCGGCAACCGCTCGCACTGCTCGTACGACGAGCATATGCAGTTGATCGATGCCATCGAGGCCCGTGATGCGCAGCAGGCGGTGAGCCTGATGATGCACCACATGGACCATATCGACAGCAAACTCAACCTCGACGAGGAAAGTGCCTCGGACGATTTGCACGCGGTGTTCTCGCATCTGCTGAAAAAGCCCAAGGCTACCGCCAAGGGTTGATCGTTTGCCTGAAACATTGAGGGGCTGCGTAGCAGCCCCTTTTTAATAACTGGCCGTTTATCCGAACCCTGATAGATTTACTAGTTGCAAACCCCTTTTCAATGTGGTTGGGCTTGCGCAGCCGTTGCGTCCAATTACTTGAGGAGAGGTCAAATGACGACGTCTTTAGGTGTGCGCATGGGTGCCGAGCTGGTCGGCACTTTCTGGTTGGTGCTGGGAGGCTGTGGCAGTGCGGTATTGGCCGCCAGTTCACCACTCGGCATCGGTGTTCTCGGTGTCGCCTTCGCTTTTGGCCTGACGGTCCTGACCATGGCGTTCGCCATCGGCCATATCTCCGGTTGCCACCTCAACCCTGCCGTGTCGTTCGGCCTGGTGGTGGGTGGACGTTTCCCGGCTAAAGAGCTACTGCCGTACGTCATCGCCCAGGTCATCGGGGCGATCCTTGCGGCGGCGGTCATCTATTTCATCGCCAGCGGCAAGGCCGGGTTCGAGTTGGCCAATGGCTTGGCATCGAACGGCTACGGCGAACACTCGCCAGGCGGCTATACGCTGGCGGCGGGCTTCGTCAGTGAGGTGGTGATGACGGCGATGTTCCTGGTGGTGATCATGGGCGTCACCGATACCCGGGCACCGGCGGGCTTCGCACCGATTGCCATTGGCCTGGCGTTGACGCTGATCCACCTGATCTCCATCCCGGTAACCAACACCTCGGTGAACCCGGCGCGCAGCACTGGGCCGGCGTTGTTCGTGGGGGGCTGGGCGCTGCAACAACTGTGGCTGTTCTGGGTGGCGCCGCTGATCGGGGCGGCAATTGGCGGCATGCTGTATCGGGGGCTGGCAAAACAGTCCTGAAACAGCGGGTGGCTCATCGCCGGGCAAGCCCGCTCCCACACCGTTTCTGTAGGAGCGGCCTTGTGTCGCGAAAAGGGGGGGCGCAGCGCCCCCAGGATCTCGAGTACGCCCCAGGTCGCCGGGGTCGCTGCGCGGCCCTTTCCGGAAGGTCCGGCGCTCCGGCAAGGCCGCTCCTGCAGGTGAGCGCATGCAGCCACCAGGTGGGAGCAACTGTCTTGCGCATGAATCTGTAGGAGCGGCCTCGTGCCGCGAAAGGGGCGCGTAGCGCCCCCAGGTTCTCGAGTACGCCCAAGATCGCCGGGGCCGCTGTGCGGCCCCTTCGCGACACAAGGCCGCTCCTACAGAGACCGCGCAAGATGCGGGGGCGGGTTCGCGTGTCAGCGCTGGTGCACGCAACGCCCGGCGGCGTAGGTTTCACGCACGGTGCGGTCATCGCCCAGGGTGGTGAGCACGAACAGGGTTTCCTCGATGCTGCCGGACTGCTGGATGCGGTAGTCCAGCAGTGGCGTGGCCTTGTAGTCGAGCACCACGAAGTCGGCATCGTTGCCCGGGCGCAGGCTGCCGATACGGTCGTCCAGACGCAGGGCGCGGGCACCGCCCAGGGTGGCCAGGTACAACGACTTGAACGGGTGCAGGCGTGCGCCTTGCATCTGCATCACCTTGTAGGCTTCGTTCAGGGTGTTGAGCAGCGAGAAGCTGGTGCCGGCGCCGACGTCGGTGCCCAGGCCCACATTGACCTTGAAGCGCTCGGCCTGGGGCAGGTTGAACAGGCCGCTGCCGAGGAACAGGTTGGAGGTGGGGCAGAAGGCGATGGCCGAGCCGGTCTCGGCCAGGCGCTTGCATTCGTCGTCGCACAGGTGCACGCCGTGGGCGAATACCGAGCGCTCACCGAGCAATTCGAAGTGGTCGTAGACGTCCAGGTAGCCGTTCTGTTCGGGGAACAGCGCCTTGACCCACTCGATCTCCTTGAGGTTCTCCGACAGGTGGGTGTGCATGTACACGCCCGGATGCTCCTTGAGCAACTGGCCGGCCACCGACAATTGCTCTGGCGTGCTGGTGGGGGCGAAGCGTGGGGTGACCGCGTAGTGCAGGCGGCCCTTGCCATGCCAGCGCTCGATCAGCGCCTTGCTGTCGCGGTAGCTGGTTTCGGCGGTGTCGGTCAGGTAGTCCGGGGCGTTGCGGTCCATCATCACCTTGCCGGCGATCATCCGCAGATCCAGGCGCTCAGCTTCCTCGAACAAGGCGTTGACCGACTCGGGGTGCACGCTGCCGAACACCAGGGCGGTGGTGGTGCCGTTGCGCAGCAGCTCCTGGAGGAAGATTTTCGCCACCTTGTCGGCGTGGGCCTTGTCGGCGAACTGCTTCTCGCAGGGGAAGGTGTAGGTGTTCAGCCAGTCCAGCAGCTGTTCGCCGTAGGAACCGATCATGCCGGTCTGCGGGAAGTGGATGTGGGTGTCGATGAAGCCTGGGGTGATCAGGGCATCCTGGTAATGCACCACTTCAATGTCGGCATCCAGGGTCGGCAGCAGCTCGCTGGCATGGCCGAGGGCCTTGATGCGACCACCGTCGATCACCAGCAGGCCGTCCTCGTAGTACTCCTGGGAGGCCTCCAGGCCGACTTCGGCGGGGTCGGCGATGCTGTGCAGGATGGCGGCGCGGTAGGCTTTGCGGGTTGCGGTCATGGGTACGCTCGTCAAAGGGTCTGGCTGCGCCGGGACGGCGGCAGCAACTGGGCAATCGGGCCTGAGTTGGCGCCAGCGTCGTGCTGGCCGAAACAGGCGTTGTAGGTGGCAATGATCTCGGCGGCGATGGACACGGCGATCTCGATCGGCAGCTTGCCTTTCACTTCGGCCAGGCCCATCGGGCAGCGCATCCGCGCCATCAGCGCGTCCTCGAAACCGCGCTCGCGCAGGCGGTGCTCGAACTTGACCCGTTTGGTCTTCGAGCCGATCAGGCCGAACCAGGTGAAATCATTGCGTTTGAGAATGGCGGCGGTGAGTTCCAGGTCGAGCTGGTGGTTGTGGGTCATGACGATGCAGTAGCTGCCTGGCGGCAGGTCCGCGACTTCGTCGACCGGCTCCTCGCTGACGATCTTGCTCACCCCGTTGGGGATGAGCTCGGGGAATTCCTGCTCGCGCGAATCGATCCAGCGCACCCGGCAGGGCAGCGCGGCGAGCAAGGGTACCAGAGCCCGACCGACATGGCCTGCGCCAAACACGGCGATCTCGGCCTGCACGCCGGTCATGGGCTCGAACAGCAGCACGGTAGCGCCACCGCAGCACTGGCCGAGGCTGGCGCCCAGGCTGAAACGCTCCAGGTGGGGCGTGGAGCGGTGCTCCTCGAGCATCTGCCGGGCGATGTGCAGCGCCTTGAACTCCAGGTGGCCACCGCCGATGGTGTCGTACAGGGCACTTTTGCTGACCACCATCTTCGAGCCAGCGTTGCGCGGGGTGGAGCCGCGCTCTTCGATGATGGTCACCAGCACGCAGGGTTCGCCGCGGGCTTGATGATCGGCGAGGGCGTTGATCCATTGGTGCATGTTCCGAATCCTCCTCGGTCCATTGTAGGAGCGGCCTTGTGTCGCGAAAGGGCTGCGCAGCAGCCTCGGCAATCTGTTCGGCAACTCCGAAACCCTGGGGCCGCGTTGCGGCCCTTTCGCGACACAAGGCCGCTCCTACAGGATCTTGCGCTGTCAGTGAGTGACGGTTTCCAGTTCGGCCTCGGTCGGCTGTTGCTGTGCCACCGCCTTGCGCATCTGCTCGCAGCCCCACAGCACCCGCTCCGGCGTCGACGGCGCGTCGATGTTCGGCTGTACGCGGTAGTCGGCAATGCTCGCCACGGCGTCCTTGATCGCGCACCAGGCCGCGATGCCGAGCATGAACGGCGGCTCGCCCACGGCCTTGGAGTGGAACACCGTGTCTTCGGGGTTCTTGCGGTTCTCCACCAGCTTCACACGCATGTCGATCGGCATGTCGGCCACCGCCGGGATCTTGTAGCTGGCCGGGCCGTTGGTCATCAGCTTGCCCTTGGCGTTCCACACCAGCTCTTCGGTGGTCAGCCAGCCCATGCCCTGGACGAAGCCGCCTTCCACCTGGCCGATGTCGATCGCCGGGTTCAGCGAGTCACCCACGTCATGCAGGATGTCGGCACGCAGCATCTTGTACTCGCCGGTGAGGGTGTCGACGATCACTTCCACGCAGGCGGCGCCGAAGGCGAAGTAGTAGAACGGCCGGCCGCGGGCCTGGGAGCGGTCGTAGAAGATCTTCGGCGTGCGGTAGAAACCGGTGGTCGACAGCGACACCTGGGCGAAGTAGGCCTGCTGCACCAGTTGCTCGAAGCTGACGATCTGGTCGCGCACGCGTACATGGCCGTTGCGGAACTCGACGTCTTCCTCGGTGACGTTGTAGTGCCGTGCGGCGAATTCGGTGAGGCGCTTCTTGAGGATCTCGGCGGCGTTCTGCGCGGCCTTGCCGTTCAGGTCGGCACCGCTGGAGGCGGCGGTTGGCGAGGTATTGGGTACCTTGTCGGTATTGGTGGCGGTGATCTGGATGCGGTTGAAATCGACCTGGAATACCTGCGCCACCACCTGCGCGACCTTGGTGTTCAGGCCCTGGCCCATTTCGGTGCCGCCGTGGTTCAGGTGAATACTGCCATCGGTGTAGATGTGGATCAGCGCGCCGGCCTGGTTGAGGAAGGTGGCGGTGAACGAGATGCCGAACTTCACCGGGGTCAGCGCCAGCCCTTTCTTCAGCACCGGGCTGTTGGCGTTGAAACGGCGGATCGACTCACGGCGCTCGTGATAGTCGCTGCTGGCCTCGAGCTCTGCGGTCATCTCCTCGAGCATGTTGTGCTCGACGGTCTGGTAGTAGTGGGTGACGTTGCGCTCGGTCTTGCCGTAGTAGTTGGCCTTGCGCACCGCCAGCGGGTCGAGGGCCAGGTGGCGGGCGATATGGTCCATCACCTGCTCGATGGCGACCATCCCCTGTGGGCCGCCGAAGCCGCGGTAGGCGGTATTGGAGGCGGTGTTGGTCTTGCAGCGGTGGCCGTGCACCGTGGCATCGCCCAGGTAGTAGGCGTTGTCGGAGTGGAACATGGCGCGATCGACGATCGAGCCCGACAGGTCAGGCGAGTAGCCGCAGTTGCCGGCCAGGTCGAAGTTGATGCCGTGCAGGCGGCCGCTGTCGTCGAAGCCCACGTCGTACTCGACGTAGAAGGGGTGGCGCTTGCCGGTCATGGTCATGTCTTCGACCCGCGGCAGGCGCATCTTGGTGGGTTGGCCGGTCAGCCGCGCGATTACCGCGCACAGGCACGCCGGGCTTGCCGCCTGGGTTTCCTTGCCGCCGAAGCCGCCGCCCATGCGGCGCATGTCGAGGACGATCTTGTGCATGGGTACGTCGAGCACTTCGGCGACCAGCTTCTGCACCTCGGTGGGGTTCTGCGTGGAGCAGTAGACGATCATGCCGCCGTCTTCGGCGGGCATCACCGAGCTGATCTGGGTTTCCAGGTAGAAGTGCTCCTGGCCACCGATGTGCAAGGTGCCCTGGATGCGGTACGGGGCGCTGGCCAGGGCGGCGGCCGAGTCGCCGCGCTGGTGGGTGTGGCTGTCGAGCACGAAGTGCTTCTTGCGCAGGGCCTCGACCACGTCGAGCACCGGCTCCAGGTCTTCGTACTCGATGATCGCCGCCATCGCCGCGCGGCGTGCGGTTTCCAGGTCGCGAGCGGCCACGGCGAGCACCGGCTGGCCGAAGAACTCGACCTTGTCGATGGCCAGCAGCGGGTCGCCGGCCACCACCGGGCCGATGTCCTTCAGGCCAGGGATGTCTTCGTGGGTGATGGCGATGCGCACGCCTTCGAACTGGTAGCACGGCGTGGTGTCGATGCGCAGGATGCGCGCATGGGCGCGGTCCGACGTGCGCGCATAGACGTGCAACTGGTTGGGGAATTCCAGGCGGTCGTCGATGTACACCGCTTCGCCTGCCACGTGCTTGTCGGCGCTGTCGTGCTTGAGGCTGCGGCCGACCCCGGTGGTCAGGTCCTGGCTGAACAGTTCGGCCATCTCGGCCTGGCTCTTGACGGCGTGATGGTTAGACATAGTCGGTCACCCGGGTTTCGATGTGCGGCGATTGCAGTTCGATGAAGTACTTGCGCAGCAGGTTCTGCGCGGTCAGCAGGCGGTACTCGCGGCTGGCGCGGAAGTCGCTGAGTGGGGTGAAGTCCTCGGCCAGGGCCTGGCAGGCGCGCTCGACGGTAGCCTGGTTCCAAGGCTTGCCGCGCAGGGCGGCTTCACAGGCGCGGGCGCGTTTGGGGATCGCCGCCATGCCGCCGAAGGCCACGCGCACGCCGCTGACCACGCCGTTCTCGATGCTCAGGTTGAACGCCGCGCACACCGCCGAGATGTCGTCATCCAGGCGCTTGGACACCTTGTAGGCGCGGAACGCCCAATCGCTGGTGGCGCGGGGCACGATGATCTTTTCGATGAACTCGCTGTCCTGGCGCGCGGTGATGCGGTAATCGATGAAGTAGTCTTCCAGTGGCAGTACGCGCTGGCGCTGGCCCTGGCGCAGGACGATCTGTGCATCCAGGGCGATCAGCAGGGGTGGCGAGTCGCCGATCGGCGAGGCATTGCCGATGTTGCCGCCCAGGGTGCCCTGGTTGCGGATCTGCAGCGAGGCGAAGCGGTGCAGCAGATCGCCGAAGTCGGAGTATTCCTCGTTCAAGGCGGTGTAGCAGTCGGTCAGCGGCGTGGCGGCACCGATTTCCAGGTGCGTGGCAGTCTTGTCGATGCGCTTGAGCTCGGCGACATGGCCGACGTAGATCATCACCGGCAAGGTGCGGTGGAACTGGGTGACTTCCAGTGCCAGGTCGGTGCCGCCGGCCAGCAGGCGCGCTTCGGGGTGCGAGCTGTAGAGGTCGGCGAGGTCCGCCACGGTCAGCGGCACCAGGCAGCGTTTGTCGCCACTGTTGAGCTCGCCGGTCTGTTGCGGGGCGATGGCCTTCAGGCGTGCGATAGTCTGCGCCTGTTGCGCGTCGAACTGGTCGCGGCAGGGGCGGGCGCAGCTTTGCTCGGCGGCGTCGAGGATCGGCCGGTAGCCGGTGCAGCGGCACAGGTTGCCGGCCAGGGCTTCCTGGGCCTGATGCAGGTCGTGGCCTTCGCTGTTCTTCTGCAGGGCGAACAGCGACATGACGAAGCCGGGGGTGCAGAAGCCGCACTGCGAGCCATGGCAATCGGCCATGGCCTTCTGCACGCTGTGCAGTTCGCCCTGATGCTTGAGGCCCTCGACGCTGATCAGCTGTTTGCCGTGAAGGGAAGAGACGAACGTCAGGCATGAGTTGAGGCTGCGGTAGCGGATGCTGTCGCTGCCCTGGTCATCGCTGACGAGTTCGCCGACGACCACGGTGCAGGCGCCGCAGTCACCGCTGGCACAGCCTTCCTTGGTGCCGGGTTTACCCAGGTGCTCACGCAGGTATTGCAGCACCGTCATGTTCGGGTCCAGGGCGTGCTCGTTGCGCAGCTCCTGGTTGACGAGAAACTGGATCACGGGGGAGGGCCTCGCAATGGTTTTATTGTTGTTCGGGCGGACTCTAAGCAACGCTTGACGTTGTGGTCAATAAATTTCTGACTCAAAGGTCAAGAAAGCGCTCAAATGCCTTCCGAACTGCCTCATCAGCCTTTTCCCAAGCATAGTTCGCGCCGTGTAGGAAAGTTGCCCGGCAGTCGCAGAAAGCACGCGCTCCCGCTGCGCGAGTGGCGGGCAAGTGCGCTACAATCGCGCGCTTGTGCACAGCGACTTAAGTTTCGAAGGAAAACCATGACGTTCAAGGCGCCGGACAGCCTCTCCGAGCAGATTGCCCACTACCTGGCCGAGCGGATCATCCGCGGCGAACTCGCGCCCGGCGAACGCATCCAGGAGCAGAAAGTCACCCAGGCCCTCAACGTCAGCCGTGGTTCGGTGCGCGAGGCGCTGCTGATTCTCGAACGCCGCCACCTGGTGGCGATCCTGCCCCGGCGCGGTGCCCATGTAACCGAGCTGGACGAGAACAGCGTGCGCAGCCTGTGCGCCCTGATGAGCGAGTTCTACATCCTGCTGGGCAACGCCGTCGCCCTGCATTGGCGCACCGAGGCCGATCTGCGCCCATTCCTGGAGATCCAGCAGCGCCTGGCGCAGGCCCATGCCAGCCAGGACATCAAGGCCTTCGTTGCCGACAGTTTCGCGGTGATGCGCGCTGCCTACCCGTTCGCCAACAACCCCTACCTTCAGGAAACCGTCGAGAACCTGCAGCCGGCCATGAGCCGTGCCTACTACCTCGCCCTCGACCAGCGTCAGGCCAACATGGTCGACTACCTCAACCTGTTCGCCCGCTTGCTCGAAGCCGTGGTCGCCCGCGACCAGCCGTGCATCCGCGAGGTGCTCGCCGCCTATTGCCAGCGCAGTTGCGAACTGGTGCTGGCGGCGCTGGCGCGTGTCTGACCGATGCGCCTGAAGTGCATCCGCCTGGCCGGGTTCAAGTCGTTCGTCGACCCGACCACCGTCAACTTCCCCAGCAACATGGCGGCCGTGGTCGGCCCCAACGGCTGTGGCAAGTCCAACATCATCGACGCGGTGCGCTGGGTGATGGGCGAAAGCTCGGCCAAGAATCTGCGCGGCGAGTCGATGACCGACGTCATCTTCAATGGCTCCACCAGTCGCAAACCGGTCAGCCAGGCGAGCATCGAACTGGTGTTCGACAACAGCGACAATACGCTGGTCGGCGAGTACGCCGCCTACGCCGAGATTTCGATCCGTCGCAAGGTTACCCGCGACGCGCAGAACACCTACTACCTCAACGGCACCAAGTGCCGTCGGCGTGACATCACCGACATTTTCCTCGGAACCGGCCTGGGGCCGCGCAGCTACTCGATCATTGAACAAGGCATGATCAGCAAGCTGATCGAGGCCAAGCCCGAAGAACTGCGCAACTTCATCGAGGAGGCGGCGGGCATCTCCAAGTACAAGGAGCGCCGCCGTGAGACCGAGAACCGCATCCGCCGCACCCAGGAGAACCTCGCGCGCCTGACCGACCTGCGCGAAGAGCTGGAGCGCCAGCTCGAACGCCTGCACCGCCAGGCCCAGGCCGCCGAGAAATACCGCGAGTACAAGGCCCAGGAGCGCCAGCTCAAGGCGCAACTCTCAGCCTTGCGTTGGCGCGACCTGGATGAGCGCGTGCGCCAGCGCGAAAGCGTCATTGGTGATCAGGAAATCGCCTTCGAGGCGCTGGTGGCCGAGCAGCGCAATGCGGACGCCAGCATCGAACGCCTGCGCGATGGCCACCACGAGTTGTCCGAGCGTTTCAACCAGGTGCAAGGGCGCTTCTATTCGGTGGCCGGCGACATCGCCCGCGTCGAGCAGAGCATCCAGCATGGCCAGCAGCGCTTGCGCCAGTTGCACGACGATCTGAAGGAAGCCGAACGTACGCGCCTGGAAACCGAGTCGCACCTGGGCCACGACCGTACCCTGCTGGCCACCCTCGGTGAAGAGCTGGCGATGCTCGAGCCCGAGCAGGAATTGACCCTGGCCGCCGCCGAGGAAGCCGCCGCCACGCTGGAAGAAGCCGAGCAGGGCATGCACGGCTGGCAGGAACAGTGGGACACGTTCAACACCCGCTCCGCCGAGCCGCGCCGCCAGGCCGAAGTGCAGCAAACGCGCCAGGCCCAGCTTGAGGCCAGCCTCGAGCGGTTGGCCGAACGCCAGCGCAAGCTGGGTGAGGAAAACGACCAGCTCGGCGCCGACCCGCAGGAGCACGACATGCTCGAGCTCTCTGAGCAGCTGGCCGGCAGCGAAATGTTGCTCGACGAATTGCAGCTGCAAGAGCAACAAGTGATCGAGTTGCTGGAAAGCCTGCGCGACCAGTTGCAGCAGGCCAGCCAGGCGCAACAGCAACAGCAGGGCGACCTGCAACGTCTGGGCGGCCGCCTGGCCTCGCTCGAGGCGCTGCAACAGGCCGCGCTGGAGCCGGGTGCCGGGGCTGCCGACTGGCTGGGCGCGCAGGGGTTGGCGCAGCGGCCGCGCCTGGCCGAGGGCCTGCGCGTCGAGGCCGGTTGGGAACTGGCGGTGGAGACCGTGCTGGGTGCCGACCTGCAGGCCGTGCTGCTGGACAGCTTCGACAACCTTGACTTCGCTGCGCTGGAGCAAGGCGAACTGCGCCTGCTGATGGGCGCAGGTGAGGGCGCGCGGGTGGCCGGCAGCCTGCTCGACAAGGTCGAAGGTCGAGCCGACCTGTCGCCTTGGCTCGGTCAGGTCAAGCCGGTGGAAAGCCTGGAGCAGGCGCTGGCGCTGCGTCCGACGCTGGCCGACGGCCAGAGCCTGGTCAGCCGTGACGGCTATTGGGTTGGCCGGCACTTCCTGCGGGTCAGCCGTGGCGGTGAGTCCCAGGGTGGTGTGCTGGCCCGCGGCCAGGAAATCGAACGCCTGGGCCAGGAGCAGCTTGAGCAGCAGGCGCAGCTGGAGCAACTGGAAGAACAGTTGCAACGCCTGCGCGAGCAGCAACTCGACCTGGAAGAGCAGCGCGAGCAGTTGCGCCGCCGCAGCCAGGATGAAAACCGCCAGCACGGCGAACTCAAGGCACGCCTGTCCGCCGGCCAAGCCCGCGCCGAACAGCTCGAGCTGCGCCGCCGCCGCCTGGAAGAGGAACTGGCCGAGCTGCAGGAACAGCGCGCCGTAGAACACGAGCAACTGGGTGAAGCGCGCCTGCTGTTGCAGGACGCCCTCGACCTGATGGCCCAGGACACCGAGCAGCGCGAGCAACTCATGGCCCGTCGCGACACCCTGCGCGAAGGCCTCGACCGCATCCGCCAGGAGGCCCGCCAGCACAAGGATCACGCCCACCAGTTGGCGGTTCGCCTGGGCTCGCTACGCGCCCAGCACGATTCCACCCGTCAGGCCCTCGAACGCCTGGAGCAACAGGCCGCGCGCCTGAGCGAGCGCCAGGAGCAGCTGAGCCTGAACCTGGAAGAGGGCGAGGCACCACAAGAAGAGCTGCGCCTGAAGCTCGAAGAGCTGCTTGAACGGCGCATGAGCGTCGATGAGGAAATGCGCCAGGCCCGGCTGCACATGGATGAAGCCGACCGCGAACTGCGCGATGCCGAGCGCCGGCGCACCCAGGCCGAGCAGCAGTCGCAACTGTTGCGCGGCCAGCTGGAGCAGCAGCGCCTGGAGTCGCAAGGCCTGGATGTGCGCCGCAAGACCTTGCAGGAGCAGTTGCTCGCCGACGGCTACGACTTGCAAGGCGTGCTCGCCACCCTCGGCGCCGAGGCCAGCGAGCAGGGCACCGAGCAGGAACTGGAGCAGCTCGAAGCCCGCATCCAGCGCCTGGGCGCGATCAACCTGGCGGCCATCGAAGAGTACGAGCAGCAGTCCGAGCGCAAGCGCTATCTCGACGCCCAGGACGCCGACCTGGTCGAGGCACTGGAGACCCTGGAAAACGTCATTCGCAAGATCGACAAGGAAACCCGCAACCGCTTCAAGGATACCTTTGATCAGATAAATGCCGGATTACAGGCACTTTTCCCGAAAGTTTTCGGCGGTGGCAGCGCTTATCTGGAACTGACGGGCGAAGATCTACTCGATACAGGGGTGACGATCATGGCGCGCCCCCCGGGCAAGAAGAACAGCACCATCCATCTGCTGTCCGGTGGCGAGAAAGCGTTGACCGCCCTCGCCCTGGTGTTCGCCATCTTCAAACTGAACCCGGCGCCGTTCTGCATGCTCGACGAAGTCGACGCACCGCTGGACGACGCCAACGTCGGGCGCTACGCCCGCCTGGTCAAGGAAATGAGCGAAAGTGTGCAATTCATCTACATCACCCACAACAAGATTGCCATGGAAATGGCCGATCAATTGATGGGGGTGACCATGCACGAACCGGGTTGCTCGCGTCTGGTCGCCGTCGACGTGGAGGAGGCCATGGCCATGGTCGACGCCTGACGAGCCCGTTCAGGGTGTGAACATGCAGGCAAAAAGCCCAGCAGGTGCGACAGACGGTGTAAAGTTGCCTTTGGTCGTGCTAGCTTTACGTCACTTGTTTTTGCGTGGGTAAAACGCCTGTCAGAACATAGAGTTGGCGCCACGTGTTAAAGGCCTTTGAAGCCTTTGTTTTCAAGCATATTTTTCTTAGAGGCACGGGATTACATGGAAATCGGTCTGCGCGAGTGGCTGATCGTCATCGGCATCATTGTCATCGCCGGTATTCTTTTCGACGGCTGGCGCCGCATGCGCGGCGGCAAGGGCAAGTTGAAGTTCCGTCTGGATCGTAGCTACGCCAACGCTCCGGACGAAGAGGGCGGCGCTGAGGTGCTCGGCCCTTCGCGGGTGCTGGAAACACACAAAGAGCCCGAGCTGGACGAGACCGACCTGCCTTCGCTCAGCGCGCCCGCGCGCGAACGTGAACGCGAGCCGAAGCCGGCCAAGCAGCCCAAGCGCGGCAAGCGCAACCACAGCGAACCGCAGCAGGGCGACCTCAACCTGGCCGCCGAGCGCGAGCCCGACCTGTTCGCCGACAGCGATGAGCCACTGGCTGCCGACAGCAATCGCAACAGCGGTTTCGCCGCCAGCACCCCCGCCAAGGAGCTGCCACCGGCGGAAGAAGTCCTGGTGATCAGCGTAATTTCTCGCGACGAAGGCGGCTTCAAGGGCCCGGCCTTGTTGCAGAACATCCTGGAAAGCGGCCTGCGTTTCGGCGAAATGGACATCTTCCACCGCCACGAAAGCATGGCCGGCCACGGCGAAGTGCTGTTCTCCATGGCCAACGCGGTCAAGCCCGGCGTGTTCGACCTGGACGACATCGACCACTTCAGCACCCGCGCGGTGAGCTTCTTCCTGGGCCTGCCAGGCCCGCGTCACCCCAAGCAAGCCTTCGACGTGATGGTCGCCGCCGCGCGCAAGCTGGCCCACGAGCTCAATGGCGAGCTCAAGGATGACCAGCGCAGCGTGCTCACCGCCCAGACCATCGAGCACTACCGCCAGCGCATCGTCGAGTTCGAGCGCCGCGCGCTGACGCAAAAACGCTGATCCAGCCCCGCGGTCGGATCCCGCCTCGGTCCGCGCCGCGATGATTCAAGCAAAAGAGCAGCCTGGGGCTGCTCTTTTGCTTTGCAAGAGAAGAGAAAGATGAACGCCGAATCCCGAATCCACGAACTGCGCGCCGAGCTCGACCAGCACAACTACCGCTACTACGTGCTCGACGAGCCCAGCGTGCCCGATGCCGAATACGACCGGCTGTTCAACGAGCTCAAGGCGCTGGAAGCCGAACACCCGCACCTGGTGACCCCCGACTCACCCACCCAGCGTGTCGGCGGCGCGGCCCTGGCGGCGTTCAGCCAGGTGCGTCACGAAGTGCCCATGCTCAGCCTGGGCAACGCCTTCGAAGAAGACGACCTGCGCGATTTCGACCGCCGCGTGGTCGAAGGCCTCGACCTGCCGGCTGGCGACCTGTTCGCCACCCAGGCCGCCGTGGACTATAGCTGCGAACCAAAGCTCGACGGCCTGGCGGTCAGCCTGCTGTACCGTGACGGCCAACTGGTCCAGGGGGCTACCCGTGGCGATGGCACCACCGGCGAAGACATCAGTGCCAACGTGCGCACGGTGCGCAATATCCCGCTGAAACTGCAGGGTGAAGGCTGGCCAGCGCTGCTCGAGGTGCGTGGCGAGGTGTACATGAGCAAGGCGGGCTTCGACCGCCTCAATGCCGCCCAGGCCGAGGCCGGTGGCAAGACCTTCGCCAACCCGCGCAACGCCGCGGCCGGCAGCCTGCGTCAGCTGGACTCGAAGATCACCGCCAGCCGCCCGCTGGAGTTCTGCTGCTATGGGGTGGGCCAGGTCTCCGAGCCGTTTGGTGACAGCCATATCGGCATCCTCGAAAAACTCAAGGCCTGGGGCCTGCCGATCAGCCGCGAGCTACGGCGCGCCGCCGGCATCGAAGAATGCCTGGCCTACTACCGCGACATCGGCGCCCGGCGCAATGACTTGCCCTACGAGATCGACGGCGTGGTGTTCAAGGTCAACAGCCTGGCCTCCCAGCGCGAACTGGGCTTCCGCGCCCGTGAACCGCGCTGGGCGATCGCCCACAAGTTCCCGGCCATGGAAGAACTCACCGAAGTGCTCGACGTCGAGTTCCAGGTTGGCCGTACCGGGGCGGTGACCCCCGTTGCCCGGCTGAAGCCGGTGAAAGTGGCTGGGGTCACGGTGTCCAACGCCACCCTGCACAACATGGACGAGATCGCCCGGCTGGGCCTGCGCATTGGCGATACGGTGATCATCCGCCGCGCCGGCGATGTGATCCCGCAGGTGACGCAGGTGGTGCTTGAGCGCCGCCCAGAAGGTGCACGCCCAGTGCAGGTGCCCAGCGAATGCCCGGTGTGCGGCTCGCAGGTCGAGCGCACCCAGCTGGTCAAGCGCAGCAAGGGCAAGGAAACCACCAGCGAGGGTGCGGTGTATCGCTGCGTAGGGCGCCTGAGCTGCGCCGCCCAGCTCAAGCAGGCGATCATCCACTACGTGTCGCGCCGCGCCATGGACATCGATGGCCTGGGCGAGAAGAGCGTCGAGCAGTTGGTCGACGAGGGCCTGATCCGCTCGCCGGCCGACCTGTACACGCTGCAATTCGAACAGATCGTCGGCCTGGAGGGCTTTGCCGAGGTTTCCAGCAACAAGCTGCTGGCTGCCATCGAGGCCAGCAAGCGCCCGACCCTGGCTCGCTTCATCTACGCCCTGGGCATCCCCGATGTCGGCGAGGAGACCGCCAAGGTCCTGGCCCGCTCGCTGGGTAGCCTGGCGCGGGTACAAGTTGCCCTGCCGCAGGTACTTACCTACCTGCCGGACATCGGTCTGGAGGTCGCCTTCGAGATCCACAACTTCTTCGAGGACGAACACAACCGCGAAGTGATCGCGCAGCTGCTGGCCAGCGGCATGCAACTGCAAGACGAAGGCGACCTGGGCGCCGAGTTCGCCGCCAGCACCACCCTTGCCGGGATGCTCGCCAAGCTCGACATCCCTTCGGTCGGCCCGACCGGCGCCGAGAAACTGGTGGATAAGCTGGGCACCCTGGACAAGATCATCGCTGCCGACGGCATCGACCTGCGCCAGGCGCTGAATACCAAGCAGGCCGAGGGCGTGCGCGAGTTCTTCAAGGACGAGGCCAACCAGCGCCTGGCCCGCGCCATCGAAGCCCAGCTGCTGGNCTTCGGCATGCACTGGTCGTGCGAGAAGAAAGCTGCCGAAGGCTTGCCGTTGGCGGGTCAGACCTGGGTGCTCACCGGCACCCTGGAGCGCATGAGCCGCGATGTCGCCAAGGACAAGCTGGAGAGCCTGGGCGCCAAGGTGGCCGGCTCGGTGTCCGGCAAGACCCACTGCGTGGTCGCCGGCCCCGGTGCCGGCTCCAAGCTGGCCAAGGCCAACGAACTGGGGGTCAAGGTGCTGGACGAGGAGCAATTCGTCGCCTTCATGGCCGGGCAGGGTATCGAGCTCTGAATCCGACGACTTATTCGCGGGCAAGCCCGCCCCCACAGGACACCAGGCCCCTGTGTGAGCGTGCTTGCCCGCGATGAGGTCACCACAAGTCCTTGAGAAATGATGGTTTTTTCTCAGGCAGAGGTTGTAACTTCGCGCTGGCGCTGTACAATGGCGCGGCTCGTCGCATGGCGAGCCGTCGTGGTGGCCCCATCGGTCCCCCCGCATTGATTACCCGTTAACCTGGTCAGGCCCGGAAGGGAGCAGCCATAGCGGGAACATCGAGTGCCGGGGTGTGGCTGGTGGGGCCGCCTCCATTTTGGGCGTAGGCTTTTTCCACGCCGCCCAGCGTTCGCACCCCGCCTGTCACCTTTCTTTACCCCTCTGCAAGCCTTTGCCCCTGCACAATCCCTCGCGGCGCCTTATCATGTCTGTCCGCGTGTCAGTTCGTTCGGCCAGGAGATAGCGATCGTGGAACATGTCGACGACCTCACCCGTCACAAGATCCGGGAATGGCAGCTGCGCCGCCTGGAAATCAAGGACCAGATGGCCAACCACCCCGAGCGGGTGCTGGAGCTGTCGCAGGTGCTCGACCAGATGGAAGAAGAGCATGAGCGTATTCTCGGCGAGGCGACGACGGTTGTAGCGCAACCCGACACCGGCGCGGCACTCGAGCTACGCCTGAACGTGTCGGCGCAGAATGCGCGCGACCTGCGCAAGTTGCTCGAACTGGCCTTGCACGAACTCGATGGCGTGCTCGACGATTCAGAACCGGGCGCCAGCCACCCAGGTGGCATGGCAGGTTCGCTGGGTGCCTACCAGTTCGACCTGCACGTCAGCCCGTGCAACCTCGAGTGACCCCTGCCGCCCGGACCTAGAGCGAACATGCAACCCGAACACTTCGACTTCTCCCGCCCTGTCTACCTGCCGATCTGCGCCGAGGTCTGCCAAGGCTTGCTGCAGGCCGAGGGCGCGCCTGCGCTGGACGCCCTGTGCGAGCCTGAGCTGGCGGCCCTGCTGGTGATCCAGAACCTGGCCCAGGGTGGCAAGGTCGATGCGCAGGCCGCGGAAAAGGTGCTGGGCCGCCTGCTGGCATGGGCCGTCGACGGGCGCCATTCGGCCCAGGTGAGCCTGCTGTCTGAGGCGCGCCGGCTGTTCGATGCGCGCAAGCTGTATTTCGGCCTCGAAGTGATCAAGGGTTCCGGGTTGCGCCTGCTCGGTGCCGAAGAGGTGCAGCAACGGGCGTACCTGCTGGCCGACGGCAAATGGGATTTCGACTTCCGCATCCGTCGCCATCATGACGACAACCCGTTCAGCCAGCGGGTGGTGACGGGGTTCGACCGGGAGCGCTGGCTCACTGTCGAACAGGACAAGCTGCTCAAGGTGGTGCGCGCCAACCTGGACGAAGACCTGCACGTGCAAGGCTATGCCGGCATCGGCAAAAGCTACCTGCTCGGCGCGCTGATGGACTGCCTGCCGCGTGGCAAGGTGCTGCCCCTGGCGCGCACCCCGGCCAAGCTGGCTACGCTGCGCCAGCGCATGGGGCTGGACCCGCAGGCCAAGGTCGGCATGACCTTTGGCCAGTTCGCCAAGGCGCTGCTCAAGGATGCCCAGCCAGTCTCCTCGCGGGCGGCGGCGCGCGGCCCAGGCAAGCAACGGCTGGCCGAGGAGCTGGGCATTGTCGGGCTGCGCCAGTACGACGCCGGGCATGCGCTGGATATCTGCCTGGAAGTGCTGCACAGCTACTGCGAGTCGCGCGACTACAGCCTGTCCAGCCGCCACCTGCCGTTCTTCCGCCAGGCGCTGTCGAACCTCGATGCCCAGGTGCTGCTGGAGTACGCCAGTCGCCTGTGGCGCTATCTGGAAGGGCACCCCGCGTGGGGCGCGCAGACCGGTTTCGAGGCGCTGCTGCTGATCAAGCGCGCCAGCCTGGCCGGCTGCGGTGTACCCGCGCGGTTCAGCCATGTCGTCATCGACGAGAGCCAGGATGTGCCCGCAGCGCTGCTGCAAGTGATCGAGCGCGGGCGCCAGGTGCTGATCACCTTGGGCGACGAATACCAGAAAGCCGACGGTGCGGTGGTGCGCCGCGAGCGGCAGGTGCGGCACAAGGACATCGCTTTCGCCGTGCGCTCGGGGCCCAAGGTCGAGCGGCTGATCAACCCGCTGATCGACGTGCATTCGCAGAAATCCAAGGTCGCCTTCGAGGCAGCGCGCAGCGTCGATGTCGGCATCGAACACTTCCCCCAGGGCTTCATCCCACCCGAAGGCTGCGTGGTGCTGACCGCCTCGCGCTGGGACAGCATGCGCTGGGCGATGGAACTGGGCGAGTCTGCCTGCCTGCTGAGGTTCCCCGACTGGCCCGACATGCGCCGCTTCATGGCCACCGCGATCAGCCTCTTCCGGGCGGCGTTTCAAGGTCCTTTGCAGGATGCCGAAGGCCCGCATCCGTATTTCGCGCACCTGCTCGATTGGCAGCAGGTACGCGAGTCCGAGCGTTTCGACGCCTCGTTCCTGTGGGTCGAGGCGCGGTTGCAGGCCGGTTTCAAGCTGGCCGATCTCACCGTGCTGGCAGCGCGTGTCGCCGAGCAGCGCGCCAGTCTCATGCTGATGCAAGCGCAGGAGGCCGGCGGCCTGGAGTTCGATCAGGTACTGCTGACCCCCGAGCTGATGAGTACCAACCGCTTCAAGGATGCCTACGCCTTCGATGCACGCATCTGCGCCGTATACATCGCCCTGTCACGGGCACGGCGCCAGTTGTACCTGCCGTACGACGTGGAAGAGTGGATCAGTTACCACAAGAGCCAGCCGTTCCGGGAGCTGCACGGTTACTGAGGCATTGGCGCTTACATCCATCCCGCGCCTTGGCGCATGTCTTGAGAAAAGTGCAGCGTTTAAAATAACAAGGCCGTGTATGGATTGGTCCTACTCACTTTTAGGAATTTCCCGCTATTTCTTGAGAAAAGGCTCATTGGGCCTGTCCCCTGACAACGGACGCCAAGAAGCGATACTTACATCGTTCTCTTGGAGGTCGCCATGTACCCACGTACTCGCCGCAACTACACCGATGAGTTCAAAACGCAAGCCGTAGCTCTAGCCGAAAGCGTTGGCAGAACTGAAGCTGCACGTCAGCTTGAGATGTCCGTCAAAACGCTCGACAACTGGGTTGATGCTACGCGTAAAGGCCTGCCGCTGAGCTCTCCCGAGCGTAAAACCATCACCAAGGAAGACAGCGAACTAGCGCGGTTACGAGCCGAAATCGCTGAGCTCAAGATGGAGCGTGAAATCTTAAAAAAGGCGGCAGTGTTCTTTGCCA
>NZ_JACAFQ010000020.1 GCF_015354575.1 Pseudomonas sp. UFMG81
CACCCAACCCAACCCGTCCACACGCTTTTTNGCCGGAATGCCAAGCGTGCCGTGCCTGCGCGCACAGTAATGGGGCAAGGACCGCACTACCAAGATGCAACACCGAATATCAGAGAGAACCAGCACGCCATAACGCAACGGGTGCCCCGCACCCGCAAAAACAAGGGACGGAGAGAAGTATGATCAGTGCCGCTGTCGAACCTCACGTAGATGCATTCAACCCGGATAACCGCGAGCCGCTGCCACCCAGCCTCGCACCGACAGTCACGGCACCCGGCGCCCAGCGCCAGCACAACCCCAACAAGCGCAAGATCCTGTTCGTCACCTCGGAAATCGCCGACCTGGTCAAGACCGGCGGCCTGGGCGACGTGTCGTCCGCCCTGCCCCGGGCCCTGGCCCACCTGCACGATGTGCGGGTGCTGATCCCCGGCTACCGCCAGGTGGTGGAGAGCGACAACCCCATCCATGTCGTCGGCGAGCTGGGCGGCCATGCCGCACTGCCACCGTGCAAGATCGGGCGCATGGACCTGGCCGACGGCCTGGTGATCTATGTGCTGCTGTGCCCCGAGCTGTATCAGCGCGACGGCACCCCGTACGGCGCCAACAATGGCCGCGACTGGCCAGACAACCATATCCGCTTCGCCCGGCTTGGCCTGGCCGCCGCAGAGATCGCTGCCGGCGAAGGCATGGCCCACTGGCGCCCCGACCTGGTGCACGCCCACGACTGGCCGGCTGGCCTGGCCCCGGCGTACATGCACTGGCGCGGTTTGAGCACTCCAACCCTGTTCACCATCCACAACCTGGCCTACCAGGGCGTGTATAGCCGCGGTTGCAGCCCGGAGCTGGCGATCCCCGAGCATGCCATGCAGCAGGAAGGCATGGAGTTCTACGGCAAGCTGTCGTTCCTCAAGGCGGGGTTGGCCTACTCCAGCCACATCACCACGGTCAGCGCCACCTACGCCCGGGAGATCACCACCCCTGAGTTCGGCTGCGGCCTGGACGGTTTCCTCGCCAGCAAGGCCCAGCAAGGGCTGCTGGGTGGCATCCCCAACGGCATCGACGAAAGCTGGGACTCGGCCACCGACCAGCACCTGCACCACAACTTCAGCATCAACGACTGGGACGGCAAGGCGCGCAACACGCAACAGGTGCGTGAGCTGTTCGAGCTGGAACCCTCCAGCGGCCCGCTGTTCGCCGTGGTGTCGCGGCTGGTCTACCAGAAGGGCCTGGACCTCACCCTGGGCGTGGCCGACTACATCGTCGAGCAAGGCGGCCAGATCGCCATCATCGGCCGTGGTGAGCCGGAGGAAGAACAGGCCATGCGCGAACTGGCGCTGCGCCACCCGGGCCAAATCGGCGTGCGCATCGGCTTCAACGAAACCGACGCCCGGCGCATGTTCGCAGGCAGCGACTTCCTGCTGATGCCGTCACGCTACGAGCCCTGTGGCCTGAGCCAGATGTATGCACAGCGCTTTGGCTCGCTGCCGGTGGCGCGCAATACCGGCGGGCTGGCCGACACCATCGAGAACGGCGTCACGGGCTTCCTGTTCGACGACTCCACCGTGGACAGCTACCGCGAAGCACTCAGCCGCGCGTTCTACGTGTACGGCAAGAAGCACCTGCTCAACGCCATGCGCTGCCTGTCGATGACCCAGCCGTTCAACTGGTGCCAGGCGGTGGAGCCCTATGCGCGGCTGTACGAAGACCTGGTAAAGCAGGCCCACCTGGCCCACTACTGAGCGGGGAGCCGAAGATGCACAGGCATGGCGCACAGGTACTGGACGCCACGTCGGCGCGCTTCGCCCTCTGGGCGCCGGATGCGCGCAGCGTGAGCGTGGAAGTCGAGCGGCAGCCGCCCGTCGAGCTGCCGCGCGGCAGTGATGGCTGGTACGTAGGCGTCGCCCCTGGCCAGGCGGGCGACCGCTACCGGCTGCGTATCGACGGGCAGCTCCAGGTCGCCGACCCGGCCTCGCGCTACCAGCCCGAGGGCGTGCAAGGGCCAAGCGAGCTGGTGGACCTGGCCGGTTACCCGTGGCAGCACCCCTGGCACGGGCGGCCCTGGCATGAAGCGGTGATCCAGGAGCTGCACGTGGGCCTGCTCGGCGGCTACAGCGGCGTGACCAAGGTATTGCCACGCCTGGCCGAGCTGGGCATCAGCGCCATCGAGCTGATGCCCCTGGGGCAGTTCCCCGGCGAGCGCAACTGGGGCTACGACGGTGCCCTGCCATTCGCCCCGCAGCACAGCTACGGCCAGCCGCACGAGCTGTGCGCGCTGGTCGACCAAGCGCACGGCCAGGGCCTGATGGTGCTGGTGGACGTGGTCTACAACCACTTCGGCCCCGACGGCAACTACCTGCACCAGTACGCCAGCCCGTTCTTCCGTGAAGACCGGCAGACCCCCTGGGGCGCCGCCATCGACTTCCGCCGGCGTGAAGTGCGCGAATACTTCATCCAGAACGCCTTGATGTGGCTGTGCGACTACCGTTGCGATGGCTTGCGCCTGGACGCGGTGCACGCCATCGACCAGCCGGATTTTCTCGTCGAACTGGCGCGCCGGGTACGTGCCGCCGTCGAGCCAGGCCGCGAGGTCTGGCTGGTGCTGGAGAACGAGCACAACCAGGCCGCACTGCTGGAGCAGGGCTTCGACGCCCAGTGGAACGACGACGGCCACAACGCCCTGCACGTGCTGCTGACCGGCGAGACCGAAGGCTACTACGCCGACTACAAGGATCGCCCCATCGACCAGCTGGCGCGCTGCCTGAGCGAGGGATTCGTGTTCCAGGGCCAGGCCAACCGCCACGGCACGCCACGTGGCGAGCCGAGCAGCCACCTTGAGCCCAGCGCCTTCGTGCTGTTCCTGCAGAACCACGACCAGGTCGGCAACCGCGCCCTGGGCGAGCGCCTCACCCGCCTCTGCCCGCCGCCGGCGCTGAAGGCCGCCACCGCCCTGTTGCTGCTGTCGCCGATGATCCCGCTGCTGTTCATGGGCGACGACGACGGCAGCCGCAAGCCGTTCCTGTTCTTTACCGACTTCCACGATGAGCTGGCCGATGCGGTGCGTGAAGGCCGGCGCGGCGAGTTCGCCCATTTCGACGCATTCGCCGACCCACACAAGCGCGAGCAGATCCCCGACCCCAACGCCCAGGCCACCTTCGAAACCTGCAAACCCAGGCGCGAGGACGTACTGGCTGGCTGGCATGGCCTGTACCAGCAGCTGCTCGCCCTGCGCCAGCGCCATGTCACCCCGCATCTGCCCGGCACCCGCGCCCTGGGCGCCGAGGTGCTCGGCGACAAGGCCCTGACCGCACGCTGGCGCCTGGCCGACGGCCAGCAACTGCGCATCGACCTCAACCTCGACGCCCAGCCGCAGCCGGTGCAGTTGCCTGCCCTGCAACAGCGTCTGTACGACAGCAGCGACAACGCCCACCCCGACTCGACGCTTGCCGCGCACAGCTGCGTGGTCAGCCTGCTGCCCCCCGAACAGGAGACGCCATGAGCGACCATCCCCTGCACCGCCTGGCCGCCCGTGTCGGCATCGCCCGCGACTGGATCGACGCCAGCAATCGCCCGCAGCAGGTCAGCGACGAGGTGCTGCGCCAGGTGCTCGCCGGCCTCGGTCACCCCGCCGGCGATGATGCCGCCATTGCCACCAGCCTGCGTGCGGTCGCGCAGGCCGAGGACAGCGAGCACCTGCCGCCGCTGCTGACCGTCGATGTCGCCCAGCCGCTAGACCTGCAACGCTGGTTCAGTGCCGGCAGCCAGGCACGCTGCGCCCTGGAAGACGGCAGCCAGCACCAGCTGGTGCTGGACACCCAGGCCCGCCTGCCAGGCGAGCTGCCGACCGGCTACCACCAGCTGGATATCGATGGCCGCCGCTTCACCGTGGCCGTGGCACCTCCTCGTTGCCATGCATTGGACGATTGCGTCGATCAGCCACCGCCCCGCTGCTGGGGCCTGGCGGTGCAGCTGTACAGCCTGCGCCGCCCGGGCGATGGCGGCTACGGCGACTGCCTGGCCCTGGAACAGCTGGCGCGCAGCGCCGCCGAACGCGGCGCCGATGCCCTGGCGATCAGCCCGATCCATGCGCTGTCGACCCTCGACCAGCAGCACTACAGCCCCTACTCGCCCTCCAGCCGCCTGCTGCTCAACACCCTCTACGCCAGCCCCGCCACCCTCCTCGGCGAGCGCGCCGTGCGCATGGCGATCGAGGCCGAAGGGCTTGCACAAATCCTCGAAGAGCTCGAGCAACGCCCACTGGTCGATTGGCCGCGGGCCGCCGACGCCCGTCAGCGCCTTCTGCAAGCGCTGTACCGCGACTTCAGCCAAGGCGCACACCCGCTGCGCGAGGACTTCGACAGTTTTCGCCTCAGTGGCGGTGAAAAACTCGAACACCACTGCCGCTTCGAAGTGCTGCAAGCCCATGCCATGGAACACGGCCTGGGCGCCGACTGGCGCAACTGGCCCGCCGCCTGGCACGACCCCTACCACCCGGAAGTGCAAGCATTCGCCAACGCCTACCCGGCCAAGGTCGAGTTCCACGCCTTCTGCCAGTGGTTGACCGAACGCAGCCTGCAACGCGCCCAGGACGCGGCGCGCGGCAATGGCATGGCGATCGGGCTGATCGCCGACCTGGCGGTGGGCGCCGACGGTGCCGGCAGCCAGGCCTGGAGCCGCCAGGACGAGCTGCTGGCCGAGCTGAAGGTTGGCGCGCCGCCGGACATTCTCAACCGCGCAGGGCAAGACTGGGGCATCTGCGCCTTCTCCCCCGAAGGCCTCAAGCGCAACGGCTACCGCGCCTTCATCGAGATGCTGCGGGCCAACCTGGCCCATGCCGGGGGCCTGCGCATCGACCATGTGATGGGCTTGCGCCGGCTGTGGCTGATCCCCCGGGGCGCCAAGCCCAGCGAGGGCGCGTACCTGCACTACCCGCTGGATGACCTGCTGCGCCTGCTGGCGCTGGAGTCGGCGCGCCACCAGGCGATCATCCTCGGCGAAGACCTGGGCACCGTGCCCGAAGGCCTGCGCGAGCGCCTGGCCGACAAGGCGGTACTGGGCATGCGCGTGCTGCCCTTCGAGCAACAACCCACGGGCCACTTCGCGCCGATCCTCGACTGGCCGGACAACGCCCTGGCCACCACTGGCACCCATGACCTGGCGCCCCTGGCCGGCTGGCTGCTGGGCCGTGATATCGACTGGAGCCACCGCCTGCAACTGATCGACGCCGCCACCGAGCTGCACTGGCGCCACACCCGCGCGCTGGAACGCGACGGCCTGCGCCGCACCCTGGAGCAGAATTACGGCGCGCTGGCCGACGACGCAGCGCTGATCGACGCGGCGATCCGCTACGTTGGCCACACCCGCGCGCCGCTGGTACTGGTGCCGCTGGAAGACCTGCTGGGCTGCGACGAGCAGCCCAACCTGCCCGGCACCACCGCCGGCCACCCCAACTGGCGGCGACGCTTCAAGGCCCCGGTGCGCGAGCTGCTCGACGATGAAGACGCCGCACGGCGCCTGGAGCTGCTGGCCCAGGCCCGCGAACAAGCCTGGGAGCGTGACCGGTGAAGCCCTTGACCGCCACCCTGCGCCTGCAACTGCACAGCGACTTCACCCTGGATGACGCCGTGCCGCTGGTGCCCTACTTCGCCCGGCTGGGCATCAGCCATGTGTATGCCTCGCCGATCCTCACCGCCCGCGCGGGCTCGCGCCACGGCTACGACGTGGTCGACCCGACCCGGGTCAACCCGGAGCTTGGCGGCGAGGCGGCGCTGGAGCGCCTGGTGGCCGCGCTGCGCCAGCATGGCATGGGGCTGATCCTCGATACCGTGTCCAATCACATGGCCGTGGGAGGCGCCGACAACCCCTGGTGGCAGAGCCTGCTGGCCTGGGGCCGGCGCAGCCCGTACGCGGAATTCTTCGATATCCAGTGGCACTCCAGCGACCCGCTGCTGGCCGGGCAGCTGCTGCTGCCGTTCCTGGGCAGCGACTATGGCGTGGCCCTGCAGCAGGGCGAGATCCCGCTGACCTTCGACGCCGAACACGGGGTGTTCGAAGTCGCCCACTACGACCACCGTTTCCCGATCTGCCCGCTGGACTACGGGCGCATCCTTGGCTCGGCCGAAGACCCGCGGTTGCAAGCCCTGGCCCATCACTTCAGTGCCTTGCACGAGGCCGCCGACGCCTTGGCGGGTGCCACGCCGCTGCACCACGATCTGGCCCGCGTGGTCGCCGCAGGCGCCGACATCGAGGGCGCCCTGGCCGCCTTTGACAGCCGTACCGACGCCGGCTTCAAGCGCCTGCATCAATTGCTGGAGCGCCAGACCTACCGCCTGGCCAGCTGGCGCACCGCCGCCGACGACATCAACTGGCGGCGCTTCTTCGACATCAACGAACTTGGCGGCCTGCGGGTGGAGCGCGCGGTGGTGTTCGAGGCCACCCACGCCAAGCTGTTCGAACTGATCGAGCGCGGCCTGGTGGATGGCCTGCGCATCGACCATATCGACGGCCTGGCCGACCCGCGCCGCTACTGCCGCAACCTGCGCCGGCGGGTCGACGGGCTGCTGGCACGCCGGCCGCTGGGTGCCGCCCTGGAACACTTCCCGATCTACGTGGAGAAGATCCTCGGTGCCGACGAGCACCTGCACCGCGACTGGCTTACCGACGGCACCACCGGCTACGAGTTCATGAACCAGGTGTCGTTGCTGCAACACGACCCGGCCGGCGAGGGGCCGCTGACCGAGCTGTGGAGCACCGTCAGCGAACGCCCCGCGTTTGACGAAGAAGTACGTAGCGCCCGCCACCTGGTGCTCAACGCCAGCCTGGCCGGCGACTGTGAGTCGGTGGCCCAGGCCCTGCTGCAGGTGGCCCGCGACGACCTGATGACCCGTGACCTGACCCTCGGCGCGATCCGCCGGGCGCTACAGGCGCTGGTCGAGCATTACCCGGTGTACCGCACCTACATCAACGCCGGTGGTCGCCCGGCCGAGGATGAGCAGTTCTTCCAGCAAGCGCTCACGGGTGCACGGCAGTCACTGAGCGAAGCCGACTGGCCGCTGCTCGACCAGTTCGAACAGTGGCTGGGCGGCCAACCCTGGCGGCGCCTGCCCCCTGGCCGGCCGCGCAAGCACCTGCGCCACGCCTGCGTGCGCTTCCAGCAACTGACCGCGCCCAGCGCCGCCAAGGCGGTGGAAGACACCGCCTTCTACCGCTCCGGCCGGCTGCTGTCGCGCAACGACGTGGGGTTCGAGGCCGAGCGTTTCAGCACCGACACCGCCTGGTTCCACCATGAGGCCCAGCGCCGCCTGCGCAACTTTCCCGACAACCTGCTGGCCACCGCCACCCACGACCACAAGCGCGGCGAGGACTGCCGCGCGCGCCTGGCCGTGCTCAGTGAACGCGGGCCATGGCTGGCCAGCCGCGTCGAGCATTGGCGCGAACTGGCGGCGCCGCTGCGCGAAGGGTTGACCGAGGGCGATGCGCCAAGCCCGGGCGATGAACTGCTGCTGTTGCAGACCCTGCTCGGCAGCTGGCCGCTGGCGCTCGACCTGCACGATGACAACGCCCTGCGCCACTATGCCGAGCGCATCACGCAATGGCAGCAGAAGGCCCTGCGCGAAGCCAAGCTACGCAGCAGTTGGGCGGCGCCCAACGAAGGCTACGAACAGGCCTGCGCCCACTACGTGAGGGGGCTGCTACTGGACGGCGAGAACCAGCAGCTACGCCGCTCGCTGCACGACGCCGCGCACCAGCTCGCCTGCCCCGGCGCGCTCAACGGCCTGGTGCAATGCCTGCTGCGCATGACCACGCCGGGCGTGCCCGACCTGTACCAGGGCAATGAGTACTGGGACTTGAGCCTGGTCGACCCGGACAACCGCCGCCCGGTGGACTACGCGGCCAGGCGCGCCAGCCTCGATGACAGCACGCCACTGGCCGAGCTGCTGGCTCACTGGCGCGACGGCCGGGTCAAGCAGGCGTTGATCGCGCGACTGCTGGATGGTCGCAACAGCCACCCTGAGCTGTTCCGCCGTGGCAGCTACCTGCCCCTCACCGTGCGAGGGCGCCATGCCGACAAAGTGCTGGCCTTCGCCCGCCTGGGCGAGGGTGAGCGCGCCATCGTCGTTGCACCGCGGCTGGCCAGCGCCCTGCTGGGCGCGGCCACCACCCCACTGATCCCGGCACAGAACTGGGACGATACCCGGCTGTTACTGCCGTTTGCCTTGTCGCCTGCCAACTGCTCGGGACTTTTCGGTGGCGGTGTGGTCAGCCCTTCAAAGGAGCTGAGGTTGAGCACCGTGCTGGCAGAGTTCCCGGTCAATGTGTTGATTGATCATGCCTAACTGCATTCAGGAGCGTCGTGATGACTGTCGAAGAAAAACGTGTTCGCGAATTCGCCTATCAGATCTGGGAGTCGGAGGGTAAGCCGGCCGGCCAGGAGGATCGGCACTGGGAGATGGCGCGCAAGCTGGCCGAGGCCGAAGCCCTGGCGCCCAAGGCTGCGCCGCGCAAGAAGGCGGCGGCCAAGCCGAAGGCGGCGGCGACCGCTGAAAAGCCAGTGGCGGCGAAGAAGCCGAAAGCCGTGAAGAAGCCAGCGGCTGGCTGAATTTCAGGTATTGACTGTTCCGGCCCTATCGCTGGCAAGCCAGCTCCCACAGGGTCGTTGCAGCCGCTGTACCTGTGGGAGCTGGCTTGCCAGCGACAGGGCCGCACTGCGGCCCCCGTTCCCCCCGCACCACGAGGACCGCCATGAGCCCCCGCACCCCGAAGAAAACCCGCTCCGTCGCCCCGACGCGCATCCGTGAGGGCCTGCCCTTCCCGTTGGGCGCCACCTGGGACGGCCTGGGGGTCAACTTCGCCCTGTTTTCGGCCAACGCCACCAAGGTCGAGCTGTGCCTGTTCGATTCCACCGGCGAGCAAGAGCTCGAGCGCATCGAGCTGCCCGAATACACCGACGAGATCTACCACGGCTACCTGCCCGACGCTCATCCCGGGCTGGTCTACGGCTACCGTGTGCACGGCCCCTACGAACCGCAGAACGGCCACCGCTTCAACCCCAACAAGCTGCTGATCGACCCCTACGCCAAACAGCTGGTGGGTACGCTGAAATGGTCCGAGGCGTTGTTCGGCTACACCATCGGCCACCCCGATGGCGACCTGTCGTTCGACGAGCGCGACAGCGCGCCCTTCGTGCCCAAGTGCAAGGTCATCGACCCGGCGTTCACCTGGGGCCGCGACCAGCGCGTGCTGATCCCCTGGGAACGCACGATCATCTACGAGGCCCACGCCCGCGGCATCAGCATGCGCCACCCGGCGGTGCCGGAAGACCTGCGCGGTACCTTCGCCGGCCTGGCCAACGACGAGCTGCTCGGGCATATCAAGGCGCTCGGCGTCTCCAGCATCGAGCTGCTGCCGATCCACGCCTTCGTCAACGACCAGCACCTGCTGGACAAGGGCCTGAACAACTACTGGGGCTACAACAGCATCGCCTTCTTCGCCCCGCACCCCAGGTACCTGGCCAGCGGCAAGATCGCCGAGTTCAAGGAAATGGTCGCGCACCTGCACGACGCTGGGCTGGAAGTGATCCTCGACGTGGTCTACAACCACACCGCCGAGGGCAACGAGCGTGGCCCGACCCTGTCGATGCGCGGCATCGACAATGCCTCGTACTACCGCCTGATGCCCGACGACAAGCGCTTCTACATCAACGATTCCGGCACCGGCAACACCCTGGACCTGAGCCACCCGTGCGTGCTGCAGCTGGTCACCGACTCGCTGCGCTACTGGGCCGGCGAGATGCATGTGGATGGTTTCCGCTTCGACCTGGCGACCATTCTCGGCCGCTATCACGACGGCTACAGCGAGCGCCATGGCTTCCTCGTGGCCTGTCGCCAGGACCCGATGCTCAGCCAGGTCAAGCTGATCGCCGAACCCTGGGACTGCGGCCCGGGTGGCTACCAGGTGGGCAACTTCGCCCCCGGCTGGGCCGAGTGGAACGATCGCTTTCGCGATACCGTGCGCAGCTTCTGGAAGGGTGACGAGGGCATGCTCGCCGACTTCGCCGCGCGCATGACCGCGTCGGGGGACATGTTCAACAACCGCGGCCGGCGGCCCTACGCCTCGGTCAACTTCGTCACTGCCCACGACGGCTTCACCCTGCGCGACCTGGTGTCATACAACGACAAGCACAACGAAGACAACGACGAGAACAACCAGGACGGCACCAACAACAACCTGTCGTGGAACTGCGGTGTCGAAGGCCCTACCGACGACCCAGCCATCAACGCCCTGCGCATGCGCCAAATGCGCAACTACTTCGCCACCCTGCTGCTGGCCCAGGGCACGCCGATGATCGTTGCGGGTGACGAGTTCAGCCGCACCCAGCATGGCAACAACAACGCCTACTGCCAGGACAGCGAGATCGGCTGGGTGAACTGGGACCTGGACCAGGACGGCCAGGAACTGCTGGCCTTCGTCAAGCGCCTGACCCGGCTGCGCCTGGCCTACCCGATCCTGCGCCGCTCGCGCTTCCTGGTTGGCGACTACAACGAGGCCATTGGCGTCAAGGACGTCACCTGGCTGGCCCCGGACGGCAGCGAGATGACCGTCGAGCAGTGGGAAGACCCGCACGGGCGCTGCCTGGGCATGCTGATGGACGGCCGTGCCCAGGTCAGCGGCATCGCCCGGCCGGGCGCCGAGGCGACCCTGCTGCTGATCGTCAACGCCTACCACGATGTGGTGCCGTTCACCCTGCCGGCGGTGCCGGAGGGCGAGTACTGGAGCTGCCTGGTGGACACCGACCGGCCGCAGTTGCGCAAGCCCCAGCACCTGGCGTTCGACACGGTGTTCGAGGTGCAGGGGCGGTCGTTGCTGTTGATGGTGTTGCAGCGCGAGGAAGAGTGAACCTGGCAATGGTCATCTGGTCCTACGCTGTGGGAGCGGGCTTGCCCCGCGATAGTGCCGGGCCTGTGGTCCCTGTAACACCGGTTGACGCATCGCGGGGCAAGCCCGCTCCCACGGATGACTCATTGCCACAGAGGAGTGATCGTGAACCACGAAGCCAGCAGTCCAGGTTTCGCCAGCGTCAGCCAGGCCCCGGCCGTGCACCGGGTCAAGGTGCTGACGGTCAACACCCACAAGGGCTTCACCGCCTTCAACCGGCGCTTCATCCTGCCCGAACTGCGTGAGGCGGTGCGCAGCACCCAGGCCGATATCGTGTTCCTCCAGGAAGTGCTAGGCAGCCATGACCGGCATGCCACCCGTTACCCAGGCTGGCCACAGACCTCGCAGTACGAATTCCTCGCCGACAGCATGTGGAGCGACTTCGCCTATGGCCGCAATGCGGTCTACCCGGATGGCCACCACGGCAACGCGCTGCTGTCCAAGTACCCGATCATCGAGCACCGCAACCTCGACGTGTCGATCACCGGCCCCGAACGCCGTGGCCTGCTGCATTGTGTGCTGGCGGTGCCTGGCCAGCGCCAGCTGCACGCCATCTGCGTGCACCTGTCATTGCTCGAAAGCCACCGGCAGAAACAGCTTGCGCTGCTGCGCCAAGTGCTCGATGCCCTGCCCGCCGATGAGCCGGTGATCATCGCTGGCGATTTCAACGACTGGCAACTGCGCGGCAACCGCACCCTGGGGCTGCAACAGGGCCTGCACGAAGCCTTCGAACGCCATCACGGGCTGCTCGCACGCACCTACCCGGCGCGCCTGCCGCTGCTGCGCCTGGACCGTATCTACCTGCGCAACGCCGACAGCCACGCCCCCAGGATCCTCGGCCACAGGCCCTGGACCCACCTTTCCGATCATCTGCCGCTGGCGGTGGAAGTGCGCCTGTAGCAACGTTTCGGCATAGCCCGCCAAGGGCAAATCACCATTCTCGATATACCCAACCAAAATTCTCGGACATTCAATGAATTGGGGATATCAACGAGCCTTTCTCGTGCGCCTCACACTTTCTTGACGCAAGCGCCGTCGTCTCCTTAGCTGAACAGAACCAACAGACGTAAAAATTCGTGCCGGGCCTCTAGCTCGCGCCTTCGTGCGCGCTCCAGCAGGCTGGCGCGCTGGTTTGGGTCGCCCCCTGTTCTTGTCGTACAGCTCGTGACATCAGGCCAGGCCAAGGCTGTGCCATGTGCTGCCCATCACACAACAACAGGAGATCCGCCATGAAAAGCACCTCGAACCCCTTGCGCTTCGATGCCATTTTCTGCGCGGTTTCCACGTCGCTGCTGCTCGCAACCCCAGTGGAAACCTTCGCCTTCGAACCGCAGGAGGGCGAACCCTTCGCGCGCTTCCTGCAACAGCCCGAGATGCCACGACTATCCCTCGACCCGGTCAGCGCCAGCGGCCTGAGCCAGGGCCTGCTGGGCGCGTTCTCCGAACGCATGGAGAGCCGCCATGGCACGGCGGCGCCCGACCTGATCGCCAGCCAGTGGTCGCAGTTTTTCCCTGGCAGCTCACGCACCGGCGCTCAACCTCCGGAGCAGATCGAGGCACCCAGCCAGCAGTTGATGATCGGCCCGGACCTGTTCGTGCGTGAATCCAGCGATGGCAATGTGCACCGCGCGGGGATCTTTGTCGGCCACAACAACCTGCAGAGCACCTTCAACGGCATGCGCCCGTTGCTGGGCGACAAGCAGCGCAATGCGGTGAACCTCAGCGGCGAGAGCCTGGGGGTGTACTGGAGCATGACCCATGAGCAGGGCTGGCACCTGGACGCGGTAGCGATGGGCACGCGCATCGACGTCAACGGCCGCTCCCAGGCCGGGCAGCGCCTGGACGACAGCGGCCATGCGATGACCTTCTCGCTGGAGGGCGGCTACCCCATCGGCCTGGGCGGCGGCTGGGTGATCGAACCCCAGGCGCAGTTGATCAACCAGCAGTTCTTCCCCGGTAGCCAAGTGCAGGAGGAAACCTTGCAGGCGTTCGACAGCCAGCCCAGCTGGAGCGGCCGGATCGGTGCCAAGCTGTCCGGGCGCTACGAGGTGAATGGCATGCCCTTCGAGCCCTACGTGCGGACCAACGTGTGGTACGACTTCACCAACAGCGACACAGTACAACTGGCGCAGGTGGACAAGATCTCCAGCTCGCGCTACTCGACCACCGTCGAGCTGGGATTGGGGCTGGTGGCGCGGGTCACGCCCAGCGTGGCGCTGTTCGTCAGTGCCGACTACAGCAGCGATGTGGATGGCAATGACCTGAATGGGTTGATTGGCAGTTTGGGGGTGCGGATGCGTTGGTAGGCAGGCTCGGCCTCATCGCCGGCAAGCCGGCTCCCACAGATCTGGCGCAAGCCCTGTGGGAGCGGGTTTACCCGCGAAGAGGCCAAATGGCACGCCCCATCAAGCCGGCTTCATCACCAACACCCCCAGCGGCGGCAGGTTCAGCGCCAGCGACAGCGGCTGCCCATGGCTGGCGATCTCGTCGCTGGCCACCGCTCCCAGGTTGCCCACGTTCGAGCCGGCATACAGGCCGGCATCGCTGTTGAGCAACTCCTCCCAGCGCTCGCCGAACGGCACGCCGATCCGGTAGCCCTCGCGCGGCACCGGGGTGAAGTTGGCCACCACCAGCAACGGCTCGCCCTGGCTGCTCCAGCGCAACCAGGCGTACACGCTGTTGTGCGCGTCGTCACCGATCAGCCACTGGAAGCCCTGGGGCTGGCAGTCCTGCTCGTGCAGGGCGGGTAGCGTGCGGTACAGGCGATTGAGGTCGGCCACCAGCTTCTGCACGCCCTGGTGCTCGGAGTATTGCAGCAGGTACCAGTCCAGTTGTTGGTCGTGGTTCCACTCGCGCCACTGGCCGAACTCGCAGCCCATGAACAGCAGCTTCTTGCCCGGGTGGGTCCACATGAACGTCAGGTAGGCGCGCAGGTTGGCGAACTTCTGCCAGCGGTCACCGGGCATCTTGTCGATCAGCGAATGCTTGCCGTGCACCACTTCGTCGTGGGAGATGGGCAAAATGAAGTGCTCGGAGTAGGCGTAGATCAGGCCGAAGCTCATTTCGTTGTGGTGGTAGGTGCGGTGGATCGGGTCGTTCTGGATGTAGTGCAGGGTGTCGTGCATCCAGCCCATGTTCCATTTGTAGGCAAAGCCCAGCCCGCCCTGCTGCACCGGCTGGCTGACCCCGGGCCAGGCGGTGGACTCCTCGGCGATGATCAATGCACCCGGGGCCTCATGGGCGGCGACACCGTTGAGGTGGCGAATGAAATCGATGGCTTCGAGGTTCTCGCGCCCGCCATGGCGGTTGGGCACCCACTCGCCGGCCTTGCGCGAATAGTCGCGGTAGAGCATCGAGGCCACCGCATCGACACGCAACCCGTCGATGTGGAAGTGCTTGAGCCAGTGCAGCGCCGAAGCCAGCATGAAGCCGCGTACCTCGTTGCGACCGAGGTTGTAGATCAGCGTGTTCCAGTCCTGGTGGAAGCCTTCCAGGGGGTTGTCGTACTCGTACAGCGCGGTGCCGTCGAAACGCGCCAGGCCGTGCTCGTCGGTGGGGAAATGCGCCGGCACCCAATCGAGGATCACGCCGATGCCGCCCTGGTGGCAGGCGTCGACGAAGAAGGCGAAATCTTCCGCGCTGCCGTAGCGCGAGGTGGGCGCGAACAGCGACAGCGGCTGGTAGCCCCAGGAGCCGCCGAACGGGTGCTCCATGATCGGCATCAGCTCGATATGGGTAAAGCCCAGTTCCTGCACGTAGGGCACCAGGCGCTCGGCCAGTTCGCGCCAGTTGTAAAAGCGCGCGACGTCGCCGGCATCGTCCACTTCGCAGCGCCAGGAGCCGGCGTGCAGTTCGTAGATCGACAGCGGCGCGCTGTAGGCATGGCGCTGGGCACGCTGGGCCATCCAGTCGTGGTCCTGCCAGCCGTGGGCCAGGGCGCCGGCCACCTTCGAGGCGGTACTCGGCGGCAGCTCGGTGGCGCGGGCCAGCGGGTCGGCCTTGAGCGGCAGCACGCCGTCCTGGCCCAGCACTTCGAACTTGTAGGTTTCGCCAACGCCCAGGCGTGGCACGAACAGTTCCCACACCCCGGCGCTGTGGCGCAGGCGCATGGGGTGACGGCGGCCATCCCAGTTGTTGAAGTCACCCACCACCGAAACGCGCCTGGCGTTCGGTGCCCACACCGAGAAGCACACGCCATCGATGCCCTCGGCCTGGGTGGGTTGTGCGCCGAATCGGCCGGACAGGTCGCGGTGGTTGCCCTCGGAGAACAGGTACATGTCCATGTCGCCCAGTTGCGGGCCGAAGCTGTAGGGGTCTTCGCTGACCTGCTCGCCGCCGGCCCAGCCGATCTGCAGCAGGTACGGCTGCGCATCGTTCAGGTGCGCGGTGAACAGGCCCGGCAGGCGTTGCTGCGCCATGTCGGCGAGCACGCGTCCATCATCGCGCGCCAGCACACGCACATTCAGGGCGCCGGGCAGGAAGGCCCGGATAAACTGGCCACCTGCACCATCGGGGTGCGGGCCGAGCACGGCGAACGGGTCGGCGTGCGTGGCGCTGGCAAGGGCATCCAGGTCCCGTTGCCGAAGGCTGCCGTGGTCACGCGTGGTTGCATTCATCTCACTGCCCCTTTCCATGTATTCAAGCATTACGTGGCCACCTGTCGGCGACCCTTGTGGGAGCGGGCTTGCCCGCGAACACCGGCGCAGCCGGTGCCATGCAGCGCGGCGCCTGCTTCGCGGTGGTGCGGCACTCCGACAAGCCCGCTCCCACAGAGGCCGCGTGAAATCCAAAAGCCAGGTTTACCCCTCCCCCCAAGTACTGATCAACCCATGCAGCCCATGCAAAGGCACGGCCAGCCAGCTCGGCCGGTTCTCGGCTTCGTAGCTGATTTCGTAGGCGGCTTTTTCCAGGCAGAACAGTTCCAGCGCGGCGCGCTCGCCCTCGGCCTGCTGCCAGGCGTGGGGCATGGCGGCGGTGGCCAGGCCATAGGCTTGGACGAAGGCGTGACGCGACTGGTGCAGGTACTGCCGGGCAACCCGCTGACGGGCCTGGCGCGCCGCGTCGGTGAGGTCTACCGCCGAGGCGCTGCGCAGGATCATCGCAGCAGCATAGTCGAAGGAACGCAACACGCCGCTGACATCCTTGTAGGGGCTGTGTTTGGCCCGGCGCTCGTCGAGCGGGCGCGCCGGTTCACCTTCGAAATCGATCAGGTAGGCATCGCCCTGCACCACCAGCACCTGGCCCAGGTGCAGGTCGCCGTGCACTCGCATCAGCAGGCCGCCCTGGGCCTGGCGGGCGAGCTTGTCGATGTGCTGGCGCAGGCCTTCGCGTTGTTGCTCAAGGTCGTCGACCAGCGCCTGGCTGTCAGTGTCGAGGTGGTCGCGGTGCTGCGCCAGCAGGTCCAGCGCATGCTCAAGCTGGCGACTGACCTGCTGGCTCCAGCGATCGCTGTCGCGGGCATCGCTGGTGCGTGGCTTGAACGCCTCATCGCCGGTCGGCGCGGCCAGCAGCAGGTGCATCTCGCCCAGGCGCTGGCCGAGCAAGGCGGCAAAGCCAGTCAGCTCGGCCAGCGCGTCGGTGTGCGCCTCCTGTTCGCCGCTGGTCGGTTCCATCTCGTCGCGGATCGCCCGCTCCAGGGTGTTCTGGGTCCAGTCCCAGGCATCACCCTGGTTGCTCAGGTAACCCTGGGCGATCATCAGCAGGTGCGGCTGGCCGCTATCGTCGATGCGGCTGACCCAGGCCAGCAAGGGCGAGATGTTGGCGAAGCCGGCGGCGGTGAGGTAGGCGCTCATCTCAAGCTCGGGGTGGATGCCCGGGTTGACCCGGCGGATCAGTTTGAGCACCAGGCGGCCACCGACCACCACCGAGCTGTTGGACTGCTCGGCGCCCAGGTAGCGCACCTCGCTCTGCTCATCGAGCTCAAGCGCCGCCAGTTGTTCGGTGCCTTGGAAGCGCAATTCGCCCAGGCCCTCGCCACAAGGCAGGCGCAGGCCATCCTGGCAGCCACGCAGCACGGCGCGGATGAAAGGTTCGAGGACGAAGGCATCGGTGATGAGCCCCACCTGGCGACCACGCCGTACGCGCGACAGGGCCAGTTGCTGGGGCAACGCGGCGTTGATCTGCTCCTCGGGCAGCAAGCCGAACGGCAGTTGGTAGTGGGTCACCACGCCGTCGCTGTGCACCTCCAGCTCGCCCAGCAACGCCGGTAGCGCCGGGGTGGCGAAGCGTACGCCGTAGCGCAGGCGCACCTGGTCGATAGGCCCCTCTTTGCCGGCGAACCAGCGGCGCTTGGGCAGGTACTGGGGCAGGATCGTGTCTTGCAGCGCGCTCCGTGACGGCGCCTCGAGCAGCTCTTCCATGCGCTTGCGCAGCACCAGGGTGGTCAGCTCGGGCAGGCCTTCGGCGGGTTGCACATGCCAGCTGGGCATGCGGTCGTGGGCGGCCAGCAGGAACCAGTAGAAGCCGTAGGGCGCCAGGGTGAGCAGGAACGGCAGCTGGCCGATGGGCGGGAACGCACTGCCGCCGAGCATCTCCACCGGCACCCGCTCGGCGTACTGGGAAAGTTCCAGCTCAGCGGCCTGGGCGGCGCGCGACACGTTGGCCACGCACAGCACCACTTCGCTGTTGCCCGCTTGATCGGTGTACTCGCGGATGTAGGCGAGGATGCGCCGGTTGCTCGGGGTGAGCATCTTCAGCGTGCCGCGGCCGAAGGCCTTCTGCTGGCTGCGCACCGCCAGCAGGCGGCGGTTCCAGTTGAGCAGCGAGTGCGGGTCGTGGGCCTGGGCCTCGACGTTGATGGTCTGGTAGCCGTACAGCGGGTCCATGATCGGCGGCAGCACCAGGCGCTGCGGGTCGGCCTTGGAAAAGCCGCCGTTGCGGTCCGGCGACCACTGCATGGGGGTGCGCACGCCGTCGCGGTCGCCCAGGTAGATGTTGTCACCCATGCCCAGTTCGTCGCCGTAGTACAGCGTGGGGGTGCCGGGCATCGACAGCAGCAGGCTGGTGAGCAGTTCGATGCGCCGCCGGTCACGTTGCAACAGCGGCGCCAGGCGCCGGCGAATGCCGAGGTTGATGCGCGCGCGGCGGTCTTCGGCGTAGTAGTTCCACAAATAGTCGCGCTCGCGGTCGGTGACCATCTCCAACGTCAGTTCATCGTGGTTGCGCAGGAAGATCGCCCACTGGCAGTTGGCGGGGATCTCCGGGGTCTGGCGCAGGATGTCGGTGATGGGGAAGCGGTCTTCCATGGCCAGGGCCATGTACATGCGCGGCATCAACGGGAAGTGGAAGGCCATGTGGCACTCGTCGCCCTCGCCTTCGCCAAAGTACGGGCGGGTGTCCTCGGGCCACTGGTTGGCTTCGGCCAGCAGCATGCGGTCGGGGTAGTTGGCGTCGATCTCGGCGCGAATAGCCTTGAGCACCACGTGGGTCTCGGGGAGGTTCTCGTTGTTGGTGCCGTCGCGCTCGATCAGGTAGGGGATGGCATCCAGGCGCAGGCCGTCGACGCCGATGTCGAGCCAGAAGCGCATCACCCCGATCACCGCCTTGAGCACCTGGGGGTTGTCGAAGTTCAGGTCCGGCTGGTGCGAGTAGAAGCGGTGCCAGAAGTATTGGCCGGCGACCGGGTCCCAGGTCCAGTTGGACTTCTCGGTGTCGAGGAAGATGATCCGGGTGCCATCGTATTTCTGGTCATCGTCCGACCACACGTAGAAGTCCCGGGCCTTGCTGCCGCGCTTGGCGTGGCGGGCGCGCTGGAACCAGGGGTGCTGGTCGGAGGTGTGGTTGATGACCAGCTCGGTGATCACCCGCAGGCCACGCTTGTGCGCTTCGGCGATGAAGCGCTTGGCATCGGCCATGCTGCCGTAGTCCGGGTGCACGGCTTTGTATTCACCGATGTCATAGCCGTCGTCGCGCCGGGGCGAGGGGTAGAACGGCAGCAGCCAGAGGGTGTTGACGCCGAGCTCGGCGATGTAGTCGAGCTTGCTGATCAAGCCTGCGAAATCGCCGATGCCGTCGTTGTTCGAATCGAAGAACGATTTCACGTGCAGTTGGTAGATCACCGCGTCCTTGTACCAGAGGGGATCGTCGATGAAGGCTGCCGGGCGGGAACGCTTGGCCATTGGAGACTCCTTTCAGTTCTCGGTTCGGCACGCCCCGTCTGTGTAGGAGCGGCCTCGTGTCGCGAAAGGGGCGCGAAGCGGCCCCGGGATTTCAGCGACATTGCAGATATTGCAGGGGGATGCTTTGCAGCCCGTTCGCGACACAAGGCCGCTCCTACAAGGAAATGCGTAGCTAGCGGGATTTTTCGATGCGCCAGATGCCGAACGGCTGGTGCCAGGGCTCGATGCGCATCCACTGGGTCTTGCCGTGCCAGGTCCAGCGGTGGCCGGTCATCAGGTCTTCGCCCTGGGTGTCGGCGTTGTCGTCCAGGCCCAGCTCCCACAGCGGCAACTCGAAGCTGGCCTCCTGGGCGTTGTGCGGGTCGAGGCTGATGGCAACGAGGATGTAGTTGTCGCGCTCGGCGGTGCGCTTGGCGAAGTACAGGATCTGGTCGTTCCAGCAATTCAGGAACAGCACCCCCAGGTGAGTCTGCAGGGCTCTGTTCTGCCGGCGGATGCGGTTGAGCTGGGCGATCTCGGCGACGATATTGCCGGGGGCGGTGTAGTCGCGCGGGCGGATTTCGTATTTCTCCGAATCGAGGTATTCCTCCTTGCCCGGCAGCGGCGTGCCTTCGCACAGTTCGAAGCCCGAATACATGCCCCACAACCCCGAGCCCATGGTCGCCAGCGCGGCGCGGATCAGGAAGCCCGCACGGCCCGAGGTGTGCAGGAAGAATGGGTTGATGTCCGGCGTGTTGACGAAGAAATTGGGCCGGTAGCACTGGCTCCAGGGCGGTTGGTTGAGTTCTTCGAAATATTCGCGCAGCTCCTGCTTGCTGTTGCGCCAGGTGAAGTAGGTGTAGCTCTGCGCATACCCCACCTTGCCCAGGCGCGCCATCATCGCCGGGCGGGTGAAGGCCTCGGCGAGGAAGATTACTTCGGGGTGCTGGCTGCGCACATTGGCGATCAACCATTGCCAGAACGGCAATGGCTTGGTGTGCGGGTTGTCGACGCGGAAGGTCTTGACCCCCTCCTCGACCCAGCCGACCACCACGTCGCGCAGCGCCAGCCACAGGCTTGGCACTGCTTCGGGGGCATAGAAGTCGACGTTGACGATGTCCTGGTACTTTTTGGGCGGATTTTCGGCGTAGCGGATGGTGCCGTCGGGGCGCCAGCTGAACCAGCCCGGGTGCTCGGTGAGCCAGGGGTGGTCCTGGGAGCACTGGATGGCGAAGTCCAGGGCGATCTCCAGGCCGTGCTCGGCGGCGGCGGCCACCAGCCGGCGGAAGTCCTCGCGGCTGCCCAGTTGCGGGTGGATGGCGTCGTGGCCACCCTCGGCGCTGCCGATGGCATAGGGGCTGCCCGGGTCACCGGGCTCGGCCTGCAAGGCGTTGTTGCGGCCCTTGCGGTGCTGCATGCCGATGGGGTGGATGGGCGGGAAGTACAGCACGTCGAAGCCCATGTCGCGGATCATCGGCAGGCGCTGGTGCACATCGTCGAAGGTGCCGTGGCGCTCGGGGTCATCGGTGACCGAGCGCGGGAACAGCTCGTACCAACTGGCGAATTGTGCGGCTTCACGATCCACGTCCACGGGGAGCTCGCTGCTGCGGGTGAGGTAGCTGCGGTGCTCCGCCTCGGCCATCAAGCGGGCGACATCGGGATCGAGCAGCTGCGCCACCTGGTCGTCCACCGCCAGGCCCGGCAAGCGTTGCTGCAGTTCAAGCAACTGCTCGCGCAACAGCCCGTCGCTGCGCTCGATACCCTTGCCCAGCAACAGCCTGCCCTCCTCCAGCTCGAGCGTGACGTCCACCCCGGCGGCGTACTTCTTCTCCAGGTCGTGGCAGTAGGTGGCGAAGGGGTCGATCCAGGCCTCGATGCTGAACAGGTGCAGGCCCAGCTCGGTGGGAGTGAACGCGGCCAGCCACAGGTCGTTGCCCGGCGAATGCATGGCCACGGCATGCCAGCGGCGGCTATGAGCCTGGCGCCAGTAGAGCATCACGGCCAGGCGGTCGTGACCGTCGCTGTAGACCTTGCCAGTCACCTCGACCTTGTGCCCGCGCACCGCCTTGGCGGCGAAGGTGCCGCCGTCGAGCACCGGGGTGACATCCTCGATCACGATGCGCGGCGCCAGCAGGGCCTGGGACAGGCTGATGGCCTGGTCCGGGTGGTCGTTGGCCATGGGCACGCTTTCGAAGGGCTCATTACCTGACATCGCACTCACTCCGTTGGGCTTGTGGCGGTAAGGGTTCAGAGCCGTGATCGGGCGCGGGGGTTCAAAAAAACTGAGCGAATGGCGCAAGGCGTGAGTCCAAGCCTGCAACACCGCTTCATTCACCACGCGAGGTCAGGCCCATGAACATTCCCATTCCACCGGAGACACCCGACCCGAACATCGATGACCCGACGCTGCCGCCGCCGGTGCCCGAAGAAGAGCCGGACGAGCTGCCAATCAAGCCGACCGTGCCGCCCACGGTGGGCGACCCGCCGAATGAGGAGCCGCCGGTGAGAGTTAGAGGATAGACGGCACCGGGCGTTTCGTCCGGCGTATCCGTAGGAGCCAGCCTTGCTGGCGAACCGGTCCATGAACCGTGGCAAGGCTGAGCCTTTGTTCGCCAGCAAGGCTGGCTCCTACAAAGTGAGGGCACAGAATCGGGATTGCCGCACCTGGCATTTCTACCAGTAGCGCAAACAGCATCGAGGCGCGTACAGAGGAACCACCCTTTCACGGCTGACTTCGGTATGTGCTCCCGGCCCTACATCTCCGTTCACCTGCTCTTGATCATCGCCGACTTCCTCGAGCAGCGGTCATACAGGATCAGGCCTGACGTTACCATGCACGAACTGGGGGCGGACAGCTTTGACATGTTTGAACTTCAAGCGCTGATCGAAGAGGCGTTCGGTGTTTGCATTCAACAGCAGATCCGAACCTATGTGACCTTCGATGAGCTGGTTGAACTGGTGTATCGGGCGTCGTCAGTGCATGGTGACCCGCCGCATCCAGCCTGATTTCTGCCACAGAGGCTTGTTCGACCTATCACTTTTGCCAGTAGCGTGAACAGGCCTGCCGACGTAAAACAACAGTACAACCTGCTCATCGGAGGGCATTGATATGGCAACCGTGGCCGAACGTTTAACTGCATTGCTCGCTAAACAACTGAATATCGATCTCGCCAAAATCAAACCCGAAGACACCTTGAATAGTTTGGAGCTTAGTGAGTTTGACCAGGTTGAATTTCTGATGGCGATCGAAGAGAAGTTCGGCGTTCAATTCAGCGAGAGTGCGGACTTCCATTCCCTGACAGTAAGTGAGATGACCGACTGGCTCGGCGCAAACGGCAAGTGACGGTCAATGTCCAATCCATGCAACTTGATGCATGGATTGGGACGTAACGTGAACATCAACCTGCCAGTTCCTGCACACTAATTTCACGCATCCTGAACTTCTGCACCTTCCCCGTCACCGTCATCGGGAAATCCTCGACAAAGCGGTAATGCCGAGGCGCCTTGAAGTGCGCCAAGCGCGCCTTGCACCACTGCTGCAATTCGTCAGCCGTGGCGCTGTGCCCAGGGTGCAGGCGAATCCACGCCACCACCTCCTCGCCATACTTGCTGCACGGAATCCCCACCACCTGCGCCTCGGCCACCGCCGGGTGGGTGTGGAAGAACTCCTCCAGCTCACGCGGATAGATGTTCTCGCCGCCGCGAATGATCATGTCCTTGTTGCGCCCGACGATGCGTACATAGCCCTGTTCGTCCATCACCGCCAGGTCACCGGTGCGCATCCAGCGGGCCGGGTCGATGGCGTCATGGGTGGCCTGCAGGTTGTCCCAGTAGCCGAGCATCACGCTGTAGCCGCGGGTGCACAGCTCGCCGATCTCGCCGCGCGGGACGATGCAACCGTCGGCGTCCACCAGCTTGGTTTCCAGGTGCGGTTGAGTGCGGCCGACCGTGGTCACGCGCAACTCCAGCTCGTCGTCGGGGCCAGTCTGCAGCGACACCGGGCTGGTCTCGGTCATGCCATAGGCGATCTGCACCTGGGCCATGTGCATCTGCTCGATGACCTTGCGCATCACCTCGATCGGGCAGGTGGCGCCGGCCATGATGCCGCTGCGCAGGGTCGAAAGGTCCAGCTGCGGGCGCACCGGGTGGTCGAGCATGGCGATGAACATGGTCGGCACCCCGTAGAGGATGCTGGCGCGCTCCTCACTCACGGCGCGCAGGGTGAGCTCGGCGTCGAAGGCGTCGTTGGGGTAGACCATGGTGCTGCCGTGGGTGATGCAGCCCAGGTTGGCCATGACCATGCCGAAGCAGTGGTACAGCGGCACCGGGATCACCATGCGGTCGTGCTCGGTGAGCCCGAGGCTTTCGCCGACCATGTAGCCGTTGTTGAGGATGTTGTAGTGGCTCAGGGTCGCGCCCTTGGGCGCGCCGGTGGTGCCAGAGGTGTACTGGATGTTTACCGGCTGGTCGAATTGCAGGCTGTTCTGGCGCAGCTCGAAGACGGCTGGATCTGTCTCCCCTGCCCTCCCGGCCAGGGCGGCCCAGGGCAGGAAGCCTTCCGGTGGCTCGGCGGCCAGGCTGATCACCCCGCGCAGGTCGGGCAGGCGCTCGCTGTTCAACTGGCCAAGCACATGTTGCGACAGCTCCGGCACCAGTTCCTGGACCATGGCGTGGTAGTCGGAGGTCTTGAACGCATCGGCACACACCAGCCAGCGGCAGCCGGACTGGCGCAACACATACTCAAGCTCGCCCACCCGATAGGCCGGGTTGATATTGACCAGGATCGCGCCGACCTTGGCCGTGGCCAACTGCAGGATGCACCACTGGGCGCAGTTGGGCGCCCAGATGCCGACCCGCTCGCCGCCGGCCACCCCCAGCGCCATCAGCGCCCGGGCATGCAAATCGACCTGTGCGGCCAGTTCGCGCCAGCTGTAGCGCAGGCCCTGATGCCGTACTACAAGCGCCTCGCGCTCGGCATGCCGGGCCACGGTGGCGTCGAAGGCCTGGCCGATGGTCAGGGTCAATAAAGGATGGTCCTGGCGGCCGCGGGTATAGCTTGGTTGAGGCATGGTGGTCCCTTCTTGTGGTTGTTCTGGGCATGACTGAAGCAGGCGGCAAATACTCTGGCGCAGATTTACGTTTACGTAAAGGTGATGATTCGATTGACAGTGCCGGGAGGCAGGTTTACGTTAACGTCAAGGTGAAAACAGCATCGAACCTTCGGGCGACATCGGACCCTGTGGGAGCGGGCTTGCCCGCGAAAGCGATCATCCAGGCAATGACGGTGACCCTGCTGACGCTTTCGCGGGCAAGCCCGCTCCCACAGGGACGGTGACCTACCCATGGGCTACGGTGTATCCAATTTCAAGAACAACAAGGTGCCCCGCATGCATTACCCGACCCTGAACTTCGCCCTGGGCGAAACCATCGACATGCTCCGCGACCAGGTGCGCACCTTCGTCGCCGCCGAGCTGGCCCCGCGCGCCGCGCAGATCGACCACGACAACCTGTTCCCCGCCGACATGTGGCGCAAGTTCGGCGACATGGGCCTGCTGGGCATTACCGTCTCGGAAGAGTACGGCGGCGCCGGCCTGGGCTACCTGGCCCACGTGGTGGCGATGGAAGAAATCAGCCGCGGGTCGGCCTCGGTGGCCCTGTCCTATGGCGCCCACTCCAACCTGTGCGTCAACCAGATCAACCGCAACGGCACCCACGAGCAGAAACTCAAGTACCTGCCCAAGCTGATCAGCGGCGAGCACATCGGCGCCCTGGCCATGAGCGAGCCCAACGCCGGCTCCGACGTGGTGTCGATGAAACTGCGCGCCGAAAAGCGCGGCGACCGCTACGTGCTCAACGGCAGCAAGACCTGGATCACCAACGGCCCCGACGCCAACACCTACGTGATCTACGCCAAGACCGACCTGGACAAGGGCCCCCACGGCATCACCGCATTCATCGTCGAACGCGACTGGAAAGGCTTCAGCCGCAGCAACAAATTCGACAAGCTGGGCATGCGCGGCTCCAACACCTGCGAGCTGTTCTTCGATGACGTGGAAGTGCCGGAAGAGAACATCCTCGGCCAACTCAACGGCGGCGTGCGGGTGCTGATGAGCGGCCTGGACTACGAGCGCGTGGTGCTCTCGGGCGGCCCGACCGGCATCATGCAAAGCTGCATGGACCTGGTCGTCCCCTACATCCACGACCGCAAGCAGTTCGGCCAGAGCATCGGCGAGTTCCAGCTGATCCAGGGCAAGATCGCCGACATGTACACCCAGCTCAACGCCAGCCGCGCCTATCTCTACGCAGTGGCCCAGGCCTGCGACCGCGCCGAGACCACCCGCAAGGACGCCGCCGGGGTGATCCTGTACACCGCCGAGCGCGCCACACAGATGGCCCTGGAGGCGATCCAGATCCTCGGCGGCAACGGCTACATCAATGAATTCCCGGCCGGCCGCCTGCTGCGCGACGCCAAGCTGTACGAGATCGGCGCCGGCACCAGCGAAATCCGCCGGATGCTGATCGGCCGCGAACTGTTCAACGAAACCCGCTGAGCATAAGGAACGGGCGCACATGGCTACCTTGCACACCCAGATCAACCCGCGCTCGGCGGAGTTCGCCGGCAACAGCGCGGCCATGCTCGAGCAGGTCACGAAACTGCGCGGCCTGCTCGCCCAGGTCAGCCAGGGCGGCGGGCTCAAGGCCCAGCAACGGCACACCTCGCGCGGCAAACTGCTGCCCCGCGAGCGCATCGACCGCCTGCTCGACCCGGGCTCGCCGTTCCTCGAAATCGGCCAGCTGGCGGCCCATGAGGTGTATGGCGAGGACGTGCCCGCCGCGGGTGTGATCGCCGGCATCGGCCGCGTCGAAGGCGTGGAGTGCATGATCGTGGCCAACGACGCCACGGTCAAAGGCGGCTCGTACTACCCGCTGACCGTCAAAAAACACCTGCGCGCCCAGACCATCGCCCTGCAGAACCGCCTGCCGTGCATCTACCTGGTGGACTCCGGCGGCGCCAACCTGCCGCGCCAGGACGAGGTGTTCCCCGACCGCGAGCACTTCGGGCGGATCTTCTTCAACCAGGCCAACATGAGCGCCCTGGGCATCCCGCAGATCGCCGTGGTGATGGGCTCGTGTACCGCTGGCGGTGCTTATGTGCCAGCCATGGCCGACGAGGCGATCATGGTGCGCCAGCAGGCGACCATCTTCCTCGCCGGCCCTCCCCTGGTAAAAGCAGCAACGGGTGAAGTGGTCAGCGCCGAAGACCTGGGCGGCGCCGACGTGCACTGCCGCACCAGCGGCGTAGCCGACCATTACGCCGATAACGACGAACACGCCCTGGCCATCGCCCGGCGCAGCGTGGCCAACCTCAACTGGCACAAGCTGGGCAAGTTGCAGTGCCAGGCACCGATTGCCCCGCTGTATGGCGCCGAAGAGCTTTACGGCGTGGTCCCGGCCGACGCCAAGCAGCCGTTCGATGTGCGCGAGGTGATCGCGCGCCTTGTCGACGGCTCGGTGTTCGATGAATTCAAGGCACTGTTCGGCACCACCCTGGTGTGCGGCTTCGCCCACCTGCACGGCTACCCGGTGGCAATCCTGGCCAACAACGGCATCCTGTTCGCCGAGGCTGCACAAAAAGGCGCGCACTTCATCGAACTGGCCTGCCAACGCGGCATTCCGCTGCTGTTCCTGCAGAACATCACCGGCTTCATGGTCGGTAAAAAGTATGAAGAAGGCGGCATCGCCAAGCACGGCGCCAAGCTGGTGACCGCGGTGGCCTGCGCCCAGGTGCCGAAGTTCACGGTGATCATCGGCGGTAGCTTCGGTGCCGGCAACTACGGCACGTGTGGCCGCGCCTACGACCCGCGCTTTTTGTGGATGTGGCCAAACGCGCGCATTGGCGTGATGGGTGCCGAACAGGCGGCCGGCGTGCTGGCCCAGGTCAAGCGCGAACAGAGCGAACGCAGTGGCGAGGTGTTCAGCCTGGAAGACGAGAAAAAGCTCAAGCAGCCGATCCTCGACCAGTACGAACACCAAGGTCACCCCTACTATTCCAGCGCCCGGCTGTGGGACGACGGCGTCATCGACCCGGCGCAGACCCGCGACGTGCTGGGCCTGGCACTCTCCGCCGCGCTCAACGCCCCGATCGAACAGAGCCGCTTCGGCATTTTCCGGATGTGACCCATGACCGATTTCGCCACTATCGAGCTGGAACACGACCCTCGCGGCTTCACCACCCTGTGGCTGAGCCGGGAAGACAAGAACAACGCCTTCAACGCGCAGATGATCCGCGAGCTGATCGTCGCCCTGGACCGCCTGGCCGAAGACAGCAACCTGCGCTTCGTGCTGCTGCGTGGCCGTGGCCGGCACTTCAGCGCCGGCGCCGACCTGGCCTGGATGCAGCAATCGGCGCAGCTGGACTTCAACACCAACCTCGATGACGCCCGCGAGCTGGGCGAGCTGATGTACGCCCTGCACCGGCTCAAGGCACCCACCCTGGCCGTGGTGCAAGGTGCGGCCTTCGGTGGTGCGCTGGGGCTGATCAGTTGCTGCGACATGGCCATCGGCGCCGAAGATGCCCAGTTGTGCCTGTCGGAAGTGCGCATTGGCCTGGCCCCGGCGGTGATCAGCCCGTTCGTGGTCAAGGCCATCGGCGAGCGTGCCGCGCGCCGCTATGCCCTGACCGCCGAACGTTTCAGCGGCGTACGCGCCCGTGAACTGGGCCTGCTGGCCGAGGTGTACCCGGCCAGCGAGCTGGACGCTCAGGCCGAGGCCTGGGTGGACAATCTGCTGCAGAACAGCCCCCAGGCCCTGCGCGCCACCAAGGACCTGCTGCGCGAAGTGGACGACGGCGAGCTCAGCCCTGCCCTGCGCCGCTATTGCGAGAACACCATCGCCCGTATCCGTGTCAGCGCCGAAGGCCAGGAGGGCTTGCGCGCCTTCCTGGAAAAACGCCGCCCCGCCTGGCAAACCGAACAGAAGAAGGAACCGCGCCCATGAGCCGTCCCACCCTGACCACCCTGCTGGTCGCCAACCGCGGCGAGATCGCCTGCCGGGTGATGCGCACCGCCAAGGCCATGGGCCTGACCACGGTCGCCGTGCACAGCGCCACCGACCGCGACGCCCGCCACAGCCGCGAGGCTGATATTCGTGTCGACCTGGGTGGTAGCAAGGCCGCCGACAGCTACCTGGTGATCGACAAGCTGATCGCCGCCGCCAAGAACAGTGGCGCCCAAGCCATTCACCCGGGCTACGGTTTTCTGTCGGAAAACGCAGGCTTCGCCCGTGCCATCGAACAGGCTGGGCTGATCTTCCTCGGGCCACCGGCCAGCGCCATCGACGCCATGGGCAGCAAGTCGGCGGCCAAGGCACTGATGGAGTCCGCTGGCGTACCGTTGGTACCGGGCTACCACGGCGAAGCCCAGGACCTCGACACCTTCCGCGCCGCGGCCGAGCGCATCGGTTACCCGGTGCTGCTCAAGGCCAGCGCTGGCGGTGGCGGCAAGGGCATGAAAGTGGTCGAGGACGAAAGCCAGTTGGCCGACGCCCTGGCCTCAGCGCAACGTGAAGCGCAATCGTCGTTCGGCGATGCGCGCATGCTGGTGGAAAAATACGTACTCAAGCCACGCCACGTGGAAATCCAGGTGTTCGCCGACCAGCACGGCAACTGCCTTTATCTCAATGAGCGCGACTGCTCGATCCAGCGCCGCCATCAGAAAGTCGTGGAGGAAGCACCAGCTCCGGGTCTTTCTGCCGAACTGCGCCAGGCCATGGGCCAGGCGGCGGTGCGCGCAGCCCAGGCCATCGGCTATGTCGGCGCCGGCACCGTGGAATTTCTGCTCGACGCCCGCGGCGAGTTTTTCTTCATGGAGATGAATACCCGCCTGCAGGTCGAGCACCCGGTCACCGAAGCCATCACCGGGCTCGACCTGGTGGCCTGGCAGATCCGCGTCGCCTGTGGCGAAGCGCTGCCGATCACCCAGGAGCAGGTGCCGCTGATCGGCCATGCCATCGAAGTGCGGCTGTACGCGGAGGATCCGGCCAACGAATTCCTGCCGGCCACTGGCACCCTGGCGCTGTACCGTGAGTCGGCACCGGGTGAAGGGCGACGGGTGGACAGTGGGGTCAGCGAGGGTGATGTGGTGTCGCCCTTCTATGACCCGATGCTGGGCAAGCTGATCGCCTGGGGCCAGGACCGCGAGCAGGCGCGCCTGCGGCTGCTGGCGATGCTCGATGAGTTCGCCATTGGCGGGGTGAAGACCAACATCGCCTTCCTGCGCCGCATCCTCGCCCACCCAGCCTTTGCCGCTGCCGAACTGGACACCGGGTTCATCCCGCGTCATCAGGACGTGTTGCTGCCCCCGGTCGAAGCCTTGCCGGCGCCGTTCTGGGAGGCTGCCGCCGAAGCCTGGCTACAGAGCGAGCCCGCCTTGTTGCGCCATGACGACCCCGCCTCGCCGTGGGCTGCCCGGGATGGCCTGCGCCTGGGCCTGCCGGCGCGCAGCACGCTGCACTTGCAATGCGAGGGTCACGAACAGGCCATCGCCCTGGAGCGCAGCGCGCCGTCTACCTACCAACTGGCGGGTGAGCAGCTGTGCCACGACCAGGACGGCCTGCGCAGGCGTCACCTGGCCGTGCGCCGTGGCGCCACCCTGTACCTGCAATGGCAAGGCGAGCTGCATGCTGTCAGTGTGCACGACCCGATCGCCGCCGCCGAGGCCAGCCACAGCCACCAGGGTGGCCTGGGCGCGCCCATGAACGGCAGCATCGTGCGCGTGCTGGTCGAGCCGGGCCAGGCCGTGGAGGCCGGCACCGCGCTGGTGGTGCTGGAGGCGATGAAGATGGAACACAGCATCCGCGCGCCCCATGGCGGGACGGTGAAGGCGCTGTTCTGCCAGGAAGGGGATATGGTCAGCGAGGGGGCGGTGCTGGTGGAGTTGGAGGGGGCGTGATGGCTGGGATGCACTTGCCGAAAGGTTTGTAGCGCCTATGAAATCGAGCGCCGCCCGCGCGGCGCATCGCTGGCAAGCCAGCTCCCACATCTGTTTCGGGCCAATTATGTCTGTGAGGTCTCCACTGTCCGCCTTGGTGCATGCCTCAAGTCTAGTGGGGCGGCATCAGCGCCAACGCTGAAACCGCGTCGTACAAACAGGGCGGACAGTGGAGATGGACCAGGAGTAACTGGCCCGAAAAATGTGGGAGCTGGCTTGCCAGCGATGCGCCGCGCGGGCGGCGCTCGATCTCAAGAGCGCTGCAAGGCTATCGCCCTGCACCTCTACTCCTCAACGCGGTACCTGCCAAGATCTACAACACCCCATGCATCCGTACCACGACGCCAAGAAACTCACAGCCTTCCTCGCACAGCAGCGTCGGGTAACTGCCATTGAGCGCCTTGAGGTAGAGCTGCCCGCCCTCTTCGGCCAGTTGCCGGAAAATCGGCGTTTTGCCCGGCAACCGGGCAATGACCAGACGCCCCGGTTCCGCTACCAGGCCATCGTCGACCAGAATTCGTACTCGCTCAGGCACACTCTTGCCACTGGCCGCGCTCATGGTGTCGTTTTCCACCGTCAACCAGAACGCCTTGCCCTGCGCCAGATAGTCGGTCTGCTCGAACGCACCAGGCGCAGCAGCCTCTTCCTGCCCTAACGCTCCCCAGTCGCGCACCGGGTAGCGGAAGCACACAAAGTATTTTGCCGGCCCGTCCGCATCGTCGTCTTCCACACCATAGCGGCCCGGCGTTTCACCTACCTGCCCTTGCACGCGCAACTGCATGCTGACGTGGTAGTGCGGCATGCCGAGCTCGACGAACACCCGGTTCATCGAGTCGACCCGGGGCTGGCGCCGTTTGTTGAGCCAGTGGCCGATGCTGCCCTGGGAAACCCCGACACGCTCGGCGAGCTGCTCCTGGGAGATATCGAGCTCCTCTATCCGGTCCCGGACGAGGGTAATCCATTTGTCCATATTCATCGCAGGCACGATACGGACTGCCTCCTTGCGCTCAATACACATCAAGTAGTATTTACCAAACCACACCCAAATACTTTAGGTATTAGAATCTGACCTCACCTTTCACCTATTGGCATTTGCAGGTATTCAGGATGAGCAGCTCGAAAGAAAAGGAAACAGATCTCGACGAAGAGGCCGCCCGCCGCGCCCTCGACTTCTATCTCAACCCCACCCCCACCGCCGCGGAGCTACAGCGCTCGCTCTGGACCCTGCGCGAAGGCGTCACCCGCGAGCAAGCCCACGAGCACGCCATGGCCCTGCTGCGCTGCACGGCCGCCACGGCGCAGGAAACCGGCGCTCATCTGCAAGGTACGACGCGGGATGTGGTGTTCGCCATGATGCATATGGTCAACATGGCCAGGGCCCTGCTGGAGCAGCGCCAAAGCACGGAACAAGGGGCAATCTAGAAGGGAGAACGTGATAGCTGACGAACGGCAAAAGCCCCGTCTGCCGGGGACGAGGAGCGCGTCGGAAGGATTTTTTTACCGGATACCGGAAAAATCATTTGACTGGCAAATGATAACGATTATTATTGCACTCAGCTGGTCGCGAGACCCGCTGGATAACCTGCAACGTCCTCAGGTCGGACGCTCAGATTATCTCCTCATCAGGCTAATCACGGTTTTTGACCCGGCTTTTTGCCGGGTCTTTTTTTTGGCTCTTCAGGCTAATGAAGATCGTTTGATGCCGGCGATGATAGCAAGACTGTGTCAGGACGTGAACGCTCATTACAAATCTTTGCCGAATCAGCACTTGAGAATCAATCTCGTTAAGACTAAGCTGATCTCGCGTCAAGGAAGATGCCCCCACCCCTCCCCCAATGAGCAAGGAGCTGTTCATGACCCGCCTGTTACTGCCCCTTGAGCATGACCCCCGTATCGCCGAACAGCATGAACAGGACAGCCTGTTGCATGCGCTCAAACGCCTGCCGCGTCGAGTTCAGCAAGTTTTTCTGCTCAATCGCCTCGACCAGCTGGGTTTTGCCGCCATCGCCGAACGCCTGGGCCTGCCCCTGATCAGCATCGAGCGCCACATGAACCAGGCCCTGCAGACCACCCGCGCGCAAGGCGATGCCGTGGCCAGCGTTGCCGGGCAATGGTACGTACGCCTGCAAAGCCCCCAAGTCACTGCCAGTGAGCGCATCGACTTCCGTCGCTGGCTGGATGCCGCCCCTGAACATCTGCACGCCTTCCAGCAGACCGAAGCGCGTTGGCGCAGCCTGTTGGCACCGGCACGGCAGTTGGGGCATGACGGCTGGTACAGGCAAGGGCGTGCGGCGTTGTCGCTGGGCGGGTGTTCGATTGCCATCGGGCTCGGTGTCGCCGCGCTGGTAGCGCTGGGCCTCTGGGCCTGAAGGCTTCGCGATCCCTGTAGGAGCGGCCTTGTGTCGCGAAAGGGGCGCGCAGCGGCCCCAAGATTTCTGATTTTCCGAGGATTGTCGGGGGCTGCTGCGCAGCCCTTTCGCGACACAAGGCCGCTCCTACAAGGATCGCGTCAGCCCTTGAGCGCCGATATTTGCTACACAACCCCACCACCATGAGGTGTAGAGTACGGTCACAACAACGCCAACAGGAGGCTGGCAATGACCGTGACGCTCTCCCCGCTGCACATCGACTGCGACTTCGACTCCGGCAACATCCTGGTCAAGGACGCCAGCGACCCTTCGCGGGTCCACCTGAACATCCGCAAGGACACCCACAGCGACCACTTCCAGTGGTTCCACTTCAAGGCCAGCGGCCTCACTCCCGGCCAGGTCCATCGCTTCAGCCTGGACAATGCCCATGAGTCCTCCTACAAGAACGCCTGGGATGGCTACAACGCCGTGGCCTCCTACGACCAGCAAACCTGGTTCCGCGTGCCCAGCCAGTTCGACGGCAAGGCGCTGAGCTTCGAGCTGAAGGCCGAACACGACCAGGCCTGGTTCGCCTACTTCGAGCCCTACCCGCGCGCGCGCCACAACCAGCTGATCGAGCGCGCCAAACAGATCCCCGGCGTAGCACTGCTGGCCAGCGGCCGCAGCGTTCAGGGCCGCGACATTCCGCTGCTGCGCGCAGGCAACGGCGCCTCTGGCAAGCGCAAGCTGTGGATCATCGCCCAGCAGCACCCGGGCGAGCACATGGCCGAATGGTTCATGGAAGGTGTGATCGACGCACTTGAACACAATGGCCCGGTGATCCAGCAGTTGCTGGCCAAGGCCGACCTGTACCTGATCCCCAACATGAACCCGGACGGCGCCTTCCTCGGCCACCTGCGCACCAACTTCAAGGGCAAGGACCTCAACCGTGCCTGGCAGGACGCCAGCGTCGAGCTGAGCCCCGAGGTGTTCTTCGCCCAGACGCAGATGAAACTGCATGGCGTGGATGCATTCATCGACGCCCATGGCGATGAGGAGATCCCGCATGTGTTCACCGCCGCCTGCGAGGGCAACCCGGGCTACACGCCACGTATCGCCAAACTGGAAGAGCAGTTCCGCAGCACGCTGTGCAGCCTGACGCCGGACTTCCAGACCCAGTACGGCTACACCCGCGACGAACCCGGCCAGGCCAACACCACCCTGGCCTGCAATGCCGTGGGCATGGCCCATGACTGCCTGTCGCTGACCCTGGAGATGCCGTTCAAGGACCATGACGATGCGCCGAACCCACGTACCGGCTGGTCCGGGGAACGGTCCAAGGCGCTGGCTGGCGCGGTGCTGGAGACGTTGCTGAAGATGGTCGACGATCTGCGTTGAGTCCTCACCGCCCCAATCGCTGGCAAGCCAGCTCCCACAAGAGGTGTGCAAGGCCTTGTGGGAGCTGGCTTGCCAGCGATGGGTTGCGCAGCGATCGCCGATCACTCAGAACTGCACATCCAGGATCACGTTGTCCACATAACTCCCCGCCGGCGGCGTGGCCTGGTCGGTGTACACCTTGGCGTTGTAGTTGAACAGCTGGCTGCCGGTCCCGGTGCCATTGCCTGGATTCACATCGGCATCGCTGCTTGCCCGTCGCGCCGCCCCCACCGAGCCCCAACGCGTAACACCAGCGCTCTTGAAGATGTCATACGCCAGGTAGTTGTTGGCCGCGGACTTCATCCGCCGCCGCCCACCCGACACGTTCTGCCCGTCATCCAACCCCACCGTGTAGCTGCTGCCCTTGGTGCACGACAGGGTCACACTCTGGTTCACCGTACCGAACCCGCCCACCACCGGCGCACTGCTGAAACTGATGGCCGGCGTGGTGATCTGGCAGTCGTTGCTCACCGTGAGGCTGACATTGAGCGTTTGGTTGCCACTGCCGATATCCCGCCCAAGGCAGATACCCAGGGCTCCGATTCCCGAGCAATAGTTCCAGCTCCAGGCGATGTTCAGCGTCTCCTGGTACAACCCCGCCGCGACATTGGCGCCCACCACGGTCTTGAGGTAGATCGGTACGCTCTTGGGTGTAGTGCCGTTGAGCAGGCCCAGGGCATCGATGATGCCGTTGTTCGCGAAGTCGAACTGCACCCCACGGCTGATCGGGTAGCTGGTCGTGTTGTTGGCGTACAACGTATACGGGATCACATCGCCGGTGGGGCCGACCAGCCCGCTGGTGACGGACGTGATGGTGGCGTAGAAGTGATCGTTGTTGGCCAGCAGCGACAACAACGAACCCGTGCACTGCAGCCCGGCATTGGTGGTCGAGGCGTTTTGCACGGTGGTGCGCACCAACGTCGAGTTGACCGTCCCGAACGCCGCGGGCGCCGTGGCCACCGAGCTGCACAGCGCCCAGGCAGCGCCAGGCAACCCGGCGCCCAGCAACAGCGCACAACGCAGCACCTTCATTGGCACACCAGTGGGCCGATCAGCGGGATAGTCCCCTGCCCTTCAGGCAGCGCGAATGCGACCTGGCATTGGCCGCCGTCAGCCTTGTCCACCCGCAGGTGGTTCTGCGGCGCCAGGTCTTCCAGGTACACCAGGCCATCCCAGCCCACCACCGCCTCACCCCCACTTTCCTGATGCACGACGCGGCTGCCCAGCTTGAGCGCCTGCTGGTTGCCGTCGACCAGCGCCAGGCTTGCCGCCAGCACCTGTTTGATCGGGAACTCCAGCAGGTAGCCGCTGCCCCGACGCACCGCCACCCGCTGCTCCACCTGCGGCGCCAGCACATCGGCCGGCAGCTCCATGGGGTCGATCTCGTATTTGCCGCGGTAGTAGCCGCTGCTGTAGGGCACCAGCAAATGGCCGTTGCGATCGGTGCGGCCAATCTGCTGGTTCTCGTAGCGCACCGGCACGTCGGCATAGCCACTGGTGCTGACCACGACGAAGGCATCGTCGATGCGATTGGCAGCAAACAACCCGGCGTCCATCAGCACCAGCGACCCGCTGGCATCGGCCCAGCGGGTCATCTGTTCGCTGCTGCCATACAGCCCGGCTTGCAGTTGCACCGACTGCAAGCGCCAGGTCAGGTCGGCCTGGCGGTAGTCGCCACTAGTCCCGCCCGTGGCATAGCCGAGGTTGTAGCCCACACCCCCGCCCACCGGCACCGCGCGGCTGTAGTTGACCCGTTGCAGGTCCTGGCCGTCCTTGCTGCGCTCGGCGCTGAAGGCCAGGGTACCGTGAAGGTCGAAGGGGATCACCAGTTGCGCCTGCACCGCCCACTGGCTGTCGTCCAGATCACGGTTGGCCGACAAATACAGGCTGCTGTTGCCCCACAGCGGCTTGCTCCAGCTGAGGTTGACCAGGCGGGTACGCGAACCATCGCCAGCGCGCACATCGAAGTAACCGGCGCCCAGGCTGCCATAGCTGTCCAGGTTGAGGCTCACGGTGGCCTGCTGGCTACGCTGGCTGAGCCGGGTGTAGGGGCTGTCGACCAACGACAGGTCGGCATAGTCGCCATGGCGTTCGATGCGCTGGTAATTGAAGCCGATGCGTCGGCTGTTGTACTGGTAACCCAGCGCCACCTGCTGGCCACTGTCGCCGTCGAAGCGGCTCTGTGCCACGGCGGCGTTGAGCACGCCGAAGTTACCCAGGCGCAGGTTGCCGCCCAGGCCGCCGAGCATCAGCGATTCGGCGGTTTCGGCATGGGATTCGAGGGTGAAGTAGTCGGACAGGCCATGGCGCACGCTGGCCGATGCCACCCCAGGCCCATAGGCGAAGTCGCGCACGGCATAGTCGCGGCGCAGGCTGCCGGCGGCCACCGAGAAGTCCGTCAACCCCTGGGCCAACAGGTTGCTGGTGACATAGAACGGCAGCGTGGTCGACACCTGCCTACCCAACGCATCAGTGGTTACCACCACAGCTTCGCCGGCGCCGTTGATGAATGGCACGTTGGTCAGGGTATAGGGGCCTGGTTGCAACTCGGTGGTGCTGCTCTTGTAGCCATTGATGAACAGATCCAGCGAAGTCGGCACCGCCGCCTCGCCGGCAAAGGCTGGCAGCGGGTAGGTGACCAGGTCCGGACGGGCACCGAAGTCGCGCGACAGTTGCAGGCCACCGACCCGCACCGACGTGGTCCACGGCAGGGCACCGGTGATCAAATCACCAGCCTCATAGGTCAGCAGACGCTGCTCGTCGGTGTAGCGGAAGGTGGTGTCGTAACGCAAATAGCCCTGCCGGGTGTCGCTCTGCGCACCGTTGAACGACTGGCGCCACTGCCCGGTGGTGGAGAACGTGCCCCAGTCGTCGAACAGGCGCAGTTCGTTCCAGGCGGCCAGGTAGGTGCCGCCGTCATCGGTGTCGTTGAGGTAGGCATCGTAGTTGAACAAGGCACCAAAACTGGTACGGGTCTCGCTGGCGGGGTACAGGCTACGTTCACCCACCTGCTGGTCGGGCAGCCAGGCCGGTGGCACTTGCAGCAGCAGGCGTTGGTTCTGGCTGTCGTAGTCGGTATGCAGCCCGGCTATCTCGTCCAGCGCCACTTCGCCCTGGGGCTCGCCCGGCAGCGCGATACCCGCCGCGCGCAACACGTCGCTTTGCAGGTACAGGCGCCCGGCACGCTGCTGCACCGGCACCAGCTCAGCCTTGCCCACCTGGTTCACCAGCAGGTCGAGGTACAGCGTGGCATCGGCGATGGTGGCGCTCTCGGTAGGTGGCGGCGGCAGCTCGTCGGCCACGCCCAGCCCGGGCACCAGCAACGCCAGGCCCAGCCAAAACCGGTGCGCTGCCACCCGCACCCCGCTCACACACGGTGTCCAACCATTACCGGGTCCTCCCTGGCCCCTGCCGTTCGTTCAAACCTGCCTCACTGCCCCTGGCGGATGGCTTGCGCCACCTCCTGGCCGTTGATCCTCCCTTTGAGCACGCTGGCCGAGCCAGGCGCAACCGATACCGGCCAGCGCATGCTGGCGCCGGGCAGTACGTAACCCAGCAACCCTTCGACCACTGGCTGGCCCCGGCCGCCGTGCTGCAGCACCACATCGGTCAGCCGCGCATGTACCGGGCCAGTGTTGCGCAGCTCCACATAAGGCTTGCCCTGCACGGTCACCGCGCGCCAGCTCAGCTGTGGCTTGCCCACGCCCTCGCTGCTGCGCTTGCCCTCGGGGTCTGGCTTGCCCCACAACCCCTCGCCGTAGACGAACAGCGGCACCGAATAGCGCATCTGCAGGCGGATCGCCGCTTTCGGCCCTTCACTGGCAGTGTCGGCCGGCAGGGGCGATGGGATTTCGTCAATGATGATGCGGTAGGCCTGCTCCTGGCCGACCGGCGAGCTGCCGGTACGCGTCAGGCGAATCAGTTGCTTCTGCCCCGGGGCGATGTTGGCCACCGGCGGGCTGCCGATGATCTCGCGCTGGGCCTGGAACTGCTCCTGGTACTCACCCTGGCGCCAGGCGAACACCCGCACCTGCAGGCTGGCCGGCGCCGTGCCGCGGTTCTCCAGCCACAGCGCGCCGGCCTTCTGGTCGGCCTCCAGCACCGGGTCGATCGGCCAGATCAACACCGACGTCGCCGCCATCGCCGGTGTGCTGGCCAGCAACAGCCATCCAATCATCGTTCGCGCCCACTTCGCGCCTGCCGCCATGCCCCTCTCCTTTTGCATCAATCGTTCACGGCGCCGGCCTCACCAGCTCACCGTCACTTGCACCACATCGGTGTAGGTCCCCGCCGGCAGGGTGCCGGGCAAGGTGGTACGGCCATAGACCGGCAGCTTGATCGCCGTCGGGTCGCTGTAGCTCACCGCCACGCTGCTGCCGATGCCCAGGCCCTGGCTTAAGGCTGCGTCGCGGTACAGCTGGTAGGCCAGTAACTGGCTGCCGCCACTGCGCTTGAGGTTGCGGGTACCGCTGGCGCTGTTCTGGCCACCGTCCAGGCTCATGCTCATGGCCACCCCGGGGGTGCACTGGAAGGTCACCGTGGTGCCACCGAGCGAGGTGCTCAAGGTGGCCGTGGACAACGCCGAGCTGGTGCCGAAATCCAGCACCCCATAGGCGGTCACGCCACCGACCACCAGGCAACCGGCAACGATCTGCGCGCTCACCTGGAACGTGCTGGTGGTGGCCGCCTGGGCGCCCTGCGTCAGTAACAGGGCCGCCGCGAGCAAACCTTGCGCGCCGGGCATGGTTCAAAAGCTCAGCTCGACCGCCACCGTGTCGGTGTAAACCCCAGCCGGCAGCCCGGCCTTGCCGCGCGCCTGGCCATACAGGTTGACGGTCTGCGCAACGCCCGTGCTGGTCGGCAAGGTGATGGTGCCGTCGATGGCCAGCAGGGTGGTGTGCCCGGCGTCGGTGTAGAAGTCGTAGGGCACGAAGTTGCCGGAACCGTCGGCCAGCGCACGGGTGCCGCCGGCCGACTGGCCGTCATGGGCCCCACCCTTCACCTTGATCACCGGTATCGTGCCCGAAGAGCAGAGGATGCTCATGGCGCCGCCACCACCACCAAGCACTTGCCCGTTGGCCGTGGTGAACAGCGAATCCTGGGTGCCGAAATTGAGGCTGCCGAAGTTCAGCCCCGAGGTGCCGCCCGTGCCGTTGACTTGGCAGGCGGCGGTCAGGGTCAGGGTCGAGCTGATGGTGCCGGTGACAGTGGCCGCCTGGGCCTGGGTTGCCATGGCAAGGCCAAGGCCTGCGAGGATGCAACGGGTGAAATGCTTGGGCATGAGGGTCTCCTTGCGTGTTACCAGTCCAGTGTCACCCTGAGGGTGTCGCGATACAGCCCGGCAGGCAGTGCGCGCGGCTGCGCGACCACCACGCCGTAGATGGGCACGGGTACCTGTTGCGTGCCGTTGATGGTGAAGGTACGGGCCTGGCCGACCACATAGCGGCTGTTGCCGCCTGGGTCGATGGCCAGCTGGTACGGGATCAGTTCACGGCCGTTGCTCAGGCGGCGCACACCATCGTTACCGTTCAATCCGCCATTGATGCGCACGCTGAAGGCCCGTACCTGCGGCGAGCAACTGATCTGCAAGCTGCCCTCGCCCCCCGCCTCGTCCACCCGGCTGCTCAGTGGCCGGTCCCAGGTCGGGCCGCGGGCGCCGAAGTCCATCAGGCCGGGGTTGCCCAGGCTGGCCGGTTGCTGGTCACTGTCGACCTGGCAGGCGGCGCTGATCACCAGGCGGGCCTGGATGAAACCGGTGCTTGTACCGTGGGCAGCACCGGTGGGCAACAGCAATGGGCCGAGGGTGAGCAACAGGATGGAGGTGCGTTGCAGCGCGTCCTTGTGCATGGTCGATGTCTCCTCACCAGGTGACCGTGACTTTGAGCAGGTCGTGGTACAGCCCGGCCCGTGGTACCCAGGCCAGCCGGTCGATCCGCGCGTACAGCGGCAGGGCCACCGAACCACTGCTCGGGACCCGCGCCGATTGCGCCACGTCCACCTCCAGCGGTTCGCGCCAAGCGGCGTCGCGGTACAAGCGGTAAGGGATCGGCCGCGCCCGGTTGTCTGCACTGGCCAGGTAGCGCACGGCGCCGACACCGCCATGCTGGCCGCCATCGACCCGCACCTGATACGGGGTATCGGGGTTGCATTCCAGCCGCGGCACCCGCGCACTGACCAACACGCCGCTCAGCGGCGCGCCAGGCCCATCCAGGCGTGCCGCGGCCCCCAGGTCGATCAGCCCCAGCGCCTGGGCACCGGCGTCACGCGGTTGGCCTGCCAGCATGCAACCGCGTTGCACCCGCACCTGCACCTCGACGAGAAAATCCGCAGCGATGGCGCTGCCGCTCAACCACAGGCCCAGCAGCGAGGCCATGATGCGCTGCATGCGCTGCCCATCCTTCTGAAAAGGTTGATCTTGAGCGTAGCAGCGCGATTGGATCCGAACAGCCGTAAGAGCGCTCTCTTTGGCATTAATGAAAAGGATGAAAGGCACGCGGGTAACGGCCCGCTGCATCAGCTGAAATTCCTCTTCATCGCAATAGAACCTGCACGCCTCCCACGCTTCAAATAGCCATATGCCGACAAACCGAGCGGCCATCTGATACCGTGCATGTCATCCATCCTGTGCCAGGCGGATACCCATGCGAGGACGGAACCTGCAGGAGAAGCCCATGAGCAATACCCCCACCTCGCTCGAACAGGCCATCGAGCAGTGCGCCCAGGAGCCCATCCAGGTACCGGGCAGCATCCAGCCGCACGGTTTCTTGCTGGTGCTGGACGACAGCGACCTGTGCATCCTCCAGGCCAGCGAGAACGCCAGCCATTGGTTCGGCTTGAACGCCCTCGAGCTGCTCGGCCAGCCCTTCGCCGAGCTGGTCGCCGATGGCTTCGACCTGCGCGGCCAGTTGAGCAACCTGCCCGCCGACGAGATCTTCCCCTTCCATATTGGTGATGTGCGCCTGCGCCACGGCGCGCCCTGCCAGGACCCGCTGCGGGTACTCGCGCACCGCCATGACCAGGTGCTGATCCTCGAATTCGAACCACGCCGCGCGCGCGGCACCGGCCCGGACGATTACTACCCACTGGTGCGTGCCTTCGTCAGTACCCTGCACCAGGCCACCAGCATCGATGAGCTGCTGCTGCAGTCGGTACGGCAGATCAAGCGCTTCACCGGCTTCGGCCGGGTCAAGGCCTATCGCTTCGACCCCCAGGGCGTTGGCACAGTGCTCGCCGAGGATGCCGATCCCGGCTACCCGCGCTACCTGGGCCAGTGCTTTCCGGCCTCGGACATCCCGCGCCAGGCCCGCGAGCTGTATCGGGTCAACCGCATCCGGCTGATCGAAGACGCCGACTATCAGCCCTCGTCACTGCTGCCGGCCAACAACCCGCGCACTGGCAAGCCCCTGGACATGACCTTCGCCTCGCTGCGCAGCGTCTCGCCGGTGCACCTGCAGTACATGCGCAACATGGGCACGCTGGCGTCGATGTCGCTGTCGATCGTGGTCGACGACAAGCTCTGGGGCTTGGTCTCCTGCCACCACGCGCACCCCCGCGCCGTGGACTTCCAGACCCGCACCGCCTGCGAACTGCTGGCAAACGTGCTGTCGTTGCAGATCGAGGCCCACGAGAAGCACGCCACCACCCACCGCCTGCTGGCGCTGCGCCAGCGCATCGTGCGCATGCTCGCCGCCATGGCCGACCACGACAGTGTCAGCGAGGGCCTGCTCAGCCTGCCCGAGGTGATGCTGCAGTTCGCCGACGCCTCGGGCGCGGCGATCATCAGCGCCGAGCGTTGCGACCTGATCGGCAGCACACCGCCGCCCGCCCAGGTCAACGCATTGGTGCACTGGCTGAGCCAACGCGACGACGAAGGGGTGTTCCACAGCGACAACGTGCGCCGCGACATCGAGCTGCTACCGGAGCTGGCCGAGCATGTCGCCGGGGTGATGGCCGTGGCCATTTCACAGCTCCACTCGCATTATCTGGTCTGGTTTCGCCCAGAGCAGGCGCATACGGTGAACTGGGCCGGGCGGCCCGATAAACAGGTCGGCCCACAGGGGGCTCTCAATCCTCGCCACAGCTTCGAGCGTTGGCAGGAGGAAGTGCGTGACTACAGCGCCGCCTGGGACCCGCTGGTCATCGACAGCGTGCTCGAACTGCGCGGTGCGGTGCTAGGCATCGTCCTGCGCAAGGCCGAGGAGCTGGCGCAACTGGCCGGCGAGCTGAAGCGTTCGAACAAGGAACTCGAAGCATTCTCCTACAGCGTGTCCCACGACCTGCGTGCGCCGCTGCGGCATATCGCCGGCTACAGCGAACTGCTGGGCGAGAGTGAAGGCGCGCACCTGAGCGAACGCGGCAGGCGCTTTCTCGGCCATATCGAGGACGCCGCGCAGTTTGCCGGCACGCTGGTGGACAACCTGCTCAATTTCTCCCAGATGGGTCGCTCGGCGTTGCGCCTGGCGGACGTCGATCTCAACACCCTGATCGATACCATCCGCAACGAAATGGCCCCCGACTACGCCGGCCGCCACATCGACTGGCAGGTCGCAGCGCTGCCCAAGGTGATCGCCGACCCTGCATTCATCAACATGGTCCTGCACAACCTGCTCGCCAACGCCCTCAAGTACAGCCGTGGTCGCGACCCCGCGCGCATCGAGATCGGTAGCGTACGCCACCACCACGAGACCGAAGTCTATGTGCGCGACAACGGCGTCGGCTTCGACATGGCCTACGTCGACAAGCTGTTCGGCGTGTTCCAGCGCCTTCATCGGATGGAAGAGTTCGAAGGCACCGGCATCGGCCTGGCCAGCGTGCGGCGCATCATTGAACGCCACGATGGCAGGGTCTGGGCCAAGGGCCAGCTCGACCAGGGCGCCAGCTTCCACTTCACCCTCCCTCACCAACCGACGATTGTTTGAGGTGCGCCCATGCTCAAGCCCATCTTGCTGGTCGAAGACAACCCGCGTGACCTGGAGCTGACCTTGCTGGCCCTGGAGCGCAGCCAGTTGGCCAACGAAGTGATCGTGCTGCGCGACGGCGCCGATGCCCTGGACTACCTGCTGCGACGCAACGCCTATGCCGAGCGCGATGGCGGCAACCCGGCGGTGATGCTGCTCGACCTCAAGCTGCCCAAGGTCGATGGCCTGGAGGTGCTCAAAACGGTACGCGCCACCGCCGAGCTGCGCAGCCTCCCCATCGTCATGCTCACCTCGTCGCGGGAGGGGCCAGACCTGACGCGCGCCTATGAGCTGGGGGTCAATGCCTACGTGGTCAAGCCCGTGGAGTTCAAGGAGTTCGTGGCTGCCATCTCCGACCTGGGGGTGTTCTGGGCCGTGCTCAACGAGCCACCGCCCGGCTCCCTGCGCCTGAACCGCCGTGGCAACAACTGAGGTTTCTTCGATGCAGCAAGCGCCCCTGAAACTGCTGATGGTCGAAGACAGCTGCATGGATGCCGAACTGATCCTGCTGGGCCTGGAGCGTAGTGGCCTGCAGGTGCAATCGCGGCTGGTGTTCGACCACGTGGCCGCCGAGCACGCCCTGCGCGAGGCGTCGTTCGACCTGATCCTCTGCGACTGCGTGCTGCCTGGCTCGTCCGGGGCCCAGGTGCTGGCCTGTGCGCAGCGCGTGGCGCCGGACATACCGTTCATCTTCCTCTCCGGCATCTATGGCGAAGAGCACGCAGTGGAGATGATCCGCCTGGGTGCCACCGACTACGTGCTGAAGAAGAACCTGCCACTGCTCCCCAAAGCCGTAGGCCGGGCCCTGACCGAGGTGCAGGAGCGCCAGCGCCGGCGCCGTGCCGAGGAAGCCCTGGCCGAAGTCGAGGCGCGCGCGCGCATCGCCATCGACGCGGCCGGCATGGGCACCTGGGACTACCGCCCGCAGGACGGGCGAATGCTCTGGGATGACCGCTGCAAGATGCTGTTCGGCCTGCCGGCCGACACCCGTATGAACCTCGAGGTGTTCTACGCCGGGATCTACACGGACGACCTGCCCCGGGTGCGCGAGGCGGTGGAACAGGCCATGCGCCCGGACAGCGACGGCCACTACCGCGTGGAGTTTCGCATCGCCCAACCCGGCGGGCGCGAACCACGCTGGTTGCTGTCCAGTGGCCAGACCCAGTTCGTCGACGATCAGTGCGTGCGTTTCAGTGGTGTGCTGCAGGACATTCACCAGCAACGCCAGGCCACCCGGGCCCTGGAGCAGCTCAACGAGATGCTCGGTGAGCGCGTGGAGCGTCGCACCCGCGAACGCGATCGCGCGTGGGAACTGTCACAAGACCTGCTGGCGGTGCTGAACAAGGACATCACGCCAGTGGCGCTGAACCCGGCGTGGGAGGCCAGCCTGGGCTTCACCCGCGAACGCCTGGGGCAGGTCTCGCTGTTGCAACTGCTGCCCGAACCCGACCAGGAGGCCTTTCTCGCCGAAATCGCCGCGTTGTCGCTGGGCCGCAGCAGCGCACGCTTCGTCGGCCGTATCTTGCATGCCGGTGGCCAGCAGCGCTGGCTGTCGTGGGTGGTGGTGCCGGACGATGCCCTGCTGTACGTGGTCGCCCGCGACATCACCAGCGAACGCGAAGCGGTGCTGGACCTGGCCGAGGCCAACGAACGCCTGCGCGAGCAGATCGCAGAGCGCGAACGCATCGAGGCGGCGTTGCAGCAAATGCAAAGGCTGGAGGCGGTCGGCCAGCTCACGGCCGGCGTCGCCCATGACTTCAACAACCTGCTGACGGTCATCCTCACCGGTGCCAGCTTTTTGCAGCACGAACTGGACAATGGCCGTACGGACAAGGCCCACAAGCGCCTGCGCAACATCCGCGAGGCCGGCGAGCGCGGGGCCAAGCTGACCGCGCAGTTATTGGCGTTCTCGCGCAAGCAGCGCCTGGAGCCGGTGCCGCTGAACCTCAATCGCACCCTGGCGGGGCTGGAGGAAATGCTACGGCGCACCCTCGGCGGCAACATCTCGGTGCGCCTGGAACTGGACGGCAACCTGTGGCAGGCACTCACCGACCCGACCCAGACCGAGATGATCATCCTCAACCTGGCCATCAATGCCCGCGACGCCATGCCCGGTGGCGGCCAACTGACACTGGCCACCCGCAACACCCGCATCGACGCCCCACCCCATCGCCCGGAAGACCCGGAGCCCGGCGAATACGTGGAACTGAGCATACGCGACACCGGCTGCGGCATGAGCGAAGAGACCGCCCTCAAGGTGTTCGAGCCGTTCTTCACCACCAAGGACATTGGCAAGGGGTCGGGGTTGGGCCTGGCCCAGGTGTTCGGCTTCGCCAAGCAGTCCGGTGGCGGGGTCGGCCTGCAGACAGCGCCCGGGCGGGGTACTCGAGTGAGCGTCTACCTGCCGGCGGTCAGGGCCAGCAGTCGCCCTCGCGGGCGGGAGCAGGACAAGGTGCACCAGCTCATGGCCAGCGGCGGCAACCGCCACGTCCTGCTGGTGGACGACGACCCGCTGGTGCGCGAAGTGCTCGGCGACCTACTGCGCAGCCTCGGCTATCAGGTGAGCCAGGCGCACAGCGGCCAGCAGGCCCTGGCGTTGCTCGATGCCACGACTGATCTGCTGCTCACCGACTTCGCCATGCCTGAGTTCAATGGCGCGCAGCTGGCGCTGGCCGCCCGCGAGCGTTATCCGCACCTGCCCGTGGTGTTCCTTACCGGTTATGCAGAGTTGCAAGAATTAGAGCTGCCGGACAGCCTGGTGATCCAGAAACCCACGCACGAGCATGTGCTGGCCCTGGCGCTGGCCGAGCTACTGGAGAAAAAGAAGGGGAAATAAAAAAATCGCCTTAAGGCGATTGCGGGTGTTTCGAACTGGAAGGTAGTAATGGCAGGGGCGGCTGGATTCGAACCAACGCATGGCAGGATCAAAACCTGCTGCCTTACCGCTTGGCGACGCCCCTGTATCGGATGTGACGAGTGACTGCTGCACCGTCGATCTGATCATTCACTGCCAGCTCCGTGTGGTGCTGTGCGGGAATGGCCGGCACTTTACCAGCGAGTTTCACGGTTGTGAAGCCTTTTTTTAAAAAAAATCACTGGAAAACAGCAAGTTAGTCGAAACCCACACAAATGGATGTGGAGCAGCTGCGTTGCACAGCTGTTCTGTAGGAGCGGCCTTGAGCCGCGAAAGGGGCGCAAAGCGGCCCCCGGCAGTCTTGACGCGTACTTGAAATCTTGGGGCTGCTCGCAGCCCTTTCGCGGCACAAGGCCGCTCCTACAGGTGACGTGCAAACTTCGGGCTTGCCGGCGATGAGGCCGGCATTCATCGCACATGACCACCCGTCGCTTTTTCCCCGCCTCGCGCCAACAGATTCCGCTCACCCCCTTCCAATCAGATAAACCACCTGCGCATCACAAGGAGGGCGCCCATGCCAGTTTCCCATGACCTCTACCAGGACCTGCACTTCCCCCGCGAGATCGTCCAGCAGCGGCGCCAGCAGGACAAGCAGCTCGACCGCCTGCTCGACGAGTACATGGACATCGACAACCAGGTACTGGCCGCCGAGTCGATCTCGGCGGGCAATTTCTCGGATGAGGCCCTGCGCCATCTCAAGGAGCGCCGCCTGACGGTCAAGTACATGATCGAGCGCCAGCTCGAACACAAGGCCTGAGTGGCCTCACTGACGCAACAGCTCCAGTGTTCGGGCATCCGGCCGCCCTTCGTAGAACTGCTTGAGCGCCCGCAAGAACAGCGGCTCGTGCGGATCGACCTGGTTGAAAAGGGTCAGGCACGAGCGCAGCTTCAGATCGTCCGGGCTGCCGAGGATCTGCCGTGCGCTCTTGTCAGCATGGCGTAGAAGCGCATTGACGCAGGCCAGCAGCCGGGGCCCCAGTAGCGGGTGTTCGAGATAGGCACGGGCCTCGGCAATACCTGAAAGTGCATAGCGCTCGGCCATGACGCTATGACCGAGGCCATCAAGTTGAGGGAACACAAACCACATCCAATGGCTGTTCTTGTGCCCGGCGTCCAGCTCCCGCAGCGCGCGATCATGGACGGGCGCCTGGGCCTGGACGAAACGGTCGAGATCGAAGGGATCGGACATGCTGGCATGCTCCATGAGTGGGCCTGTTGAACAGACTACCCCTCGATGCGCCTGGCTTTCGGCTTTCGCGACGCTTGCCCTGTATGGGCTGGGTTGGTCAGAATCCCTCCGCTCGCAATATGCGCCTACGAGGAAACTGCCTTGACCACCTGGATCCCTGCCCCGCTGCGTCGCCTGCGCAACCGTGCGCCGCACGCCAGCGCCCTGCTGGCGTACTTCCAGGGCAAGGCCGGCGAGCGCGGCTACATCTTGAGCGAGGGACAAGGCCGGGTGATCGAGGCCATGGCCACGCAATTGGCCGCGCTCGACGAAGGCCAGCCGCGCAGCCTGTACCTGCACGGTTCGGTGGGGCGCGGCAAGAGCTGGCTGCTGGACGGCTTCTTCCAGGCCGTGCCGATCACCGACAAACGCCGCCTGCACTTTCACGACTTCTTCGCCCGGCTGTACCAAGGCATGCACCGCCACCGGGCGCAGGCTGATGCACTGGGCGCGACCCTCGATGAACTGCTGGGCGAGGTGCGGGTGCTATGCTTCGACGAGTTCCACGTGCACGACATCGGTGACGCCATGCTGCTCACCCGGCTGTTCAACGCTCTGTTCGAACGCGGCATCTTCCTGCTGGTGACCTCCAACTACGCGCCCGAAGGGCTGCTGCCCAACCCGCTGTATCACGAACGCTTCCTGCCGGTGATCCGCTTGATCAACGGGCGCATGCAGGTGCTGGAAGTGGGCGGCGACACCGACTTCCGCAGCCTGCCGGCCAACCGCGAGCACCAATGTTTTACCCAGGGGCATTACGTCTGGCCGGGCGATCTGGCGCAACGGCAGCACCTGCAGTTACCTCAGTTGCAGCCAGTCACGCTGCAGATCAACAACCGGCCGCTGCGCGCTCTGGCCGTTGAGGGGCGGCGGGTGATGATCAGTTTCGAGGGTTTGTGCGAACAACCCACTGCGGTCATCGACTACCTGGCGCTGGCCATGCAATACGATCAGTGGATCATCGACGGGCTGGACGACCTGGCCGAATGTTCGCTGGCGGCGCAGCAACGCTTCGTCAACCTGGTGGATGTGCTGTATGACCAGGACCGTCAGCTGACGGTGATCGGCAAGCGGGCCCTGCAAGAAAGCCTGGGCGGCGCGATTGCCGACCTGATGCGTACCCGCAGCCGGCTGGGGCAGTTGCATCAGGTGGGGCCACGCTGAAGCGGTGCCGTGCAAGCCTCAAAATGGGAGCAGCTGTTGCGCTCGAAATCTAGAGAGCCAGCGCGATGCCTGTAGGAGCGGCCTTGCCGGGGCGCCGGACCGGTCGGAATGGGGTGCGCAGCGCCCCCAGGATCTCGAGTATGCCCAAGATCGCCGGGGCCGCTGCGCGGCCCATTCGCGACACAAGGCCGCTCCTACAGGAGAAATGCAAGCCTTGAGGTGGGTGGCTTGCCGGCGATAACGGCTGCGCATCACCCCGCCCTGGGCAAATCCGCCAACACCCCTTCGATCTCCCCGAGCACCGCCGGATCGTCCAGCGTCGATGGCGGTACATAGTCCTGCCCATCGGCAATCTTGCGCAGCACCGCGCGCAAGATCTTGCCCGAGCGGGTCTTGGGCAAACGCTTGACCAGGCGCACGCGGTTGAAACAGGCCAGCGCGCCGATCTGCTCGCGCACACTGGCCACCAGTTCGCCCTGCAACTGCGACTCGCCGATGCCCTGCCCGTCCTTTAGCACAACCAGCGCCAGCGGCACCTGGCCCTTGATCTCGTCATGCACACCGATCACCGCGCACTCGGCCACCGCCGGGTGACGCGCCACCAGGTCCTCCATCTCGCCGGTGGACAGCCGATGGCCGGAGACGTTAATCACATCGTCGGTGCGGCCCATGATGTAGACGAAGCCGTCGTCATCCAGGTAGCCGCCGTCGCCGGTGTGGTAGTAGCCCGGATAGCTCTGCAGATACGCTTGCAGATAGCGCTCGTGATCACCCCAGAGAGTCTGGCTGCAGCCAGGCGGCAACGGCAGGGCGATGACGATGGCGCCCTGCTGGTTCGGCCCCAGCGGTTTGCCGTCATCGTCCAGTACCTGCACGTGATAGCCCGGCACCGCGCGGTTGCTCGACCCCGGCCGCGCCGCGCTGCCCGCAAGCCCCACACAAGGCGCGGTGACCGGCCAGCCGGTTTCGGTCTGCCACCAGTGGTCGTGCACCGGCTTGCCGCTCACCCGCTCCAGCCATTCGTGGGTACTGGAGTCAAGCTTCTCGCCGGCCAGGAACAGCTGGCGCAACGATCCCAGGTCGTGGCGGCGGATCAGCTCGCCTTCGGGGTCTTCCTTGCGGATCGCGCGCATGGCAGTGGGCGCGCAGAACAGCGCGTTAACCTGGTATTGCTCCACAACCCGCCAGTACGCCGAAGCATCCGGCGTGCGGATCGGCTTGCCCTCGTAGAACACCGTGGTGCAGCCGCTCATCAGTGGCCCGTAGACGATCAGCGAGTGGCCAACCACCCAACCCACATCGGAAATGCCCCACCACACATCGCCCGCCTGCATGCCATAGATGTGACGCATGGCGTAGCACAGCGCCACCGCGTTGCCGCCGTTCTCGCGCACGATGCCCTTGGGTTTGCCGGTGGTGCCGGAGGTGTACATGATGTACAGCGGATCGCCCGCATCCAGTTCGACCGGGGCCACCGGTTCGGCACCCACCAGCGCCTGCTGCCAGTCCAGGTCACGCCCTGGCTGCAGCTCGGCACGCGCCTGCGGGCGTTGCAGCACCAGTACCCGCCTGGGTTGATGGCGAGACAACGCCAGGGCGCGGTCGACCAGTGGCTTGTAGGCGATGACGCGGTCGAACTCCAACCCACAGGAGGCGGTGAGCAGCAGCGTCGGCCGGGCATCGTCGATGCGCAGGGCCAGCTCGTTGGCGGCAAAGCCGCCGAACACCACCGAGTGCACCGCACCGATACGTGCGCAGGCCAGCATGGCCATGGCCGCCTGCGGCACCATCGGCATGTAGATGATCACCCCGTCGCCCTTGCCCACGCCCAGTGCGCGCATCAGGCCGGCCAGACGCGCCACTTCGTCGCGCAGCTGGTGGTAGGTGAAGGTCTGCTGCACGCCGGTCACGGGGGAGTCGTAGATCAGCGCCAGTTGCTCGCCCCTGCCCTGTTCGATCTGGTGATCGAGGGCCAGGTGGCAGCTGTTCAGGCGGCCGTCGGCAAACCAGCGGTGAGTGCCGTCGGGGTTCTGTTGCAGGGTGAGGCTGGGCTTGCGCTGCCAGGCCAGTTGGTCGGCCTGGGCCTGCCAGAAGGCCGCGGGGTCGGCGATGGAATGGGCGTAGCTGTGCTGATAGGTCATTGGTTCACAACCCGGTACTTGTTGTTATTGAAGGGCGAGCTTCGAGTATGGACCGGGACCGTGCGTGCGCCATCGGACTTAAGTCGCAACCCATATGCAGATTTGCACGGGGTAAGCCCGTAGAATGACCGCCCCTTGAAAGCAGAGCCCTCCATGCACACCCTCGACGACCTGCGCGCCGGCCGCCTGCGCGGCATCACCCGGCTGAACCTGAACCAGGGCCTGGGCCAATTCCCCCGCGAGATCTTCGACCTGGCCGACAGCCTGGAAGTGCTCGACCTCAGTGACAACGCGCTGTCCGAGCTGCCCGACGACCTGCATCGGCTGACCCGGCTGAAAGTACTGTTCTGCGCCAACAACCGTTTTACCCAGGTGCCCCACGCCATCGGCCGCTGCCAGGCGCTGGAAACCGTGGGGTTCAAGAGCAACCACATCGCGCAGGTCGATGCCCAGGCACTGCCACCGCGCCTGCGCTCGCTGGTGCTCACCGACAACCGCGTGGAACAGCTGCCCGATGCCTTGGGTGACTGCCTGCACCTGCAAAAACTGATGCTCGCCGGCAACCGCCTCACCTGCCTGCCCGAGGGCCTGGCCCGTTGCGAAAAGCTCGAGCTGCTGCGCATTGCCAGCAACCGCCTGAGCGCCCTGCCGGATTGGCTGTTGCGCCTGCCCAGCCTGGCCTGGCTGGCCTATGCCGACAACCCGCTGGCGCAGGGTTTCATCCCACCCGAAGCGGATGGCCATTGCCCGAGCATTCGCTGGCAGGAAGTGCAGCTCGCAGAAGAACTGGGGCGCGGCGCTTCCGGGCTGATCCATCGCGCCCACTGCCAGGGCCAGGAGCGCCCGGTGGCGGTCAAGCTGTACAAGGGCGCGATCACCAGTGACGGCTCGCCCCTGGCGGAAATGCGCGCCTGCATCGCGGCCGGTGAGCACCCTCAGCTGGTGGGCCTGGCCGGTCGAGTCGACGACCACCCGCAACAACTGCCGGCGCTAGTGATGCAGTTGATCGACCCGACCTGGCGCAACCTCGCCGGCCCACCCAGCCTCGACAGCTGCACCCGTGACCGCCACCCCGAGGGGCGCCGGCTGACGCTGCCGGTCGTGCGCCGCCTGGCCGCCGGCATCGCCTCGGTGTGCGCGCACCTGCATGCACGCGGCCTGAGCCATGGCGACCTGTACGGGCACAACATCCTGTTCGCCGACGACGGCCAATGCCTGCTGGGTGACTTCGGCGCGGCCTCGTTCCACCCGCGCGATACCAGCCCCCACGCGCAGGCCCTCGAACGACTGGAAGTGCGCGCTTTCGGCATCCTCGTCGAAGAATTGCTGGCTCAGTGCCAGGAGAGCGACCCGCCGCTGCACCAATTGGCCAGGCGCTGCCAGCACCCCGACGTGGCAGCGCGCCCGTGCTTCAATGAACTGGTCGAACGCCTGCCAGGCTGAACACCTCCACTCCCTTTGTCAACGAGCATCAGCATGGACATCGATCAGGCCCGAACCTTCCTGGAAATCGTGCGTTGCGGCAGCCTGGTCGCCGCCGCCGAGCGCCTGTTCGTGTCGCAGACGGCGATCACCGCGCGGGTGCAGCGCCTGGAGCAGCAGCTGGGCTGCCAGCTGTTCGTGCGTAGCCGCACGGGCGCCAGCTTGACCAGCGACGGCGAAGCCTTCGTGACCTACGCCAACCAGCTGGTGCAGACCTGGGAAGCCGCACGCCGCGACCTGCCGCTACCCCAAGGCTGCCAGCAAGTGCTGCATGTGGGCGGTGAAGTGAGCCTGGGTAACCCAATGCTGCTCGACTGGGTCAGCGCCCTGTACCGGGAGCTGCCCAGCCATGCGGTGCGCAGCGAGGTCAGCGATGGCGAGTCGCTGCTGCGCAAGGTGGAGATGGGCCTGCTCGACGCCGCACTGGTGTACCAGCCGACCTATGGCCCGGGCCTGCAAGTGGAGCAACTGATGGAGGAGAAGCTGATCCGCGTGCGCCGGGTGGACCGGCCCGAGCCATATGTCTACATCGACTGGGGTGAAGCCTTCCGTCGCCAGCACGACGCCGCGCTGCCCGACCTGGCACGCCCGGCGCTGAGCTTCAACCTGGGGCCGCTGGCCCTGCAGTTCATCCTCGACCAGGGCGGCAGTGGCTATTTCCGAACCCGCGTCGTACAGGCCTATCTGCAGAGTGGGGTATTCGAACGGGTGCCTGAGGCGCCTGAGTTCACCTACCCGACGTTCCTGGTGTATGCCCGCAAGCGCGACAGCGAGGCGTTGCAGCAGTCGTTCGAGGTGCTGCGCCGGCTGGTGGCGGCCGGCGAAAGCGACTGGTCACAGCGCTGGGACCCGGTTATCTGAAGCCCGCGCCGCAGCAGTGAGCAGATGCCGCTTGAGGCCGGCGATCAGGTCGGTCTGGGTGATCACCCCCACCAGCGTGTCGCCATCGAGTACCGGCAGGCAGTGCAAGCCCTGCTCGCTGAGCAGGGGCAGCAGGCGCTCCAGCGGGTGTTCGCTGCCGACACTGACGACCCGACGGCTCATCACCTGTTCCAGGCGCACGGTGGTGCGCCGGAACACACCGCGCCAGCTGAAACGCCCGCGCGCCATGGCCGGGCCGACCAGGTCGCTGAGGCTGACGATGCCCACCAGGCGGCCGCCTTCCAGCACTGGCAGGGTTTTCAGGTGATGGCTTTCGAGCATCTTCCAGGCTTGTTCGAGCGTGGTCTGGGGCGTTGCCGACTGCACGTCGCGCGACATCACCGAGCCGGCGGTAATCCCCCCCAGGCTGCGTTGCAGTGCATGCTGCTCGGTGGCGAGGATGATCCGCGCAAGCTCCTCGCGGGTCACGTCGACGAATTCGCCGATGTCTTCCAGGGCCTGGTCCAGGTCCTCGGCGTTGATGCCCACCCGCTCGCCGGGCAGCGGGTCGTGGGTATGGTGCAAGTCTTTGCGCGGCGCCACGCCCTTGGGGTAGCGCACACCTGTGAGGCGGTTATAGACCACCGCGACCGCGACCAGGATCAGCGCGTTGAGCAGCACCGGCTCGAGCATATGGTCGCCCATCGCCACCAGCCCTGGGTCGGCCAGCACCGCGCTGACGGCCACGCCCCCCCCAGGCGGATGCAGGCAACGCAGCAGGCACATCACCAGGACGGCAATCCCCAACGCAGCAGCGGCGACCCACAGGCCATCACCGAAGCCATGGCGCATGGCCAGGCCCACGGCCCCGGCCAGGGCATAGCTGCCCAGCACCGGCCAGGGCTGGGCCAGGGGCCCGGAGTGTACGGCGAACACCAGCACCGCCGAGGCCGCCAGCGGGCCGAGCAGGTGCAGGGCGATCGACGGGCCATAGGCCAGGCTGCACAGGTAGCCGGCGAGGAACAGGCCAAGCAGCGCACCAAGGCCTGCACGCAGCCATTCTCTGGGGGGGATGTTGAGGGCGGGCGGGAGCAGGCGTTGCAGACGACTATCGGAACGAGAGGCAGGCATCGAAGTAATCAGGATCGTGTTTTTTGATTTAAAAGAAAGCCCAGCGCAAATGCTTCTGGGCCCGGTATTGCGAAGGCAATAGCGCAAGGGGCTCCGTCCATGGAGAGATGGAAACCAGATGGTTTCGCGAGGGGGATTGTGCCGGGCGCAGGCCTGGTGCGGCCAATTCAAAAAACTGCGGCTGTACTGCAATTTTTTTGCAGGGTTGATGCGCTCGCTTGCCTGTAGGAGCGGCCTTGTGCCGCGAAAGGGGCGCGAAGCGGCCCCAGGCTTTGGCTTCACCGCATAGATTGCTGGGGCCGCCTTGCGGCCCTTTCGCGGCGCGAGGCCGCTCCTACAGACGGCGTTGTTCAATGCCCCTTGCGCGGCAATTCGATGCTCACCCGCAAACCGCCCAACGGGCTTTCCAGCAGGGTGATACGCCCATCCCAGGCGTCAACGATATCGCGCACGATGCCCAGCCCCAGGCCATGCCCGTCGACCTGCTCGTCCAGCCGCGAGCCGCGCTCGAGCACCTGCAAACGCTGCGATTCGGGAATGCCGGGGCCGTCGTCGTCGACCCACAGCTGGTAGCCCTCGCCGGTTGGCGCAATGCCCAGGCGTACCTCGCTGTCAGCCCATTTGCAGGCGTTGTCCAACAGGTTGCCAAGCAGCTCCAGCAGGTCTTCGCGATCCCACGGCAACAGCAGGCCAGGCGGCACATCGCGCTCGAGCAGCAACCCTTCGCCATGGATCATCCCCAGGGTCGACAACAGCCCCGGCAGCTCAGCGTCGCAATCGAACTGCGCGCCGGGCAACGCATCCCCCGCCAGGCGCGCACGGTTGAGCTCACGGCTCAGGCGCTGTTGGATCTGCTCCAGTTGCTCGCGCAGTTGCGCGCGCACTTCGGGCACAGCTTGCAAGCGCTCGCTGGCAGCCAGGCTGAGCAACACCGCCAGCGGCGTCTTCAGGGCATGGCCCAGGTTGCCCAGGGCGGTCCGTGAACGGCGCAGGCTGTCCTCGGTGTGGGCCAGCAAGTGGTTGATCTGGTCCACCAAGGGCTTGAGCTCGCTGGGAACTTCGGCATCCAGTTGCGAGCGTTGCCCTTGCTGTAACTGGGCGATCTGCTGGCGTGCCCGCTCCAGAGGACGCAGTGAGCGGGTCACGGTGATCCGTTGCAGGACCAGCACCAGCAGCAAGGCCACCAGGCCCATGCCCAGGCCGATCTGTTGCAGGCGCCGGAAGCCCTCGCGCACCGGCGAATAGTCCTGCGCCACGCTGATCGAGATGTTCTGGCCCAGGCGCCGGTAGTCGCCGCGGTACGCCAACAACTGCTGGCCCTCCGGGCCTAGTTCGTGGCCAGCGTCCAGGCCGGGCTGGGCCGGCTTGGGCATGTCCAGGTCCCACAGCGAGCGCGAGCGCCAGGTGCCCTGGTCGAAGTCGATGCGAAAGTAGTAACCCGAAAACGGCTGCTGGTACGCCGCCGATAATCGCCGCTCGTCCAGCTGCAAACCTGAAGGTCCGCGCACCAGCGCCACCAGCAGGTTCTCGCTTTCCTTGCGCAGGCCGGTTTCCAGGTAGCGCTGCAGGCCGGCCTCGAACAGCCACAGCGTGAGCTGGGCCAGGCCCACACCCACCACCACCAGCACGGCCACCAGGCCCAGGCTCAGGCGTGCCTGGATCGACTTCACGCCGCGCTCCCGGCATAGACGTAACCCTGGCCACGTCGGGTCTCGATCACGCTGCGCCCAAGCTTGCGCCGCAGGTGGTTGACGTGCACTTCGAGGACATTGGAATCGCGCTCGGTCTCACCGTCGTACAAGTGTTCGGCCAGATGGCTTTTGGAGAGCACCTGCCCAGGATGGAGCATGAAGTAGCGCAACAGGCGGAACTCGGCAGCGGTCAGTTGCACGTCGACACCCTCACGGCTGACGCACTGACGCGACTCGTCCAGGTGCAGGCCGGCGGCCTCCAGCTTCGGCTGATTGGCCAAACCCTTGGCACGGCGCAGCAGGGCCTGGATTCGCAGTTGCAGCTCTTCCGGATGAAACGGTTTGCTCAAGTAGTCGTCGGCACCCGCCTTCAGCCCTTCGATACGCTCGGCCCAGGAGCCACGCGCGGTAAGAATCAGCACCGGCGTGGCAAGCCCTGCCGCGCGCCACTGGCCCAGCACATCCAGCCCGGGCAACCCGGGCAGGCCGAGGTCGAGGATGATCAGGTCATAGGGCTCGCTCTGGCCCTGGTACACCGCATCGCGACCATCGGCCAGCCAGTCCACGGCGTAACCCTGGCGTTGCAGAATGGCAGTGAGCTCGTCAGCCAGGGGCACATTGTCTTCGACCAGCAACAGGCGCATTCAGTCGTCTTCCTCGTCTTTGAGCAGTTCGCCGGAGCGGGCGTCGAGCTTGATCTCGCGCACCACGCCCTGCGGGGTCAGCAGCTCGACTTCGTATTCATAGCGGCCGTGCTTTTCTTCCAGCTCCGCCTCCAGCAGACGCGCCCCGGGGTAACGCCCCAGGGCGGCATCGAGCAGTTGCTCCAGCGGCAGGATGAAGCCCTGCTGACGCAGGGCCAGGGCTTCGTCCTGATCCAGGTCGCGGGCGCTGGCCAGCGAGCAGGCGGCCAGCAGGGCCAAGGCCAGGTAGCGCGCCACTCGTGGTAACGGGCTCATCACTTATCTTGCACGTCCTTGAGCACTTCACCGGTCTTGGCATCCAGGTCGACGTCCCATTCGATGTTCTGGGCATCGCGCAGCTCGACCTTGTAGATGTAGCGGCCGTATTCATCTTCGAGTTCAGAGTCGGTGACGGTGGCACCGGGGTGTTTGGCCACGGCAGCGGCCTTGAGTTCATCCAGCGACTTGATAGTCTTGGCGTTCACCAGCTTGACCACTTCATCGGGTTGTACGTCCTTGGCGAAGGCGGCGTTGGCACCGAAAGCGAGGGCGGCGGCGGTGAACAGGGCAGTCAGGGTTTTCATGGGGTCTCTCCTTGGGGATGAGCAAGTTGTCTACGCAAACAAGACTAACCGGGGGTCCTTAATCCAACCTGAATACGGCTGGCCGCATGATAGCGCAGGTCGACTTTCGAGGGAGCGAGCGCTCCCCGCGATAAGGCTTATACTGCCGGCCTGCCCCGGCTAGAGAACCCCGATGACCGCCATCCACATCAAATACCCCGCCCTGACCTTCAAGGCAGGCCAGCGTGCCCTGCGGCAGATCCGCGAGCGCGGCCTGCAAGCGGCTGATGTCGGTGTGCTGCCCGGCGCCGCTGGCGGCCCCAAGCCTTTGGGCATCCAGGGCCTGGACCTGGCGTTGTTCGGTGAATGGCTGCCCTCGGCACCACGCCAGCGCGCCCTGATCGGCGCCTCGATCGGCTCGTGGCGATTCGCCAGTGCCTGCCTCGAAGACCCGGTCGCCGGCATCCGTCGCCTGGGCGAGCTGTACACCGAACAGGACTTCGCAAAAGGGGTGACGCCCAGGGAGATCAGCCAGAGCAGCCAGCGCATGCTCGACGAGCTGCTGCAGGGTCGCGATGGGCAGATCCTCGGCAACCCGCACTACCGCCTGAACATTCTCGTGGTGAAGAGCCACGGCCATCTCGCCCATGACCACCGCGCCCGCCTGGGGCTTGGGCTGGGCTCGGTGGTTGCCAGCAACCTGCTAGGGCGGGCACGCCTGGGGCGACATTTCGAACGGGTGATCCTGCACGATAGCCGCGCTGCCCCGCCGCTCGACGCGCTGACCGACTTCCCTTCGCGATACCTGCCTCTGGACCTGGCCAACCTGCGCCATGCCCTGCTCGCCTCGGGCTCGATCCCGATGGTCATGGAAGCCGTGCGCGACATCCCCGGCGCCGGTGCCGGCAGCTACCGCGATGGCGGCCTGCTCGACTATCACCTGGACCTGCCCTACCAGGGCGACGACCTGGTGCTGTACCCGCACTTCACCGACAAGGTGGTGCCCGGCTGGTTCGACAAGGCCCTGCCGTGGCGCAAGGGCGACGCCACGCGTCTGAAGAATGTGCTGTTGATGACCCCCTCGCCGCAGTACCTGGCCGCCCTGCCCTACGGCAAGCTGCCCGACCGCAACGACTTCAAGCGCTTCATGGGTGACGCGCCAGCGCGCAAGCGCTACTGGTACAAGGCCATCGCCGAAAGCCGACGACTAGGCGACGAGCTGCTGGAGCTGATTGCCACCGGGCAGTTGCAGGATCGCTTGCAAGCCTTGTAGCGGCCATGCTGGTAGACTGCGCGCATTATCGATACACACAGAGTCCTGACAGCGTGGAAATCTTCAAGGAATTTACATTCGAATCGGCCCACCGCCTGCCCAACGTCCCCGCCGGGCACAAGTGCGGCCGCCTGCATGGCCATTCGTTCAAGGTCGCCCTGCACCTGACCGGCCCGCTCGACCCGCACACCGGCTGGATCCGCGATTTCTCGGAGATCAAGGCGATCTTCAAGCCGATCTACGAGCAATTGGACCACAACTACCTGAACGACATCCCCGGCCTGGAAAACCCCACCAGCGAAGTGATCGCCAAGTGGATCTGGGAACAGGTCAAGCCGCTGCTGCCGGAGCTGTCGAAGGTGCGTATTCATGAGACTTGCACCAGTGGGTGCGAATACACCGGCGACTGATCGGGCAGTCTGATCCACATCGCGGGGCAAGCCCGCTCCCACAAGTCTTCGTGGGAGCGGGCTTGCCCCGCGATGATTTAACCTATGGCATCACGCAAGAAGCTCGGGGCGATGTAGCGCTGGTAATGCGCCTCGGACAGCAAAAAGAACTCGCGATCGATGGCATCGCGCAACTGCGGCAGGTCCCAATCGCGGAACTCCGGCAGCAACGCCATCCCGTAGGCCTCGACATCGCGGATCATCCGCGCGCCCCGGGCGATCAGCTGGTAGGCCCAGCAATACTCCGACTGCTGCACGACAAAGCGGATCGAGCGCTGCTCCAGCTGCTGGCGCAGCAGGTCTTTGTCGAACACTTCCAGCTTGGCCATCATCACCTGCACCAGCAGTTGCTCCAGGCGCAGCCACACGGCGCGCTTCTGCTCGTCGTCGTAGCCGTTCCAGTGGATCACTTCGTGGTGAAAACGCTTGCAGCCACGGCACACCAGGTCGCCATAGACCGTGGAGCAGAGGCCGACGCAAGGGGTCTTGATGGATTGGTTGGACATTGGAAAACAACGGCTTGGCGGTGGAACACCCGGTCATGTTAGCCCTTTGTCTAACCGCAAGCACTCGTTAAAGTCATCTTCGCCGCCTTACCTTCGCCGATTTTTTGCCGTAGAATCACTCCGCCTTTTCAAGGCAACAATGTCCGTTGGAAGCTGTTTTCAAAGCGTCACGAGCACAGTTGATCCGGTAGAACGGCGTTGGCCCGGGCCATGCACCCCTCGCATGCCCGTGCCAGCCCTCATCAGCCTCCCGTTCTACAGGCGTAAAACTTTGAAAGCAGCTTCTGTAAGGATTCTTTGCGACCCTGGCAGCGCGACTCAAAAAGTCGTCATTGCGCATGGGTGCATTGAATGCTGGATGAGCGTCCCGGACTCCCTTTAGGGACCACTGATGAGGGTAATAACTGTGCTTGAAGCCTACCGCAAACACATCGAAGAGCGTGCCGCTCTGGGTATCGTGCCCCAGCCGCTGAACGCCGAACAAACCGCAGGCCTGGTCGAGCTGCTGAAAAACCCGCCGGCCGGCGAAGAAGCCTTCCTCGTAGACCTGATCACCAACCGCGTACCACCAGGGGTGGACGAAGCCGCCTACGTCAAGGCCGCTTTCCTCTCCGCCATCGCCAAGGGCGAGGCGAAATCGCCGCTGATCGACCGCAAGCACGCCACCGAGCTGCTGGGCACCATGCAGGGCGGCTACAACATCGAGACGCTGGTCGCGCTGCTGGATGACGCCGAACTGGGCGCCGTCGCGGCCGAACAGCTCAAGCACACCCTGCTGATGTTCGACGCCTTCCACGACGTGGCCGAAAAAGCCAAGGCTGGCAACGCCCACGCCAAGGCCGTGCTGGAATCCTGGGCCGCCGGCGAGTGGTTCACCAGCCGCCCGGCCATCGCCGACAAGTACACCCTGACCGTGTTCAAGGTGCCTGGCGAAACCAACACCGACGACCTGTCCCCTGCCCCAGACGCCTGGTCGCGCCCTGACATCCCGCTGCACGCCCTGGCCATGCTGAAAATGGCTCGCGACGGCATCGAGCCTTCGCAGCCGGGTTCGGTCGGCCCGCTGGCCCAGATCGAAGCGGTCAAGGCCAAAGGCCATCCTGTTGCCTACGTCGGTGACGTGGTCGGTACCGGCTCTTCGCGTAAATCCGCCACCAACTCGGTGCTGTGGTTCTTCGGCGACGACATCCCGTACGTGCCGAACAAGCGCGCTGGCGGTTTCTGCTTCGGCACCAAGATCGCCCCGATCTTCTACAACACCATGGAAGACGCCGGCGCCCTGCCGATCGAATTCGACTGCACCAACCTGGCCATGGGCGACGTCATCGACGTCTACCCGTTCAAGGGTGAAGTGCGCCGCAACGGCAGCGACGAGCTGGTCACCAGCTTCGAACTGAAAACCGAAGTGCTGCTGGATGAAGTCCGCGCTGGCGGCCGTATCCCGCTGATCGTCGGCCGTGGCCTGACCGAGAAAGCCCGTGCCGAGCTGGGCCAGGGTCCATCCGACCTGTTCAAGAAACCCGAGCAGCCTGCCGCTTCGACCAAGGGCTTCACCCTGGCGCAGAAGATGGTCGGCCGTGCCTGCGGCCTGCCGGAAGGCCAGGGCGTGCGCCCAGGTGCCTACTGCGAGCCGAAGATGACCACCGTCGGTTCCCAGGACACCACTGGCCCGATGACCCGCGACGAGCTGAAAGACCTGGCGTGCCTGGGCTTCTCCGCCGACCTGGTGATGCAGTCGTTCTGCCACACCGCCGCGTATCCGAAGCCGATCGACGTCACCACCCACCACACCCTGCCAGACTTCATCCGCACCCGTGGCGGCGTGTCGCTGCGCCCGGGCGACGGCATCATCCACAGCTGGCTGAACCGCATGCTGATGCCTGACACCGTGGGTACCGGTGGCGACTCGCACACCCGCTTCCCGATCGGCATCTCGTTCCCGGCCGGCTCGGGCCTGGTGGCCTTCGCCGCTGCCACCGGCGTCATGCCGCTGGACATGCCAGAGTCGATCCTGGTGCGCTTCAAGGGCAAGCTGCAGCCTGGCATCACCCTGCGTGACCTGGTCCATGCCATCCCTTACTACGCCATCCAGAAGGGCCTGCTGACCGTCGAGAAGAAGGGCAAGATCAACGCCTTCTCCGGCCGCATCCTGGAAATCGAAGGCCTGAACGACCTGACCGTCGAGCAAGCGTTCGAACTGTCCGACGCCTCGGCCGAGCGTTCCGCTGCTGGCTGCACCATCAAGCTGCCGGAAAAGGCTATCGCCGAGTACCTGCAGTCCAACATCACCCTGCTGCGCTGGATGATCGGCGAAGGCTACGGCGATGCCCGCACCCTGGAGCGCCGCGCCCAGGCCATGGAAGCCTGGCTGGCCAAGCCTGAGCTGCTGTCGGCCGACTCTGACGCCGAGTACGCCGAGATCATCGAGATCGACCTGGCCGACGTGAAAGAGCCTGTGCTCTGCGCGCCGAACGACCCGGACGATGCTCGCCTGCTGTCGTCGGTACAGGGCGAGAAGATCGACGAAGTGTTCATCGGTTCGTGCATGACCAACATCGGCCACTTCCGCGCTGCCGGCAAGCTGCTGGACAAGGTCAAGGGCGGTATCCCGACCCGTCTGTGGCTGGCTCCGCCAACCAAGATGGACGCTCACCAGCTGACCGAAGAAGGCTACTACGGCATCTACGGCAAGGCCGGTGCGCGCATGGAGATGCCAGGCTGCTCGCTGTGCATGGGTAACCAGGCACGTGTGCAGACCGGTTCGACCGTGGTTTCCACCTCGACCCGTAACTTCCCGAACCGTCTGGGCGACGCCACCAACGTGTACCTGGCCTCGGCCGAGCTGGCTGCAGTTGCTTCGATCATCGGCAAGCTGCCGACTGTCGAGGAGTACATGCAGTACGCGAAGGATATCGACAGCATGGCTGCCGACGTCTACCGCTACCTGAGCTTCGACCAGATCGCCGAGTTCCGTGAAGCGGCGGCTAACGCCAAGATTCCGGTGGTTCAGGCGTAAGCTGAGTTGTAGATTGTGAAGAGAAGCCCTGGCAGTGATGCTGGGGCTTTTTTTTGGATCCGGGTTCGGGTTCGGGTTCGGGTTCGGGATTAGTGCGCTGGTTTTTAGATTTCGGTGCATATCCATTCACGATAGGGACTTTTCGTCACCTTTCCGCCCTTACGGCGGCCTACTTTTTTCTTGGAAAAAGTAGGCAAAACCGCCTGCTCCATCATCCGGCCCCTACGCTTCGCTTCGGGGTTCCCTCACTCCGGCCTTGCTCCCGCGTGGACGCACTGACGGGCCATCCATGGCCCGGTCAGTGCTCGATGGGCATCCATGCCCATCGCCCCGCTCCGCAAGTCCTCCGATCGGCCTCCTGAAGTCGCGTTTGGCGGTGACTGGACTATCGCGCGCTTAGAAGCAAGAGCAAGAGCAAGAGCAAGAGCAAGAGCAAGAGCAGCGAGTGTTCAATTGTTATTGATGTGTTGTTGGTAATGGCCTGTTCGCCGGCAAGCCGGCTCCTACGGACGGAGTGTGCAATTAAAAGTTCGTACACCGTAGGAGCCGGCTTGCCGGCGAATGCATTTGATATCCAACACAACAAACAACCAGCGACAGCTGCGCCAATGTAGGCGCCGCCCCTAACTTCGCGACTTCAGGAGGCCGATCGGAGGGCTTGCGGAGGGAGGCGACGGGCATGGATGCCCGTCGAGCACCGATGGGCCATGGATGGCCCTTCGGTGCGTACTCCCGGGAGCAAGACCGGAGTGAGGGAACCCCGGAGCGCAGCGCAGGGGCCGTATGATGGGAGCGAGCGGTTTTGCTTACTTTTTCCAAGAAAAAAGTAAGCCGCCGTAAGGGCGGAAAGGTGAATAAGCGTCACCAAAGCAAATGGATATTCACACAACCTTAAAACCAATCAGCCAATTAATTAATTAACTAATTAACTAATTAACCGCAGCATGAGAACAACCCACGAAAAACAAGTTATACACTTCCAATATCAAACCACAAATAAATCCATAAACCTGTGCACCGCCATCCCCTCCAGACACCCCTGATCCAAGCAAACCGCAAGAATCGCATCACACCGCTGCCGCACAAACCGCGTCGCCAGGTTAGCCCTGAACTTAGCCTCCAACAGCGGCAACCCCTCCCCCCTCCGCCGCCGATGCCCAATCGGATACTCCACCACCACCTGCTCGGTATACGTCCCATCCTTGAAAAACACCTGCACGGCATTGGCAATCGAGCGCTTGTCGGCCTCCAGGTATTCGCGGCTGAAGCGCGGCTCCTCGACCACCTCCATCTTCTCGCGCAAACGGTCGATGCTCGGGTGCGCAGCATGGAAGGCATCCTCGTAATGCTCAGCCACCAGGTCACCGAAGATCAGCGGCACCGCAGTCATGTACTGCAGGCAGTGATCGCGGTCTGCAGCATTGGCCAAAGGGCCTTCCTTGGAGATGATGCGGATCGCCGACTCGTTGGTGGCAATGACGATGCGATCGATTTCATGCAGACGATTGCGCACCTGCCGATGCAGCATCACCGCCGCCTCACAGGCCGTCTGGGCATGGAACTCGGCGGGGAAACTGACCTTGAACAGGATGTTCTCCATCACATAGCTGCCGAAGGCCTGCGGCACGCGCAGTTCGCGCTGGCCTTCGGGCTTGAGCGCCAGGTCCTTGTTGCTGTGGCTGAACGACACGTCGTAGAACCCCCACTGCGCAGCGCTGAGCACACCAGGGATGCCCATCTCACCGCGCAGTGCGATATCGGCCAGGCGCACGCCCCGGCTGGAGGCGTCCCCTGCCGCCCATGATTTGCGCGAACCGGCATTCGGCGCATGGCGGTAAGTGCGCAGGGCCTGGCCATCGACGAAGGCATGGGAAAGCGCCGACAACAGCTGCTCGCGATTGGCCCCCATCAACTTGGCACACACCGCCGTCGAGGCAACCTTGACCAGCAGCACGTGGTCCAGACCGACCCGATTGAAGGCATTTTCCAGCGCCAGCACCCCTTGGATTTCGTGCGCCATGACCATGGCGTCGAGCACGTCACGCATGGTCAGCGGTGGCTCGCCACCCGCCACGCGCTTCTGCGACAGGTGATCGGTGACCGCAAGGATGCCGCCGAGATTGTCAGAGGGATGCGCCCACTCGGCAGCCAGCCAGGTGTCGTTGTAATCCAGCCAGCGCACGATGCAACCAATGTCCCAGGCGGCCTTGACCGGGTCCAGGCGATAGGCGGTACCGGGCACCCGGGCGCCGTGGGGAACGACGGTGCCCTCGACCAGTGGGCCGAGCAGCTTGGTGCATTCGGGAAAACGCAGCGCCAGCAGGCCACAGCCGAGGGTATCCATCAGGCAATGGCGGGCGGTATCCAGGGCTTCGGGGGAGTCGACGCGGTAGCCGAGCACGTAGTCGGCGAGGGTCTGCAGGACCTGGTCGTAGTCGGGGCGGGTGTTCAGATCAGCGTTGGCGCTCATTTTCGGCTCCTTTGCAACTGGGGCTGCTTTGCAGCCCATCGCCGGCAAGCCGGCTCCCACAAGAGAATGCGGTCTCTGTGGGAGCCGGCTTGCCGGCGATGGGCCGCAACGCGGCCCCACTCAACGAAAGCCGAGCGCCATCAGTGCGTTAGAAGCTATCGCCAGGCACGCGCACCCAGCCCTCCATCAGCACCCGAGCACTGCGGCTCATGATTGCCTTGGTCACGGTCCATTGCCCGCCTACCTGACGGGCCTCGGCACCGACACGCAACGTCCCGGACGGATGACCGAAACGTACGGCACTGCGCTCGCCACCACCGGCTGCCAGATTGACCAGCGTCCCAGGGATCGCCGCCGCCGTGCCGATGGCCACCGCGGCGGTGCCCATCATCGCGTGGTGCAGCTTGCCCATGGACAGTGCACGCACCAGCAGGTCGACGTCCTCGGCATTGACCGCCTTGCCACTGGAGGCAGTGTAGGAGACCGGCGCCGCGACGAAGGCCACTTTCGGCGTGTGCTGACGCCCGGCGGCCTGGTCGACATGCTCGATCAGCCCCATGCGCACCGCGCCATGGGCACGGATCGTCTCGAAACGCGCCAGCGCGGCAGCATCACCGTTGATCGCATCCTGCAACTCGGTGCCGCTATAGCCGATGTCGGCAGCGTTGACAAAGATGGTCGGGATGCCGGCGTTGATCAGGGTCGCCTTGAAGGTGCCGACACCCGGCACCTCCAGGTCATCGACCAGGTTGCCGGTAGGGAACATCGCCCCGCCGTCGCCGTCTTCGTCGGCGGCCGGATCGAGAAATTCCAGCTGCACTTCGGCAGCCGGGAAGGTCACGCCATCGAGTTCGAAGTCGCCCGTCTCCTGCACTTCACCGTCGGTGATCGGTACATGGGCGATGATGGTCTTGCCGATATTGGCCTGCCAGATGCGCACGGTGGCAATGCCGTTGCGTGGCACCCGCGCGGCATCGACCAAGCCACTGGCGATGGCGAACGAGCCTACTGCGGCAGAGAGGTTGCCGCAGTTGCCGCTCCAGTCGACGAAGGCCGTATCGATCGACACCTGGCCGAACAGGTAGTCGACGTCGTGCTCGGGCTTGATGCTCGGTGACAGGATGACCGTCTTGCTGGTGCTGGAGGTGGCTCCGCCCATGCCGTCGATCTGCTTGCCGTACGGGTCGGGGCTGCCGATTACCCGCAACAGCAGGGCATCGCGGGCGGGGCCTGGGACCTGCGCCTGTTCGGGCAGGTCTTGTAGACGGAAGAACACGCCTTTGCTGGTGCCACCGCGCATGTAGGTGGCGGGGATTTTGATTTGGGGTACGCGGGCCATTGTCATGCTTCCTGATTTTTGTGTTCCGGCGGAAATCCTGGGGCTGCTGCGCAGCCCTTTCGCGATACAAGGCCGCTCCTACAGGGCACCGCGCTTTCCTGTAGGAGCGGCCTTGCGCCGCGAAAGGGCCGCAAGGCGGCCCCCGCTTCACTCAGGCCGTGCCTTCCAGGAAGTCCTGGGCAAAGCGCTGCAGCACCCCGCCCGCCTCGTAGATCGACACCTCTTCGGCGGTATCCAGGCGGCAGGTCACCGGCACCTCGACACGCTCGCCATTGCGCCGCGTGACCACCAGGGTCAAGGTCGCACGCGGCTTGCGCGCACCCAGCACGTCATAGGTCTCGCTGCCATCCAGTGCCAGGGTCTTGCGGTCGGTGCCCGGTTTGAACTCCAGCGGCAGCACGCCCATGCCCACCAGGTTGGTGCGGTGGATGCGCTCGAAGCCTTCGGCAACGATCGCCTCGACCCCCGCCAGGCGCACGCCCTTGGCTGCCCAGTCACGGGACGAACCCTGGCCGTAGTCGGCACCGGCAACGATGATCAGCGGCTGCTTGCGCTGCATGTAGGTTTCGATGGCCTCCCACATGCGGGTCACCTTGCCTTCCGGCTCGATACGCGCCAGCGAACCCTGCTTCACGCTGCCGTCTTCCTTGCGCACCATCTCGTTGAACAGCTTGGGGTTGGCGAAGGTGGCGCGCTGGGCGGTCAGGTGATCGCCACGGTGGGTGGCGTAGGAGTTGAAGTCCTCTTCCGGCAGGCCCATCTTCGCCAGGTACTCACCGGCGGCGCTGTCGAGCATGATGGCGTTGGACGGCGACAGGTGGTCGGTGGTGATGTTGTCCGGCAGCACTGCCAGCGGGCGCATGCCACGCAGGGTGCGCTCACCGGCCAGGGCACCTTCCCAGTACGGCGGGCGGCGAATGTAGGTACTCATCTCGCGCCACGCATACAGCGGCGCGACCTTAGGCCCCTTGTCTTCTTCGATGGTGAACATCGGGATGTACACCTGGCGGAACTGCTCCGGCTTGACCGAAGCACGCACCACCGCATCGATCTCCTCGTCGCTGGGCCAGATATCCTTCAGGCGGATCTCCTTGCCATCCACCACCCCCAGCACATCTTTCTCGATGTCGAAGCGGATGGTGCCAGCGATGGCGTAGGCCACCACCAGTGGCGGCGATGCGAGGAAGGCCTGCTTGGCGTAGGGGTGGATACGCCCGTCGAAGTTACGGTTACCCGACAGCACGGCGGTGGCGTACAGGTCACGGTCGATGATCTCTTGCTGAATCACCGGGTCCAACGCACCGGACATGCCGTTGCAGGTGGTGCAGGCGAAAGCGACGACGCCGAAGCCCAGTTGCTCCAGTTCCTGCTCGAGCCCAGCTTCTTTCAGGTAGAGCTGCACGGTCTTGGAGCCCGGCGCCAGCGACGACTTGACCCACGGTTTGCGGGCCAGGCCGAGCTTGTTGGCGTTACGCGCCAACAGGCCAGCGGCGATCACGTTGCGCGGGTTGCTGGTGTTGGTGCAGCTGGTGATGGCGGCGATGATCACTGCGCCGTCCGGCATCTGCCCCGGCACTTCTTCCCACTGCCCGGCAATGCCCTTGGCTGCCAGGTCACTGGTGGCCACGCGGGCGTGCGGGTTGGATGGGCCAGCCATGTTACGCACCACACTGGACAGGTCGAAGCTCAGGGTGCGCTCGTATTCGGCATTGGCCAGACTGTCGGCCCACAGGCCGGTGGCCTTGGCATAGGTTTCGACCAACTGCACCTGCTGGTCATCACGACCGGTGAGCTTGAGGTAGTCGATGGTCTGCTGGTCGATGGCGAACATCGCCGCGGTGGCGCCGTACTCCGGGGCCATGTTGGAGATGGTGGCGCGGTCGCCCAGCGTCAGTGCGCTGGCACCGGCACCATGGAACTCCAGGTAGGCGCCGACCACCTTCTGCTTGCGCAGGAACTCGGTGAGCGCCAGCACCAGGTCGGTGGCGGTGATGTTCGGCGCCAGGCGGCCGGTCAGCTCGACACCGACGATCTCCGGCAGGCGCATCCACGAGGCGCGGCCGAGCATGACGTTCTCGGCTTCCAGACCGCCGACACCGATAGCGATCACGCCCAGGGCATCGACGTGTGGGGTGTGGCTGTCGGTGCCGACGCAGGTGTCCGGGTAGGCCACGCCGCGGTCGTTGTGGATCACCGGCGACATCTTCTCCAGGTTGATCTGGTGCATGATGCCGTTGCCCGGCTGGATCACGTCGACGTTCTTGAACGCCTGCTTGGTCCAGTTGATGAAATGGAAGCGGTCTTCGTTGCGCCGGTCTTCGATGGCGCGGTTCTTCTCGAACGCCTGCGGGTCGAAGCCGCCACACTCCACCGCCAGCGAGTGGTCGACGATCAACTGCACCGGCACCACCGGGTTGACCGCGGCCGGGTCGCCCCCTTTGTCGGCGATGGCGTCGCGCAGGCCGGCCAGGTCCACCAGGGCGGTCTGGCCGAGGATGTCATGGCACACCACACGGGCGGGGAACCAGGGGAAGTCGAGGTCGCGCTTGCGCTCGATCAGCTGTTCCAGCGAGGCGTTGAGGGTGGCGGGGTCACAGCGGCGAACGAGGTTTTCGGCCAGCACGCGGGAGGTGTACGGCAGGCCAGCGTAGGCGCCGGGCTGGATCGCCTCGACTGCGGCACGGGCATCAAAGTAGTCCAGGGCGGTGCCTGGCAGGGGCTTGCGGAATTCGGTGTTCATAGAGAATCAGGCTCGGTCACAGTAATCGGAAGAATCCACCGCCCCTGTGGGAGCGGGCTCGCCCGCGAAAGCGTCGGTGAACGCGACACCGCATTCGCGGGCAAGCCCGCTCCCACAGGGGGCGGGTTGCCTCTCTATTTCTTGTTCAGCGCTGCTCGATTGGCACGAACTGGCGCTGCTCGACGCCTGTGTATTCGGCGCTTGGGCGGATGATGCGGTTGTTGGCGCGCTGCTCGAACACGTGCGCGGCCCAGCCGGTCAGGCGCGAGCAGACGAAGATCGGGGTGAACAGCTTGGTCGGGATGCCCATGAAGTGGTACGCCGAGGCATGGTAGAAGTCGGCGTTGGGGAACAGGCGCTTCTGCTCCCACATGGTCTTGTCGATGGCTTCGGAAACCGGGTACAGCACGGTGTCGCCCACCTCGTCGGCCAGCTGTTTCGACCAGCCCTTGATCACCTCGTTGCGCGGGTCGGACTCTTTGTAGATGGCGTGGCCGAAGCCCATGATCTTGTCTTTGCGCTCGAGCATGCGCAGCAGCTCGGCGGTCGCTTCCTGCGGGCTCTGGAAGCGCTCGATCAGCTCCATCGCCGCCTCGTTGGCGCCACCGTGCAGCGGGCCGCGCAGCGAGCCGATGGCGGCGGTGATGCACGAGTACAGGTCGGACAGGGTCGAGGCACAGACGCGGGCGGTGAAGGTCGAGGCGTTGAATTCGTGCTCGGCGTACAGGATCAGCGAGACGTTCATCACCTTGACGTGCAGTTCGCTCGGTTTCTTGCCGTGCAGCAGGTGCAGGAAGTGGCCGCCAATGGTGTCTTCGTCGCTGCTGCAGTCGATGCGCACACCGTGGTGGGTGAAGCGGTACCAGTAGCACATCACCGCCGGGAACAGCGCCAGCAGGCGGTCGGTCTTGTCGTGCTGGGCGTCGAAGGTCAGTTCCGGTTCCAGGGTGCCGAGGACCGAGCAGCCGGTGCGCATCACATCCATCGGGTGGGCGTCACGCGGAATGCGCTCGAGCACTTCCTTCAACGCTTGCGGCAGGTCGCGCAGGCCCTTGAGCTTGCGCTTGTAGTCGGCAAGCTCGGCCTTGCTCGGCAGCTCGCCGTACAGCAGCAGGTAGGCGACTTCCTCGAACTCGGCACCGGCGGCCAGGTCGCGCACGTCATAGCCGCGGTAGGTCAGGCCGGCACCGGCCTGGCCGACGGTGGAAAGTGCGGTCTGCCCGGCCACCTGGCCACGCAGGCCAGCGCCACTGAGTACTTTTGCTTCGGCCATGGTGTTGCTCCTTTCTTGAATTTGTTATCGAAGTCTTTCTGGCTATTCATGGGTGGCTGTACCGGCGCTTCGCGGGGCAAGCCCGCTCCTACAGGTACAGCGCCAGGCCTTTCTATCCTTTCTTCTGCGCGAACAGCGCATCGAGGCTTTGCTCGAAGGCGTGGTAACCGATGGCATCGTAGAGCTCCATGCGGGTCTGCATGGTGTCGATCACGTTCTTCTGGGTGCCGTCGCGGCGCAGCGCGGTGTAGACGTTCTCGGCGGCCTTGTTCATGGCGCGGAACGCCGACAGCGGGTACAGCACCAGCGACACGTCGACCGAGGCCAGCTCTTCAGTGGTGTACAGCGGCGTGGCGCCGAATTCGGTGATGTTGGCCAGGATCGGGGCTTTGACCCGGTCGGCGAAGGTCTTGTACATCGAAAGCTCGGTGATGGCTTCCGGGAAAATCATGTCGGCGCCGGCTTCTATACAGGCGGCGGCACGGTCCAACGCGGCGTTCAGGCCTTCCACCGCCAGGGCGTCGGTGCGCGCCATGATCACGAAGCTGTCGTCGGTGCGGGCATCCACCGCCGCCTTGATGCGGTCGACCATCTCCTGCTGCGTGACGATTTCCTTGTTCGGGCGGTGGCCGCAGCGCTTGGCACCGACCTGGTCCTCGATGTGGATGGCGGCGGCGCCGAACTTGCTCATCGACTTGACGGTGCGCGCCACGTTGAACGCCGAGGCACCAAAACCGGTGTCGACATCCACCAGCAGCGGCAGGTCGCACACGTCGGTGATGCGGCGCACGTCGGTGAGCACGTCGTCCAGGTTGCTGATCCCCAGGTCTGGCAGGCCCAGGGAACCGGCGGCGACACCGCCACCGGACAGGTAGATGGCCTTGAAACCGGCGCGCTTGGCCAGCAGGGCGTGGTTGGCGTTGATGGCCCCGACCACCTGCAGCGGATGTTCGGCGGCAACCGCGTCACGGAAACGCTGGCCGGGCGTGCTCTTCACTGTCATGACTCACCTCGTGGGCTATTGTTGTCGGCGCCTTGGTAGTGACGCTCGATATTGCGTTTGGACGCGCCGATGTGGCGGCGCATCAGGAGTTCTGCGAGCTCGCCGTCGCGGGCTTCGATGGCATCGAGGATGCGGTGGTGCTCGGCGAAGGCCTGGCGCGGCCGGTTGGGCGTGGTGGAGAACTGGATGCGGTACATGCGCACCAGCTGGTACAGCTCGCCGCAGAGCATCTTGTAGAGAGTCTGGTTGCCGCTGCCCTGGATGATCCGGTAGTGGAAGTCATAGTCGCCTTCCTGCTGGTAGTAGCCCTGCCCGGCCTGGAACGCGGCATCGCGCTCATGGGTGTCGAGCACATGGCGCAGCTCGTCGATGGCGGCCTGGCTCATGCGTTCGGCGGCCAGGCGGCAGGCCATGCCCTCCAGCGATTCGCGGATTTCGTACAGCTCGATCAGTTCGGCGTGACTCAGCGACACCACCCGGGCGCCGACATGGGGCACGCGCACCAGCAGGCGCTGGCCTTCGAGGCGGTGGATCGCCTCGCGCAGCGGGCCGCGGCTGATACCGTAGGTGCGCGCCAGCTCCGGCTCGGAGATCTTGCTGCCGGGGGCGATCTCGCCCTTGACGATGGCCGCCTGGATGCGCCGGAAGACGTTTTCCGAGAGCGTCTCGGTCTCATCCTGCAGCATTGGAGTGACTGAAGCTGTGCCCAGCATGATTGTCGACACCTTCAAATTCAATGTCGGCAAAACTAGCCAAATAGAGGAGCGGAGTCAAAGACAAAAAGAATATTGTCGACAATCGTCTAATAACGAACTTACCTTGCCGTCATGCGGTCTGATCGCGGGCGCGCTGGCGTCAACACATCGGCGTGATAGAATGCCGCGCTCCGTTAGCGAGCATGGATCGTCTGCCTGTCATCAGTTCATGCTGTCGACAGATCATCGAAGGACGCTTGGCCAGTCGCCTTGCCCTGAACCCCGCACAGCACCGCGCCAGGATTATGAGACTCATACCCGCATCACTGCTGCTCTGCCTGACTCTGCTACCGGCCCTGGCGCCGGCCGCGGAAAGAACCGTCTATGGCCTGAACGAGTACGCTCGCCTGGGCGGCCTGGACCTGGAAGTGGCGGCCAAGCTCGACACCGGCGCCAAGACCGCCTCGCTCAGCGCCCGCGACATCAAGCGCTTCAAGCGCGACGGCGAAAGCTGGGTACGCTTCTACCTGGCCATCGACGCCGCCCACCAACACCCCATCGAACGCCCCCTGGCCCGTGTCAGCAAGATCAAGCGCCGCGCCGGGGACTATGACGCCGAATCCGGCAAGGCCTACACTGCCCGACCGGTCATCGAACTCGCGATCTGCATGGGCCAGACGCAACGCACCATCGAGGTCAACCTCACCGACCGCAGCGCCTTCCAGTTCCCGCTGCTGATAGGTTCCGAGGCCCTCAAGCACTTCGGTGCGCTGGTCGACCCAAGCCTTAAATACGCGGCCGGCAAACCTGCCTGTGCCACCGAAGCTACCAAAGCAGAGTAACCCCGATGCGCTCTCTTACCCTCCACCTGAAAGTCTTGATCACCGTCCTGGTGCTGCTGGGCGTGGCGATCACGGCCTATCAGATCTTCGCCCTGGGCATCCCGGTGACCGAGGATGAAACCGACGACCTGTGGAACATCGACGCCAAGGTCGAGTTCGTCGCCAGTTCCAAGGACCCGGTCAAGGTGCAGATGTTCGTGCCACCGCTGAACCGCGACTACGTCAGCCTCAACGAGAGCTTCATCTCCAACAACTATGGGGTGAGCGTCAACCGCGCCGACGGCAACCGCAAGGTCACCTGGTCGGCACGCCGCGCCAATGGCAACCAGACCCTGTACTACCGCCTGGTGCTGACCAAGCGCTACAGCAACGAAAAGACCAAGATCAAGGGCCCGACCTTCCGCGACAGCATGGCCATCGAAGGCCCCGAGAAGCTGGCCGCCGAAGCGCTGATGGCGCCGATCCGCCAGCACTCCGCCGATGTCGAGACCTTCGTCGGCGAGACCATCAAGCGGGTCAACAACCTCAACGACGACAACGTCAAGCTGCTGCTGGCCGGCGACACCTCGTCGCTGAAGAAGGCCCAGGTCATCGACCTGCTGCTGTCGATCGCCCACGTGCCACTGGAGAAGGTGCACACCATCCGCCTGGTGGCCGACACCCCGCAGACCCCTGAACTGTGGCTGCGCAGCTTCAACGGCAACGACTGGCTGTACTTCAACCCGGACACCGGCGAACAGGGCCTGCCCGCCGACCGCCTGCTGTGGTGGACCGGCGATGAGAACCTGATCACCGTCGATGGCGGCAAGAAGGCCAACGTCACCTTCAGCATGAACAACAGCGAAATGAACGCCATCCGCCTGGCCAAGCTGACCGACGAGAACACCGACGCCGACTTCCTCGAGTACTCGCTGTACGGCCTGCCGCTGCAAACGCAACAGACCTTCATGATCATGGTGATGATCCCGATCGGCGTGCTGGTCATTCTTGTGCTGCGCAACCTGATCGGCATCCAGACCCTGGGTACCTTCACCCCGGTGCTGATCGCCCTGGCCTTCCGCGAGACGCAACTGGGCTTCGGCATCATGCTGTTCACGGTAATCACCGCGCTGGGCCTGTCGCTGCGCTCGTATCTGGAACACCTCAAGCTGCAGATGCTGCCGCGCCTGTCGGTGGTATTGACCTTCGTGGTGGTGCTGATCGCCGCCATCAGCCTGTTCAGCCACAAGCTGGGCCTGGAGCGCGGGCTGTCGGTGGCGCTGTTCCCGATGGTCATCCTCACCATGACCATCGAACGCCTGTCGATCACCTGGGAAGAGCGTGGCGGTGGCCATGCCATGAAAGTGGCGATCGGCACCCTGTTCGCCGCCTCCATCGCGCACCTGCTGATGACCGTGCCGGAAGCGGTGTACTTCGTCTTCACCTTCCCGGCGGTACTGCTGGTCCTGGTGGGCTTCATGCTGGCGATGGGTCGCTACCGCGGCTACCGCCTGACCGAGCTGGTGCGCTTCAAGGCATTCCTGAAGAAGGCTGACGCCTGATGTTTGGCCTGATCAAGACCTGGAAAGCCCTGGAGGCCCGGGGCATCATGGGTATCAACCGGCGCAACGCGGACTACGTGTTGAAGTACAACAAACGCCACTTGTACCCGATCGTCGACGACAAGATCATCACCAAGGAACGCGCGCTGGCGGCCGGCATCCATGTGCCGGAGATGTACGGCATCATCGAGACCGAGAAGCAGATCGAGAAGCTCGACCAGATCATCGGCGAGCGCAACGATTTCGTCATCAAGCCTGCACAAGGGGCAGGCGGTGACGGCATCCTGGTCATCGCCGACCGCTTCGAGGACCGCTACCGCACCGTGTCGGGCAAGATCATCAGCCACGAGGAGATCGAGCACCAGATCTCCAGCATCCTCACCGGGCTGTACTCGCTCGGCGGACACCGTGACCGCGCGCTGATCGAGTACCGGGTCACCCCGGACCAGATCTTCAAGAGCATCAGCTACGAAGGCGTGCCGGACATCCGCATCATCGTGCTGATGGGCTACCCGGTGATGGCCATGCTGCGCCTGCCGACCCGGCAGTCCGGCGGCAAGGCCAACCTGCACCAGGGCGCCATCGGCGTGGGCGTTGACCTGGCCACCGGCCTCACGCTGCGCGGCACCTGGTTGAACAAGATCATCAGCAAGCACCCGGACACCACCAACGCGGTGGACGGCGTGCAGCTGCCCAACTGGGACGGCTTCATGAAACTCGCCGCCAGCTGCTACGAACTGTGCGGCCTGGGCTATATCGGCGTGGACATGGTGCTGGACCAGGACAAGGGGCCACTGATCCTCGAGCTCAATGCCCGCCCTGGCCTGAACATCCAGATCGCCAACGACTGCGGCCTCACCCAACGCACCCATGCCATCGAGGCGCACCTGGAGGCGTTGGCCAAAGAAGGCCGCAGCGAAGATGCCGATCAACGGGTAAAAGTGGCACAAGGCCTGTTCGGGCACGTGCATCCGCAGTAACCCGTGGGAGCGGGCTTGCCCCGCGATAGCGTAGCCAGGCCAGGCCCCAATCGCGGGGCAAGCCCGCTCCCTCGAGGCAATCAAACGACTCGTCACAACATGTGAATGTCGCCGCCAGCGCTAGGCGCATTTCCTACACAGGTCTACAATCGCCCTCCTCGCTTTTTCATCGCCGTCCATTCTGATGCCGACCTGTACGCTCCACCCCCTGCCCTACCAGCCCGACCCCGCCTTCTACTTCGCACGCCTGCGCAGCGCGCCCGGCGCGATCCTGCTCGACAGTGCCCGCCCCGTGGCCGAGCGTGGCCGCTTCGACCTGCTCAGCGCCTGGCCCCTGGCGCAGTTGCAGGCGCAACCCGCGGAAGACGGCCAAACCTACCTGCAACGCCTGCGCCAGGCGTTGGCCGAACTGGGCACTGCGCAATTGCCTGCTGGTGTGGAACTGCCGTTTGCCGGCGGCCTGATCGGCTACCTGAGCTACGACTTCGGTCGTCGCCTGGAGCAACTGCCCTCGCTGGCCATGGATGACCTCGGGCTACCCGACGCCCGCCTTGGCCTGTACGCCTGGGCACTGGTGTCGGACCATCAGTTGCGCACCAGCCAGCTGGTGCTCCACCCAGTGCTGGGCGAAGCCGAGCGGCAACGCCTGGTCCAACTGTTCGAAAACCCAGGGCAAGCTGCGCCGGGCGACTTTCGGCTGTTGGCACCAATGGCTGGCGACCTGTCCCCAGACCAGTACCAGGCAGCGTTCGACCAGGTCCAGCGCTACATCCAGGCCGGCGACTGCTACCAGATCAACCTCACCCAGCGCTTCCGCGCCCCCTGCCAGGGCGACCCTTGGCGCGCCTACCAGGCCCTGCGCGCGGCCTGCCCGACGCCGTTTTCCGGCTACCAGCAACTGGATGCCGGCACAGCGCTGCTGAGTTTCTCCCCGGAGCGCTTCATCCGCATCAGCCAGGGCGAGGTGGAAACGCGCCCGATCAAGGGTACCCGCCCGCGCTCCCCTGATCCCGTGGAAGACGCCCGCAACGCCACCGAGCTGCTGGCCAGCCCCAAGGACCGCTCGGAAAACCTGATGATCGTCGACTTGCTGCGCAACGATATCGGCCGCACGTGCGAGATCGGCTCGGTGAAGGTGCCGGAGCTGTTCAGCCTGGAGAGCTATCCCAACGTCCACCACCTGGTCAGCAGCGTCACCGGTCGCCTGGCCGTAGACCGGGATGCCCTGGACCTGATCGGCGGCAGCTTCCCTGGCGGCTCGATCACCGGCGCACCGAAGATCCGCGCCATGCAGATCATCGACGAACTGGAACCCGCGCGCCGGGCGCTTTACTGCGGCTCGCTGCTGTACATCGACGTGCGCGGCGAGATGGACAGCTCCATCGCCATTCGCAGCCTGCTGGTCAAGGATGGCCAGGTCAGTTGCTGGGGCGGTGGCGCGGTGGTGGCCGATTCGAATTGGCAAGCCGAGTACGAGGAATCGATCGCCAAGGTGCGGGTGTTGATGGAGACCCTGCAGGGCCTTTGAGCCATCGCGGAGCAAGCCCGCTCCCACAAGGCTCATGCAAGGCATGCGTGGGAGCGGGCTTGCCCCGCGATGGCGGCGCGACAGGTCTACCCCGCCATTTTTTGTTACCATCTGCGCATTACGAGCGCACAGCGCCAATCACCCGATGGAAACCGCCTGATGAGCCAACCCTTCGACGTCGCCGCCCTGGCCGCGACCTATGCCAGCAAGTCCCCGCAGGAGATCCTCAAGCTCGCCTTCGAACACTTCGGCGATGATTTGTGGATCTCCTTCAGCGGTGCCGAGGACGTGGTGCTGGTGGACATGGCCTGGAAGCTGAACAAGCAGGTCAAGGTGTTCAGCCTCGACACCGGGCGCCTGCACCCGGAAACCTACCGCTTCATCGACCAGGTGCGCGAACAGTACAACCTGCCGATCGAAATCCTCAGCCCGGACCGTGACAAACTCGATCCGTTCGTCAAAGAGAAAGGGCTGTTCAGCTTCTACAAGGACGGGCACGGCGAGTGCTGCGGCATCCGCAAGATCGAGCCACTGCGCCGCAAACTCTCCACTGTCAGTGCCTGGGCCACCGGCCAGCGCCGCGACCAGAGCCCAGGCACCCGCAGCCAGGTGGCGGCGCTGGAGATCGACAGCGCCTTCTCCACGCCTGAGCGCACCCTGTACAAGTTCAACCCGCTGGCGCAGATGACCAGCGAGGAAGTCTGGGGCTACATCCGCATGCTCGAGCTGCCGTACAACAGCCTGCATGAGCGTGGGTTCATCAGCATCGGCTGCGAGCCCTGCACCCGCCCGGTATTGCCGAACCAGCACGAGCGCGAGGGGCGCTGGTGGTGGGAAGAGTCGACGCAGAAAGAGTGCGGGCTGCACGCCGGCAACCTCATCAGCAAGGCATAAGCGCATAGGGGCCGCAAAGCGGCCCCATGCTATCCGGATCAGTGCACCGGCAGCTCGACGCCCTCGAACAGCTCTTCGAGCTCCTGCTTGTTGTGGCACTGGATGGCCTTGGCCATCACTTCGCGGGTCAGGTGCGGGGCGAACTTCTCGATGAAGTCGCACATGAAGCCACGCAGGAAAGTGCCGCGGCGGAAGCCGATCTTGGTGATGCTGGCTTCGAACAGTTCGCTGGCATCCAGGCACACCAGGTCGCTGTCGAGCTTGGGGTCGACCGCCATCTTGGCCACGATGCCCACGCCGAGGCCCAGGCGCACATAGGTCTTGATCACGTCGGCGTCGGCAGCGGTGAACACCACCTTCGGCGTCAGGCCACGGTGGTTGAACGCCTCGTCCAGCTTGGAGCGGCCGGTGAAGCCAAACACATAAGTGACGATCGGGTATTCGGCCACCGCCTCGAGGGTCAGTTTCGGCAGCTTGGTCAGCGGGTGCCCTTGTGGGACCACCACGCAACGGTTCCACTTGTAGCACGGCATCATGATCAGGTCGCCGAACAGTTCCAGCGCTTCAGTGGCGATGGCGAAATCGACGGTGCCGTCGGCGGCCATCTCGGCGATCTGCATCGGCGAGCCCTGATGCATGTGCAGGGCGACTTCCGGGTACTGCTTGATGAAGTTGCTGATCACCGGCGGCAGCGCATAGCGCGCCTGGGTGTGGGTGGTGGCGATGGACAGGGTGCCTTTCTTCTCGTTGGAGAACTCCTGGGCGATCTGCTTGATGCTCTCGACCTTGCGCAGGATTTCGCCAGCGGTGTTGATGATGCGCTCGCCCGCTGGCGTGACGCGGGTGAGGTGCTTGCCGCTGCGGGCGAATACCTCGACGCCCAGCTCGTCCTCGAGCAGGCGGATCTGCTTGCTGATCCCGGGTTGGGAGGTGTAGAGGCTTTGCGCCGTCGCGGAAACGTTGAGGTCATGGTGCGCCACTTCCCAGATGTAGCGCAGTTGCTGAAGCTTCATAGATATCCCTCAAAGACGGTAGGCCACCGGCGCGCTGGCAGCGACGAGTTATAACTATATTAGTGGCTTGGGAAATAAATCTAGAACTATTTTGTTACGCCGCGGCGAAACGCCCTACCCTCAACTTCCGGTTTTCCTACGTCCCAGATGCTGGGCCAACGGCACCATGTAGACCGGCACCGGCGACAGCTGCAACAGCCGCACCGCTGTGCGACCGATGGGTACATCCACCCCTGCGCCCGCACTATGGCTACCGAAGATCAACAGGTCGACCGCCAGGCGCTGGGCCTGCTCGAGTATCACCTGGGCTGGGTCACCCTGGCGCACCCGCACGGCGCGGATCAAGGCCAGGTCGGCATCGCCCCCCAGCTCGTCACGAAAGTTCTCCAGGACCCGCTGTTCGATATTGGCCATCACCGTATTCACCCCCTCGCTGTGCAGCTCATCGAGGGTCTGCTCATCGAGGTAGCTCTGCAGCAGGGATTCGGCGAACTGCCCCATGGGCTCGACGGCGTGGATCACGTAAAGCTCTGCATTGAAAGTGCGCGCCAGGGCCAGGGCGTGCTGCATGACAAAAGGCGCGTACACCCCGAGGTCGGTGGCGTACAGCATGGAACGAATCATTCGGCCTCCTCGACTGCCGTTGCGGCAGAGCAAGGTTCAGCTTAGCAGCGCCATGGGGCGCCGCCTTGCCGTCCAGCGTGCGGCCTGCGTGGCATTCAGGGCTGCTGATTGCGCCGATCGATGAAGCACAGCGCCTGATGCAATGCCTCCATGCGCGGCAGCCGGCAACCGGCTGCCCGGGCGCGCGCCAGCGGTTCGGCGTATATGGCTTGCAGCTCGAGCGGCCGCTGCTGTGCATGGTCGTGATACATGCTCGGCCAGTAGTCCGGCATCTGTTCGGTAACCCGAAACAGGTGCTCGGCATAACCCTCCGGCAACCCATGCCCGCAGGCGCGCGCGCCCTCCACCACTTCAGCCATCAGCGCCTGGATCAGCTCGCGGCTGTCGGGGTCGGTCATCAACGGCGTGGTGCTGGCCTTCAGCAGCACCGACAGGCCGTTGTACGGCACGTTCCACACCAGCTTCTGCCAACGCGCCTGATTGAGGTCAGTCATGGCCTGGGAGTCGATACCGGCCGCATGGAACAGCCCGGCGCCTTCGGCCACCACCGCCGCTCCGGCGTCCTGCGCCGGCCCGCTGTGATAACCGAGGTTGACCGCGCCCAACGCCTGGTGACGGATCTCGCCCGGCCCCTGGCGATTGACGCAGATGAAGCACAGGCCGCCCAGCAGGTGCAGGTCCGGACGCAATGCCGGGCGCAGCTGCTCTTCCACACCCAGGCCATTCTGCAGCAGCACTACCTTGGCACCGGGTGACGCGGCCTGAACGATCAACGGCGCCAGCTCAGCGTTGCTGGTAGCTTTGGCGCCGACCAGCAACCAATCGCAGGGCGGCATGTCGGCAGCACTGGCATAGGCCTGGACCGATTGATGCATTTGTCCGTGCACGGCGCTGTCGAGCTTGAGCCCATGCTCACGGACCACGCTGTATTCGCTGCGCAACAGAAAATGCACATCGAAACCGGCACGCGCCAGCATCAACCCGTAGAAACCACCAATGGCACCGCTGCCGATGATGCCGATGCGTATGTTGCGTGCCTGCATGCGCTCACTCCTGCCTGGTTGTAGTTCGTCAGTTTTTCTACACGCAAATCAGCCGGTTTTCGATCCCTCACTATACTGGGCCGTAGAAGGTCAAATAATCGACACGGAGTCGATCATGTGCGGATACCTGCCCCACCCCGACGACATCCCGGTCGAACTCACCTTTCGCCCAACCTCCAGCCTGTTTCGCCGTCACCTGCACACCCAGGGCCTTGGCGGTATTGCCTGCATACAGCCGCGCGCCTATCGCCGTGGTACCGCAGTGGAAGTACTGATCCCATCACTGGGAGCCGATGCACGTTACCCCGGCTACATCGCCTGGTGCCAGCGCCTCGACCAGGGGTATCGGGTGGGCGTGGCCTTCACCGACAGTCAGGCCCTGTTCGGCGCACGCATGGGTGAGCAGGTCTGCCAGATTCAGCACTACTGCCAGCAACACGGCAAGACCGACGAGGCTGGCGACGATGTACAGCAGTTGGCCGAACAATGGGTAAGCCTGCATGCCGACGCCTTTTCCGAAGCCAGCCTGCGCTCAATCAGCACCTGAAATACCCTCCACCCCCGCAAAAAGCCTGTATCGACGGGCTCCAGCCCATTGTCGCGCCCCCGCTAACGCGTTAAGGTTCGGCCTCCCCGTTGCGAACAATCTGCTGCTGGGCCGCACGGGGATTGCTGGCGGCCGGCACCCGTGACCTGACGAGTAACACGATGGCTGATTTACCGATCGATGACTTGAACGTTGCCTCCAACGAGACCTTGATCACCCCTGATCAGCTCAAGAAGGAAATCCCCCTCAGCGCCACCGCCCTGCAGACCGTGACTGCCGGCCGCGAAGTGGTGCGCAATATCCTCGACGGCAAGGACCATCGCCTGTTCGTGGTGGTCGGGCCCTGCTCCATCCATGACATCAAGGCCGCCCACGAATACGCCGAGCGCCTGAAAGTATTGGCTGCGGAAGTGTCCGACACCCTGTACCTGGTCATGCGCGTGTACTTCGAGAAGCCGCGCACCACCGTGGGCTGGAAAGGCCTGATCAACGACCCTTACCTCGATGACTCGTTCAAGATCCAGGACGGTCTGCACATCGGCCGCCAGTTGCTGCTCGACCTTGCCGAGATGGGCCTGCCCACCGCCACCGAAGCGCTCGACCCGATCTCTCCGCAGTACCTGCAGGACCTGATCAGCTGGTCGGCCATCGGCGCCCGCACCACCGAGTCGCAAACCCACCGCGAGATGGCCTCGGGCCTGTCCTCGGCGGTCGGCTTCAAGAACGGCACCGACGGTGGCCTGACCGTGGCGATCAACGCCCTGCAGTCAGTGTCCAAGCCACACCGTTTCCTCGGCATCAACCAGGAAGGCGGCGTGTCGATCGTCACCACCAAGGGCAACGCTTACGGCCACGTGGTGTTGCGCGGCGGCAACGGCAAGCCCAACTACGACTCGGTCAGCGTCGCCCTGTGCGAGCAGGACCTGGCCAAGGCCAAGATCAAGGCCAACATCATGGTCGATTGCAGCCATGCCAACTCCAACAAGGACCCGGCCCTGCAGCCGCTGGTCATGGAGAACGTGGCCAACCAGATTCTCGAGGGTAACCAGTCGATCATCGGCCTGATGGTCGAAAGCCACCTGAACTGGGGCTGCCAGGCCATTCCGAAGAACCTGGACGAGCTGCAATACGGTGTTTCCGTGACCGATGCCTGCATCGACTGGGCGGCCACCGAGAAGACCCTGCGCAGCATGCACGCCAAACTCAAGGACGTGCTGCCACAGCGCCAGCGCGGCTGAGGCTTGCGCAAATGAAAACGCCGGGCTAAGCCCGGCGTTTTCATTTCAGCTATCCGTTCAGGCCTTGGAATGGCGCTGCTGGCGCTCCATGTAGCGTTCGACATAGGAGCACGATGGGATCACGGTGTAGCCCATCTGCTCAGCGTACTCCAGGGCCTTTTCGGTCAATGCGGCGGCGATGCCGCGCCCACGCAGGGCATTGGGCACGAAGGTACGGTAGATATCCAGCGTCTGCTTGCCCAGGTCCATGTAGGTCAGGTAGGCCCGGTGACCGTCCACATTGGTCTCGAACTGATGACCGGCCTGGTCATGGTGGATGGTCAGCATCTCGCTCATTTCTACTCCTAGCAGGTCTTGTCGGCAGACCCATACCTTACCGATGTGTGTTTGTCCGGCCCTGAGACCTCTGCGCCACTTCCAACCCCTTGGACCCTATCACGACCTTGATCGTTCTGAGCCACCGAGCACCTACAAATAGTAGGCGCCGCAAGCGGGAATGCTCAAGCGCCCGGGATGAAAATGCAAACGCGACGTTTATCTGCGCACGCGTTGACGCTGGCAGCCGGATGTTCCATGGGCTAAGACGCTCGAAGACAGTTGAAGTCACCGTTAGTTCAACGAAAAAGTTCCGGTCTTACAATCGCTTGCGTGTGCCGCACAGGATTTTCACACTTTACCTACAATCCCCGTCACCCCGCACCGCTGGCCGCATTTTTTTTGCAGTTCTTGCGCTCAATCAGTTTACTTACTACAAGTAATGGGTACTATGTACGCCGGCCAGTTTCTCTTTTCCGAGAGATGGCTATTTAATTGAAAGTCCTTGAAGGGGAACACGATGAACAACGTTCTGAAATTCTCTGCTCTGGCTCTGGCCGCAGTTCTGGCTACCGGTTGCAGCAGCGTATCCAAAGAAACCGAAGCTCGCCTGACTGCTACCGAAGACGCAGCAGCTCGCGCCCAGGCTCGTGCAGACGAAGCCTACCGCAAAGCTGACGACGCTATGGCAGCTGCTCAGAAGGCTCAGCAGACCGCTGACGAAGCCAACGAGCGCGCTCTGCGTATGCTGGACAAAGCCAGCCGCAAGTAATAATCCTCACGGATTGTTATGGAGCCGACCCACTTGTGGGTCGGCTTTTTTATTGCCTGTCGAGCAACAAGCCGCAGATACGAAAAGGCCTGCACTAAGGCAGGCCTTCAGACAAGTAGCAGAGACTTTACTGCAGCTCGGGCGGAATGCTCGAAACCACCGGCGCCGTGCCAAGGCCGTTGACGGGTACGGCAATCTCGACCGGCATGCCATCTTCGGCAGCAACCACATCACGCACCATGTCCCAGTTCATGCGCAAGTTGTTGGCCAAGTCTTCACGCTTGAGCAACGCATTGATGACCGCCGTGTGCTTGTCGACCACCGATGGGTTGCCATGGTCGTCGAGCGGCGTATGGGCCTCGAGATAGACCTTGCCACCACTGATACCGAACTTGTAAGGCTCGTTGATGATGCGCACCGGCGTACCGACCGGCACCATCTTCGACAGCTCCAGCACGTTGTTGTTGAGCATGCGGAAGCAGCCGTGGCTGGTGCGCATGCCAATGCCGAACTTCTTGTTCGAACCGTGGATCAGGTAGCCAGGCACGCCAAGCGTGAACTTGAACGGACCCAGCGGGTTGTCCGGCCCTGCGGGCACCACCGCCGGCAGGATATCGCCATCGGCAGCGTGCTCCTTGCGGATCGAGGCCGGCGGCGTCCAGGTCGGGTTCGGAGTCTTGGCGGTGATCTTGGTGTTGGCGATCGGTGACCCCCAGCCTTCGCGGCCGATCCCCAGCGGGAAGGTGTGCACCACGTTCTGCCCTTTCGGGAAGTAGTACAGACGGTACTCGGCGAGGTTGATGACGATACCTTCGCGCGGCCCTGGCGGCAGCACATAGCGCGTGGGCAGGATGATCTCGGTGCCCGCACCCGGCAGCCACGGGTCAACGCCCGGGTTGGCGGCGATCATTTCGAGATAGCCCAGGTCGTTGGCGGTACCAATGTCGGCGAAGGTGTCTTCGTATTTGGCCTTGATCACTTGAACCTGGCCGATGACATCTTCACCGGGCGGTGGCAACGGCAGTTCCAGCGCAACAGCAGGACCGGCCACCAGGACGGCGGCCAGGGAGAGGCTACGGGTGACGGCAGGAAAGCGCGGCAACATCCGGTAAATCCTTCGAAAGGTCAGTCAAGGGTGTCGATTGTACACCCGCAGTCGAACAAGCGGGAGGCGTTGGCGGGATGCATGCGTTTCAGATGATGAAAGGCGTTCAGAGTTCCGGCCATATCGGGCGCATGCCGCGCCGCTGGGCATCGAGGATAGCCTTGCACAAAGCGCAGAGGCGCTCGTCGCGATAGATCGAACGCTCCACCCCCGACCAACGCGGTTGCGCCGGCAGCAGGCCACCGCATAGCGTGCGGTCGACCGGCACACCCAGTTCGAGCTGGCGAGCTGCCAGGTGGATGCGGATTTCCTGGCAGGCAAACAGGTCGAGCTGCTCATCGGGCTCGATCAGTTGGTAGGCATACAGGGACCAGGCGGGGCGGGGCATCGGGG
>NZ_JACAFQ010000021.1 GCF_015354575.1 Pseudomonas sp. UFMG81
GGTTGGGGGGGGAGGATTGGGATTGGGTGAGGGCCACCAGGTGCTTGCCGGTGTTTTTGTAGCGCTCTTGAGATCGAGCGCCGCCCGCGCGGCGCATCGCTGGCAAGCCAGCTCCCACATCTGTTTCGGGCCAATCCATCCTGTGAGGTCTCCACTGTCCGCCCTGATGCATGTCTTGAGTCATGTGGGGCGGCGAAAGCATCCACACTGAAACCGCGCCATACAAGCAGGGCGGACAGTGGAGATGGACCAGGAATAACTGGCCCGAAACAAATGTGGGAGCTGGCTTGCCAGCGATGCGCCGCGCGGGCGGCGCTCGATCTTGAGAACACCACAAACGCATCGCCAAGCCCCTTTTTTTGCCTGCTTCGCTGATGACGGCTGAAGATTTCTGACGCACACTGCCGGAAATTCCGTTGTCCGTTGCCCCGGTCCGCCGGGGCATCGCTGGAGCACGCAATGGCGCGACAAACACCAACAACAAACGCCCATGACCCGCTGCAACAATCCCGCCTGGTCCGCCTCAAGCTGGCCAACGAAGGCGAACTGCCTTCCGGGATGCTGCGCGACGAAATCGACGCCTCCTGGCGGCGCAGCCTTGGCCATGGCCTGGATTGCCTGCAGGGCGAACAGGTAGGGCTGGGCATCCGCCACGGTCTCGACCTGCGCACGCTGCTGGAACACAACCGACTGCTGGTCGACGCGGTCACCCCCGAGTTCGACTACCTGGTGCGGCGCCAGGGCAAGAGTGGCATCGTCATCCTCGGCGACGCCCAGGCCAACGTACTGGCCATTGAAGGCCAGAAGCATGTGCTCGAGCGCGAAGGCCTGCGCGACCTGCACCCTGGCAGTTGCTGGAGCGAGGCGTTGCGCGGCACCAATGCCATCGGCACGGCGGTGGTCGAGGGCCAGCCCACCCTGATCAACTGCGGCGAGCACTACCTCGACCGCCTCAGCCCGTTCTCCTGCACCTCGGTGCCGCTGCGCGACCCCAGCGGCGAGGTGATCGGCGTGCTCGACGTGACCCGCGAAGGGGTCATGGCGCAGCCTCAGGACAGCCTTGGCACCCTGCTGCTGGCCGCCAGCAACATCGAATGCCGGCTGTTTGGCCTGGCGCACCCCGAACACCTGGTACTGGCCTTCCACAGCCGCCCGCAATACCTGGCCAGCGCCTGGCAGGGCCTGCTGGCCCTGAGCCTGGACGGTGAGGTGCTGGCGGCCAACGACAATGCCTGCCAGCTGCTGCAGCTCAACCGCCAGGCGTTGCTCGGCCGGCGTTGCAGCGAGCTGTTGGGCGAACGCTCGCCGGCCTTCATCGCCCGCCTGTGGCAGGGCGGGGTAAGCAGCGTGCAGACCGCCAAGGGCGATTTCTTCTTCCGAGCCGTGCAGTTGCCGCGTCACGCCCAGGTCAGCGCTGCCACGCCAGGCGCCCGGCCCGCCGCGCAGGCCAGGAGCCAGGCCCTGGACGCGCTGGCCGCTGGCGACCCACGCCTGGCGCGCAACCTGCGCATGGCCCGCCAGGGCCTGGGCGCCGGCTTGCCGGTGCTGCTGCTGGGTGAGACCGGTACCGGCAAGGAGGTGGTGGCCCGCGCCCTGCATCAGGTCGGGCCCAGGGGCGACAAGCCGTTCGTCGCGGTCAACTGCGCGGCGATTCCCGAGGGCTTGATCGAGTCCGAGCTGTTCGGCTACCGCGAAGGCGCCTTTACCGGCTCGCGCCGGGGCGGCATGGTCGGGCGGCTGATGCAGGCCCACGGCGGTACGCTGTTCCTCGACGAGATCGGCGACATGCCCTTGGCGCTTCAGGCGCGCTTGCTGCGGGTATTGCAGGAACGCCGGGTGGCGCCACTGGGGGCGGGCGACGAGCAGGAGATCGACGTGGCGCTGATCTGCGCCACCCACCGCGACCTCAAGCGCCTGGTGGCCGAGCAGCAGTTTCGTGAAGACCTGTACTACCGGGTCAACGGTGTGTCCGTGCGCTTGCCGGCGCTGCGCGAGCGCGACGACCTGGCGGGCATCATCGAAACCTTGCTGGGCAAGTGCGGTGGCCGTGGCGTGAGCCTCGACCCGGCGCTGACCGGCCTGCTCGAAGGCTTCGACTGGCCGGGCAATATCCGCCAGCTGGAGATGGTGCTGCGCACCGCGCTGGCCATGCGCGAGGACGGTGAGCAGGTGCTGACCCTGGACCACCTCACCGATTGCCTGCTCGACGAACTGGCCAGCGGCGCGCCGCCGTCGGGCAGCCTGCGCGACAACGAACTGGAGCTGATTCGCAGCGCCCTGGCGCGCCACCAGGGCAATGTCTCGGCCGCGGCCGAGGCACTGGGCATCAGCCGCGCCACCCTGTACCGCAAGCTCAAGCAGTTGCGCGGCTGAACCATGGGCGGACTGTTCTCACGGCTGATCGAATCGAGCGACCCCGTGCTGATGCGCCAGGCCCTGGCCTGGCTGTACGGCTTCGTGCGCCCGCAGCGGCGCGCCATCGGCGTGCTGCTGGGGTTGTCGCTGGGCGCCTCGCTGTTGGCCCTGGCGCAACCCTGGCTGGTCAAGACCCTGATCGACGACGGCCTGCTGGCCAAGGACTACCAGACCCTGTGGCACATGGCGGCGATCATGATTGGCGCCGGATTACTCGGTACCGTGCTGGCCGGGGTCAACCGCTACCTGCACACACGCCTGTCCGGGCGCATCCTGTTCGCCCTGCGCGATGACCTGTACCGCCACTTGCAGCAACTGTCGCCGACCTTCTACGGGCGGCGGCGTACCGGCGACATCCTTTCGCGGTTGGACGGGGATGTTGCCGAGATCCAGCGCTTTGCCGTGGACTCGCTGTTCTCGGCGGTGTCGGCGGTGATCGGCCTGGTCGGCGCGTTGGCGTTGATGCTGCTGCTGTCATGGCAGCTGTCGCTGCTGCTGGCGCTGCTGGTGCCGCTGGAGGTGCTCTGGCTGCGCTGGATGCGGCGCAAGGTCGAGCGCGAAGTACGCAGCCTGCGCGAGCGTTCGGCGGACGTCTCGTCGTTTCTGGTCGAGACGCTGCCAGCGATGAAATTCATCCAGGCCAGCGGTCAGCAACGGCGCGAGGCCGAGCGCTTGGAGCGGCTGGGCCAGGGTTACATGGGCCAGTTGCTCAAGGTGCAGCTCACCGAGTTCTTCACCCAGGCGGTGCCGGGCACCCTGACCTCATGGTGCCGTGCCTGCGCGTTCCTGGTCGGCGGTTGGTGGGTGATCCAGGGGACCTGGCAGTTGGGTGCGCTGATTGCCTTCTCGACCTACCTGGGCATGGCCGTGGGGCCGGTGCAAAGCCTCTTGGGGCTGTACGTGGCGGTGCAGCGCATGGCGGTGAGCCTGGGGCGGGTGATGGAGCTCAAGCGCGAACCGCTCGGCGTGCGGCCAGCCGAGGCGCCACGGCCGATCCCCGAGGGCCCAGGCGAGCTGCGCCTGGAAGGCGTGCATTTTGCCCACGACCAGCGCCAGGGCGGCGTGCTGCGTGGCGTCGATGCCACCTTGCCCGGTGGCCTCAAGGTCGCCATCAGTGGCGCCTCCGGCGTCGGTAAGTCGACCCTGATCGACCTGTTGCAGCGGTTCTACGACCCGGATGCCGGCCATATCCTGCTCGATGGTACCGACCTGCGTGCACTCGACCTGCACGCATTGCGCCGGCGCATCGCCGTAGTCAGTCAAGACATCGTGCTGTTTCGTGGCACCCTGGCGCAGAACCTGGCCTACAGCACCCCCGAAGCGACCCGCGAACAGCTGGAGCAAGTGGTGCGCCTGACCCGCCTGGACGGCCTGGTCGACAGCCTGCCACTGGGGCTGGACGGGCTGCTCGGCGAGCGTGGCCAGCAACTCTCCGGCGGCCAGAAACAACGTATCGCCATCGCCCGTGCGCTGTTGCAGCAACCAGCGATCCTGGTGCTCGACGAGGCCACCTCGGCGGTGGACGAAACCACCGAGCGCGAGGTGATCGCCGCCATCGACCAACTGTTTGTCGGGCGTACCCGCATCCTCATCAGCCACCGTGCCTCGACCCTGGCCGATGCCGACCTGCACCTGCACTTGAGCGAAGGCCTGCTGCGCAGCAAGGAGGCCGCCGGCCATGGCCAGTGAACTGCGCATCGGCATGATCGACAGCGGTTGTGCGCCTGGGCAGGCAGCCGCGCTGCTCCAGGCCCGGCGCTTCTGGCTGGCGGATGGCGTGCTGCAAGAAGGCGAGGCCTTGCCCGACGCCCTTGGCCACGGCAGCGCCGTGCTCGAGCGCATCCGTGTTGGTGCTGGCGACACGCCACTGCTGATGGCCCAGGTGTTCGCCGAGCAGTGGAGTACCAGCGCCTTGCAGGTGGCGGCTGCGTTGCTGTGGCTGGTAGAGCAGGGTGCCTGCGTGGTCAACCTTAGCCTGGGCCTGCACCAGGACCGCCCGGTGCTGCGCCAGGCGTGTGCCGAAGCAGCGGCGGCAGGGGTGTTGCTGTGCGCCTCCAGCCCGGCCCGGGGGGCACCGGTGTACCCGGCGAGCTACCCGGGTGTTATCCGCGTGACTGGCGATGCCCGCTGCGCGCCGGGCCAGTGGTCGTGGCTGGGCACCGCGCAAGCGGACTTTGGTGCCCATGTTGGAGGACAGCAGGGCGCGGGGGCGAGCCTGGCGTGTGCCGCGTTCACCGGCCAGGTCGCCGCACTGCTGCGTGAACAACCAACCCTGGTACCCGAGGCGCTGATCCACTGGCTCAAGGGCGGCGCGGCGTTTACCGGGCCGGAGCACAAGGGGCTGGCCGATGGCTGATGCGCGCATCCTGATCCTCGGTGCCGGCCCGGCCGGCGCCGCCACGGCGCTGGGGTTGCGGCGCCTGGGTTACGCCGTGACGCTGGTGTCGGACTGGCGCCGGTTCGCGGCAGTGGAGGGCGTGTCGCAACGGGTGCTCGATGGGCTGCGCCATGGGGGCCTTGGTGGCGCACTGGCCCAAGCGACCACTGCGGCCATGCGCGAGGTGCACTGGAATGGTGATCGGCTGCGGCTGAACGAAGAGTTCCTGATCGACCGCCAGCGTTTCGACCAGGCATTGCGCGATGATCTGCGCCGCGCCGGCATCGAGCTGATCGAAGGTCGCGTGCGCGAGGTGCGCTGGGACGCTGCCCGGCAGGTGCAGCTGGACGATGACCGGGTGCTGACGGGCGACTTCCTGGTCGAGGCCCGTGGGCGCCAGGCACCATTGAGCGAAGGTCGGCTGCGTGGCCCGGAGACGGTCAGCCTGCTCAATCTGTGGCAAGGCCCGCCGGGTACGCCGGCCTCGGCGGTCGAGAGCCTGGCGGACGGCTGGGCGTGGATGGCACGGCTGGCCGATGGTCGCTGCTACTGGCAGGTGACACTGGATGCGGCCAGCGCTGAACTGCCAGGCAAGGCACGGCTGGCCGACTACTGCGCGGCGCGGCGGCGCGACTCTTCATTAGTGGCCGCGATGTTTGGCGAGCAGGCGTTCGCGCCTGCGCAGGTGTACGCGCGCAGCAGCACGGCGATCCTCGCCGGGGTCTGTGCGGGGCAGGACTGGTTGCGGGTGGGCGATGCAGTGATGGCGGTCGATCCGCTGTCGGGTAATGGGATTTTTCAGTCGCTGTCTTCGGCGTTACAGGCGCCGGTGGTGATCAACACGCTGTTGCGCAGACCCGACAGGGCCGCGCTGGCGCAACGCTTTCATCAGACGCGGATCGAGCAGCTGTTCCTGCGCTTCGCCCGCATCGGGCGGGATTTCTACGCCCAGGAGCAGGTGCGGGCGACGGGTACGTTCTGGGCTGCTCGCCGGGCATGGCCGGATGCGCTGCCGATCCATGCGCCGGCCGATTGGCAGGCGGTGACGGTCGAGCGCCGGCCGGTATTGCGGGACGGTTTCGTCGAGGAGGTCGAGGTGGTGGTGACACCTGATCAGCCGCTGGGGGTGTGGCACCTGCAAGGGATCGAGCTGGCGCCGGTGGTGCGTGGCCTACAGGCGGGGCAGGCGCTGGAACAGTTGGTCGGCGGAGAAGACCAGGTGATGGTGCGGCGCTGGTTGCGCGAACAGGGGCATGCCTGAAACAGGGCGGGGATGCGGTCCATTCGCCGGCAAGCCGGCTCCCACATCTTGCGCGGTATCTGTAGGAGCGGCCTCGTGTCGCGAAAGGGCTGCGCAGCAGCCCCAGCAATTTATACGGGAACGCAAAAACCTGGGGCCGCTGCGCACCCCTTTCGCGACACGAGGCCGCTCCTACAGGTGATGTGCAAGCTTCAGGGTGGGCTTGCTGGCGAACAGCCTGCGGATCAGAAGAAGGTCCCGACCACCAGTTGCAGGTAAGTGTCGGTCTCCCGACTACCCAATTGCACCCCACCATTCTCGGCACTGCGCTGCGGTTTGTAGAACCCCACCAACGGGCTGATCAGCCAATGCTCGTTGACCATCCACTCCACATACAGGTCCAGTTCGCGCCCACCCAGGTTGCCGCGCTCGGTGTCCAGCGGGTCGAAGTCGAAGTACAGCGCGCCCACGGTCAGCCCCTCCCGTGGCGTGGCCTTGAGTGCCACATGGTGCACCTGGCTGTTGCTGTTGAAGGGGCCTGCGTAGTTGGCTGCCACCTCACCCTGGAACCAGGTGCCGTAGCCCCGGCTCAGGCCATAGAACAACGGGTCGAACTGCTCGGAAAAGCGGCTGTAGCGGTAGGTGGCGGTGGGCGACCAGGGCAGGGCTGAGAATGTCCAGTTGCCCTCCAGATACCAGGCGTTCTCCCGCCCGTCGCTGCGGTCCTGGGTGACGTATTCGGCGGCCAGCTCCAGGTCCTTCACCCCCAGGTTGCCGCGCCCGCGCAGGCTTACCGTGTCCATGCCGTCGCGGTGCTCCAGGCCGAGGATCTCGGCGTAGCGACGGTCGACGTCCAGGCCGTGGATCCAGCTCAGGCCGACGGTGCCGGCGTCGGCGACATGCTCCAGGTTGGCCACGGCCATCGAAGTGTCGGCCTGGAAGTGATTGTCGGACTTCAACCACATCAGGTCGCCGCGCCAACCCTGCTTGCCGCCCAGGCGCAGCACCGCAGTACGGTCGAAGGCCTTGCGCGCAGCCAGGTAGTAGGCGCCGCCCCGGTCGAAGTTGGCGCCCAGGTCGACGTTGCCGGCGTTGACCGGGTCGCCCTGGATCAGGAAACCGTCGCCCAAGGTGACCAGCTGGCGGCCGCCGGAAATGTCCACGCCATCTTCGCCCAGTGCCGGGAACAGGGTGCCGGAGCGCCAGCCCAGGTACAGGTCTTCTACCGCGGTGCGGCGTTCGTCGCCGAGGGTGAAGCCAGCGGCGTCGCCATCGCCCCAGGTGGCGGAGCTGAGCAGGCTGAAGGCCCCGTACAGTGCGCCGCTGTCGGCGATCGCCTGGCTGGCACTGAGGCCGTACTTGACGTAGCCCTCGCGCCAGTTGCTGCTGCCGTCCTTGCGGTTGCCGAACTGGTCGAAGCTTTCGTCACTGTGGAAGGCGCCGAACAGGGCTTCGAGGTTGGCGTCCAGGGTGGTGCCGTCGTGGTTGTAGAGTTCGTGGGCCTGGGTGAGCGGTGCGGCCAGCAACAGGGCCAAACCGCAGGCGAGCGGGTGCTTCATGGTGTGCTCCATGTTTTTATTGTGATTGTTGTGTTGCCTGAGGCGGCCCCATCGCGGGGCAAGCCCGCTCCCACGCAATAATCCGTGGGAGCGGGCTTGCCCCGCGATGAGTCCAATTAATCAGAGCTTGATCAGCACCGACTTGAGCTCGGTGTAATGCTCGATCGCCGCCGCGCCCATCTCGCGGCCGACGCCCGACAGCTTGTAGCCGCCGAACGGCAGCGCCGGGTCCAGGGCGCTGTGGCAGTTCACCCACACCGAGCCGGATTTGATGCGCGGGATCATGCGGTGCACGGCGGCCAGGTCGTTGGACCAGATACTCGCGCCAAGCCCATAGGGGTTGTCGTTGGCCATGCGCAGCACTTCATCGATATCGTCGAATGGCATGGCCACCAGCACTGGGCCGAAGATTTCTTCCTGCACCAGGCGATGGCGCTGGTCGACATCGACGATCACCGTCGGTTTGACGAAGTACCCGGGGCCGAAACCCTCGCCGCCGCAGGCGATGGTGGCGCCCAGTTCGCGGCCCAGTTCGATGTAGCCAGTCACCCGGTCCTGCTGCTTGGCCGAGATCAGCGGGCCCATCTGCACTGACGGGTCGAGGCCGTTGCCCAGCTTCATGCCGTTGGCGATACCGGCGATATCGGCCACCACGTTGTCGAAGTGCTTGCGGTGTACGTACAGTCGCGAGCCCGCGCAGCACACCTGGCCCTGGTTGAAGAAGATCGCTGTGGCGGCGCCGGCGGCGGCTTCCTGCAGGTTGGCGTCGGGCAGCACGATGGTCGGCGACTTGCCGCCCAGCTCGAGGGTGACGCGGGTCATGTTGTCCATGGCCGCCTTGCCGATCAGCTTGCCGACCTCGGTGGAGCCGGTGAAGGTCAGTTTGTCCACGCCCGGGTGGCGGCTCAGCGCGGCGCCGGCGTTCAGCCCGGTGCCGGTGACCACGTTGAACACCCCGGCCGGGTAGCCGGCTTCATCCACCAGTTCGGCGAGCTTGAGCGCGGTCAGCGGGGTTTCGTCGGCGGGCTTGAGCACCATCGTGCAGCCCGTGGCCAGGGCCGGGCCGAGCTTCCAGCAGGCCAGCAGCAGCGGGAAGTTCCAGGCGACGATGGCCCCCACCACGCCGACGGCTTCGCGGCGCACGAAGCCATGGAACTCGTCGTTGGGCATCAAGGGCAGCGATGGCTCGACGGTGCTGCCCTCGACCTTGGTGGCCCAGCCGGCCATGTAGCGCAAAAAGTCGATGGCCAGTTGCACGTCCATCACCTGGGCGACGGCGGCACTCTTGCCGTTGTTCAGGCATTCCAGTTCGGCCAGTTGCTGGGCATCGCGCTGCATCAGGTCAGCCAGGCGCCACAGCAGGTTCTGCCGTTCACGTGGGCGCATGCGGCTCCAGGCCGAGTCGTCGAAGGCCTGGCGCGCGGCGCGCACGGCGCGGTCGACATCCGCAGGGTCGGCTGCGGGCACTTCGCCGAGGATCTCCCCCGTGGCCGGGTTGCGGAAACTCAAGGTGCGACCGCTGGAGGCGTCCTGCCAGTCGGCGCCGATGCGCATCTTCAGCTGGCGTGCCAGGAACGCACGGGTGGCGGGGAGGATCGGCAGTTCGGAGTGCATGGGGCGGTGCCTCTTGTCATTGGTTGTGACCAGGGCTGGGGCAATGGGCGTGCCAAAGGACTTCGAAGCGGGTCAATGCCCTGTTGACAGGGGCCTTTGTAGAAATAGGCATGGCGGGAACTATGGTTGACCTGTTGCATATTGAGACCCAGTGAGACGTGATGTGACACACGTGGCTATGTGTTTGGCTCAAGGGCGCTGGGGCCGCTTTGCGCCCCTTTCGCGGCACAAGGCCGCTCCTACAAGAGACCGCGATCCTCTGTAGGAGCGGCCTTGTGTCGCGAAAGGGCTGCAAAGCAGCCCCAGCATGATCAGCCCCGTCGCATGTCTCAAGGTGAAACACCCAGTCGCGAAATGGGACGATCACCTACAACCCCAGAGGCTGGCCCATATCCGCAAAACCCAGGCAACCCACTGATCCAAAACATTTTTGCCACAACTGGCACACTTCCTGTATCGCCACTGTCACATGCACACCGCACTACCCAAGCGTGCAAATAACGATAAGAACAACACCGTGGAGGTCTGACCTTGAACACGACTCGACTCCGGCGGCAGGCGGGCACACTGGCGCTGGTCGCCACCGCACTGTTCACCGCCCAGGCCATGGCGGCCGAGCAGGGCCCGAGCCTGTTGCAGAACAAGTGCATGGGGTGCCATATCCCCGAGGGCAACGACAGCTACAGCCGCATCAGCCACCAGCGCAAGACCCCCGAAGGCTGGCTGATGAGCATCGCTCGCATGCAGGTGATGCACGGCTTGCAGATCAGCGACGATGACCGCCGCACCCTGGTCAAGTACCTGGCCGACAAACAGGGCCTGGCCCCCAGCGAGACCGACGGCGTGCGCTACGCCATGGAGCGCCGGCTCAATACCGTCGAGCACTTTGACGATCAGCTCAGCCAGATGTGCGGGCGCTGCCACTCCGGCGCCCGGGTCGCCCTGCAGCGGCGACCGGCCCAGGAATGGGCGCACCTGGTCAACTTCCACCTCAGCCAATGGCCATCGCTGGAATACCAGGCCCAGGCCCGTGACCGCGACTGGCTGGACATCGCCCTCAAGCAGATGGTGCCGGACCTGGCCAAGCGCTTCCCCCTCGACAACCCGGCCTGGGCCGATTGGCTCAAGGCGCGGCCCAAGGCCGAAACCCTGGCGGGGCAATGGGCGTTCAGTGGCCATATGCTCGCCAAGGGCGACGTGCGCGGGGTGATGAGCGTCAGCGCAGGTGACGGCGACACCTTCAAGGTCGAGGTCAAAGGCACTTACGCCGACGGCACGCCATTCAATGGCAGTGGCTCGGCGATCCTCTACAACGGCTACGAGTGGCGCGGCAACGTCAAGGTCGGCGAGGCCAACCTGCGCCAGGTGTTCGCCGCCATCGACGGCCAGATGAAGGGCCGCATGTTCGAGGCCGAGCACGACGAGCGCGGCCTGGACTTCAGCGCCTCGCAGGCGGGCCAGGGCCGTTTGCTGGCGGTGCAGCCGGCGTTCATCAAGGCCGGCAGTGACAGCGAGATCACCCTGGTGGGCAGCGACCTGGCCGGCAAGCCGGACCTGGGCGCGGGGGTGCAGGTGACCGAAGTGCTGGAATCAACCCCAACGCTGATCCGGGTCAAGGCGCGTGCCGCCAAGGACGCCGCCGCCGGCCAGCGCGAGGTTGCAGTGGGCGCGCTCAAGGGCGTGACGCTGGCGGTCTACGACAAGGTCGACGAGGTCAAGGTGGTACCGGCGTTCTCCATCGCCCGCATCGGTGAAAACGGTGCTTCCGTGCCGAAGGTCCAAGGCCGTTTCGAGGCCGAGGCCTGGGGCAAGGATGCCAGCGGCCAACCGCTGCGCATCGGCTACCTGCCGGCCACCTGGAAAGTCGAGCCGTTCAACGAGCGCGCGGTCGAGGACGAAGACGTCAAGTTCGCAGGCCAGATGCAGGCCGACGGCGTGTTCGTGCCGGGCGGCGCAGGGCCCAACCCCGCGCGCAAGATGATGACCAACAACGCCGGCAACCTGAAAGTGGTCGCCACGCTGGCTGACGGTGGCCAGACCGGCGAGGGCCACATGATCGTCACCGTGCAGCGCTGGAACAATCCGCCCCTGCCATAGGGGTGGGCTGGCCGCGCAATTACCTGACGAATCGAATACCGGGAGGTCGCCATGGGCGCACTACTGAATCTGGTCGAACGCAACCTGCACGAAGTGCAGGTGGATGCCGACCGCATGCTGTTCCATATCCCCAGCAGCTCGCTGTTCGCCACCGACGCGGTGACCGGCGGCATCATCGACACCCTGCGCCGCCAGGGCTGCTCCGCCGAGGAGCTGATGCAGCAGCTCGGCCAGCAGTTCGACGGGCAGGACATCCAGGAAACCCTGCGCGAGCTGATCGCCCTGGAAGTGGTCAGCGACGGCTCGCCATTGACGCCGGAAATCGCCTTGAAGCAGGTCGAGCGCACGGCGCTGAACACTGTGGTGCTCAACGTCAACACCGGCTGCAACCTCAGCTGTACCTACTGCTACAAGGAAGACCTCGACAAGCCTTCGGCCGGCAAGAAGATGAGCGCCGCCACCGCCGAGGCGTCGGTGGAGATGCTGCTCAAGGAATCGCCCGACGAGACCCGCTACAGCGTGGTGTTCTTCGGCGGCGAGCCGTTGTCCAACCGGCCACTGATCGAGCACATGGTGGCTTACTGCGAGCGGCGTTTCGCCGAGGCCGGCAAGCAGGTGGAGTTCATCATGACCACCAACGCCACGCTGCTCACCGAAGAGATCGTCGACTGGCTCAACGCCCACCGTTTCGGGCTGTCCATCAGCATCGACGGGCCCAAGACCGTGCACGACCGCAACCGCATCACCGTGGGCGGGCAGGGCACCTACGACGTGGTGCGGCGCAAGGCCGACATGCTGCTGTCGCGCTATGACAGCCGGCCGGTGGGGGCCCGGGTGACCCTCACCCGTGGCATCACCGATGTCGAGACCATCTGGAACCACCTGTTCAACGAGATGGGCTTTGCCGAGGTGGGCTTCGCCCCGGTGACCTCCGGCGACATGGCCGACTTCAACCTCACCGGCGACGAGCTGGTGCAGGTGTTCGCCAACATGAAGGCCCTCGGCCGGCGTTACCTGGAGGCGGCGCTGGAGCACCGCAACATCGGCTTCTCCAACCTGCACCAGCTGATCACCGACATCCACGAGGGGCACAAGAAGGCCCTGCCGTGTGGTGCGGGGTTGAAGATGCTGGCGGTGGACCACGAGGGGGAGCTGAACCTGTGCCATCGCTTCACCGGCTCCAGCCTGCCGACCTTCGGCAACGTGCACCAGGGCGTCAAGCAAGCACAGCTCAACGATTTCCTGTCGCAACGCCTGGACCGCAGCGGCACCGGCTGCGACAGCTGCCGCATCCGCAACCTGTGCTCCGGCGGCTGCTACCACGAAAGCTACGCCCGCTACGGCGACCCGCAGCACCCGACCTACCACTACTGCGAGCTGATGCGCGACTGGGTCGACTTCGGCATCGAGGTCTACAGCCGCATCATGGCCGCCAACTCGGCCTTCATCGACCGCTACATCACTCCCAGGAAGGCGCACTGACATGAAGCACCTCAAACCGCTGAACAACAAGGCGCGCATCCTTGAACAGGCCGCCGCCGAGGACCGCGTCGAAGAAGTGCTGGCGATGAGCGCGGTGGCCGGCTGCACCGCCACCACCGACCCGGGCTGGGAGGTCGACGCCTTCGGTGGGGTCAGCTCGCTGTGCCAGCCGATGGAGGCCGACCTGTACGGTTGCTCCGACCCTTGCTGGTGGCCGGCCCAGGTGCCGGACATGATGAGCACCTACCAGGACTGGAACGCCCAGGCGACCAATTCTGCCGAAGACTGGCGCAACCTCGGCACCGTATTCCCGAAAGACAAATAGAACGACAAGGGGAAACCGCATGAAACCTGGATTCTGCGCGCAACTCGCGCTCACCGTCGCCGCCACGGCCTGCGCCTGGGCGGCCCAGGCCGACGACGCAGGCAAGGCCCTGCAGGCCGGCCACGAATACCTGATTGCCACCAACTACCCGAACAACCTGCATGTGGTGGACGTGGCCAGCGACACGCTGTTCAAGACCTGCCGCATGCCCGACTCATTCGGCCCGGGCACGGCGATGATGGCGCCGGACAACCGCACCGCCTATGTGCTCAACAACCACTTCGCCGATATCTACGGCATCGACCTGGACAGCTGCAAGACCACCTTCCACGCCAACCTTTCCAGCGTGCCGGGGGAGGTGGGCAAGGCCATGTATTCCTTCGCCATCAGCCCCGACGGCAAGGAGGTGTACGCCACGGTCAACCCCAGCCAGCGCCTGAACGACCACTACGTGGTCAAGCCGCCGCGCCTGGAGGTGTTCCGCACCGGCGATGGTTTGGATGCCAAACCGGTGCGTACCTTCCCGATGCCGCGCCAGGTTTACCTGATGCGCGCGGCCGACGATGGCAGCCTGTACGTAGCGGGGCCAGACATCTACAAGATGGATGTGCAGACCGGCAAGTACACGGTCGCGCTGCCGTTGCGCAGCTGGAACCGCCCGGGCTACAGCGCCCCGGACGTGCTGTACTTCTGGCCGCACCAGAGTTCACGGCATGAGTTCTCGATGCTCTACACCATCGCCAAGTTCAAGGATGCCAAGCAGGATCCGGCCACCACCGAGCCGTTGTATGGCTACCTGAGCATCGACCTGAAGACCGGCAAGGCGCACACGCAAGAGTTCGGCGAGCTGACCGAGCTGTACTTCACCGGCCTGCGCTCGCCCAAGGATGGCAACCAGATGTACGGTGTGCTCAACCGCCTGGCGCGTTACGACATCAAGCAGAAGAAACTGGTCAAGGCAGCTAACCTCGAACACACCTACTACTGCGTGACCTTCGACAAGGCGGGCGACAAGCTGTACCTGGGTGGCACCTTCAACGACCTGGCGGTGTTCGACCCGGACACGCTGGAGAAAGTGAAGAACATCAAGCTGCCGGGCGGCGACATGTCCACCACCACGCCGCAGGTGTTCGTCCGGTAATCGCTGTTGGCCCCATCGCCGGCAAGCCGGCTCCCACAGGGTTGCGTCGCGACCGGGGCCCGCACCGTACCTGTGGGAGCCGGCTTGCCGGCGATGGGGCCGGATAAATCAACACAAGAACAACAAGAGATCTACCATGACCCAGCCAAGTTACTCTCAGGGCGACCCGGCCAAACCCCTGCTGACCCAGTGCATCGGCGACGCCTTCGACGCCACCGTCGCCCGCGTCCCCGACAATGAGGCCCTGGTCGTCCGCCATCAGCAGGTGCGCTACAGCTGGCGGCAACTGGCCGAAGCGGTCAACCAGCACGCGCGGGCACTGATGGCCCTCGGCATCCAGGCCGGTGACCGGCTGGGCATCTGGGCCCCCAACTGCGCCGAGTGGTGCATCACCCAGTTCGCCAGCGCCAAGGTCGGCGCGATCCTGGTCAATATCAACCCGGCCTACCGCAGCAGCGAGCTGGATTACGCCTTGGGCCAGTCCGGCTGCCAGTGGGTGATCTGCGCCGATGCCTTCAAGACCTCCGATTACCACGCGATGCTGTTGGAACTGGTGCCTGAGCTGGCCGACAGCCACCCCGGCGCACTGGCTTGCGAGCGTCTGCCCGAGCTGCGTGGTGTGATCAGCCTGGCCAGCGCACCGCCGGCAGGCTTTCTGCCCTGGCCGGTGTTGCAGGCCCGTGCCGGGGAGGTGAGCGCCGAGCAATTGGCCACTCGTCAGTCCAGCCTGCACCCGGACGACGCCATCAATATCCAATACACCTCCGGCACGACTGGTTTCCCCAAGGGCGCCACCCTCAGCCACCACAACATCCTCAACAACGGCTACATGGTCGGTGAAAGCCTCGGCCTCACCGAACATGACCGCCTGGTAGTGCCTGTGCCGCTGTATCACTGTTTTGGCATGGTCATGGCCAACCTCGGCTGCATGACCCACGGCAGCACGCTGATCTACCCCAACGATGCCTTCGACCCACTGCTGACCCTGCAGGCCGTGGCCGAAGAGCGCGGCACTGTGCTGTATGGCGTACCGACCATGTTCATCGCCGAACTGGACCACCCACGCCGGGGCGAGTTCGACCTGTCCAGCCTGCGCACCGGGATCATGGCCGGCGCCACCTGCCCGATCGAGGTGATGCGCCGGGTGATCGGCGAGATGCACATGGGTGAAGTGCAGATTGCCTACGGCATGACCGAGACCAGCCCGGTGTCGCTGCAGACCGGCGCGGATGATGACCTTGAGCGCCGGGTGACCAGCGTCGGGCGCACTCAGCCGCGGTTGGAGAACAAGGTGATCGATGGCGAGGGTAATACAGTGGCGCGCGGCGAGATCGGCGAGCTGTGCACCCGGGGCTACAGCGTGATGCTTGGCTACTGGAACAACCTCAAGGCCACAGGCGAAAGCATCGATGGCGAAGGTTGGATGCACACCGGCGACCTGGCGGTGATGGACGAGCAGGGTTATGTGCGCATCGTTGGGCGCAGCAAGGACATGATCATCCGCGGTGGTGAGAACATCTATCCACGCGAGCTTGAGGAATTCTTCTTCACCCACCCGGCGGTGGCCGATGTGCAGGTGATCGGCGTTCCGTGCAGCAAGTATGGGGAAGAGATCGTTGCCTGGGTTCGCTTCCACCCAGGGCATAGCGCCAGCGAAGATGAACTGCGCGAATGGGCGCGGGCGCGGATTGCGCATTTCAAGGTGCCAAGGCACTTCCGCTTCGTCGATGAGTTTCCGATGACGGTGACGGGGAAGGTGCAGAAGTTTCGGATGCGTGAGATCAGTATCGGGGAGCTTGCGCGCTGAGGTGGTTTGAGCGAGAGGTGGCGGGATATTGGGTCATGGCCACCGGGTGCCCGCCGGTGTTCTTGCAGCGCCTATCAGATCGAGCGCCGCCCGCGCGGCGCATCGCGGGCAAGCCCGCTCCCACATCTGTTTCGGGCCAATTATGCCTGTGAAGGTACCGCTGCCCGCCTTGGTGCATGTCTTGAGTCTGGTGGAGCATCATCAGCGCCCACCTCAAAATCGAGTCGGACCAACAAGGCGGACAGTGAAGAACTTGCAGGAGTAACTGGCCCGAAACAGATGTGGGAGCGGGCTTGCCCGCGATGCGCCGCGCGGGCGGCGCTCGATCTTGAGAGCGCTGCATATCTGTCGCCAGCCACCTGGTGGCCTACACGCGATCCCAAGGCGATCAAACCAATAATTTCACCGCAAGAATTCCGGGCTGTTGAAATTGCTCAGCCGCTGATCATCCTGCGCACACTCCAGCCCCTGCACCGGCGCCACCAACAACGCCTTCTGCAAACTCCGCTCACCCGCCGCCCAAGCCTGCTCCAGCACCGGCAGCACCCGCCGTGGCAGCACACTGAACATCGGCTGCCAATAGCCACCCTGGCGCACCATCGCCGCGCTGTCGTGCTCGACGGCCAGCTTAAGCAAGTCTTCTACGAGTGCCTGGTCAACCAGTGGCGCATCACAGGCCAACATCACCACCCACTCATGCCTCGCCACTGAAAGACCGGCGATCACCCCGGCCAATGGTCCGGGAAAATCCGCCTCGGCATCGCCAACCAGCTGGTCGGCGTAGGCGCGGTAAGCATCCTGGTTGCGGTTGCAGGAAATCACCACGTCGTCGGACAAACCACGCACCATCCGCTGCACATGGGCCACCAGCGGCTCGCCCCGCCACGGCACCAACCCCTTGTCACGGCCGCCCATGCGCTGGCCACGGCCGCCGGCAAGGATAAGGATGGAGCAGGGGGGCAGGGTAGTGGGCATGAAAAAGGGTTCCAGGCAGTCAATGCCGGGAACCCTCTCATTCAACGCCGGGCTTGTCCAGTCAGCTTTCGCTGGTTACTGGCTTGGCCTCCTTGGTCCGATCACGCCCGGCCAGGCGCATCACCACCACGAAGAACACCGGCACGAACACAATGGCGAACGTCGCGCTGAGCATGCCGCCAATCACCCCGGTGCCGATGGCCTGCTGGCTGGCCGAGCTGGCGCCGCTGGCGATGGCCAACGGCACCACACCGAGGATGAACGCCAGCGAGGTCATCACGATCGGCCGCAGGCGCAGGCGCGCGGCCTGGATCGCGGCTTGGGTGGCATCGACACCCTGGTCGACCAGCTCCTTGGCGAACTCGATGATCAGGATGGCGTTCTTCGCCGACAGGCCGATCAGGGTAATCAGGCCGACCTTGAAGAACACATCGTTGGGCAGGCCGCGCAGGGTCACCGCCAGCACCGCACCCAGCACCCCCAGCGGTACCACCAGCAGCACGGCGGTGGGGATCGACCAGCTTTCGTACAACGCCGCCAGGCACAGGAACACCACCAGCAGCGACAAGGCCATCAGCAGCGGTGCCTGGCTGCCGGACAACCGCTCCTGCAGCGACAGGCCGGTCCATTCCAGGCCCGCGCCAGCCGGCAGCTGGGCGACCAGGCGCTCGACCTCGGCCATGGCGTCGCCCGAGCTGTAGCCGGCGGCGGGTTCACCAGAAATCGACACCGCCGGGTAGCCGTTGTAGCGGGTCAGTTGCACCGGGCCGCTCTGCCAGTGGGCGGTGACGAAGGCGCCCAGGGGCACCATCTTGCCGCTGCTGTTGCGCACATGGATCTTGAGCAGGTCCTCGACCTGGCTGCGCTGGTCGCCCTCGGCCTGCACCACCACCCGTTGCATGCGGCCTTGGTTGGGGAAGTCGTTGACGTAGTTGGAGCCCACCGCGGTATTGAGCACTTCGCCGATATCGGCGAACGACACTCCCAGTGCATTGGCCTGGCGGCGGTCCACTTGCAGTTCGACTTGGGGGCTTTCCGCCAGCGAGGCCTCGCGCACATTGACCAGCACCTTGCTCTTGCGCGCCTGCTCGAGCAGTTGGTCGCGGGCCTGCATCAGCTCGCTGTAGCCCATGCCGCCTCGGTCTTGCAGGCGGAACTCGAAGCCGGTGGACTCGCCCAGGCCGTCCACCGGGGGTGGCAGCACCGAGAAGGCGATGGCGTCCTTGAGCTGGCTGAACGCTGCAGTGGCGCGGTCGGCGATGGACTGGGCGCTGTCGTCGCTGCCGCGCTCGGACCAGTCCTTGAGCGTGGTGAAGGCCAGTGCCGCGTTCTGCCCGCTGCCGGAGAAGCTGAAACCGAGGATCAGCGTGGTGTTGGCCACGCTCGGCTCTTCGGCGTTGTGCGCTTCGATCTGCCGCCCCACCTCGATGGTGCGGGCCTGGCTGGCACCCGGCGGCAGCTGGATGTCGGTGATGGTGTAGCCCTGGTCCTCGGTGGGTAGGAAGGCGCTGGGCAACTGGCTGAAGCCATAGACAAGCACGCCCACCAGTGCGGCATACACCAGCAGGTAACGGCCGCTGCGCGCCAGGGCGTGGGTGACCCAGCGCTGGTAGCCGTTGCTCATGCCGTCGAAGCGGCGGTTGAACCAGCCGAAGAAGCCCTTGCGTTCATGGTGCTCACCCTTGGCCAGCGGCTTGAGCAGGGTGGCGCACAGCGCCGGGGTGAGGCTCAGGGCGAGGAACGCCGAGAACAGGATCGACACCGCCATCGACACCGAGAACTGCTGGTAGATGACCCCCACCGAGCCTTTCATGAACGCCATTGGCAGGAACACCGCCACCAGCACCAGGGTGATGCCGACGATGGCGCCGCTGATCTGGCCCATGGCCTTGCGCGTGGCCTCCTTGGGGGCCAAGCCTTCCTCGGCCATGATCCGCTCGACGTTCTCCACCACCACGATGGCGTCGTCCACCAGGATGCCGATGGCCAGCACCATGCCGAACAGGGTCAGCACGTTGACCGAGAAACCCAGCGCGTTCATCACCGCGAAGGTGCCCATCAGCGCCACCGGCACCACCAGGGTGGGGATCAGGGTGTAACGGAAGTTCTGCAGGAACAGGAACATCACCGCGAACACCAGCACCATGGCCTCGATCAGGGTGTTGATCACCTGCTTGATCGACACTTTGACGAACGGTGAGGTGTCATAGGGAATGTCGTACTTGACCCCGGCCGGGAAGTAGCGCGACAGCTCGTCGAGCTTCTGCTTGACCAGGGTGGCGGTTTCCATGGCATTGGCGCCGGGCGCCAGCTTGACGCTGAAGGCGCTGGTGGCCTTGCCGTTGAGGCGGGTGCCGTACTGATACTCCTGGGCGCCGATCTCGACCCGGGCGACATCGCCGACGGTGACCGTGGAGCCGTCGCGGTTGGCCCGCAGGACGATGGCGGCGAATTCTTCCGGGGTGCTCAGCTGGCCCTTGACCACCACGTTGGCGGTGATTTCCTGGGTCGGCCGGGCCGGCAGGTCGCCGATGCTGCCAGGTGCCACCTGGGCGTTCTGCGCGGCGATGGCCTCGGCCACATCGTTGGGGGTGAGGTTGAAACCCACCAGCTTGGCCGGGTCGATCCAGATCCGCATGGCCCGCTCCGAGCCATACAGCTGGGCCTTGCCCACCCCCTTCACGCGACGGATCTCGTTCATCACGTTGCGCGCGAGGATATCGGACAGGGCGATCTCGTCGAGGCTGCCATCCTCGGAGGTGAGGGTGGCCAGCAGCAGGAAACCGGTGGACACCTTCTCGACCTGCAAACCTTGCTGGGTCACCGGGCGCGGCAGGCGCGACTCGATCACTTTGAGCCGGTTCTGCACATCCACCTGTGCCAGGTCGGGGTTGGTGCCGGGTTGGAAGCTGGCGGTGATGGTGGCGCTACCCAGGCTGCTCTGCGAGGCGAAGTACAACAGGTTGTCGGCGCCATTGAGCTCCTGCTCGATGATGCTGACCACGCTCTCGTCCATGGTCGCCGCCGAGGCGCCGGGGTACACGGCGTAGATTTCCACCTGTGGCGGCGCCACGTCGGGGTACTGGGCCACGGGCAGCTGCGGCAGCGCCAGCCCGCCCAGCAGGAGAATGAACAGCGCGACCACCCAGGCGAACACCGGGCGGTCGATGAAGAACTGCGGCATGGATCAGGCCCTCACTGGCCGTTGTGCTGGACGATGGAGAGTGCGTCCGGTTGTTCGTCGACCTGCACCGAGTCACCGGCCTTGACGTGCTGCAAGCCCTCGACCACGACGCGCTCGCCGGCCTCCAGGCCCGCGCTGACGACCCAACGGTCGCCCTGGGCGCTGCCCAGCTGCACCTGGCGCTCGCTGATGCGATCCTGCGGGTCGACCACCAGCACTTTGGGTACGCCGGCGCTGTCACGCAGGATCGCCCGTTGCGGCACGCTGATGCCTTGCGGTTGCACGGCCTGCTCCAGGCGCACGCGCACGTAGCTGCCGGGCAACAGGTCGAGGTCGGGGTTGGGGAACTCGCTGCGCAGGGTGATCTGGTTGGTGCTCGGGTCGACGCTGAGGTCGGAGAACAGCAACTTGCCGGGCAGCGGGTAGGCGCTGCCGTCGTCCTGGATCAATGTCGCCTTGACCTGGTCCTGGCCCACCCGTTGCAGCTCGCCGGCCCGCAGTGCGCGGCGCAGGGCGTTGAGCTCGCGGGTCGACTGGCTGACGTCGGCGTGGATCGGGTTCAGTTGCTGGATGGTGGCCAATGGCGTGGTCTCGTTTTGACCGACCAGGGCTCCCTCGGTCACCAGCGCGCGGCCGATGCGCCCGGAGATCGGCGCGGTGACGGTGGCGTAACCCAGGTTCAGGCGGGCGCGCTCCAGGGCGGCCTTGGCTTCGGCCACGGCGGCATCGGCTTGCAGGAAGCTGGCGCGGGCGTTGTCGTACTCCTGGCGGCTGACTGCCTTGTCGTCGACCAGCTGGCGGTAGCGTTGCTCTTGCAGGCGCGCTTGATAGACCGTGGCCTCGGCCTTGGCCAGGGTGGCGCGGGCGCTGTCGAAGTCGGCCTTGAACGGCGCCGGGTCGATCAGGAACAGCACATCGCCCTGCTTGACATCGCTGCCTTCGCGATACACCCGCTTGAGCACCACGCCGGCCACCCGGGCGCGCACTTCGGCGGTGCGCGGGGCGAGGATGCGCCCGCTCAGTTCGGTGCTGATGGCCAGCGGCTGCACGGCGAGGGTTTCGACCCGCACTTGCGAGACGGGCGTCTGTTCGCTTTGTTCGGCGGCGTCATTGCAACCGGCAAGGGCGAGGGTGAACAGCGCCAGGAGCGCCAGGGGGCGCAGGCGCGTAGCGCAGAGAATGGACATACGGATCTTCCGGAATTGATCGAGCCTATGCTAAGGCAACCGTTCGCGGGGGCGCTGTTAAGCTGTGTAGGGCGTATGTGAAAAAGTGTGAAGCAGCGGCGGCACCCGGCGCAGGATTCTATATCCTGCCTTCCTTCACTTCTTCGTCAAAGCCCTTTATGCCGAACATCCTCCTGGTCGAAGACGACAGCGCGCTGTCCGAGCTGATCGCCAGCTACCTGCAACGCAACGACTTCCATGTCCGGGTGATCGCCCGGGGTGATCACGTGCTGGACGCGTTCCGCCAGCACAAGCCGGACCTGGTGATCCTCGACCTGATGCTGCCCGGCCTCGACGGCCTGCAGGTGTGCCGCCTGCTGCGCCAGGCGTCCCAGGGCTTGCCGATCCTCATGCTGACCGCCCGCGACGACAGCCACGACCAGGTGCTGGGCCTGGAGATGGGCGCCGACGACTACGTCACCAAACCCTGCGAGCCGCGGGTACTGCTGGCCCGGGTGCGCACACTGCTGCGCCGCAGCAGCATCCACGAACCACGCCTGGACAGTGACCAGATCCTGATCGGTGGCCTGCATATCAACCTGGCCGAGCGCACCGTCAGCTGGCGCGGCGAGGAGGTGGAGCTGTCCAGCGGCGAGTACAACCTGCTGGTGGTGCTGGCGCGCAATGCCGGCGAAGTGCTCAGCCGCGACCGTATTCTCCAGCAGTTGCGCGGCATCGAGTTCAACGGCACCGACCGCTCGGTGGACGTGGCCATCTCCAAGCTGCGCCGCAAGTTCGACGACAGCGCGGGCGAAGCGCGCAAGATCAAGACCGTGTGGGGCAAGGGCTACCTGTTCAGCCGCGTCGAGTGGGAGTACTGACACGCCATGCTGAAGATCCTGGTGCGCCTGTACCTGGTGATCATCGTCGCCTATGCCGGTGCCTTGCTGCTGATCCCCGACGCCATCGTCGGTGCCTTCCATGCGCGTTTCATGGCCTACAACCTGGACCAGACCAAGGGCGTGCAGTCGTTGATCGTGCGCCAGTTCCAGCAGGCACCGCGCGAACAGTGGCCGGCGGTGGCGCAGGAACTGGCCAAGGATTTTGCCCCGTTGGAAGTGCAATTGCTGGCCATGGACAAGGCCGAGCTCGACGACGAGGAGCGGGCACGCCTGGAGCATGGCCTGCACGCGGTGCGCATCGCCGACTGGGGGTACTACGAGACCGTGCTGGCACCGCTGGACAAGCAGTGGCTGGTGCGCCTGCATTCACCGCCCGACCCGCTGGACATCAACGTGCTGTCATGGGGTGTGACGGTGCTGATCGGCGCCGCCATGCTCGGCTGCCTGCTGCTGTGGGTGTGGCCGCACTGGCGTGACCTGGAGCGTTTGAAGGAAACCGCGCGAAGCCTCGGGCAGGGCCAGATGAGCGAGCGTACCCATATACCACCGCGGTCGAACATCGGCGAACTGGCCGGGGTGTTCGACACCATGGCCGGTGACCTGGAGCGCCATGTCAACCAGCAGCGCGAGCTGCTCAATGCGGTGTCCCATGAACTGCGCACACCGCTGACCCGCCTGGATTTCGGCCTGGTGCTGCTGTACGACGAGGTGCCGGCGACCGCGCGCAAGCGCCTGCTGGAACTGGTGGGGCATGTGCGGGAGCTGGATGAACTGGTGCTGGAGCTTCTGTCGTACAGCCGTATGGAGTTCGCCGAACAGGGCCGCGAACGGGTCGAGGTGTCGCTGCTGGAGCTGGTCGACAGCGTGCTCGGTAGTTTTGCCGAGGAGCTCGATGGCCGCGGTATTCAGTGGGAGGTACGCAGCGAGAACGATTTGCCGCGATTTGTCCTCGATCCGCGGCTGACTGCGCGCGCGGTGCAGAACCTGGTGCGCAATGCCATGCGCTATTGCGATGAGAGCTTGTTGCTGCGCTTGCGCCTGGAAGACGACGGTGCCTGTCTGCTGACCGTCGAGGATGATGGGATTGGCATTCCGGCCGAAGAGCGTGAGCGGATCTTCCAGCCGTTCTATCGCCTGGACCGTAGCCGGGATCGCAGTACCGGTGGGTTCGGTCTGGGGCTGGCGATCAGCCGACGAGCCATCGAAGGGCAGGGCGGGACCTTGACCGTGGCGCAGTCGGCGCTGGGTGGGGCGCAGTTCAGGATTCGATTGCCGGCGGGGTGATGGGGCTTTTTCGCCGTGCCCTTGTAGGAGCGGCCTTGTGTCGCGAAAGGGGTGCGCAGCGCCCCCGGGATTTCGGCGTCACAGCGAATATTGTCGGGGCCGCTTCGCAGCCCTTTCGCGACACAAGGCCGCTCCTACAGAGGACGTGCAGCCCAAGCAGCCTGGTTGTCAATGCTCTGCCACTGGCGCGCTCCACAGGACGAACCGATCCTTGCCACTGTGCTTGGCCGCATACAATGCCTGGTCCGCCCGGATCAACGCCAGGCTCAGGGTATCGCCGTTGTCCACCCGCGCAAGGCCGATGCTGATGGTCACCGCATGGGCGCCGACATCGTCACGCACCCGTTGGCACAGTGCGCCGACCCGCTGTTCGGCACCTTGCTCATCCAGCCCCTGGAAGAAAATCGCGAACTCTTCGCCGCCCAACCGAGCAATCTCATAATCCGCCATTGCGGCGCGAATATGCGCAGCCACCCGTTTAAGCACCTCATCACCGATGTCATGGCCGAAGCGGTCGTTGACCTGCTTGAAGTTGTCGATATCGATCATCGCCAGGAACTGCCCCGGGCCGGCCAGTTGCAGCAGGCGCTCGGCCTTGGCCATGAACGAGCGGCGGTTGGGGATTTCGGTCAGGGCGTCGATGTAGGCCTGTTCCAGCAGCACCTTGGTCAGGTAGAAATTGTGCAGCTTGGCCTGGCGCAGGCGCAGGTAGCTGTAGATCACCAGGCCGCTGAGAAACAGCGCATAGCTGAGCAGCAGGGCGCCTTCGAGTTCGAAGGGCTCGACACGGGTGTGGTGGAAGGGGTTGAGCACCACCCAGGTGATGCCCATGGCGCAGAAGAACGACCAGCGCCGCACCGGCAATACCGACACGGTGTACAGCACCGTCGAGACGGTCAGTATCAGCCACACCGGGCGCACGGTGATGGGGACGCCCTCGATGACCAGGCGCAGGCCCAGGGTGATCACCACCACGAACAGCAGGTTGAGCACATCGAAGTGCTGGCTGCGACGGGTAAAGCCGAGGACCACCGTGAGGCAGCCGAGCAGGGCGAGGAAGGCCGTCGAGCGCCAGGTCAGGCCCTGGTCGCCCAGGTAGCTGACGATCAGGTCGAACACCAGCCAGATGGCAATGCCGATGCAGAAGATCAGCAGGCAGAAGCGGCGCATGGCCTCGAATTCGTGCTGGCGGAACTCGGCGCGCAGGGCGGCCGGGGCGACCTGCTGGCGAATGTGGGCTTCGAGGGTTTTGTACATGCAGGCAAGGCTCTCGGCTTGTTGTCGTTGTTTCGGGCCCCTATCGCCGGCAAGCCGGCTCCCACTCCCAAGGCGCGCAGAAATTCTGTAGGAGCGGCCTTGTGTCGCGAAAGGGTCGCGAAGCGGCCCCAGTGATCAATTGTGCGACACAGTTGGATGGGGCTGCTCTGCAGCCCTTTCGCGACACAAGGCCGCTCCTACACAAGCTAGCGATAGGGCGCCTCGATCAGTCCAGTGTCAGCACACTCCTGCTCCACGGCCGGTAACGCAAAGCGAACACCGCCTCTGGGTGACAGCCGCCGGTCAACGCCGGCTGTGCAGGCTCGGCGCGGAACGGCTGCGCACTGAGCTGGCGAAACGCCTCGCGCACGATGCCCACCCGGCATGGCAGGGCTTGCTCATAGGCCATACGCACCATCGGCGCCAAGCGCCCGGTCCCCGCGCCATCCTGCCACCAGACTTTCAGGCCCAGGCCTGCCAGCTGGTCCAGCCACGCCCCATTGACCCGCGGTGAGAGCTGTCCGGCACTGAACGCGCTGATATGCAGCGGCTTGTCCAACTGCCGGTTGAATGCCTGCAATTGGCTGTACAGCGCTGCCCGGCGCTCGGCGTCGCGAAAGTGCAAGTCGTCCAGCTCCAGTGGCAGGTACCAGCCGGCCACCGGTAACTGCCAATGCTCGCGCACTTGCTGGTACTGGCTGAGGGACTGCCCTAGCTGGGCCTTGAAGTAGCTGTTCAAACCTTCGCCGTCGAGCTGCTCCAGGCGTTGATAGTAGGCTGGGTCCATGTACAAGCCCATTACCAGTTCCAGGCCTTGCGCGCGGGCCTCGCGCAGGCTGGCGGCGAGCCAGCCGTCGGCGCCGCCGAAGTCGCTGTCGCCGTAGGCGCTCCATTGCACGATCAGGGTCTTGCCACCCTGGGCCACGGTGGCCCGCCACAGTTGCTGCCATTGCGCCGGCGTGACCGTGGCATCGCGGTTGAGCGGTTGGTAGAACAGGCGCTGGTCGGCCAGGGCGGGCAGGCACAGGGCAAGCAGGCAGGCGAGCAGGAGGTTGCGCATCAGAAGTTCATCTCCACACCCAACAGCACACCGTTGGCCCGCTCATAGAGGTTGCCACCCAGCGATTGCTGGTACTCGGCGCGCACTTTCAGGGTGCCGCGGTAGGCGTTGTAGCGGTCGTCGTCGAACCACCACTGCCAGCGCACGCCTACGCCCGTGCGGGCATCCTGGCGCCAGTCGTTGCTTGGGTCCTGGCTTGAGAATTCGAGGAAACCGTAGGGCATGATCGTTTGCGGCGAGTCACCGCGCAGCTTCCAGGCATGCCCCTGCTGGAAGCGCGACAGCCAGGCGTGGTCGCCGGCGCGGGTCCACCAGGCGGCGTCGAGGTAGAGGAAGCGCTCGTCCCAATCGTCCTCGTCGATACGCCAGTCGTTGCGGTAGCGCCCCTGGTCGAGGAACGACGCGGTGGCGCGCAGCAGCAGGTCGTTGCTCGATTCGGCGTTGTGGCGCAGGTCGCCCCAGTTGCCGCCGACCTTGGCCGGGCTGAGCAATTCGCCCAGGCTCAGGCCACTGTAATGGTCGCTGTCGATCTGGCGCTGGTGGTAGAGCTCGGCGTACAGGTTGAGGTTGGCCTGGCCCAGCGGCTTGTAGCGCAGGCCCACGCCGGTGCCCATGCTCTGGGCGTAGTCGGTGCGGCTCTGGCCACCAAACAGCACCCGGCCGTACACCGACAGGGTGCTGCCGTTGCGGCTGGGTTCTTCGCCCAGGGCGTGGTCCCACATGGCCAGCTGCACGTTCTGCGACTGGGCGCGGCGCGAGCTGCCGCTGCGCTGGCCGGTGTCGAGGAACTTGTCGTTGGTCGAGGTGCCGGCGGGCGACCAGGTGCTGGCCAGGGTGATGCTGTCACGCCGCGAAAGCGCTTCGTGGGCGCGGCGCTGGCGGTACTTGCGCGCCTCCAGGCTGCCGTACTCGTCGTCACCGTCGACCAGGTTCTGCTCTACGTCCAGCACCCGGCGCAGTTCGCGGCGGGCGGCGGCGCTGTTCTCGGCCTCGTCGTAGCGCAGGGCGAGGGTTTCGCCCAGGCGGTAGTCCTCGGGGAAGTCGCGGGTGGCGTGCTCCAGGTAGGGGATCGACTGGCGCCGTTGCTGTTTGTCCGGCGAGGCGGACAGGCGCATGCCGTAGTCGGCGCGATAACGGGGTTGATCCGGCGCCAGGCGGACCGCCTCGGCCAGCCAGGCGGTGCTCTGGGCGCTGTCGCCAGCCTGTTGGGCGGTGCTGGCGGCGGCATAGTAATGGTCGGCGCGGGGGGCGTGGCGCAGGGCTTCGCGCTGGTAGGCCAGGGCCTGCTGGGCATCGCCCTGGCGCTCGGCGATGGCGGCACCCAGTGCCCAGTCATCGGCGCTGTTGTGCGCGGCGGCATCCCAGTGGCGGCGTGCGGCGTTGGCATCGCCGGCATTCAAGGCGCCGCGGGCGGCAGTGAGACGGGCGTTGTCGGTCCAGGCATTGGCCGGCAGGCTGTTCCAGATCGGCAAGGCCGCCTCGGAGTCGCCGGAGGCTTCCAGGGCGTAGGCCAACGGTAGCCGGCTGTTGGTGTCGCCCAAGCGCTCGGCGGCCTGGTAGTAGACCACCGCTTCACCGGGCTGTCCGGGCATGGCGCAGCGGCCAAGGGCGCGGTACTGGCCGGCCTCGGTGGGGTTGGCTGGGGTCACCCTTCGCACGGCCTCGCACTGGCCATTCTCGGCCAGGCGCCCGAGCAATTGAGCGCGGGTCGCCGCGTCCACCCGTGGCACCAGGGCGAGCATGCGCGGGGTGTTCAGCGGCCCGTCGTCACGGGCGTAGAGATTGCCCAAGCGCTGCAGCAGCGAGGCGGGCAGCCGGCCCTGGCGCCGGTCGTAGGCCTGTTCGACCAGCTGGCGGGCACGTTCGGCATGGCCTTGCTGTAGCAGCATGAAGCTCGCCTGCTCCAGGGCGGCGAGGTCGCCGGTCTGGCGGTAACGCTGCTCCCACTGTGCCGCGGTGCGCGGTTGCGCGGGTTGGGGCGGGTCGCCGTACAGGCGTTGCTTGAGGATGGCAAAGGCGCGTGGGTCGTCGTTGGCCTGGCATTGGCTCAGTTGCTCGCGGGCCAGGGTCAGGTCCTTGCGCGACAGCCAATCGACCGTTTCCAGGCACGGGCGCCCCAGTTCATTGCTCAGGCGCCGCACCAGCGCCGCGTCGTCACCCTGGCGGGCCAGCTCCCACAGCTGCTGGCGTTGCTCGGGTTGTTGCAGCTGTTCGGCGGGCAGGCTGCGCAACCAGCGTTCAGCCTGCTGGTTGTGGCCCATGGCAATGGTGCGTTCGGCCATGGCCAGGCGTGCCTGGGTCGCCGCTTGCGGCGAAGGGGCGCTGGGCAGGAGTGCGTTCAGGCCCTGCTCATCGACCTGCTGAATGTAGGCGTTGGCCAGGCGCTGCCAGTCCTGTGGGGGTAATTGCCCCTTGCTGGCCAAGGGTTGCAGCTGGTCGATGGTTTCCCCCCAGTTGCGCAATTGTTCGGCGAAGTTGGCCCGAGCCAGGCGCAACACCATACCGTCGTCCCGTGGCGGCAACTGGTTGAGCCAGTCGAGGGCGCGGCGGGCGCCGCCGAACTTGGCCAGGCTCAGGCTGTAGGCCTGCCACAGGCGCACGCGCTGGTTGGCGTTGCTGGTGGCCAGCCAGCCCTCGACCTGGCTGGCCGGCGGCGGGTCCTGTTCGATCCAGGTCAGGCGCAGCTCCAGCAGGGCGTCGGCGTATTCGGGGTTGTCGTCGAGGTCTTCGGCAATGGCCTGGGCGTCCTTGTAGCGGCGCTGGTGGGCCAGGGCCTCGGCGAGCAGGGCGCGGGCCTCGTTGTTGTTGGGCACGCGCTTGAGCACATGGCGGGTCAGACGTTCCACCTCGGCCCAGTTGTCGCGCTGCGCCTCGCGGTAGCCGCGCTCCATGAACGGGAAGCTGGTGAAGCGTTGGAAGTCGGTCATTGGTGGGGTGGGAGCGGCCTGGGCGGTGGCGCATAGCAGCAGGCTGGCGAAGGTCAGGGAAACACGGGGCTTCATGCCACCTCCCGGGTCAGGTCGTAGGCGGCCTGCTGCTCGCGGGCCTGTTCGGCGAGGGCCTGGCGCAGCACGTCTTCGGTGATGATGCCGCGGGCGATCAGGTGTTCGCCCAGGCTTTGGGTCTCGGGGTCGAAGTCGATCAGCGCCTGGTTGAACAGGGTCGCCGGCACCATGCCGCGTACCTGCAGCAGGGCGCCGAGCATGACCTGGTGGCTGCTGACCTTTTCCAGCAACTCGACGTCATCCTGGTGGCGCTCCAGCACCTTCAGCATTTCGCGGGTCTCGGGCTTCTGCCAGGGGCTGGGGTAGTGGTAGCGCAGGCCCAGGGTGACCCGGCCCTGGGGGGCCAGCCGCGCGCGCACCGGGCACTTGAGCTGACGGCTGATCACCCCCAGCGAAACCTGGCTGACCGGGCTTTCGCTGGCCAGCACCAGGGTATCGCCGTCCTCGTCCACCGGTAGCACGCCGTAGTGGGTGGCCAGCTTGCGTGGCAGCTTGGCGATCAGCTGTGGGTTGATCTTGAACGGGTTGAGTGGTGCCCACGGCAGGTCCAGTTGCGCAGCCAGGGCCTCGGCCAGCTGTTCGCTGTTCAGCCAGCCGCGCAGCAGCAGCTCACGGCCCAGGCGCCGGCGCACCGGGCTGGTGATGGCCTGGTGCAGTTGCTCTTCGCTGATCAGCCCTTTCTCCACCAGGCGCTGGCCCAGGGGGATGCGCGCTGGCGAGGCGAGGGCGGGGAATTCGTGGGTGGTCTTGTCCCAGGCCACCCGTCGCGAGTCGCCCATTTCCATCACCTGGCGCAGGGCGCGCAGGTTGGCGAAGAAGTTGACGAAGTTGCTCCACATCATCCGTGGCGCCGACAACAGGCCCTCGAAGATGCCGTAGTAACGGGTGACGAACCAGCCGCGCTGGAACAGGCGGTTGACCAGCAGCAGACCGTTGAGCCAGAGCAGTACGCTGAGCAGGCGGCTGTCGCTGAGGATCGACATGAAGCGCCAGGAATCCGGGGCGATCACGGTGACCAGCCACATGGCCAGCAGCACCAGCAGCAACAGGTTGACCAGGAAACTCAGCAGGTAGGCGAACAGCCCGCGGCGGTCGCGCCAGAGGAAGTAGTTGAGCGCGCCGGTGCGGCTCCAGCCGAGGTTGCTGGTGCCCTGGAACACGATACCGACGATCCACCGCGATTTCTGGCGAATGGCATGCTGCCAGTCGCGGGGGAAGTGCTCGCGCACGCAGATCACCTGGGCGAACTCGCGGCTCATGCCGGGGCGCCACGTCTGTTTGAGGGCCAGTGCCGGGTCGGTGATCGAGTAGCGGGCGAAGATGCACTTCATGCCCTTTTGCTTGAGGCGAAAACCGATGTCGTAGTCCTCGGTCAGCGACTGCACGTCGAAGGCGATGCCATCGCCGTCCTCCAGCAGGGCGCTGATCGCCCGGCGGCTGAAGCAGGTGCCCACGCCGGCGCTGGGTACCTGGCCGGTGAGCGCTTCGCGCACGATCACGTCCTTGCCGTGGTTCTCGGCGAACTCGTCGACATAGTGCCCGGCGGTAAAGCCCTTCCATTCCGGGGCGTAGGGGTACACCGGGATCTGAATCATGTCCTTGTTCGGCAACAGGTAGTTGAACAGGCGCAGTTCCATGGGCGAGATGACGTCCTCGGCGTCATGCAGGATGAAACCGGCGAACTCGATGCGCGCGTCCTGCTGGAAACGCAGGATGGCGTCGATGATGTTGTTCAGGCAGTCGGCCTTGCTGGTGGGGCCGGGGCGGGCGCAGACCACCTTGTGCACGTTGGGGTAGTGCAGGCACACGGCATCGACGTCGGCCTGGGTCTGTGGGTCGTTGGGGTAGGTGCCGACGAAGATCTGGTAGTTCTCGTAGTCGATGGTCGAGGCCGCCAAGCGTGCCATCTCGCCGACCACACCGACTTCGTTCCAGGCCGGGACCATGATCGCCAGGGGTTTTTCCGGCACCTCGAACAGGCGCTTCTCGTCGGCCTTCTCGAACTTGTCATAGATGCGGAAGCGGCGGACCAGCTTGCGCCCCCAGTAGCACAGGTCGATGAACAGGTCGTCCAGGCCCAGCAGGAACATCAGGCTCGCCAGGATGATGGCGAGGATCTTCAGGCCGAACAGTACATAGGTGAGGAAATCGATGAAGGCCAGGCTCATGCGTCGGCCCGTGTGCTGGCTTGTTCGGCGAACCAGCGGGTCAGGCGTTCGGCGATGCGTTCGCTGGCATGGCCGTCACCGAACGGTGTGTAGACCCTCGCCATGCGGGCGTAGGCCGCGGGGTCGTCGAGCAGTTGACTGGTTTCCTGGACGATGCGCTCGGTGAGGGTGCCGACCAGTTTGACCGTACCGCCCTTGAGCACGGCGGGGCGCTCGGTGACCTTGCGCAGCACCAGCACCGGCTTGCCCAGCGCGGGCGCTTCTTCCTGCACGCCGCCGGAGTCGGTGAGGATGATATGGGCACGGTTCATCAGCCAGACGAAGTGCGGATAGTCCTGGGGGGCGACCAGGTGGATGTTGTCGCGGCCAGACAGCACGCTGTACACGGCATGCTGCACCTGCGGGTTGAGGTGCACCGGGTAGACGAACTGCACGTCCGGGTAGCGCAGGGCTAGTTCGGCCAGGGCCAGGCAGATGCGTTCGAAGCCGCTGCCGAAGTTTTCCCGGCGGTGGCCGGTGACCAGCACCATGCGCTGGTCATCGCGCAATGCATTGAGCGGGGAGTTGGCGGCGGGGCGCCAGTTGTCCTGCTTGAGCTTGTCGCGCATCCACAGCAACGCATCGATCACCGTGTTGCCGGTGACCGCTATGTGTTCCGGGGGCACGCCTTCGCGGATCAGGTTGGCGTCCGAGTCGCGGGTGGGGGTGAAGTGCAGGTCGGCGAGTACGCCGGTCAGGCGCCGGTTGGCTTCTTCCGGCCAGGGTTGCTGCAGGTTGCCGGTGCGCAGGCCGGCTTCGACATGGCCGATGGGGATGTGCCGGTGGAAGGCGGCCAGCGAGGCGATGAAACTGGTGGTGGTGTCGCCATGCACCAGCACGATGTCCGGCTTGGCCTGCTCATAGGCCTGGTCGAGCTTGTCCAGCAGGTCGCGGGCCAGGCCGTTGAGAGTCTGGTTCTGGGTCATCACCTGCAGGTCCTGGTCCACCGTGAGGCCGAAGGCGGTGAGCACCTGCTCGAGCATTTCGCGGTGCTGGCCGGTGGAGCAGATATGCAGGTTCACCTCGGGCCAGTGGCGCAGCACCCGGGCCAAGGGGGCCATCTTGATCGCTTCAGGGCGGGTACCGAAAACCATCATGACGGTGTAGGCCATTGGGCATGTCCTCGTTCGATTCCTTGTCCGAAGTTGTACGACTTGTCACCACGTGCAGAAGATAGATACAAGCAGCCCAACGGCGGGTTGTCCAATGCGTGGCGTGCGCCCTGGGCAGCGCGCCACGCATGAGCGCAGGCGGGCTGGTGCGGGCGAGTTGTTGACGGGACAATCAACAAAATGTGCATCTGCGGCTGTTTCTTGTAGCCGACTTCTTGTAGCGTTGGGGGTCTTTTCCGAAGGGAGCCGCACATGCAAGGCAAGGCGCGCAAGATCGTCCAGGCCATCCTCTACGAGGCCATCGCCGTGGCCTGCGTGGCGCCGGCGCTGGAACTGGCGTTCGGCGCTGGCATGGCCGAGTCGACGGTGCTGTCGATCCTCATGTCGGCCATCGCCATGAGCTGGAACATGGCGTTCAACTGGGCGTTCGAGCGTTGGGAAGCACGCCAGCACAAGCGCAGCCGCACGTTCCTGCGCCGGTTGCTGCATGCCCTGGGCTTCGAAGGTGGGCTGGTGCTGATCCTGCTGCCGCTGGTGGCGTACTGGTTGAATATCAGCCTGTGGGCGGCGCTGGTCACCAACCTGGCGTTGTTCGTGTTCTTCTTCGTCTACGCGTTCGTGTTCCAGTGGGGCTTCGACAAGGTCTTCGATGTGCCGGTGTCGGCACAGGAAGCCCCCAAGGGGTGTTGACTTCCCACAAGCGCGCAGGATAAGTTCCCTGCCCATGACCACATTCCCGCACCTGCGCACCGCCAGCATTATTATTACCGCCATTATCGGATTGGCGGGCTAGCGCGTACGTGCACCGAACCCGCCCTGGAGGCGGGTTTCTTCTCTCTGACTCCTGGGCAACAACGTAGAAGACCAGGAGTCATCGATGACCAACTTGAGCGTCAGCCCTCGTACCACGCCCCAGCAACTGCTGTCCGAGCAAGTGCGCCGCATTCTCGGCGCGCCGGTCTACGACCTGGCCATCGAAACCCCGTTGCAGCCGGCCCCGGCGCTGTCCGCGACCCTGGGCAACCAGGTGCTGCTCAAGCGCGAAGATCTGCAACCGACCTTCTCCTTCAAGATCCGCGGTGCCTACACCCGGCTGTCGCGCTTGAACAGCGACCAACGCGCGCGCGGGGTGATCACCGCCTCCGCTGGCAACCATGCCCAAGGCGTGGCGCTGGCTGCCTCGCACCTGGGCATCAAGGCCACTATCGTGATGCCGACCACCACGCCCTCGCTCAAGGTCGAGGGGGTGCGTTCGCGGGGCGGCCATGTGGTGCTGCATGGCGAGAGTTTCCCGCATGCGCTGGCCCATGCGCTGGCCCTGGCCGACAGCGACGGCGCAACCTTCGTGCCACCCTTCGACGACCCGGACGTGATCGCTGGCCAAGGCACCGTGGCCATGGAAATCCTGCGCCAGCACCCGGGCCCGTTGCACGCGATCTTCGTGCCGGTGGGCGGCGGCGGGCTGGTGGCCGGGATCGCCGCCTACGTGAAGTACCTGCGCCCGGAGGTGAAGGTGATCGGCGTCGAGCCCGAAGACTCCAACTGCCTGCAGGCCGCCATGGCTGCTGGCGAGCGGGTGATCCTGCCACAGGTGGGCACCTTCGCCGACGGCGTGGCGGTGGCGCAGATCGGTGCCCACTGCTTCGAATTGTGCCGGCACTTCGTCGATGAGGTGGTGACGGTCAGCAGTGACGAGCTGTGCGCGGCGATCAAGGACATCTACGACGACACCCGCTCGATCACCGAACCGTCCGGCGCGCTGGCGGTAGCTGGGATCAAGAAGTATGTGGCCCGCGAGGGCGTGCGAGGACAGACGCTGGTGGCCATCGACTCCGGCGCCAACGTCAACTTCGACCGCCTGCGCCATGTCGCCGAGCGCGCGGAGTTGGGTGAGCAGCGCGAGGCGGTCATCGCCGTGACCATCCCCGAGCAACCCGGCAGTTTCCGCGCGTTCTGCCAGGCCCTGGGCAAGCGCCAGATCACCGAGTTCAACTATCGCTATTACCCGGGGCGGGAGGCGCGGTTGTTCGTGGGGGTGCAGACCCATCCGCAACACGACCCGCGTGAGCAGTTGCTGGCCAGCCTGGCCGGGCAGGGCTACCAGGTGCTCGACCTGACCGACAACGAGTTGGCCAAGCTGCATGTGCGCCACACCGTCGGTGGGCATGCGGCACCTGGGGTGAACGAGCGGGTACTGCGCTTCGAATTCCCCGAACGGCCGGGGGCGTTGCTGGGCTTCTTGGAACGCCTGGGCAAGCGTTGGAACATCAGCTTGTTCCACTACCGCAACCATGGTGCGGCTGAAGCGCGGGTGTTCGCTGCGCTGGAAGTGCCGGATGATGAGTTGGCAGGGCTGCCGGAGGCGCTGGCGGCGATGGGGTATCGCTACTGGGACGAGACCGATAACCCTGCGTATCGGCTGTTCCTGGGGTGAGGGCCGGGCCCGAGCTCAGTTTGAGATCGCTGGGGCTGCTGTGCCGCGATCGGGGCGCGCAGCGGCCCCAGCAATACCAGCCCCTGCGCGAAAATTGAACGGGCGCCTCAGCTGGACTGAGCTATGTGGTCGTCAACCAGCTCCGGCGCCGGCTCCTCTTCGCCCGGCAATGCGGTGATCACGCTGAAATCGCTGACTTCAACCTCGCCGCCGCCGTAGCCCAGCAGGTGGAAGGAGAAGGCCTTGCGCACCGTCGGGTTGTCGAAGTCGAACTCCATTTCCAGCGGCTGGGCGGCGGTCACCAACACTTCTTCAGGCAGGCCCAGTGGTACATCCTGCTCGCTTTCCTTGGCTTTGAGGCGGATGTAGGCGTCGTGGCGCGGATCCAGCGCGCGCACCTTGATCCGCACTTTGGTGCGCGAACCTTCGGGCATTTCCAGGTACTGGGCACCGATCAGGTTGTCGGCCCAGTCGTCGCGGATGCGTTCATGCAGGGCGATGGGTGATGGGCCGCCGAACTGGTAGCGCAGGTTGAGCGGGGTCTGCAGCAGCGATTGGTCCAGGGTTGCGGCCAGCAAGTTGACCTGCGGCCCGAGGCGGTCGTCGCCACGGCCGAGGAACTTGGCCTGCTCAGCGATGAAGCCTGGGCTGGCGTAACGCCGGCAGCGCTGCTGGAAATCGCATTCGCTAAGGGTGCCTTGGCCGTCGTGGTAGCGCAGCACGCCGTTGGTGTAGCTGATCATTTCCCGGCCGCTGTCGTAGTCGCGGTATAGCGAACGCCCGGCCAGCGCTGCGGGGATCGGCAGGGCGAAGTAGTCGAGTAGCGAGGTGGCCAGGTCGATGTGGCCATAGGTGCCGTTTTTCAGGTGTGGCAGCTGTTTCTGTTCGGGTGCCAGTGTCAGGTTGAAGCCCCAGGACGAGGCCAGGCGCACCCCGTCGATACCGTGGGATTCGTCCGAGGTGATGACGACCAGGGTGTCCTTGAGTACACCCTGGCGTTCCAGGCCGTCGAGGAAACTGCCCAGGGCATCGTCGAGGTAGGCGACCGCGGCCTGCTTGGCGGTGGCGTAACGTTGCAGGTAATCCTCGGGCGCGGAGTAGGGCTGGTGGGTGCCGACGGTGAGCAGGGTGAGCATCCAGGGCTGCTTCTGCTTGCGCAACGTCCCGACATAGTCCAGCGCACCCTCGAAGAAGGCTCGGTCGTCCTTGCCCCAGGGGAATTCCAGATAATTGTCGTTGTTGAACCACTCCAGGCCATGCACCGCGTCGAAGCCGATGTGCGGCATGATCCGGTCCTTGGCCATGAAACGCAGGCCGGCGCCCTGCAAGTAGTGGGTGCTGAAACCGGCTTGCCGCAACTGGGCCGGCAGGCAGGCCTGGTTGCGCAGGTCTTGGGTCAGCAGTTCGACGCCCTTGGGGGTGCCGTTGGCCAGCTTGTCGTAGTCGCCGCAGAGCATGGCGTACAGGCCGCGGATGGTCTGGTGGGTGTGCAGCACGTAGTCGGGGGTGTTCATGCCGCGCTCGGCCCAACGGCTGAGGTTGGGCATCAGGTCGTCGTCGAAGTGGCTGCCGATGGCCTGGCGATTGGCGCGGATATAGGCGCCGGGGATGCCTTCGAGGGTGATCACCAGCAGGTTGCGCGCGGTACCGGGGCCGGTCAGCAGCTTCTGGCCGTTGAGGTCGGCCTGGGTCAGGCCTGCGGTGGGCAGCGGGGTGATCGGCGTTTCACCGACGGCCAGCACTCGGGCGCGGTGCTGCAGTTCGCCGCTGGCAGCCGACAGTAGTTGGTGTGGCAGGTTGTACTGGCGCCACTGGTCGGCGTCGGAGGGCAGCCACTGCTGGCTGGCCCAATGCCCGGCAAACAGCAGGGCGGGCACTGCCCAGAGCGTGCGCGGCAGCTGCGTGGCGCGCTGGCCGCGACTGCGCCAGGCGCTGGCCAGTAGCATCAGCAGCGCGGCCGCCAGCAATCCGGGCAACCAGGGATGGGCGAGGGCACCGCCGGTGGAGTTTTCCATGAACTGCGGGTCGAACAGGTAGTGCAGGTCGGTCTGGTTGGGCAGGCGGCCGACGGCGCTGACCAGTTCGGCAGAGGCTACCAGCAACCCGCCCCAGGCCAGCAGCACGGGGAGTGCGAGCCAAGTGGGCCAGCGGCGCAGCAGCAACACCAGCAGGCTGCCGATGGCAAGGTCGGAGAGGTAGCCCAGCGGATCGGACCAACCCAGCAGGGCACGGACGACCAGGGGGATGACCAGCAGCAGCGTCACCAGGGCCAACAGCCGGGCGCGGGGCCGGCCGAACATGTTTCTCACGTAAGCATTCCTCTTGCCATCAAATCGTCACACAAAAGTGCTGGATGATATCAGGCCAGAGGTAGGACGGTGGCGTAGGACAAGGCTGGTTACTAAAACCTGGGCTCGCACAGCGAGCCCGTATACGCCGAAACCTTCAGAAGTAATACGGGAATTTCAGGCTGAAGGAGAAGTCCGGTGCGTCGTCGGTCAGGCCGATGGCCAGGTTGGGCACGATGGTCAGGTTGTCGGTGGCGGCGAAGGTCAAGCCGATGTTGAAGTTGGCCGCGTTGTAGTCGCTGTTGCTGATCGATTGCCAGTCGCCGCCGTCGGGCTTGATCTTGCTCTTGCGGGCGAACTGGTCGGTGACCGAGAACGACATGCTCATGCGCTCGTTCAGGGCGAAGGCGATACCGCCGCCGATCTGCCACGAATCGCCGAGTTTCACGTCACCCTTGACCTTGCTGTTGACCTGCGGGCTGATGTCGCTGAACGAGTCCTGCATGTTGTAGGTGTAGGACAGGCTGCCGAACAGCACAGCGGGGTCGAAGGTCTTGACCAGCGAGATGCCCGGGGTGATCGCCCATACACCGTTGCCGGTGGGCAGGTCTTCTGGGATCGCCAGGTTGTCGTTGCCGGGATCCTGCTGCAGCTTGATCCCGTACGGGTCCTTGCCGGTGGGCGCCTTGATGCGCAGCGTGGCGACCGCGTCGGGCCAGTTTTCCGATTCATCGATGAACTTGTAGGCCACCCCGACGTTGACGTCGCCAATGGTCGGGTCGCGGGTGACGGTGCCATCGGACGTTACCCCGGCCGCACCGCCCGCGCCCCCGGAGGAGTAAGTCGACTCGCGATAGACGATGGGCACGTTGACGTCGAACTGCCAGCGCTGGTCCATGTTGTAGCGAGCTGTGAGGTCCAGGGTCCAGTTGTCGGCCTTGATGCGGTCGATGTTGATGTTGCCGAGGAAGATCGAGTCGAGTGCCAGGAAACCGTTGAGGGTCAGCGCGCGGGTGTCGTAGTGGGTGTAGGTCAGGCCGGTTTCGACGCTGAACTTGCCGCCACCGAAGAAGCCGCTGGCCTCGTCGTACAGGTTGGACACGCTTTGTGCAGGCTGGGAGTCGTCCTGCAGCGACTGGCCATAGGAGCTTCCGGACGTGCCCGGTGTGCCAGAAGCCACGGTCTGCGCGCCCTTGACCCCTTCGGCGGGGGATTTGACCAGGCGTTTGGGGGCGGGAGCCGGCGGCGCTTCTTCGACCTGCCTCAGGCGTTGCTCCAGCACCATCAATGCATTCTGCTGCGCCTCGTAGCGCTGTTTCAGTGCGATCAGCTCCTGTTTCAGTGCTTCGACCTGTGGGTCCGTTGCTGCCTGCAGCAGGGTGGCCGGGGCCAGGGTACTCAAACAAAGGATGGTTCTGAACGTCAACAAACGATGCATGGATTAGCCGTCCCTTCTGACTGCATACGATGAGACTGAGCGTAGATCAGTATCCGAGATTGCGAAGACCTTTGAGTTGGTCCAGGTTGGCGTTCATCGGGCCCGCCGTGGCGGGGTTGTCGCGCAGCACTACATTGAGCGAGGTGAGGTTGCGCACCTGGTTGCTGCTGCCAAGCAAGGTGGTGTTCTGCATCAAGCCGCCCTGGGCCAGGCGCTGCACGGTATTACCCTGGTTGTTGTTGGCGACGATGTTCATCTGTACGCCGTTGCCGCTTGAGGAAACACTCAGCGAGCCTGCGCCATTGGAACTGGTCAGCGTCGACCCGGCTGCCAGCGCCTGGCCTTGCGGTTGGCTGGCCGACGCCTCGTTGCCCCGGGCGACATTGATGTCGACACCGTTATAGGCGGTGTTGTAGTCGCCCGCCGCGCGCACCACCTGGGTGACCCCCTCGGTGGTGTTGAGGCCGCCGCCGCCAGTGACGGTACCGGTGCCGGCGCTTGTCGACTGCGACGAGCCGCTGCCTTTGCGGTCGATCATCGACACGTAGAACTGCGGTTTGATGGTCGATTGCCGGATCTGCATCGAGGACGTGGCGCCGATCACTTCACCGTTGGCGTTTTGCCAGCTGCTGGTCATGACGATGCCGAAACTGACGATCCGCCCCGGCATCACATAGCGCCCGCGCAGGTTCGCCAGTTCCTGGTCCTTCAACTCGATGGGTTTGAACGACTCTGCCTGAACAGGCAAGCTGGCGGCGAGGCAGGCCGCGACCAGCCAGAATGGCGTCTTCATGGGTTGCTCCCCAGGGCCTCTTGCCCCGAATCTTGTTAGAAGAAGTCGCTTTGAATGAAGCCGAAGTCCAGCAGCTCGGCGTCCTTCACGGGTGTGAAGTGGTCGATGCGGTTCTTGGCACTGAGGGGCAGCGGTGGGTCGAGCAGGGCATTGCCCTTGTCGTAACCCTGGCCGATGACGGCGAAGATGATGCCGTTCCAACCCTTGACGAAATCGTCGAGCTTGAAGCGTTTGTGGCCCAGCACCGGGTCACCGATGTACACCCAGCCCTTGTCGACGCGCTGCATCACCACGAAGTGCTTGTAGCCGCGGATGTCCATCAGCACCACCACGGGGATGCGGATGTCGTGCAAGGTTTCGGGGGCCACCCGGTAGCCACGGGCACGCATGCCCAGGCTTTCCACGTAGCGTTTCATGTCGAGCATCGAGAAGCCCTGGGTGCGGACCTGGTCCTGGTCGGCATTGGCCAGCATGCCCTCGATCACTTGGTGTTCGTCCACGTCCAGCCAGTAGGCCTGGCGCAGGATGGTCGCCAGCGAAGCGGCGCCACAGCTGAAGTCGGTTTTCTGTTGCACCAGATCGGCGAACTTGCGTTCGCGGATGCTCTGGATGGGTTTGTAGATCACTCCGCCGCCCGGCAGGACGGACAACGGCATCTGGGCTGCTTCGCTCACACTGGCCAGGCACAGCAGGAACGCCAAGGCGATAATGCGCATGTTCGATGCCCCCATCGGTCTTGTTAGAAGAAGGCCCCCCGAAGGGGGCCTCCAGGTTGCCGCTATCAGAACGAGGTGTTGGAGATGGCCAGCGAGTTGCTCTGCTGGTTGCCCACACCGGCTGCCACGTTGACGCCCAGGTTGCCGCTGCCACCGTTCACCGAGCCACTCAGGGTGGCGGTGTTGGTCACAGGGTTGGCCCAGCCGGTCGGGGTCAGCACTTGGAACGAGACGCTGTTGCTCAGTGCGTACTCGCTAGCCTCGCTGTAGCTCTTCGAGATGCTGTCCGAAGATTGCGAGGATTTCTCGCCGGCCTTCTCGTAAGCCGAAGCGTTGGCTTTTTCCCAGGCCGATTCGTGTGCCTTCTCGTACGAAGAGTCGCGAGACTTGTCATACGACGAGTCGCGGGTCCGGTCGAACGAAGAGTCATACGCCTTCTCGAACGACGAGTTCAGAGACTTGTCGAACGACGAGTTGCTGGCCGACTCGTGCGACTTGTCGATCGATGCATCAAGCGAGGCATTGAGCGAGGCGTCGAAGTCGGAGCTACGCGAGCGAGTGAAGTTGCCGAAGGTTTGCGACGAAGAGGCACTGCCCGAAGCGCTGGCATCGAGCGAAGCGTTCACCGAAGCGCTCGACGACGAGCTGTGGTCGCTGCTGGCGGTGCCATTGGCATTCCAGCTGTTGGAGCCGCTGGCATTCATGCTGTTGGAGCCGCTGGAGCTGCTGCTGTTGGAGCCGCTGGCAGTCATGCTGCTAGAGCCGCTGGAGCTGCTGCTGTGCGAACCACTGGAGCTGCTGCTGTTGGACCCACTGGCGCTGTAGCTGGAGCTGGAGCTCTTGTCGACGCTGGCATCGAACGAGCCACTGCGCGAGGACGAACCACTCTTGGTGGTGGTGAAGGTCAGCGTGTCGATGGTGTACGTGCGGTCGGCGCTGTTGGTGACCTCCAGGCCAGGCCCATTCTGGTTGGCCGAGGCGGTCGCGGTGGAGTTGCCGATAGGCGCACTGTTGTTGGCAATGGCCATGGTGTTTTTCTGCTGGTTCAGGTCGCCGCCAGCGATGTTCACACCCACGTTGCCGCTGCTGCCATCAGCCGAGCCACTCATGACCGCAGAGTTCTGGGTCGAGTAGTTGTACACCTTGTTGTTGTTGCTGTACTGGTCGACCTTGGCGGTAGCGGTAGCCGAGCCGAACACGAAGCTGTTGTCGATCGCGGCATTGTCGGACGCGGTGTTGGCGATGGCCGCTGCGTTGTCCTGCTGGTTGCCGTTACCGGCTGCCACGTTGACGCCCACGTTACCGCTGGCGCCAGCAGCGGAGCTGCTCATTTCGGCTTCGTTGACGGTGCCTTCGTTGCGGATCCGGTTACCGGTGCTTCTCTGCACATCGGTAGCTTTGGCGGTGGCACTGGTGTAGACCGCTTTAGCCGGTGGGGTGTGGTGGTTGTTGTGGCCATGGCCACGCCTGTCGTTCTGATCCGCTTGTGCAGCAACAGCCATGACCGCAGCAATTGCGAAAACCAGAGGCTTGATTGCCATCGAGGGTTTCATGGTGTTTCTCCGTCTTTTTTTGGTTAAGTGTTGTACTTACCTGTTTGGGTCATTCCGCGACCCGGACGCTGAAGGTGTTGGCCATGCGGTTTCCCACCCCGGCGCTCTGATTCAACTGAATCACCCCACGGCTGCCGGTGAATGCCTGGTCGCTGGTGCTGACCTGGCGATAGCCGGGAGCGGAGTCAGTTGCATCGGAGTTGTTGAGCAGCGCCACGTTCTGTTGCATGAGGACGCTGTCATCGAGACTTTGTGGCTGGGCACTGATGCTGATGCGCAGTGCGTTGGCTTGCTGGGTACTGGCGCCTGCGCTCTGGTTGACACCCAGTGCACCGCTGCCGTGGCTGAAGGCATTGCCCTGGATATTGGCCTGGCTGTCCCTGGCGGAGTCGACCGTGACCCGCAGGCGCTGGCGAATCTCGGTTGTCGCACTGGCCGCGTGGCCGCTGGCCAGGGCGCGGGCGTTGGCTTGTTGCTGGAAGTCGCCGGCCGCCTGGTTGACCGCCATGTTGCCCTGATACTGGGCGGCGGAGCTGTCGATGGTGGCGTTGTCGATGATCGGGGATTGAGCGAAGGCCGGTGCACTGCAGAACGTGGCCAGAATCAGCAGCGAATGCCTCATCTCATTTGCCTCCGGTCAGCATCTGCAGGGGCGCCAGGCCGCGCTGCACGCTGGAGTTGACCATGTTGGCGATACCATTGCCCGAGCCTGTGCCACGCCCGGCAGCGAGGTTGGGCAGCTGGTTCTGATGGCTCATGTTGCCGCCGATGTTGTTGGTCTGTTGGGTGACCAGGGAGGAGATGCCGGCACCGCTGCTGATGCTGGCGAAGTCGCCGTCGCTCAGTTCGTTGGTCTGCTTGATGACCTGCGCGGAGGGGTTGGCATTGACCGTGGTCGGGGAGGGGTCTGGGATCAGCGGGGCACGTGTGGCCTGACGCACCTGCACATCACGAATGATGGTGATGACGCCATTTTCGGCCTGGGCCGTCAGGCTCAGGCTCGCCCCCAGTGCACAGCCGACCAGCAGCAGGCAAGACATGCCTTTTTCGAATTTCCTCACGGTGGCAACTCCTTCTCTCGGGCGCTGGTCGTTCAGCGTTGCGAGGACTGAGAGCAGAAGCTGTGCCGCTTTTGGTTTTCGCAATAAAAACAGCACGTTGCCATTGCAAACTAGAAACAGTGCGTTTCAGGTGTGTCAGGGCTGAAACAACACGCCTCGGGTGAGGGCGGCAAGGCGCTTAGCACGGGGGATGCGAGGCGGTTGTCGGGTGCTGTCTCAGCGTTGAGACACATCCCTCGGTTGTGGGTTGCGGCCCCCATTGACGGGGGCCACAGGCAGGTGGGCTGTATCAGTGGGTTAACATTCGGTGGCGCAGGCTGGCACCTGGCCATCGAGCAGCCGCGCCACGGCGGCAAGGGCGGCGGCGCTGCGTTGCGACCAGTCGCCCTCGATGATCTGGAACGGTCGTTGATGGCCCGTAAGCCAGTGCAGGCTGTCGGTGAAGAACGTTTGGCGCAGCTCAAGCGCGGGCTGGCAGCGCATGCCATCGTCGACCCAGGTCACCCCTTCGGGGCGCAGCAGCAGGTGCAGATCATAGTGCCGCGCATTCAGTGCCTGCTCGATCCAGGCTGGGCAATCGCCGAACAACGCGCGGCTCCAGAGGATATTGCTGAGCAGATGAGTGTCGAGAATCAGCAGGGCCGGGGCCTGTTGCCGGGCCTGCTCCTCCCACTGCAACTGGCCACGAGCGATGGCCGGGATGTCGGCGTAGCAGGTGTCGCGCTGCTCGCGCTCGATGAAATGACGTACGTACTCGCCCACCACCACGCCGCCGAAGTGGGCCTGGATCTCGCCACTGAGCCAGCTCTTGCCGCTGGACTCCGGCCCGCACAGCACCAGGGTCTTCATGCGCTGGCCAGCGCCGGGTCGCGACGCCACTCCAGCCAGCCGCGCACGGCGATCAGGGTGAACAGCCCATATAGCGCGGCGGTGAGGTACAGGCCCTGGTACAGGAACAGGCCGACGAAAATCACGTCCACCACCACCCACAGCGCCCAGCATTGCAGGCGCTTTTGCGCCATCCACAGCTGCGCCACCAGGCTGAAGCCAGTCAGCGCTGCATCCAGCCAGGGTTGGGTGGCATCGGTGTAGTGGGTCATGGCCGCGCCCAGCACCAGGCTGACCAGCAGGCCTGCGGCCAGCCCCTTGAGCATCGACGCCATGGGCAGACGGGTCAGCTGGCGGGCGTCCTCGACCCGGTCCGGGCGGGTCCACTGCCACCAGCCGTATAGCTGCAACACCGCGTACACCAGCTGCAGCAGCATGTTCGAATACAGTTTCATCCCGAAGAAGATCCAGCTGTACAGCACCACCATCACCAGGCCGATCGGCCAGCACCAGGGGTTCTGCTTGACGGTGAGCCAGACGGCGATGACGCCGAGCGCGGCGGCGAAGAGTTCGAGGCCGGACATCGGCGATCCTTCAAAGCGGGGAAGGGCGCGATGCTACAAGCAACCCGCTACAAGCTACAAGCTTCGACGTGGTGCGCATCCTGTCGAGGCCCGCGCAGGGCCGGTTTTGCTTGCAGCTTGTTGCTTGTCGCTGCTACACGCGGAACTGGCGCAGCAACTGCTCCAGGTCGTCGCTCAGGCGTGCCAGGGCAGTACCGGCATCACTGGACTGGCGCGCCGCCTCGGCGGTCTGTTGCGACAGCCCGGCGGTTTCGGTGACGTTGCGGTTGATCTCTTCGACCACATGCGATTGCTGCAAGGTGGCACTGGCGATCGAGGCGTTGAGCGCGCCCAGGTTGTTCAGCGCCTGGCTGATGGCGTCCAGGCTGGTGCCAGCCTCGCGCGCTTGCTCGACGGTCTGGCGCGAGGCTTCGCTGCTGGTGTCGATGGCCTTGACCGCTGCCTCGGACTGCCCTTGCAGGTGCTCGATCATGGTCTGGATCTCGGCGGTGGACTGGGCGGTGCGCTGGGCCAACAGGCGCACTTCGTCGGCGACCACGGCGAAACCACGGCCCTGCTCGCCGGCACGGGCCGCTTCGATGGCGGCGTTGAGCGCGAGCAGATTGGTCTGTTCGGCAATGGCGCGGATCACTTCCAGCACCCCACCGATCTTGGTGCTGTGGTTGGCCAGCTCACGGATCACCTGCACCGCTTGCTCGATGGTCGCCGACAGTCGGTCGATCTGCTGCAGGCTGCCATGGATGGCCTGTTGGCCATGGCCGACCTGCTGCTGGGCGCTGCGCATCTCGCTGGCCGCCTGTTCGGCATGCTTGGCCACATCGTGCACGGCGTAGCTGACTTCGTTGATCGCGGTGGCCACCTGGTCCATCTGCAGCGATTGCTGGGTACTGCGGGCCTGGGCAGCGCCAGCGTTGTCGCCAACATGGCCAGCCGATTCGGCCAGCGCGTGGGCGGCGCCTTGCAACTGGCCGACCACACCCTGCAACTTGCCGTTGAAGCGGTTGAAGTGCTCGCCCAGGTGGGTGATCTCGTCGCGGCCGTGGGTGTCCAGGCGCCGGGTCAGGTCACTCTCGCCGCTGGCAATGTTGCCCATGGCCTGAACCGCTTCCTGCAAGGGGCGGGCGATGCTGCGGGCGATCAACATGACCACCAGGGCCATCAGCAGGGCGATACCGATGCCCACCAGCGAGGCATCGCGCAGTTGGCGGGCGAACTCGGCCTGGACGTCGTCGATGTACACGCCCGAACCGATGACCCAACCCCAAGGCTTGAACAGCTGGATGTACGAGGTCTTGGCCACTGGCTCGCTGGCGCCGGGCTTGGGCCAGCGGTAGTCGACCGGGCCCGCGCCCTGTTCGCGGGCGAGCTTGACCATTTCGTTGAACACGGCGAAACCGTCGGGGTCGCGGATCGCCGAGAGGTCCTGGCCGTCGAGCTTGGGGTTGGCCGGGTGCATGATCATCTTCGGTTGCAGGTCGTTGATCCAGAAGTAGTCGTTCTGGTCGTAGCGCAGCCCGCGCACCACCAGCAAGGCTTGTTGCTGGGCGGCTTCGCGGCTGAGGGTGCCGGCGGCCTCCAGGCCCTGGTAGTAGGCCAGCACGCCTGCGGCGGTCTGCACCACGTGGCGGGTTTTCTCGGCCTTGGCCTGGTACAGGTCTCCATGCAGCTGACGCAGCATCAGCAGCCCCAGCACCAGCAGCATGGCTACGGCCACCACCAGGATCAGCCACAGGCGGCGGCTGATCGACATCGACCTCAGGGTCTTCATGATGCATTACTCCAGACTTGTTCTTTTTATTGACGGCATCCAAGCATGCTTTGCCGCTGGCCCCCACCCGACCAACGGCTAATGTGTCTAGCGTGACAATCCGTGTTGCGGTGACGCAGGTGTTGCAACAACGGCTCTGTTAGGATCTCGGCCGCGTCAGATGAAACCTTTAGGCCATTGAACGTTTCAGCTGGCGTTACCCCAGGCGATCGCTGTAAAACGGCGTCGCCGTGCGCGGTAACTGTCTGTAAATCAAAAACAAGTGGCCTGCCATGAGCAGCGCCGCACTGGGGGAATGATGGATTTTTGGAGTGCCTTGCAGGCAATCATCTTGGGCGTGGTCGAAGGCCTGACGGAGTTCTTGCCGATTTCAAGCACCGGGCACCAGATCATCGTCGCCGATCTGATCGGTTTCGGCGGCGAACGCGCCATGGCGTTCAACATCATCATTCAGCTGGGGGCAATCCTGGCGGTGGTCTGGGAGTTCCGCCGCAAGATCTTCGATGTGGTACTGGGCTTGACTACGCAAGCGCCGGCGCGGCGCTTCACCGCCAACCTGCTGATCGCCTTCATGCCCGCAGTGGTACTGGGGGTGCTGTTCGCCGACCTGATCCACGAGTACCTGTTCAATCCCATCACCGTCGCCGCGGCGTTGGTGGTCGGCGGGGTGATCATGCTCTGGGCGGAACGTCGCCAGCACCGTATCGAGGTCGATCATGTGGATGAGATGAGCTGGCACCACGCGCTGAAGATCGGTTTCGTCCAGTGCCTGGCGATGATCCCCGGCACTTCGCGTTCCGGCTCGACCATCATTGGTGGCCTGCTGTTCGGTCTGTCGCGCAAGGCAGCCACCGAGTTCTCGTTCTTCCTGGCCATGCCGACCATGGTCGGTGCGGCGGTGTACTCGGGCTACAAGTACCGTGAGCTGTTCCAGCCGGGCGACCTGCCGGTGTTCGCCCTGGGCTTCGTGGTGTCGTTCATCTTCGCCATGATCGCCGTGCGCGCGCTGCTCAAGTTCATCGCCAACCACAGCTACGCGGTGTTCGCCTGGTACCGCATTGCCTTTGGCCTGCTGATTCTCGCCACCTGGGAGTTCGGTTGGGTCGACTGGTCGACGGCGCACGGCTGATGGCGCGCATGCCGGCTGCGAGCCGTGGTGAGGTTCAGGGCGTTCGCCATCCTCGCCTGAAATTGCTGGTGTTGGCTGGGCTGTGCTTGCTGCCGTTACTGGGTGGCCTGCAGATGGGCTTGAGCGGGCAGTCGTGGCTGCCGCTGGCGCTGTACCCCCTGGCGAGCCTGGTGAGCCTGCTGCTGTACTGGCAGGACAAGCAGCAGGCGCGCAACCAGGCCTGGCGCACGCCGGAGAAGGTGCTGCATGCCAGCGAACTGCTGGGTGGTTGGCCAGGGGCGCTGCTGGCTCAGCAACTGTTCCGCCACAAGACTCGCAAGCTGTCCTACCAGGTGGTGTTCTGGAGCATTGTCGCCCTGCACCAGCTGTTCTGGATCGACCACCTGCTGCTGGGAGGGCGTTGGTTGGGGCAGTTGCTGTAGGTCGCCATCGCGGGGCAAGCCCGCTCCCACACCGCCCCCTGTGGTTTGCGTGGGAGCGGGCTTGCCCCGCGACGCTGAGTCAGTCCAGCAACAACCCTAGCTGCGTGCGCTTGGGCAAGCGCTGTACCACCAATTGGTGTGACCGCCTCAGCAAATCGCACAGCTCTTCGCGCCCCATGGGGTAGGGCGGCAGCATGCTGATCCACTTTGCCCTTGCCAGGTACGGCGCCGGGCGCACACCCGGGCGGTCGCAGTAGCCCAGGAACAACTCGTCGGCCACCTTGAACGACAGGCCGGCCCCTCCCAGGTCCAGCACCGCGAACATCTTGTTGCCGGCCACCGAGAACACCCGGATCCCGCCCCATTTGTAATCTTCCCTGGCGCCAGGCAGGTTCAGGCAGAACTGTGCCACCTCGTCTTCGCTCATCCGTTTCTCAGACATAACGCTCTCCACAGGCTTCGAACGATGCAGCCAGGTGGTCGATCCATACCCGCACCGCCGGCAGCAGGCCGCGGCGATGAGGATAGACCGCTTGCAGGTAGCCGCCTGGCAGCGACCAGTCCGGCAACAGGCGCACCAGCTCACCGCGTGCCAGTTCTTCCTCACAGAACATGCTGGGTAGCGCGGTGAAGCCCAGGCCTGCGCGCACCGCCGCATTGCGTACGACAAAATCGTCTATGGCCAGCCGTGGCTCCAGGGCAATCTCTTGTTCCCGGCCATCCGGGCCATGCAGGCGAAAATGCACCAGGCGATCCGCCTCGGCGGCGCCCAGCACGGGCAAACCGGCCAGCTCGGCAGGTTCGCGGATATGGTCGGCAAAGCCCGGCGCTGCCACCAGTTGCATCTGCGCCTGGCGCAGGCGGCGGGTAACCAGTGCTGGGTCTTCGTCGCCCAGGTCGCGCACGCGCAGGGCCACATCGATGCCTTCGGAAATCAGGTCGACGCGGCGGTTGAGCAGCACCATGTCCAGTTGCACCAGCGGGTATTGGGCGAGGAAACGGCTGATCACGTCGGGCAGGAAGGCATGGGCCAGCGCCACCGGGCAGGACACCCGCAGGCGCCCGCGGGGTTCGCTGGACATGCTGGCCACCACTTCATCGGCCATCTCCGCCTCCAGCAGCATGGCCTGGCAGTGGTGCAGGTAACGCTCACCCACGGCGGTCAGCTTCAACTGCCGGGTGGTGCGTTGCAGCAGGCGTGTGCCAAGGCGCTCCTCGAGCTCGGCGATCCGCCGCGACAGCCTTGACTTGGGGATGCCCAGCTGGCGCCCGGCGGCGGCGAAACCACCGGCTTCGACCACCTGGGCGAAGTAGAACAGGTCGTTGAGGTCTTGCATGTGGCGAATTCCATTGTCCCATCAGTGGAACAAACTAACGCATTTTTGCCGGCTTATCAGCCATTCGCTGTATCGATAGGATTCTCCCCATCGTGATCGCCCACCGCCGCGGTCTTCATTCACAGGAGAGTCCCATGAAACTGTTGCACATCGATTCGAGCATCCTGGGCGACAATTCCGCCTCCCGCCAACTGAGCCGCGAAGTGGTGCAGGCCTGGCAAGCCGCCGACCCAAGCATCGAAGTGGTGTACCGTGACTTGGCCGCTGACGCCATCAGCCACTTCTCTGCCGCCACCCTGGTGGCCGCCGGTACTCCAGAAACAATGCGCGATGCCGCCCAAGCCCATGAAGCCAAACTGAGCGCCGAAACCCTGGAAGAATTCCTTGCTGCCGATGCGGTAGTGATTGGCGCGCCGATGTACAACTTCACCGTGCCGACCCAGCTCAAGGCCTGGATCGACCGCGTCGCCGTCGCCGGCCAGACCTTCCGCTACACCGAGGCCGGCCCTGAAGGCTTGTGCGGCGACAAGAAGGTGATCCTGGTGTCCACCGCCGGTGGCCTGCACCAAGGCCAGCCGACCGGTGTCGGCCATGAGGACTTCCTCAAGGTCTTCCTCGGCTTCATCGGCATCACCGACCTGGAAATCGTCCGTGCCCACGGCTTGGCCTACGGCCCTGAGCACCGCGCCAAAGCCATCGACGCCGCCCAGGCGCAGATTGCTGGCGAGCTGTTCGCCGCCGCCTGATCCGCCCGGTAATAAAAGGCCGGCTGTCGCCTAGTGCGTCAGCCGGCCTTTTTTTCATTCAGTTTTCATAAAGCGCCTGGGCGCCCGGTTCTATGCTGACGGCTTACGTGCGGCCCGATGCGAGCGCCTTCCTGCATGAACAGATGGCGAACCCTGATCACCCTTGTCCTGCTCGGCGGCCTGATGGCCCAGGCCGAAGCGGCATCGTGGGTGGCCGGGCTGCATCGCATGGGTTTGGCCGACCCGGTGGATGGCCGGCCCATGCAGGCGCTGGTGTTCTACCCCAGCAGTGGTGACGCCCGCCCGGTGCGCATCGAGGGGTACCAGACCCGCGTCGCTGAAGAAGCCCCCGTCGCCATGGGGCGGTTCCCGTTGCTGGTGCTGTCCCATGGCAACGTCGGCAGCCCCATGGCCCTGCATGACCTGGCCAACGGCCTGGCGCGCCAGGGGTTTGTGGTGGTCGCCGTGGTGCACCCCGGCGACAACAACCGCGACCACAGCCGCCTGGGCACGTTGAGCAACCTCTATGGCAGGCCATTGCAGATCAGCGCAGCGATTACCGCGGTGCATGGCGACAAGTTGGTCGGCCCCTATCTGAGTGATGGCAAAGTCGGGGTGATAGGCTATTCGGCCGGTGGCGAGACGGCGCTGATCCTGTCTGGCGCCCAGCCCGACCTTGAGCGCTTGCGCCGCTATTGCGAGCAACGCCCCGGCGACGCCGATGCCTGCAAGACCCATGGCGTGCTGATTGCCGATCACAGTGAGCTGGCACCTCGCGCCGACCCGCGCGTAGGGGCGGTAATGCTGATGGCGCCACTGAGCCTGATGTTCGGCCGCCATGCTCTGGCCGGTGTGCACGTGCCCGCGCTGATCTACAGTGGCGACGCCGACCAGTTGCTGGCCCTGGAGCACAATGCCGACGCGCTGGCGCGCAAGCTGCCGCTGACCCCGGACTACCGGTTGCTCGCCGGGGCTGGGCACTTCGTGTTTATGGCGCCCTGCGATGAGGAGCAGCACCAGCGCATGCCGGCGCTGTGCAAGGATGCCGATGGCGTCGATCGCCGGATCATCCATCGTTCGCTGCGTAGCGAAACCACGGCCTTCTTCAGCCAGGCGCTGGGCGTCCCCGAACCCGCCGAACGCTCAGCCGCGCTGGGCCAGCAGCAGGGTCAGGCCCACCCCTGACAGGGCGAGCAGGGCGGCAACCGCGAAGATCGAGGCATAACCCAAGTGCACCGCCACCGCCCCCATCAGTGGGCCGGCGATGGCCAGCGCCAGGTCGAAGAATACGGCATAGGCACCCAGCCCGGCGCCGCGGCTGCTGCTGGGTACCTGGCGGATCGCCTCGACGCCCAGCGCCGGGTACACAAGCGACAGGCCGAAGCCGGTCAGCCCCGCACCGAGCATTGCCCACAGCGGTGAAGGCGCCAGCCACAGCAGGGTCAGCCCCAGCACTTCGGTGGCCATGCAGGCAATCGCCACGTTGTAGCCGCCAAAACGGTTGACTGCATTGACGAACAGCAGCCGCGAAAGAATGAAGCACAGGCCGAAGGCGCTCAGGCACCAGGCCGCGCCGGCCCAGCCACGCTCCAGGTAATAAAGCGTGACGAAGGTGGTGAGCGTGCCGTAGCCGATAGAGGCCAGGGTCAGCCCCAGGCCACAGGGCGCCACACGGCCGAACGCCGACCAGAATGGCAGGCGCTCGCCCCGCACCACCAGCACGTCCGGCCGTGTGCGCAGTGCCAACAGCGCCAGTAGCGCCAGTACCAACAGCGCCACGCCCAGCACACCAAAGCCCAGGGCCTGTACCAGCAGCACCCCTGCCGGTGCGCCGATGGCGATGGCGCCATAGGAGGCGATGCCGTTCCAGGAGATCACCCGCGCGGTGTGCTCCGGGCCCACCTGGCCGATGCCCCAGCTCAGGGTCGCCACGCCGATCAACCCCTGGGCGACGCCCAGCAACAGGCGCCCGCCCAGCAACAGCAGCAGGCTCAGCCAGGGCAGGGCGAGGGTCCAGGCCGAGAGCAGGGTGAGCACGCCACAGCCGGCAATACCGTACAGCCCGTAGCGAATTGCCCGTTTGCCACCAAGGGTGTCGGCCACCCGCCCGGCGAAGGGCCGGCTGAGTAGGGTGGCGAGGTATTGCAGGCCGATGGTCAGGCCGGCGATCACCGCGCCGTAGCCCAGCTGGTCGTGGACATGGCCGGGCAGTACCGCGATCGGCAAACCGATGCAGAGGAAGGCGATGAAGGTGTAGAAAACGATGGCGAGGATCTGTTGGGTGATCCCAGGGACGGTAGCAGGGGCGGGTTGTTGCGCGGTCATGGGCTGGTTCGCGGGTAGGCGGTGGGGCGTACCGGCATCATGGCCGTTGCGTGGGGTAAAAGGAAGCAGGCTAACGAATTATTCGACGGGTTTGCTCAAGCTGAAGGTTTTCGTTGTGGAATTCGCGGCTAAAGCCGCTCCCACCCAAAGCCTTGCATGGCCCGTGTAGGAGCGGCCTTGTGTCGCGAAAGGGGTGCGCAGCGCCCCCAGGTTCTCGAGTACGCCCAGGATCGCCGGGGCCGCTCTGCGGCCCATTCCGACCGGTCCGGCGCCCCGGCAAGGCCGCTCCTACAGGTGATGTGCAAACTTCAGGGTGGGAGCGGCTTTAGCCGCGAATGGGCCGGTCAGTCACCTGCGGTGATCAGGCCGGCCCCGTCATTCAGACCACCACGCCCTGGCTGCGCAGGTAGTCGTCGTAGGTGCCGCTGAAGTCCACCACGCCCTCGGGGGTCAACTCGATGATGCGGGTAGCCAGCGACGACACGAACTCACGGTCGTGGCTGACGAACAGCAGGGTGCCTGGGTAGTTTTCCAGGGCCAGGTTCAGCGCCTCGATCGATTCCATGTCCAGGTGGTTGGTCGGTTCGTCCATCACCAGCACGTTGGGCTTTTGCAGGATCAGCTTGCCGAACAGCATGCGGCCCTGTTCGCCACCGGAAATCACCTTCACCGACTTGAGGATTTCGTCGTTGGAGAACAGCATGCGCCCGAGGGTGCCGCGGATCACCTGCTCGCCGCTGGTCCACTGGCCCATCCAGTCGAACAGGGTCACGTCGTCCTCGAAGTCGTGGGCATGGTCCTGGGCGTAGTAGCCCACTTCAGCGCTGTCGGTCCACTTCACTTCGCCCTTGTCCGGGGTCATTTCACCGACCAGGGTGCGCAGCAGGGTGGTCTTGCCGATACCGTTGGGGCCGATGATCGCCACGCGCTCGCCGGCTTCGATGGTGAAGCTGAAGTCCTTGAACAGCACCTTGTCGTCGAAGGCCTTGGCCATTTTCTCGACCATCACGGCCTGGCGGTGCAGCTTCTTGGTTTGTTCGAAGCGAATGAACGGGCTGACCCGGCTCGAAGGCTTGACCTCGGCCAGCTGGATCTTGTCGATCTGCTTGGCGCGCGAGGTGGCCTGCTTGGCTTTCGAGGCGTTGGCCGAGAAGCGGCTGACGAAGGTCTGCAGCTCGGCGATCTGGGCTTTCTTCTTGGCGTTGTCCGACAGCAACTGCTCGCGCGATTGGGTGGCGGCAGTCATGTATTCGTCGTAGTTGCCCGGGAACAGGCGCAGCTCACCGTAGTCCAGGTCGGCCATGTGGGTGCAGACGCTGTTGAGGAAGTGACGGTCGTGGGAAATGATGATCATGGTGCTGTTGCGCGCCGTGAGAATCGTTTCCAGCCAGCGGATGGTGTTGATGTCAAGGTGGTTGGTCGGTTCGTCGAGCAGCAGCACGTCCGGGTCGGAGAACAGCGCCTGGGCCAGCAGCACACGCAGCTTCCAGCCTGGGGCGACTTCGCTCATCGGGCCGAAGTGCTGTTCCAGGGGGATGCCCAGGCCCAGCAGCAGTTCGCCGGCGCGGGATTCGGCGGTGTAGCCGTCCATCTCGGCGAACTCGGTCTCAAGCTCGGCGACGGCCATGCCGTCTTCTTCGGTCATCTCTGGCAGCGAGTAGATGCGGTCGCGCTCAGCCTTGACCTTCCACAGCTGCTCATGGCCCATGATCACGGTGTCGATCACGGTGAATTCTTCGTAGGCGAACTGGTCCTGGCGCAGCTTGCCCAGGCGGGTGTTCGGCTCGAGCATCACCTGGCCGCCGGACGGCTCGAGGTCGCTGCCGAGGATCTTCATGAAGGTCGACTTGCCGCAGCCGTTGGCGCCGATCAGGCCGTAGCGGTTGCCGTTGTTGAATTTGACCGAGACGTTCTCGAACAGCGGCTTGGAGCCGAACTGCATGGTGATGTTGGCGGTAGAAATCAAGTGCGTGTCCTGCGGGGGTTCCAGAGGTGTATTTAGGCCCTCTCGTCAGTTTTGGGCCAATCTTGGGCCAATTCGACTCGGGGCGGCAGCTTCTCCAGCTCCCTCCAGTCCGAGGAGGAGCTGATCCATTTCGCGTAGGTAGAGGGCAACATCTCGACGCTATGGCCGAGCTGGTTCGCGATGAACGCTTCGGTTCATCCCAGCCATCAGGCACAGGGTTGCGTAGGTGTGGCGGGTGTCGTACTGCCGGCGTTCACGGATGTCCAGCGCCTTGAGCGCTGATTTGAAGGGGCGGATTGTAACACTTGGTTCGTCGAACCACAGCTTTCGTTTGCTCGGCTGGAACACAAAGGGGATTGTGCGGAGGTCGGCTTGAAGCCATTCGCAGCAGATCGGCCAGCCGCCGCGCTACGCTGGTAGTACAAACGCCGCAGGTGAGCGCCATAAGATGATCCTGGTCAGGGCTTTGATATTTTCCGCCGCGTGGGTCGCGTTTGCCTTTGGTTTTGTTGCTTGGCTGATGAAACGAGACGACACCGCGGGGTTCTGGTTGTTCGGGCTGTTTGCGTATCCGCTGATCCTGGCGGTTTTCCTGTTGTCCGAGTGGTGGCTTGCTGGCGGCACTTCGCGCGTACGCCATCCTTGGTGGACGCTCGCCGGTCAATGTCTTGCAGGGATGTGCCTCTATCCCGCCTGCACATGGATAGTCAGTTGGGTTGGAGCCGCTTTCGGCTTCTTTTAGAGAGATGCATCGCCGAGCGGCTCCTCTGCGCGTTGCTGTGCCGGCCGCTTCGTCAGCGGAGCATCGTCCGGTAAACTGTGCCGGTTGGCTGGATTGGCCAGCCATGGACTCAAGATCTGGAACTATGGACACAAGCGCACCTCAGGTACGGAACCCCTCACGCCCGGCGCTGGTCACCTTTGCGGTGATCTACTGCCTGCTCCTCACACTCAAGATTGCCTACTGGCTTGTCAGCGAAGGCTGGGCACTGGCTCGGATGGGCGATATCGCGCTGATCATGCTGCTGCCACCGGCACTGACCTGCATGTTGTTGGTCACCGGCGGTTTGCTGCTATGGGGACGTAGCGCAAAATCCTCGTGGTGCCTGTTGGGCGCTTTGCTGCTGGGGCTGACGCTGATCCCGATCATGCTGCCGGAGATTTTCCGCGTGCCGGCCAGCCTGTACCCACAGGTTGCCTGGTATGTGCTGCCTGCCACGCTGCAGGCGGCCCTGCTGGTAGCCATTTGGGTATACAGCCTGCGGTTGCGCCGATCGGCTTACTTCAAGTAGTCAGCCAGCAACGAAAAGCCCAGCCCCGTGCTGGGCTTTTTGCATTTTGATGCAAATACGCGTCGGGCCTGGCCAACATAGCGAACCGGCATAACAGGAGGGCGGCGCGAAGGCTAACCTTTTCAATCGTGAGCTGACTACTAAAAAGGGTGGTAGCGGTCCGTCACTTGCCTGGCTCTGCCAATGGGGTGATCGGAGGTTGTATGAGGCGCTCGATTGAACCGTCCCGGCCGTTCGTACGCGGCTTGCTGATGGCCCTTGCCACGGGTGCAGTGCTGGTGGGCTGCGCGCATGATCCTGACATCCGCGCAGGGCATGACAATACCTTTGGTGCCACCGCCAAAGCGCCGCCGGAGTACCTGGGTTGCGTGAAGGGCGAATTGCCTGCCTCGGCCAAGGTATTCATGGTGGAGAACCAGGGCAGCCACGAGCTGTACGTGCAGAGCACCGACCCGAACAAGGCCGATGGGCTGGTCAAGGTCACGGGCTCCGGTGGTCAGCATCAGTATTCTGCCTATCAGCGCGATGCCTGGTATGACCATGGCCGGTTGCTCGATGCAGCATTGATGTGCGCCAGGACCTGAGTGCCACCCTCGCGCCTAGTCAAATTGGCTGGGCGCGAGAGGCTGAAATGGGCTAAACCCCGCCGTCACTTTGCCGATAGAGGGGTTCAACCTTTTTCAGTGGAATGGATCCATGGACACCCTCGACGCGCCGCCCGCCTACCAGAAACCCAACAACCTTGCTGGCCTGGGCCGCCGCTGGGGTGGGCAAATGATCGATGTACTGGTCACCTACGCCCTGTTCTTCGTCAGTGTCAGGCTGGTGGACTTCCTGCACATCCCCGGGGACGCTGGCGCCTTGCTTGCGGTGGGCGTGCCATTGGCCTATTACCTGTTCTCCGATGCCCTGCCCAACGGCCAGAGCGTTGGCAAGAAGCTGCTGGGGATGTGTGTGATCGATGAGCGCAGCTACCTGAACTGCAACATCGCGCAATCGTTCGTGCGCAACATCACCACGCCGTTCCTGAGCATCTTCGACTGGATCTTCATCTTCTTCGGCTCGCGCAAGCGCCTGGGCGACATGCTGGCCAACACCATCGTTATCCGTACCTGATACGCAACGGCAAGCTCAACCAACCCGCTGTGCCATCAGCTGCCGGTAACGCCGCGTGCGGCGCAGGGTGCTCCACTGCTCCAGCAGCAGGGCCCGCAGCGGTGAGGCTTGTGGGTTGGGCTGGGCACCGCCGGCGAGCCTGCGCATCTGCAACTTGACCAGCGCCATGTAGGCCAGCGCGGCAAACGCCTTGCGCTTCCAGCGGATCGGCGGCAGCTCGGCACTGGCACCGACCTCGCCCACGCGCCAGCGCCGGGGCAGGGCGGGGTCGACGGCCAGCGCGGTGGCGATACCGGCCATGGCCACGCCATTGGCGAGCACCTTCTCGACGATGGGCAGGCGGCGGATGCCGCCCGTCACCATCACCGGCATTCGCGCGATGGCGGCGATCTCGCTGGCGAACTCGAGGAAGTAGGCCTCCCGGGCCAGGGTGCGGCCATCCCGGGCGTCGCCCTGCATGGCGGGGGCCTCGTAGCTGCCGCCCGACAGCTCGACCAGGTCCACGGCCAGTTCATTGAGCCACAGCACCACCTGGCGGGCGTCGGCGGGCTCGAAGCCGCCGCGTTGGAAGTCTGCCGAGTTGAGTTTCACCGCCACGCAGAAGCCAGGCGAGACTGCCCCGCGCACGGCCTTGGCCACTTCCAGCAATAGCCGCGCACGGTTTTCCAGGCTGCCGCCCCAGCGGTCCTGGCGCTGGTTGGTCAATGGCGAGAGGAACTGGCTGAGCAGGTAGCCGTGCGCTGCGTGGATCTGTACACCGCTGAAACCGGCCTGTTCGGCCAGCGCAGCGGTGCGGGCGAAGCGCTGGATCAATTCTTCGATGCCGGCTTCGTCCAGCGCCCGGGGCGGGGCGAACAGCTTCGATAACCCGCCCATCTCCAGGGCGACGGCCGAGGGCGCGACCGTGGGCTGGCCGAGGTTGGCCTGCATCTGCCGCCCTGGGTGATTGATCTGCATCCAAAACTGCGCGCCATGAGAACGGCCAATGCGTGCCCACTGTGTAAAGCGTTGCAGCGATTGGCCGTCATCGAGTACCACACCACCCGGGCCGGTCATCGCCCGTGGGTCGATCATCACGTTGCCGGTCAGCAGCAAACCCGCGCCACCCTCGGCCCAGGCCTGGTACAGGCGCAGCAGCTCGTCCGACGGGGTCTGGTCGGGATTGGCCAGGTTCTCTTCCATGGCCGCCTTGGCGATGCGGTTGGGGATCAGGCTGCCGTTGGGCAGGTTCAGGGGCTGGAATGGGGTCATGCGGCTCTCCGGGTTACGGCGCGGGGGTGATGGAGAGCAGGCTAAGCTTGAAGCCAACTTCAAGGTCAATAGGTGATGCGCAAGAAAGCGGATGCGCGGTGCGGGTGCGATGGGTACAGTGCTCGGGTCGATGACTTGTCGGAGCCTGTCATGTCCTGCGCCTTTACCCTGATGCAATCCCCCGTCGGTACGCTGACCCTGGTGGCCCGGGGCGACTGCCTGGCGGCCGTGCTGTGGGAGCAGGAGCGGGAAAACCGCGTGCGCCTGGGCGAGCTGCACCGCGATGACCGGCACCCGGTGCTGCAGGAGACCGCACGCCAGCTGGGTGAGTATTTCAACGGCCAGCGTCGTCGGTTCGAGCTTGCCCTGGACTTTGCCGGCACCGACTTTCAGCGCCAGGTGTGGGCGGCGCTGTTGAGCATCCCCTTCGGCGAGACCCGCAGCTACAGCGATATCGCCCGGCAGATCGGCAACCCTGACGCAGTGCGGGCGGTGGGGGCGGCCAATGGGCGCAACCCGATCTCGATCATCGCACCGTGCCACCGGGTGATCGGCGCCTCGGGCAGCCTGACCGGTTTCGCCGGCGGGCTGGCGGCCAAGCAGTACCTGTTGGCGCTGGAAGGGCGCCAGAGCCTGGCGCTGGCATTCTGATCAGCCCAGCCAGGCGCATAGCACTGCCAACAACAAGGTCAGCAGGCTGCCGATGAACAGGCTGTAGTGACGATGCGCGCGCCGCGCATGTTGCTCGACTTCACGCAGATAGTGGCCAGGCGAGGGGACATCCGGTCGATGGCGCAGGCCCTCGACAAGATCGGCCAGACGACCGCGGATCAGCAGGCCTATGAGGTAGTAGCTGGACGCATAGCTGGCCAGCGTCAGTAAAAGATACTTCATGCCGCCCGGGCTCCGGGCTTGCTGCAGATTGTCACGAAGGCTCCATCCCTGGCGCAGATTTGAACGCGCAGGATACCCCCAGTCACGGCGCCCGCGCCAGCGATCGGTCCGGCCGTACGCAGCCGTTCAGCTGTGCGATGGCGGGGCGAAGCGCTGGCGGAACCAGTCGGTGAGCATGGCTTTCTCGGCGTACAACCGGTCGCTGCTGGCCTGGCGGCCCGGGCGGCTCAAGTACATCTTGTCGCTGACATGCTCCTTGGCCTGCCGTGGTGGCTGGCCGGGTTGGTTGAGCGTATAGCTGAGGTCGATGCTCGGCCAGGTGATGTCACGCAGGTAGCGCACATCGTAGGCACGGCTGTGCCAGGGCTCGAAACGCCCGGCCAGGTCAATGTCGCGGATGTCGATGACCAGTTGCTGGCCGGGTTGCAGGTAGCGCTGGCCGAGCTTGTGCAAGTGGTCGGTGAGCGCTTTCATCACCTCGGCATCGGCGCCGCGCTCATAGCCGGTGCTGGCCAGGCTGGCATCGCGGAATTGCTCGGGGTGGTCGAAATGCACCTCGACCTGTGCGGCCGGGGAGCCCTGTGCCATGCTGTCAAAAGCCAGCACCATCAGTACGGCACAGGCTAGGGTGGTACGCATGATGCACCTCGGGGTGCGGGTGGGTTGCCTGCCTATTTTACGCCGGTGCCGGCGTTGTAGCAGAGGGATGACGCAATGAGCCGTTTTCGGCGGATAGCCGCCAACCCCCACGGGCGCGACCTGGCCGTGGGTGATATCCATGGGCATTTCCAGCGCTTGCAACAGGTGCTCGATGAGGTGGGCTTCAACCCCGCTCACGACCGCCTGTTCAGTGTCGGTGACCTGGTTGACCGTGGGCCCTGCAGCCAGCAGGCCCTGGAGTGGCTTGAGCAGCCCTGGTTCCATGCGGTGCAGGGCAATCACGAGGCATTGGCCATCAGCCACCGCTACGGGGGGCGGGTAGACCTGGACATGTACCGTTCGGCCGGCGGAGGCTGGTTCATCGATCTGCCCGAGGCGCAGCAGCAACCCTTTGTCGAGGCGTTTTTGCAAATGCCCATCGCCCTGGAGGTGCAGACTGCCGCCGGCCTGGTGGGTTTGCTGCATGCCGACAGCCCTTATCACGATTGGGCACTGCTGCGCGCAAGCCTGCTGGAAGATGACGACCCAGACGTACGCGAAGTGTGCCAGTGGTCGCGCCGGCGTTTGAGGGAGGGCGACAGCTCCTCGGTTGCAGGCCTGCGTGCGCTGCTGGTCGGGCATACGCCGCTGCTGGAGGTCAAGGTGCTGGGTAATGTCTGGCACCTCGATACTGGCGGTTGGAGCAGAGGCCGCTTCAGCCTGCTGGACCTTGCTACGCTGGCGTTGGTCAACCCCGCGCCAGATGCAGCAACACCGCACTTGCCAGCAGCATCAGCATCACCCCCGATGCCCGCTCCAGCCAGGGCAGCGCCTGGGCGAAGCGGCGCAGTACCCGACGATTGCCAATAGCCAGCGCGACCAGCAGGTCCCAGCCCAGCACGGCGGCGAACATCCAGGCGCCGTAGAGCATCTTCGACAGGGTGCTGCCACCGGCGAGCATGCTGGCCAGGCTGGCGTAGAACAGCGCGTTCTTCGGGTTGAGGATGCCCGAGATGAAGCCCATGCCAAGGTTGAGGCGCCAGCTGGCCACGGTTTTCCCGCCGTTCACCCTTCCGGGCGTCAGGCTATTGCGCCCTGCATGGCGCAGGAACAACACGCCGATGTAGATCAGGTAGGCGCAGCCCGCCAGTTGCAGGGCCATGAACAGCCCGCTGCCGGCCTGCAATGCCGAGACCCCGGTGAATGCGGCCAGGATGAACACACCATTGGCCAGGGCGATGCCCAGGCAGGCACCGCTGGCCACGCGCCAGCCGGCGCTGGCCGAGGTGCGGGCGATCAGGACGAAGTCGGGCCCGGGGGAGAGCAGGGCGAGAAAGTGGGCGGCGGCGACCAGCAGGAACTGTTCCATGGTTTGGGCTTTCTGGTGGAGGAAAGCCGCAGTCTGGCGATGGCGGGCGCGGGGGTATTGAACAATATTGCAGCGGGCGCAATGGGTGTGGGAGCAACTGTCTTGTGTTCCCTGCACTGGCCTCATCGCCGGCAAGCCGGCTCCCACCCTGAAGCTTGTACATCACCTGTAGGAGCGGCCTTGTGTCGCGAATGGGCCGCAGAGCGGCCCCAAGTTTTTGCGTTACCGCATAAATTGCCGAGGCTGCTGCGCAGCCCTTTCCGGCCGGTCCGGCGCCCCGGCAAGGCCGCTCCTACAAAAAACTGTGCAAGACAGTTGCTCCCACAGGTACAGCGCAAGTCTTGAGCGTGGCGCGGTCAGGGTGTGGCCGGTTTGCCGGCAACAGGTGCGCTGCGGTACGCCCCTGGGGTAACCCCAGCATGGGCCTTGAACACCCTTTGAAAATGACTCTGGTCGGCGAACCCCAACTGGTAGGCGACTTCGGCCAGCCCTTGGCCTTGGCGCAATAGTTCCCGCGCATGATTGACCCGCGCATTGAGCAGCCAGGCATGGGGCGTCATACCGGTGGCAGTGGTGAACGCGCGGATGAACTGATAGCGGCCTAGCCCCGCTTGTCGTGCCAGGCCGTTCAGGCTCAGCTCACCCAGGCTCAGCTGCTCGACGCACTCGATCAGCTGGCTCAGCAACGAAGGCGCCAACGCGGGTGCCGCCGGTAATGTCGGGTAGCGGCTGAAATCGTGGTCACCGATGAACCCCACCAACGCGGTTTCTTTTTCCAGTGCGGGCGCAGGGGAGAACAACAACTGATTCAGCGCGCAGAACTGCCGATAGAGTGCTGGCGAGCGCGTGATCCGCGCTGGCGCATCGGGCTCGCCCGCCGCAAGCCCGGCCTCCAGGCGCAACTGCCGCAGCCAGCCGGCATCCAGGTGCAGCATCTGGTAGCTCCAGGCTTGCCCCGGCTCTGGGTTGCAGGCATGTACCCGCTGCGCCGGCACCAGCACCAGGGTGCCGGGGGTCAGCCGTACCTGGCCTGCACCTGCGCCACTGAAGCGGCTGTAGCCGGCATCCACCGCACCAATGGAGAAAGTTGGGTGGGCATGGGCCTTGTAGCAGGCCCGGCTCTGGCAGGCGCGGCGGCTTTCGACATAGGGCAGGGCGGGGTCGTGCCAGATCTCGCGCAGAGGGTTGGGCATGGCGGGTGGCCGGAAGACTCGGGAAGGGCAGTCTACTGTTCCGGCCGATTGCCGCGCCACTGTGCTTGACGCCGGGGCTCGCGGAGCGCGACGCTGCCGCGGTCCTTGTAGGAGAAAAAGAATGGACCTGTCGAGCCTGCTGCTGTTCATCCCTGCCTGTTTTGCCCTGAACATGGCGCCGGGTCCCAACAACCTGCTGTCCCTGCACAACGCCAGCCGTTATGGCCTGCGCACCGCGTGCGTGGCCGGCGCCGGGCGCCTGCTGGCCTTCAGCGGCATGATCGCCCTGGCCGCCATGGGGCTTGCGGTGGTGCTGCACACCAGCGAATACCTGTTCCTGGCCATCAAGCTGCTGGGCGCGGGCTACCTGTTCTACATCGCCTGGCAGCTGTGGCGCGCCCCGGTAGGCGAGGCGGTGGCGGCCGGTGAGCAGCCACGCGGTGCATGGAAGCTGGCGCGCCAGGAATTCTGGGTGGCGGCAGGCAATCCGAAAGCGATTCTCATATTCACCGCCTTCCTGCCGCAGTTCGTCAGTGTGGGGGGCAGCACGCCCGTCGCCGAGCAATTCCTGCAACTGGGCGTGCTGTTCCTGCTGCTGGAGTGGGCGGCCATCGCTATCTATGCCGGGCTGGGCGCCTACCTGCAACGCTGGTTCGAACGCCCCGGCCCACGACGGGTTTTCAACCGGGTCAGTGCCTCGTTGCTGGGGTGCGCGGGGTTGGGATTGCTGGCGGCACGGCGCTAGCGTCCTGTCACGGAAATAAGCAGTTCACTTTTGGCGGCGTCTTGGGCGCCCGGCCGGCGTTGCCACTCCTCGCCATAGCCCTGCTATGACTCGTCGCGGCGCCTTGGCCGGACACCCAAGCCACTCGCCAAAAGAGAACGTATTTCCGAGACCGGACGCTAAAACTGCCAGCGTAGCCCCGCATTCACACCCCCAGCCTGCTGCTGGCGGCTGTCCAGGTTGGTGCTGTACTGCACGCCGCCGTGCAGGCTCAACGCAGCGCTCAGGCGCGTGGCCAGGCCTGCTTCGACCTGGAGCGCGGTGAAGCGGTAGTCGGTCTTGATCCTGTCGCCGCCATCGAAGGTCAGGGTGTCGCGCCCGCCATCGCCATGCCACAGGTTCGCCTCTACGTAAGGGTGCAGCGTTTGGCCAGCGCTGGCTTGGAACGTGCCTTCGAGGCGCAGCCCAATACGCCCGGTCAGCTCGAGCTGGGCGTCATGGTTGACCTGCGCCACGCTATCGCTGGCGCTGTCCAGGGTCACTTGCTGGGCAATCAGCTGGGCCTGTGGCTCCAGGAACCAGTGTGGCGAAAGCGCGAAGGGGTAGCCGCCCTCCAGCGACGCGCTCCAGGCATGGCCGTCGATATCGAGCTTGCCGCCCCGGTCGGAACGGGCACGCCCGTCGAGGACGGTGTATTGCAGCACGACGTCGAGATAGCCCTGCGCGGGGCTGACCTGCGTCCAGTAGACGCCCGCGCTTTTGCCGACCAGCTCGAGGTCGCCGACGGCTTGATCCTCGCGCGCCAGGGCGAACCCTTTGACATCGGCATCCAGCCGTCCATGGCCCAGATACAGGCCGACCTGTTGGCGGTAACCGGCCTCATCGACATCTGCATGCAGGTCGTGGCCGACCCGCCAACCATTGTTGTGACCCTCAAGACGCGGGCTTACCGTGCCGCTCCACTGCTGGCGCATATGATCGGCGTAGGCCTGGCCCCATCCGGCGCTGCCAGCACCGAAGGTGCGTTGGTCACCCTGGCGTTGGTGGAAAGTGCCCAGCGTCTGGCGAACGATGATCGCCGCCCCGCGTGGCGCCGCGGCGTACACTGGCACCTCAGGGCGGTACAACGGGATGTTGCGCCCAGGCACTGGCGAAGGTAACGGCACCTGGCCTGGGGCAGGTGCGGCTTGCGGGACTGTGACGGCGGGCGATGAGGGGGCTGGCGCCTGTGGCGACTCGGCAACAGGCGTGTCGGGCGGCGATGCAGTGGCCAGGAGGCTGCGCGGTGCGATCACTGCCGAGCGCAAGTACCAGTTGTTTTCGCTGCCAGCCTCGAGGCCTCCGCGAAAAAGCCGGTAGTCATAGGCCCCGGCGGACAGGACCTGGCCCTGGACGAAATTGCCGGCATCGCTGACGGCACCATCACGCGCCTCGACCACCAGGATGCCGTTACCCTGGGTGGCCGCACCGGTGCCACCGAGGTTGTCGACCAGCAGCTGTGTATGGCCGCCGATGCTGCCTTGGCTGACCACCAGGCGGTCGGACGCTGCATCGTCGTCCGCCAGCACACTGTTCAGGTGCAGGTTGCCATTGTCGCCGTTGTAGTGGCCGGCAATGGTCAGTCGACCACGGGCGTCGTTGCCGCCGCGCAGGTCTATGGTGCCGGCGTTTTCCAGCACGGCGGGCTGGCCATTGGCTGAGGCGACGACGCTGCCCTGGCGCGAGACCAGCGTGCTTTGGGCATCGATGAGCACAGTGCCGGCCCCACTGCCTGGATCGCCCAGGCGCAGGGTGTCGTCAAGGTCGAGGCGGCTGCCCTCGCTCAACGCGATACGCTCCCAGTTGATCAACCGCGCGCCACCGCTGGCATGGCTGCCAAGCAATGTGAGGGTGTCGATGCCGGTGCCGCCATCGAGGGGTATGGATGCAGCATCACCGCTCAAGCCTGCCAGCCGCGCCGTATCGTTGCCCGGGCCAAGGTCGACACGCCCGCCGATACGTCCGCCATCCCAGCTGAACAGGTCGTTGCCGGTACTGAGCAGTACATCGCCGCCGATCCGCCCGCCGTGGATCAGCACCTGGTCATCACCGCCGCTGACACTGATATTACCGCCCACCGTGCCATCGAAGACCTCGACATGGTCTTTGTCGAAGGCGCTGACGATATTCCGGTCGATGCTGCCGCCACGCAGGATGAAGACATTCTGGTCCAGGCGCATGTTGACGCTGCCGATGCGCCCGCCGTCCATCTCGGCATGGTCGCCACTGTCGAACGTGCCTTTGATCCAGCCACCCGTCATGCGGAAGGTGTCGAGGCCGTCACCCTGGTTGAGGTCACCCTGGATGATGCCGCCGCTCATGCTGAAGTGGTCGGAACCGGTGCCCTGGTCGACATCGCCGCCGATGCTGCCCGAGGCCATGTCGACACGATCGTCGCCGGCGCCGAAGATGACGTCGCCGCTGATCGCGCCGCTACCGCCAGCGGGTAGCGTCAGGCGGTTATCGCCACTGAGATCGACCAGCGACGTTGCCTCGCCGCTGTCGCAGTGGTAGGCATCGTCGCCCGCTCCTGGGATGAAAGCACAGGCGGCCCAGGCATCGGCCATGGCCAACAGGGGGGTGAAAGCCAGCAACAGACGCATATGCATCCCCGACATCTCCGCACAACACCTGGTTGAGATGTACAGAGATCAAGGTCCGACGCACAACTGGCAAAACTGTCAGGTGGCCAAGGGCCGCTACGGGTTCAGTCGCGGTAGAAGGTCTGGACCAGGTGATAACCGAACTTGCTCTTGATCGGCCCATGCACCACGCGCAGGGGCTTTTTGAAAATCACCTGGTCAATGGCGCCCACCAGTTGCCCGGGGCGCACTTCACCCAGGTCGCCGCCACGTTTGCCGGAAGGGCAGGTGGAGAACTTCTTGGCCAGCACGTCGAAGGCTTCGCCGTTGGCGATGCGCTGCTTGAGCTTTTCGGCTTCGTCAGCGGTCTTGACCAGGATGTGGCGGGCTTGGGCTTTCATGGGGATACCTGTGCTACGGGGTGAAAAAGGGCGCCATTATGCCTGATCAGCTACCCAGCGTTGCACAATCGCTGCAGCAGCGGCCCTTTTGCGACACAAGGCCGCTTCTGCAGGCAAGACCCGCAGCAAAGTCACAGGCGGGCAGTGCTGATGGTGATGTAACCTTTTTCGGGCAGGTCGATGTGAATCACGGTCTCGTCCTCGGGCGTTTTGCGTTTCTGCCGGATGTTCACCCCATCGAAAGCGGCCGCGCGCATGCGCTCAGGGATGGCGCGACCGTGTTCGTCGAAGAACGCTTCGCTGGCCAAAAGCTCGACGCGCTCGATCAATTGGCGAGTGTGCTCGTCGGTGGCGCAAAAGAAGCGCACGCCGGAGAGGTGGCGGTTGTCATCAGGGTTGCTGACCTCGTGAGCCAGCAACTGGCGCAGGGTGTGTTGCAGGGCATGGGTAGGGCTTGGCATGGCAGGGCCTCGTCTGGAGGGGGCGGGCCGCAGGGCGCGGCGGTGACGACATCCAGGTCCGATCTTGTTTTTTGCCAGGGGGCAGGGGGAAGCAGGCAGATTCCTGTCAGCCCTTAGGAAGTTTCCTAAATTACTGGAAGGGGTGGGGTAGTGACTTGATCCGGGTCAGCCTGTTGCCCAAGACATGGCTGCGGCACAATGGCACGCCCTGCGTATCGAGAACCCCATGAACAGCCATTTCCAGCCCGTCGACCTGAAGAAAGCCTATCGCCTGCTCAACCATGGCCCCACCGTGCTTGTCTCGGCCAGCCACGCGGGTGTCGACAATGTCATGGCCGCGGCTTGGGCCTGCGCGCTGGACTTCGACCCGCCCAAGGTCACCGTGGTCCTGGACAAGAGTGCCCGTACCCGGCAGTTGGTGGAGGGCAGTGGCTGGTTCGTGTTGCAGGTGCCCAATGCCGCCCAGGCGCGGCTCACCCACCAGGTCGGCAACCAGAGCCTGTTCGACCAGCCCGACAAGCTGGCGCGCATCGGCGTCGAACTGGCCCGGGTCGAGGGCTTCGCGGCGCCGTTGGTCAATGGCTGCTCGGCCTGGCTGATGTGCCGGGTGATAGACGAGCCGCACAATCAGCAAACCTACGACCTGTTCATCGGCGAAGTGGTCGCCGCCTGGGCCGATGACCGGGTGTTCCGCGACGGGCACTGGGCCTACGAGCATGCCGACCCGGACTGGCGCAGCCTGCATTACGTGGCCGGCGGGCATTTCTATGCCATCGGCGAGCCGTTGATCATCGACCAGGACGATTGAGCCGAAACGTTCATTCGCCGCAGCAGTGCGGCTTGCCCTGGGCGCCTTCGTAACGGTCGTGGTGGCGTACCCAATCCATGGTGCCTGCCTCGTTGCGCCCCAGTGGGGCCAGGTCGAGGAAGTTGTAGGTGTTGACCAGGATGTCCAGCCCACGGGCATAGGTCGAGTAGGTGTGGTAGATGCCACCGTCGCTTGCCTTGATGAAGGCGCTAAGGCCGGGCAACTCGGCTTCGTTGCCGCTGTAGGGTTCGTAGTTGTAGTGGCCACTGCCGTCGGTGGGGACGCTGACGCCGAAGTCCTGGTTGAAGTGGCTGCCGTGGGAGGAGTACCAGGGGAAGCGCCAGCCCATGCGCTGGCGGAATGCCTGGAATTCGCCGTAGGGCGCACTGGAAACCGCCACCAGTGACACATCGTGGTGGGCCAGGTGCAGGTTGGCGCCATCGAAATGGTCGGCGAGGAACGAGCAGCCCGGGCAGCCTTCGCTCCAGCCTTCGGCGAACATGAAGTGGTAGACCAGCAGTTGGCTGCGCCCGGCGAATAACGCGCTCAGTGGCAGTTCGCCGTCTGCACCGTGGAAGCGGTAGTCCGCCTCGACTCGCACCCAGGGCAGGGCCCGGCGGGCGGCGGCGAGTTCATCGCGCTGGTGGGTGAAGGCTTTTTCGTGCAGCCAGAGCTGGCGGCGGGCGGCAAGCCATTGGTTGCGGGAAACCACTAGATGCTTGGTATCGGGTGTGTTCATGATGAGCGCTCCGCGGTGGGGGATTCATCAAGTGGTCGTATGGACTGAGGGCCAATCGACGGGTAACAAATGACGACCGACGAGTGGTAAGTGGGGCTGTGTCAGAGATTTCTGATATCGTTGAGCCATCATTCGCGCGGAGCTTAACCATGTCCTTCTTAGCCATGCGCTGGCTCTCACTACCCTTGCTGGCACTGTGCCTGGCTGCTCCGGCGGCGCATGCCGGCAATACACCTTGCTCTGGGCGTAAAGGAGGGATCGCAGGTTGTGATGGTGCCACATTCCTTTGCAATGACGGATCGATCAGCGCCTCGAAGAAAAACTGCAGCGCCCTGTATGGCGGACGCTCCAATTTTCAGCCACTGCGTGCCAGCGATGATGGGTGCGCCTGCGGTAGTGGTAACTACTGCACTGGACCTCGTGGCGGGGTGTATTGCCTGACACCGTCTGGCAATAAGAGCTACAAACGCCGTTAGCCCTGCATCCGCTCGATCAGCGCCCACAGCTGCGGATCATCAAAATCCTCGATCACCAGTTGCGCCCCAGCCTCGATCAACCGCTCGGCCGGCTGCGTGGTAGCCAGGCCCACGGTATAGATCCCGGCGCCATTAGCCGCTCGCACCCCCGGCAGCGAATCCTCGAAGGCCAGTGCTGCACCAGCCTCGGCCCGCAGCCGCTCGAGGCCGGTAAGGTAGGGCAACGGATCCGGCTTGGGCCGGGCCAGCTCGTCGGCAACCAGCACATGCTCGAAACGTTCGCTCAGCCCCATGGCCGCAAGCATGTGCTCGGCGTTCAGGCGTGGAGCGTTGGTCACCACGCACATGCCCACGGCATGCTGCTTGGCATGATCGAGCAGGCGCAACAGGCCGGGCAGGGGGTGCAGCGTGGGCGACAACTCACGGAACAGCGCCTCCTTGCGCTCGGCCAGCGCCTGGCGCTGGGCGAAGTCGGCCTGCGGAAACAGGTCGGCGAACAACAACCCGTTGGAGCGCCCACTGACCCGCAGGTCGAACTGCTCCTGGGTCAGTTCACGCCCGTCGTAGTCGCGCAGCAGCTGGCGGAAAGCCTGCAAATGCAGGGTGTCGGTGTCGGTGAGGGTTCCATCGAGGTCGAACAGCAGGGCGGTGAGCATCGGGCATCCTGGCGTTGAAGAATCAATTCAGCAGCATCATAGCCAAAGCCGACGACAAAGGGGGCTGTTCAGTGTTTCACAAAAAGAGTACAAATGTGCTCCATGGACAATCTGACCCCAAAACGCCGCGCCATTCTCGAATTCATTCGCGAGCGCATCACCGAGCAAGGCCAGCCCCCTTCGCTGGCCGACATCGCTGCGCGCTTCGGTTTCGCCTCGCGCAGTGTGGCGCGCAAGCACATCACCGCCCTGTGCCAGTGTGGCTATATCGAAGTCACCCCCAACCAGGCCCGCGGCATCCGCCTGGCCGAGCCGCTGCGCCGGCCCGAGATACTGGAGCTGCCAGTGCTCGGGCAGGTCGCCGCCGGCGCACCGATCGGGCCCGACCTCGACATCCACGAGCAACTGCTGCTCGACCCCAGCCTGTTCCGCCGTACCCCCGACTACCTGCTCAAGGTGCGCGGCGACTCGATGGTCGACGATGGCATTTTCGACGGCGACCTGGTCGGCATCCGCCAGCAAGGAGATGCCCGCGATGGCCAGATCGTGGTCGCCCGGCTCGATGGCGAGGTGACCATCAAGCGCTTGCAACGCACCCGTGAGGGCTATCGCCTGCTGCCACGCAACCCGCATTACCAACCCATCGACGTCGGCCCCGAACACGCGTTCTTCATCGAAGGCGTGTTCTGCGGCCTGCTGAGGCGTGACTGATGGGCGCGGTAGTCAACCTGGACCACCTGCTCGACCAGCAAAAGGTCTGGCGCGGGCGGCAGGCCCGGACACGCCCGCAGGGCCTGCAACCGAGTGGGCACGCTGCGCTCGATGAGCGCCTGCCGGATGGCGGCTGGCCATCGTCGTCACTGAGCGAAGTGCTGATGGCCAACCCCGGCTGCGGCGAGTTGCAGTTGCTGTGGCCCACGCTCGCGCGCTTGACCTCTGCGGGCGAGCGGGTGGTGCTGGTGGCGCCACCGTTCATCCCCTATGCACCAGCCTGGCAGGCGGCGGGCGTCGACCTGCGCTGGCTGGCACAGGTCGACGCCGACAGCAGCGAAGCACTCTGGGCTGCCGAACAGTGCCTGCGTTCGGGCAGTTGCGCGGCAGTACTGTGCTGGCCAGAGCGCGCCGACGACCGAGCCCTGCGCCGCTTGCAGGTGGCAGCGGAAACCGGCGCCGCGCTGGCGTTCGCCTGCCGCCCGCAGCAGGCAGGGCGCAACCCATCGCCTGCGGCATTGCGCATTGCCGTCGATCTGCGGCCTGCGCAGTGGCGGGTGCTCAAGTGCCGTGGCGGGCTGCCGCCGGCTGCCCCCATCGCCCGTCCGGGGCGGGGCTGATGCAGCATGCTCTGGGCCTGCATCCTGTTACCCCAGCTGGCACTGGACAGCGTCCTGCGCGAACGCGATGACCCTGACACCCCCCTCGTACTGATCGGCGGGCCGACCCAGCGACGGGTGTTGCAAGCCGTCAGCCCGGCGGCCAATCGGTTGGGCCTGCGCGCAGGGCAGACGCTCACCGCCGCCCGGGCCCTGGCCGACGGCTTTACCTGTGTCGAAGTGGAACCTGCGCGCATCGAGCAATTGCAACAGCTGCTGGCGGCCTGGGCCTACCGCTTCAGTGCGCAAGTGAGCCTGCATTATCCGCGCGCCTTGCTGCTGGAAGTGGGGTCCAGCCTACAGCTGTTCGGGCCCTGGCCGGTGTTCGAGGCGCGTTTGCGCCAGGAGCTCAACGCCCTGGGCCTGCGCCAGCGTATCGTGCTGGCCAGCAACCCAGTGGCGGCGCGGATGCTCGCCAATGTTCACGATGGCCTGGCTGCGGCGGCGGCCGACGACACCCGCGCCGCCTTGTTGGAAATGCCCATCGCCCGAGTCGGCCTGCCGCCCGAAGCCAGCGAAGCACTTGCGCACATGGGCCTGCGCCAACTTGGCCAGGTGCTGACGCTGCCCCGTGAGTCGCTGGCGCGACGGTTCAGCAGCCAGGTACAACTGCACCTGGACCAATTGTTCGGCCTGCGTGCACTGGGGCTGGATTTCTACCAGCCGCCCGATCGCTTCGAGGCGCGGCTGGAACTCAACTTCGACGTCGAGTCACACCAGGCGCTGTTGTTCCCCCTGCGCCGGCTGATCAACGACCTGGCCGCTTTCCTCGCTGGGCGTGACTGCGGTGTGCAGCGCTTCGAACTGCACCTGGAACATGCCGACGGCCCCGACACCCTGTTGCAGGTGGGCCTGCTGTCCGCCGAGCGCGATGCCGCGATGCTCTTCGAACTGGCGCGCGGGCGCCTGGAACCGCTGCGCATACCGGCGCCGGTGCGCAATCTGCGGCTGCTGGCGGCCGACCTGCCGCCCTTCGTGCCGCAGCACCAGGCATTGTTCGACCCGCGTACAAAGCAGGACCAGCCCTGGGAACAATTGCGCGAACGCCTGCGTGCACGGCTTGGCGATGAGGCGGTCAAGGGCCTGCGTGCCGCAGCCGATCATCGCCCCGAGTGCGCCTGGCAAGGCGTGGAGCAGGGCGGCCCGGGGCCGCTGATGATCGCCCCCGGTAGCCGGCCTGGCTGGCTGCTGCCCGAGCCCCAGGCACTGTCAGAGGCCGGTGTGCAACTGCTGGGCCTGCCCGAGCGCATCGAGTCGGGCTGGTGGGATGGCGGCGATGTGCGCCGTGACTACTACCGTATCGAAACCCGTGACGGCCAGCAGGGCTGGGCCTATCGTGACCTGGCGTGCCCGGGGCCATTGTGGCTGCAAGGGTGGTTCGCATGAACACGGTCGGTTACGCCGAGTTGCACTGCCTGTCGAACTTCAGCTTCCAGCGTGGCGCCTCCAGTGCCGATGAGTTGTTTCGCCGTGCCCGGGAGCAGGGCTATCAAGCCCTGGCGATCACCGATGAGTGCACCTTGGCCGGTATCGTGCGGGCTTGGCAGGCTGCTCGTGAGCATGGGTTGAAGCTGATCGTCGGGAGTGAGGTTCAGGTAGAAGAGGGGCCCAAGTTGGTATTGCTGGTGGAGAACCTTGCGGGCTATCAGAATCTCTGCGCGCTGATCACCCTGGCGCGCCGTCGCGCACAAAAGGGCAGTTACCAGCTGCTGCTCGAAGACCTCGAAGCCCATCACCAGGGCCTGTTGGCGCTGTGGGTAACGCGACAGGATGAAAACCATGAGGTCGGCCTGCGCCTGCGTGGCATATTCGGTGAGTGTCTGTGGTTGGCGGTGCAGCTGCACCGTGGTGCCGACGATGCGGCTTATCTAGAGCGCTTGCGCACGTTGGGCGCACAGCTGGCCGTACCGCTGGTGGCCTGTGGCGATGTCCACATGCATGTGCGTGGGCGTCGGGCGTTGCAGGACTGCATGACCGCCATCCGCGCGCATTGCCCGGTAGCCGAGGCCGGGCGTTTGCTGTTCGCCAATGGCGAGCGGCACCTGCGCCCGCTCGAACAGCTCCAGGCGCTGTACCCACAGGACTTGCTCGGGCAGACGCTGAACATCGCCCGACGCTGCACGTTCGAACTGTCCGAGCTCAAGTACCAATACCCGCGCGAACTGGTACCGCAAGGCCATACCCCCGCCAGCTGGTTGAGCGCCCTGTGCGAGCGCGGTCTGCCTGGGCGCTGGCCACAGGGGCCGAGCGACGAGGTGCGCGCGGTGCTGGCAAAGGAGCTGGCCCTGATCGAGGAGCTTGGCTACGAGAGCTATTTCCTCACCGTCCACGACATCGTCGCTTTCGCCCGCAGCCAGCGCATCCTTTGCCAGGGGCGCGGATCGGCGGCCAACTCGGTGGTGTGCTTCGTGCTGGGCATCACCGAGCTCGACCCCATGACCCACCACCTGTTGTTCGAGCGTTTCCTCTCCCGCGAGCGCAACGAGCCGCCGGACATCGATGTCGACTTCGAGCATGACCGCCGCGAAGAGGTGATCCAGTACGTGTTCCGCCGTTATGGCCGCCACCGCGCGGCGCTCACGGCGGTGGTCAGCAGTTACCACGCCGCCGGCGCCGTGCGCGATGTGGCGCGGGCGTTGGGCTTGCCGGCCGACCAGGTGGATGCCCTGGCCAAATGCTGCGGGCGCTGGAGCGATCGCATCCCCGATGCCGCGCGCCTGGCCGAGGCCGGTTTCGATGCCCAGAGCCCGTCGCTGCGGCGCATCCTGGTGCTGGCCGGGGAGCTGATCGGCTTCCCCCGGCACCTGTCGCAACACCCAGGCGGCTTTGTCATCTCGCAACAACCCCTGCATGAACTGGTGCCGGTAGAGAACGCGGCGATGGAGGACCGCACGGTGATCCAGTGGGACAAGGACGACCTGGACATGGTCGGCCTGCTCAAGGTCGATGTACTGGCCCTGGGCATGCTCAGTGCCTTGCGTCGCTGTTTCGACCTGATCGCCCGGCACCGGGGCCATGAATACACGCTGGCCACTCTACCCAAGGAAGACCCGGCCACCTACGCCATGATCAGCCGCGCGGAAACGATGGGCGTGTTCCAGATCGAATCGCGGGCGCAGATGGCCATGTTGCCGCGGTTGAAACCGGCCACCTTCTACGACCTGGTGATCGAAGTGGCGATCGTGCGCCCCGGGCCGATCCAGGGTGACATGGTCCACCCGTACCTGCGCCGTCGGCTGGGCGAAGAGCCGGTCACCTATCCCTCCGAAAAGCTCAAGGCGGTGTTCCATCGCACACTGGGCGTGCCGCTGTTCCAGGAACAGGTGATGGAACTGGCCATGGTCGCCGCCGACTACAGCCCCGGCGAGGCCGACCAGCTGCGCCGCAGCATGGCAGCCTGGAAGCGCCATGGCGGGTTGGAGCCGCACCGCGAACGGTTGCTGGCGGGCATGCTGCGCAATGGTTACGAGCTGGCTTTCGCCGAGCGCATCTTCGAGCAGATCAAGGGCTTTGGCAGCTACGGCTTCCCCGAATCCCACGCCGCCAGTTTCGCCTTGCTGTGCTATGCCAGCAGCTGGCTGAAGTGCCATGAGCCGGCGATCTTCACCTGTGCGCTGGTCAACAGTTGGCCGATGGGTTTCTACAGCCCCGACCAGCTGTTGCAGGAGGCCCGCCGCCAGGGCATTGAGGTGCGGCCGGTGGATGTGTTCCACAGTGAATGGGACTGCACCCTGGAAGGTGAGGATGAACTGGCCATCCGCCTGGGCTTGCGGCAGATTCGTGGTTTCAACGAAGCCGATGCCCGCCGCCTGGAGCAGGCGCGCAAGCAGCGGCCATGGCGTGATGTCGAGGACCTGTGCCTGCGCGCTGGGCTCGATAGCCGTGCTCGGGCGCGCCTCGCCGATGCCGGCGCGCTGCGCGCGCTGGCCCGCGACCGGCATCAGGCGCGCTGGCAGGTGGCGGCGGTACAGGCGCAACTGCCGTTGTTCGCCGAGGTGCCGTCGGCGGAGGAGCAGGCGGTGGAGCTCCCGGCACCCACAGTGGGCGAAGACTTGGTGGCCGACTACGACACCCTGGGCACCACGCTGGGCCCGCACCCGCTGACCTTGCTGCGTCCACGCCTGCGAGCGCTGGGTTGCCGCAGTTCAGCCGAGCTGGCCGGGGTTGCCCATGGCGACAACATCGCCGTGGCCGGCATCGTGGTCGGGCGGCAACGTCCGCAGACCGCCAGCGGGGTGACCTTCGTCACCCTCGAGGACGAGCACGGCATGGTCAACGTGGTGGTCTGGCGTGACCTGGCCGAGCGGCAGCGGCGGGCGCTGGTGGGGTCGCAATTGCTCAAGGTGAGTGGGCGGCAGGAGCAAGAGAACGGGGTGCGGCACCTGATCGCCCGACGGCTGGAGGATATCAGCCCGTTGCTGCAAGGGCTGGATGTACGCAGCCGGGATTTTCATTGAACCTTATCGCGGGTCAATCCCCCTCCCACGATCGGAAGCACCGTGGGAGGGGCTTGAACCGCGATGTGGCTATACCATCGCCAGGCGCTGCTTGCGTGTGGGGGCCGGGAATGCCTGGTCGATCGCCTGCAGGTCCTCAGTCGTCAACACCAGCTCACTTGCCAACGCATTCAACCGCACATGCTCAGGCTCCACCGCCTTGGGAATCGCAATCACGCCGTCAGTGCGCGTCACCCACGCCAGGCTCACCTGCGCCGGCGTCGCGCCATGGCGCTCGGCAATCTCGGCCAGTACCGGATGGCGCAGCAGGTGCCCGGCCTGGGCCAGCGGGCAGTAGGCCATGGTCGGCAACTGCCGCTCGCGGCTCCAGGGCAACAGGTCGAACTCGATACCTCGCTCGGCCGGGTTGTACAGCACCTGGTTGGTGGCGCAGGCCGGGTTGCCCAGCTCGCGCATGTCGTCCAGATCGAAGTTGGACACGCCCCAGCGGCGGATCTTGCCTTGCTCGATCAACCGTTCGAAGGCCTCGACGGTCTCATCCAGCGGGTACTGCCCGCGCCAGTGCAGCAGGTACAGGTCGATGCAGTCGGTGCCCAGGCGCCTGAGGCTGCGCTCGCAGGCCGCCGGCACGCCGCGCTGGCTGGCGTTGTGCGGGTAGACCTTGCTGACCAGGAACACCTGGTCGCGTCGCCCGGCGATGGCCTGGCCGACCACCTGCTCGGCGCCGCCCTCGGCGTACATTTCCGCGGTGTCGATCAAGGTCAGGCCCAGGTCGATGCCCTGTTGCAGGGCCGCCACCTCGGCCGCCTTGCGCTGTGGGTCTTCGCCCATGTACCAGGTGCCCTGGCCAATGGCCGGAACGCGGGTACCCGCCAGATTCACGTATCGCATGTCACCTCCTGTGGATGGGTATGGGTCAACAACACATCGAGCAGCGCTTGAGCCGCTCGGGACAGTTTGTGGTCGGCCAGGGCGATCACGCCGATGCGCCGCTCCACGGTGGGCTCCACCAGGCGCACGCAGCGGGCGCCCAGTTGCTGCATCTGTTCGATGCACAACGCCGGCACGGCGCTGACGCCCAGGCCACTGGCGACCATGCGGCCAACCGTCGCCAACTGGTGGCTTTCGAAGGCCACCGTCAGCTTGCCGTGGCCGGCGGCGAGGTGTTGTTCAAGTAGCAGGCGCACCGCCGACGGGCGTTGCAGGGCGATGAAGTCCTCGGCCAACAGCTCCTGCCAGCGTACCTGCGGTAGCCGGGCCAGCGGTGAGTCGGCGGGCACCACGGCAACGAAACGGTCGGTGTACAGCGGATGGAAACGCAGCGCCTCGCCGTTGTCGGGCTCGAAGCCGATGCCCAGCTCGACGCGGCGGTGACGTACCAGCTCCAGCACTTGTTCGTTGATCACGTCGTGCACGGTCACGTTGACTTTCGGGTAGCGCTGGCGAAACACCTTAAGCGACTGCGGCAGCAGGTTGCCGGCGAAGGCGGGCATGGCCGCCACCGACACTCGCCCCAGTTGCAGGGTGAAACGCTGGCGCAGCATTTCTTCGGTGTCGTCCCAGTCGGCCAGCAGGCGCCGGGCCAGGGGCAGCAGCACTTCGCCCTCGGGGGTCAGGCTGACGCTGCGGGTGGTGCGGGTGAGCAGGGCGCCGCCGAGGTTGTCCTCCAGGGCCTTGATGGTCAGGCTCAGGGCCGGTTGCGACACGTGCAGGTGTTCGCCGGCCTGGGCGAAGCTCTGGTACTTGGCCACGGTGACGAAGGCACGTAGTTGCTTGACGTTCATGGGCTGGCTCGGTCTTTGTTTTGTAAAAGTTATCAATCGATGACGAAAACAAAATTAACAAATCAGTCGACTACAGTGAAGATGACCGCACGGTTCCAACAACTACAAAAGGCGACTGAGCATGGCCGGACTGGACAAGCGTGTAGCAAGCTACGAAGAGGCCCTGGCGGGCCTGACCGACAATATGACGGTACTGGCCGGCGGCTTCGGCCTGTGCGGCATCCCCGAGAATCTCATCGCCGAGATCAAGCGCCGTGGCGTCAAGGGCCTGACCGTGGTTTCCAACAACTGCGGCGTCGATGGCTTCGGCCTGGGTGTGCTGCTGGAGGACCGGCAGATCCGCAAGATGATTGCCTCCTACGTGGGCGAGAACGCCGAATTCGAGCGCCAGCTGCTCAGCGGCGAACTGGAAGTGGAGCTCACCCCGCAAGGCACCCTGGCCGAGAAAATGCGCGCCGGCGGCGCCGGCATCCCGGCCTTCTACACCGCCACCGGCTACGGCACCCCAGTTGCCGAAGGCAAGGAAGTGCGCGAGTTCAACGGCCGCAAGTACATCCTCGAAGAGTCCATCACCGGCGACTTCGCCATCGTCAAGGGCTGGAAGGCCGACCATTACGGCAACGTGGTGTACCGCAACACCGCGCAAAACTTCAACCCGCTGGCCGCCACTGCCGGCAAGATCACCGTGGTCGAGGTCGAAGAGATCGTCGAGCCCGGTGTGCTGCTGCCCAGCGAGATCCACACCCCGGGCATCTACGTCGACCGGGTCATCGTCGGCACCTTCGAGAAGCGCATCGAAAAGCGCACCGTCAAGGCCTGAGCGCCATCCTCAAGAACAACAAAGAGATCCTGACCATGGCATTGACCCGCGAACAAATGGCGCAACGCGTCGCCCGTGAACTCAAGGACGGCTACTACGTCAACCTCGGTATTGGCATCCCCACCCTGGTGGCCAACTACGTGCCTGCCGACATGGACGTGATGCTGCAGTCGGAAAACGGCCTGCTGGGCATGGGCGAGTTCCCCACCGAGGCGACCATCGACGCCGACATGATCAACGCCGGCAAGCAGACCGTCACCGCCCGCCGTGGCGCGTCGATCTTCGACTCGGCGCAATCCTTCGCCATGATCCGTGGCGGCCACGTCGACCTCACCGTGCTCGGGGCCTTCGAGGTGGACGTGCAGGGCAACATCGCCTCGTGGATGATCCCCGGCAAGCTGGTCAAGGGCATGGGCGGCGCCATGGACCTGGTGGCCGGTGCCGACAACATCATCGTCACCATGACCCACGCCTCCAAGGACGGCGAGTCCAAGCTGCTGCCCCAGTGCAGCCTGCCGCTGACCGGCGCCGGTTGCATCCGCAAGGTGCTCACCGACCTGGCTTATCTCGAGATCGAGGATGGCGCCTTCATCCTGCGCGAGACCGCCCCGGGCGTGAGCGTCGAAGAGATCATCGAGAAAACCGCCGGCAAGCTGATCGTGCCGGACGATGTGAAGGAAATGACTTTCTAAAAAGTACTACCGACCCTGTGGGAGCGGGCTTGCCCGCGAAGGCGATGGTGAATTCACCGCCGCCTTCGCGGGCAAGCCCGCTCCCACAGGGTTTTTGCGTTGCTTCAGTGTTGAAAATCAAAAAAACAAATAAAAGGAAATCCCCGTGGCCGCTGATATCCAAGACAGCCGCTCCGCCCGCTTTGCCTTGCGTTGCTCCAACTGGGCCGAACGCTGGTTCCCCGACTCCTGGGTGTTCGCCGCCCTGGCTGTGATGCTGGTATCGCTGGGTGCCCTGGTCATGGGCGCCAAGCCCACCGACACCGCCAAGGCCTTCGGTGACGGCTTCTGGAGCCTGATCCCGTTCACCATGCAGATGGCCTTCGTGGTCATCGGTGGCTACGTGGTGGCCAGCTCGCCACCCGCTGCGCGGCTGATCGACCGCCTGGCGCGCATCCCCAAGAACGGCCGCTCGGCGGTGTGCTGGGTAGCGCTGATCTCGATGCTCGCCTCGTTGCTCAACTGGGGGCTGTCGCTGGTGTTCGGCGGCCTGCTGGTGCGCGCCTTGGCGCGGCGCACCGACCTGAAGATGGATTATCGCGCCGCTGGCGCCGCCGCCTACCTGGGGTTGGGCGCGGTGTGGGCACTGGGCCTGTCGTCGTCGGCTGCGCAGTTGCAGGCCAACCCGGCCAGCCTGCCGCCGTCGATCCTGTCCATCACTGGGGTGATCCCGTTCACCGAAACCATCTTCCTCTGGCAGTCCGGGGTGATGCTGGCGGCGCTGGTGATCGTCTCGCTGATCGTCGCCTATGCCACCGCCCCTGGCCCGAACAGCGCGCGCAGCGCCCAGGACTGCGGGGTCGACCCCAGCTTCACTGCGCCACCCTCGCCGCAGCGCACGCGCCCGGGCGAGTGGCTGGAATACAGCCCGATCCTGATCCTGCTGCTGGTGGCCCTGGCCGCGGGTTGGCTGTACCAGGAGTTCGCCACCAAGCCTGCGATCACCGCGATCTCCGGGCTTAACACCTACAACCTGCTGTTCATCATGCTTGGTGCCTTGCTGCACTGGCGCCCGCGCAGCTTCCTCGACGCCGTGGCCCGCGCCGTGCCGACCACCACCGGGGTGCTGATCCAGTTCCCGCTGTACGGCTCGATCGCGGCCATCCTCACCCAGGTGAAAGGGGCGGATGCCGAAACCCTGGCCCACCACATCTCGCTGTTCTTCACCCAGATCGCCACCCACGACACCTATGCGCTGCTGATGGGCGTGTACTCGGCGGTGCTGGGCTTCTTCATCCCGTCCGGTGGTGGCAAGTGGATCATCGAGGCGCCCTACGTGATGCTGGTGGCCAACGACCTGCAGTACCACCTGGGCTGGGCGGTGCAGATCTACAACGCCGCCGAAGCGCTGCCAAACCTGATCAACCCGTTCTACATGCTGCCGCTGCTGGGCGTGCTGGGGTTGAAGGCGCGTGATCTGATCGGCTTCTCGTTCGTGCAGTTGCTGGTGCACGTGCCTTTGGTGCTGGTGCTGCTGTGGGCGTTGGGCACAACCTTGCAGTACGTGCCGCCGGTAATGCCGTGAGGCGTAGGCGCTGACAGAAGAGGGCGGTCGAATACCGCCCTTTTTTACGTTTCGATGACATATCGATAATGATTCGCATGCGCGATTCGTTTTCATGTGAATGCCGTTCATCCGGCAGCCAGGACATTCATCGAAACGAACAAGGAGACAGGCAGCGATGTTCGCGCCCATCAGCCGTTCCATGACCCTCACCCTGGGTCTGTGTGCCACCGTCGTCAGCCCGCTTGCGCTGGCCGAAGAGGCCGAAAAACGGCCCGACGACAACGTGCTGGAGCTCGGCTCCACCGAGATTCTCGCCCAGAGCCTGGGCAGCACCACCGAGCACAGCGGCTCCTACACCACCGGCAGCATGAGCGCGGCCACGCGCTTGAACCTGTCGATCAAGGAAACCCCACAATCGGTCTCGGTGCTGACCCGCCAGCAACTCGACGACTTCCAGCTCGACACCCTGTCCGAAGCCATGGCCCACGTCACCGGCGTCACCGTGCAGCGCAACGACTCGGAGCGCCCGAGCTATTACTCGCGGGGCTATTCGATCAACAACTTCCAGATCGACGGGATGCTCAACACCTTCTCCGGGCTCAAGTCGGACTCGGACACCATCATCTACGACCGGATCGAAGTGGTACGCGGCGCCACCGGCCTGACCACCGGCGCGGGCGACCCGTCCGGGACCATCGCCATGGTGCGCAAGCGGCCCACCTCGCAACTGGCGGTCAGCACCGGGGTCAGCGCCGGCAGCTACGACAACTACCACGGTTACCTCGATGTGGGTGGCCCGCTGGGGCTGGAAGGGCGCCTGCGTGGGCGCACGGTGCTGGCCTACCGCGACAGCCAGTCGTTCATGGATAAGTACGCCAGCCAGCGTGAGGTGGCCTACGGCATCCTTGAAGCCGACCTGACTGACAGCACCGTGCTGGCGGTGGGCTACGACTACCAGAACAAGCATGTGCAGGGCGCCTCCTGGGGCACCGTGCCGTACTGGAACGCCGACGGCGGCAAGGCCGACCTGCCGCGCTCGACCAACCTGGCCGCACCCTGGTCGTCCTGGCCGCTGAAGGACCAGACGGTGTTCGCCACCCTCGACCAGCAACTGCCCAACGACTGGCTGCTGAAGCTGGCCTACACCCACCGTGAGTCCGACAGCGACGGCAAGGTGTACTACGGTGGCAACGGTTTCCCCGAAGCCGACCGCAGCGGCATGAACGCCTGGTATTCGCACTTCAGCGGCGAGGAGAAGATGGACGCGGTCGATCTCAACCTGGCCGGGCCCTACCAACTGTTCGGGCGCAGCCATGACTTCATGATCGGCTATGGCGAATCCGAGCGGCGCGACAGTTCGCCTTACTTCGTCGAGGGGCCGTTGCCCGCCGACTACCAGAAGATCCCCGACTGGAAGTACATGAGCAGCGTCGCCAAGTTCCAGGACCTCGATATCGGACAAGATGGCTCGCGCAACTACACCAAGCAGAAAGCCGGCTATATCGCCACGCGCCTGAACCCCACCGACCGCCTGCACTTCGTGCTCGGCAGCCGCTACGGCAGCTGGCAGACCGAGAGCCGCGAGTGGACATTCGACGAGGACCTCAACGGCACCGAGCTTACGCCCAGCAAGCAGACCCAGAACGACCAGTGGACGCCCTACGCCGGGGTGCTGTACGACCTGACCGAACAGTACACCGTGTACGCCAGCTACACCGACATCTTCAACCCGCAGTCGGTACGCGACGTCAACCGGCAATACCTCGAGCCCATCGTCGGCAAGGTGTACGAGGTGGGCTTGAAGGGCAGCCTGATGGACGACCGGCTGAACCTGAGCAGTGCGGTGTACCGCAGCAAGCAGGACAACGTCGCCGAGCAGGATGACTCGGTGCCGCCCAACGGCAACGAGGTGTTCTACAAGTCCGGTGGCAAGGGCATCGTGGTCGAGGGCTTCGAAGCCGAGCTCGCCGGTGAAGTGAGCAGCGGCTGGCAGATGAGCCTCGGCTACAGCTACACCCACGCCGCCAATGCCGACAAGTCGCGCAAGAGCACCGAGCAGCCGTTGAACCTGGTGCGCTTCTCCAGCACCTACCAGTTGACCCCGGCATTGACCGTGGGCGGCACCCTGGACTGGCAGAGCGACACCTACAAGCTGGCCAACCGGCCAGTGGGGCGCCGGGCCAATGGTTCGGTGATCACGGCCAAGGACGAGATCAGCCAGAACGCCTTCGCGGTGGTGGGGCTGATGGCGCGTTATCGTTTCGACGAGCACCTGTCGGCGTCGGTGAACGTGAAGAACCTGTTCGACGAGCACTACTACAACAACCTGGGGTTCTATAACGGCGTGTACCACGGCGAGCCGCGCACGCTGATGGTGAGCCTGGACTGGAGGCTGTAGCGGCCTCGGGGACGGCGTGGGGTGGTGGGGCGAAATTGCCTGACGGGCAATGTCGATCTACTGTCACGTCGTCCCCATGCCTTCCAGGAGTTGCGATGAACAAGGTTTCGCTGAGTCTGGGTGTCACGCTCATTGGCGTATTGACGGGGTGTTCCGGCATTCCATCGCAGCCTTATGTGGAACCGCCAGCCTCGGCACCTACTGCCCGGATGCGGGTGATCAGCAATACGACGGTGTTCGGTGACGGTGTGTTTGGCCGTTGTGCGCCGAATCTGCGGCACCAGATGGTCCAGGCTGGGCATTTCTCGGCGGGGCAGGCTGTGCAGGATTACCCGCAGTTCCCCAGCGTACCGGCGAAGCTTGGCATGCCGCCACGCCTGTCGCCGCAATTGCTCAGCCTCACGCCCACCGTGCGCAATGCCCAGGGCCGTGTCGAGGAGGTGGTTGCCGAGTACCGAGTGCCGACATCGGCACCCTTTCAGCT
>NZ_JACAFQ010000022.1 GCF_015354575.1 Pseudomonas sp. UFMG81
ACCCGAACCTCCTGGCTGTACGCCTGGACGTGACCAGCGAAGAAGAATCGCATCAGGCTGTCGCGGAAGGCATCAAGCGTTTTGGTCGTATCGATGTCGTCATCAACAATGCCGGTTTCGGTGTACTGGGTGCGGTGGAAGAAACCAGCGCCAGCGAAACCGAGCGACTGTTCGCTACCAACGTGTTCGGTGTCCTGAACGTCACCCGCGCTGTCCTGCCGCACATGCGTCGCCAGCGCAGTGGTCACATCGTCAACATCTCGTCGATCGGCGGCTACCAGGCATACATGGGCTGGGGTGTCTACGGCTCCACCAAGTTCGCAGTCGAAGGAATCACCGAAGCGCTGCACCAGGAGTTGGCACCCCTGGGCATCCACGCAACGGTCGTTGCTCCGGGCTTCTTCCGCACGGACTTCTTGGACGAACAGTCGCTGATCAAGACCGCTCTGGAGCTGTCGGACTACGACGAAACCGTCGGCAAGATGCGTCAATTCGCCGAAGCGGCCAACCATGCACAACCGGGTGATCCGGTGAAGTTTGCCGAAGCCATCCTGGCCCTGGTGAACGCTCCGAAGCCGCCACAGCGCCTGGCCCTTGGCAGCGACACCGTTGCACGCATCGGTGAGAAGCACAGCTTTGTCGAGGCAGAGCTGAGCAAGTGGAAAGAGCTGGCGCTTTCTACTGACTTCACGGTGTAAGTCGACCACAAGCGTAATTAAGACACAGAAACCGGGCTTGCCCGGTTTTTGTGTTTCTGGAGGGCGGAATGTCTTGAGGTAACCGCTTACTAAATAGGGAGCTGGAAAGGGAAGCTATAGTGAAAGGCTCCAGCCCGGTCTTTACCGCCCATTGGAGACGCATCATGGAATCGGCAATCCCTCCGTATCTGCGTACTGAGCGCACTCAACCGTCCACCATGCCTCCCAGTCATATTCCTCCATTTCCCGCTTGGACAGCGCGATTTGATCCGTTGGTGGGGCAAGTGGTCATGGCTTACTTCGGCGTGCAATCAACAGCTGAGCTCAGCATTGAAGATATGAAGCCGATCACCCATCGCTTCGTTTCTTCCAGTGGCCCGAAACACTGGGATCTAGCGCACTGTAAAGACGCAGCAGGCTTCCATAACCTCATCGCCATTGCCTACTGGTCAGCACCTGCTGACTTCCTGAGGTGGCGCCAGCAGAGTGGTTTCGATGTTTGGTGGAACGACCCACAACGCGCTGGGGAGACGGTGGGATGGTTCATTGAAATAGTAAGCCCTACTGCGGATCGCTTTGAAACCCTCCAGGCATCGCTCGGCGCACCAGAAGGAGTCGCCCACCTGGCCGAGTCTTTAAGTGACACCGTCCAGGAGCATGGATATTGGGGCAGCGTTCGGGATCGGTTTGCACTTGCTCAGACTGATCCGCTTACAGGCACCAAGCCTGAAGCAAATTCCAGCCAACAAGACTCGTCACGTACCCACCTGTCAGGTAGGCAAAATCTTTGTTTGATCCGCTCTGGCCAAGATTGGGGTGCTACTCGTGATAAAGAACGAAACTTGTATCTACACGACATTCAGCCTGTACTGGAGGAGGGCATGACCTACCTTCGTGACCAAGGCGGGCCACTCGGCTGCCTTTCATGCCGTTTCATGAGGGTACTGGACACCACTACCGGCGAACCGCTGGAAAAAAGTTTTGGGCTCGCACATTTCGATGAGCTGGCGAACTTAGAGGCTTGGGCTAAGACCCATCCGACGCATCTGGCCATTTTCGGTGGATTCATGCGCTATGTGCGGGCGTTAGATTTCCAGGTGGCGCTGCGACTTTACCATGAGGTTTCTGTAATCCCGGCCGACTCTCAGTGCTTTGAGTATATCAATTGCCATCCGGGCAGCGGATTGTTGGGCTCCTGAAATCGGCAGGATACCCGCTAGGCCATGATCATGGCCTAGCGGTGGTGAGTCATTTGCTGGCATCCAGCACAACACGGTACCGGGCCTTACCGCTTCGCAGGTGATCGATTGCCTCATTAACTCTGCTCATGGGGAAATATTCAACCTGCGGAACGATCTGATGGCGAGCACAAAACTCCAGCATGGTTGCCGTGCTACTTGGCGACCCGACCGGAGAGGCAGACAAGGTTTTTTGTTGGGGGATCAAGTCGAACACATGCACCGGAATAGCACTGGGAACGATGCCAACGAAGTTCAGCCGGCCCTTGGCACGAAGGGTGCCAATCATCGCCGTCCAGTCCAGGTTGGCGTTGGCAGTAATCAAGAGGAAGTCCAAGGTTCCAGCGATTGCCTTCACAGCATCACTGTCGGTGGAAGCGACAACTTTGTGTGCGCCCAGTCGCTTAGCCTCATCTTGCTTGCTCAATGACGAAGTCAAGGCCGTAACCTCACATCCCCATGCATTGAGAAAACGCAGTGCCAGGTGGCCAAGGCCGCCGATGCCCACCACGCCCACTCGATCAGTAGGCTTTATGTTGAACTCCACAAGAGGGTTGAACACAGTTGAGCCCGCACAAAATAGCGGCCCTGCCGCGGCAGGATCAATGCCATCAGGAATCGGTAATGTCCAGGCCCAGTGCGAGCGAACGCGGTCTGCAAAACCGCCATGACTCCCGATGATGATCGGTTTTGCTGTACCACATAGGTGATGGGAACCGCCCATGCATGAGGTGCAATGCATGCAGCTACCATTGAACCAGCCGATACCTACCCGTTGCCCCACCTTAAGCGCATGCACCTGGGCACCAACTCGGACGATACTGCCTACTACCTCATGGCCAGGTATGAAGGGGTACTTGCTGATACCCCATTCATTGTCGATCAGTGACTGATCCGAATGACAGACACCGCAAAATTCAACCGCGACCTCTACATCCTCATCTCCCAACAAGCCTGGGTCGTAGCTGAAGCGTTCTAAGGGTGCGCCTGCCGACGTGGCAGCCCAGCCAGTGAAGGTGGTGATATCAGTGCTCATCGGACACCTCAAAATCAGGGGAAAGGATTTAAGGTTGCTTGCGTGTCGAACAGGAACTACTTCACTGTGAGGTGCGGCTTTTACTCTCCCAGGTGTCGACAAGGTGCTCACAGCAGCCGGGATGCGCCAGGCGCAAAGGCGTTGAACTCGTCTTGATGGATGAATGCAGGTTCATCTCGTTCGGTTCTCAGGTTGCGGTGCAGATGACTGAGGCAGGGCACGGTCGATGTGCGATTAGTAACTCTAGCAGGCCAGTATGACGAGCACGTGCTGTGGCTCGCCGCTGTGGAGAGGCGTAAAACCAACATCGAAACCTGACGCTTGAGTCGGAGGGGGAAATGATTCCACCGACTCGAGCGCCAGTCCCGGTGCATCAGATCATTGTGGCTTAGTAACGCCTCAAGAACTGTTGGACTCGCTCCCCGCTATCAACCCCGAAAAAGTCGCTTGCGTAGGCGTTCTTCACGATGTTGCCACCCTCCATGAAAATCACACGATCCGCTACCTCCTGGGCGAAGCGCATTTCGTGGGTTACCACCAGCATTGTCATTCCCGCATCAGCAAGATTTCGCATGACTAGAAGCACCTCATCTCGCAACTCAGGGTCGAGAGCGGACGTAGGCTCGTCAAAGAAGATCACCTCAGGATCCATGGACAAGCCCCGTGCTATGGCCACACGTTGCTTTTGACCACCAGATAGCCGGGCAGGGTAGAAGTCTGCTTTAGCAGCCAGGCCAACCTGTTCCAGTAAATCCATTCCTTTTTTTACTGCTTCCTGCTTTGGGACTTTCTTGACGCTGACAAGTCCTTCGATAACGTTCTCAAGGGCCGTGAGGTGTGGAAAGAGATTGAAGGCCTGAAACACCATGGCTGTCTTCTGACGTAGCTGAGCAAGATCATGCTTGTCTGCGCGACTCATACGTCGCCCGGCAATCAGGTCAATCCGATGCCCGCAAATCTCCAGAATCCCGCTATCGGGCTGCTCCAGAAAATTCAGTGAGCGCAACAGCGTGGTTTTCCCTGAGCCTGATGGCCCCAGAATAACCACTACCTCGCCAGCCTCTACTCTCAAGTCCACTTTGTTCAGAACAACATTGTCACCGAAGGACTTGGAGACGGCAGTGACCTTGATTTTAGTGTTGCTCATCGGTAGCGCCTCGTCATACGCCCTTCAAGATAGGTTTGAATTAACGTCAGAATCTGGTTGATGAGCCAGTAGACCAGACCAATCATCAGGAACATTTCCATGTAGCGGAACGTCGACGCACCTACCTGTTCTGCTACACGGGTCATCTCAACAACAGTGATAGTTGACGCGAGTGAGGTGTCTTTGATCAGGGCAATCAAACGGCTCCCTACGGGTGGCAGCGCAATGCGGGTGGCCTGGGGAAAGATGATTCGACGAAGGCACGTCCAGTAACCCATCCCCATAGCCTGCGAAGCCTCCCACTGACCGGGATCCACGGCATTGATACCTGAGCGAAAGTTCTCGCTCAGGTAAGCGGCAGAGAACAGTGTCAGTGCCAGCAGGGCCGAAGGGATCGGCGTCATCGTAATGCCATAGTGAGGCAGGCCGAAGTAGATCAACAGAAGCTGAACCAGCAACGGTGTCCCACGGAAAATCGACACATAAATGAACGCAACTGACCGCAAGATTGCGAGGTTTGAGTTGCGCATAAGCGCAACGCACATACCGAGCAAACTGCCCAATATAAAAGCGCCCAACCCTAGTCCAAGCGTGACCAGTACAGCTTGCTGAAGCAGTGGCCAAGCGCGCAGGAATAATTCCAGCATCAATCACTCCTCAGCCAGGGCTTTCTTGATACCCGAGAGCATTTGGTAGTCCGCACCAACGTAATGCTTGGAGTAGGCTTCCACGGTGCCATCGGCAATCATTTCACTAATCGCCTTGTTGACCGCTGTTTTCAGACTTTCGCTGCCCTTGCGCATTGCCGCGGCAGACACCTGGTAGGTGAGGGGGGCGCCTACTGCCTTCAACGGCAGCTTGTTGACCACGCGGTAGTTTTCACCGCTGAACCACGACGCGATCACCACGTCGACGCGACCGTTGGCCAGGTCATTGAACACCAACCCGCCGTTGTCATAAGTGCGAATAACCGACTGGGTCAGATTCTTATGAGACCACGACTCATTACTGGAGCCCGCGGTAACACCCACTGACTTACCGACCAGATCTGCTCGCTCATGGATATCGGTGTTCTTGGCGAGCAGGAAAATCCGAAATTCTTCCACGCCGTATGGATCGGAGAAATCGACTTGCAGCGCCCGCTCTTTAGTGGGAGTGAGATCGTTCATCACCAAGTCGTACTTGTCAGCTTTGAGGCCTTCTACGAAGTTTTTGTAAGTATCGGCAATGAAAACGACTTTTGGGACACCGATACGCTTGGCCACTTCCTTCGCCATGGCCACGTCGTAACCTGACGGTTTGTTTTCAGCGTCGATGAAGCTCCAGGGGGGACTGGTCTGTGTATTGGCAATACGAATCTCGCCAGCCTCCTTGATACGCTGCAGAGAGTCATCCGCGCTTGCGGAGCTGACGCCCAGGGTTGCCAATGCGAGCAAAGAAATTGCAAATCGAATGCCGGTGATTGTTTTCATAATCCATCCTTAATTTATTGATCACCGCCCCAAGATTGGGCGGCGAAAGGCGGCAGCACTTCGAAGGAAAAGGGCGGCGAAATCTTGCGCTTCACCTACCCCGTGGGTGTTACACGATTGCGTGCTCAAGACGGGCTTGTTCGTAGCACTTCAATGCATTGTCGAGATCACCGATCAGCACCTCTGGGTCTTCAAGACCTATGGAAACCCGAACGATTGGCTGGTTGGTAGGCGGGTATTGGCGCGCCTGCTGCTGACTGGCAGGGTAGTAAGCAATTAGACTGTGCGTCCCTCCCCAGCTTGCGCCTATTGGGAAGTGCCTGAGCGCATTGAAGAAAGCACTGAAGGCTGCCTCACGAGCTGGCTGGAGAGTGAACGAGAACAGGCAGCCATTGCCTTCAAACTGTTTCTTCCATAGCGCAAACCCAGCATTGGACTCCAGCGCGGGGAACATCACCTCGCCAACCATAGGGTGGGCATCCAGCCAGCGGGCAATTTTCAAGGTATTTTTGCTCTGCTCCTTCATCCGTACCTGAAGCGTATCCATTCCTCGCATGACCAGAAAACAGTCATCGGGGCTGACCGCTTGGCCCAGAATACTTTGAGTCTCACGTAAGCACTCGTAGTACGACGTGTTGAGCATGCTGATACTGCCCATGAGCACATCCGAGTGACCACCAAATACCTTGGTGACCGCTTCAACCGATAGGTCGACACCATGCTCAAGGGGGCGGAAATACAGCGGGCTTGCCCAAGTATTGTCCATCATAGTCATGACACCATGACGTTTGGCGACCGCCGCAATACCGACGATATCCTGCATTTCCATCGTGATCGTGCCTGGCGCCTCCAGACAGATCATCTTTGTGCTTGGTTTAATCAAGCGCTCAATATTGGAGTCGATAGTGGGCGGGTAGAACTCCACCTCTACACCTAAATTCGCCAACCAATTTCGAGCGAAGGTTTTCAAGGCACCATAGCAAGCATCTGAGATCAAGATGTGATCACCGCTACGCACGAACCCCATCACGGCAGTGATAAGGGCAGACGCACCTGATGGGGTGACCACGCAGTGACTGGCGCCCTCCAGTTGCGCAATCCTGTGCTCCAGGCTCCGTGCTGTTGGTGTACCGGTAATACCGTAGCTGTAGCCATCAGGTTGACGAGATTTACGGGCGACGAAATCTTCGAAGGTATCGAAGACTACAGTCGAACCACGCCATACAGCAGGTGACAAACTCGCAAAGGGATTGTCCGCGTGATCGGTGAAACTCATTGTGAATGTGCCCCCAGAGGCGGTTGGTTGTGGCCTGATTCTAAGGGCGTGAAAATCTTGCGAGCAAGACACAAAATTATTTAGTCTATAAGCCAAGATTATAGACTGGAGCGACTAAGTGGGCATTCGAGAGATTGAAATGTTTCGTGCCGTGATGACTGCCGGCACGACCAGTAAGGCAGCAACAATGCTGGGTGTATCCCAACCGGCGGTTAGCCAGGCGATCAGGAAGCTTGAAGCCAGTGCCGGGCTGCAACTGTTCGTTCGCTCTCGGAGCAGGCTAGTCCCTACTCAAGAAGCGGTTGCGTTGATGGCAGATGTGGATCGCTTCTTCATGGGCTTTGAGGCTATTGAGCATCGGCTGAAAAGCCTTCGGGATCTGGGCATCGGGCGCTTGAACATCGCCGTGCACCCTGCGCTTGGCGTTTCGGTTCTTCCTCGAGTGATGGCTGACCTAGACCTTGCCAAGCGCGGCATGCAGGTCTCGTTACGAGTCTTGAGTTCGAAGGAGGTGCACCAGCAGGTCTCTTCCGGGCAATGTGATTTTGGTTTGATGGCCGATGAAATGCCCGTTGCTGGCCTGGAACACTCAGCGTTTCTGGATAGCAACGGTGTTATCGTCATGCACGCAAGCCATCCATTGGCAAAGCAACCGTTGATCACTCCCAGTGACTTGAGCGACGTGGACTTCCTCGCATTGAATCCCGAGGACAGCAGCCGTCACCGATTAGAGGCAGCATTGCGAGAGGAGGGCGTTGAATTGAAAATTCGAGTCGAAACACCGTATTCCCACACGCTGTGCGAGTTGGCCTTGCTTGGGGTAGGTGTGGGATTTGTAAACCCCGTAGCGGCTCGTGATTTTCTAGATCGAGGCCTGGTTGTCAAGCGCTTCAGTGTTGATGTCCGGTTCGCTAGCCTTTTGGTGTTCCGTCCTGGTAAACCTTTGCCTGAAAGCGCACGCCATTTTATAGGCGCGCTGCGAATCCGCCTTGAAAAAGACCTGAAGCAGCTGAGAGCCAAGCTTGCGTAAAAGTGAGCAGGGGCTTGCGGTTGCTCTACTACATACACTGCCGAAGGAACGACGTCGACTGGTGGAGACGTTGAGAGCTGCTCTCGAACCTGTGTATGCGACTGAGCCAGACGTCTTGCGACGCGTGGGTCAAGCTCAGAACACCATTGTCAGCAAACAGAATCAGGCAAATCGAGAGCAGTACTCGACTAACTTCGGCACCGACCCCGGCCGTAGTCTGAACCCATGCAGAAACACACCTGCAACGGGTTAACCAGACGATGCTGATCTGAACGACCCGGCCCTAAATCCTTGATTACGACCGGAGTCACCGCCATGAAAACCATTAGCCAACTGATCGCCGCCGCCACTTTCGCTATGAGCGTTAACGCATTCGCCGTACCGAGCAATCAGAGCGTTCAAACCCAGTCTCGAGCTACCGAAGGACAACAGACCGTCGCCGAAGACGGCTCGGATCGCACCCCGGGCTTCAAAGTCGCTGAAGGCGGCTCGGATCGTACTCCAGGCTTCAAAGTCGCTGAGGGTGGCTCGGATCGCACCCCAGGTTTCAAAGTCGCTGAAGGCGGCTCGGATCGCACTCCAGGCTTCAAAGTCGCTGAGGGTGGCTCGGATCGCACCCCGGGCTTCAAAGTCGCCGAAGGTGGTTCAGATCGTACCCTCGGCCGTCGCCAAGCATAAACTACTGTGGCAACCCCCATCGGAAGGGGACAGAATGGCGAAGAAGCCCTGCAGGCTGAACCCTGTAGGGCTTTTGGTTTCGTAGGGAGGAGAATGTGGCTGCCAGGTTGGTATTGGTTCAAACGTCTAATCCAGCTGCCGTTGCAAGCTATCGGGGCAGGGCGCGTACACGTTTCTAGTGTTGCGTCACGGGCACTGCATCATGAATGGGGGCTTCACGGGCCTTCAGCATTCCACCAATACGACCGTTGAAGTGAGCGGTTATCTCTGCCAAAAGAGACAACGCTATAACCTCAGGGGTATCCCCGCCTATATCCAACCCCATTGGATAGTGCAGTTGCTCGAATGCCGCTTGTGAGTGACTGTTGGGTATCTCAGCGAGCATTCGCTCTGTGCGGCTACGCGGCCCCAACTGACCTACATAAGAGGGGGCCTGACTTAGGCTCTGAGCCAGCCAGTGACGATCTTGTAAGTAACTGTGAGACATGATGACCACAGCAGCATTCGTTATCAGCTCGCTAGGAACCTGCCCAAATTCCAGCGATAAATGCATAACTTGGTCTGCATTTGGGAAGCGTTCACGCCTGATGAAGTGACTTCTTGCGTCGATCACAGTCACTTGCCAGCCCTGTTGCTTCGCCATGGCGACCAGCGGTTGAGCATCGTGCCCCGCGCCAAAAATGACCAGCTTTCGCGGTGGTGCCAGATACTCAAGGAGAACCTCGATTTGTTCTGCTCCCATTTTGTAGCGATGCAGGGCGGTTTTTTGGTATTCAAATGCAGCCTGCAGGTCGTCCATTAGCAGTCCTACCAACACTGCGGGGCTTCCATTTTGAAGTAGGGTTCCTGATGGCGATATCGCAGCTCTGGCGCCAATCAATGCAGCTGCTTCCCCGGTGCCAGAAATAACCGTCGCCAGCGCGGCGGGGCGTTGCTCCCTGATGACCTGCCGCAACAACTGCGCAGGTAAAAAAGGCTGTCCGACTCGCACCCGCTCTAGCAGGATATGGACTGTGCCATTGCAGCCCAGTCCAAAAGCTAGCTCCTCTTCTTCACCCGCCTCATCTCCTGGAATGCCCGTGCTGTAGGTGCGAATCACCGGTTGCCTGTGCTCTGTTAACCACCAAGCTTTCTTGGCTAGGTCGCTTTCGAGGCAACCTCCGCTGACCGTACCTACAGCACTGCCGATCTGAGAGATCAGCATTCGAGCACCAGGACGCCGATAGGCTGAACCCTCAACTTTTACGACTGTGGCCAGCACCGCTTCCTGTTCCTGGGTGGCTAGCTCCTCCAGAGCGTCCAGTAATTTGTCAACGTCGCTCATGGGCAGCAGTCCCGTTTCGCTCTGACTGGATATCAGATTAGTCCTGTCTCGCGGCTTATACACGAAATCGCCTACGAGACTGTTTACCGAATGCTTCAGCTCTCGCCTGGCAAACGGTGTATATGTCAGATGCGGAAGTTGCCCACCAGTTGCTGCAAGCGTGCGGCTTGATGATCGAGGTCAGCGCAGGCGCGAAGGGTAGCTTGGAGATTTTCCACTCCCTCCTGATTGAGGGTATTGATCTCTGTGATGTCCATGTTGAGGCATTCGACGACAGCCGTCTGTTCTTCTGTGGCGGTTGCCACTGACTGGTTCATGCTGTCAATTTCGCCAATGCGCTGAGTGACACTACCCAAACGCTCGCCTGCCTGGTTAGCGATTGCGACACTCTGTTCGCTGTAGCGCTGGCTCTCGGTCATAGTGATGACCGCTTCGCGAGCTCCTACCTGTAACTCTTCAATCATGTGGTGGATCTCCTGAGCGGACTGCTGCGTGCGATGAGCGAGGCTGCGTACTTCATCGGCTACAACAGCGAAGCCACGACCAGCTTCCCCAGCGCGTGCAGCCTCAATCGCCGCGTTGAGTGCTAGCAGGTTGGTTTGCTCGGAGATGCCTTTAATCACCTCAAGGATCTGACCAATATTCACTGTCTTGCTGTTGAGCGCCTCAATGTTGCCGCAGGAGACGCGAATCTTAGTGGACAGTTCGTTTATCGCATTGATCGTTGTTTCCACCACTCTGCGGCCGTCTTCGGCCTGGTTGCGCGCGGAAGAGGCTTGCTGCGAGGCGTCTGCGGCACTGCGGGCAATTTCTTCGGCAGCGGCGCCTAGCTCGTTGATCGCCGTGGCGACACTGTTGGTGCGGCTCGCCTGTACGTCGGAATTGCTCATCGAGGAATTTGAGGCGTCAACCACTAGACGAGCGACCTCATTGAGCTGTTGAGTAGTGGAGGACACTTCGCGGATTGATCCATGGATGCGCTCTACGAAGCGATTAAAGGCATCTGCTAGCTCACCGAATTCATCGCGGGCATGGATCGTTAGACGCATAGTGAGATCTCCTTCACCCCGAGCGATGTTCTGCATGGCACTGCCCATCGCCTGTAGGGGTCTCATCAACACGCGGGTCAAAAGGCTTAAGGCCAGAATAACGCTTGCCAATGCGATGAGGGTTACTATTACAGCGGAGTCTCGGAATTCAATGAGCGGCGCATAAGCCTTATCTTTGCTCACTGCCAGGCCGATGTACCACTTCACAGAAGGTAACCCTTCCACGGACGTGAAAGTGAGGAACTCTTTGCCCTTCGCGGTATCCACCTCTCGGATTTTGTGGCTAATGCCTCCGGTGTCGTGGGGATAAAGCTCCTTGAGGTGTTTGCCAACAATGTCTTTATTCGGGTGAATCAATATTTTTCCATCGGCGCTAACCAAGAAAGCGTAGCCAATGCCACCGAAATCCAGTGTATTGATGATTCGAACAAGGGTCTCGAAGCTCAGGGAGCCCCCTACAACGCCTACCGAGGGGACTGGGGTCGCAATCGTGATGATCAGTTTTTTGGTAGCCGCATCAGTATATGGCTCAGTGAGGGTTGTAGTGCCGGCCGCCTGCGCGCCTAGGTACCAGCTGCGGGAGCGAGGATCGTAGCCATCGGGCATGGCGCTGGGCGGGCTGACACTGAAACGACCTTCCTGCGTTCCAAGGAAAGTGAAGGTAAAGGTGGAGTTCAGTACTTTCTGTCGGAGTAGATCATCGACCATTGACTGTTGCGGATTGGAAGCGAGCGACTCGGCCACACTCTCTATCATGCCGATCCGACCAGAAAGCCAGCCTTGAATGCTCCTAGCCGTAACGTCGCCCATGTCTTCCAAAGAGCTTTCTAAATTGGTCAGAAGGGAATTTTTCTGATGTTGATAGTTGTAAGCAGTGAAAAGTACAAAAGCAGCGGTCACAACCAACGAGGTCGCCATTAAAATCTTGTGGCTAAACCTAATGTTCTTTAGCATCTGTGAGATCCGTTCATCGACGAGCAGAGCCAGCCCCACCCAAATCGGCAGTAGGTAAAGGGGGCGGAGCCCGGTATTGTTCGAAATTCGTTTGCAGTCGGTCTAATTAGTGCAGAAGCGACACTGTCGATGCGGTACTGCGCTGACTGGCCATCGCCCTGCGATATCAATTAAATATCGCGCAGCTCTGATGCTCTGATCACTCGAAATTTCCGAAATACTGGCTTGAGAAAAACGCAAATATTCGAGGTGATTTTTCCACTCTATTGCCTTCTGACTAGATCACAGAAATCCCCAATGCATTGATCCGCGTACGTTGCGCTAGCGCAGATCAGAATCCCGTATTCGTCTGGCGCTAATATTCACTCGCTCTGACAACTAGAAAGTGTTTGCGCGCTCTGAATAAACCTCCGTCAGATATACACAAAGATCGGTTGCTGGAGGGGGCGCGGGGATTTCGAAAAAAATCTGTGTTAGCCAACCCCGATGAAAAGTGGAATGGTTGACCGTATGCAGAAACATTGTTCCTATAGTCATCACTCCGGGTCGCCCAGAGAGGAAATTAAAATGTAACTCCCTGCTCAACGAGGAATCTGTTTGATGCGCAGCCCAAGAGACAAACCATTCATTGATCTCTTTCTGTGCTTTGCGCAAATTTGTAAAGTCTGGGTACGGAATCTCCATTTTGGACAGGTGACCATGGTCACGCTCCAGCACATGTCCCTGCCAGATGCGATCTATTACATAGACGTGGTTTAGGATCCCCATGATGTTTTTGAGCGGCCCTGCGTGTTCTTTAGCGAGTTCTTCGGGCGGAAGTGCAGCCAAACTTTCGTACATCAGCTTGTCTGCCCAATGCTTATAATTAGCAAGCATTTTGGCCGTGCTTGGGTTGATCACTTGGCACCTCCGCGTAACCGGCCTATTAGAGGTCTCTTCACAACAGTACAGGTATAGCGCATGCGCCACACCTAGTCGATATGTCGTGTCAATGCTAGGTGGTGATGCGAAGCTTTGGGCACAGGGGCACCGTCAACGGTAGCTGAGTACCGACTCATTTGTGTACCTAGGATGCGGACATTCCCACTTTGTCTTGATCGTTAGCCATGATCTCGCACCTCATGTATCACACAGAGGGTCTGTGTTCTGTTCAGATGCTGGCGAGTTCTGGCCGCTCCCTTTACTTTCGTATTAGCCGACCAGGTGCGCGAAAGATCATAACGCGCGACGTCTTGCGTAATAAATGTCGCGGCCATCTGAATGAAAGCCGACCTGATTCTCTCCATGATGCTCAAATCTGCGCCCTTGCGAGTGGAGCGCGCCGGCCCAAGGATGAGCCGGAGGCGTAAGGATGGAGGCCCACGAGGGCCGCTACCTGGCGAAGCTGGGGAGAGGTTTGCGACAACCGTGCCCCGAATGGGTGACGTCCCAGGCAATTCTCCACTATGCCGCTGCGGGCTGCCTCCGTCTACTCAAGACGAAATGACCTATCCTTCCAGCGCCTGAGCTGCGATGAGATCAACACGGTGGAATTCTTAGACCATCTGGAAAGGTAGGGATTTTGGTCGGCGGTCAGGCAAAAGAAAGCCCGCTGTTAGGCGGGCTAAGGGGGCTTCTATCACACGTAGGGATAGCACGAGTTTCGCCAACATGTCGTGAAAATTGAGTGAAAGAAAAGTCCTAACCTTGTTGGTGCTAACGCAGGTTCTACGCAACCTGGGATATCTCAGATCCACGAGAGATTTGGGGAGTGCTGCAACGAGTAGCCTGTTCCAGTCCAGGCACGCCGCAATCACGACCTAAGCCATCGATCTCCTGGCGAAGGTCATCAATGAGTTCGGCTGAAGTTTTACCAGACTCCAGGCTCAGGGTAAGCGTCAGCAACGTCAATGGACTTAGCTCCAGCCGCTGGCTGACCTGTTCGAGCTTATCCAGTGTCGGGCTGGATCGGCCACCTTCTAGCTTGGACAGGAAAGTCCGACTGATGTCCCCGAAGTCCCGCTGAGTGATATTTCGCTTGCAGCGTAGCGCCCGAAGGACGATGGCAAAAGACGACTTCAGTGACATATGTGTACTCTCCGGTTGAGCAGGTCTACAGCGACATCTACGTAGATCCGAACCGCCGCCCTCTAACGTCTACGCGGCTGGCTAAGGATCGATGAGCAGGAACTGCCGTTTCGTCGAGGCACTGTTGATACATACAGTGTATCTCGCTAAGCTCGTCAGGAGAACATTTGTACTGCTCTCGGTGAGAACGCCAGGAAGAACCAGACCGGTGAAGCCCGCTTTGCTTATTTCTCACGCGAGGAGCTGCTCGAGCTGCGCTGCCTGTTACTTGAGAACGAGCTGGCCGTGATGGGGGATTGACGGCCTCTCGCCAGAAGATCGCAACCTTAGTTTCGATGTGGAAGGGACGTCAAAGTGGAGCAGCAGGCGGAGACAGAATTGACCCAGGCGGGGTATCAGCTTCAAGTGAGCAGCGTGGTTCAGTGAAGCTTCCTGCATCGTCAATTAGTCTGCTTTGAGCTGCTGCTTGAGCTCGGCCATCAGTCGCAGACCTGCAGCCTCGACCAGATAGCCGTGATGACCAAGGGCGCCACAACTTCTGCAGGTGATCAGTAATTTGCGATGAAGTCTGTGGGCTGAACAGGCTGCTTTCCATCGCATTTGAGGCAGCGCAGGGTGAGGCTCAGAGCTACGTGGCGACAATGAAGGTCACAACCACCGGCATCCAGAAGACGCTTGATGTCTTGATCCGCGGTGATGTAGTCATCAACTACACGTTCAGCGAAGGCCCCGCTCCTGGCAGCAGTACAGCCACCTATTGATGAGGGAGGCGCCTGATTGGACAGAACGTATTCCTATGTTGATGAGTCAGGAAACTCTGACCTAGACACATCCAAGCCAGGGAGCTCTGGCTTCTTCGTGGTTTGCTCCATCCTTGTGGCTGAGAAAGATCTGCAGGGCGCTTACCAGCGTGCCGAGGAGCTTCGCCGGCAGCACTTCCAGACAGGCGAAATTAAGTCTAGTAAGGTACGAGCGAAGGATGCTGATCGACGTGTTCGTATCCTGACCGACCTGACAAAGCTGCCGATCAAGCTCTATTTCGTGGTGGTGGACAAGGAGCGAATCTACAAAGATGGAGGCCTGCAATTCAAGACTTCGTTCGTAAAGCACGTCAACGGACTGCTGTACGGGCGGCTTTTCAGGAACTGCCGCAATCTACAGATGACCGTGGATGAGCATGGCGGCGTCGAGTTTCAGGAGAGCCTGAAGGCATACGTCCAAGATCGCTACGTGGATGATCTCTTCGGAGACGACCATGCGTTCCAGACGATATCCAGCAAGGATGATGTCCTGATTCAGGTCGCTGATTTCTTCGCGGGATCTGTAGCCCAACTCTATGAGCAGAAGGCTGTTGGCGATATTGCTGAGGTCTACAAAAAGCTCCTCCGTGAGCAGACCCTCGGCCTTCTGGAGTGGCCACCCAAGTTCAATTCGCTGCTTGCTCCACCGATGGATGAGTCCAGCTACGCGGACTACCAGGTGCATCAGGAAGCTCTCCGCCAGGCAGACCGTTTCATCGAGAAGGCCGGCCAATACCCGGACGAGGATGAACGTCTGCAGGTCAGCATCCTGGATTACCTGAGATTCCAGAGCGAGTTCGTCACGAAGGACTACATCCCTACAGCCGACATTCTGGCCCATCTGGGTGACAGAGGTTTTGGCGACCTGTCGGAGCAGCGGGTACGGTCAAGTGGTATTGCGAAGCTTCGGGATGCTGATGTCATCATCACAAGTACATCCAAAGGCTACAAAATTCCCCAGACAAGAGCCGACATCAATGACTTCCTGGAAATGGCCTCTGGTGTAGTCGTGCCATTACTTGAGCGTGTCAAAAAGGCCCGTGAGGTCTACAAGTTAAGTAGTCGCGGTGAGTACGACATCATCAAGGCGTCGAGGCTTATGGATCTAGAGAAGCTCCTATCCTCTCTGGACGCTTTCGCTCAAGACAGATGATTGAAAAAGACAAGGTTTAATGGCCTGGTCTCGAGAAATTTCAAGGCTAGTTAAACCGAACGAAGATCCAGCACCAACGTCATATGAAAGGACATCGTTAGCGGGATGCCCACGCAAAAGGCAAATCAGATCGAACAACTGCTGCCGCATCAGTGGATAGGTGGCTAATTTGCCCGAGGTCTATTTCCCGTACCCTCACTGAGAAACGATACTAAGGACAGATACGAGCACCTGCATATCGCCCACCGCAGGTGCCCTGTACCGAATTTTCTGAGTGAGGAAGTGCCCTTTGTAGGCAAAGAGAAGGCTGCGGCGAAGACGCCAAAGAAAGGTGGTCTCCCTAGCACCAACTACAGTGCAACTTCATGGTTGCATCATACAAAGAGGCCGCCGTCAGCTGCATGAGAGGAGTATTACCGTCTGCGACATCGATGATGGGCAGAGTTCAAATGATTTCGACCTCTTCCGGAGTCAACCATCCGGCCTCGATAACCCGTTGCCTGGCGATCTCAGGCTGTGCGGTGTACACCACAATTGCGAGGCTTTCCTCAGCCCTACTGCAGGTGACGTAGAGCAAGCGTCGCGTCCGAGATAACGCATTGTCTTTACCGGCGCGCTCATTCCTGAGGTCATTATCCGAGGGAGGCTCAACACCTAGGAGTTTTTCATAGCTAAAGAGAAACCCGCCAGCCTCTTCGTCATTGAGAATCACCATGACCCTTGGAAACTCCAATCCCTTCACCCCTTGGTGGGTATCAAACGGGGACAAGCCCTTGGCATAAACGGCGAATGCCGCCATTTCGGAGTAACGTCGACCCAGCACTACCCGGTAGGCATGAACTTCAAGGGCCTCACGATCAGCGGTTTCAGGAGGCTCATCGGCGGTCACGCCCTGAATCAGAGCGGCCCTGAGCCTATCGGGGATATCGAGTAGCCCGGTTTCGGCCAATACTCCCACAACGTCAGCCAGAGCTGGGTCATTGTTGACGAACAACCCACATAAGGTTTGACAGGCTGCGTCCACCTGCTGAAGCAATGCGAATTGGTTGGGAGCAACTTTCATGTGCTCAGCATCGAGCAGAGGAGACCTCAACCGTACAGCTTCCATGAGGGCGAACTCACTGGTATTGGCAGCCTCCAGGATAGGCATGAGCACATCAAAGAAAAGCCGGAGTACTGGTAGCGTGCCATCTAGTAAGCTTGTGCGCAGATGCTCAGCTGCGTAGAGCGGCGCAAAGACACCCTCAAAGCCAAGGCGTCTGCCAGCCATTTTGTGCTCTAAGATAAGTGTTTTTCGTGCCGAGGCTCCAGCGGCCCACTCCGGATCACCAGTAGCCACGGACATCTGCAGAGCGACCTGCGCCTCTAATTCAAATCCACCAGCAGCAGCCTGTCGAGTACAAAACATCCGTACAGCCCCTCGAGTGGCATCTGGCCGTGGGGTTTGCTGGTGATCGTCGGCAGCCCGGCGGACGACATTGATCAGATCAACCACCCTGGTCGGACAACGCCTATTCACGGGCTTCTCGGGAACGGCCCAATCACCAGGGATTGAATCCTCTAAACGCTCTTTCCCATCGTTATAGATTCGCTGCATGGTATCGCCCAACAGTCCAAGGCAAAACCGGTTCGGGATCTGAGCTTGAGCGCTCAGGAAGGCATCCATGAGAGGGCCGTAGGTGTCCTGGCTTTCATCGATCAGGAGTACTGGGTGCTGATCGGCCATCACATCCAGCAGCGGAGGACGCTGAATGAAGGCGGCTGCCATCTGGATAACCTCGGCGTGGTTCAGTGCCTGGCGCCCTCGGTTGTCCCCAGTCGGACTGTAGGTAAAGTTGATGACTTCACCCAGTGCTGCGAGCCGTCGCGTTTTGCTTTCGAGGGAGGCGCGATTTGCACGCGAGGTTTTGTTATCTCCCCTGGCTCTGGCGAGCTTATCGTTTAGTTCAGCGATATCCTCAGTGAGTTTGATGCGCAGCCATTCACGGATGTCCTCATTGAAGCCCTGGATCATCCGCCAGGAAAACGAGTGTATGGTGGAGACGACAACCAATGGGTCGTGCTCCAGCCGGCGAGCAATCTCCTCACACGCAGCGTTGGTGTAGGTGATGATCGCTACCTGGCGTCCTTCAAAGGTAAGCCTCTTGTGCTCACGCGCCTTCAACTCGCTGACTGCTGTCACCAACGAGTGAGTCTTCCCTGACCCTGCGCCGGCATAAAGGAAGAAGCTCTGTGGGCGATCCAAGTCCAGGCATTCGCGGATCACCTCATCAGCATCGCGAGTGTTATCAGCACCTTCTGTCGCTGCCGGACTCATATCTCGTTCACCTCGACGATAGCGGGTGGAACGACCAGGAGATCTTTGCGTTTCAGTTCCAATTTCGATTGCAGCCACGTGAGGCCTTCGTGGATATAGGCAGGCACCACGAGGTTTCCGAAATCTGGATCGCCCAGCACCTCCAAGGCAAATTCGGCCTTGTCGCCGGTGCGCAGCTTCTCGAACATTGCCGCTCCCAACTCTGGTGCCGTGTCAGCGTTCTGGATAGCTTCACTGAACGCTCGCATTAGCCCACGCCGGGGGCTTTCGGTGAAGCGTTGAACGTTGCTCAATACCAGGCTGTCCTCAAACGTGTTTGGCAGCGCCTCGGCTTGTTGCCCGTTTTTTGGAAGCTGAATGGTAATAGGGGTCTGATAAGCAACCCGTATCGAGTAAAGGGCATCGATCTCTTCCACTTTGTGCGCGTCATCCAAGTCGAGCAATGTGTCCACGTCATGACCGAGCCCTGTCCGCCGCATCCAATGGCGGACAGTCGGGTTGTTGGTGATCTGGCCGTCCCCCCTGGCCACGGGGTGAGCTGCCCTATCTTTCCCAGCGTCGAGGTCGGTGATCACAAGCGTGGCGATACCCAGCGCGTCGATCAATGGCCTCAGGCGGTGTGCATGACTTCCTCCAATGTCGAGGATGGTGATGTAGCACTGATCGAGAAACTTGAAGTGCTGGCGAAGGAAATGAGGAAGGATCATCCGCTCCGCAGCGCCTTCTACCAAGATCACTGCGTCCGCGAAGAAGAGGTCTGCGTGATGAGCCCTTAGGTACCGTGTGACGAACTCCTTGGTCTTCCCAGGTTGGCCAAACACAGTGCTCAGGTTCGAGACAGTTGACACCGGAATGGGCACATTCGCCATCCCGGATGGAAGCCGCCGGAAGTACCGAAGGTGCTCATACTCAATCTCATGCGCAACATGGCTTGAATGTGAGCTGACGACCAGCTGGGTTCTTAGGTTTGGAAACTCCTCCAATAACGGGTCATTGCACAGTACGTGATATGCATGCTTGATGAATGCCTGTTGAACCTGAACATGCAGGTGTGCCTCGGGCTCTTCGACCAGCACCAGGTGGATTGGCTCGACGTTGGCCGTTGCGCGCTCCTCTGGGATACGAGATTTTCTCAGCCAGCCATCACGAAACGCCATTAAACGGAAAATCATCGAAATGAGGTTCTGGTAGCCAAGTCCATTGGATGTCTCAGGAAGGCTCAAGCGCGGCTCACCTGGGGCGCCGGCAACTGAATCCAACTCAAATAACACAGCGGCCTCATGATCCAGTCCGTCCGTTGGTGTGAGGCGCGTCGCAACCTTGATACTGGGGTCGTTGTTGTTTGGGTAACCGAGCCCAGCAACTTCCTTTAGTGCCGGTGCGAAGCTGGTTGTCAGCCTGTTGTCGAAAGCGCTTTGAGCCGCCTCAATCGCCCTCAGCGCCTCCAAATCACGCACGTCAGGACTGTCTCCAGGATCAAGATGACGACGGTAGTAGACTCGCAGCTGTTCAGAAAGCTTCCTGCCGCTTCCTACTTTGCTTTCATCTTGACCTTCATCGGCACTGTCCCCGAAGCCGCGCTGCGCATTGATCTCGTGAACCCTGATGAGATTCAAAAGGGGATTTCGTTCCAGTGGCACGGCGGTGTCGGCTAGCAACTGGAGGTTCGCCGTCCTGGTAACAGGATTGGGGGATGAAATCTCGCTGGGATCCAGGCGGTACCACCTCACCTTGAACATCTTCACTAGGCGTCGATTCAAGTAGTCGTGAAGGTTTTGCGGCCAAAGCTGCAGAGGAGGTCTCTCGTGCCCATCCGCAGCCTGGTTCTGAATTTCCTGCTGCAGGGCGGCAACACGCGCACGCTCCCAACGGTAGTCGGTATAGAGTGTTGGAAGGTCGTCCGGCTCTAAGCGGAACCGCATTCCCACCATCCCACCTGACCAAGCAAAATTCGGAATCAGATCGCGAATGTAGTGGAGCTCACCCTGCGCAGCGTGTATCCAAACGTCCAGCGTCGGTAGCCACTCGGCCCAAGTGTTCGTTTCAGGGATCGTGAAACCATCATCTGCCTGCTCCCAATCCCGCCCGATCGCATCAAGGGTGGCGATGTGACAAAGGGTCAGATCCTGCAACCTGAACGTAGTCGGCTTAACCAGAAACTTTCGAAGCGCCAGCATCGCTGACGACTTACCGCTGTTATTAGCGCCTACCAATAGAGTCGTTTCGGCAGCCAAATCAATTCTGACGGACTTCAGCTTGCGAAAATTCGCGAGCTCCAGATGCTGGATACGCATGGGGACATCCTTGATCAGGGGAGGGCTGGTAGCATTGCGCCAGCTAGAGTCACTGAACTGTAGCTGAGTGGTTGCAAGACACCAATGCGCCATGCGAGGGGCGGCAGTGCCTAATGGCCAAGTAAGAGCTCTCGACGGGGAGGATGATCATGGTGACGGAGAGGTGGTCGCTGCTAAGTACAACGAGCGAAAATGTAGGTGACGCGGACGAGCGGTGGAGGGAGCGGGTCAGCGTTCTGATGACACTTAATATGGCCATAACATGAAGCTAGCAATGTACTAGCCCGGCGGAAGTCATGGTCTGCACGGCAACGAGGGCAGTGCTTATGGAGGGAATTCGTGCGCACCTTGGAATACGCTCAGCCTACCGAACAGATGAAGCTGACGGATGTAATGGATCTAGACAGCGCGGCTCCCATCGAAATTAACAGCTTCCTGACCCGGGAGTTGTCCCTGGTCATACAGGATAGAGCGGAGCTGGCGTCGCGGTTCCTACTGGATCGAGACAGGCCTTGGCTGGTTTGTCAGCTGTGCGGTGCCGCTCTCTTGCTGGTGCGCACCCAGCATCGCTTTTTCCACTTTCGCCATCACCCGACTATTGAGGGGCTCATCAAGTGCGACATCTCCACCAAGGGAGAGCTCAGCCCAGCTCAGATCACAGCGATCAAGTACAACGCGCAGAAGGAGAGCCAGGCACACATCCGGCTTAAAGGGATCATCCGCGACAGTTTGATTGCCGATCGATCGTGTGGTGAGCCCCAGGTCGAAAAAGTCTGGAAAGGCCAAGCGGTTGCCGACCGTGCCACTTGGCGCAAGCCAGATGTTCAAGTCGCTAGAGGGGATGAACGCATCGCGTTTGAAGTTCAGTTGTCGACGACCTTCCTGACCGAGATCGTCGGTCGACGGGAGTTTTACCGAGCCAATGGTGGATCGATGATCTGGGTATTCCAAAGTTTTGATCCCAGCTCAACCAAGACAGCTGAGGAAGACATTTTCTTCCTGAACAACCTGAACGTCTTCATCGTCAATGATCGTACGCTGGCGCGATCCAGAGCTACTGGACGCATGGTGTTTGATTGCTGGTACGCAGTCCCCCAATTGACCGGTCGCACCATAGTCAATGAGTGGAGGAGGACAGAAGTGTTTCTGGACGAACTGACGTTCAGCTCGCAAAAGCAGGTCGTGTTCTATAACGACTACCAGGCACAGAGAAAGGCCTTGGAGACCTCGATAAACACTGACGTGCTACGTCGCGATTTCCACTCTTTCTGGGCGGAGTACGGCAGGGATGACACGCCAGAAGCCCGGGAGCGCTGGGGCGATCTGCGAGAGCGTATGGCAAGTGCTTATCCAGCCATCAAGCTTCCGAACTTCCACTGGTCAGATCCATTTCAAGGGGCTGTCTCGATTGTGCTGAGCGCACGCTACGGGCGCCCCATCGGGTACCGATTCGAGCGCCTGCTCAATGTCAGCAACCAGGCGTTCGACTCCTACAAACCTTTTCTGCTGCAGTTCGGCTGGACATTGGAAATCTTTGAGCAGAACGAAATGTTGGTCGAACAGGACAAGAAGGGTACATGGGCGAAGCGGCGCGAGATCATCCGTGCAGCACTGAAAAGGCGAGATGAAGCTTATCGGCCTGACCGGCAATACAACCATCTATTCGCATTCTTGGTGCCGGAGCTTAAGGATCGCCTGATCAACATGCACGAGTGGTGATCACACGGAGGTACCATCATTGCTGGCGCCGTCGACGTGAAACAGCGAGCCTCTATGCACTTGTTGCCGCGCGTTCGCTACAGGTAGATCCGAGCGACTCACAAGTCAGCGGGGGCATGGCTGTCGGCAGGTTTCGGAACACTTAGAGGTGCTGCGGTGCGTTGATCCTGCCTCTCCGGGAAATGGAAAAGGGCCCTTGCGAGGCCCCTTCGTTTGTACTCAAAAAGTCTTACTGAGCCAACCAGCGCTCGACTTCATCGGAACCGTACTGGCCTTTCCACTCCTTGAGGGTTTTGTGGTTGCCACCCTTTGTTTCGACGACTTCGCCGGAGTGCGGGTTCTTATAAACCTTGAGCTGACGCGGCTTCCGGCTGCCTTTTTCAGTTGCAGTGGCTGGCGCCCGGCGGCTTGCCGCTTGTGGGTCGAAAATGGCCACGATATTGCGCAGGCTGTAGCCGTACTCACCAAGTAAGTCACGAAGCTTCTTTTCGAATTCGATTTCGCGTTTCAGGCCATCATCGTTTTTGAGGGATTCAAGCTCGGCCAACTGAGCAGCCAATTGCTGCTCCAGGGCGCGGAATTCTGCGAGACGAGACATTTGACACTCCTGTATGTGAGCCGTCGAGTATACCGGTAATGTAGTGCTTTCGAGTCACACGCTATGCTTCAAGGTCGAGGAAGTGGTGAAACACCCTGGCAACCTATCATCGCACCAGAACCCGAGCAACACGGGTAATGGATGGGCTTAAGCTGTAAGGGGGGGGCGGCACTGGGGTGGTCTGAACACAAGGTTTCCCTTGGCTATCGATCGTAGGTTTCGCCACCGGTGCTGATCTTGTAAATGGTTTCCGAATAAGGCAGGCGCGCAATGATGGTAGTAGCGTTCACTACTCCTGCCATGGTGATCCCTCTGCAGAAGTAGGTTGACATACCATTGGATGCGAACGCACATGCCCAAAGGATGTGCAATTTGCCAATGTCGACGATGTATAACCGGGTGCTTAGCAGAGGCTTGAGCCGTGAGGCTGCATGCCGCTCGAGCTGCGGTGGATGAGAAGAAAGTGCACTAGGGGATTTATGGCCTGTGACACACAGACACTATGGTGGCGCCGCCGAAGCGCCAAACTTCTCTTACATCGAACTTAAGCCCCTGCCAACGGAAGCGATTGCGTCTGCCCTAGCCGTGGTGGCAGTCCTTGGCTATCCGGACGACTACTTCACGCTCGCAATGGAGAAAGCGGAAATTCTGGTTTGTCACGAAGCTCCCAGCTGCCACCCGTATGGTTACTCATAGCTCGATGAGCTCGCCCGGGCAATGGGCGCAAGAATGGTTGTTCACGGGCACCATTATGAATCTCTCGACTACAGGTCTAAGTGGCCGAGGCTGGGATTTTAGGCTTATGGGATAGCGTTCAGATCCATAATGGCCATCGATGGGTCGGTCATCAGCTGAGGCGACGGGCGGTGATCCGCTTCATCATAGTCATCGACACTTTGGGCTCGAAGAGGCCGGCTGGATCGTTGCTAGGCCTTCTACATTCAGTTTGTATAACGGGCCTTACGAATGTGGCTTGGAAGTGGCTAGGGAATCACGGGCGATACAGTCACAGATTGACTAGCTAGATTTGCGTGCTAAACCTCAAATTAGGCTAAAGGTTTTAGATAATTATGGCGCAACGCCATTAATGGTTAACCATACATAGCTTCTCCATGAAGTGATGCTTACGCGGGATAGTAATGGATGCAGTGAACTGGGCACCCGATCCTCTACCTAGTAGCAAAATTGATAGAATAGGCTATGCATGGCCAATGATAACCGACCCAAGCTAAGGCTTATCAAGACGGGCACCAAGTTTAGCATGCCTTTCTTTCGCAATCCGGCGAAGATCGTACTCGCGCCTATGGAAGTGAACGAGCCAGCGGGTGTTTACCAGTCCATGACTGCTAATCCGTGGCCTCACAAAACTCCATTCGACCTGCAATCCCTCGATGCCGGCTCACTGCGCGGAATCATGGACGTCGCCCATGAACCGTCAATGATTCATCCAGAGGCTGAGGCGATCGTGAAATGTGCTTTCCGCTCGTGCTGGCTCGACCAAAACATCAGTAAGCGGGCTGTGTGGGAAAACGTAAGGGCCAAGTGCCGGGAGGCGGGCATTAAGTCCCCGCCCTACCAGGCGGTGGCCATGCGCATTGATTGCTTGTTTTCGCTTGAGGTGCTGCGTTTCCACCCGTTGACCCGCGAGAGTTACCCGCAAAACTCTGACGACGAATCTCTGGATTAGCCAAAACTACCGAGTCGGCGATCATTTGATATACCCAGCCGTTCACGCAAAGAGGTTGGTTTCAAGCAGGTTTTTTTGCTCAGGAGTGTGTTTGAGCTCCCGTGAAAAGGGCGACAAAACCGGGGAATTGCCGCCTGTGGGCTCAGGTCACTTACGGAGCAGTCGATCCCGGATTTATGCAACCTTAGGGGCTAGCTCGAGGATTTCCAGCTTGGATCCAGCCAGCGAGAAATCGGCATTTTGGTAGTGAGGTACAACCCCGCAAAACTCTGTAGCACCGTCCAAGACAAAGCCATCGCCAAAAATTATCGGGGGGCGTTTCGGCAGCCGGTTGAGCGTCAGTGCTAGAGTTTTCTGCTCCATGATCCATTTGTTGTTTTCGATCAGCGCAGGGATGGAGCTACGGAAATACTCTGGCCCCTGGATGGCATTGATCTGAGATACAAAATGTGTATGGCTGCGCTCGAAGAACTCGGCCTGTCGCTTCTTCCAAAAAGGCACTAGGTCGAAAAGCAGGTCATCACTATAGGGGAGGGCACCCGATTTTGAGCGGCGGGCGAGCTCTGTCACTGCATTATGAATCAGCGCAGCCTCGGGACTGATTGCAGCCATTGCGCGCATTTGGGCTGCGGCCGAAACTGCCCCGTCACCGTACCTGCGGTTCTTCAAAGCATCCTCTACTCGTCGGCAGCTTTCTTTAAGCATCTGCGGCGGCATATTGAGGAGCAGTGTGCAGAGACCTGCGGCGAGGGATACTCCGTGAACGGCTTCGCTCTGCTTCGCAGCGGCAGAAATTGCGTGGATGATGGAGTGGTACTCCGGCACTCTCGAATTCTGGAGAAAACTCAAGGCCGCCTGCTCGGCGTCGCGACGTGCATTCTTTGGCAGCTTTTCGCCCAGAAAGAGCGGCAAGACATCCCGTTGTTCCTGATAGGTTGCGCAGGTCTCGAGCATGCTGCCGAGGTAAATAGGCGATTTGAAGAGCACGCGCCTGCGCTGAAGGTCACGACTGTCAAAGAAACATAACGAGATATGCTCGATTGGCTCGTGGAAGTTCGGCTGACTGAGGCTGAACCCCACCTGCCACGGGTACTGCACTGCAGGATCAGTGTGGTCATACGGTTGAACGAAATGATCCAGCTTCAAGTCCTGCTTCAAGGGCCTGATTGCAGCATTTGTGTCGCTGGGGTCTGCGATCAGTCGAAAAATGTTTTCAAGGGTTCTCAGGCCTCTAATGGAGCAGTTCATGTCTACCCAATGCCGCATCTCGTGCGCTAGCGGAGTAAGCACCTTTTCGGCGCCATCGACGAGCAACAGACCGGCGTTCCAATCGGGATTGAAGACCGCATTCGCAAGATTTACGACGTCGGGCTTTTCAGCTCGCTTCAGCGTGATGGTCTGTGTGAAGTGCTCATAATACGCAAGGGTGCTATTGCTGCGCTTGATACCGGGCATTTGACGTGTCCGTAGGCCAATGCAAAGGAAAAGTGACTGTATTTTAACCGAAACCGGGTGTAGTCCGAAGACGCAGCACCAGGGCCCATATCATTGTGGCGGAGGAGCGGCTACGAGAAGTGGTTTGAAGGAGGGCAGGAAATCTATCGCGCTACCCCCGCAGGGCCTTTAGCTTTCACTTCCAAATTGGAAGAGGCCGACTGAGTGGTACTGCCTGGCCTGACAATAGACGTGAGGTACACCTATGAAGAATTTCAGGCATCTCCCTCTTGCTCACGGTCAGTACCCTGGCTCACCCCTCCAGCTTCCTGATGAGGCCACCAAACTGCTGAGCCGGTTCCACATAGCGAAGTGCTGATTTCATGTCGCTCCAGCCCACGTACTCCATGAGCGTTTTGATGTCCCAGCCTGAGCTTGCGGCCCACGTGGCAAACCCGCGTCGGATCGAGTGAGCACTATAGATCTGTGATGGCAGGCCACAGCGCTCTAATGTGTCACGAAGCAGGGGGATCAGACTATGAGCTACTAGGGGCCGATCGCTGATGTTCCCCCAGCGATCAATTCCCCTGAATACACCACCTCGAGTTAGGCCAGCAGCTTCGACCCAGTTGAGGTAGGCCTCTACTGGACAAAGCATGCTCAGCGATGGTGTCTTGTACTCGCGCCCGATGTTCTGCCGGTCGCCTTTGCTTGATCCCAGATAAAACCGGATACCTACATAACGTTCGGCATGGGTGTTCTCTATCGTCAGCCGGGACAACTCATCCCCGCGGAAGCCCCTCCAAAAACCGATAGTGAGGAGGGCAATGTCGCGGGTCGCTTTCAGCAGGGCAGCCATGTTGTCTGTGGCTCTTGCCTCAACAATCTCACCTTCGAGGTGGGCTACTGCTTTTTCGAGCTGCAGCAGTGGCAGCGGGGCCGCTTGTTTCTGCTGAACGGGATGCAGCGCCCGGATGCCCTTTAGTAACTGCCTGACCTTGGGGGCCTTGGTGGGGTCTGGGAACCCGTTACTTTGATGCCAGTTAGCAAGTGCCGCCAGGCGCTGCTTGAGCGTACTGAGCGCTAACTGGTCGGCGTACTCAGCGATGTACCGCACAACTGATTCGGTGGTCGTAGGCAGGAACCCACCCCAAGTCACTTCGAAATGGGAGAGGGCGGCCGCATAGCTCTTCGACGTGTTCTGACGAACGCTCGCCTCTAGGTACCTATCTGCCTTGCTGACCACTTCAGCCACGTGTTTTCCCCGTTTCAATCCTTCGGTGGCCCGCTTTTGCCGTTTGTACCGACTTCCTGGCCATTTTACCCCTGCTCCTGAACCTGACAAGCCATAAACCTCGATTATGTCTTGCCAGTATTCTAGGTAGAAAATGACTTTCTACGTGATAAAGTGGCACGTAATTACATGACACGTAAAACAGTACGAAATCGTAGGAGGGATCATGGCTAGAGGCGGCATTAACCTAGCGTTGGTGCAAAAAGCTCGTGAAGCTCTGGTTGCCCGAGGCCAGAATCCAAGCATTGACGCGATTCGGATAGAGCTTGGAAATACCGGCTCAAAGACGACAATTCAGCGCTATTTGAAGGAAATAGAGGCTTATGACCCTCGGCCATCCGTTTCTCCTGCAAGGCTAAGCGATGAGCTGACTGAGCTCGTGGGCAAAATGCTGGAGCGCTTGCTGGAAGAGGGGAGCGAGGAGCTGACGCATGAGCGCACTTCCTTCGATCTTGAGCGCCAGGCGATGAAGCAGGAGGTCGGTACACTTCAAAGTCAGCTAGAACAAGCGAAAGACCAGACTGCCAAGCTGCAGTCAGCTCTGCAAACTCAGGATGAAGAGCTCAAAACGACTCATTCCACGCTGCAAACCGAGATCACGAGGAATGCCAGGCTCAGCCAGAGCTGCACTGACCTAGAGGTTCGGGTGCAAGAGAAGGATGGGCAGATTCAGTCCCTGGAGCAAAAGCATGCGCACGCCCGTGAGGCTCTTGAACACTATCGCGCTTCCGTGAAAGAGCAGAGAGACCAGGATTTGAGTCGCCATGAGTCCCAGGTCTATCAGATGCAGCAAGAGGTGACCGTCCTGCAGCAGACATTGATGGTCAAGCAGGAAGAGATCTCCCGCCTGATCAGGGATAACGAGCGCATGATTGCCGAGAATCGCCAGCATGCCAGGGAAGCCTCACAGCGTCGTGAGGACGTAGAAGCCCTGCGTGGCGACCTCGGCATTGCCAATGCTGCGACTGCTCGAGCAGAAGGTGCTAAGGAACTGCTCTCTCAGCAATTGGAAGCCAAGGCTAAAGAGGCTAGTGATGCCCTTTCCGAGGCCGCCGCAGGGAAGCTGAGAGAAGCTGAGTTGATGCAGAAGCTTGCCAATGTAGAAGCCGACCTCGAAAAAATGGGCGACGGATCGTAGGAGAGTAGCGCTATGGGCATTCCTCTCTCTACGATTCCAGAGTAAGGAGTCGAGCTGCGGTGACCGCGGCTTGGAGATCAAGCTGGCTTGAGGCAAACGACTTCATTAGGAGTGAGCGGGGAAGGGCCCAATCCCATTTTTCTCGGATCATGTTTTCGACGCTTTCCAAGATGGGCTCTATATCTGAAATATCCATTTGACCGACCACGCGCAACGCTCGCATCGTGTCCTCCACACTGAATGCAACTTGCAGGAAGAGTCCTGTGTTTTCACACTGAATACCCACATGCTGGAGCAGCAAGGCCAGCGCATCGTTGGTGTAGTCCCCTCGCCAGGTCGCCACGTAGCTGACACTGGCGGAGCCAACAATTGCCGTGCTACCCAAGCCGAGGGCACGGAAGTTACTCCGAGCATCCTCCAGAAGGGCTTGAGCGTGCTTGTCCAGGAAGGGGCAGGGGGTGGTTTCCATCAACACGTTTCGCATTTCAAGCCTGACGCGATCATCCACCTGAGCACCTAGCCCATCAAACTGAGGGGGCTCGCCGCCCCGCGCCGGCGTGACCACGATCACCTTCGCTTCAAGGTCGACATCCTGAACTTGCCAGCGTCTTCCGCCGAAAATGATGCGTTGGCCCTTGGTCAGGGGTTTGCTGACGGGCAGCGAGCCAAGTGGCTTGCCATCCCGGAGCAAACGAAACTCTTCATCGCTCGTGAAGGCGGTGTAGAACTCATAGTGGTTGATCAGACGCTCCCCAAGTTCGCCTGGCAGCAGAAGTCCAGAGCTGTCCTGGACGATCAACTCCTTCTCACCCATACCTTTGAGCAAAGACAGGAAATCAGGCTTGGTGACGCTCGCAAAACTGCCACTTGCTATAAGATTGCCCCATAATTGCGCCGCCGAGGCACCGCCGAGCTGAGCAATAGACGACAAGCACTGCTGCACCAGTGTCGAGGCGTGCAAGCCTCCCGACCTAGGCGGCTCAAACCATCCACTGATCAGCAAGCGGATCATGGCGACCGTTTGGACAAGGCCTTCACGCAACTGATCGGAGAGGTCAGACTGATCCGTTAAGGGGCGCTCTCGGCAGTACACCCTGAGCATGGCAGGCTCACCGGGTCGACGACCTGAGCGGCCAAGCCGTTGCCTGAGACTTGCCACAGAGGGTGGGGAGCCGATCTGTGCGACCGTCCTGATGTTACCGATGTCGATACCCAGCTCCAGGGTGGTAGTGCATACGGCAGATGCTGGAGGATCTCCCACCTTCAACGCGCGCTCGGCATCCTGGCGCAGCTCCTTGGACAAGCTACCGTGGTGCGGCCAGAACTCGTTTGGCACTCCATCGTTCTCGCATAGTGAGCGCAGACGGTCGGCAAACCATTCAACCTCTTGGCGCCTATTGGGGAAGATCAGGTTGTTGTGCCCTCTCAATACCTTGTACAGGTGGCCTGCAATTGCCACCTTGGTACCAGAGGTCTCCTCCTGCTCGTCGCCTTCATCTGTTGAAGATTTCCCAGGGTATTCAGGCACCATCTGTTGCATCGGCTGTTCAAGGTAGCCGCGTACCTGCACTTGGAGTTCCTGGCCAGAGGATTTCGACTCGATGATGGTGATGTCATCAGGGCGAACCGGCCTCAGGAACTTTCGGGCCAGCGACATCTCCCCAAGCGTCGCGGAAAGTCCTACACGAGGCAGAGCCCTGCCTACGACGATCTCAACCCGCTGCATGAGCGATTGCAGTTGCTTACCGCGCTCACTGCCAATAAAGGCATGAAGCTCATCGACGACGATGTAGCGCAGGTTCTGAAAAGCCCCAAGTAAACTCGAGCCTTTGTTTACTAAGAGGGCTTCGAGGGACTCCGGTGTGATCAGCAAGATGCCCTCAGGCGATTTTAAGAACCGTTGTTTCTTGCTTGCTGCCACATCACCATGCCAGGCAACGACGGGCAGCTCTAGCCGCTCGCACAGCCGACTAAGCCTATCCCATTGGTCATTGATCAGTGCCTTGAGCGGGCTGATATACAGCACTGCGCCGGCGGGCTCGCGGTCATTGAGGAGGTTGGTCAGGATGGGGAGGAATGCGGCCTCCGTTTTGCCTGCCGCTGTGGACGCTGCAATGATCACATCGCGATCAGCACCCACCAACGCCGGTACCGCCCACTCCTGGGCATCACGTAGCGATGTCCACCCCTGTGACCAGACCCATTGTTGAACCTCGGGATGAAGACGCTCAAACGAAGAAGAGTCAGAGCTTGAAGCTGGCGAGCTCATCGTCGGCCTCAACTTCAAGATCCTGTTGGCCAGCCTCATCCTTGGCCAGCTCCACGGCGCCCAGCAAGGTGCGCCAGTCCGCTGTAGGGTTCTGCTCGATTACCGCGAGCAGGTTGATGAAAGCTGTAATGGTCGTGCGCGGCGTCCGGAAATAGGCCTCGCCCAAGCGCTGGTTGCAGTGCGCCATGAAAGCGGGGATGGCTTCATCTGGCAGCAAGAATTTCTCAGCGTCACCGTAGGCGTATACGTTGCGCAGCTTCTGCAGCAGCACGTAGAAGTCTTCAGGGGTCAGGCTGCTGAGCCGAATGACAGGCCCAGAAAGGTCAACCAGGCCAGACTTCGCAAAGCTGTTTTCCGCGAGACGCGATTGCAGGGCAGGGTAGCTGTAGAGTCCCCGACGCGTGTCCATCAGAAACTCTGGTGTGCCGCCCAAGACAAAGCCCAGACCTTCAGCCGAACCCTGCAGCGAATCATTGAGGATGCGCAGAATCTGTTCGTAGTTGGCGTTGCGGGCCTGGGTGTTTGCCAGTTTGTACAGGTTGACCAATTCATCCAGGCAGACCATTAAGCCGCCGAAACCGGCCAGGCGCACAAACCTAGACAGCAATTTCAACTGGTCGTAGACGGAAGCATCGTCGACGATCGTACGCACACCGAGCGCAGCCCGGGCATCGGTCTTCGTGGCAAATTCGCCGCGCAGCCAGCGGATGGCATCAGCTTTGAGCTGCTCATTGCCTTCTTCGAAACCGCGGCAGTAGGCAGCAATGACGTCGGCAAAGTCATAGCCGTTGACCATCTCGGTGAGTTCCGCCAGGTACTCACGAATGACCACTTCACTCTCCACCCCTTTGGCTTTGGCTTCCGCTTTAGCCTGGGAGATGAATTTCTCAACGATACCCTGGAGTGCGCCGCCGTCAGGCTTGGTACGCGTGGCCATGTTTTTGGCCAGCTCCGAGTAAAGTGAGCGCGCCTGACCGCCCGAGGCGTGAAGGCGGCGGTCTGGGTTCAAATCGGCGTGCATGGTGACGAGCTTGCGCTCCATGGCGATGCCGCGTACTAGGTTAAGGAAGAAGGTTTTACCCGCGCCGTACTCGCCAACGACGACACGGAATGCCGAGCCGCCATCTGCGAGACGATCTACATCCTTGAGCAGCGAGTCGAGTTCACCTGCTCGACCGACCTGGATCAGGTGCTGCCCTACACGGGGCACAACACCCGCACGCAGCGATTGAATGACCGCGTCGCGATCCTTGGCTCGTATCTTACTCATAGGGCTAATTCATCCAGAATTTCGGGGTTGATTTCGATGGGATCATCGCCTTCAGTCACAGGCATGTCGAACAGCTCAAACGCTGTGTCGTTGATCCGTTCCAGGGCGCCATCCAGCATCAGTTCCATATCACTGGCTGCGTCTTCCAGCTCAGCGCGGCTCCATTCAGTCCGAGAAACCAACAGGCGGAGGAACGCAGAATGCTCGACGTCCAAGCCATGAACGGTAGCAAGCTGTTTGGCGCTACTGCCTTCTTGTTCCTGGGGCGCTTCTGGTTCCAAGGCAGATGTTTCAGTGGGAGACTCTTCATTGAAGACGCTGGCCAGAAGCGCCGACACCTCTGCCGTTTCTTGTTGCAGACGAGCGACCTTACTCATGTCCAGTGCAAAACCTGAACCCATACTTTCCGCCGCCTCTGTCGCAGTCGCCGACGCGGCGGTCGAAGTCATTGCCTCGACGACCTGGGAAGGGCGAACGGCTGCACTATGGAGATCGCTGTAGACGAACTGCGGATCGAGGGCGAGAGATTTGTACACGCGCTCAAGAAGCTTCACTTCCTGCGGCGTCACTTCGCCGTCCGCATGTGCCAGGTGGGCCAGGAAGCTGGCAATTTTTCGTTTGGCCTCGAGGGTCAGGGGCTCAAGCTTCTTCTTGAGGCTGGCCAGCGTGGGCGGTTGCTTCAGCTGGATTTGGAGGTGCGCTTTCAAGCGTTTGCGATGCGCGACGCAGAGGTGATCCCACGAGTCAATGTGGCCTGACAGCAGACTTACCTCTTCTAGCGAGGTGTCACCGTCTGCCGCAGCGACTGCACTCGCTAGGTCTAACGTCACTGCTGCGGCGCTGTAGGCATCGGTAGAGCGAAGGGTGCCTTCGTCAGAGCCCGCCGCGAACAGCGCGATGATGTCTTCTGCCTTGGGTGTGCGGCTGCCAGACAGGACGTCGGGTTCCAATCCGATCCGCTTGCTCTCCAGCGCTCGGGCAAGGGCGATCACTTTGTCGCGGGAAAGCGCGCCGGCCGATTTGAATCGACCTGCCAGCTCTCCAAAACTCATGCAGATGGTTTCGCCCCCGACGCGTTGCTCCAACTGCTCGAGCTCTGCTTTTGCATCAGTAGGCCAGAGTTCGGTTGGCAACTGCAGGATGGCTTCCAGGCTATCCCCGGCGTCTGGATTGCGCCCCAGGTACCGACTGAAAGCGTCGAGTACGGTGGCGCAGTCCTCGACAATGACCTGCAGCTTGTTACGCGTTCCTGAGGTAGCCGCGACATCAGGAAGGTCACCTACGGCCACTGCCGGAATGTTCAATCCGGCAGAAGCGGGTCGATAGGCTACCTTCAGCTTGGTCTTGTTCTGAGGAAGCACAATGCCGTTGGGATAGCGCTTCGCGAATTCGTGTTTGAAGAGCGCTGCGAATTGCTCGGGACACCGCGTCACAGGTGTGCGCCTGGAGATGTTGGGCTCTGCAAGCGCCCAGGCCAATGCCCAGCTCGGGTTAAGCGGATACTTGTCCACTGTCATCTGGCCCAGCGCAACGCGCAGGGACATCGGTAGCTCGTACCCATCTGCGTGGCTGGCGCCGGGCTCGCTTATGTAGCTCTGAGGCTGAACAGCGCCCGCGTCGATATGGGCGAGGAAACGGGTAGCGTAACCGCGGAAAGAATTGTTATCGCCGTAGAGACCAAGTAAACGCTCGACCTCGGCCTTGATGGCCGGGATTTCTGCCTTGGCCTGAGGGTCGCTCGGTGCATCGATCAGCGCGCGGCGTTCAAGGCCATAGAAAAACAGGAACACGTAACCCGCATCAGCAGGCTGGCAACGACCTCCTGCCAACCATTGCAGGTACGCTCGCCGCGCCTCGGGCGTGATGCTCCGGTAGCTTGGCCAGTACGGCATCTGTCGCTCGATGAGGTTCATCGGTGAGCGCGCGACACGAAGCGTGGCATCGATCAGGGACGGTTCAGATTGGCCGAATTGTGTCGCCCGCTCGGTGATGTAGAGCAGTCCGCCGGGAATGGCCAACCCAGCTACGTTAATGGACTCATCTTCAGCAAGCCAACGAACCCCCGTGGGCTTGGCACTTGGCTTTGGGATGGCGTAACTCTGACTGTCGCTGGACGAACCGACCTGGACAGTATGGAAGTCTCGTTCGCGGGTACTGGTGCTGAACTGGACAGTGACAGTGGGGGAGGTTGCTTGTCGAGACGCCGCAGCGATGTCGGCAACAATGTCATCTTCAGGAACGTAAGGATTTGCCCGGGTGACGCGTCTGACGGCCCATACCAATACGCCTATGCCGAGGATAACCCCTAGGGCGATCCACACCTGTTTTGGAATCTGTGCCAAAAGGGCAACGACGAACAACAAGGCGTACAGAGCGATCGGCCCGCCGCCGCTCCCTTTGCGCTTCCGTGGCATATGAGTGCTCCGTACAGTTGATAATGGCCAAATGACATTCTTACGGATTTTCCATGGTCGGCCAAGTCGTCTGAGCGAAGGATGTCAACTTAGCGACGAACGCCTACCGAGCACGTGCCTTTTTAGATCCCTTGAGGCTATGAAACCGAACGCTGGGGGGGGGCAAAAGCGCTTCACGAATGTCACTGAGGTTCATGCTAGGGCCCCTGCCTTGGCTTTGGCCCTCACCTAAAGTCTGAGCCTAACGACTTGCAATTTTTCGGTTATCTCAGCACCCTCGATGGCTCAAGCACTAAATTGCCATCATATTGAAGTTGGTGAGGTCACATCCATGGACGGTCGTATCAGTGCTGCTCTCAGCCACGAAATCAACTCGCACCGGGCTTGCCTGGCGCCCTTTTTCGACGGTAATGCCAAACCCAACCCGTCCGTGAGCTTCGCCAACGATGGCACTGGTTTTGGCAAGTCCTACAACGTGTTCGATCAGTTCGTCGAGCATTCCGCTGTTCGTAACGAAAGCGGTGGTCATCGGAATCTGTTCTTCATAACGCCACACAAGGCGCAGATTGACGTTTCTCAGGTCACTCAAGCAAAGGCCACAGAGCGCGGCGTCAGTATCTTGAGCTTTCTGGCCGAGCGAGACCTGTCTGATCTGAACTTCGTCGGTTGGGTTTCAAAGGTACGCAACGAAGACCTCTACCTAGGCTGGATCACTGCCCTCAATTCCGACTACTACCGAGACCCCGTCAGCGAGTTAAGCAGTGCCATCAGTGGCCTTAAAGCGACCGAAGCAGAGCACACGCGCTACCTGAAATATGAGGATCCTGATCACCTGCGTGACCTGGAACTGCGGCGCCGAATTGACGTCTCGAAGAACCGACTGCTGTTTGCCCTACAGGGGCTGGCTAAAGCGGTGATTAGGGAAAAGGTCGGCTCTCAATTCGTGACCACTGAAGACCGCTTTAAGGATGCTCAAACTCACCGGGAGCGCACGAAGATCGAGGTGATCGACCATGTGCTACCGTTCGAGCGGGCAAAGGTGGGGCCCACCATCTTCATTGCTACCACGGCCAGATTCCTGAAGCGCGCGTTCATTGTTTACATCGACAGAAAACGTGAGCCAAACATCAAGAAACTGAGCTTCGATGTGATTCTGGGAGCCAAGCGTTCGCCCACTAATGCCGAAGAAGAGGCAATCGCTCCCATCGGTGCGGCGTGCAGCTTGTCGCACGAAGAGCAAATCGGATACCTCAAGGACGATTTCTTCATTTCGGACGAAGCCAATTTTTTCAAGATTCACGGAATCACCTTCAACCTTGTCATCGACGAAGAGCACGACAGTTACGACAGGATCTTTGAGGAGAGCAAGAAAAAGCTGGTCAACGAGAGGGTTAAACCGCCCCACGTGATCGCTGGCCTACATCGCCTCATGGAGGTGATCTCGGACGCATACGGCCCGGATGATGACGAACCCATCGCGTATGACGAAACGATGGAGCTCATGCAGGATTTGCGTCGGCACTATGAGCAGGACTGCGAAGGCAGTGTTCCCCTCAGCGCCATCTTGATGATGTGCTCCGGTAACGTCGGTCATATCACGATCGATAATCGTGATGTTGAACAGATCCTAGCCATATCACGGAATATTTTCAGCCTCACCCCGAGGCGCTTCTATAACGAGGAAGCCCTCAAGCGAATCAGAATGCGATCGGTGTGCGGTAAAAGTGAGATCCGCCTGTATTTTGATGACGGGGGTGATTCTCAAGACCCCACCTTGCACGATTTTCTGCAGGTCATGCTTTGCGCTTTGTATGCCTGCTCCAAAGTCCCTCAACAAAGCCAACTGAGGCAGCTCCTGGAGCTTGGCCATGAGGCCAGCCAGAACGCCCCGCTGTTGGAGTTCATCAAAACCTCAAGACAGCATCGTTCCTACGTAGCCTCGGTGTTTGATCGTGCCAAGGCCTCAGAAATTTTCGTCGATGCGTTCTTCACCTTTTTCGCACCCAAGATTGTCTTCTCGCTCATCAAGGTCGAAGAAATCCCTTTCGGTGGCGAGACAGTGAAGAATCGGGTCTTCGTTGACTTCCATCTTGACCTGATCCTCGAGCTTCCCGAGGTCAAGCTGCTGCGTATCCTGCATGCAACTCAGAACAGCGCGATGTGCTTGAGTGCAACGACGGGCTTCAGGAACTCCTACTCCGGTAATTTCTCAAGAAGGATGCTGGCCCGATATGGTGAGGCCCAACCGGAAAACCTGGACATCCGCGTCGTTGAACGCTCCGAAGCGGATGTAGGGGCAATGTCAGATCTCCGAGCGGCTCGTGCCAAAGCCAGGACGATGGAGGTTAGGCCCTTCCGCAAGACATCGGCTGATAACATCAGTGGATTGCGCAGTGATCCGACCTTCAAGGGCGCGTTCAGCTTCTGGTCAACCAGCCTTTTGCCACCGGGTTTTCGCGACAACAAGTATCGGATGTCTGCCTACCGCCGGCAGATCGAAGCCATGCTTATGGCGGCGTGGGACGGCAAGCACACTTTTGTTCTCTCACTCAACAATCGCTTCGCTGACCTATTCAAAAAGCTGTTTGCTCAAGGTGTCGAGGGCCGTATCAAAGGACTCTCCCGGTATTATCAGGACAAAATATTCGAGCTCAAACCATTCGAAGGTAAAACCAAGATACGGGTCATCTTGTTCAGCGCTCAGCTGGCCAGAGAGGTCAATATCGATGAGTACCTCAAAGTTGATGTCGACACCCGTATTTGTCTGATTTCCTCTTATGGCAGCGCAGGTACTGGGCTCAACCTATTCGTTGAGCGTGCCGAGGATGGCTTCCACCACGATTTTGACCGACTCATCTTGGTCAACACGCCCTTTTACAGCGCCGTCAAGGAAAAGGACACGGGGCTCAATACCGTCAAAAACCACATCCTACTGCTCAAACACATCGCTTCGGGGGAGAACGAGGGGGTTCAGTTGTCGCAGTTCGACTCCAATCTAATGCAGCCCAAGAATCGACGCATTTTGAATGACGAGCATGACCTGGCAGTGCTCAAGGCCATCATCCAGGCCGTCGGACGTGTTGAGCGTCGAGATACCCACCTCCACACCGAGATTTTCCTACCCAGTGACGTCATTGATGACCTAGTGGTGAGGTACAGCAGGCTTCGACGAGAGGGTAATGACCTGCTCATCAACGGCCTCTCGTTACTCAATCATAGGCTGATGCAGTTTTGCCTAGAGCAAGCTGAGGGTCGCTGCTTCGCCGATCCGCAGGAGCGTGAACAGTTCACTGCGAAGGTTGCCGCTGATGCTGTGGACATTGAAGATTTCTTCACAGGCGCCTTCCGAAACAAGATCCTGAAGGCCGCTCGGGAAGGTGATCGAGATGCCATGATGTTCAACGAAATGCTCAGGTTGCCGGAGAGCATCACGGCACCAGAGAAGTACCTACGCAAGCTGCAGTCCTCTCCACTGGTGAAAGCGTCCCCTTACTATCAGGACGTCATTAACACCTTCTACTTGCCAAAGGCGATAACGGAGCGCGTCACCGTCTGCACGACCTCCGAAAGCCCTCATCACCTGAGCGACCTGCTGCATGGTCACGCGGTCTATCAGCCAGGCAAATGGCTTGTCCCAGATTACGTTCGCAACGACGGAGACGACCGAGATTCGGGGACGGGGATCATCAATCTGGCCTGCAACATGGCGACTGAGGGCATTGATGTTCATCTCCCGAATCCCGCGCTCATTCCCTTGCTTAAGGGCAATGTCGGCGAGTTCATCTTCGCCAGAGTGCTGTCGACGCTCGGGATTACACCCCTAGCTCTCGATGAACTTATCGAGCTCTTGGGCCCGACGGTATACGAAAGCTACGACATGTTTGTAAGGGCCCAAGATACGATCATCTGCATCGATGTGAAGCGTTGGTCGGCCGGTCTGGACAGTGAGGAGCTTTCTTTGAAAACACTTAGCCTAGCGGAAACGAAGCGCTCGAACATGCAGGTGCTGTGTGACCGGTTGAAGCTCGTCCCTCGCTTTCTTTACGTCAACACACAACCGGACGACAACGCCCTCAACGCTGAGCGAGAGAGTACTCGCGGTGAGTCGATCCATTTCCTCAACGCCTTCAAAGTCATCACCCGGTATGTGCCGCTGCATGCAGCAGGAAGCACCCACAGGGTGGATGACCGCCTATTGATTAACCCTACATTGGTAAAGCTGCTAAGGAACGCGCAATGACTCCAATCAATCTTCTCGAAGCTGGCGCTGCCGCCAGGGCACGTACCAACATGCTGAAACTGCCCGGTGAGCTCAGTGACATCATTGATCGCTTGTCAGTCCTTGAAGATGGACACGGGCACATCCAGGCAGCAGTGGTTGAGGTGACTAGGCAAATCGGTGAGGGGCCTGAGGTGTATTACCCGCGGGTCGATGCGACCATCAAGGACTTCATCCGCAAAACGCTGGGTGTTCCTCCGTCGACTCAGGTGCATTACAGCAAATTTAGTGGCAGGAAGGGGATCTTTGGCTTACTCTATCTGAGTACCTATGCGCCTGCACCTGGCCACGTGCGCCAAGTAATATCCGAACACTCACTCAATTCCAGTTATGTCATTCAGGCATTGGTGGATCTGAAGCTGAAGCTTTCGTACCTCTCTGACGTGCACAAGCATTACGAGATCGCTCCGGTCGAATACAACGCGAATCTGTACCTTGGCCTGGTGTTCAGTCGTACGGCAAAAAATGGCAATGACGTCTTCGAAGCCTTGGAATACGACCTGTTTTTCTCCAAAGAACAGGAGCTTGTGGTCAACCTTAAGCGGGCAGTGATGGAGTGTGCTGCGTCTGCGGACGCTGTTAGCCGGCCAGTCACTGATTCCGGGATGTTGATGTTCGACTGGAGTGGCAAACGATACCAGCGTGTACGCCCTCTCAACGCGACCACGAATACAGATCGCAACTACATGGCGTTTGCCACGAACAATCCTGAGGCGAAGGCGCTTGACCTCTATCACAACAGCATCAATTACCATCAAACGGACTGCCTGAATCGCATTGAGAGGCTTCTCAGCCGTGCCGGTATAGAGTTCAGTCCTCTCGTGTATGAAGCCACCCATCAGGTCAGGGCGTTCCTAGAGGGGCTGCCCAGCATGTCAAATCCACTTTGGTTGCTCGACACTGCCAACGCGGACAATGAAGCCTGGCAAAGCACTATCGCAACGCTGGCTGATAAGTTCGGTGCATCTAAGGTGCTAAGCGGCGAAGGGCTGCCGCTTCCGACTGAGCTGGAGGCCGGGTACACCAACTATCTAGTCGTCAGCACAAAGGTCAAGACAGCCGGTAAGAGCAAGAACGGCTCCAGCATTTCGAAAACCGAGGGGGAGCAAACGGAGGCGTACAATAGCTTCTGGCAAGCACTCAGCGAGAGCCAACGCCGTCCTGATGCGCAGTTCGATTACTACACGTCGGTGAAGCTGCATCGCTTCACGGCATCCGTCGATACCATCAGCCAAGGTTTCGACGTCGACCTCAAAAAAAAGCCTTCTGCATCGGCTATCGAGAAATGCTTGCAGGAGTTGGCACTAAAAGAGTCGATTTTCCGAGACAAGAGCGTGACTATCAGCGGCGCAACATTGCCTGATCATGTGCTGCAACTGGTGAGCTGCCGAAAGGACTGGAACGAGCACGTCTACATCCAAGTGCTCGATGTGACTGTAAGCGGTGAGACCATCAAGATTGAACGCTCGCGCCGGTTTGATGAGACCTGCAAGGGGGAGTTCAATTATGAATACAAGCAGCTGGGCGCCGTTTTTGGAAAGGAAGGAACCAAGGCTTTCGACGTCCTTTGGAACAAGGCGTTTTTAATTCGGGACATGCGTTCGAATACCTGGCTGAACGCCTACAACAGCATCCGCGTGCCTTCAATCATCGGTAACATGCTATTCGACAACCAGGAGCGCCACGACGAGGGTGCTTCACCGTCTCGCCAGGTTCGCGCCGAGGTGGCTTCACTGCCTTACTACCTCACACCCACCAAACAGAAGCAGCGTCACAGCGTCTTCATCCAGGACAACGGTTTTGAAGGGGCGCTGTATTTTGTGGCGTCGAACAAAGCCGCAAACGGAACCATCGCAAAGCAAAGTTTGATGTACAACGTTGTAATCACCGACGAGGCAGGTACGCGCATGCCTGTGCTGAGCCACCCACTGGGTGAGTTGTTCTTCTCAAGCTTCACCTATGACATCGTTAGGCTTCGCGAGGCGGCCAAGAGCTCAATTTTCCAGAAAATTGTCGAGGTTTGCCTGCATAACTAACCCAGCACTCGACTGACCGCTATTGTTCGAGAGGTTCTCCACCTTGATTTCGGCCCGGCCGACTTGACTGGCCCAGATGCAGCGCAACAGCGAGGATTACCCGACTACCTGGCTTCGCAGGCGGTGGGAGAGCCCGTCGAGAAAGCCAATGCAGCAGTATGCATCACAAGCTATGCTGAATTGTTCGTGGACGGTGGTCAGGCAAAGATCTGACACTGGTGATCTGCGAGAGGAAGGGGGAACGCCCCCTTCCTTGTTGTGCTCAAGCGCGAGCTCAGCGCATCCGTCCGCGACGTAGCATGTCGGCTTTGACCTTTTCGTCTATCAGCTCGTAGGGCGGGTTTTCTGCCACGAGGTGTTTCTGATCAAACATGTCCGGAAAGTATTCTTTGGCCAAGTCCACTGGTACGGCTGCAAACGAGTGCCAAGCTTTAAGCCATGCAATCAGTTCCTGGCCATCGTTGAGAAGGTAGAGCGGTTGTAGATCACGCGCGCGAAAAGCTTCAATCCGAGACTTACCGAATCCCGCTCTCGCTTCACGGACTTCATCGCCTTGTTCATCCCATCCGATCCAGTAGGAATCGAAACCTACATCTCCATCGCCGTGGACGACCATCCGGACATGGCTAGCCTCCGGATGTGGAAGCCGAGCAGCACAGATTTTTCGCATGAGCGCGTCGTGGATGTGAACGGCTCTATCTGCTGGCGCTTTCTTGAGATTAGTTTTGAGATGATGGTAATGAGCGAAGCCGAGGATCTTCGCCTTATAGTCAAGGTATTGGGTGTGAGTGAGGTTTTCAGGGGGATCGGCGACCTCCATTGACTTGAAGGCAACCAGGACAGATTTGGTACAAAACATGATGGCATGACTCCACTGTCACGGCCACAAAAGCGCATTTGCACTTCGCTGAACATGCTGCTTGCTGAGCAGGCCACAGGGAGTTGTGTGGTTAGCAACGAGCCGAGATTTCCCACGCAGCAGGGCGGCTCACGGCAACCTTGCCCATAAAACTACCAAAGCGTGAGCATGCTTCGCAAGGTTCGCTAGCGGTGAAGCCCCCCCAGCCACGACAAACGCTCAATCTGAATCGAGACTTGCTATTGACTAGCTCTATTTAGGCTTGTGTGATGTCACCGAGCCAAGCCATAACCGCCAGAATTTCGGGGGCCCATTTCGGTTAGGCGAACGAGTCCTACACCATTACGATGGGTGTAGTGCGAGCATGGGGCTCGCCAGAATGTTAGGAAAACACATGTTCGGCTCATCATACGATCCTCGATTTCCCATCCCAGAGATGGGAACTGCCAACAAGTACATCAATCGGCTCGGCTGGCTGGGTAGCAAGCTGTTGGCGCTTTGCTGGGCATTGTCGACAATCAACGTGAGCATGTCTGTGCTCGTTGGCATCGGAGTAACCGCTGCGCTGTACCTTGCCTACATCGGTACGGACTATCGCCGGGCCTTCCCGCGCATCATGGCTTCGCATACGAAAGCGAGCCTGCTTAGACTGTTCGTCAAAGCCTGGCCGGCATTTGTAGCTATCGTGATCATCTCCGGGCTCCTCGTACAAGCATTCACCTGGCAGCAGTTGGGCGAATTCAAGGCCGCACTCCTATGCCTGGCTGCGATCCCGTTCGCTTCCTCAATACTTAAGACATTGCTTGGCGACTGATTCTTACAGGCAGCGATCGCATAGTTTGTGGGTGGGTGTGGGACATTCTGGAAAACCGGCTAACGGCCGATGAGCGTTTTTCACGATCATTCGGGCTGCCGGCGCAGAGGTGCATGGCCGGCATTCCGATCGAAGAGCCATTCTCCTCATTCACCCAGATGACCGTGATCGTGTCTCCGCCGACATCCAGGAAGCGATGAATCGTGGTGGAGCATACCGGTGTGAGTACAGGGTACGGCAAGAAGATGGTGGCTATCGGTGGATCGAGGCAAATGACCGCGCCGAGCTCAACTCAGAAGGCCAAGCTGTACGCTTCCCTGGGATTCTCATGGACATGGAGTCACGCCGCTCTGCCGAGACGGAGCGTGACAGGATGCCAGCCTTACTCCAGACTTTTACTGCTGCGGTGCCTGGAGTCGTCTATGCCAAAGACTTGGAAGGCCGGCTCCTCGTTGCGAACCATGAAGCTACCCAACTCATCGGCAAAGCATTGCTCAGGGGCGACTAGAGAGGGCCTATTGCCAGGCAAAAGGTTGACCTCACTTTTCCGCCTCCAAGCACGTATAGCTTGAATATGAACCCGGCGTGGGAGCTCTCAAGCTTTTGCGAGACGATTGAATACCTCTTGGTAGATTTCACCGTCAGCCAGAGCGAAGAGCAGCATCTCTACCTCATGAATATGCTTTTCATCGCCCCACAGATCCTTGCTCACCTTGCGCACGATGGATAGGTATCGAAGGTAGGCATCCTGCTCTGGCACAAAATGCTTTTTCCTCATACTTTTCGGGTCACTGCTTTCGCCTTGAAGTAACCGTTCACCCAACAACAATGTGGTGACATCCAGCATCTTCAGCCGCGTATTACGACCTTCAGGCATCGGAAAAATAGGGTGCGCAGCACCGGTAAGGTAATTGATGGCATTCAGAGAGTACGCCACGCGTGCATCATAGATGCATGCCCAATCTGGGCAGACGATAGACGCCCACTTCGACCAGCTGCTGATGAGTTTGAAGGAAGGCTTGAGCCCCGCCGGCACTGCTGGGGAACCCTTGTGAGGGGAGAAGAGCTCAAGCGTCTCGCGGACTTTTGAGAAACGCGTGATACCACCCCATACCTTGATGAAATAGGTGGCTACTCTGCCATGCTCAGCCTCACAACGGGTTGAGAGAACAAGATCTCGAAGACCTGCTTTCAGCTCAAGAGTGCGATCGAATGAGGTTTTACCTGTAAAAGCGATACCAAACTCTGCGGTCACGAAGTGATCATCGAATGCCCAATCGTAAAGAGACGGCAGATCATCTTTTTTCTCCCGCAAGAATTCTGCTACAGCTTTTTCCATCATCTGCCCGCCGTAAAAATGACGCAGATGATAGCAAAAGCACATCTCCGTATGGGCCCCGGACTATCGTTCGTCTAGCGTGAGCTTGTTAGTTCGTGAAAGCTAGCTCGGTCTGCATTGAGCGTTGTTCTCCGGGTTTAACTGCACGAGGCGGGCGACGACCAGCTAATTGAATGGTGCTTGAATCGTTCAGCTGGATGCTCACGCCAGGCAAGCCACCATCGTGCTGAAGCTCATCAAGCTCGGCTCGCATTTTTGACATCAAGTCCAATGCAGACCTTCCAGTATCCTCGCTCAGTGTCAGCGTGAGGAGCGTCAACGGGCTCAGTTCGAGTCGGTTACTGATTTGTTCAAGCTTGTCCAGAGTGATGCTTGATTTCCCTAATTCAAGCTTTGATAGGTAGGTGCGGCTAGTCGTGTCAGCAAATTCTCGCTGTGTGATATTACGCTTGCTGCGCAGTGCACGAAGCACGTTGGCGAAGGAGGCTTTGAGCGTCATGCTTCGTTCTCTGCGCTTTTGGCCATTTTGATAGGGGGCTACGTATCCTGCTTCTAGACTATCATGGCTGGAAAGGAGCACTCGTATGTAGAGGTAACTCCGCACCGCTAATTCGCAGCACAGAAGCAATGTGAGGTTGAGCATATGCAGCGAAAAAAACGGCAACCAGTCCTGCCCGATGATCCTTTGTATCAGCAGGCCTTAGAGGCCATGAAACGTTACGATCAAGCCAAAGTGGATGGGAGGCCTGACGCTGAGGTGGAGTGCCTCCGTCTGGAGGCCGAATACGCATTTCAGTCAGTCACCGACTACCAACTTGAAGCACTCGGTGGTCGGTCTCCGACACACCATTAGCGTATGCTGCGGAACCAAGGAAAGCGCGTACCCCCTATCGCAGGTGTAGTTGAGTCGACCAAGCTGGCGCTCACGGAACTTGGTCGCACAACTGCGGAGGGCACCGATGCTGGCACCAATTCAGGTAGGATGGCAGAGCCTCTGCAGCCCAGCTCGGGACTGCATCTGACCTGCTTGAGATACACCTATGAACGGACACTCGGACGCCTTTATCGACCTTGATCGTACTTTCTCCAAGATCCCCTTCGATTCTGATGCGTCCGACGACGTAGATATGAGCGGTCGGCATAGCGGGAACGGAGAACTTCGCTGGCCAGACTTGCTTCAGCACCACCGAGTGATACTGCTGTCCGAGGCGGGATCAGGCAAAACCGCTGAAATCCGGAACGTGACTCGCCAGCTACGTAGTAAAGGGAAGACGGCCTTCTTTCTACGAATTGAGAACGTCTCCCCGGATTTGGAAGACGCAATCGAGGAAGGTAGCTTCAGTGAGTTTGAAAGCTGGTTAGATTCAGGCACCGAAGGGTGGCTGTTTATGGATTCAGTAGACGAAGCTCGGTTAAAAGACCCGAGAGATTTCGAGCGTGCAATCCGTAAAATTGGCCGTTTGACTCAACGTCTAGGGGCCCAGGCGCACATACTCATCACCGGGCGGAGCACAGCGTGGCGTGCCAGGACGGATCTAGCGATCTGTGAGGAGAACTTTGCCTTTGAGCCCATAGCCCAGCAAGCACCTACTTCTGAGTCTGATGTGCTTGCAGACTCAGCGCACACGGTTTCAACAGAATCGAAGTCAGGTGTGTTGTTTCTCGTAGTGACTCTCGACGACATTCATGGGAAACAAGTCGATCAGTTCTTAGCAGCCACTGGTGTCGAAGATGGCAAAGCATTTCACGCTGAACTTGAGCGTAGGGATGCATGGTCGCTGACGACGCGCCCGCTGGACTTCTTGGAGCTCGTCGATTATTGGCAGGCACACCATCGTATAGGCTCGCGCCTGGAGCTGATGAAAAGCAGTATCGATCGTCGCCTGGAAGAGCGAGACCAAAATCGCGCCGAGATCAAGCCTATCGCACCAGAGAAGCTTCGCGAAGGCGTCCGTCTTATAGCTGCCGCGACTACATTTGGACAGGTCTCTGCCGTCCGCGTCCCCGATGGCGATGCCAACAAAAAGGGTATTCCAGTTCGATCTGTCCTTAAGGACTGGAATGACGCAGACGCTGGTACTCTGTTGACCCGCCCGATTTTCGAGCCGGGCATTTATGGAACGGTACGCTTTCACCATCGCACTGTCCGTGAATACCTTACAGCTGAATGGCTTCACGAGCTAATTCGATATGCGGCCTCTCGCGTCAAGATCGAGAATCTGTTCTTCCGCACCCAATACGGACTGCAGGTAATCAACCCCTCGCTGCGTCCAGTCTTGCCTTGGCTGGCGCTATTGGATGATCGTATTTGCGCACGGCTGGAGGAGGTTGCTCCAGAGGTATTCTTCGAGGGTGGTGATCCAGGCCAACTCCCATTAACGACTCGCCGGAACGTGTTGCGTAAAACTTGCGAGCACTTGGCGCAGCCGGCCCATAGCTGGTCAATGACTGACTATTCAGCTGTACAGCGATTCGCTCACCATGACCTCACCGAAGATATCAAAGACCTGCTGGCGCTCTACAGCACAAACGACGATATCACCTGGTTCCTGTTACGCATGGTTTGGCAAGGGGAGGTGGTGGGCGCGCTCGCAGAAGCGAAGCAATTCGCTCTCACTGCACAGCACAAGCACACGCGTTTGGCAGCCATACGTGCCGTCATCGATTTGGGTACGCCCCAGGACGTCGCTGACCTACGCCAAGGGTTATTGAATGGTGACAAGGACATTAATCGGGAGTGGCTGGCAGAGCTCGTCGATATCGTGCCGCCGAACGATGACTCAATTCGTTGGTTGCTAGATGCGATCCAGCGAGCGGCCAAGAAGGAGCGTTACAGCGGTAGGGACAGCCTAGCGATTAACCTTTCAAGCTTGGCAGTAGGTTTGCCGCTGGAGTATTTCCCTACCTTTATCCATGGGCTAGGGGAGCTTCTGGCCAAGTCGCCTACCAAAGATCACGGTTTCATTGCCATCTCGAAAAAGTACATCTGGCTTGCCGAAATTGCTGGTCAATGTGTGCTCCGGCTGATCCATGAGCGCGATCCGTTTGCGCTCGATGAAGCCGCCCTAGGCATCTTGAGCAAGCTCGCTCTAGCTCATGTGTACGATGAGCGGGAAATTCAAGAGCTAGGTGAAAACCTCCGAATAGCGGTGCCCGCTTGGCCTGAGCTTGATTACAAACTGTTCTGGCATGACGTCGAGGTTGCCCGAAAGGGGCGTGTGCACCGCAACTCGCCAGTGATCAACGTCTGGCAATTGATCGGTTTCCGACCATTCTGGACGCTGAACAAACAGAATTTTTGTCGCGCCTGCGACCAAATTGTCAGCCTTACTGAATTCCAAGATCGCCACATGGCGATGAGTATGGCCTTTGAAATTTATAAGCAGCATGGCACGCCGATTGAATGGCAGGTGCAGCTTCGAAGGGGCACTGAGTCCTACGCCGAGCTAAGCGATAAGCTGGAACTCATGCTGAATCCGCCGCCGCGACAAGTCGAGGAATGGGAGATCCAGCAAGCCCAGTGGAAAGAAGAGGCGGCCCTACGAAAGAGTGAGGAAGCGAATCGACGTCGCGAGTGGCGTGAAGGTCTTGCCGCCGATGTAGCGCACATCAACAGTCCCGAGCCGGGTGTGATGACTCGCTGTCAAGCCTATCTACTCGAGGAGATGCGTGATGGTACGTCATCCTCAAGTACATGGAGCAACGGCAACTGGCAGTCACTCGTTCTCGAGTTCGGAATGCCGGTCGCTCAAGCGTTCCGTGTAGGGGCGATTAATTTCTGGAGGGGCTATTGCCCGCAACTTCCATCAGAAGGCGCGCCGGCTAATACGACTCCATACCAGGTGATTTTGGGGTTGACGGGGCTTGCTATAGAAGCCAGGGAGGAGTCGTCCAGTTTCCTCCAAATGTCTTGCAGGGATGCTGAGTATGCCGTTCGTTATGCTCTCCTTGAATTGAATGGCTTCCCAGAGTGGCTCCCTACGTTGTTCAAGCGCTGGCCGCAATCTCTTCTAGAAATCGTAGATCGTGAGATCTGTTACGAGCTGGGTCAGCCAAACTCGGACTCAGGTGGCAACCATGTCTTACGCAGGCTGCGCTACGGTGGTGAATGGCTGTATGAAGCACTAGCAACCCCGCTCATGACTCGGCTGGCTCAACCTGTGAAAACCCTGGAATCCCTTCAACTCGTCATGAGCGTCGTAGTGGAGTCCCCCATCAGTGATCAGGCACTAGCTGATCTCGCCAGCGAGCGTGCTATCGCAGAGAGCGATCTGGATATCGCGCCGTCTTGGTTTGCTATGTGGATTGGATCGGAACCTTCTGAAGGTATCCCGGCGCTGGCGGCTCGTCTCGACTCGCTGCCTTCAGATGACGCAAAAGCGCAATTTGCGATGCTGTGCCTGATTGGCATTGTTGGTGGTCACAATGCACACCGTTGCCGGCAAAATTACAAGACAGTTGCGCATGCCAAAGCGCTGTATCTGCTCGTTAACGAGTACGTACGTATCGCGGATGACATCCAGCGCGCAGGAACAGGCGTCTACTCGCCAGGCCTGAGGGACGACGCCCAGAATGCACGTGACGGATTACTTGCTCTCATTCGAGAAACACCTGGTAAGGAAGCGTTCCTGGCTTTAGAGGAAATTGCTCGGGCGCATCCTTCCGAGAGCCTTCGCCCCTGGAGTGCTTTCTACGCGCAACAGAAAGCCACGGCAGACTCTCATACGCCGCCTTGGCCACCAGAGAAAGTCATCGATTTCCATAACTCACTGGAAAGCACTCCTACCACGCACCGAGAGCTTTGGAATCTCGCTATCGATCGCCTAATGGATTTGAAGCATGTGCTGGAAGAGAGTGACTCAAGTTGGGCAGAGCTTCTGTTGCCTTCAAGTCAAGAAACCTCGGTTCGCAAATACATCGGTGACTGGTGTAGAGAGCGCGCTGCAGGCCGCTACAGCGTAGTCCAGGAGGAGCAGCTTGCGGACGACAAGCGACCTGACTACAGGTTCCTGAACACCCAGTTCGATGCTCCCGTACCGGTCGAACTGAAGCTCTCGCAGAACTGGAGCGGGCCGCAGCATTTCGAGCGACTTGAGAATCAGCTATGCGGGGATTACCTTCGCGATGACAGGTCGAGCTGCGGGATCTTTTTGCTTGTCAGCCGAGATGATCAAACCAGATGGGAGACCCAAAACGGTGATCGTGTCGGACTTGAGGGCTTGGTAGCAGCGTTGCAGGAACACTGGCTGAGTATCGCCTCTAGATATCCTGGCGCTGAGGACATAAAAGTCATCGGCATCGACCTTACCAAGCGGGGAGGACAGGCAGCAGCCAAAGCCATCAAGGCCAACCAGGTGGAAGCCGGCCTGAGCGAGGAGGGGTAAAACCTTGGCCGATCTCATTGAAGGCGAGCGTCGATTCAGGCGGCTGCTTCTCCGATCTCCGCCCTGGCGACCCTAAGGCGGTAGCTGTCCTCCAGGAACTGGATCTTGTTGAACGAGACCTCTGCGACGTGGCTTTGTCCTGCAATCATCTCCTCGACTTGGTCACTAAATCGCCTCGATCCTCAGGCCGTTTGATAGTTGACGAGCACACGACCCCGATGCCCTGGCGGGAGCGACTTTCTCAAGCCAGCGTTGGGTCTACTCGAGTTGCGGCGGGCCCTTACTTGGATGACTTTGAAAATTTTTCGAGGAATGGGGGAGGGAGATGGCTCATCTTCAAGCGCATCGGGATGCGGCCCGTTCCGACTGAGCATTGGCATCTATTGCTGCAGCAGCCACCTGATGACGAGCCTACAGGCCCGGGCTTGTAACTTAGTTTTTGGAATGTAACATCGGCCGCGTTACATTCCAAAAACCGCGTTACAAACTATGAGGTCGGGTCGCTAGAGCAGAGCGCCTCTTTGCTTCAGCTAGGTGCTCCTTAAGAGTCTCAATGCTCATGACCTCAGAACCACGACGCACCACCGCATGGCAATTCGGACACAGCGGGATCAGATCCTTTATTGGATCAAGCTTGTACTCTGCGCCGATCGTACTCAGAGGAACGATGTGGTGGACATGGCTGCCGTCAGCTGCAAGATATCTTCGGAAGCTCGCAATATAGTTAAATCCATTGATGCTTTTGCCATCAATGGAGGGTTATCTCAATTTGAGCAAATCATGTGCCTTAAAGCCTGGCCATGAAAAACGTTTGCCTATAGTAAATCTATCATTTAACCAGCGTGAAGGACGCCGCGAGTGCAGCACTAACTTAAATTAAGTGTCGATAAAAATCGAGATAATACGTTTGGTCGCTCGTCAATTTACCAGTATTAAGCGAGGCGTCAGCAGGCTACAAATTTGATGAATTTGAGCAGAGGGATTGGCGCGCCTGCGCCCGCTGGCACCATCACCAGCATGGCCTTTGAGGCCAAAGGTTCATCGTTAAAACCACTAAAGATCGACAAAAATCGGCATAATGCGGCTGAGCCTACGTCAATTTATCACTATAAAACGAGGCGCCAGTAATCAATAAGCTTTCACCAACCTGGAGCAGAGGGAAGGGCGTTCCTGTAGCAAAACTACCGTTACACCAAGGTGAGCGTGGAACCGAAAGGTGCATCATTGAAAAAAATCACTTAAAGGTCGACAAGAATCGACATTGCTCGTATCTCACTGATATTACGCGGTTTTGGCGAGCTACGAAGCGGCATGACTGGATGCATCAGAATCGGACAATTTCTTTGCATCCTTCCGAGCAACCATTTGATACGCTAAACTCAGAAAGAGCATTCGCGCGACGGAGCTGGTGAGCATGCCCAGATCTCACGAATTTTTAGCACTCAGGCAAGCGGAATGGCGTTTGGCGGAGGCCGCGAGTGAGGTGGAGAAAATCCGCACCTCTCGCGATTTTATGCTAGATGAGCAATTTTTCAAGGCTCTTCATATTTTGATGGATACATATGGTTTCAACGCTGCAGATGTCGCACGACTACTGCTTGCCCGTGATCCAGATATCAATTCTCCAGAACACAATTACTCGACTATGTCTTACTTGGAGAATTTAAGCGAATTCGTCATTTTGGACGAAAGCGAACTCATCAAGCCCGAGCCAGCAGACGTTTGCTATGAGGGCTACAGTCCGGAAGATTTTCGATCACGCATGCAAGCTGCAGCAACCAACAACCACAAAACTAGCACGAATAAAGGATGAATTGAAGGACGCTGTTGTGAGGGCGAGTACGAGGTGGTTTTATGAATAAGATAGCTGAAATTTTTAAAATCAACCGCCGTATTGAATCCGAGCTTCAAACTGCCGCTGCATTGTTACACGACGCAGAAGTCGTGCGCGCCTTGCGTTTTTTGAACGACCTTGACGAGCTGGCCTGCAAATTTCAATTTACGCCTCGTGAGATTCTCATGTATCTCGCACCACGAAAAGAATCTTCCCATCTCCCACAAGCCGATCAAGGCGTGATTGAGAAAGTTCCGGCAAAAACGGTTACTACGAATGTTACGCGCAGTCCACGGGAGTATCCTGTCAAAATTTACAAAAATCCCCATACCGGCGCTCTGATAGAAACGCGAGGGGGAAACCACACTGCGCTCAAAAAGTGGAAGTCCACCTATGGCGGTGCCGTGGTTGAAGGATGGCGAATCGACTGATAGCAGCGATTATCGGTCGCTGGGTCGGGATGAAAACGGGTAAGGGCTGAGCGTATTCCGAGCTCATTCCCGATACATCATAGGGGGCAGCCTTGGACGCAACGGGACGACCGACGCACCATGCGAAATGACACTTTCCGGAAAACCTCTGCCGAAGCAGCAATGACTGGATCACTGTCAGCACTCGCTGCATTGGCAACCGGCTCGCGCAGGAGCCGCAGGTTGGACGACATCGAATCGGCCTTGTAGCCGTCAACACCATTCAGGTGAGTGAACAATGGCAGATTTGGCAATGGACGGCTTAAATCGACATGCCGTGACTGAAGGTATCGCTGAATCAGTGGACTCATAGGTTTGGGCAAGCGCCTCCAGGTTTCCGGCACGCCGCTTGAAACCTCAGAAAGGCTCCAGTCCCCGTTTGATTCGAGCCGGAGACGGTCGAGTGTAAAACCCGTGTTAAAGGTACCGATGATTTGTTTAGCGGTCAGGTTGGTATAGCGTGCAAGCCCCAGGTAAACCGCCAACTGTAGGCATTGGCGGGCATGAACGCGAGACGACAACGCAATCGTAAAGAGCCAGTTCAGCTGCTTTTCGCTCAATACGACCGAGCCTCTGCTCATTGGAAGTTTCCCAGTGATGCTTGAAGCATCCTCAGCAGGATTGGCTCGCTGGCTACCTGTATACCACCTGTAAAAGTCAAAAAAGTGCTGGAGATGAGAAACCAAGCGTGTACACGGATCTCGAGTGATGGGCATCAGCGACCCAGCCCCGCTAGGAGTCCTTCGGAATAGTCTCCATTCTGGATTGATCGTCCAGTCCTTAAACGGCACTGAGCATTCCTCAATAAATCGACTATGTGCGGCTACTGCCGTACAACCCACGGGGGGATCGCAATAGAAGTCAAGAAAGCACCGTACCTGTTGTTCGCCCCAGTCAAGCAGCGGCATATGGGTGTGAAAGCTCCAAAGCAGCATAGCGTCAAGGTTGCACGCCAATTGGTTGTACTTGAAGCCAGAGGGGGTCGTGATTGCGCTGTGCTTGAGGAACTCCATGCAGTACCAGGTGCTTATGAATGGCTGAGCATCCGGAGAGACTTTTTCCATTTGTTCGCAAACCGCGGTGCACTCGGGGACGTGGGTTCCGAGCTCTGGGTGCCATTGGCTATATGGAGGGATGATCGGGAAGAAGACGAAGGGGTGCATCGCCGCGACCTCTAGAGAAGTATAATGAAGAGGTGCGATGCAACAGGTGATTTAGGTTTAGCTGTGATCTCAGGCCCAGTCAAATATCACCGGATTTAGCAGCGTTCTAGTCGGCGATAGGTGAATTGGCTTCTAAGGACTAGGGTTCAGAAGCGGAGCTAAGCAGCTGAGTGCAAAGGAGTTCGGTGAATACTGACAACGATTCCGGTGATTGTTGAAAAGGTCTACATGAACATTTCTGACATAGCATCTGGTTTAACATAATATGCATTATGCGCTAATTCGTATATTGGCGTGGCTCCGGTTATCGCCACAATCGAAGCCACGCCAGCGTGCTTTTTACCGAGTCAGTGCCTTGCTCAGCGCATTCACGAACACTGCCTGTTCGTCATACAGCGAAGCTGGCGTCTCGGCGTTCTTCCACGTCGACCATTGCACCATCACCAGGTGCTCGGCTGGATTGATCGCGATCGTCTGTCCATAGATGCCCAGCGCCCAGAACGTCTTGTCGCTGTTCGTCGTCTGTTTAGGTTCAGCGTCGGTATCGGACGCCGGCGCGTTGTACCACCACTGATAGCCGTACTGACCGTTCGGCGCCGCCGCGGTCACCGAGCCCTTGGCCGTCGTCCAATGTGTCGAGCGCGCGATCCAGTCGTCCGGCAGCAGCTTCTCGCCATTGGCCAGTTGCCCGCCGCTGAGCACGAACTCGCCGAAGCGGCCCCAGTCGCGCAGCGTGGCATTGAAGCCATGGCCGCCCATGTCGACCTTGCCCGGCACCAGTGCATGCCAGACGCCATCTTGTTGCATGCCATAGCGACTCCAGAGGCGGCTCTCCAGGTATTTGGCCAAGGTCATACCCGTGGCGTTCTCCAGCACGCGGCCGACAAGCCAGGCGCCACCGGTGTTATAGGACCAGACTTCACCTGGCTTGACGCCAGGCTTGCGCTTGACCGAGCGCACCAGGTTCAGCACGCAGTCATACGGGTCCGGCTTGGCTTCACACTGAGTCATGTGCGAGAAATCGGAGTCTTTCGAGGCGTAGTTCTCATCCCATTGCACGCCTGAGGTGTGCTGCATCAACTGGTGCAGCGTCACGTCCTGCCACTCGGAGCCCTCGAGCTCCGGGATGTAGATTGCGATCTTGTCGTCCAGCGACTTGATCTTGCCTTCCTTTACCGCCATGCCGACAAGCACACTGACCACCGATTTGGCCACTGAACGCGAGGTCCACAGGGTCTGTGGCGTGTTGCCCTTGCCGTAGTATTCGTAGGCGATCTTGCCATCCTTGAGCACCAGCAAGCCGGTCACGCTCTGGCTTGCCAGGTAATCGGCCAGGCCGCGCTGCTTGCCTTCCATGCTATAGCTCACCTCCTTGAGCGGGCTGCTGGCTGTCGGCAACGGATAGGGTTTGGCACCGTGGGTGCTAAACACATCTCCCTCGTACAGGCGATACGTATTACGGAATCCCACGACACGCGTGTCCTGGTCCCAACTGAGCATGTCCTTGGCGGCTGGCAGCACCTTGTCGAAGGGCTGCGGACAGGGTTCAAGCCCTGGCACGCCGCATGGCCCTCTGGTATCGGCGGCATGCGCCAGGCCGACGGCAAGGGTCAGGGCCAGCAGGCCTGAACCGGTGAACGACTTCTTTATTGTTGTAGGCCGCATCGATGGTTCCTCAAAGCGTGGAATTACGCTTCCTGGAGTGTCGGCAACTTGAACTGTACGGAAAAGCACAATAAATTTGCCCTCACTATTAAAAAAACTAACAGCCTGGCCGCCCATGACCCGCGATCGCTTGCCACCCCTCAACGCCGTGCGTGCCTTCGAAGCCGCGGCGCGGCTGGGCAGTTATGTAGCGGCCTCGCAGGCGCTGCACGTGACCCAGCCGGCGATCGGCCGGCACGTGAAGAACCTCGAAGACTGGCTGGGTGTGCGCCTGCTCGAGCGCTCGCCCCGGGGCGTCACCCTTACCTTGCAAGGCGCCCACTACTATCAGGCTGCTACTGAGGCCCTGCAGATCCTCGCGGATGCCGGTACACGCCTGGCCAAGCGCGGCGACGAACGCTGGTTGCGCATTCTCTGCGGGCCTGCGTTTGCCTCGCGCTGGCTGACGCCACGCATCGAAGCCCTGCGCAGCCTGCGGCCAGACCTGAAGATTGCCATCGAGCCCAACTCCACCTTCACCAGCGTCGATGCCCGCCAGGCTGACCTGGCCATTGCCTATGGCCTGCCTGGTGAGCTGTCCGGCGTGCGCGAAGTATTGATCCGCCCCGAGGTGTTTCCGGTCTGCGCGCCGGATTACCTGGCGCGTCTGCCGGCAGGCCTGGAGGCCGCCGACTTGCCGAAATACCAGCTGATCCACGTGGACGATGGCACCTGGTGGAACAGTTGGTTCGCCGCCATTGGGTTGCGCATTCGGGTCAAGGCCCAGACCTCACATGTCAGCAATGACATTGTGTTGACCCTGGCCCAGCGCGGCCACGGCATCGCACTGGCCAACGCGGTGCTGGTCGATCGCGAACTGCAGGAAGGTAACCTGGTGCGCTGTGTTGCACCGGCGGTACCGCTTGAGAGTTATCAATTGCTGACCCCTCCCCAGCCGCCGTCTGCCGACGCCTTGTGGTTCATGGAATGGTTCGCTACCCGTTTGCGCGAAAGTTATCCAGGGGTTTGAACCTGAAACACAGGCTCAAGTTCACGGGCTTAAAAGTCGCTTACTTTCATGAACGTCTACGATAACTCGACTAAATAAGCATTTAGTTGAGTTAAGTTATGAATGCTCGAACAAACAGCAAATAAGCACCCTGCAACTACTCGCCGCCATTGAATGGCAAAGTTAAACCCCTTCCGGCTGGCACGAGTTTCGCCCTGAAGGGTTGTGGGTGCCCTTGCGACTGGCCAGCGCGTTCGGTTTTCGCTTTAATCATTCGCTGGACCCCTCATCCTCGAGGTTTTGCATGAAGCACTGTTTCACCTTGCTGGTCAGCGTGTTGGCGCTCGCTGGCTGCGATGTCTCCATCAATACCAACGCGCCCGCGACGAGTACGTCGGCAGTAACGGTCTCCCCACCTGGCTCAGCACAACAGCAGCGACAGGTGGCGGGTACTGCGAATGCGTTCCTGCTGTTGCTTGATGCGGGAAGAGCCGACATGACCTGGTCGTCGACTGGCTCGGCACTCAAGGCGACAACGTCCGAGTCAAACTGGGTCAACGGCATCAGCGGCTTGCGCATGGGGCTTGGCGAACTGCAGCAACGTGATCATTTTCAGATCACCTACACCCGGCAGTTGCCGGATGCGCCGCCTGGCCATTACGCCGCCATCCAGACCCAGTCGACGTTTGCGAACATGGCCGTGACCGAGCTTGTGCTGCTCGTTGAAGACGCTGACCAGTGGCGCGTGGTCGGCTACAACATCAGCAAAGCCGTCGAGGTGGCCGCAGGGATTCGGCTCTTCTAGTCGGCCAGTCGCCCTATGGACCGGCCTGAGGTTGAATGCGCTTCAGGTCCTTCGTGATATCAGCTCAATCCACCGAACCTTTGGTAATAGCTGCTGTTGGCATCCGGCAACGGCCCATCCGCCGTCTCCAGCGCATTGGCCAGGTACTCCTCTGCCCTGCCCTGCACCAGCCGGTACAGGTTGCGGCAGAGTTGCCGTGCCGCCCGGCCTTCCCAATCCCCCGGCAACAGCTCATCCGGCAGTTGCGGATCGCGCAGCAGCAGGCGCCGGTATTCGTGGATCAGCAAGGTGCGGGCCAGGAAGCAGTCGCTGGCGTCGGGTGTCTCCAACGCACTCATCGCCTGCCACAAGGGGCGGAACAGGCGAATGAACTCGCTGTAGTGCTGGCCCAGCTCATCGATATTCCAGCTTTCGCGCACTTGTGCACGCAATGCCTTGGAGGCCAGCACCTCTTGAGCCAGGGTTTCGAAGACGATGCTGTCGTCCTCGGCGTCCTGCTCGCGCAGGGTCGCAACCAGGTCGGCGCGATCGGTGCGCGGGCAGCCCAGCAGGTTCGGGCCCATGGCGCCGAAGCCTTGCCACTCCAGCTCCTCGCGCACAGCCTTGCGTTTGCCGGCGTCGAGCTGCGACAGCAACACCAGGGTCCAGGCACCGTTCCAGGCCGGGAGGCTCGCGCTGTAGACGCGCTTGAAGGCTTTCTCGAAACGCCGCCGCCCGGTGCCCGTGAGGCTGTAGTAGCTGCGTCGACCAACCTTCTCGGCGGTCAGCCAGCCTTCCTTGGTCAGGCGGAAGATCGAGGTACGGATCAGCCGCTCGTTGATGCCCATCGGCTCCAGCAGGTTGATCAGGCTGCCCAGCCAGACCGTGCCGCCATGGGGTTCGATGGCATCGCCATAAAGGGTGATGATCAGCGAGCTGGCGCGGATCGGCGTCTGCTCCTGGAAGCGGGTGATCAGGTGATTCAGAGGGGCAAGGCTGCTCATGAGGGGGCGCGGCGCGGCTAAAGCCTCGACTATACCCGCCTGCCGTGACCGCGCAAGGCTCATGCGCCGCCCTCGGACTTGGGTCGGAAGCCCGAATCACCCATGCGCGGGCGCTGCACCTCTGCTTCGCTCAATGCAGAGCACTCCACCATCGAGGTCATGCAGCGTCGCGTCAGGGCATGGTATTCGGCAGTGCCACGCTGTTTCCAGGCCAGTTCCTCATCGCTGACCGGCCGTTTGACCTGCGCCGGCGACCCCACCACCAGGCTCTGCTCCGGGCACTGGAAGCCGGCCTTGACGAACGCTGTGGCGGCGACGATGCAGCGCGGCGCGACATGCGCCCCATCCATCACCACCGCATTCATCCCCACCAAAGCATCTTCACCCACCCGGCAACCGTGCAGTACCGCACCGTGGCCAACGTGCCCATTGCGTTCGACCACCGTGTCGCCCCCGGGGAAGCCATGCATCACGCAGGTGTCCTGCAGGTTGGCGCCCTGCTCCAGGACGATGCGCCCGAAGTCGCCGCGCAACGACGCCAAGGGGCCGACATAGCAATCGGGGCCGACGATCACGTCACCGATCAGCACTGCACTGGGGTGGACATAGGCGCTGGGATGGACCACGGGGGTCAGGCCGTCGAGGCGGTAGCAAGGCATGGGGTGGCTCCCGATGTGATTCAAAGGACTGCCCGATCATGTATCAATTCAAATATTTCAGTCAATTTATCTTGACGTGTATCGCTTTCTGTCGGCAGCACTGATCGCTGAAAAGCCAGTCATCACACGGGTTTCTGCACACATATACAGGACATACGGCTACGAAAGCCGGCTTGCCGACGATAGGCAGTCAAAAAGCAAATGGATACACACAATCAATTTATGTATTGATATTTAGTATCGCATTTAGCCTATACTCGCCCCAGCACCGCCAACAACTCCAAAAAAAGCCGGCCGCAGCCGGCGCCGAACGTGCAGCCTGAGGTACCACCATGCCAAGCAATCTCGTTGTGCAGCCCCCAGCGGATGGCGTCCGCCTGGTCACCCTGCACCGCCCGCAAGCCCTCAACGCATTGAACACCGAGTTGCTGGCCGAGCTGGCCGCCGAACTCGACGCCGCCGAGCGCGACGCGCACACCCGCGCCGTGGTCATCACCGGCAACCGCAAGGCCTTCGCCGCCGGCGCCGACATCAATGAAATGGCCGAGCGCGATCTGGTCGGCATTCTCAACGACCCTCGCGTGGCCCACTGGCAGCGCATCGCCGCCTTCTCCAAGCCGCTGATCGCCGCGGTAAACGGCTTCGCCCTGGGCGGAGGCTGCGAACTGGTGATGTGCGCCGATATCGTCATCGCTGGCAGCGACGCACGCTTTGGCCAGCCCGAAATCAACCTCGGCATCATCCCCGGCGCTGGAGGCACCCAGCGCCTGTTGCGCGCGGTAGGCAAGCCGCTGGCCATGCAGATGGTGCTCAGCGGCGAGGCCATCGACGCTCGCCATGCCCTGCAGGCTGGCCTGGTCAGCGAAATCACCGAGCCGGAGCTGACCGTGGAGCGCGCCCTGCAAGCGGCCCGCGCCATCGCCGCCAAGGCCCCGCTGGCCGTGCGCCTGGCCAAGGAAGCGCTGCTCAAGGCTCAGGACACCGACCTTGCCAGCGGCCTGCGTTTCGAACGCCACGCCTTCACCCTGCTGGCCGGTACCGCCGACCGCGACGAAGGCATCCGTGCCTTCCAGGAAAAACGCCCGGCCCATTTCCTCGGCCAGTGACCCTTCCCCTCCACCGACGGAGCGCCTCTGTCATGCTTTTCCAGCACATCCTGTTTTCCATCGACGACGACGGCGTCGCCTTGCTCAGCCTGAACCGGCCCGAGCAACTGAACAGTTTCAACAGCGCCATGCACCTGGAAGTGCGCGAGGCCCTCAAGCAAGTGCGCCAGAGCGAACACGCCCGAGTACTGCTGCTGACCGGCGAAGGCCGTGGATTCTGCGCAGGCCAGGACCTGTCTGATCGCAACGTCGCCCCCGGCGCCGAGATGCCCGACCTGGGCGAGTCCATCGAAAAATTCTACAACCCGCTGGTGCGCAGCCTGCGCGACCTGCCGCTGCCAGTGATCTGCGCCGTCAACGGCGTGGCCGCCGGCGCCGGGGCCAACTTGCCGCTGGCCTGCGACCTGGTGCTGGCGGCGCGTTCGGCCAGTTTCATCCAGGCGTTCTGCAAGATCGGCCTGGTGCCGGACTCCGGCGGTACTTGGCTGCTACCGCGCCTGGTCGGCATGGCCCGAGCCAAGGCCTTGGCCATGCTCGGCGAACGCCTGAGCGCTGAACAAGCCGAGCAATGGGGCCTGATCTACCGCGTAGTCGACGATGCCGCGCTGCGCGACGAAGCACTTGCCCTCGCCCGCCAACTGGCAACCCAACCCACCTACGGCCTGGCCCTGATCAAGCGTGCGCTGAACCAGAGCTACGACAACCGTTTCGACCAGCAGCTGGAGCTGGAGCGCGACTTGCAACGGCTGGCTGGGCGCAGCGAGGATTACCGCGAAGGCGTCAGCGCCTTCATGAACAAGCGCGCCCCTGCGTTCAAGGGGCGTTGACCATGGCCGCACTCGACCGCAACACCCTGGTGGCGGTGATCGGTGCCGGCGCCATGGGCGCAGGTATCGCCCAGGTGGCCGCCCAGGCCGGTCATCCGGTTCGCCTCTACGACAATCGCCCAGGCGCCGCCGCGCAGGCCGTCGAAGGCATCGACCGGCAGCTCGGCCGCCTGGTTGAGAAAGGCAAGCTGCAAGCCGTCGAGCGTGAAGCCATCAGCGCCCGCTTGCAGCCGGCGTACACGCTCGATGCGCTGGCACCCGCGCGCCTAGTCATCGAAGCCATCGTCGAAAACCTGTCGATCAAGCAAGGCCTGTTGCGCCAGCTTGAAGACTTGTGCGGCACCGACTGCATCCTGGCCAGTAACACCTCGTCGCTGTCGATCACCAGCCTGGCCGCCGGCCTGAAGCGCCCCCAGCAAGTGATCGGCATGCACTTCTTCAACCCGGCGCCGCTGATGGCCCTGGTGGAGGTCGTTTCGGGCCTGGCCACCGACCCGGCCGTGGCCGCCAGCTTGTATGAAACGGCCAAGGCTTGGGGCAAGCAGCCCGTGCACGCGCAATCCACACCGGGCTTTATCGTCAACCGCGTGGCCCGCCCGTTCTACGCCGAAAGCCTGCGCCTGCTGCAAGAAGGCGCCGCCGACTGCGCCACGCTCGATGCGCTGCTGCGCGACGCCGGCGGCTTTCGCATGGGCGCCTTCGAACTCACCGACCTGATCGGCCATGACGTCAACTACGCGGTGACCTGCTCGGTGTTCGAGGCCTATTACGGCGACTTCCGCTTCCAGCCGTCGCTGGTGCAGAAGGCGCTGGTGGATGCCGGGCGCCTGGGCCGTAAATCCGGCCAAGGCTTCTATAGCTATGCTGAGGGCGCACAAAAACCACAGCCGCTGACCCTGGCCAGCCAGGCGAACGTGGATTGCTGCGTGGTAGAAGGCGACCTCGGCGTGCTGCACCCCCTGCTGGACCGCTTGCGCGCCGCAGGTATTGGTATCACCGAACGCGCAGGCACCGGCCTGCTACGTGTCGGCGACGCCACCCTGGCGTTGTCCGACGGCCGCCTGGCCAGCCAGCGTGCCCGCGACGACGGCCTGAGCAACCTGGTCCTGCTCGATCTAGCCCTGGACTATGCCAGCGCCACCCGTATTGCCATCAGCCAGGCCGCCAACTGCACAGCCGAGGCCCGCGATCAGGTGGTTGCCTTGCTGCGCAAGGCCGGGCTCGAGGTTAGCGCCATCACCGACCTGCCCGGCCTGGTGGTACTGCGCACGGTGGCGATGCTGGCCAATGAGGCTGCCGACGCCGTGCTGCAAGGGGTGGGTACCGCGCAGGACATCGACTTGGCCATGCGCGCCGGGGTCAATTACCCCCGTGGCCCGCTGTCCTGGGCCGACAGCCTCGGCGTCGGCTACACCCTGCGCGTGCTCGACAACCTGCAACGCAGCTATGGCGAAGAGCGCTACCGCCCTTCCCTGCTGCTGCGCCGTACCCACGCCGAAGGAGGCCGCCTGCATGCCTGACCACTCCCAACAAACCCTGGCGCGCGCCTGCGCCGAGGCCATGTTCGCCCGTGACGCGGCCAGCCAGGGCCTGGGCATCGAACTGCTCGACGCCGGCCCCGGCAGCGCCCGGCTGGGCATGACCGTGCGTGCCGATATGATCCAGGGCCATGGCACCTGTCACGGCGGCTTTCTGTTCGCCCTGGCCGATTCGGCCTTCGCCTTCGCGTGCAACAGCCATGACGAAGCCACCGTGGCCCTGGGATGCAGTATTGATTACATCGCCCCAGCCAAACGCGGCGACCAGCTCGTGGCCTCCGCGATAGAGCTGAGCCGCAAGGGCCGTACCGGCAACTACGACGTGCGCATCGAAAACCAGCATGGCGAGCTGATCGCCCTGTTCCACGGCAAATCCTACAGGGTGCGCGGCAGCGTGCTGGCACCGGAGACTTCCCATGACTGACACCCTCCAGCCCCACGCATTGATCATCGACGCCGTGCGCACCCCCATCGGCCGCTACGGCGGTGCGTTGTCCAGCGTGCGCCCCGACGACCTGGCCGCCGTGCCGATCAAGGCCCTGATGGCCCGCCACCCCGAGCTGGACTGGAGCCAGGTCGACGATGTGATCCTCGGCTGCGCCAACCAGGCCGGCGAGGACAACCGCAACGTCGCGCGCATGGCCAGCTTGCTGGCCGGGTTACCGATCGGCGTGCCTGGCACCACGATCAACCGCCTTTGCGGCTCGGGCCTGGACGCCATTGGCAATGCCGCCCGCGCCCTGCGCTGCGGCGAGGCCGGGCTGATGCTGGCAGGTGGGGTCGAGTCGATGTCCCGCGCGCCGTTCGTGATGGGTAAGTCCGAGCAGGCGTTCGGTCGCAGCGCCGAGCTGTATGACACCACCATCGGCTGGCGTTTCGTCAATAAAAAGATGCAGGCGCACTACGGCATCGACTCGATGCCCGAGACCGCTGAGAACGTCGCCGAGCAGTTCGCTATCAGCCGTGAGGACCAGGATGCCTTCGCCCTGCGCAGCCAGCATAAAGCTGCCGCTGCCCAAGCCAACGGGCGCCTGGCCCAGGAGATCGTGCCGGTCGAGATCCCCCAGCGCAAAGGCCCGGCCAAATGCGTCGAGCACGACGAACACCCGCGCGGCGACACCACCCTTGAGCAACTGGCGCGCCTCGGTACGCCGTTCCGCGAGGGCGGCAGTGTCACCGCCGGCAATGCCTCCGGGGTCAACGACGGCGCCTGCGCGTTGCTGCTGGCGAGCCCGGAAGCTGCGCGCCGACACAACCTCAAGGCCCGTGGCCGGGTGCTGGGGTTGGCAGTGGCCGGTGTCGAACCGCGGATCATGGGCATCGGCCCGGTGCCGGCGACCCACAAGGTACTGGAGTTGACCGGCCTGGCGCTGGCCGACATGGACGTGATCGAACTCAACGAAGCCTTCGCCGCCCAGGGCCTGGCCGTGCTGCGTGAGCTGGGCCTGGCCGACGACGACCCACGGGTCAACCCCAACGGCGGCGCCATCGCCCTGGGCCACCCGCTGGGCATGAGCGGCGCGCGCCTGGTCACCACCGCCTTGCACCAGCTGGAACAGACCGGTGGCCGCTACGCCCTGTGCACCATGTGCATCGGCGTCGGCCAGGGCATCGCCCTGGTGATCGAGCGCCTCTGATCAGCCGCCCGCAGACGCAATGCACGGCGGGCAGTATGCTGCCCCCATGACACTCAGGGCCCCGGCCCATGACAAGAACAATTCGAGTGAAACCATGAACCACTACGCCAAAGCCGAACGTGCCCTGCTCGACCCAATGGAAACCGCCAGTATCGACGCGCTGCGCCAGCACCAGCTGGAGCGCCTGCGCTGGAGCCTGCTGCACGCCTACCAGAACGTTCCCCTGTACCGCCAGCGTTTCGACGCCTGCGGTGCCCACCCGGACGACCTGCACACGCTGGACGACCTGGCCAAGTTCCCCTTCACCGGCAAGAACGACCTGCGCGACAACTACCCCTACGGCATGTTCGCCGTGCCCCAGGACCAGGTGGTGCGCCTGCACGCCTCCAGCGGCACCACCGGCAAGCCGACCGTGGTCGGCTACACCCAGAACGACATCGACACCTGGGCCAACGTGGTGGCGCGCTCGATCCGCGCCGCCGGCGGGCGCAAGGGCGACAAGGTGCACGTCTCCTACGGCTACGGCCTGTTCACCGGCGGCCTGGGCGCGCACTACGGCGCCGAACGCCTGGGCTGCACGGTGATCCCCATGTCCGGCGGCCAGACCGAGAAGCAGGTGCAACTGATCCGCGACTTCCAGCCCGACATCATCATGGTCACGCCGTCGTACATGCTCAACCTGGCCGACGAGATCGAGCGCCAGGGCATCGCTCCCGACGACCTCAAGCTGCGCCTGGGCATCTTCGGTGCCGAGCCCTGGACGGATGAACTGCGGCGTTCCATCGAACAGCGCCTGGGCATCGACGCCCTGGACATCTATGGCCTGTCGGAAATCATGGGGCCGGGCGTGGCCATGGAGTGCATCGAGACCAAGGACGGCCCGACCATCTGGGAAGACCACTTCTACCCCGAGATCATCGACCCGGTGACTGGCGCCGTGCTGCCGGACGGCCAGCTCGGCGAGCTGGTGTTCACCTCGCTGAGCAAGGAGGCGCTGCCGATGGTGCGCTACCGCACCCGCGACCTCACCCGCCTGCTGCCCGGCACCGCGCGGCCGATGCGGCGCATCGGCAAGATCACTGGGCGCAGCGACGACATGCTGATCATCCGCGGGGTCAATGTGTTCCCCACGCAGATCGAAGAGCAGGTGTTGAAAATAAAACAGCTTTCAGAGCTTTATGAAATTCATCTGTATCGTAATGGCAACCTTGACACGGTCGAAGTGCATGTGGAGCTGCGGGCTGATAGCCAGTACCTGGATGACGGCCAGCGCAAGCAGGTGGTGGGTGAATTGGCGAAGCAGATCAAGACCTATATCGGCATCAGTACGCAGGTGCACCTGCAGCCGTGCGGGGCGCTGAAGCGCTCGGAAGGCAAGGCTTGCCACGTGTATGACAAACGTTTGGCTGGCTGATTCAGCCGCTACCTATCAAGCCCTGGCATGGTCCGGGGCTTTTTTTCGCCTGCAGGAAAGCCTGGGGGCGCTTTGCGCCCCTTTCGCTGGCAAGCCAGCTCCCACAAGACCCTGTGGGAGCTGGCTTGCCAGCGATTGGCCATGAATGTGATACAGAAATCTTATTTGATACATCAAATACTGTTTGATGTTGTGTTTTGTATCGCTTATAAATACCCCACGCCCCAACGCAGCCCACCCCGGGAGCCCGACCATGTACGCACAGCTCGTAGAAACCGGCGTCAAACGCCTCAAGTCGCTGGAAGAGATGTCACCCGAAGAACGCGCCTTCCAGGAAAAGATCGACGCCGAGATCAAGATCGAAGCCAAGAACTGGATGCCCGACGCCTACCGCCAGACCCTGATCCGGCAGATCTCCCAGCACGCCCACTCCGAGATCGTCGGCATGCTCCCTGAAGGCAACTGGGTCACCCGCGCCCCGTCGCTCAAGCGCAAGCTGCAGCTGATGGCCAAGATCCAGGACGAAGCCGGCCACGGCCTGTACCTGTACAGCGCCATGGAAACCCTCGGCGCCGACCGCGACGAAGAGATCGCCAAGCTGCACAGCGGCAAGGCCAAGTACTCGAGCATCTTCAACTACCCCACCCTCAGCTGGGCCGACATGGGTGCGGTGGGCTGGCTGGTGGACGGCGCCGCGATCGTCAACCAGGTGGTGCTGCAGCGCACCTCCTACGGCCCCTACTCCCGCGCCATGGTGCGCATCTGCAAGGAAGAGAGCTTCCACCAGCGCCAGGGCTACGAGCTGCTGCTGACCATGATGCGCCACGGCACCCAGGCCCAGCGCGACATGGTCCAGGACGCCATCAACCGCCTGTGGTGGCCGGCGCTGATGATGTTCGGCCCCAGCGACGAGCACTCGCCCAACAGCGCCCAGTCGATGGCCTGGAAGATCAAGCGCCAGACCAACGACGAACTGCGCCAGCGCTTCATCGACCAGACCGTGCCGCAGCTCGAGCTGCTCGGCTGCACCGCCCCCGACCCCGAGCTCAAGTGGAACGCCGAACGCGGCCATTACGACTTCGGCGAAATCCAGTGGGACGAGTTCTACGAGGTGATCAAGGGCAATGGCCCCTGCAACCAGGAGCGCGTCGCCACCCGGCGCAAGGCCATCGAGGATGGCGCCTGGGTACGCGAGGCCGCCGTGGCCTACGCACGCAAGCAACAGAACAAGAACGCCGCCTGAAGCGGCCATCGATGCGGAGATCGAGCATGTCTGACTGGACCCTTTACGAAGTATTCGTGCGCAGCAAGCACGGCCTGAACCACAAGCACGTCGGCAGCGTGCACGCCGCCGACGCCGCCATGGCCATCGAGAACGCCCGCGAGCTGTACACCCGCCGCAGCGAGGGTGTGAGCCTGTGGGTGGTGCCCTCGGCACTGATCACCGCCTCCTCCCCCGACGAGAAAGACCCGCTGTTCGCCCCGGCGGACGACAAGGTGTACCGCCATGCCAGCTTCTACGAGCTGCCCGCCGAAGTCGGCCACATGTGAGGCCCGCCATGCACAAGCAAGCACTTATCCAATACCTGCTGCTGCTCGGTGACAGCGCCCTGGTCCAGGGCCAGCGCCTGTGCGAGTGGTGCGGCAAGGCCCCGGCGCTGGAAGAAGAACTGGCGCTGATGAACGTCGGCCTCGACCTGGTGGGCCAGGCCCGCAACTGGCTGGACTACGCCGCCGAACTGCTGGACGACGGCCGCGACGCCGATGCCCTGGCGTTCCGCCGCGATGAACGCGCCTACCGCAACCTGCTGCTGGTCGAGCAACCCAACGGTGATTTCGCCGTGACCCTGCTCAAGCAATTCCTCTACGACGCCTGGCACCACGCCACGCTCGAAGGGCTCAGCACTTCCCGCGATGAACGCATCGCTGGCATCGCCGCCAAGGCCCTGAAAGAAGTTACCTATCACCTGCGCCGCTCCGGCGAATGGGTGCAGCGTCTGGGTGGCGGCACTGAAGAAAGCCGTCGGCGCATGCTCGAGGCCATCCCTGCGTTGTGGCGCTTCACGGTCGAATTGAGCGTCGCCAACGACGGCGAAGTCCAGCTGGCCCAGGCCGGTATCGGCGCTGACCCGGCGCAGATCGCCCAGCACTGGCTGAGCACCGTCACCGCCATCTTCGCTTCGGTCGATCTACCGCTGCCCAAGGCCGCCAGCCACTTCTACCTGGATGGGCGCAAGGGCCTGCACAGCGAACACCTCGGCCTGCTGCTGGCTGAAATGCAGTTCCTGCCGCGAGCCTACCCCGATGCGACCTGGTGAGCTGATCGCCGGCGACCGCGGCGCCCGGGCCCAGCAACACGGCGACCTGGCCCATGCCTGGGCCGTGCTCGCCGAGGTGATGGACCCGGAAGTACCCGTGGTCAGCGTGGTCGACCTGGGGATCGTGCGCGACCTCGACTGGCGCGCCGGCCACCTGCACCTGGTGGTCACCCCGACCTATTCCGGCTGCCCGGCCACCGAGGTGATCGAGGGTGACATCCGCCACGCCCTGGAGCAGGCCGGCTTCGCCGCACCCGCGCTGGAGCGCCGGCTGATGCCGGCCTGGAGCACCGACTGGATCAGCGCCCAAGGCCGCGAACGCCTGCGCGCCTACGGCATCGCCCCGCCCGAGGGCAGCGCCAGCCTGCGCGGTGCGGTCCCCAGCGTGTGCTGCCCGCAGTGCGGCAGCGCGCACACCGAACTGCTCAGCCAGTTCGGCTCCACGGCCTGCAAGGCGCTGTACCGCTGCCGCGCGTGCCTGGAGCCGTTCGACTATTTCAAATGCCTTTGAGCCGTGGAGAACGCCATGAGCCCGTTTCACAGCCTGACCATCAAGCAAGTGCGCCAGGAAACCCGCGACGCAGTGTCCATCGCCTTCGACGTGCCCGCACACCTGCAAGAAGATTTCCGCTTCACCCAGGGCCAGTACCTGGTCATGCGCACCCAGCTCGATGACGAGGAAGTGCGCCGTTCCTATTCGATCTGCAGCGCGGTGCAGGACGGCGAGCTGCGCGTGGCGGTCAAGCGCGTGCCCGGCGGGCGCTTCTCGGCCTTTGCCAACGAAGTGCTCAAGGCCGGCCAGCAACTGGAGGTGATGCCGCCGTCGGGCAACTTCTTCGTGCCGCTGGACCCGGCGCGCCAGGGCAACTACCTGGGCGTGGCCGCCGGCAGCGGCATCACCCCGATCCTGTCGCTGGTCGCCACCACCCTGGCGACCGAGCCGCACAGCCGCTTCACCCTGCTGTACGGCAACCGCGCCAGCAACAGCGCGCTGTTCCGCGACCGCCTGGAAGATTTGAAGAACCAGTACCTGGACCGCCTCAACCTGATCTTCGTGTTCAGCCGCGAGCAGCAGGACGTCGACCTGTACAACGGCCGCATCGACGCCGACAAGTGCGGCCAGCTGTTCTCCCGCTGGCTGGATGTGAAGCAGCTCGACGCCGCGTTCATCTGCGGCCCCCAGGCGATGACCGAGACCGTGCGCGACAGCCTGCAGGCCAACGGCATGGACAAGGCGCGTATCCACTACGAACTGTTCGCCGCCGCCGGCAGCGAAGCCCGTCGCGAGGCCCGCGAGGCAGCGCGCGAGCTGGATTCGGCGGTCAGCCAGGTGACGGTGATCAGCGACGGCCGCGCCCTGGCCTTCGACCTGCCACGCAACACCCGCAGCGTGCTCGACGCCGGTAACGCCATCGGCGCCGAGCTGCCGTACTCGTGCAAGGCCGGGGTGTGCTCGACCTGCAAGTGCAAGGTGATCGAGGGCGAAGTGGAGATGGACAGCAACCATGCCCTGGAAGACTACGAAGTGGCCGCCGGCTACGTGCTGTCGTGCCAGACCTACCCCTTGAGCGACAAGGTGGTGCTCGATTTCGACCAGCTCTGACACCGAGGCGCCTTGATCCCTGTAGGAGCGGCCTTGCGTCGCGAAAGGACCGCAAAGCGGTCCCAGGATCTCGAGTCCAGCCCACATCTCGGCTCCAGCCCGAAGATTGCCGGGGCTGCTATGCAGCCCTTTCGCGACACAAGGCCGCTCCTACAAGGACTGTGCAAGCCCTCAGCAACACCCGCGTGACCTGAAAAAACAATTACAACAGCCAGAGAGAACGCCAGCCATGACCCCCGAACACCTCGAGAGCATCAACAACCACCCCGACTTCCAGCAACTGATCAAGCGCAAGCGCCGCCTCAACGGCACGCTCACCTTGACCATGCTCGCCGCCTACTACGGCTTCGTCCTGCTGGTGGCCTTCGCCCCTGGCGTGCTGGGCCAGTCGCTCAGTGGCGGGGTGACCAGCGTCGGCATGCTGGTCGGGGTGCTGATGGTGCTGCTGTCCTTTGCCCTCACCGGCATTTACACCCATCGCGCCAACACCGTGCTCGACCCGCTCAACGACAAGGTCAAGCAGGAGTGCGCACGATGAACTGGACCGCCATCTCGATGTTCCTGGTGTTCGTCTGCTTCACCCTGCTGGTAACCCGCTGGGCGGCGCTGCGCACCCGCTCGGCCAGTGACTTCTACACCGCCGGCGGTGGCCTCACCGGCATGCAGAACGGCCTGGCGATCGCCGGCGACATGATCAGCGCCGCGTCCTTCCTGGGCATCTCGGCGATGATGTTCATGAACGGCTACGACGGCCTGCTCTACGCCCTGGGCGTGCTGGCCGGCTGGCCGATCATCCTGTTCCTGATCGCCGAGCGCCTGCGCAACCTGGGCAAGTACACCTTCGCCGACGTGGTCTCCTACCGCCTGGCCCAAGGCCCGGTGCGCATCACCTCGGCGTTCGGCACCCTGACCGTGGCGCTGTTGTACCTGGTGGCGCAGATGGTCGGCGCCGGCAAGCTGATCGAGCTGCTGTTCGGCATCAGCTACCTGTACGCGGTGATGCTGGTGGGCGTGCTGATGGTGCTGTACGTGACCTTCGGCGGCATGCTCGCCACCACCTGGGTGCAGATCATCAAGGCGGTGATGCTGCTGTCGGGCACCAGCTTCATGGCCTTCATGGTGCTCAAGCACTTTGGTTTCAGCACCGAGGCGATGTTCGCCAGTGCCGTGGCGGTACATGCCAAGGGCCAGGCGATCATGGCCCCGGGGGCGCTGCTGTCCAACCCGGTGGATGCCATCTCGCTGGGGCTGGGGATGATGTTCGGCACCGCGGGCCTGCCGCATATCCTCATGCGCTTCTTCACCGTCAGCGACGCCAAGGAAGCGCGCAAGAGCGTGTTCTACGCCACCGGCTTCATCGGCTACTTCTACCTGCTGCTGATCGTCATCGGCTTTGGCGCCATCGTCATGGTCGGCACCGAACCGTCCTACCGTGATGCCGCAGGCGCGATCATCGGTGGCGGCAACATGGTCGCGGTGCACCTGGCGCAAGCGGTGGGCGGCAACCTGTTCCTCGGCTTCATCTCGGCGGTGGCCTTCGCCACCATTCTCGCCGTGGTCGCGGGCCTGGCGTTGTCCGGTGCCTCGGCGGTGTCCCACGACTTGTATGCCTGCGTAATGCGCAAAGGCCAGGCCAGCGAACAGCAGGAAATGCGCGTGTCGCGCATCGCCACCCTGGTGATCGGCCTGTTCGCGGTGCTGCTGGGCCTGATGTTCGAGTCGCAGAACATCGCCTTCCTCTCCGGCCTGGTGCTGGCGGTCGCCGCCTCGGTCAATTTCCCGGTGCTGCTGCTGTCGATGTTCTGGAAAGGCCTGACCACCCGCGGTGCGGTGGGCGGCAGCCTGGCCGGGCTGGTCTCGGCGATCGTGCTGGTGGTACTGGGCCCGGCGGTGTGGGTCAACGTGCTGCACAACGAGCACGCGCTGTTCCCCTACAGCAACCCGGCGTTGTTCTCCATGTCGCTGGCGTTCCTCGGCGCCTGGGCGTTCTCGGTCACCGACAGCTCGGCGCGCGCCCAGGACGAACGTGGCCGCTACCTGGCCCAGTTCATCCGCTCCATGACCGGTATCGGCGCTGCCGGCGCCAGCAAGCACTGACCTCGATAACAACAAGAACGACGGGTACAACAACAATGAACCGCACCCACCTCACGTCAGCCGCCTGGCTGGCCACCCTCGCCCTGCCCTTGCCGGCCCTGGCGGACTTCATCGGCGACAGCCACGCGCGCGTCGAACTGCGCAACCACTACATCAACCGCGACTTCCGCCAGGACAACGCGCCACAGAACAAGGCCGAGGAATGGGGCCAGGGCTTTACCGCGCGTTTCGAGTCGGGCTTTACCGACGGCCCGGTTGGCGTCGGGGTAGACGCCATGGGCCAGCTGGGCATCAAGCTCGACTCCAGCCGCGATCGGCGCGGCACTGGCCTGCTGCCGTACGGACCCAACAGCAAGGAACCGGTGGACGACTACAGCGAGCTCGGCCTGACCGGCAAGCTGCGGGTCTCGAAAAGCACCCTGCGCCTGGGCACCCTGCAGCCGATCCTGCCGGTGGTGGTGTACAACGACACCCGCCTGCTGGCCTCGACCTTCCAGGGCGGCCTGCTGACCAGCCAGGAGCTGGACGGCCTGACGTTCAACGGCGGGCGCCTGACCAAGGCCAACCTGCGCGACTCGTCCGGGCGCGACGATATCGGCTACGGCGCCGCCACCAGCGACCACTTCGATTTCGGCGGCGGCAGCTACGCCATCACCCCGCAGACCAGCGTCAGCTACTACTACGCCAAGCTCGAAGACATCTACCGCCAGCAGTACGTGGGTTTGCTGCACACCCAGCCGCTGGCCGAGGGCGTGAGCCTGCGCAGCGACCTGCGCTACTTCGACAGCCGTGGTGATGGCGCCGAGCGCGCCGGCAACATCGACAACCGCAACTTCAACGCCATGTTCACCCTGGGCGTCAAAGCCCACAAATTCACCGCCACCTGGCAGCAGATGTCGGGCGACAGCGCCTTCCCGTTCCTCAACGGCGGCGACCCGTACACCGTCAACCTGGTCACCTACAACACCTTCACCCGCGCCGGGCTCGACTCCTGGCAGGTGCGCTACGACTACGACTTCGTCGCCATGGGCATCCCCGGGCTGAGCTTCATGACCCGCTACACCGACGGCCGTCATGCCGAAACCGCGACCATCAGCAACGGCCGCGAGCGTGAACGCGACACCGACATCACCTACGTCATCCAGAGCGGCCCGCTCAAGGACGTCAGCCTGCGCTGGCGCAACGTCACCTTCCGCTCCGGCAATGGCCTGACCAATGCCGTGGACGAGAACCGCCTGATCATCGGCTACACCGTGGCGCTCTGGTAAGCGCGCCCCTGTCTATCAGAACAGCAAGGAGAACAGCATGTCCGCCTCCCCTACCCTGCAAAGCTTCATCGCCGGCCGTTGGATCGGCCAGCACGGCGCCCAGGCGCTGCGCAGCGCCCTGGACGGCCACGTCCTGGCCTACAGCCACGAAGAACGCCCGGACTTCGCCGAAGCCGTGGATTTCGCCCGTGCCCAGGGCCTGCAAACGCTGCTGGCAATGGACTTTCAGGAGCGCGCCGCACGCCTCAAAGCCTTGGCGCTGTACCTGGCCGAGCGCAAAGAGCAGCTGTACGCCCTGTCCCACCACAGCGGCGCCACCCGCGCCGACAGCTGGATCGACATCGAAGGCGGCAACGCCACGCTGTTCGCCTATTCGAGCATGGGCCGCCGTGAGTTGCCGTCGGGCAACCTGGTGCATGAAGGCCCGGCGATCCCCCTGGGCAAGCAAGGCCACTTCGCCGGCAGCCATATCCTGGTCCCGCGCGCAGGCGTGGCCGTGCATATCAACGCCTTCAACTTCCCGATCTGGGGGATGCTGGAGAAGTTTGCCCCAACCTTCCTCGCCGGCATGCCGTGCATCGTCAAGCCCGCCACCTCCACCAGCTACCTGACTGAAGCCGTGGTGCGGCTGATGAACGAGTCCGGCCTGCTGCCGGCCGGCAGCCTGCAACTGGTGATCGGCAGCACCGGTGACCTGCTCGAGCGCCTGCAAGGCCAGGACCTGGTGACCTTCACCGGCTCCGCCGACACCGCGGCCAAGCTGCGCGTCACGCCGAACCTGGTGCGCAATTCGGTGCCGTTCAATGCCGAAGCCGACTCGCTCAACTGCGCCATCCTCGGCCTGGACGTGAGCCCCGACAGCGAGGAGTTCGAGCTGTACATCAAGGAGGTGGCGCGGGAGATGACCACCAAGGCCGGGCAGAAATGCACGGCCATCCGCCGCGCCATCGTCCCGGCCAAGCACATCGACGCCGTCGCCACCCGCCTGCGCGAACGGCTGCGCAAGGTGGTGGTCGGTGATCCGTCGGTCGAAGGCGTGCGCATGGGCGCCCTGGCCTCCCACGACCAGCAGCGCGATGTCGGCGAACGCGTGCGCAGGCTGCTGGACAGCTGCGACCAACTGCTGGGCGCCAGCGATGGCTTTACCCCGGTCGGTGACGGCGTGGCCGAAGGCGCGTTCTTCGCCCCGACCCTGCTGCTGGCCCGCGACCCCCACGCCGAGGGCGGCGCCCACGATATCGAGGCGTTCGGCCCGGTCAGCACGCTGATGGCCTACGACGATCTCGACGAAGCCCTGGCCCTGGCAGCCCGGGGCAAGGGCAGCCTGGTGGCGACCCTGGTCACCGCCGACCGCACCGTTGCCGCCACGGCCATCCCCGCCGCAGCGGCCTGGCACGGGCGCCTGCTGGTACTCGACAGCGAAGCGGCCAAGGAATCTACCGGCCACGGCTCGCCGTTGCCACAGCTCAAGCACGGTGGCCCGGGCCGCGCCGGCGGTGGTGAGGAGCTGGGCGGCTTGCGTGCGGTCAAACACTACCTGCAACGTGCTGCAGTGCAGGGCTCGCCGAGCATGCTGATGGCGGTGACCGGTGAGTACGTGCGCGGCGCCGAGGTGATCGAAACCGAAGTGCACCCGTTCCGCCGCTATTTCGACGACCTGCGCATCGGTGAATCGCTGCTCACCCACCGCCGCACGGTGACCGAGGCGGACCTGGTGAACTTCGGCTGCCTGTCGGGCGATCACTTCTACATGCACTTCGACGACATCGCGGCGAAGCAGTCGCAGTTCGGCAAACGCATCGCCCATGGCTACTTCGTGCTCTCGGCCGCGGCCGGGCTGTTCGTCTCACCGGGTGAAGGGCCGGTGCTGGCCAACTATGGGCTGGACACCCTGCGCTTCATCACCCCGGTGGGGATCGGCGACACCATCCAGGCGCGGCTGACCTGCAAGCGCAGGATCGACCAGGGCAAGACCAGCCCGCTGGGGCAGCCGCAAGGCGTGGTGGCGTGGGATGTGGAGGTGACCAACCAGCTGGGTGAACTGGTGGCGAGCTACGACATCCTGACCCTGGTGCTCAAGCGTCCGCAATGAAAGCGCTCAGCGGATCCCTGTAGGAGCGGCCTTGTGTCGCGAAAAGGGCCGCAGAGCGGCCCCAGCGATCGATTGTGCTACTTGAATGGCTGGGGCTGCGATGCAGCCCTTTCGCGGCACAAGGCCGCTCCTACAGGGGGGCGGCGGCCTTGCCGGCGATTGGCAATGTGCCATCTCGCACATCTGCCCTACATCACCACGCAGGCCCCGGCGCTATAGTCGGCCCAACGCCCGCATCGCACGTGTGGCGTACCGAGAACACTGCCAAGGAAGCCACGCGATGAAGCCCATGCCCCCCGCCCTCAAATCCCTGGCCCTGCTGGCCGTGCTCGCCAGCTTGGCCGGCTGCCAGACCGCCAGCCCGTCGGCGGACACCCTCAAGCAACGCACCGAGGTCACCCTCGGCACCCCAGTGAGCCAGGTCAGCAACCTGCGCAACGACTCCAACACCACCTACTACACCGCCAGCACCAGCAAGGGCCGCTACGATTGCCAAGTGCCCAGCGGCGGCCTGGTGGCAGTGGCCGGCATGGGTCTCTACACCCCCTCCCCGACCTGCTGGAAAGAAGGCCAGGCGCCGGTGTTCCAGTGACCGCGTCGGCCTAATGGGTCGACGCCAGCAGGGAGTCGCGCAACGCCCGCAGCGCCAGGCGCAGCTCCGCCGGGCGCACCGGTTTGGCCAACACGGCGATGCCGCGGGCCTGCAACGCCCCCTGCAAGCGGTCGATCTCATGGCCAGTCATGATCAGCGCCGGCACCGCGTAACCACGCTGGGCACGCAGCCGGTCGATGCAGTCGATGCCGGTGGCCTGCGGGCCCAGGTCGTAGTCGGCGACTATGACGTCGCAGTCGCTGACCAACCCCTCCGGCGACGTTTCGGCCTGTACCTCGCAGCCCCAGCGTTGCAGCAAGGCACAGGTAGCCTGCAACACGTTGTGGTCGTCCTCCACCAGGCAGACCCGCAGCCCATCGAGCATGCCCACCTGCACAGCCGGATCGGCGTTCGCCCGTGATACTTGCGGCGCAGCCTTCGCCAACCCTTGCAAGGTCACGGTGGTGCCGTGCCCCGGGCGCGAATGCAAGCTGACGTCCAGGCCCATCAGGTCACCCAGGCGCTTGACGATCGACAACCCCAGGCCGACCCCCTCCACATCCTTGTCGCGCACTTCGCGCACCCGGTAGAACTCCTCGAAGATCCGCGCCTGGTGCTCCTGGGCAATCCCTCGCCCCTGGTCGCAGACCACGATGGCCAGGCCCTCGCCACGAGGCCGCACGCCAATCAGCAGCGGCCGCCCGGCGGCGTACTTGAAACAGTTGGACAGCACGTTCTGCACCATTGTCGTCAGCATGCCGGGGTCGGCGCGGATCCAGTGACGGCTGGGTACCAGGCGCATTTCCACGCCCGCCCAGCGCGCCGCTTCGCTGTTCTGGCGCAGCAGCTCACGCAGCAAGTCATCCACGGCGAAGCGCTCCCACTTCGGTTGCAGCCGGCCGTTGTCCAGGGTGTAGAGGTCGAGAATCGAACGGAACAGCTGCGAGACGTTGAGCAGCGAGCGGTCGATGCTGTCCACCAGGCGCCGCTGCTCGTCGCCCAGCCGGCTTTCGCGCAGGCACGCGGTGAACAGGCCGATGGAGTGGATGGGTTGGCGCAGGTCGTGGCTGGCCTGGGCTAGGAAGCGCGACTTCTCGCGGGTTGCGGCCTCGGCCAGGGCCGTGGCCTTGCGCGTGCGCTCCAGCAGCAAGTGGGCGTAGAACGGGATCAGGGTGCTGGTGGTCAGCAGCATCGGCAGCAGGAACGGCTGTTGCTGCCAGTACGGCGTCAGCCACCACACTGCCACCAGCGCGGCCAGGGCCAGCACGGTGGCAACCGCCAGGTAGCGCGAACCGAAGCGCATGCCGTTGCCCAGGTTGATCCAGACCATCACCGCATACAGTGGCAACGCCGCTTCGCCACCGATCACCAGGCCCAGGCAGGTGGCGCTGTAGTCGTGGACCATGCCCAGCACCCGCCGCCACGGGTAGTGCCCCGGCCAGCGCACGATGGCCTGGCGCACGCCGATCGACACCACGGTGAAGGCCATGTAGTAGATCAGCACCGGCAGGTAGGTGGCCACTTCGCGGCCCGGCAGGAAGCCCAGCAGCGCCACGTAGCTGATGGCGCAGGTGGAGACGATGATGCGCAGGTTGGCCTGGTCCAGTTCGTTGTTCTTCTCGAACTTCATGAGTCACTTCCTTGTGCGCCAGTAGGCAACTTCGCCAGCCATGCAAGGAAATGACCGGCGGTGGCTGCTAAATTAGCATGGCCGCCAGACAGGGAGTTGGGATGTGAGTTGCCGAATCATCGTTGCGGATGACCACCCGTTGTTCCGCGAAGCCATGGTTGCCACCGTGCGGCGCCTGTTGCCCGAGGCGGTGCTGGAACAGGCCGGCAGCCTGCAAGAGGTGCAGCGGCTGGCAGCGCTGGGCGATGCGCCCGACACCCTGATCCTCGACCTGCGCTTCCCTGGGCTGACGGGCATCGACCGCTTGGCCGAGCTGCGCCAACAGTTGCGCCGCACCACCGTGATCATCGTGTCGATGGTCGACGAACCGGCCATCATCGATCAGGTCATGGCCACCGGTGTCGACGGCTTTATTGGCAAGAGCCTCGCCCCGGACGAACTGGGCGCGGCGATTCTCGCCATCCGTGCCGGCGAGGTGGTGGTGCGCTACGCCAGCAGCGGCCTGTTGGCCCCGGCAGGCACCGACAGCGAGCTGCAACAGCTCACCCAGCGCCAACAGGAGGTGCTGCGGCTGATCGCCCAGGGCAAGACCAACAAGGAAATCGCCCGGGCGCTCGAAATCTCGCCGTTCACCGTGCGTATCCATGTCTCCTCGCTGCTCAAGGCCCTCAACGTGACGACCCGCACCGCAGCGGCGGTCAAGTATTCAGGGCATTGATTCGCGCTGGATTTGACTCGCCCGGGCTTCGATGTTCATATGCGCCCCTTGTTTTCAGGTGTCCCTGGCCGCCGCGCCAGGGGTTAAACGGGAAGCCGGTGCCCCGCTATAGCGGGTAGTCCGGCGCTGCCCCCGCAACGGTAAGCGAGCAGGGCCTGCAAAAGACCACTGTGCCAACGGCATGGGAAGGTGCGGGCCCGCTGACCCTCGCAAGCCCGGAGACCGGCCTGGATTCGCCATTGGCTACCCCCGCGGCGGGCGGGTGCGCGCCGGTTCCGGGGCACCCGCCCGCGGCAGCCTCACGCACGTCCACCGTAGAACGTTCACCCTTGCTGCTACGGTGCTTCTTTACATGTCCTCGCCGCTTTTGCGCCTCGAACGCCTGAACTGGTCACCTTCACCCGGTGGGTCACCCCTGCTCGACGGTATCGAGCTGGAGGTGGCTGCCGGCGAGTTCGTCGGCCTGATCGGCCCCAACGGCAGCGGCAAGACCAGCCTGCTGCGCTGCGCCTACCGGTTCAACCGGCCGTGCAGCGGCCAGGTGCTGCTCGACGGCGAGGATATCTGGCGGCAATCGCCGCGCTGGGTGGCCCGGCGTCTGGCGGTGATGGCCCAGGAGTTCCCCGATGACTTTGGCCTGAACGTGCGCGATGTCGTTGCCATGGGCCGCACCCCGCACCTGGGCTGGCTGGACGGCGACGGTGACCCGGCGCCGGTGGACAATGCCCTGCGCCAGCTGGGCCTGGACAGCCGTGCCGACCAGCACTTCGCCAGTTTGTCCGGCGGCGAGAAACAGCGGGTACTGCTGGCCCGCGCCCTGGCCCAGCAACCGCGCCTGCTGATCCTGGATGAGCCGACCAATCACCTGGACCCCCGCTACCAGCTGGCCCTGCTGCGCCACCTGCGCGCCACCGGCCTGGGCCTGCTGGCCAGTTTCCACGACCTCAACCTGGCGGCAGCCTTCTGCGACCGCTTGTACGTAATCGAACAGGGCCGCATCGTCGCCCACGGCACGCCCGCCCAGGTTCTGACCGAGCGGTGCCTGGCCGAGGTGTTCGGCGTGCACGTGCTGGTCGACCGTCACCCCGTGGGCGATCACCCACGCATCACCTGGATAAACCCCGCATGAAGCGACTGCTCCTCTCGCTACTCGCCACCCTGCCCCTGGCCGCGCCGGCCAGCGACTACCCCGTGACCGTGCACAGCTGCGCCCGCAGCGTGACCTTCGAGCATGCCCCGCAACGCGCGGTCAGCCACGACATCAACCTCACCGGCATGCTCCTGGCATTGGGGCTGAAGGAGCGCATGATCGGCTACAGCGGCATCAGTGGCTGGAAAACCCTGGACCCGTCGTTGCGCGAGGCCTTGGATGGCTTGCCGGAACTGGCGCCACGCTATCCGTCGGTGGAAAACCTGCTGGACGCCAACGTCGATTTCCTGTTCGCCGGCTGGGGCTACGGCATGCAAGTCGGCGGCCCGCTGACCCCGGAGCGCCTGGCGCCATTCGGCCTGCCGGTCTACGAGCTGAGCGAGTCGTGCTCGAAGATCATGCCGCGCCCTGCCGCCAGCCTGGAGGACCTGTACACCGACCTGGGTAATCTGGGGCGGATCTTCGGCGTGACGCCACGGGCCGAGGCACTGATCACCCAGTTGCGCCAACGTGTGGCCAGGGTCACCACCTCGCTCGCCAGCGTGCATGACCGGCCACAGGTGTTCCTCTACGACAGCGGCGAAGACCGCCCCACCACATCTGGCCGGCTGGGCATGCCCCAAGCGCTGATCAAGGCAGCAGGCGGTGACAACGTCATGGCCGATGTCGCGGCGAGCTGGACCGAGGTGGGCTGGGAAAGCGTGGTGGAGCGCGACCCCGAGGTGATCGTCATCGTCGACTACGGGCCGACGTCCTGGGAGCAGAAGCGCGATTTCCTGCTGCAGCATCCAGCCTTGGCCGAGGTGCGGGCCATTCGCGAACGTCGCTTCGTGGTGTTGTCCTACCTGCAAGTGACGCCCTCCGTGGACAACGCCAGCGCCATCGAGCGATTGGCGGCGGCGCTGCACCCGCAGCTGTTCGCCGAGGCCCGGCCGTGATTCCGGTACGCAGCCCCGTGGCCTATCGCCTGGTACTGGGCGGCTTGCTCCTGGCACTGCTGTTGTCTTGCCTGCTGTCGCTGGGGTTTGGTGCGGCCGAGGTGGCGCAAGGCAAGGTGCTGGCGATTGTTCTGCACCAATTGGGGTTTGGCGAAGCTGGCGATTTCAGCCGCAGCCAGGCGCAGATCGTGTGGCAGATCCGTGCGCCCCGGGTGTTGCTGGGTGCGTTGGTGGGCGCCGGTTTGGCGTTGGTTGGTGGTGCGTTACAGGCGGTAACCCGTAACCCGCTGGCCGATCCGCACCTGCTGGGGGTGAGTTCCGGTGCCGTGCTGGGGGCGGTGCTGGTGGTGCTGTTCCTCGGTCCGTTCGCCGGACCGCTGAGCCTGCCGCTGGCGGCGTTCCTGGGTGCCCTGGGGTGCATGCTGCTGGTGCTGGGCGTGGCCAGCCGGCGCGGGAGGCTGGACAGCGAGCGCCTGCTGCTGGCCGGGGTGGCGGTGTCGTTCGTGGTGATGGCGCTGGCCAACTTGTTGCTGTTCACCGGTGACCCGCATGCGGCCAGCTCGGTGATGTTCTGGATGCTCGGCGGGCTGGGCCTGGCGCAATGGTCGTTGCTGTGGTTGCCGACGGTGTGCGTGCTGGCCGGTTTCATCCTGCTGATGAGCCTGGCGCGGGCGCTCAATGCCTTGATGAGTGGTGAGCAGACGGCCGTGAGCCTGGGCTACGACACCCGCCGCGTGCGCGCCCAGGTGTTCGTGGGTACGGCGTTGCTGACCGGGGTGCTGGTGTCGTTGTCGGGGGCCATCGGTTTCGTTGGCTTGATGTTGCCGCACATGGCCCGGCGGCTGGTGGGGGCCGAGCATCGGCGGTTGCTGCCGGCCTGTGGGTTGCTGGGGGCGTTGTTCATGGTCTGGGTGGACATGGGGGCGCGGACCTTGATCGCGCCGCAGGACCTGCCGGTGGGGATCGCCACCGCGGCGATTGGCGGGCTGTTTTTCATCGTGTTGCTGCGTCGGCGGCACTGAGCCATTGGCCGCTGGTCGGGGGCCGGTTTGTTTCGACGGAGCGGCGGGCCTTGTTGGCGACTCTCACCTTGTGTACTCCCTGGTGTTTGGAGGTGATGGTCATGGGCACGAGATATTCGATGGGTGGTGGGGATGTTCAGAGCGACTGGCCGGAGCTGGAGCCTGACAGAGGTAATGACCGGGCGGATGATCCGGATGTCGATCCGAACTTTGACGACGACGAGGAGAATCGGCCTGGGGTGCCGGCGAGTGATCCTGAGTCGGGGGCTTGAGCTTTAGGTTTTTCGGTTTGCCCTACGGTCATCCCTTTCGAGGTCCTGATGGCTATCGCATGAGGGCGACCAGGGGCTTGTCGAAAACTTTGCGGCGCTCGACTCCCTGGTGTTTGGAGGTGATGGTCATGGGCACGAGATATTCGATGGGTGGTGGGGATGTTCAGAGCGACTGGCCGGAGCTGGAGCCTGACAGAGGTAATGACCGGGCGGATGATCCGGATGTCGATCCGAACTTTGACGACGACGAGGAGAATCGGCCTGGGGTGCCGGCGAGTGATCCTGAGTCGGGGGCTTGAGCTTTAGGTTTTTCGGTTTGCCCTACGGTCATCCCTTTCGAGGTCCTGATGGCTATCGCATGAGGGCGACCAGGGGCTTGTCGAAAACTTTGCGGCGCTCTTGAGATCGAGCGCCGCCCGCGCGGCGCATCGCTGGCAAGCCAGCTCCCACATTTGTTTCTGGCCATTTATTTCTGGTCCATCTCCACTGTCCGCCTTGTTTGTACGACGCGGTTTCAGCGTGTGCGCTAATGCCGCACCACCTGACTTGAGGCATGCACCAAGGCGGACAGTGAAGACCTCACAGGATGGATTGGCCCGAAACAGATGTGGGAGCTGGCTTGCCAGCGATGCGCCGCGCGGGCGGCGCTCGATCTTGAGGGCGCTGTAAAACCATCGGCAAGCGCTTGGTGGCCTCATGCGCTAACCGTCAATAACAACAACTCACCCTGAAACACGCCACCGAACTTCGGTAATGCCATACCGCTCCGCCATAGGCCGACTCACCTTCCGTAACTTCTCCCGCCCAAACTTGGGAATCACCCCGATCCCCGCATCACAACTGGCCCAATGCCAGGCCTCTGCATTATCCAGCCGCTCCAGCCGAATCACGAACCGCCGTGGCTGCTCATGCAGGTGATACTCGATGACGTACAACTGCNGCGGCGCTCGATCTTGAGGGCGCTGTAAAACCATCGGCAAGCGCTTGGTGGCCTCATGCGCTAACCGTCAATAACAACAACTCACCCTGAAACACGCCACCGAACTTCGGTAATGCCATACCGCTCCGCCATAGGCCGACTCACCTTCCGTAACTTCTCCCGCCCAAACTTGGGAATCACCCCGATCCCCGCATCACAACTGGCCCAATGCCAGGCCTCTGCATTATCCAGCCGCTCCAGCCGAATCACGAACCGCCGTGGCTGCTCATGCAGGTGATACTCGATGACGTACAACTGCGGACCTGGCATTACGCGGCGCCCTCCTTGTTCAATGGCCAACTGAAAACGTTGATCGGCCCTGCGCTGAATAATTCAAAAAATCGTTCACCGCCCGCTCAGCTGCGCAAGGCCCGCGCAGTTGCGGTCACGGCTTGTCCGCCCGGCCATGGCTATTGCGTCCTCCCTTGCGCCCAGCCTCCGCAGCCCGCGCCTTGTCATTGGCGAAGTTACCCCCGGAATTCTGCCCGCCCTTGTGCCCCGCCCGGGAGGCCCGTTCACGGTCATTGGCGAAATTGCCCGGGTTGGTTTCCTTGGTACCGCCACGATGGCCAGTACGCACTTGTTCTTCAGCCATGTTGCTTCTCCTTTGCCCGTTCATTGCACGCGGCACGAAAACCTGGCCACGCACTGATTGCGAACCCCGTACCCAGGCAACTGCTCAAAGCCGATGACAAGGTTCTGACGAATGGCACCTTCATGCGCACTCAGGCATGCACGCTCCACTGCGTGGCATCCGCCGCGATCGGCAGTTCGTCAATGGCATGGATCATCCCGCTGGCCAACGCCTCCTCCGGCCCCAGGATGCGCGGGTAGGCCATCAGGTAGCGCGTCACATCCAGCACGTCTTCCGCGCCCTGGGTACGTTCGGCGACGATCTGCGCATACAGCCGCAGGTCGTAGTCCAGGCTCATGGCGTACTCGGCCATGCGCGCATGGTCCACCGATCCATGAAGCGTCCAGTGGAACGGGTGGAACAGAAACTTGCTCAAGGCACAGGCGGTACGGTGTTCGCCCGCCAGGAACAGGATATTGCCCATCGACTCGACCGTGCCCAGGTTATGGGTGTGCACCGGCACCGGCAGCGAGCGCAGGAAGTTGTACAGGGTGAAGCCGTAGCTGCACTCACCGCCCATGGTGGCGATATTGACCTGCAGCAGCTCGGCGCCCTGCTGCAACGCCCGTGAGCAGGTGTTGATCAGGTTGCCACAGGTCGATGAATTGATCGGGCCGGTGTAGTGGATGATGTGCCTGGCCATGCCGTCCTCCTCGCTCAGTCACGGTTGTCCTTGGCCGGAGCATCGTCGCCCGGCGCCTGCTGGTCGTGTTCGCCCATCAGCTGGTACTGCTTGCGCAAGGCGTGCAGCTCGGCCGGGCCCATGTCTTCGAGGTCCAGCAACGCCTTGTGCGCGCGCTGGGTAGTGCGCAGCAGTTCGTCGATCTTTATGTGCAACTCGTCGTTGTCGCGGTTCTGGGTGTTCTGGATCAGGAACACCATCAGGAAGGTGATGATGGTGGTCGAGGTGTTGATCACCAGTTGCCAGGTGTCGTTGAAGTCGAACAGCGGGCCACTGACGGCCCAGAACACGATCAATAGCAGGGCCACGGCGAACGTCAGGGGGCGACCGCTCCAGTTGGCCAGCCATTGGGCGAAACGATCGAATTTCATCGCAAGATCTCCTGCGCATTAACGACCCGACATGCGGTGGAGGCCCCAGGGCGGTGCAAAGTTCCGAAGGCTCCACTGGTCATTCCTGCTGAACCCTGCCCCCAGCCGCCCGGTCGTTACTGGAATGGACGAACCAAAGGAAGCCTCTGTGAACGAACCCCTGCCCCGCCACGGTTGCGTGATCGACAAGGTGGCCGCCGTGCAGCAGCTGACGGTGCTGACCCTCAACGTGCACAAGGGTTTCACTCTGTTCAACCGGCGTTTCATCCTCCCCGAGCTGCGCGAGGCGGTACGCGCAACCGGCGCCGACCTGGTGTTTCTCCAGGAGGTGCATGGCAGCCATGCCCAGCACGCGCAGCGCCATCCAGCCTGGCCTCAGGCGCCCCAATACGAGTTCCTCGCCGACAGCATGTGGCCGCAGTTCGCCTATGGACGCAACGCCGTCTACCCCCACGGTGACCACGGCAACGCACTGCTGTCCAAGTTCCCCATCGCCGCCCACGACAACCTCGATGTGTCGATCCATGGCAACGAGCAACGTGGGCTGCTGCACTGTCGCCTGCAGGTACCCGGGCATGAGCAGGTCCACGCCATCTGCGTGCACCTGGGGCTGCGTGAAACGCACCGCCAGCGCCAGCTGCGCCTGCTGCTGGCGCTGCTCGACAGCCTGCCCGCGCAGGCCCCGGTGATCGTCGCCGGCGACTTCAACGACTGGCGCCTGAAGGGCGACGCGCTGCTGAGCGGGCACTTGGTGGAAGCGTTCGGCAGCCCGGCGCGCAGCTTCCCGGCGCGCTTGCCGCTGTTGCGCCTGGACCGCATCTACCTGCGCAACGCCCGCGCCTGTGACGCCAGGGTGCTGACCCGCTACCCCTGGTCGCACTTGTCCGACCATGCCCCGCTGGTGGCGCAGGTGTCCCTATGAACGACCACTGGAGCGAGGGCAACCACGTCGAACTGCTGGTCAACGGCGAGCAGTACTACCCGCGGGTGTTCGCCGCCATCGCCGAGGCGCGCGAGGAGATCCTGCTGGAGACCTTCATCATCTACGACGACAAGGTGGGCCAGCCGCTGCGCCAGGCGCTGATCGATGCTGCCCGGCGCGGCGTACGGGTGGAGGTGGCGGTGGACGGCTATGGCACGGCCGACCTGGGTGACGAATTCATCGCCTCGCTGACCGAGGCCGGCGTGCACTTCCATGCGTTCGACCCGCAGCCGCGCCTGGCCGGCATGCGCACCAACCTGTTCCACCGCCTGCACCGCAAGATCCTGCTGATTGATGGCCGCCGCGCGTTCATCGGCGGCCTCAACTACAGCGCCGACCACCTGGGCGATTTCGGTCCGCAGGCCAAACAGGACTATGCCGTCGAGGTCACCGGCCCTGTGGTGGCCCAGGTGCATGCCTCCAGCTGCCGGCTGCTCGCCCCGGTGCTGGCGTCGCCCAGCACGGTCCGGCCAGTGCCGACGCCCAGCGGCCAGGCCTCGGCGTTGCTGGTGGAGCGCGACAACCATCACCACCGCAACGACATCGAAGCCCACTACCTGCACGTGTTCCGCCAGGCCCGCCAGCGCATCGTGGTGGCCAATGCCTACTTCTTCCCCGGCTACCGGTTGCTGCGCGAGCTGCGCAATGCCGCCCGGCGAGGCGTTCAGGTGACCCTGATCCTCCAGGGCCAGCCCGACATGCGCTGGGTGCGGGCACTCTCACGGCTGCTTTACAACTACCTGCTGCGCGACCAGGTACGCATCCACGAGTACTGCCAGCGCCCGCTGCACGGCAAGGTGGCGCTGGTGGACGACGACTGGGCCACCGTCGGGTCGAGCAACCTCGACCCGCTGAGCCTGTCGTTCAACCTGGAGGCCAACCTGATGATCCGCGACCGCGCCTTCAACCACGGCTTGCACCAGCACCTGATGCAGCTGGTCGAGCAGCAGTGCAAGGCGGTGACCCTCGAGCGCATGGTGCGCGGCTACTGGTGGCGCGCCCCGCTGATCTTCCTGGGCTTCCACCTCACCCGTTATTTCCCGCGCATCGCCGGCTGGTTCCCGGCGCACCGGCAACGGCTCACGTCGCTGCAACCCGATAGCGATACCCCAGCCAGCTATAACGGGGGCAAGACCTGATGGACGGCAAACGCTGGAAGACCTGGGGCAAGCGCCTGGCTACCCTGCTGTTCCTTGTGCTGATCCCGACCCTGCTGTTCCTGCTGGCCCGCAACCTGGACTGGCACGAGGTGCACCAGTCGTTGCTGGCTTACAAACCCGGCACCTTGGCGCTTGGGCTAGGCCTGGCCTTGTGCAGTTACCTGGTGTTCGCCAGCTACGACCTGCTGGCCCGCGCCTACACCGGGCATGGGTTGCCGGCCCGCCAGGTGCTGCCGGTGGCGTTCGTCTGCTACGCCTTCAACCTCAATTTCACCACCTGGGTCGGCGGCGTAGCCCTGCGCTACCGGCTCTATGGCCGCCTGGGGCTGGACACCGCAACCATCACCCGCATCCTCACCCTGGGGCTGCTGACCAACTGGATGGGCTACCTGCTGCTGGCGGGCAGCGTGTTCGCTGCGGGCTTCGTCAAGTTGCCGGCCAGCTGGGCGGTGGGCGCCGGCGGCCTGCGCCTGATCGGCGTGCTGATGGTGGCGGTCGCCCTGGGTTACCTGCTGGCCTGCGCCTTCGCCACACGCCGCACCTTCAGCCTGCGCGGCCACGAGGTCACCCTGCCCTCGTTGCGCCTGTCGCTGTGCCAGCTAGCCCTGGGCGCGAGCAACTGGGCGTTGATGGCGGCGCTGATCCACCTGCTGCTGCCCAGCGAGCTGTTCTATCCCTCGGTGCTGGGGGTGTTGCTGATCAGCTGCATCGCCGGGGTGGTAGCGCACATCCCGGCCGGGCTGGGGGTGTTGGAAACCGTGTTCCTCGCCCTGCTCCACGGCCAGCTTGGACAAGGCACGTTGGTCGCAGCGCTGCTCGGCTACCGCACGCTGTATTACCTGATCCCGCTGCTGTTGGCAGTGCTCACCTACCTGTTGCTGGAAAAGCGCGCCCGGCATTTGCGCCAACACCGCCAGGCGGCAGCACAGAAACCCTGAAACTGTGGAGGTGACCCATGCGAATCGTGTTCATGCTGCTCCTGCTCGGCGCCGGGCTGCCCGCGTTGGCGGATGATTGCGAAGTGTTCAACCGCTCCTCCAGCAGTGCGGTGCAGCCGGTGGTGCAACACAGTTGCTACAGCTTCACCGGCATGCCGGCCGAAGCCATCGCCTGGTCGTGCAGCAACGAGAGCAAGGCCATGGTCAGCAGCGACAAGCGCCGGGTACCGCGCTGCGCCGATGGCAGCCTGGGCCGCTGCATCGCGCCCTTGACCCAGGAGGCCTTGGCCAACCCTGAGGCCACCGGCCGTGACCAGCCCTCGACCCGCCCGGCGTTGCCCGACGATGCGCGGGTCATCACCTACTACTACGACACCCCGAGCCTGGCCCAGGCCCGCAGCGACTGCGAACGTGCCGATGGGCTGTGGCAGGCCCATTGAAGCCTGTAGGAGCGGCCTTGTGCCGCGAAGGCCGCAAAGCGGCCCCGGCAGTCTTGAGGTGTACTTGAAATCCTTGGGGCCGCTACGCGGCCCATTCGCGGCACGAGGCCGCTCCTACAGGGGACGTGCAAGCTTCATGGTGGGAGGCTTGCCGGCGATGGGCCGCAGAGCGGCCCGGTGGTTTCACGGCGAAATCGGGTCGCTCGCCGGGAAGGTCTCGTCCAGCGCATTGTCCACGCTGGCCTCGTTGGGTTGGCTGGCCTCGCCGCATTTGCAGTCCGCCATGCGGCAGGGTTCGCCATGACGGTGGCCACTGGCGCACGCCTCACAGCAGTAGGCCTTGCCGTCCTGCACCAGGGCATTGGCGTCCACGGTGCAGGAACAGTGGTGACAGGCACAGCGTTGCTCGTTCATCACGGTTTCTCCTGGTTCTGTTCATCGATCACATCGTCGGTCCATGCCGGCTCTGCATCGAAGGTTCATCCAGTCGACTGCACCGATGGGCCAATGATTCAGCGTTTTTCCCAGGCGGCTTTTTGAACTCTGCCCGCCCCCGCCGCCTCCCAATTCAAACACCCGGCCCCTTCGGAGCCCGCCATGGCCAAGCCCCTGCAGGACTACCAGCGCAAGCGCGACTTCAACGCCACCCCCGAGCCCGCCGGCAAACGTGGCCGTAGCCGCCAGGCCCATGCGCTGCAGTACTGCATCCAGAAACACGACGCCAGCCACCTGCATTACGACTTTCGCCTGGAGCTCGATGGCACCCTGAAAAGCTGGGCGATCCCCAAGGGCCCGTCACTGGACCCCAAGGTGCGCCGCCTGGCCGTGCACGTGGAAGACCATCCGCTGGACTACGCCGACTTCGAAGGGCATATCCCCGAAGGCCACTACGGCGCAGGCGACGTGATCGTCTGGGACCGGGGTATCTGGGAGCCCGAGGGCGACCCTCGCCAGGGCTATGCCAAGGGCAAGCTGCGCTTTCGTTTGCAGGGCGAGAAACTCTCGGGCACCTGGAACCTGTTCCGCACCCACCTGGCCGGCAAGAAGGAGCAGTGGATGCTGGTCAAGTCCAACGACGAACAGGCCCGCGGCGCAGACGCCTACGACATTCTCCAGGCCCAGCCCGACAGCGTGCTCAGCGACCGCACGCTGGTGCCGAGTCAGGCCGGCATGGCCAAGCCCGCGCGCAAGGCACGCAAGGCCACTTTGCCGCAGCGGCTGGAGCCGCAGCTGGCCACCCTGGTGGACGCTCCGCCCAGCGGCGACTGGCGCTACGAGGTCAAGTTCGACGGCTATCGCATGCTCGCCCGCATTGACGGTGATGACGTGCGCCTGTTCACCCGCAATGGCCATGACTGGAGCGCCAGGATGCCCAGCCAGATTGCCGCGCTGCGGGCCCTGGGGCTGGATTCAGCCTGGCTCGACGGTGAGATGGTGGTGGCCGACGACAACGGCGTGGCGGACTTCCAGGCCCTGCAGAATGCCTTCGACAGCGGCCAGGACGCGGGCATCCGCTATTACCTGTTCGACTTGCCCTACCTGGGCGGCGCCGACCTGCGTCCGTTGCCGCTGAGCCAGCGCCGCGAGGCGCTGGAACAGCTGCTGGAACACAATGCGTCTGAGCTGCTCACGTTTTCCGCTACCTTCGACCAACCCGTGGACGCGCTGCTTGACAGCGCCTGCCGGCTGCAACTCGAAGGCCTGATCGGCAAGCGTGCCGACAGTTCCTATGTGGGCCGACGCAGCAGCGACTGGATCAAGCTCAAGTGCAAGCAGCGCCAGGAGTTCGTGATCGTCGGCTACACCGACCCCAAGGGCAGCCGCACGGCCTTCGGTGCCTTGCTGCTGGCCCTGCACGACCCCGACAAGGGCGAGCTGCGCTATGCCGGCAAAGTCGGCACTGGCTTCAGCGCCACCACATTGGCCAGCCTCCACGCCCGTCTCAAACCCCTGGAAACGGCCAAGCCCGCACTGGCCAACCCGCCGACCGGCAGCGAAGCCCGCGGTGTGCACTGGCTCAAGCCGCACCTGCTGGCCGAGGTCGCGTATGCGCAGATGACCCGCGAAGGCATCGTGCGCCACTCGGTGTTCCATGGCCTGCGCGACGACAAGCCCGCCACCGCCATCGACCTGGAGCGCGCCATGCCTTCCCGCCCAGCGACCAAGACCCAGCGCGGTGCGCTGGGCAACCTGCGCCTGACCCACCCTGACCGGGTGATCGACGCCACCACCGGCACCACCAAGCGCCAGGTCGCCGAGTACTACGCCCAGGTCGCACAAAAGCTGCTGCCGCAGCTCAAGGACCGCCCCGTGGCCCTGGTGCGCGCACCCGACGGCCTGGCCGGGGAGCTGTTCTTCCAGAAGAACGCCGGTCAGTTGCACCTGCCCGGTGTGGTCACCTACACCAAGGCCCAGGCTGGCCAGGGGGCGATGCTGCTCAATCGCGCCGACAGCCTGCTGGGCGCGGTGCAGATGAACATGCTCGAGTTGCACACCTGGAACGCCACCGCCAAGGATTTCGAGCGCCCCGACCGTTTCATCCTCGACCTCGACCCCGACCCGGCACTGCCGTGGAAGGCCATGCTCGAAGCCACCCAGCTCACCCTGACCCTGCTCGACGAACTGGGGCTGAAGGTGTTCCTCAAGACCAGTGGCGGCAAGGGCATGCACCTGGTGGTGCCGCTGACCCGGCGTGCCGGCTGGGACGAGGTCAAGGACTTCAGCCACGCCATCGTCGAGCACCTGGCTGGGCTATTCCCCGAGCGCCTGAGCGCCGTGTCGGGGCCAAAAAACCGGGTCGGGCGGATCTTCATCGACTACCTGCGCAACGGTAAAGGCGCTACCACCGTCTCGGCTTACTCGCTGCGCGCCCGCGATGGCCTGCCGGTGTCGGTACCGATCTGGCGCGAGGAGCTGGACCAGCTCAAAGGCGCCAACCAGTGGCATGTCGGCAACCTGCACGAGCGCTTGGGCGAAGTGGATGACCCGTGGGCGCAGATGGGCAAGGTGCGCCAGTCGATCACCGCGCGCATGCGCAAGCAACTTGGGCTGGCCTGACAGCAACCAGGGGGAACCCATCGATGAGCATCGTCCAGGACTTCGACCTGACCCACCTCGACCGCCTGCTGCGCCACTTCAGCGCCCGCCCCCAGGCGCTCGACCTCGACACCCGGCTACCCGAACTGCTGCAAGCGCTGCAGGCCGATCACCTCGACCTGCTGCCGCTGCCCGGCCAGGGCCACACGCTACAACGCTGGCAGACACTGGCGCGGGTGGCCGGTTGCGACCTGTCGCTGGCCAAGCTCTATGAGGGGCATACCGACGCCCTGGCGATCCTTGCCGAGTGCCACGCGGCGCACAGGGTGGGCGACGGCATCTGGGGCGTGTGGGCGGCCGAGCCACCGGACGCGCGGGCGCGCATTGTCGCCCGCGACGGCGATCAGGTCCGTTTGCAGGGGCGCAAGGCCTGGTGTTCCGGCGCGCTGCAGATCGACCGTGCGCTGATCACCGCCTGGGCCGCCGACGACCAGCCGCAACTGGTGGCCATCGAGTTGTCGCACCCCGGCCAGCGGATCCGGGCTGACCATTGGCAGGCCCTGGGCATGGCCACCACCACCAGCGTGGAGATCGACTTCGACGACGCCCCCGGCATCGCCATCGGTGCCCCGGGGCAATACCTGTCGCGCCCGGGCTTCTGGCACGGCGGCGGAGGCATCGCCGCCTGCTGGTACGGCGCCGCCGAGGCGCTGGCCGATTACCTGCGCGAACACTGCCGCAAGCCGCGCCCCGACCCGCATGCCGATGCGCATCTGGGCGCCGTGGATGCCGCGCTTTACGGTGCCCGCGCCGCGCTGCGCGAATGCGCCGCCTGGATCGACCGCCAGCCCGGCGCCGACGCCGGTTTCGAAGTGCGCCGCACCCGCGCCCAGGTGGAACAGGCGGTCGACCAGGTGATCCACCACGTCGGCCGCGCCCTGGGCGCCACACCGTTCTGCCGCAACAGCCATTTCGCCCGGCTCAGCGCCGACCTGCCGGTGTACTTGCGCCAGAGCCATGCCGAGCGCGACCTGGCGCAACTGGGCCAACAGGTGGCCGAAGTACCGGCGGGGGCCTGGCAGCTATGAGCGACGATCTGATCCAAACCAGCCAGAGCACGTCTTGTAGTGCCTGGCAACAGTCCGCGCACCTGGCCCGCGCTGGCTGGCTGACGCCCGAACAACTGTGCCCGCCGGGCCGCAGGCTGGTGCTGGTGGCGCCGCACCCGGACGACGAGATCCTCATGGCCGGCGGCTTGCTCGCCGGCTTCGGCGGCCGCGAACAGGACCTGCTGCTGATCTCCGCCAGCGACGGCGAGGCCAGCCATCCGCACTCCCGGCACTGGAGCGAGCACCGCCTGCGCCGCCAGCGCCCGCAGGAAAGTCGCCATGCCCTGCAACAGCTCAATCTTGACCTGACTCAGCTGGACTGGCGCCGGCTCAATCTCAAGGACGGCGCCCTGGCGCGTGACGAAGCGTTCCTGGTCAACCACCTCAACCAACTGCTCAAGCCTGACGACTTGCTGCTGTGCACCTGGCGCGGCGATGGCCATGCCGACCACGAAGCGGTCGGCCGCGCCTGCGCCCAGGCCGCCCAGGCGCGCAAGGCCCAGCTGGTTGAAGCGCCGGTCTGGGCCTGGCATTGGGCCGCGCCGGAGGACAACCGCTTGCCCTGGCCGCGCGCCCACCGGGTGCAGCTCGACGAAACCCGCCTGGCGCGCAAGCGCGCGGCGCTGGCCGCCCATGCCAGCCAGCTGGAGCCCGACGGCGAACACCCGCCCGTGCTGCCGGCGCGCCTGGTGGAATGCCTGCTGCAGCCTTTCGAACTGGTCTTTGTATGAAGGAAAGCCTGCCCATGAGCCTCGATGCGCGGTACTTCGCCGACCTGTATGCCGAAAACGACGATCCTTGGGCATTTCGCACCCGCTGGTACGAACGGCGCAAGCGCGACTTGCTGCTGGCCAGCCTGCCGCGTCAGTGCTATGGGCGTATCTTCGAACCCGCCTGCGCCAATGGCGAGCTCAGTGCGCTGCTCGCCGAGCGCTGCAGCGAATTGCTGTGCCAGGACATCGACCCCACCGCCGTCGCCCTCGCCCGCCAGCGCCTGGCGGGGGTACGCCATGCCCGCGTCGAACAGGCGCGCTTGCCCAGCGACTGGCCGGGCGGGCAGTTCGACCTGGTGGTGCTGAGTGAGGTCGGCTATTACCTGGGCCCCACCGACTGGTTGCAGGTGATCGAACGCGCAGTGGCCAGCCTCGCCCCCGACGGCGCCCTGCTCGCCTGCCATTGGCTTCACCCGATCATCGGCTGCCCGCAGGGAGGGCGCCAGGTGCATGAGGCGCTGGCCCGTCACCTGCCCTTGTATCCGCTGCTGCGCCATGAAGAGGCGGATTTTTTGCTCGAATACTGGTCGTGCCAGCCCAGCGTGGTCGACCTCGACGAGAGCTGCCCGTGATCGCGGTGGTGATCCCCGCCCACAACGAGGCTCGGCGCCTTGGCCATTGCCTGCGCGCGGTGCAACTGGCCGCCCGGGAGGCGCGGGCCGCGGGGCTCGAGGTGGAGATCCTGGTGGTGCTCGACCGTTGCCGCGATGCCAGCCTTGCCATTGCCCGGCGCCACGGCGTGCACCTGCTGGAACTTGACGCAGGCAATGTCGGTATCGCCCGCCGCGCGGGCGCTGCATTGATGCTCGAGCGCGGCGCCCGATGGCTGGCCTTTACCGACGCTGACAGCCGTGTGCCGCACCATTGGCTGCTGTCGCAAGTGCAATGGCATGCCGATGCGGTGTGCGGCACAGTACATATCGATCGCTGGCAGCCGTGGCAAGGCGCGGCCGTGCGTGCCCTGTACCGCAGCCGCTACGACGCACGCGAGGGGCATCGGCATATCCATGGGGCCAACCTTGGGGTCTGTGCCAGCGCCTATGAGCGGGTCGGGGGTTTCCTGCCGCTGCCCGCCCATGAGGATGTGCACCTGGTGTTGGCGCTACAGGCCAGTGGCGCGCACATCGTTTGGACTGCGATGCACAGCGTGGCGACCAGCAGCCGGCGGGACAGCCGGGCACCGCAAGGTTTTGGGGATTACCTGCGAGGGTTGGAGGAGCAGCTTTTGTAGGAGCGGCCTTGCCGGGGCGCCGGACCGGTCGGAAAGGGCTGCGCAAGCAGCCCCAGCCATGTTTACCAATCAACAGAATCCTGGGGCCGCTTCGCAGCCCTTTCCGACCGGTCCGGCGCCCCGGCAAGGCCGCTCCTACAAAGGCCCAGCAGATGCTCAGGACGCCTTGCGCGTGCGCTTGGGCGCGGGGGACTTGGGCTTGGCCTTGCCACCCAGGCTACGTTTGAGCAGCTCGGTGAGGTCAACGATATCGGCGCTCTTGGCGGCCGTCTCGCCTTGCGCTTTTTCCACCGTCGCAATCTTGCCTTTGCTGGCCTTCTCCTCGACCAGGTCCATGATCGTCTGGCGAAATGCGTCGTGATACTGCCCCGGCGCCCACGCCCCGCTCATGTCCTCCACCAGCCGCTTGGCCATGTCCAGTTCGCGCTTGTCGACCTTGACCGCAGTCACGCTCTTGTCCAGCTCGAGGGTTTCGAGCCCGCGCACCTCGTCGGGCCAGCGCAGGGTGATCATCACCAGTGCCTCCTCCAGCGGGCGCAGCAGCGCCAGGTGCTGGCGGGTGTGCAGCACCACGGTGGCCAAGGCCACCTTGCCGGTCTTGTCCAGGGTTTCGCGCAACAGCGCGTAGACCTTGCCGCCGCGCCGATCGGGGCTCAGGTAGTACGGTGTGTCGAAGTGCTGCAAGGGGATCTCGCCGGCATCGACGAAACTGAAGATATCGATGGTCTGGGTCGCCTCGGGCCGGGCCTTGCGGATCTCCTCCTCGCTGATCACCACGTAGCGGCCCTTCTCGTACTCCACGCCCTTGACCACGTGCGCCTTGTCGATCTCCTTGCCGGTGACCTTGTTCACCCGCTTGTAGCCCACCGGCTCCATGCTGCGCTGGTCCAGCCAGTCGAAGTCGATGCGCTCGCTACGTACTGCGGTGCTGAGCGAGACGGGGATGTGCACGAGGCCGAAGCTGATCGCGCCTTTCCAGATTGCCCTGGCCATTGGCTTGGCTCCTGTGTGTAGAACGCGGCCCTGCACAGGCCCCTTACAGCAACTGACTGCACCGTGCCGTGAAGGTTTTGCCCGGTTGGCCCTACGGCAGTGGGTTGCCACCGGTAACGCCGAACACTTCGCCGGTGATGTAGCTCGACTCCTGGCTGGCCAGCAGCACGTACAACGGCGCACATTCGGCGGGCTGGCCCGGGCGCTTGTAGGGGGTGTGGGCACCGAACTCGGGGATTTTCTCCGGCGGCTGGCCGCCGCTGGGTTGCAGCACGGTCCAGATCGGCCCCGGGGCCACGGCGTTGACGCGGATGCCGCGCTCGATCACCTGCTTGGCCAGGGCCTTGGTGAAGCCGACGATGGCGGCTTTGGTGGTGGCGTAGTCGAGCAAGGTGGCCGACGGCTGGTATGACTGGATCGACGCAGTGTTGATGATGGTCGCCCCCGCCGGCATCAGCGGCACCGCCGCCTGGCACAGCCAGAACAGCGCATAGACGTTGGTCTTGAGGGTGTGGTCGAACTGGGTGTGGCTGATCTGGCCGATTTCCTTGCGCGCCTTCTGCTTGCCGGCGACGTTGACCAGGATATCCAGGCCGCCGAGCTGCTCGTGGGCCTGGTCGACCAGCTGGCTGCAAAAGCGCGGGTCCTTGAGGTCGCCGGGCATGGCCAGGGCCTTGCGGCCCTCGGCCTCGATCAGTTGCACCACTTCGCGGGCGTCGCGCTCCTCGGTGGGCAAGTAGTTGAGGGCGATGTCGGCGCCTTCACGGGCAAAGGCAATGGCCACCGCCCGGCCGATGCCGGAATCGGCGCCGGTGATCAGTGCACGGCGCCCGACCAGGCGCCCCAAGCCCTTGTAGGTGTTTTCACCGTGATCCGGCTTGGGCTTCATTTCAGCGTCCAGCCCCGGCGCAGCCTGGCCCTGGGCCGGGAATGGCGGGTGGGGGTACTGGGTCAGGGGGTTTTGCAGGCTGTACTGGTCATGGGGTTTGCTGGCCATGGGAGAGGCTCCTGTGCTGGGTGTGAGGTCGGTATTGCATCTGCCTCGCGCAGCACCTGCGTCACCACGGCCCGCAGCGCATGGCGCTGGTCGAGGCCCTGCCGGCGGGCCTCGGCGAGGGTAGCAAGCTGGCGTTCGGCGCTGGTACCTTCGCGCAGGATGCGCGCGCAATGGTTGAAGGCGCGCTCGGCATCAAGGGTGGCTGCGGGCAGTTCGGCGCGCAGCTGCGCCAGCCAGCCTTCGGCATTCACCGGTTGTTGCTGATCTACGCCGATGAACCTGCCCTGGCGGCCATAACGGCACGCGCGCCAGTAGTTCTCCTGGGTGATCCAGCGCAGTTCCCGGGTGATCCGTGAGGCAACGCCGCGGGGCGCCGCGCACTGTTCGACCAGATGGCGAAACAATCCGGCAATGGCGAGGCCATCCTCCAGCCGGGGGCAGGCGTCGCAGATGCGCAGCTCCACGGTGGGAAAGCGCCGTGACGGGCGCACTGCCCACCAGAAATCGCCGTCGGCGGCCAACACGCCGGTACGTTGCAACAGGGCGCGGTAGCGCTGGTAGGCGGCCCAGTCGGGCAGTGGCTCGGGCAACCCCATGTGCGGCCACTCGCCGCACACCACCCGGCGATAGCTCTGGTAGCCGGTGGCGTGGCCGCACCACAGCGGTGACGAGGTGCTGAGCACCAGCAGCAATGGCAGCCAGTACAGCAAACGGTTGATCAGACCCATGCGATCGCAGCCGGCGGGCACACCGACGTGCACATGCAGGCCGCTCAGCAAGCTGCGCCGGGCCACCCATTGATAGTCGTCGAACAGCTGGCGAACGTGGGGCGAACCGCGCGGGTGCTGACGCAGCCAGTGGGCACTGGGGTGGCTGGCAGCGCAGTACAGGCCCGCGCCCTCCTCGGCCAGCAGGCCGATCAGGCGTTGCCGGTGTTCACCCAGGCATTCGCTGGCCTGGTGCAGGTTGTCGAATACGGGCGAGGCAAGCTCGATCTGGCAGTGGAACATCTCTTCGGCGAAGTACGCGCCCAGCGCCTGTTGGCAGCGCCGCGCCAGCGCGTGGGAGGGCCTGGCCAGTACCCGCCCACTGGCGAGGTCGACCAGCAAGTATTCCTCCTCGATGCCGAACGTGCACGCCGCGCCCATGGCCATGTCAGCCGTTGCGGGTGACGGTCAGGGCCACCGCGGCGATACGCTCGACCTGCTCGTAGCCCGCCTCGAGCAGTTGTTCGCCGAACACGTCGGGGTCGATCTCCCGGTAACTCCAGCTGAACGCTGGTCCCGCCAGGCGCAGGCGCACCGCTTCGAGCAGGGCATCGCGCCCCGCGACGATGGCCACGCCGCTGTACAGCAACAAGGTGCCACCGGGCGCCAGGCGCTCCCGGGCCTGCTCGACGATGCGTAACGACAGCGCAGCGCCCAGCATGCCGCCGCCGTGGCGATAGGTGCGCCGAGCCGCGTCGAGCATGTACGGTGGGTTGGCGACGATCAGGTCGAACACACCACTGATACCGTCCAACAGGTCGCTCGGCTCCACCGACACATTGGCCACCCCGGCCAGTGCTGCATTGATCGCCGTGAAGCGCAGGGCCAGCGGGTTGATGTCTACCGCGCTGACCTGGGCGTGCTGGGCGGCACGGGCAATCAACAACGCCCCCACGCCACTGCCGCAACCAATGTCCACGGCATGTTGCACACGGCGCGGGCAGTGCCGCAGGTGGTCGTGGATCACCTGGGCGAAGCGGTAGCTGTCGGGGCCGAAGAACACCGCGTCCTGGTGGTCGGTGGGCCAGGCCGAATGCACCAGCAGCAGGTCGTCCAGGCTGGACCAGCGCACCGTACTGCGCAGCAGCTCGCCGTCGTACCGCACCACATCGGCCGCCTGCAGGTGTTGCAACTGATCGGCGCTGATCAGCGAGGCCGGGAACGGCCGGCTCCAACCAAACACGTCGCGCAGGTCGCGCGCCCGTTGCCCTTGGTCGCGGGCGTTGACCCGAGCCTGGGTGGCCGGCGAGACACAGGTGAAGCGATAACCGTCGGCGCGCAAGCGCCGGCCCAATTGCAGCAGCGCCTGGTCGGCGCGGGTCTGGTCCTGGTCGAGCAGCATCAGCAAGGTCCTCCGCCAGTGAGCCCGGTGGCACGGATATAGGCGCGAGTGGCACGCAGGCCTGGGGGCTCGGCATGGCGGTTACCGGCCATGGCGGCGATCAGGTGCACAAACCCGTCCATTTGCACGGTCTCGCATGGGGTTTCCAGCGTCAGTTCGCTTTCCCACTGGCCAGGCGCCACCCGGCGCATCGGCCGCTGCCAATCAGCGGCGATCCAATCGTGCCAAAGTTGTTTTTCGTAGGCGCTGAACACGCCGAACATGCTGGCCTTGGGGCCGTCGATCAGTTGCCAGAAGCGGCACCGGCGCGGGTCCTGGTTGCGCTCGATCCAGCCTTGGGCCTGTAGCGCCTGGAGAAAACCGGGCAAGCCCTCGGGCGCTGCCAGCCACTGGTTGACGGTGCGGCCCTGCAAGCGGCAGCGATCGGCGTGCATGAACTGACCGAACACGCGCTTACGCTCCAATGCTGCGAGCAGTTCGCCCTGTAGATCGAAGCTGGCAATCAAGCTGGGTGTGTCGACGCCCAGGTCGTTCAGCCGGTAGCCCAGGCGCACCCGTTGGTAGAACGCTGCCTGGCCCTGTTCCGGCTGCAACTGGCGCAGCGCCTGCAATGCGCGCCGGGCGTGGCCGCTGGCGGCGTTGTCGATGGTCACATGCAGTTGGAAGTAATGACCGTCGATCCCTAGCTCAGCCAGTTCGTGAGTTGTGATCAACAAGTGCAGCGGTGGTTGTTCATAGCCCAGGTTGTAGCCGATGACTTCGGGCAGGTAGCCCTCGCCCGCCTGGCCGAGGGCCAATTGCAGCGCGCCTTGCAGGTAGCGCGAATCATCCAGCGGCAGGCCCTCCAGGCAACCGAGGCGGCTGAGCAGGCGCTGGTAGATAAGCACGTGGTTGCACCAGGGGTCGCCATCACCCAGCTCTTCGAGGTAAGTACGAATCAAGCCGTGGTAGCGCGGATCCCCCCAATGACGCAAACAGCCGTGCAGCCAGGCGCCATCGACCGCCTTGGTGGGCGCCACCTGTTGCAGGAACCACAGCGCCTGGGCGCGGTTGGCGAAGTAGCGGCGCGGCGCACCCTGGCGGCGTTGCATCAGGTAGTCGGCGTGCTGGTGGGCCACCATGGCGGCGTGCCGCGCGGCCCAGTGCTCGAGTTGTTCGGGGTCGTCGGGCAGGTCGTCACGGCGCTGCGTTACTTGACATAACTGCCCCGCCAGCCACGCCTGGGTGTCGCTGTCGCGGCCTGCCAGCAGGGCGTGATAACGCAACCGTGCACTGCCTGCGGGCTTGCGCGTCATGACCGTCATGCCCGGCACCTCGCTCAGGGATTCTGCGGCTTCGTTTCTGGGGAGGGGTTGGTGGTGGGCGGATTCGGTTGCTGCATCTGCAGAGAAGGTTTGCTGGGGTCGGCATCCTTGGCCGGATGGTCGTTGCGGTCGAAGCAACCGCCCAGCAAGCTCAGGCTGCCCAGCAGGTACACAAGGGGGGCGATGCGCATGGCGGGTGCCTCCGGTATCGGGACAACAGCGCAGCGCCGGTACGACCCGGCGCTGCCAGTCCTCACTTACGAACGGCCACCCTTGCGGCCGGACTCGGTGCTTGGGCGTTCGGTGCCAGGGCGCGTGCCACCAGAACTCTGGCCACCCTTGCGGCCGGCCTCTGAGGCTTTCTCGCGGTCGTTGGCGAAGTTGCCAGGATTCTTGGTACCGCCCTGGTTGCCCATTTTTTCGTGGTCTTTGTTGGCCATGGTCTTGCACCTCTGTAGCGAAGGGAGTGCACGGCGCTGTGCCGTACATGGCTTGGGAGTACGGCGATAACGGGGGATTCGGTTTATTGCCGATTGGCCGGACCGGTGGCGCTAAACAAGCGGTGAGCGCTTATTTGGGGCGCAAGGGGTGTGGGGAGCAGCAAGGGTGCGGGTTTTGCCAGCCAAAGGCCGGCAAAACCCGAGCAGGCGTGGATCAGCCGAGCAACAGACGCAGGTCCGCACCACCCTCAGCCAGTGGCGGGCACCAGTAATAGCCACCACTGAGCGGCCGGCTGAAGCGGTACAGGCCATCGACCACGCCATCCTCCAGGCCGCTCATGCGCCGCAGTTGCACCTCGAATGCATCCAGCGAGTGACCCAGGGCGACGAAGGCCAGCCCCGCGCCACGCTCGTCGGCCCAGGCCAGCGAGCGGCGGACCACGAACGCCTCGGGCTCGAAGCTCTCCTGCGCGGTGCGTTTGACGTGGGCCGATTCAGGAGCATCGTCGAGCTCTTCGTTATCGCTCAGGCGCCGGCCAATGATGTTGTCCTGCTCGTCCTGGGGCAGTGCCTTGAAGTAGTTCAGGTCGTGCTTCCACAGCTGGAAGGCGGCAAAGCTGGAGCCCGCCAGGCCGGCGACCGTCCCTGGGACGATGGCCGCTGCCACGGCGTCCTCGTCCACCGGGTTTTCCGTGCCGTCTTCGTAACCGGTCAGGTCATGGCCACCGCGATGCAGGAAGCCATCGACGCTATCGACCAAGCGCAGTGCCGGGGCCAACATCGTTTGCAGGGCCTGGGCACGCAGGAACAGCTCGCCACGCTCCTCGCCACGCAACCACAACCACAGCGCGTGCTGGGTCGCCGGGTTCTCCACCACCGCGTCCAGCTGCGGGAAGCTGCGCAGGCCTGGCACTTCGCGGCCCAGGGCTTTGACGAGTGGTGCGCCAATGCCCAGCACCAGGCTCTGGCCGTCGACTTCGGCGATCAGTTGGTCGAGCACGGCTGGCAGGGCCTCGCGTGCATCGAGGGCGAAGAACAGGTGACGGGCATGGGCCGGCACCGGGGTGGCAAGCAGACCTTGCTGGAACGGCATGACAGACTAATCCTTCGGCAAAACGCGAATGCTACTGCGCGCGGCGCGGCATCGCAACGCGACGGGGGGCCGCTGGGGTACGGGGCTTTGGTAACAAACGGTTACCAAGTACCCAGTGATGCAATTAGCTATCGTTCAGACCACGCCTAGACTCCTCGCATCCTTCGGCCGAGAACCCACCCATGACTGCCTCGCCTTTGCTGACCGCCATCCTTCCCCTGGCCCTGGGCATCATCATGCTCGGCCTGGGCCTGTCGCTGACCCTGGCCGATTTCGCCCGGGTGGTGAAATACCCCAAACCGGTAGTCATCGGCCTGGCCTGCCAGATCCTGTTGCTGCCGCTGGTGTGTTTCCTGATCGCCAACGGCTTCGGCCTGGAGTCGGCGCTGGCGGTGGGCCTGATGCTGCTGGCCGCCTCACCGGGCGGCACCACCGCCAACCTGTTCAGCCACCTGGCCCATGGCGATGTGGCGCTGAATATTACCCTGACGGCGGTCAACTCGCTGATCGCCATCCTCACCATGCCGTTGCTGGTCAACCTGTCGCTGATCTGGTTCATGGAATCGGACCAGGCCATCCCCCTGCAATTCGCCAAGGTGATGCAGGTGTTCGCCATCGTCCTGCTGCCGGTGGCGCTGGGTATGCTGATCCGCCACTGGGCGCCGCGTTTCGCCGGGCGCATGGAGAAACCCATGAAGCTGGTGGCGGCGCTGTTCCTGGCCTTCACCATCGTCCTGGCGCTGGCCAAGGACTGGCAGACAGTGGTCGAGTACGCGCCGATCGTGGGTGGCGCGGCGTTGCTGTTCAACCTGCTGAGCCTGGGGGTGGGTTACTGGCTGCCACGGTTGTTGAGCATCCCGAAACGCCAGGCGATCGCCATCGGCATGGAGATCGGCATTCACAACGGCACGCTGGCCATCGCCCTGGCACTAAGCCCGTCGCTGCTGAACAACGCCACCATGGCGGTGCCGGCGGCGATCTACAGCCTGATCATGTTCTTTACCGCGGGGGCATTTGGCTGGTGGGTGAGCCGGGGGCGTGGTGCCGAGAAGATCGGTGAAAGCGAGGTTGCGCGCTGATCCGAAGGCCTATCGCCGGCACACGCTCTGTGGGAGCCAGCTTGCCGGCGATAGGGCCGCCACATGCTCCTAGCCCTGTCGGCGTTGCAACTGTTTCTTCAGCACCCGCAACGGCGGTGCATAGAAAAACCCGAACGACACACTGCCCTGGCGCCCTTTCACCGCATGGTGCAACTGGTGCGCCTGATGCAAGCGTCTGAGGTAGCGGTTGACCGGCTTCGGTGCCCGCGGCCAGTGGCGGTGAAACACGCCGTCATGGGCCAGCACATAGGCCAACCCATACCCCGCCACACCGCCACCCACCCACTGCAACGGTGCATGCCCGGCCTTGCCCAGCACCACCAGCGCGGTGGCGATCAAACCAAGGGCGACGAGGTACAGGTCATTGGTTTCCAGCATGCCCAGCTGCGGTTCATGGTGCGAGCGGTGCAGCCACCAGCCCCAGCCATGCATGACGTACTTGTGGGCCAGCGTGCCGACGCCCTCCATGGCCACCAGGGTGCCGAACAGCACGGCGAGATTGAACAGCATGGGACGGTCCGGGGGTTGGCAACGAAAGGCGCAAGGGTAACATTGCCCACAGGTCATTCGGAGGGATTTTCCATGAAGGATGTACACGCCTCGGCCAGCACCGGCTACACCCGCCATTCGGGCAACTACGAGCAGGGCCGGCCGGGCTACCCCGCCGCGTTGCGCGATTGGCTGCAAGGCAGCCTGGGCATTGACCGCGACACGGCAGTGCTGGACCTGGGGGCCGGCACTGGCAAGTTCACCCGCCTGCTCTGCCCGCTCACGCCCAGGCTCACGGCGGTGGAACCGGTGGCCGCCATGCGCGAGCGCTTCGCTGAACAACTGCCGGGCGTGACCGTGCTGGACGGCAGCGCCCAGCATATCCCGGTCGCCGACGCCAGCCAGCAGGTGGTGGTTTGCGCCCAGGCCTTCCATTGGTTCGCCGACGCCGCCGCGCTGGCCGAGATCCACCGCGTGCTGGCACCCGGCGGCCGCCTGGGGCTGGTGTGGAACGTGCGTGACGAGTCGGTGGATTGGGTGGCGCGAATCACCGCCGTCATCACCCCCTACGAAGGCGACACGCCGCGCTTTCATACCGGGCGTTGGCGTGAGGCTTTCGATGGCCGCTGGTTCAGCGCGCCCCAGTTGACCACCCTGCCCCATGTCCACGAAGGCAGCCCGGAAACGGTGATCCTCGAGCGCCTGCGCTCGGTCAGCTTCATCGCCGCCTTGCCCCAGGCCAGGCAGGACCAGGTCATGGGCCAGCTGCAAGCGCTGATCGACAGCCACCCGGACCTCAAGGGCCGCGCGCACATTGCCTTCCCTTACCAGACCCAGGCCTTCGTCTGCCAACGGCTGGTGTAACACAATCGTCATGCGCCGCGCCTTGACCCCATCCAGGTCAAGGCGTATGGTCCGCCGCGCATTCACGCATCCCCCACACAGGAGACCCCTGCATTGGACAGTAGCCCCAGTCGCTTGCGACAGGCCCACACGGCGAGCTAGTCCGGCAGCGTCCCTGCCCCTGTCTCGCCGCACTCGGTAGACGGTGGTTTTCCTGGCCTGCAATGGCCGAACCTTCCTCCTCTTCCCCGCCCCGCCACTTTTGCAGGCGTGTCGGCACGTGGTCCTGCGCATTCACCGTTTTCATTTAGTGCCGCCATTTAAGCGGCGCCTGCATGGGCATTGGCCCATGGAACGAGGTTCGCTATGGATTGGAAAATCTTTCTGCTGCGCGTGAGCGTGGCCCTGCTGCTCGGCGCGCTGATCGGCGCCGAGCGTCAACTGCGCCAGCGCCTGACCGGCCTGCGCACCAACGCGCTGGTCAGCACCGGCGCCTGCCTGTTCGTGCTGATGACCCAGGCCGTGCCGGGCATGGTTCCCGGCGATGCCTCGCGTATCGCCGCCTATGTAGTGTCGGGCATCGGCTTTCTCGGCGGTGGCGTGATCATGCGCGATGGCTTCAACGTGCGTGGCCTGAACACCGCCGCGACCCTCTGGTGCACCGCCGCGGTGGGTGTGCTGTGCAGCCTGGGGCTGCTGCTGGAGGCAGCACTGGGCAGCCTGGTGGTGCTATGCGCCAACATCTTGCTGCGCGACATCGCCCAGCGTCTCGATCGCCAGGAGGTGCTGCCGGCCAGCGAGGTCGAGCAGCGCTTCGAGGTGCGCATCGTCTGCCGCGCCGAGGACGAGATTCAGGTGCGTAGCCTGATGCTGCACAGCCTGAGTGACCCAGGCCTGCGCCTGCAATCGCTACACAGCGAGGATTTGGCCGACCCAGCGCGCCTGGAAGTGCGCGCCGAGTTGCTCGGCAGCCCGCAGGCGCCCGCCGCGCTGGAGCGCCTGGTCAGCCGGGTGAGCCTGGAAAAAGGCGTAAGCGCGGTGCGCTGGCAATTGCAGGCCCAAGCCGTGAGCTGCGACTAGCCGCCTGCGCGCAGGTGCCGCTCCCGAAGCTCCTGGCGCTCCTTGGCCTCGATACTGAGGCTGGCGGTGGGCCGTAGCAGCAGGCGGCGCAGGCCGATCGGCTCGCCGGTTTCCTCGCACCAGCCGTAATCCCCCCGGGCCAGGCGTTCCAGCGCCTGGTCGATCTTGTCCAGCAGCTTTTTTTCCCGCTCCAGGGTACGCAGTTGCCAGTGCCGCTCTTCTTCGGCGCTGCCGATATCGGCCAGGTCGCTGTGCACTTCCTGTTCGCGCAAGGCGCGGAACTCCTGGTCGATGCGAACCTGTAGCGCGTCACGCTGGGCCAGCAGCAGGATGCGAAAGTACTGGCGCTGGGGTTCGTTCATATAGGCGCTGGCGGGTTGGCGCAGCAGTTCGTCTTCGGTCATGGGAATCGCTCCTTCAGGTATCTGTTTGCCGGCGAACGGGTCAACGCTCGAACATCAATGGCAAGCCCTGGCAAGCCTCCTGCACCTGGCCCTCATGCCAGGCCAATTGCCCGGAGACCACGGTGCTGCGCACAACATGGTGGAAGCTGTGCCGCTGGAATGGCGTCCAGCCGCAATGGGCCAGGATCGGCTCTGTGGCTACCGGGCGCGGCGATGGCAGGCGCTCGACCAGGGCAAGGTCGGCCCAATAGCCTTCGCGCAAATAGCCTCGCTCACGGATGGCAAACAACTCGGCCACCGCATGGCTGGTCTTGTGCACCACCTGCGCCAGGCTCAACGCCCCTTCGCTGACCAGCTCCAGCGCCGCCGGCAACGCGTGCTGCACCAGCGGCAGGCCGGCCGGTGCACGGGCGTAGGCGCGACGTTTCTCTTCCAATGTATGTGGGGCATGGTCGGTACCGATGACGTCGATACGGTCCTCGGCCAGCGCCCGGCGCAGCGCCTGCCGGTCGCTGGCGGTCTTGATCGCCGGGTTGCATTTGATCAGGTGGCCGAGGCTGGCGTAGTCGCTGTCGTCGAAGTGCAAGTGGTGCAGGCACACTTCGGCGGTGATGCGCTTGCCGGTCACAGGCCCGGGTTCGAACAACGCAAGTTCCCGGGCGGTGGTGAGGTGCAGTACGTGCAGCCGGGTACCAAAACGCCGGGCCAGCTCGACGGCCAGGCTGGATGAGCGATAGCACGCCTCGGCATCGCGGATCAGCGGGTGCGCCGCCGGCGGGATGAACTCACCATGCCGGTCACGCCACCAGGCTTCGTTCTGCAGAATGCTTGGGGTGTGTTCGCAGTGGGCAAGGACAAGGGTTGGCGCGTAGACGAACAGCTTTTCCAGCACCTGTGGCTCATCCACCAGCAGGTCACCGGTGGAGGCGCCCATGAACACCTTGATCCCCGCCACTTCACGCGGGTCGAGGGCGGCAATGGTGTCGAGGTTGTCGCGGCTCACCCCGAAATGAAAGCCGTAGTTGGCCCGTGAGCCGGCGGCCGCACGGCGCTTCTTGTCCGCCAGGGCGTCCAGGGTCAGCGTCGCCGGGTAGGTGTTGGGCATGTCCATGAAGCTGGTGATGCCCCCTGCCACTGCCGCGCGCGATTCGCTGGCGATGCTGCCCTTGTGCGGCGCGCCCGGATCGCGAAAGTGCACTTGGTCGTCGATCATGCCTGGCAGCAGGTACGCGCCCTGGGCATCGATCTCCCGGGTGGCCTGGCAGTTGACGAGGCTGCTTTCGATCTGTTCGATGCGCCCGCGCCTGACCAGCAGGTCGCTGTCGAACTCACGCCCTTCGTTGACCAGCCGCGCGTTGCGTATCAGCAGTGTGTCCATGCTCAGAACTCGTTCTGCAGGGCCTTGTAGCCCCGGACCAGGTCGATGTTGGTGCGCGCCACATCTTCGGAGAAGGCCGACGCCGAGACGCTGACGGGCGGATAGCCGGCCAGGTCGGTGTGCGGGCCGATATGCTCGGTGGGTGGCACATAGAAGCCCGGCGGCAGGTCACGGCCATCGACCACCGAGTTGTGCCGCACCACGCACCCGTCGCCGACCGTGCAGTTGAACAGCACGCTGTTGAAACCGATGAACACCCGGTCGCCGACCACGCACGGGCCATGCACGATGGAGCGGTGGGCAATCGAGCTGTACTGGCCGATACGCACCGCCGCGCCGGACTTGGAGTGGATCACCACGCCATCCTGGATATTGGAGTTGGCGCCGATGACGATCGCTTGCATGTCGCCGCTGGCGTCCACCTCGTCGGCGCGAATCACCGCGTAAGGGCCGACGAACACGTTGTCCTGAATGATCACCTTGCCGCAGATGATCGCCGTGTGGTCGATATAGGCCGACTCGGCGATGACAGGGAGATGGCCGGATGGGTTTCTGCGGATCATGAGGGGCGCTCTGGCAAGATGAGGTGGCATTAAATGTTACGTTATAACACTGTAGTTGCAACCCCCCTGCACTCAGGTACCCTGTGACTCCCCAGCCTGCAGCCGTTGACCCGTGCCCATGCGCATACGCCCTACCCTTGCCAGTGACCTTGCCTGGCTTCCCGACATCGAGCGCTCCGCCGCCCAGGCATTCCGGCAGTACCCGGCATTGGCCTGGCTGGCCGACAGTGACGTGATGGACAGCACCGCGCACGCCGACTTCGTCGCGGGCAACGGCAGTTGGGTGGCGGTGGATGCGCAAGACCGGCCGCTGGGCTTCCTGTGCGCGGCGCTGGCCGGTGACACGCTGCACATCCATGAGTTGTCGGTGTACCTGGATGCCCAGGGGCAAGGGCTCGGGCGGCGGTTGCTGGATCGGGCGGTGCAGGCGGCCCGCGAGCGAGGGTTGTGCGCCATGACCCTGACGACCTTCGCCGAGGTGCCATGGAATGCACCTTTCTACGGCCGCTACGGGTTCATCGTGCTAACGGCCGAACAACTGGACGTGCGCTTGCGTGGAGTGCTCGCCACGGAGCGCGCCCACGGCCTGGAGGGGCGCTGCGCCATGCGCCTGGCGCTCGACAGCGCTGCTCAGGGCGCAGCGGCCACCGTCACGCGCCCTGCCAGGCAATAGCGATCGCGCCCCTGGCGCTTGGCTTCGTACAACGCCGCATCCGCCGCCGCGATCAAGTTCTGCGGCGTGACCGTCTCCAGCGTTGGCGCGCCCACCGCGATCCCGGCACTTACCGACACCTGCCCCAGCGGGCTGCCGCCATGCTCGATGGCCTGGCGCCGCAGCAATTGCAGGATCTCCTGGACGATCAGGCTGGCGCCCTGGGCATCGGTCGCGGGCAGCAACAGGGTGAATTCTTCACCGCCATAACGCACTGCCAGGTCCCCCGGGCGCTTGAGCACCTGTTGCAGCAAGTCGCCGAAACGGCGCAGGCACTGGTCGCCCGCCGGGTGGCCGTAGCGGTCGTTGTAGGCCTTGAAGTAATCGAGGTCGAGCATCACCAGGGCCAACGCATAGCCCTGGCGGTGCGCCCGGCGAATCTCTGGCTCCAGCACCGCATCCAGGCGGCGGCGGTTGCCCAGCCCGGTCAGGCTGTCGGTCATGGCCAGGGCCTTGAGGGTCTGGTGCGCCTGGTGCAGGGCGCGTTCGATGGCAATGCGTTCACGCAACTGGCGCAGCACCATCCAGCCGAAACCGGCCAGGCCGACCAGCAGCAGCACCAGCACGCCCAACGACTTGAGCATGTCGTGGCGCCATGGCGCGATGATCGACTCACGCGACAAGCCCGCTTCCACCACCAGCGGGTAGCTCGACAATGCGCGGAACCCATACAGCCTTGGGGTGCCGTCGACCACTGCCACCGCCTCGGCCACCCCTTCGCTGGCATAGGGCAGGTATTGGCGGAAGATCTCGCTGCCAGCCAGGCTGCGGCCGATCACCTGTTCGACGAAGGGCCGGCGCACGAGGATGGTGCCGTCCCGTTTGGCCAGCACCAGCGCGCCGCGCTCGTCGATCTTGAAGTCACCGTAGTAGCGCACGAACCAGTCGACTTTGATGGTGCCCAGCAACACCCCGGCGAAGCGGCCATCGGGGTGCTCCAGGCGGCGCGAGATAGGGATGATCAGGTCGCCCGTGGAGCGGCTGCGCACCACCGAGCCGATGCGCACCTGGCGGCCCCGGTGGGTGCGGTGGTAGATGAAGTAGTCACGGTCGGCGTTGTTGGCGTTGGGGGGGATGGCGTCCTGGTCGGTGACGATCCAGCTGCCATCCGGCGCGTAGACGAACAAGCCGTGCAATTGCGGCATGATCTGCGCCTGTTGCTTGAGCAGCGCGTGCAGGCGTGGCCGGTCGATGTGCGCGAAGCCGTCGCCCTCCAGGCGCTCGGCCAGGGCCGCGGTGATGGCGTCGACCTGGCGGATGGCATCCTCGGCGTGCTGGGCGGTAGCCCGGGCCAGGTTGCTCACCGCGTTCTCGGCGTTGCTGTACACCTGGCGGTAGTCGCGCCAGATCCGCCAGCCTTCGATCGCGACGAACGCCAGCATTACCGCCGCCATGAACCCGAGCACCAGGCGGAACAACGCCACCGCGCGCCGTTCGCTGGTCAGCGCGAACAGGCCGTCTTCAGTCTGTTTCCTGGCTGCACACATTGAAATTCCTTGTCATTGAGCGTCAACCGCCAATGACTATAGCGTGCCCGGTCAGGAACTCTCGCGCTGCATCAGCTCGAAACCGAGGTCCTGCTGCTCGCAGGCCACCCGCTTGCCGTCGAGCAGCGCCAGCAACGCCTGGGCCGCGCCGCGCCCTACGGCCGCCCTGGGGGTGCGGATCGAGGTCAGCGGCGGGACCATGTGCGCTGAGGCTGGCAGGTCGTTGAAGCCGACCATCGCCACCTGCCGAGGCACCTCGATCCCCTGGCGCAAGGCCTGGAGCACCGCGCCCTGGGCCAGGTCGTCGTTGCAGAAGAAAATGCCGTCGACATCGGGTGCCTGTTCAAGCAGGCGGCTGAACAGCGCACCGCCCAGCCCGATGGAGGAAGGTTGCGGGTCCAGCATCTCCAGTTCCTGGGCCTGCAACCCCGCCTCGGCCAGGGCCTGGCGGAAGCCTTCGGCGCGCTGCATTACCCGCGGGTCGAGTTGCGCGGCGATGAACCCCAGGCGCCGCCGCCCGCGCTCGATCAGGTGGCGCGCCGCTGCGCGCCCGGCCTGGTGCTGTGAGAAGCCCACCGACAAGGCGCCAGCCGCACCGCCCAGCTCCATCATGTGCACGCAAGGCACGCCGCTGGCGGCGAGCATCTGCCGCGCACCTTCGCTGCGGTCGAAGCCGGTGAGCAGCATGCCGCACGGTTGGTAGGCGAGATAGTTGCGGATCAGGTTCTCTTCTTCGGCCAGATCGTAGTGATAGTTGCCGATCAGCACTTCGAGGCCGCGTGGCCGCATCACCTCGTGAATGGCTTCGAGGGTGTCGATGAACAGCTGGTTGGACAGCGACGGGATCAGCACCACCACCGACTGGCTGCGCGCCGAAGCCAGCGCCCGCGCCGCCGGGTTGGCGACATAGCCCAGGCTGGACGCCGCGGCCATGACCTTTTCCACCAGCTCCGGCGCCACAGTGCTGACGCCGCGCAGGGCGCGGGAGGCGGTGATGGGGGAAACCCCGGAAAGCCTGGCGACTTCTGCCAGGGTGGGGCGACCTGTGGTGCGCGAACCGATACGTGCCATGGATGTTGTAATTTTACTACTTGCAGGAATGGGGAACGGTCACTAAGGTAGCGCTGTCTCAGGACGCAGGCAATGCAATCTTGGTAGCAGCCCCTCAAGGCGCGTCCATACTGCACAAGACAAGACCAATAACACCCGGGAGGGTGGCGCTGACGGGTTTCACTCGTTGCTGCAAAGACAGCGCTATCTCACCCAGCAGGAGGTACAGATGAACCCTTCCCTGTCCGCGATCGTGGTCATGGGCGTGGCTGGCTGCGGCAAAAGCAGCATCGGCGCCGCCATTGCCACCCGCAGCGGCGGCCGCCTGATCGAAGGCGATGCCTTCCACCCCGCCGCCAACATCGCCAAGATGAGCGCCGGCATCCCCCTCGACGACGACGACCGCGCCGGCTGGCTGTTGCGCCTGGGCGAGGAACTGCAGGCCACCCTCGCCGCAGGCGAGCGCCCCATCCTCACCTGCTCCGCGCTCAAGCGCCGCTACCGCGACACGCTGCGCGAAGCCGTGCCGACGCTGTGCTTCGTATTCCTCGAACTGACCCCGCAGGAAGCCGAAAAGCGCGTACTCGCCCGCCCCGGCCATTTCATGCCGGCCAGCCTGATCGAAAGCCAGTTCGCCGCCCTGGAGCCACCCCACGGCGAACCCCTGACCCTGGCGCTGGATGCCACGCACCCGGTCGCAGCCCTTGCCGAGGCCGCCGATCAATGGCTAAAGCCCTGCGGTGAGCGGAGCCTGGCGCGGACCGCCTGAACCGGCGGTTACCGGCTCACCAAAGACAGCGCTGTCTCATCAAGCAAATGCTGCATAAACATAAGCAACGCCAAAACAACAACGACAAGACCGAGGCATACAACCCATGTTCGGACTGGCTACTGATACCTTCCTGCTGCTCGACGCACTGGTCACCATCGTCGGGCTGATCCTGCTGATCACCCATTTCAAGGTTCACCCCTTCGTCGCCCTCACCCTGGCTGCGGGCTTTCTCGGCCTGACCTCCGGCATGCCGGTGGCCAAGGTGATGAAGTCGTTCCAGGACGGCTTCGGCGGCGTACTGGGCTTTGTCGGCATCGTCCTCGCCCTGGGCACCATGCTTGGCAAGCTGATGGCCGATTCCGGCGGTGCCGACCAGATCGCCCAGACCCTCATTCGCGCCTTCGGCAAGCAGAAAGTGCACTGGGCGATGATGTTCGCCGCCTTCCTGGTGGGTATTCCGCTGTTCTTCGAGATCGGCTTCGTGCTGCTGATCCCGCTGGTGTTCATCGTTGCCCGGCGCTCCGGGGTGTCGCTGGTGAAGATCGGCATCCCGCTGCTGGCCGGCCTGTCGGTGGTGCATGGCCTGGTGCCGCCGCACCCGGGCCCGCTGCTGGCAATCGGTATCTTCCACGCCGACATCGGCAAGACCATCTTCTATGGCCTGCTGGTGGCCCTGCCCACCGCAGTGATCGCCGGCCCGCTGTTCGGTAACTTCATTTCCCGCTACATCCCCGGCAACCCGTCGCAGGAGCTGATGGACCAGATCGCCCGCGAATCGGACCAGAAGAACCTGCCAAGCTTCAGCGTCACCCTGATCACCGTGCTGCTGCCGGTGGTGCTGATGCTGCTCAAGACCTTCGCCGACGTGGTGCTACCGGCCGAGCACATCGTGCGCCAGTGGATGGACCTGATCGGCCACCCGATCACCGCCCTGCTCGCCGCCCTGCTGCTGGCCTTCTATACCTTCGGCTCGGCACGCGGCTTCAACCGCCAGCAGATCATGAAGATGCTCGACCAGAGCCTGGCCCCCACGGCCGCGATCGTGCTGATCGTCGGTGCCGGTGGCGGCTTCAAGCAAATGCTGGTGGATACCGGCGTGGGCAACGTGATCGGGCAGATGGCGGTGCAGGCCGAGATCTCGCCGATCATGCTGGCCTGGCTGGTGGCGGCGGTGATCCGCATCGCCACGGGCTCGGCCACCGTGGCCACCATCACCGGCGCCGGCATCGTCGCCCCGGTGATCGACCTGGTGCCGGGGGTCAATCGCGAACTGCTGGTGCTGGCCACTGGCGCCGGCTCGCTGATCCTGTCTCACGTCAACGATGCCGGGTTCTGGCTGGTCAAGCAGTACTTCAACATGACCGTGGCCGAGACCTTCAAGACCTGGAGCATGATGGAGACCATTCTGTCGGTGGTCGGCATCATCTTCATCATGCTGCTGTCGATGGTGGTGTGACCGCTGATCGGGGTGATGGCACCTGTTCGATGAGGGCATGGCCCAAGTGAGCAAGAGGCCCTGCGCTGGCAGGGCCTTTTTTGTTTCCATCGACAGGAGCCTGCCCCATGAAACATGCCCTGCTGCTCGCCGCCCTGCTCGCCTCACCCCTGGCTTTGGCCGCCGGGACCGGCGCCACCTACCCCGACGATCCGCACAACCCGGCCCCCCAGCCGGGCGTGGACAGTACCCTCAACCCGATCGAGAAGCCCATGCCGCGGGATACCGACCCACGGATCAAGGGCAATGACCCGGACAGCCCGCCGGCCGAGCAGAACGATGACCGTGATTTGCCGGGGATGGGGGGTAGTGGCTCGGAAGGGATGGGGCGCGGGGGCAATGATGCAGGCAGCGGTGGCAAGCCCTGAAGACCTTGCGGCCCTATCGCCGGCAAGCCGGCTCCCACAGTTATGTGCATGGCTTGCACGACCGCTGTGGGAGCTGGCTTGCCAGCGATGAGTCCTCGCGGGCTCACCACTGACGCTTATCAGGCCGGGTCAGCCCGAGCTTTTCGATCTTGTAGCGCAACATGTCCCGCGACAGCCCCAGCAACCTGGCCGACTTGGTGACGTTCCAGTCGGTGCGGTCCAACGTGCGGCAGACCATGTCGCGCTCCATGTCCGGCAAGCTGCCGGTATTCTCCGGCTCATGCCGTGGCGCCTCGAACGGCAGCACCGACGCGGTGTGCACGATGGGTTCGTCGACCAGGGTCATGCACAGGTTCAGCTGGTGCGCGCCAATCACCTCGCTGGGTGCCAGCAGAACCGTCTGCTCGAGCATATTGCGCAGCTCGCGCACGTTGCCCGGCCAGCTGTAGCTGAGCATCAGCGCTTCGGCCTCGGCCGAGAAACGCAGGCCCGGCTTACCGTAGCGGCGCCCGTGATGGGCGAGAAAATGCCGGGCCAGACGCAGGATGTCCTGCCCCCGGGCATACAGGCGCGGCACCTTCAGCGCGATGATGCGCAGGCGGAAGAACAGGTCGCGGCGGAACTTGCCCTGCTGGACCATCTGCTCGAGGTTGCAGTTGGTGGCGCTGATCACCCGCAAGTCGACCTTGCGCTCCTTCACTGCGCCGATCCGGCGGATGCTGCGGTCTTCAAGCAGCTTGAGCAGTTTGGCCTGCAGCACCAGGTCCATCTCGCCGATTTCGTCGAGGAACAGGGTGCCGCCGTCCGCCGCCTCGACCAGCCCGACGCGGCGCTCCTTGGCATCGGTGAAGGCCCCCTTCTCATGCCCGAACAGCTCGGCCTCCAGCAGGTTGGCCGGGATCGAGGCACAGTTGAACTCGATGAACGGCCCCTTGGCGCGGCTGCCATCGAAGTGCAGGGCACGGGCCACCAGCTCCTTGCCGGTACCGGTCTCGCCCTCCACCAGCACCGGCGGCAGGTCGTCGCTGGCCATGCGCCGTTCGGCGTCGAGCAGCTGGCGCAGGGTGTGCTTGAGCTCGAGCATCACCGGCGACTCGCCGATCAGCGCCTGCAACCCCGACTTCTGCGCCTCGCGCTCCTGGTAGAACGACAGGGTGCGCTCCATGCGCTCGGTGGCCAGGGCCTTGTCCAGCATGAGCTTGAGCTCGGCCAGCACCACCGGCTTGGTGAGGTAGTGGAAGGCCCCCTCTTTCATGGCCAGCACGGCGTCTTCGACGTTGCCGTAGCCGGTCATCATGATCACCTTGAGCTCCGGTGCCTGGGCCGCCAGGGTACGCAGCAGGTCGTGGCCGCTCATGCCCGGCAGCGAGTTGTCGGTGAGCACCGCGTCGGGCTGGGCCCGCGCCACCTGCTCCAAGGCCAGCTCGGCGCTATGGCACACGCTGACTTCGAAGCCCTTGAGCTTGAGGTAGGTGCTGATGTTTTCGGCAAGGATTTCATCATCCTCGACTACCAGGATGTTGTGATACATGGTCCCCTCCCGCTGCGATATCGAAAATGAGGCTGACGCGGGTTCCTTCCTCTTCACGGCTGCTCAGTTCAACCGAGCCGCCGAAGCGTTCCATGATCCGTTTGACCAGGGCCAGGCCGACACCCAGGCCGCCCTGCTTGGTGGTGAAGAACGGCTTGAACACCATGCGCCGCTGCTGCTCGCTCATGCCCTTGCCGGTGTCGCAAACCGTCAGTTGCGCCCGCTCCCCGTCCACCACTACCTCAGCACGTAGCTCGCCGCCACGGGGCATGGCCTCCAGGGCGTTGGCAAACAGGCTGTTGAGAATCTGCGTGAGCTGCAGTGGCTGGCTGGCCACCCATTGTTCTGTGGGACCGCTGAAGCTGAAGCTGACACCGTTGCGCTCGATTTGCGGGGCGAAGGTCTGCCGGGTGTCTTCGATGGACGCCACCAGGTCGACCGCTTCGGGCTCGTCGCTGGTCGGGCGCAGCGACACCAGCAAGTCGCGCACCCAGCGCGACATGCGGTCGACCTGGGTGATGATGTCGCCGATGTTCTTCTGCGCCACCGGGTTGGCGATCAACTGCGCAAGCTCGGCGCTGGAGCGGATATTGGCCAGCGGGTTGCGCAGGCTGTGGGCCACCGCCGAGGACATCTCGCCCAGGGCGGCATAGGTTTCGCTGGCCACCAGACGGTCCTGCTGGTGGTGCAGCATGCCCGCCGCGCGACGCACGATCCAGAACAGCCCGAAATAGATCAGCGCCCCGCCGGCCAGGGTCGAACCCCAGATCAGCACGTAGCCGCGCTTGATCCGCCGCACCAGGTCCTGCGGCTCCTTGTAGATTTCCACCATGGCCAGCACCTGCTCGCCCTGGCTGTCGAACAGCGGAATGTAGTTCTCGATGAACAGGTGCCGCGGCTCGCGCTCGAACTTCTGCTCTTCACGGTCCTCGTCGGCCTTGTGGTAGCTGGCCGAGACCGACTTGCGCGAGCGGAAGGCGTGTTCGAGGTCGTCGTCCTCGTCGATGCGCTTGCCGATCAGGTTCGCGTTGGTCGACCAGACCACGGTGCGGTCGCGGGCATAGACGTTGGCCAGCAAGGTGTCGGGCAGGTGCTCGACATGGTCGAGGAACTCCTCACGGGTCGATTCGGCCAGTTGCGGGCTGAACTGCAAGTGCTGCTGGTCCAGGCGTGGGTCGAGCAGCTCACCCATCGTGGTGCCTGGGGGCAATTGCGAATGGCGCACTTCGGCCTGGGCCATGGCCTGGATGAACTGCGCCGTGAGCATGGCGTCGCGCTCGACGCTGTCACGCACCACGAAGCGAGTCGACACGTAGCCCAACCCACCGGCCACCGAGGCGATGATCAGCAGGCTGACCAGCGAGAACCAGCGCAGCAGGTTGAACTGGTGCAGCGGCATGGCCGGCCCCACTTGCGGGGAAGCCTCTTTGTCGACGCTTTGGTTCTCCAGCATCTGCATCGCTTCGCTCCTGCCTGCATGCCGCTTGAGGAGGACCACTCTGGCGCTGCTACCGGGGGTAGCAGGACCATGGCAGTCGCCGAGGTCGTTTCAAGGGGAAAAGCAAGAAATCAGCCAGTAATCGAAATCCTGCTAAAAAACGATATGAATCAATAGGCTATAAGATATTCATGAACTTCAATCTGGAATAATTCCCCACATTTGGGTGTTTATTACCCAAAAACATTAATTCGTTAATATTCAATACGTTAAAAGATAGTTAAGATAAACAGCTTCAGCTCTGAGCCAGCCGGAAACTCAACGAAACCCGCGTGCCAGTGCCCTCGCCGCTGCTTAGCTTCACCGACCCACCAAAACGTTCCATGATCCGCTTGACCAGCATCAACCCCACCCCCAGCCCACCCTGCTTGGTGGAGTAGAACGGCCGAAAGGCCAACCGTTGCTGCTGCTCATTCATGCCTTTGCCGGTATCTGACAGGCGCAGGGTAAGGTGGCGCCGGTCATGACGCGCCACCTCCACCCGCAACTCCCCCCCCTGCTCCATCGATTCCAGGGCGTTGGCGATCAGGCTGTTGAAGATCTGCCCCAGCAGTGCGGGATGGCCCAGCACCTGCACCGGCGGCAGTTCGGCCAGGCATACCTGCACGCTGCCCCGTCGCAGCGGCACGGCATAGGCCTGCAGGCTCTCGCACAGGACCTGAGCCAGGTCGACCGGCACCGCTTCGTCATTGAGCGGGCGCAGCGACTGCAGTAATTCACGCACCCAGTGCGACATGCGGTCGACCTGGCTGATGATGTCATTGACGTGCTTCTGCGCCGGCCCTTCGTCGAAGGCCTGGGCCAGTTCGGCGCTGGAGCGGATGCTCGCCAGCGGGTTGCGCAGGCTGTGGGCCACCGCCGAAGACACCTCGCCCAGGGCGACGAAGGTTTCATTGCCGATCAGGTGCTTCTGCTGCACCGCCATCACCCGCGCGGCCCGGCGCATGATGCCGTACAAGCCGGCATAGACCAGCCCGGCGCCCACCGCGACAGCCAGCCAGATCAACATCAAGCCATGCTCGATACGCACGATCAGGTCGTGAGGCTCCTTGTACACCTCGACCATGGCGGTGACCTGGTCACCATCGGCGGCGAACAACGGGATGTAGTTCTCGATAAACAACTGCTCCGGCGGGGTGATGAACTTCTGTTCGCTGCGCGCCTGCTCGACGTTGTGATAGCTGGCCGACACCTGCATCCGGTACTCGAAGGCGTGGTCCAGGTCGTCGTCGGACTCGATCAGCTTGCCCACCAGCGCCGGGTTGCTCGACCAGATCACGGTGCGATCCGGCGCGTAGATGTTGACCAGCAGCATGTCCGGCAGGTGGGCGATATGGTCGAGGAACTCGCCGCGGGCCCGGCGCCGGGCCTCGGGGTCGACATCCGACATGGCATGGTCGGTGCGCGGGTCGAGCAGCTCGCCCATGGTGCGCACATTGGGGATCGACACGTGGCGCACTTCGGCATCGGCGATGGAGGTGATGAACTGGGCGGTGAGCAGCGCGTCGCGCTCGACGCTCTCGTCGATGATGAAACGGCTGGAGATCAGCCCCAGGCCCACGGCCACCGAGACGATGATCGCCAGGCTGACCCAGGCGTACCAGCGCAGCAGGTCGAAGGGGCGCCGCGCCACGCTGGCGTCGCCGGCGGGCGTGACTGTGTCGGGACGGGGGGCGAGGTCCATGGCGGGCTCCGCGGCTGGGCACCTCTAGAGGTTATAGCCTGTGCACGCCGGCCTTGCCTTGGCGATTACAGCGGCGAGTCCTCGGCCAGCCCGCGCAGCAGGCGGTAGTCACGCAAGACATTGGGCACGTAGCGGCGCGTCTCGGCGAAGGGAGGTACCACCTTGCCGCGGCTGAGCACCGCCTCTGGCCCGGCGTTGTAGGCCGCCACGGCCAGGGTGATGTCGTTGTCGAACAGCGTGAGCATGCGCTTGAGGTAGCGCGCCCCGCCCTGCACGTTGGCCTGCGGGTCAAGCACGTCCTTCACCCCCATCTCCTTGGCCGTGCCCGGCATCAGCTGCATCAGCCCCGCCGCGCCCTTGGGCGAGCGCGCCTTGGGGTTGTAGCCCGACTCGGCCTTTATCAACGCATGCAGCAGCGCCTGGGGCACATCGTTGGCCAGCGCCGCGGCGGCCACCAGGTCGGCGTAGGGTCGGCCGGTGACCAGTTGCGCATTGACCGGCCCGCCGCTGCTCGGCGCCTCGCTGATCACCCGTTCGTACTGGCGGCCCGGGCGATGCACGTTGGACAGCACGAAGCCGCCCTTGCCGTCGCTGGAGATATAGATGTCGGCCCACGCCCCTGAAGCCACCAGCCCGGCAGCCAGTCCCAGGATCAGTCCACGCATGTCGATCGCCTCCCACCGTGGCCCCCGATGTGGGGGAAATGCCCCGGAAAACCCGGGTTTTCAGGTAGGAACGCAAGCAGCGTGCCGCTTGCCGCACCGCATGGCGCAAGGCCCCGGCGCAGACGTGCACGGCTGTTGCATAAGGCTGTCTGCACACGCACACGGAGGGTTTCACCATGCAGCGCAGCATCCATGCCCAACGCGGTTTCACCCTGCTCGAACTGCTGGTGGTGCTGGTGGTGCTCGGCTTGTTGGCCGGCATCGTCGCACCCAAGTACTTCAGCCAGCTCGGGCGCTCCGAGGCCAAGGTGGCGCGGGCGCAGATCGAGGGCCTGGGCAAGGCCCTGGACCTGTACCGCCTGGAAGTCGGCCACTACCCCAGCAGCGAACAGGGCTTGCAGGCCCTGGTGGCGGCGCCCAGCGGCGAGGCGCGCTGGTCGGGGCCGTACCTGCAGAAGGCCGTGCCCCAGGACCCGTGGGGGCGCGCCTACATCTACAAGCAACCTGGCGAGAACGGCGGCGAGTACGACCTGCTGTCGATGGGCAAGGACGGCCAGCCCGGCGGCGATGGCGAGAACGCCGAAATCACCAGCTGGCAATGAGGAGTGCGGCCATGCGCTACCAGCTCAAGGCCCTGGGCAGCCAGGGCGTGGTGCAATTGCAAGTGGAGGCCGAGGACCTCGAGCAGGCCAGGCGCCAGGCCGAGGACCAGGGCTTGCGCGTGCTCAGCGTGCGCGGCGCAGGCCTTGGGCTGCGTGCCCTGCCCTGGCGCCGCGCCGCAGCCTTCGACCTGGTGCTGTTCAGCCAGGAACTGGCCACCCTGCTCAATGCCGGGCTGCCGCTGATCGACGCCTTGGAGAGCCTGGCCGAGAAAGCCCCCAGCGGCGCCGCGCGCAAGACCCTGGAGGCACTGGTCGCCCAGCTCTACGAAGGGCGCTCGCTGTCCCAGGCGCTGGGCCAGCAACCGCGGATCTTCCCCACCTTGTATGTGGCCCTGGTGCAATCGAGCGAGCGCACCGGTGCGCTGGGCGATGCGCTGGGCCGTTACATCGGCTACCGCCAGCGACTGGACGTGGTTCGGCAGAAGCTGGTGGGCGCCTCGGTGTACCCGCTGCTGCTGTTGCTGGTGGGGGGTGGCGTGGTGCTGTTCCTGCTGGGCTACGTGGTGCCACGCTTCAGCCTGGTGTTCGAAGGGATGGGCACCGAGCTGCCATGGCTGTCGCGGGTGCTGATGCAGATCGGCCTGTTTCTCCATGCCCAGCAATTACCCCTGGGGCTGGGTACGCTGGGGGGCATTGCCACACTGGTGACCCTGCGTCGCCACCCGGCCGTGCGCCGCTGGGCAAGCCGCCAGTTGCGCCGCGTGCCGGCGCTGCACCAGCGCCTGGTGATGTACGAACTGGCGCGGTTCTACCGCTCGCTGGGGATCTTGCTGCAGGGCGGGATCCCCATCCTCACCGCCCTGGGCATGGCTCGTGGTTTGCTGGGCAGTGCTGCCGCCGAGGGCCTGGAGCAGGCAAGCCGGCGCGTTGCCGAAGGGCTGCCGCTGTCCGATGCGCTGGAGGCCGGGCAGCTGGTGACGCCCGTGTCGCTACGCTTGCTGCGCGCAGGAGAACAGTCGGGGAATCTCGGTGAAATGCTGGAAAACTGCGCCGATTTTCACGACCAGGAGATCGGGCGCTGGGTCGAATGGTTCGTCAAGTTGTTCGAGCCGCTGTTGATGACCTTCATCGGCCTGTTGATCGGCTTGATCGTGATCCTGATGTACATGCCGATCTTCGAGCTGGCGTCGAGCATTCACTGAAGCTGGCGCGGCCGTGCACCTCAGTAGTCGAACCGCTCCACCACCCGGCGCCGCTCGTTGTCATCGCGCCGGTCATACGCGGCCGTGGTCTGGATATTGGCGTGGTGCGCCAGCTTCTGGGCGATCGACAGGTCATGCTCCTCGATCACCCGGGTGATGAACGCCCGGCGAAAATCGTGGGGCATGATCTTTGCCCCCACCTGGGCGCCGCGCTGGCGGGCGATGTAGTAGATGGCGTGCTTGGTGATGCGCGCACGGGTGATGTGGCTGCCCCGGCGGATGCGGTTGAACAGGAAGCTGTCGTCGCGCTCGCCGGCCGGCAGGTGCTGCCTGCGCAGGTCGAGCCAGGCCTGCAGCTTGTCGAACGCCCAGGCCGGCGCGTACTTGAGCAACTGGCGGTTGCCCTTGCCCAGCACCTGCACGCAGCGCTCATCGAAGTCCACCTGGGCCAGGTCGATATCCACCGATTCGGACTTGCGCATGCCGGTGCCATACAGCAGCGCCAGGATCGCCGCGTCGCGCACCCCCTGTGGGCGCGGGTCGGCGGCGCAGACCTCCATCAGCTCGCGGATCAGGCTGCGCCGCAGGTTACGCCCCGGCGGCAGTCGGCTGCCACTGGCTGGCTTGACTTCGCGGATGCGCAGCAACTGCTCATGGTCGATCAGGCCCAACCGCCAGGCTTCATTCATCACCCCGCGCACGGCATTGACATACAGCGACGAGGTATTGGGCGCATAGCCATCGGCGCGCAAGGCGGCAACCAGGCCGATCACATGGCCCGGCTCGAGCAGGTGCCAGGGCACATCGGCGATGTCGGCGTCGACGAAGCCCAGGCGATCGGCGGCGTCCTGGAGGATGTAGCGCATGGTCAGCTGGCTGGACGGCGCCAGGCGGGCCAGATACTGCGGCAGTGGGTTGCGCGCGAGGTCTATCACAACGGGAATCCTGTAGCGGTACCAGGCCGTTGCCACGGCTTGGCGCATAGCAAGTCCTTATGACTCTGATTCAAGTCAAAAGGACAATAAAAGCTTCGGGTCACTATGACCATGATCGTGCCATCACCTTGATATGCAAGGGTTTGCCCGATGGCACGGATCGTGATGGTACCTCATCAACCGCCTCGAATCGAACAAGGTCCACGCCATGCTCGTCCAGCCTGTCACCGCTCGTCCGCGCCAGCCCGTCTGGGCCCTGGGTTTTCGACCGTTCTTCCTGGGCGGCAGCATTTTTGCCCTGCTCGCCTTGCTGCTGTGGGCCGGGGTGCTGACCGGCGTACTGCAACCCGCGCCGCCAGGCGGCATGCTCGCCTGGCACCGGCACGAAATGCTGTTTGGTTTCGCCGTGGCGATCGTCGCCGGCTTCCTGCTCACGGCGGTACAGAACTGGAGCGGCATTCCAGGCCTGAGCGGCCGGCCGTTGAAGGGGTTGTTCCTGCTCTGGCTACTGGGGCGGGCGAGCTGGTTCCTGCCACTGCCGGCCTGGTTGCTGATGACCTTGCATGGCGCCTTCCTGCCACTGGTGGCGCTGGCCTTGGCACGGCCGATCATCCAGCGCCGCTTGCACAACAACTACCCGATCGTGGTGCTGGTGCTGCTGCTCGCCAGCTGCCAGTGGCTGACCCTGGCCGGCTGGTCGACGCAGAACGAGTTGCTGCAGCGCCGAGGCGTGCTGGCTGGCCTGTGGTTGATCGCCGCCATGATGAGTGTGATCGGTGGCCGGGTGATTCCATTCTTCACCCGGCGCGGCCTTGGCGAGATGAGCCCAAGCGCCGCCCACCCATGGCTGGACCGAGCCTGCCTGCTGGGCAGCGTGGCCGTGCCACTGAGCTACGTGACTGGGCTGAACGATATGCCGCGCCCCTTCATGGCCCTGCTGTTCGCAGCCTTGGCCTTGCTGCACGCTGCGCGCCTGGTGCTGTGGCATGACCATCGGCTGTGGCGGCTGCCGCTGCTGTGGTCACTGCACCTGGCCTACGCCTGGCTGGTCCCGGCGTGCCTGGGCCTGGCGCTATGGCACGCCGGCGTAGCGCTCAACCCCAGCCTGGCGGCGCATGCGCTGAGCGTGGGCGCGATGACCGGGCTGGTCGTGGCGATGATGGCACGGGTCAGCCTGGGCCATACCGGGCGGCCGTTGCAGGTGCCACGCTGCATTGGCTGGGCGTTCGCGCTGATCCAGCTGGCAGCCGTCGCCCGAGTCGCGGTGGCACCCTTTGCACCGCTGGGGCTGGGGTTATCGGTATTGTTAGCCAGCGCCGGGATGCTGTTGTTCCTCTGGCATTACCTGCCGATCCTGCTGCGTGCGCGGGTGGACGGGATGCCAGGGTAGCGCAGGACCTTCGTCGATCGCGGGGCAAGCCCGCTCCCACATCTTGCGCGGTATCTGTAGGAGCGGCCTTGTGCCGCGAAAGGGCTGCATCCCAGCCCCAGCAATCGTGAATGCCACATAGAAGCCTGGGGCCGCGATGCGGCCCTTTCCGACCGGTCCGGCGCCCCGGCAAGGCCGCTCCTACAAAAGATCTGTGCAAGACAGTTGCTCCCACAATAATCGGTGGGAGCGGGCTTGCCCCGCGATGGCATTGCGATGGGCTACAGTTTCACGGCATCCCCCCACGCAAGCGAGGCCGCATGGCGTTTCTTACCCGCACCCACCCACGCCTGAGCTTCGCCATACTGGCCGGCGTCATTGGCGGCTGGCTGATCCCGGCCGGCGACAGCGTGCAACACATCCTCGCCGGCTGGAACCTCGGGGTCTGGCTGTACCTGCTGATGGTCCTGTGGCTCAGCCTGCGGGCCAGCGCGGACAAGGTGCGCAAGGTGGCCTGCATCGAAGACGAGAATGCCGGGCTGGTACTGATCACGGTCATCGTCGCCGCCATCGCCAGCCTGGCGGCCGTGACCTTGCAGCTGGTATCCAGCCGCGGCCTGGAGGGCAGTGCCCTGACCCTGCACTACCTGTACACCGGGCTCACCGTGGCCGGCTCGTGGCTGCTGATCGGCTGCATCTTCAGCCTGCACTACGCCCGGCTGTTCTACACCGGCGACCATCGCGAGCCGCCGCTGCGCTTCCCCGATGGCGAATGCGACCCCGACTACTGGGACTTCCACTACTTCTCGTTCACCATCAGCGTCGCGGTGCAGACCTCCGATATCGGCGTCGGTGGGCGCGCCATGCGCCGGGTGGTGCTGGCCCACTCACTGGTAGGCTTCGTGTTCAATACGGCGATCCTGGGCTTCACCATCAACATCGCCGCCGGCCTGCTCGGCTGACAGCCGCCGCGCGCAGGCGGCAATGCGCCGGCAGACCCGCTCCAGCACCTGGGCCTCCAGCACCAGCCCCAGGCGCACATGCCCCGCCGCGCTCGGTCCGAAGGCGTCGCCTGGGAGCAGCGCCACGCCCTCCTCGTCCAGCAGGCGCTGGGCGAAGGCCTGGGCACTGAACCCGGTGGCGCGGATATCCAGCATCACGAACATGCCACCGGCCGGGCGGTGGGCGCGCACGTGCGGGCAGCCTTCCAGCACCGCGCACACCCGATCACGGCGCTGGCGGTAGGCCTCGCGCATACGTGCCACTTCGGGCAATGCCTGCTCCAGGGCCACGCAGGCCGCCTGCATGATGAACTCCGGCAAACCGAACAGCATGGCCATCGCCAGGTTGGCCAGGTGCTCGGCCAGCACCGGCGGCCCGATCACCCAGCCGATGCGCCAGCCGCTCATGGCGTGGGACTTGGACAGGCTGTCGATCACCACGCAACGTTCGGCCATGCCCGGCAGGCCCAACGGGCTGGGTGCCTCGCCGTCATACAGCAAGCCACGGTAGACCTCGTCGCACACCAGCCACAGGTCATGCGCCTGGCATAACCGGGCCAGCTGCTGCAGATCCTGGGTCGCAATCGCCGCGCCGGTGGGGTTGTGCGGGCTGTTGAGCAGCAGGCCACGGGTGCGCGGGGTAATGGCCCGCGCCACCGCCGCGGGGTCGAGACGAAAGCCGTCCTCAGGGCGCACCGCCACCTGCACCACTTGCGCCCCGCAGGCGCCGAACACGCCGTGGTAGGTGACATACATCGGCTCGGCGACGATCACCTCGTCACCGGCCTCGAACAGGCACTGGAAAGTGGCATACAGCGCACACTGGGCGCCGGCGGTGACCACCACCTGCTCGGGCGTAATCGCCTGGCCACTGTGGCGCACGATGGCTTCGCGCAGGGCCAGGCTGCCGCGCAGGTCACTGTAGTGGGTATCGCCGCGGCGCAGGCTGGCCACCGCCGCGTCCGTCACTGCGGCCGGAGTGTCGAAGTCCGGGTCGCCCACCGACAGCAGGTAGATTTCACGCCCCTGCTTGCGCAGCGCCTGGGCCTGGTAGTGGATGTCCCAGGCGGCGGCTGCGTCGCCGGCAATTCGTTGGGTGAGCGTGGCATAACGCATGACTGTCTCCCTGTCTGCCCGGCGGCGCCGCTGGTCCGAAAACGCGCTGTGGGTAAACATAGCAGAGCGCCAGCCCGCGCCACGCGCCGGCTCAAGGGGAAAACGTTTGCCATGGCCACTGGCCGCCAGCCGGTCGCCCAGGTGTCACTGTGAACGCCGTCATGCATTGGCATATTTGTCATATTTTCCGGGGAAGGTTGCCGGAGCCGGTGCTATGGTTAGGGTCCTACGGTCAGGTACGACCGTTCACACCCACAACGTCGAAATCACCACGTTCACATGACGAACAAGGAGGCTGGCATGAACAAGATGACGTTCCCCAACGCCTGCCAGGTGATGCGCTGGCACTTCCACCCGCTGGGTTTCGAGGCCAGCATGGATGCGCCGCGCAGCATGGTAGCCCGGCTGTTCGACCGGGCCAGCGGTGAAACCCTGCTGGCCATCGCCGGCATCCCCTGCGCGGCGATCATGGCCGCGACCGACGTCGAGCGAATCATCGAGGCCGTCGAGGCCGAAATGGAAACCTTCGACCTGATGGCCAGCCCGTTGCGCGACGCGGTTTAGCCCGCGGCCTCCTGGCGCGCCCGCAGCGCCGCCAAACCCTTCAAGAATTGCTCGGGCGGCACCGGCTGGCCGAGCAGGTAGCCTTGCAGCGAATCGCAGCCCAGCCGGGTCAGAAAGTCCTGCTGGCGGTCGGTTTCCACGCCTTCGGCGACGATCCGCAGCCCCAGCGCCTGACCCAGGGCGACAATCGCCGAGACGATGGCCGCGTCATCGCTGTCCTGCTCCAGGTCGCGGACGAAACCGCGGTCGATCTTCAGCTCGTTGGCCGGCAGGCGCTTGAGGTACATCAGGCTGGAGTAGCCCGTCCCGAAGTCATCGATGGACAGGTCCACGCCCATGTCCGACAGGCGCTGCAGCACCATCAGGCTGGCGTCGGCATCGCGCATGGCGGTGGTCTCGGTGATCTCCAGGGTCAGCCGGTTGGCGGGCAGGCGGTTGTCGGCCAGGGCCTGGGCGACGCTATCGACCAGCCCGGCATGGCAAAACTGGATGGCCGACAGGTTGACCGCGATGCGCCAGTCGTCGTGGCCCTGGTCCATCCACTGGCGCATCTGCCGGCAGGCCTCGCCCAGCACCCATTCGCCGATGGGGATGATCAGCCCGGTCTTTTCCGCAAGGCCGATGAAACGGTCCGGCAGCATCAGGCCATGCAGCGGGTGCTCCCAGCGCAGCAAGGCTTCGGCGCCGATGGGTTGACGCCCCACGGCATCGAACTTGGGCTGGTAGTGCAGGCGGAACTGCTCATGCTCCAGCGCCGTGCGCAGGTCCTGCAGCAACTGCAACTGCTGGCGAGCATTGCTGTTCATCGAGGCGTCGAAGAAGCTGTAGCCGTTCTTGCCGGCACTCTTGGCGTGGTACATGGCGGCGTCGGCGTTGCGCAACAGCTCGTGCTGGTCCAGGCCATTGCCTGGGTACATGACGATGCCCAGGCTCGCCGACAGCTGCAGGTCGTGCTCGGCCACGCGGAATGGCTTGGCCATCAGGTTGACCTGCTTGACCGCGACGTTCATGGCATCGTCCGGTTCGCCCAGTTCCACCAGCAGCACGAACTCGTCGCCGCCGATGCGCGCCAGGGTGTCCTGGCTGTGCAGGTGGCCACGCAAGCGCGCCGCCACGGCCTTGAGCAGCAGGTCGCCGACATGGTGGCCAAACGCGTCGTTGACCGGCTTGAAACCATCGAGGTCGATGAACATCAGTGCGAAACAACCGCCCTGCTCTGCCACCCGGCCCATGGCCTGGTCGATGCGGTCGGCCAGCAACGTGCGGTTGGGCAGCCCGGTCAGGGTGTCGTGCAGGGCCAACTGGGTCAGTTCCTGGTTGGCCAGGGTCAGCGAGCGGGCCAGCTCCGCCGTGCGCGCTTCAAGGCGAGCGTCCAGTACCGAGGTCAGCAGCGCCACCGCCAGTACCGCCAGGGTGGTGATCAGCACCAGGTAGTCCAGGCCATCGCCGGCCAGGCCATCGGCCAGCGCACCGCAGAAGCTGCCTTCGGGGAAGTTGGCCGCGGCCATGCCGGTGTAGTGCATGCCGACGATGGCAAAGCCCATCACCACGGCCGCCAGGCCACGGATCTGCCGCACGTAAGGGGTGTGCTGGCGCAGGCGGAAGGCGATCCACAGCGCCGCCGCCGAGGCCCCCACCGCGATGGCCAGCGAAGCCCCGAACAGCGTCGGGTCGTAGTCGATGCCCGGCTGCATGCGTAGCGCCGCCATGCCCATGTAGTGCATGCAGGCGATGCCGGTGCCCATGATCAGCGCACCGAAGCCCAACTGCAGCCACGGCAGTTGCGGCTGGCTCACCAGCCACAGGGCGAACCCCGACGAAGCCACCGCGATCAGCAGCGACAGCGCGGTCAGCGTGGTGTCGTAGCCCAGGCTGATCGGCAGGCTGAAGGCAAGCATGCCGATGAAGTGCATCGACCAGATGCCGATGCCCATGGCCAGCGCGCCACCGCCCATCCACAGGTACACCGCGCGGCCCTGGGCCGTGGCGATGCGCCCGGTCAGGTCAAGGGCTGTGTAGGAGGCAAGAATGGCCACGCACAGCGAGATCAACACCAGCGAGGAGGAGTAGCTACCGATCAGCATGTGCACGTCCAGAAACAGACCACGGGCAGGCCCGGAAAAAGCCGATGATTGTACTCAAGCTTTGGCGAAACGCACGGGGTTTTCGCCGCCAGCAATGGATCCAATCAAAGGCTTTAGCCGCTGTAGCACGCGGGCCAGAGCGATCAAACGGCTGTTTGAGGGCAGATTGCCACTGGTCGTCTGCCGGGGCCCGGCAAAAGCGAGCCAAGCGAAGCGGCTGCGGCTAGACTTTACAGGCCGACTTAACCGTACCTGCTTCAGGAGCGCACGATGGCTATCAGACTTGGGCATGCGCATGTATTCGCCCTGCCCCTGCTCGCCCTTACCCTTGTTATCAGCGGCTGCTCGAGCAAGCCGTCCGCGGCCCGCTACGCAAGCCAAGGTTCCAGCTGCTACGCCAAGGCCCTGCCCAGCAGCGGCGAAGGCGGCCTGGCCTTCGGCCCTACACTGGCCGCGGCCAGCCGCAAGTCACTGGACAGCTGCATGCGCTATGCCAGCCGCTCGGGCGGCACGCCAAAGACCTGCCAGGTGGTGCTGGCCAAGTGCAAGAGCTGACGGGCCCTCAGGGTGCCGGCGCAGCCTGCTGACGCTGCCAGCGTTCCAGGTTGCGTGCCAGCAGTTGTTCGGGCAGCGGCCCCGCCACCAGTTCCTTCATCTTGCGCGCCAGTTGCTCGCGCAGCGCCGGCTGGTTGCAGGCCGACTTGCGCGACAGCGCCAGGTACAGCCCTTCGCTGGACACCGGCGGCTCCAGCACCTCCAGTTCGCCCTCCTTGCCCAGCGTGCGCGCCAGGGCCAGCCCGGGGTAGCGCTCGAAGATCACGTAGTCGCTGCGCTTGAGCAGCAGTTTCTGGAATGCCTGGGTCGCGCTGGGCACAGCCTCCAGGTTCAGCTGCGCCCGGGCATAGTCATCGAACGCCTGGCCATGGCTGTTGTTGACCAGCGTGCCGCCACGCCGACCTTTCAGGTCGGACCAGTCGCTGTAGGCAAAACCCTCGCCTTTGCGCACCCAGACCACGCTGGAATTGAACAGGAATGGCGGGCTGACGAAGTCGGTCACCAGCGTCCGGGCCTGGGTGTGAAAGTAGCCGGCGAGCATGTCGATACGTCCGCTGCTGACCTCTTCCTGGGCCCGCGACCACGGCCCAACGTACACCACCTCCAGCACCAGCCCGAGCTCGTTGGCCACCTGCTTGAGCAAGTCAGCGTTGGCGCCGATCAATTGCCGCGGGTTCTGCGGGTCGCGCCAGAGATAGGGCGGGTATTCCGGGTTGCCGGTAGCGGTGAGATGCCGGCACGGCTCATCGGCCCAGGCCCACCCGGGCAGCCAGGCCAGGGCGAGCGGCATCAGCAGCGACAGGCCCAGACAACGTCGACTCATTGCGTCCCTCGCACCCTTCGATAACCCCACGGTCAACATGGCCTGGCACAGTGTGCACGAGAAATGGCCAGTCGCCACGTCCTGTGTGCAGAGGCGGGCCCGATACTGCGATGACTCGCTATTGCAGTGCTGCAACCGCCTCGTCGATCAACTGCGCCACCTCCGCTGCCCGCGAGGCAAGCGAGGCATGGCTGGCGTCCAGGGTGACCACCTTCCTGGCATTCAACCGCGCCGACATCATCCGTTGGTTGTCCGGGGCGATCATGTGGTCTGCACTGGACACCTGGTACCAAGAGGGTTTGTGCTTCCATGCCGGGCGCTCGATCTCATCACCAAAGGTGCTCGCCAGCGGCGCCTTCTGGGTCACGGCCATGACCAGCCCCTCGTCCGCCGAGAGGTCCTGGCAGAAGCTCTCATGGAACTTGTCGGGCTTGAGCCACAGGTAACCGTCGCTGTCCGGCGCCAGGTTGGGCGCGGCGGCCGGCAGGTGCTGCTGGGTCAGGGCGCCTGGGCTCTCACCCGCGTCCGGGGCGAACGCGGCGATATACACAAGGCCAACCACATTGTCCGCATTACCCGCCTCGGTGATCACTGCGCCGCCATAGGAATGCCCCACCAACACCACCGGCCCGCCGACCTGCTGCACCATCTTGCGCGTGCGTTCGACATCTTCGGCCAGCGCAGTGAGGGGCAACTCCACGGCGCGCAAACCACTATGCCCCCTGCGGGTCAGTTCGAGGATCACCTTGGACCAATGGGCGGCGCCGCCCCAAAAGCCATGCACGAGAACAACAGTGGGCTTGGTGCTCATGAGCGTTCCTCTTCGAAAGGCATTGGGGAATCGGCGCGGGGATGCGGCCTGCCGATACAGCATAGGTGACCGTTCGCGCGCAATTAGAAGAAAGGGCTCCTGCGCACCGTCAGCTCATGCCTTGTGGCTGTTGATCCCGAGCAAAGCTGTACAAAGAAGTTGACTTGTACAGCTTTACTCCTACGCTCAAAAATACCTGTACACGATTTCGCGTTTGTACAAGATTGCCAGGGGCCGAGCATGTCCACCTATCTGCAGTCATTCGCAGCACGCTTCGCCAGCCTGGACGCCGCAAGCTTGCAACGGCTAGACGCCTTGTACAGCGAAGCCGTGATCTTCCAGGACCCTTTGCACCGCATCCACGGCCTGACAGCCCTGCGCGCCTACTTCGCCCGGCTCTACGCCAACGCCACGGATATCCGCTACGACATCCATGCCACCGACGAAGTACGCCCGGGCCAGGGCTACCTGCGCTGGACCCTGCATTTTCGCCACCCGCGCCTGGCCGGCGGGCGTTCGGTCAGCGTCGAGGGTTGCAGCCACCTGTGTTGGGACGAGCGCGTGTACTTTCACCAGGACTATTTCGACGCCGGCGCCCTGCTCTACGAACAGCTGCCCGTGCTGGGCGGGGTGATCGGCTGGCTCAAGGGGCGGCTGGCATGAGCCGCTGCTGGTTGACCGGTGCCAGCAGCGGCATCGGCGCGGCGCTGGCGCAACAGCTGCTGGAACAGGGCCATCAGGTTGCGCTCGGCGCACGCCAGGCGCAGCGCCTGCAAGCCTTGGCCGAGCGCTACCCCGGGCAAGTGTTGTTGACGGTCGGCGATGTCGGCGAGGCCGCGCAGGTGACGGCAATGGCCGCGTGCATCGAGCAGGGCTGGGGCGCACTGGACCTGGCGATCCTCAACGCCGGCACCTGCGAATACCTGGAGCCCGGGCACTTCGACCCGGCGCTGGTCGAGCGGGTGCTGCGCACCAATGTGCTGGGTGTCAGCCACTGCCTGCAGGCCGCCCTGCCCTTGCTGCGCCGGGGCCAGCGCCCGCACCTGGTGGTGGTAGGCAGCTCGGTAAGCTGGCTGGCCCTGCCCCGGGCGGCGGCCTATGGTGCTTCGAAGGCCGCGGTGCGCTACCTGGTGGAATCGTTGCGCATCGACCTGGTCGCCGAGGGTATCGATGTCACGCTGGTCAGCCCGGGCTTCGTCGACACCCCGCTGACCCGGCGCAACGATTTCCCCATGCCCCAGCGCTGGAGCGCCGAGCGCGCCGCCCAGTGCATCGCCGCGCGCCTGCCACGACGCCCTCTGGAGATCAATTTCCCGACCCTGTTCACCACCGTGCTGCGCCTGCTCGGCGCCCTGCCGCCCCCCCTGCGCCTGGCACTCGGCCGACGCCTCGCCCGCGCCCCGCAGGACTAGCCGCCATGCGTATCGCCATCATCGGCAGCGGCATCGCCGGCCTGACCTGCGCCCACCTGCTCTCGCGCCGCCATGAGGTCACGGTGTACGAGGCCGCTGACTGGGTGGGCGGGCATACCCATACTGTCGACGTGCGCTGGCAGGGCCAGGCCTACGCCGTGGACACGGGTTTCATCGTCTTCAACGACTGGACCTACCCGCGCTTCATCCAACTGCTCGACCACCTGGGCGTGGCCTCCCGGCCAACGCAGATGAGCTTTTCGGTGCACGACCCGCTGAGCGGGCTCGAATACAACGGTCACGACCTCGACAGCCTGTTCGCCCAGCGCCGCAACCTGCTGTCGCCTGGGTTCTGGGGCATGCTGCGGGACATCCTGCGCTTCAATCGCCAGGCCCTGGCCGACCTTGACGGCCAGCGCATCGACGTGACCACCACCCTGGGCGACTATCTGCAAACGCGGCGTTATGGCCGGCGCTTCATCGACCACTACCTCGTGCCCATGGGCTCGGCGATCTGGTCGATGTCCCAGGCCGACATGCTCGGTTTTCCCTTGGCGTTCTTCGTTCGTTTCTGCCGCAACCATGGCTTGCTGTCGGTCACCCACCGCCCGCAATGGCGGGTGATCGAAGGTGGCTCGCGCAGCTACCTCGCGCCCCTGTGCCAACCTTTTGCCGAACGCCTGCGCCTCGCTTGCCCGGTGCATCAGGTGTACCGCGACGCGGGCGGCGTCACCCTGGCCAGCCCGGCCGGGCGCGAACGCTATGACACCGTGGTGTTCGCCTGCCACAGCGACCAGGCCCTGGCGCTACTGGAAGCCCCGAGCCTTCATGAACGCGAAGTACTCGGCGCCATCCGCTATGCCAGCAACGATGTGGTGCTGCACACCGACACACGCCTGCTGCCCCGGCGGCGCAAGGCCTGGGCAGCCTGGAACTATCGCCTCGGTGGCGATGCGCAGGCATCTGCCGCCGTGACCTACGACATGAACATCCTGCAGGGCATCGAGGCCCCCGTGACGTTCTGCGTGAGCCTCAACCAGACCGCGCTGATCGACCCGGCGCAAGTGCTCGCCCGCTTCGACTACGCCCACCCGCAATACAGCCAGGCGGCGCTGCTGGCCCAAGCGCGGATCGGTGAGCTACAGGGCCGACAGCACAGCTTCTACTGCGGCGCCTACTGGGCCAATGGCTTCCATGAAGACGGCGTAGCCAGTGCCTTGGCCGTGGCCGAACATTTTGGAGAGCGCCTGTGAACAGCAGCCGTTGCCAGGGCTGGGTCAGCCACCGGCGCCTGACGCCCCGCCCCCACGCGTTTCGCTACCGCATCGGCATGCTCTACCTCGCCCTCGACGAGTTGCCCCGTCTGTTGGGCCTGTCACGCCTGTTCGCACACTCGCTGTTGGCCCCCATGGGCTGGCGCGAAACCGACTACCTGCCGGCCCTGACCCGCCGGGGCACCGCGCTGGCCCAGGCTGCGCGCGAACTGGTCGGCCAGGCCACCGGCCACATGCCAGAAGGCGCCGTGCACCTGCTGACCCAGCCGCGCTGCTGGGGGCTGTCGTTCAACCCGGTGAGTATCTACTTCTGCCACGACCTGCACGGGCAGTTGGCGGCGATCCTGCTGGAAGTGCGCAACACGCCGTGGCGCGAACGTTTCCACTATGTGCTGCCGGTGCCGGCCGGGCAGCCGCGTCGGTTCGTCATGACCAAGGCCTTCCATGTCTCACCCTTCCTGCCGATGGCGATGGAGTACCGCCTGCGCTTCTTGCTCGAGGGCCCGCACATCCGCATCCACCTGCAAAGCTGGCAGGCCGAGCAGAAGGTCTTCGAGGCCGACCTCACCCTGGTGCGCCAACCGCTCGATGGCCCTGCCTTGCGCAGGCACATCCTGGCGTTCCCGTGGATGAGCCTGCGCACGCTCACGGCGATCTACTGGCAGGCGCTGCGCCTGCTGTTCAAGCGCACGCCCGTGCATGACCACCCCACCAGCCAGAGCCAGCTGAGCGTTGGCCAGCCCATCCACGAGGAGCCCGAGCATGCCCGAACCCACCCTGAGCGTTAGCAAATCGGCAGGCCTGGCCCCGGTGCTGGGCAACCTGGCCCGCCGTGCGGTCATCGCCCAGCTACGCAAGCTGCGCCACGGCCACCTGCGGGTCATCTGCCGCGACCTGCAATGGACCTTCGGTGACGCCGGCAGCCTGCTCGGTGCGGAAATCGAGGTGCTCGACGACGCGGCCTGGGGCCTGGTGGCCAGCAATGGCTCGATCGGTGCGGGCGAAGCCTATATCCATGGTTACTGGCGCAGCGCCGACCTGGCGGCGGTAACCCGCCTGTTCGTCGCCAACCTGACGGTGCTCGACGCCATGGAAAGCGGCCTGGCCCGTCTCGGCCGGCCGGCGCTGCGCCTGCTGCACGGGCTCAACCGCAACAGCCGGCGCGGCGCCCGGCGCAATATCCTCGCCCACTACGACCTGGGCAACACCCTGTTCGAGCAGTTGCTCGACCCCACCATGATGTACTCCGCCGCCCAGTTCGAAAGCCCGACACAAAGCCTGGAGCACGCCCAACGCCACAAGCTCGAGCGCATCTGCCAGAAGCTCGAATTGCAGCCCCACGAGCACCTGCTGGAGATCGGCAGTGGCTGGGGCAGCCTGGCCATCCACGCCGCCAGCCAGCATGGCTGCCGAGTCACCACCACCACCGTCTCCGACGCCCAGTACGCCCACACCCTGCAACGCGTGCGCGCACTGGGCCTGGAGCAGCGCATCACGGTGCTGCGCGAGGACTACCGCGACCTGCGCGGGCAGTTCGACAAGCTGGTGTCCATCGAGATGATCGAAGCCGTCGGCCATCAGTACCTGCCCAGGTACTTTCGCCAATGCGCCGCGCTGCTCAAGGACGATGGCCTGATGCTGCTGCAGACCATCACCATCCGCGACCAGCGCTACGCCCAGGCCCGCCGCACCGTGGATTTCATCCAGCGCTACATCTTCCCCGGCGGCGCCCTGCCGTCGCTGGGCGTGCTGCTCGACACCGCCAGCCGCCAGACCGCGCTGAACCTGGTGCACATGGAGGACTTCGGCCTGGATTACGCCCGCACCCTGCGGCATTGGCGCGACAACCTGCGCCAGGCGCGCGCGACCTTGCTGGGGTTGGGGTATGACGAGACCTTCCAGCGCTTGTGGGAGTTCTATTTGTGCTACTGCCAGGGTGGTTTCGAGGAGCGCGCCATTGGCGTGGCGCAACTGCTGTGGGCCGGGCCGCGGGCACGCCGGGCGCCTGTGGGCGATTGAAGGTGTCGCGTTACGGGCTGGTGGCCAACGCGCTGTGGCTGCAGGCCGGTTGGTGGGGCTGCGTGCTGGGTGCCCGCCAGCCGTGGCTGTTGGGCGTGGTGGTGGCCGGGCTGGCGGTTCACCTGGGCTTGTGTCGTCACCTCAGTGAAGAGGTGCGGACAGTGCTGCGGATCGGCATCTTGGGTTGCCTGCTCGATAGCCTGCTCGGTGCGTTGGGCGTGTTCGCCTTCACGCAATCGCCGTTGCCTGCCTGGCTCGCGCTGTTGTGGCTGGTGCTCGCCAGCGGGTTGCGCCATAGCCTGGCATGGGCGCACCGGCCGTTGTGGCGCGGCGTGCTGGCGGGCGCGCTCGGCGGGCCATTGGCGTACCTGGCGGGCGCCCCCCTGGCCGGGGTCGAGCTGCCCTTGGGGCCGACGGCGACGGCATTGATACTGGCGCCGATCTGGGCGCTCTGGCTGCCGCTGTGCCTGCACCTGGCCGCACGCCGGTAGGGTCCGTTGCCGGAAGATCCAAAGCAAGACACCTCTGTAGGAGCGGCCTTGTGTCGCGAAAGGGGTGCGCAGCGCCCCCAGGATCTCGATTACACCTCAAGATCGTCGGGGCCGCTTTGCGGCCCTTTCGCGACACAAGGCCGCTCCTACAGGGTGGGTGCTAGCTTGCCGGCGATGGGCTGCAAAGCAGCCCCACCCTCACTGGGCGCTCGAGGGCATACGCCGGAAGAACAACGTCACCTGCCCCACCTCGACCCCTAGCTTGCTCATGCGGGTCCGATTGATCAGGGTGTCCTGGTCCATCAGGTACATCCAGTCATCCATGTCCACCGTCCAGTGCCGCCCGTCCACCGGCAGGTCCAGCTGATAGCGCCAGCGCAGGGCATTGCCCGCCACCTCGCCCGCGGCCTCGCCAATCACATCCCCCGCCCGCCCGCGCCAACGGCCTGCGCCGTCCGGGGTGAGGGTCCAGGTGCGCTGCTGACGAGTCCCGTCGCTGTAGACGAAGTGCTCGTCGAGGATCAGCTGTTGGCCCTCCCGGCGGCTGTCGATGCGCACATGGAAACGCTTGACCACCTCACCCGAGCGCTTCTGGAACATCCCCCAGGCCTGCACCGGGCCCGAGAAGAACGCCGCCAGGTCCAGCCCCGGCTGCTCGCGGGCGTAGTGTTCGACACCAACATTGCCGCAGCTGCCCAGCAGCAGGCAGGCAAGCAAGACCAGGGTTGCGCGCATGGTCAGTCTCCTCGGTTGGCCCCGGCTTGCCCCAGCAGGCGCTGGCGCAGTTGCGGGTCGCGGGTGCGTGGGTCGAGCCAGATGGCGAAGAAGGCGCGGGCGAACACGGGGTCGGCTATGTCACGCCGCAGTTGCCCATCGATGTAGAAGCGGCAGCCGTGCCCTGGCAGGTACAACCCGGTGATACGCGTGCCCGGGCGCACATCGACGAAGGCGCCGCGCATCAGCTCGGCCCAACGCTCCAGCGTGGCTGCTTCGAGGGCCGGGCCGCCCAGGCGGCGCATCTCGTCCAGGCTGGCGTCGACCAGGCGGTCCCGCGACAGGTCGCGATGGTAGGTGAGTTCCAGGGCGAAGGGTTGTTGCCAGTCGGGTGCGGTGGCCGGGCTCCATAACCGAGCGGTGTAGAGGCGCAGGCCGAACCAGGTGAAATCACCGCTGCCGACCAGGCGGGCGTTGGGCTGCTCGGTGCGCCAGTCCGCCCAGGCATGGGTCAGGGAGAGCCACAGGCAAAGGGAATACAGCGCGCAACGCCGTTTGCTGCCTGACACGGCCATGAACAGGGCCTCGCTGGGTCAAGGATTTTTGTACAAATCTATTTGTTTGTACAACTCAATGGCCTGTTGGTTCACCTGCGTGGGTAGTGCCCATCGAAAGCTCGCGTCATGCCAACAAGGCGGACAGCGGTACCGGCACAGACATAACTGTCCCGAAACAAACTGTGGGAGCCGGCTTGCCGGCGATGCGCCGCGCGGGCGGCGCTCGATCTCATGAGCGCTGCAAACCTGTCGGCATGCACCTGGGCGTCACACCGCTGGACTTGGATAAGCAGAATTGCGTGCGGGCCTGCGGGTGCATGCCTGGGTATCGGGTGAGGGCCACCAGGTGCTAGCCGGTGTTCTTGCAGCGTTCTTGAGATCGAGCGCCGCCCGCGCGGCGCATCGCCGGCAAGCCGGCTCCCACAGTTTGTTTCGGGCCAGTTATGTCTGTGAGGTCTCCACTGTACGCCTTGGTGCATGCCTCAAGTCTGGTGGTGCGGCATCAGCGCCAACGCTGAAACCGCGTCGTACAAACAAGGCGTACAGTGGAGAAGGACCAGGAGTAACTGGCCCGAAACAGATGTGGGAGCTGGCTTGCCAGCGATGCGCCGCGCGGGCGGCGCTCGATCTTGAGGGCGCTAGAAAA